>NZ_JBHZSP010000009.1:0-185178 GCF_043643765.1 Marinomonas posidonica | reverse complement strand
TGGGGCTATAGCTCAGCTGGGAGAGCGCTTGCATGGCATGCAAGAGGTCAGCGGTTCGATCCCGCTTAGCTCCACCATAAAACACTTCCCTTAAGGTTTCTTATTGTTAGAAGGAAGCCTTCTGCAAAGCGCTATAGCGTGATGTGGGGCTATAGCTCAGCTGGGAGAGCGCTTGCATGGCATGCAAGAGGTCAGCGGTTCGATCCCGCTTAGCTCCACCAAACTTATTTCCTTTGTCTCTACCTAGTTGATTTTGTTGTTATACTCTTATCTTGAGCTGTTTTGGGCAACGTGGCGTATAAGGACTTGGTATGTTTCGGCTTTACACTGGCAATAGACTGGAAGATTTAGCAGTATTGCTGGCAAAAATTCTTGCGGTTTCACCACCGAAAAATCCATTTGATGACGAACACATTCTGGTGCAGAACCCGGGGATGGCCCAGTGGTTAAAAATGCGCTTAGCCGAGTCTCATTCCATTTCGGCTGGATTAACGTTTCCTTTGCCTTCTACTTTTGTTTGGCGCACCTTTAAACAAGCTTTAGCTGATATACCGTCACAAAGTGAATTTAATAAGCCGTTTTTAGTGTGGCGGTTAATGCGTATTTTAGACGCAAGGTTGGCTGAGCCTGAGTTTGCCGCGTTAGCTTGGTATCTCAGTGAGGACGACAGTCAGGTTCGACGCTTTCAACTGTGCAGTAGCATTGCGGATATTTACGATCAATACTTGGTGTATCGACCTGATTGGATTGCCGCTTGGGAAGCCAATCATGTTGAGGACTCATTTTTACAGCAGCATTTTTCAGAACAGCCTTGGCAAGCCATTTTATGGCGTGATCTCGTCTCGGACATCAGTCAACAAGGCGCCTCTTTGTATCACCGTGGTAATTTAATCGAAGCGCTAACGGAAGCCTGTGCATCGGGCGTGCGACCAAGTGGTGTACCGGAGCGAATCTTTATTTTTGGGGTGTCGTCCTTACCGCCCAATACCCTAGAGTCCCTTCGAGTGTTGGCGGATTCTGGTTGGATTGAGGTGCATTTGTTTCTACAGAATCCCTGTCGTTTTTACTGGGGCGATGTGGTAGATAAGCATTATCTTGGCCGTGAAATTAAACGTCAGAATGTAAAACCAGGTCTGCGGTTAGAGGCGCTACACCTTGATGCTAACCCTTTACTTGCCAGTTGGGGACGCTTAGGACGAGATTACATAGGGCAACTGCAAGACATTGCCAATGATGAATTGGATGTGTTTGAAGACTATCAAACCGCTGATCACTCAGGGCTGTTGCAATGGGTTCAGCAGGATGTGTTTACCCTTGAAAATCATGGCGCGCAACAAGAAACGGATATCCATCTAAGTAACAGTCGCTATCGGCACCCAATTACCGCCGATGATCAGAGTGTTCGAGTGCATGTGTGCCACAGTCCATTACGAGAAGTGGAAGTGCTTCACGACCAATTGCTCGATATGTTTGAGCGTGATCCACAGCTGACGCCAAAAGACATCATTGTCATGTTACCGGATGTGAATACCTACAGCCCGTTTGTTCGTGCTGTATTTGGTCAGGCCGAAGGCCGTAAGCACATTCCATTCGCACTGATTGATCAATCGGGTGGTATGGAAAACCCCATTGTTGAAGCGTATTTATATCTGTTGGGGTTGGGCGAAAGCCGTTTTACTTTGTCTGAATTGATCAGTGTGTTAGAAGTGCCTGTGGTGATGGCTCGCTTTGACCTTTCCGCTCATGAACTGGATCGAATTCGTCAATGGTCCGTGGAAGTAGGTATTCGTTGGGGATTGGATGAACGCACCGCGCAACAACATAATCTGCCTAAACAAGCTTCCCATACCTGGCTAAACGGTGTTCGTCGTATGTTGTTGGGTTATGCCATGGGGCATGATCATATTTGGCAAGAAACCTTGAGTTATGGTGATGTTGAAGGGTTGGAAGCCGCGGTTGCGGGTAAGCTTGCTGAATTTCTAGCGCTAATACATCAAGCACAAGAGAGCTTACAACAACCACTGCAACCGAGTGGTTGGGTGCAAACACTGTATGCTTTGGCGGACGATTTCTTCTTGTTGGAAGAGCAGGATACTTTCCGAGAGTTATTGTCGAATCAGCTCGATGCGTTAATGTCAGAGTGGCAGCATGCCCAATTTGACGACGTTTTAGATCAGTTGGTGATCAGACAATTACTCGCGCCAAGGCTACAAGAGTCACAAGGCAGTCAGCGATTTTTGGCCGGACGAGTCAACTTTTGTACCTTGATGCCAATGCGTTCTGTGCCGTTTAAGGTGATCTGTGTGTTGGGATTAAACGAAGGGGATTATCCTCGCAGCGTGGCGCCGATGGGTTTTGATTTGATGGTCGGCCATTATCGCAGCGGTGATCGTAGCCGCCGTGAAGACGATAAATACCTCTTCCTAGAAGCCTTAATGTCGGCCCGAGAGGTATTTTATTTAAGCTATGTTGGCCGCAGTATTCAGGACAACAGTGAGAAAAATCCATCTATCTTGTTGAGCGAATTGCTGGAGTACTTAGGTCAGAGTTGTGTCTTCGATGAGGATCAAGACCTTGCACCTGATAAGGCGCAACAGGCTTTCTTACAGAAAGTGGTGACAGAGCACCCATTGCAGCCGTTCAACCGACTGTATTATCAAACGAGCAAGAGTCCGACCGCTTTTTACAGTTTTAATCAGCATTGGCTACCCGCCTTGATGACGAAAAAACAAGACGTTGAGCGAGACGTCTCCCCTTTAGCCACGTTTGAACAAGGGGCCGCCACCTTAGCACTCGATGAAATCGTACGTTTTATGAGTCATCCGACGCGTTATTTTACCCAGCGCCGACTGAAAGCTTACTTATCTTTAAAAGAAGAGCAAGAGCTGGAAGACGAACCTTTTACCCTTGATGGTTTAACAGGCTATCAGCTAAAAGAGGCTTTATTAGGCGCCATGTTGAATGGTGAAGAACAGACCTTTTTGCAACGTTTAGTACTGACTGGCGTGATGCCATACGGTGCGTTTGGCCGTTTATCCTTGGCGCAAAGTCAGCAACAATGTCGTCAGCTATATCAAGTTCTACAAGGTTACGATTTGGCAACGTTACCGCCGTTAGAAGTGAATTTGCCTTTGGGCGCTTTGACCTTACAAACTTGGTTAGACATGCCGACGGCCACCACACGTTTGTCCTACCGTATGGGGGACGTATCCGCCAATCAAAAAATGCGTTTTTGGATTGAGCATTTGGCCTTGTGTGCACAAGGCACCGCTAGGCAACATCATCTGATTAATCTGTTGAAAACCGGCAAGTTGCTTGAGCATGAGTTTGCGATATTGCCGCCTAATGAGGCTCAAGCGCATCTGCTTGAGCTGACAACCTTGTTGCAATCCGGTTTGTCTCAGCCTTTGCCACTTCCGGCAAAAAGTGCGGATGCTTGGTGCAAAAGCTATTGTGCCAGTAAAACCGCAGAAGACCAGGATGCAGCATGGGAGCAGGCTTTAAAAACCTATCAAGAAAGCAGTAGCGCATTTACTTCAAGTGAAGTAGAGGATGCTTATTGGCAACGTTATTTCCCGGATCTAACGGCACACAAAGCTCATTTTGTGAGCCTTTGTGAGCAGGTCTGGTTGCCGATGCATCGACATCTGGAGCAAGCAGAATGAGCGACATTGATCACCTACAAAGTATTCCGGAAACGCTTGATGCCATGTCGTTTCCTCTGTTTGGCAAACGTCTTATTGAAGCCAGTGCTGGAACAGGAAAAACCTATACCATTGCCAACTTGTATTTGCGTTTATTGGTGCCAACGGGGCAGTCAGGGGATTTAGAGCGCCCATTAACGGTCGATCAAATTCTGGTGGTGACCTTTACCGAAGCGGCCACCGCGGAATTAAAAGCGCGAATTCGAGCTCGTATTCGGGGGGCGCGTAAAGCCTTAATGTTGCAACAGAGTGACGATGTGTTTCTGTCTCAATGGCTTAATGTCATGACGGCAGAGCAGCAAGCGGATGCTATAGAAAAACTGCTTTATGCTGAAAAGCAAATGGATGAAGCGGCGGTGTTTACCATTCATGGTTTTTGTCAGCGTATGCTCAGTCAAAATGCCTTTGAAAGTCGCATGTTGTTTCAGCAAACCATTGAAACGGACGAGCAGGCTCCGCTTGCGATGGCGGTGAAGGATGTTTGGCGGCGGGTGTTTTATCCGATGAGCGACGGTAAAGCAGCATTGGTAAAGCCCATTTGGGCAACACCAGACGCTTTGCTGCGTGATTTATACCTGTTGAATAATCAGCCCGACGCTAAGGTGTCGGCGCCAGATTATGATTGGGAAGCGGCTTTACAAAGGGCTCAACAGCAAATACAAATCGTTCGTGAAACTTGGTTGGAACAGTCACAAGATATCATTGATGCATTAGAAAACAGTGGCATTAAACGTAATTTCTGGCGCAAGGACCCTGCGAAAGATATATCGGCGATGCAGCAGTGGGCGACATCTGGGCATTTTGAATTGGATAAATGCTTGGGAAAGTTTGATGCTAGTGAACACGCAACGCGCATCAGCAAAGGTGGGGAGGCACCGCAGCATTCTTTCTTTGGGCTAGTGGCCGAATTGCGACAAGCTTTTCCTGAAGCCGGTAAGCTCAAAGCGGTACTTTTAGTGTCCTTGTGGCAACAGGTGAAAGAGCGCATGACTGAGTGGAAACGCGCTACGCAATCGCTGACCTTTACGGACTTGCTAACCTCCTTGGATCAGGCATTGACGCAAGACGATAGCGGCAAGTTAGCACAGCGGATTCGTCAGCTTTATCCTATTGCGCTTATTGATGAGTTTCAGGATACGGATGCGGTGCAATATCGTATTTTTTCTGAGGTTTACCAGCCAGCCAGCACCACGCAAACCAGTCTTGGTTTGATTATGATTGGTGACCCTAAACAAGCCATTTATGCCTTTCGCGGGGCCGATATTTATACCTATCTGGCGGCCAAAAAACAGGTCGATGCTGTTTATTCGCTGGCCACCAATTACCGTTCATCCGCTGCCATGATTCAGTCAGTCAATGGGTTGTTTAGCGCGCAAGACTCTCCGTTTCGTGTGTCTGGCATTCCTTTTGTGGCGGTACAAGATCGCGGGGTTCAGGGGCAATTTCAGCGCCACGAAGAGACACAAGCGGCCTTGCAATTTTTGTATCAAGCGTCAGACGAGCCAGTAACACCAAAAGACTATCGTGAGCAGATGACCGAAGCCTGTGCCGCCCATTTGCATGAGCTGTTATTGGCTGGGCAGCAGCAACAAGCGACAGTGTCTGGTCAAGGTGTGCGGCCTCAGGATGTGGCTTTGTTGGTGACGAATTTCAGCCAAGCCAATGCGTTAAAAGAGGCGCTTCGTCAACGTGGCATTGCCAGCGTGTATTTGAGTGACAAAGGCTCGGTATTTGAAACGGTTGAGGCCAGAGAATTGTTAATCGTCTTAACGGCGATTCTGTCTAATGGACAAGAAGGCAAGTTGCGTTCGGCGTTAGCGACCAGTTTGGTGGATTGGTCTTTGTTGGAACTAGACACTCTGAATCATGATGATGTGGTGTACGAAAAGTGGGTACAGGCTTTCCAAGGGTATTTAACCTTGTGGGAGCAGCAGGGCTTATTGCCCATGCTGCGCGTTTTTATGCAGGACGTGAACCTAGCTCCCAATATGCTGCGACATGTAGACGGCGAAAGACGACTCACGGATTTCTTGCATCTTACTGAAAAACTTCAAGAAAAGTCATTGGAACTAGATTCGAAAGAAGGCGTCTTGCGCTATCTGCGTTTGTCTATTCAGTCGCCAAATGGCAACAGTGATGAGCAAAAAATTCGTTTAGAAACGGATGCTGAGTTGGTGCGTATTGTGACCATTCACAAGAGTAAAGGGCTGGAATACCCCATTGTGTATTTGCCTTTTGCTCTGACACCTTATCAGGATAGGGAAAAGTCAGCCCTTTATCATGATGCACAGCAGCAATTGTGGATTGCTATTGACCCTGATGAGACGCAAACCGAACAACATAAAGAAGAATTGTATGCCGCGGAGATTCGCTTGGCCTATGTGGCATTAACTCGCTCTAAAGAGGCGTGTTTTATTGGCTGCATGGAGGTGGGTAAAAAAGCGACTAAGAGTCGAGAGGCGTCGTTAGAGGTGCATTTAAGCGGTGTCGGTGCGTTATTGTCAGAAGGTGAAGCCTTTGCCGCTGGGGATTTATACCCAAGTCTGATGCGATTGTGTGAGGCTCATTCTGCTGAACAAATGAAGCTTGTCGATTTATCATCAGAGCCTTTGGATTTACCTCGATTTGAAATGCAACAAACGCCATTAGACTCCGCGAACGCACGTGAGTTTACTGGCAGAGTGGAGCGAGATTGGTGGATTGGCAGTTATTCGTCATTGGTAGTGGAAGACAAAGAGATTCGAGATGAAAGCTTACCTGGTCTAGATGAGCTTGTGACGGTTGAAGTAATAGATGCCATGTCTGCGCCATTACCTGAGGCGCTTGCCGAGCCAGCAGCAGAACCGCAAGCGAACCGCTTTACTTTTCCAAGAGGGGCGGCGCCAGGTACGTTTTTGCATGATCTGCTTGAAGGGAAAGCGCTACTTGAGACGATTGATCAACCTAGCTTTGCGGATCTGATCCGAACGAATCAGCAAACTAACATGGCGGCTTATTATCAACGTAATGGCTTTCAGGATTGGCAGACGGTGTTAACTGAGTGGTTGCCCGACATCTTGCAAACGGAATTGGTGGCGGGAGCGACCTTGGTCACATTGCCTGTGTCGGCTTGTCGAAAGGAGATGGAGTTTTTCTTGCCGGTCAGGCATATGAATGCATTGCAATTAGATGCGCTTGCCAGAACCCATGACCCTTTGTCTAAGCAAGCACCGAGGATTCAAGATCGTCCGTTAAAAGGCATGTTGAAGGGCTTTATTGACCTATTGTTTGAGTGGCAGGGGCGGTATTACGTGTTGGATTATAAGTCCAACTATTTGGGCGAAGACTTTAATGACTACGGCGAAGAGGCATTAAATCATGCGATGCTGGATCATCGCTATGATTTGCAATATCAACTTTACACTTTAGCTCTGCACCGACTGTTAAGGCAACGTCTGCCCAACTATGATTATGAACAACATATTGGCGGCGTGGTTTATGGCTTTTTGCGCGGTATGTCACCAGATAAAGAGACGGGGGTGTTCCGTACGCGTTTGACTCTGGCACATGTCAATGCCATGGATGACTTGTTCCAAGGCAAACCGACGGGTGAGAGTGACGACGGTGGCCAATCGACTTCTCAAGAGGCAATACAATATGGACTCTTCTAAGCAATTAGATTGGTTAAATGCCGATGCGGATCTTCTCGCTGAAGAGGTGCACTTCTTAACGGATTGGCGTAACCGAGGTGTATTAAAAGCCATTGACGTGCAGTGGATTGAGCAATTGGCGAGTCATGCCGGCGAATCTCATGCGGCTGTCTTAATGGCTGGGGCATTATCCAGTGCGGCACTGGGAGCTGGGCATATTTGTTTGGATTTGGCTGATGTCTGGTCACAGCCACCCGAAGGCATTCGTGCTAATGAGTTGCAGCAAGTCTTGATGACGTCAGGTGTGCATTCTGTTGAGCAATGGTGTCAGCAGTTATGGCAATCAGACCTTGTTAGTCAGGCTCAAGCCATAACAGAAAAGCCGATGGTATTAGCGGGAACGCGCTTGTACCTTTATCGTTACTTTCAATATGAACAGTCGGTATTAGGTTACATAAACCGTCAAATTTCTGCGCCCACTTTGTCCTTCGACCATGCTTTGATTAGCACCTTGTTTCCTGCTGATAGTAACGAACTTGATTGGCAGAAAGTGGCGGTCGCCAATGCGGCAAGCTTGCCTTTCTCGGTGATTAGCGGTGGCCCTGGAACCGGCAAAACCACCACAGTGACCAAATTATTAGCCCTGCTGGTGGCGGAGTCTCAGCGTCAAGGTCAGAGACTGCGCATTGAACTGGCGGCTCCTACAGGGAAAGCGGCAGCTCGCTTGACCGAATCGATCGCCGGAGCCAAGGCATCTTTGCCGCTCAGTGACGACATTAAACAGGCCATTCCAGAGCAGGCGAGTACGTTACATCGCTTGTTAGGGAGTGATTTTGGCCGCAGCCGCTTTAAGCATCATCATGATAATCCATTGCATCTGGATGTGTTGTTGGTTGACGAAGTGTCCATGGTCGATTTGCCGATGATGGCGAAGCTGATCGATGCTTTACCCAGTCATGCTCGTTTGATTTTGTTGGGTGATAAAGACCAGTTAGCCTCAGTTGAAGCCGGTAGTGTGCTGGGGGATTTGTCTTTTGGCATTGAGCAGGCCTATTTTCAACCGAATTGGGCGGACCATTTGTATGCTTGTACGGGAGAGGAGGTGACCCGCTTTGCCAATGTGGTAGCGCCACCGATCAGTCGAGTATTAACCTTATTGCGTAAAAGTTATCGTTTTGATGCCGACAGTGGTATAGGCCATTTAGCGAAAGCCATGAACGTGGGGGATGCAAATCAAGTCATGGCGTGTCTTGATCAAGGTTATCAAGACGTGAAATGGCATGAACCTGATGATTATCAAACCAAACCTGACATAGGGCGTTTAGCAAAAGGCTATGATGAGTATTGGCGAGCGGTTCGTGATGGCGGTGACGTAAAAACGGTTTATCAGGCATTTTCTCAATACCAAATTCTGACAGCGGTACGACAAGGCGAGTTTGGGGTTGAGCGTTTAAATGCGCATTTGGAGCAACATTTTTATCAACGCGGTTTGCTGCGTGATCCTCACCTTTGGTATCCGGGGAAAGCCATTATTCTGACTCGTAATGATGCTGCGTTAGGCTTGTTTAATGGTGACATTGGCATATGTTTGGCCGATCAAGAGCGACGACTCAGGGTTTGGTTTATGCAACCAGATGGCGAGTTTGTTGGCTTGTTACCGAGTCGATTAAATGAGTATGAAGTGGTGTTTGCCATGACGGTTCATAAATCTCAAGGCTCTGAATTCTCCGAGGTTGCCTTGGTGTTGCCCATGACGCCATCGCCTGTTTTGACAAAAGAGCTGGTTTATACCGGCATTACGAGGGCGAAGCGACGGTTTACCTTGTGGGGCAGTCGTTCGTTAATTCGTTTAGCAGCAGAATCTCGTATTAAACGTCATTCGGGATTGCTTGAAGCGCTATGGGGCAAAGGCTCGTAAGGGAATAAGCCCATGACTTGATTTTACAGCTTTTGATGCCATCAATAAGTAAAGCAAAAAAGTGTATAAAAACATTGAATTAAATATTCTATTGCAGGCAATGCTAAAGCAAGGTTTTGTGATAAGGTAAGCGCACATTTTGACACTTTGTAAAGTAGGAAAAGAGTAAACAATAATGGCAAAAGAAATTGTTTTAACCGGTGTAACGACCACAGGCACGCCTCATTTAGGCAACTATGTGGGCGCGATTCGTCCAGCGATCGAAGCAAGCCGTCAAGAAAATACGGAATCTTATTTTTTTCTTGCGGACTACCATGCTTTGATCAAATGCCAAGATCCAGAGCGTGTGAAGCAGTCTCGTTTGGAAATCGCAGCGACCTGGCTGGCTTGTGGATTGGACACGGATAAAGCAACTTTCTATCGTCAATCCGATATTCCAGAAATTACGGAACTGAATTGGTTACTGACTTGTGTTACCGCAAAAGGTTTGATGAACCGCGCACACGCTTACAAAGGCGCGGTAGACGAAAACCTAGCCAACGAACAAGACCCAGACTTCGGCATTACAATGGGGCTGTTTTGTTACCCTGTGCTAATGGCAGCAGACATTCTTGCCTTTAATGCTCACAAAGTGCCGGTTGGACGAGATCAAATTCAACACATTGAAATGGCCCGTGACATTGCTGGTCGCTTTAACCATCTATTTGGTGAACATTTTGTCTTACCAGAAGCGGTGGTTGGTGAAGAAGGATCGATCCTAAAAGGCCTTGATGGTCGTAAGATGAGTAAGAGTTACAACAACACGATCCCATTGTTTGAAACAGAGAAGAAACTGCAAAAAGGTATTAACAAGATTAAAACCAATTTGTTGGAACCGGGTGAGCCGAAAGATCCAAATGATTCAACGGTATTTGATATTTACCAAGCGTTTTCGACGCCAGAACAAACGACTGAGATGCGCCAAAAGTTTGCTGATGGTATTGCTTGGGGAGAAGCCAAGAAGGAACTATTTGCGCTTGTGAATGGTCAATTAGGTGAAGCTCGTGAAAAATATCACGAACTAATGGCCAATCCAGCGTTTGTTGAAGACATATTACAGGCTGGAGCGAAGAAAGCTCGTACCCGTGCAAGAGAAAGTATTGTTAAATTGCGCGACGCAGTCGGTCTAGTGAATTTTAATTAAGCGGAGAAAAACAGTGAAAACAACGGCATTTGCCATGTTTATGGCGTTTATTTTAGCAATCGGCGCTGGCGGTTACAGCGCCGAAGTGCAGGCTAAAAAATTTGGTGGCAGTAAGAGCTTTGGTAAAAGCTTCTCTATCTCCAAACAAAAAAGTGCGACTAATTCGACCTCTAAAGCGACGAATAGCACGAATAGCTCGACTAAAAGCAAAGGTCTTTTAGGTGGTCTAGGTGGCGGTTTGTTAGGCGGTCTACTGGCAGGTGGTTTGTTTGCTGCTTTGTTAGGTAGCGGTGCTTTTGATGGTATTTCGTTCGGTGATATCTTGTTATTTGCCTTGATCGGTTTCTTGATTTATAAGTTCTTTATTGCACCAAAACGTCAAGCGGCGCAAGCCGGCGGTATGTACCGTGATATGTCAGGTGCGTCTCAACCTACTCAACCAAATGCTATGCCTGGTTTGTCCGGTTTTGGCGGCATGCCTGAAATGCAGTTGCCACCAGGCTTTGATGAGCAAGCGTTTGTCGCAGAAGCGAAGAACCATTATGTGTTGCTCCAAAAAGCTTGGGATGATAATAATTTTGATACCATCTTGGATTATGTCAGTCCCGAAATGTACAACATGTTAGTGACTGAGCGTGCGAAATATGGTGATAATAAGCCAGTGACAGAAGTCGTTTCTTTGATGGTGGAGTTAGTGCGCGGTGAAATTTCTGGATCCACTGCATCGATTTCGTTGCAATTCTCAGGATGGATTAAAGAGGGTGATGAAACCTCTGAAACAAATGAAATTTGGCATTTAGAGAAAAATCTGTCTTCTGCAAGCGGTAACTGGGTTATCGTTGGTATACAACAAGACAACTAATTGTTACTTAAATTAGCTCGAACACTCATCATAACTTGGCTATGCTAGGGCATATGATGAGTTCTAGAGTATTTCTTTATTAAATTGAATATGGATATGAGCCATGTCGGAATTAGCACCTATTAACGAAACGGGTAAAGGTCTTACTGAAAGCAAGAAAGGTGAACTGCTTCAGTACCTTACTTTTAAACTGATTGACGAAACATACGGCATTAACGTCATGCAGATTAAGGAAGTTTTGCGTTACAGCGAAATTGCTCCTGTTCCGGGTGCGCCTTCTTATGTGCTTGGTATCGTTAACTTGCGTGGTAATGTTGTCACAGTCGTGGACACACGTGTTCGCTTCAGTCTGCCAGAATGCACCATTACGGATGATACTCGTATCATTATTGTTGAGCATGATGGAGAGCAGATTGGTCTACTGGTTGATGCTGTGCAAGAAGTCTTTTATCTATATCAAGGTGAGATTGAACAGAGTCCTAGCGTTGGTAATGATGAAGCCTTGATGTTTATTCAAGGGGTTTACCAAAAAGAGGAAGAGCTGGTTATCTTGCTGGAATTGGATCGCATGTTTGAGCGTAATGATGCGCTTGGCATTGAAGCAATGAGTTAATCGCGAAAGCGGGTTAACGATAAAAGCCATGCAGATGAGAGTCTGCATGGCTTTTTTGCGTTTAGATAGGTTTATCTCTCCCAGTACGCTTCTTCTAAGCTGTCTTCACGCTCAGGCAAACCACGAGAGAGGCGCGGTGCATTTTGCACCAGAATTTCATAACTCACTCGGTTCGAATATTTACAAATCTGGGCGAACGAAGAATAGGCCAGAAAAGGTGCCGCGTGTTTACTGGAGTTCGGTAAGCTGTCTTTATGAAAGTGGTTGGCTGAGATATCGTGCAGTAAAGCCGATAAAGCGCCGTCACCCGCGCCGTTGGTATTGCGGATTTTTTCAGGCCCACCCATGTAAGGGTCGATATGAGAAAAGACTTTGATGGGGTTTTGACAAGCGGAACGCAGCATAGGACGACTGAATTCCCAGCGATTGAAATCCGCAAGTCGACCAGACTTAATTGGGTTTGTGGTTTCGCGTTTTACCGTATCGTCAGTGTAACCGCATAGATACATACCATCAGGGCCGGCTGTTAATAACACAATATCAACGTATTCGAGAATTTGATCAGCCGCTTGTAGGGGATCAGATAAGCCAGTTAGCGCTTCGGCTTCGAGCTCATTCATGGCGAGAACATTGACATGACGCTTAATTAAATCCAGTAATTCGTCTTTATTTTCTTCTACTAGATGCTTGGTGCCAAGGGTAAGAACCGTTGGTACTTGATGTTGATGTGCATATTCTAATGCGGTCAACATAGCTTGTTTGATGGGTTTTCCTTGATGGCGTAATGGGTAGGCGCAGGTAACCAATGCGGCACTGCCAGCAATGATGTGTTCTGGAATGTGTTCTGTATTGAGCTCATCCATATCGCCTGGCGCAATGGCAAAGGTGCGTTCACCATCTGGTGTAATTAAGGTGATGCCTCGGCCTATATCGCCAGACACGCCTTGTAAATGGTTCATGTCCACCTTGCTGCTGGTGTGACAAATATAGTGATAAGCAGGAGAGCCCAGCGTGATATTGGCGGACATCACGCCGAGCAACACAGATTTATCATCGGCAAGGACAGAGTAATTGTGTATGGTATTGCCGATGGTGCCGCCAGCAAAGTGATCCGAAATGCAGCCTTGAGCGGCCAGTTCATGATAGATGGCCGATGCCGTATCTGTATCCACTAGATTGGATAACCCTTTATGGATGCTAAACTGCGATAGAAATTCATCGGATACATTAGCCACGACATCAACAATGGTTTCGTCTAACCCAACAATGTAGGTATCTTTATCCGGTTGCACATCAATGGATGGTAAGATGGGCTTAGGTTGAGATACGGGAAAGTAGTGCTTGAGTTTACGTCTGCCGGGGAATTTCATGCTGTTTGCTCATCGAATGGGTTAATAAAAGGATTTTAGCAAAAAATTGACCACTCGGGCAGAATCAATCATAAGAAAAGTAAGGTGAACATGAACGAAATTGAGTTAGACCGTTATAGTCGTCAACTATTGCTTGCGGACTTTGATGTTGAAGGTCAGCTTAAATTAAAACAGGCGAAAGTACTGATTGTTGGCTTGGGTGGATTGGGGAACATTGCGGCGACGTATTTGGCAACATCAGGTGTGGGATATTTGTTGTTGGCGGATGATGATCGTATCGAAAACAGCAATCTGCCACGGCAAGTTTTGTATGAAGAAAGCCAGGTCGGGCAAACAAAAGTTGAGGCGGCGGCGAGTCAGTTACGGGCCAAAAATGCCCGCACAGAATTTCAAACTATTGAACAAAGATTATCGGATGAAAACTTGCAAAACGTGATTGCGGAAGTGGATGCAGTACTTGATTGCACTGATAACTTCACCACGCGACAAGCCATTAACAGAGCATGTTGGCAGTTGAAAACGCCCTTGATCAGTGCGGCTGCGATTCGTTGGGAGGGGCAATTAGTCAGTTTTTTGTATGATCAGCACGAGTCACCTTGTTATGAATGTTTATACCCTGCTTTATCTGATCAAGCATTAAGTTGTAATGAAAGTGGGATATTGTCTCCAGTTGTTGGCTTGCTTGGTGTCTATCAGGCTTTGGAAGCCATAAAAGTAGTGAGTCAGAAAGGGGTCGTCAAACACGGCTCACTGAAACTGTTTGATGGTTTTCAAGCAAGTTGGCGGGAGATGCAATTAACGCAAGATCTAGCGTGCAAGGTTTGTTCAGAAAAGGCGAGGGTGACGGTTGAAAAGTCATAGATAAGCCCTATTTCAGTAATTAATATTTTTCGTTAAGTATTTAGTGGATTTTTCGGTAGAATTCACCACAACATTTCGCTGATAGATCTGTCTATCGAGCAAACATTTAATTACAGGAGCAACAAGATGAGCGATGTGAAACACGCTAAATTAATGATTTTAGGTTCAGGACCTGCTGGTTATACGGCCGCTGTATACGCTGCTCGTGCGAACCTGAATCCTGTAATGATCACTGGTATGCAAATGGGTGGTCAATTGACGACCACAACGGAAGTCGATAATTGGCCGGGTGATGATCAAGGCGTGCAAGGTCCAGAGTTAATGGAGCGCATGCGTAAGCATGCAGAGCGTTTTGAAACGGAAATTATTTTTGATCATGTGAACAAAGTTGATCTGCAAAACCGTCCATTCCGTTTGGAAGGTGACAGTGGCGTATATACTTGTGATGCTCTGATTATTTCCACGGGCGCCAGTGCTCAATACCTAGGGCTTGAAAGCGAAAGCAAATTCATGGGACAAGGCGTATCAGCTTGCGCAACCTGTGATGGCTTCTTCTACCGTAATCAAGATGTTGCGGTGATTGGTGGGGGTAACACAGCCGTTGAAGAAGCGCTGTACCTATCGAACATTGCTAAGACGGTTACTGTGATTCACCGTCGTGATAAATTCCGTTCAGAAAAAATTCTAGCCGATAAACTGTTGGATAAAGCGACCAATGGCAATGTGAAAATTGAATGGCATTCGGAACTAGATGAAGTCTTAGGTGATGGCACTGGTGTTACTGGTGTGCGTATTAAGAATAACCAAACAGGTGAGATGAAAGATCTGGCTGTAGCAGGTTTGTTTGTGGCGATTGGTCACAAGCCAAATACCGATATTTTCCAAGGCCAATTGGACATGAAAGACGGTTATTTGAAAGTTCAGTCTGGTACACAAGGTAATGCGACACAAACCAGTATTGAAGGTGTGTTCGCTGCCGGTGATGTCAGTGATCATATCTACCGTCAAGCCATTACCTCTGCTGGAACGGGCTGTATGGCGGCGTTGGATGCTGAACGTTACTTAGATTCACAAGAGTAAATATAAGTATGCCTGTCAGGCGGTTATGTTTGATAGGCAATAAAAAAACCGATCGCAAATGGATCGGTTTTTTTTCGTTTGTTACTGGTGATATGCTTGTACAAGAGAAACAAGTGGCCAGCGAAACGTTGTATTACTGTGCGTTGTAAGCTTCTACGCCTTCAACAATGGCTTTGCGAGCTTCTTCTGCGCTTGCCCAGCCTTCTACTTTTACCCACTTACCTTCTTCCAGTTTTTTGTAGTTCTCGAAGAAGTGTTCGATTTGGTCACGAAGCAATTGTGGGATGTCGTTCACATCTTGAATGTGGCCGTACTCTTTGCTTAGTTTTTCGTGTGGTACAGCAACCAGTTTTGCATCCATACCGGCTTCGTCAGACATGTTCAATACACCCACAGGGCGACAACGAATAACAGAACCTGGTACAACTGGGTAAGGTGTGATCACCAATACGTCAACTGGGTCACCATCGTCTGCTAATGTGTGGTTAACATAACCATAGTTGGCAGGATAGAACATAGGTGCTGTCATAAAACGGTCTACGATAAGCGCATCCATGTCTTTGTCGACTTCGTATTTAACTGGATTTGCTTGCGCTGGAATTTCGATAATGACATTGATGTCGTTTGGTGCGTCTTTACCCGCTGGTATATTGCTGTAGCTCATTATTTTTCTTCCGATCTGGTTGAATATGGGCGCTATTATAAAAGCTAGCTTGTTCAGATGCTAGTTGTAGAGCCAAGTGAAAAACTATTATTCGTCTTAAGGATTGAATAAAATGGGTAAAAATTTGCGTAATAAGCCATAACTTATTGCTTTCTTTCCAGATTTAGCTAGTCTTACATAATACTGGTCAAATATTAGACGCGAGGACGGTAATGACAAAATCTGAGCTGATAGAACTGCTTATCGATCAGCAATCTCATTTGCCTGTTAAAGAGGTTGAACAAGCCATCAAAGCGATGTTGGAGCATATGTCCGACTCTTTAGCTAATGGTGAGCGTATTGAGATTCGTGGTTTCGGTAGTTTTTCATTGCATTATCGAGCACCAAGAATCGGTCGTAATCCTAAAACAGGTGAATCGGTTGAATTAAGCGCCAAGTATGTCCCTCATTTCAAGCCTGGCAAGGAATTACGTGAGTTAGTCAATGAATCGTCAGAGTCAACGGCGAACGAACTCAACTAATTTACATCTAATACCTCGAAATTTTTCAGCTATCACGGCATAATATCGCCATTCTATTCTCGATAGGTTGTTTTATGCTTAAATGGCTGAAAAGAGTTATCTATACGGTTCTTGTGCTGTTCTTTCTTGCGGTGGGAATATTTTTTGCTATCCGCAATCCACAACTTATCCATCTTGATTTGGTCTTCTGGCAAGGTCCTGAGCTCAGCGTGGCGCTCTACATCATTCTGGCGTTTACGGTGGGAGCATGTATTGCCTTGTTGGTCAGTTCGGTTGCTTACCTACGTAGCGAACGCCAAATTCGAGTGTTAAGCCGCAAATTTGAGAAGGCGCGTGATGAAGTGGATGCCCTTAGAAAAGCATCCATCACGAAAGAGTTGTCGGTAGGGAAGGAGTAGCGGCGTTGACCGAAGTCGGCTTGTTCCTAGTATTATTTGTCGCACTCTTTGTCGGTTGGACAATGGGGCGTAAAACGCCGACTAAAAAAAACAATCCGCTTAAAAAATCGATCCCTAATGATTACTTTCGTGGATTGAATCATTTATTAAATGATCAGCACAGCGAAGCCATTGACGCTTTTGTTGACTCTTTGGAAGTCAATTCAGAAACCTTTGATATTCATTTAACCCTTGGCAACTTGTTTCGTAAGAAAGGCGAGATACAAAAAGCCATTAATATTCACCAGAATCTATTGGCTCGTCCTGAAATCTCTCAACGAGAAATGCGCATGGTGCAACTTGAGCTTGCCAGTGATTTTATGTCGGCGGGGTTATTAGACCGAGCAGGGCGCTTACTGCTCAACATGGCTTCAACCGCCAGAAAAAGTGAGTTTCAGCCGAAAATATTGACTCTGCTGGTGGATTTGTATGAGTTTGAGCAAAGCTGGGACAAAGCCATTCAAATTGGTTCAGAGTTGGTCAAAGAGACGGCGAGCAAAAAAGAGATAAAGCGGTTAGGGCATTTTCACTGTGAAATGGCGCTAGAGCTGCAAAAGAAAGAGCAATGGAAGCCAGCCTATCAAGAATACAAACAAGCTCTAGAAGTTGATCCTAGTTGCGTTCGAGCCAGTATTGGTGCCGCGGATGTATTGAAAAAACAAAACCGCTATCGAGATGCCATTAAAGAGCTTAAGCATGCTGCAGAACAGGACAGTGATTTTGTGTCTGTGATCATTCCGCAACTAAAAGAATGCTATCAGAGAATCTGGGGCAGCGGCGGATACATCAAGTTTTTACAAGAACAGAATGAGAAGAAGCCTTCCACCACTTTGATCATGGCACTAGTCGAACATTATATGGAAAATGACCGTGAATACGCGGAGATGTTTCTCGTCGAACAGTTAAGAAAACACCCTACGATTAAAGGCTTTAAAGAGCTGATCAACATACAGATAGCCGACTCTCAAGGCTACAACCAGCAGCATTTATCGGTTCTGTATGAGCTGATTGATCAGTTAGTTCAGGCCAAACATAAGTATCAATGTCGCCAGTGTGGCTTTTCTGGTCATCAATTGCATTGGCAATGCCCGAGCTGTAAAACCTGGGGTGTTGTGAAACCCATTCATGGTTTGGAAGGCGAATAGAGTCGCTTTTGAAGCCACTAAGTTACTAGAAAGATACGACAAGTACCTTTGCTTGTCACAGCATAAGAGGACACTAAATGAGCTGCCAATCCCCAATCGTAGTTGCCCTAGACTTTCCAACCATGGCGCAATCTATCGAGATGGCAAAGCGACTTGACCCGAGCCAATGTCGAGTTAAAGTCGGTAAAGAGTTATTCACCACGTCTGGCCCAGCCATTTTAGAGGAATTGCATAAATTAAATTTTGAGATTTTTCTCGATTTAAAATTTCACGACATTCCAAATACGGTCGCCAATGCGGTGAGTGTGGCGGCCAAATCGGGGGTGTGGATGGTGAATGTACACGCGTCAGGTGGCCGTCGAATGATGGAAGCATCCGCGAATGCTTTACAGCAGTTGCCAGATCAAAACACCTTATTGATTGCGGTCACGGTATTAACCAGCATGGATCAATCGGATTTAAGCGAAATCGGTATTGATTTGACGCCAGAACAACATGTGAAACGCTTGGCGGCATTAGCCAAATCGTCTGGAATGGATGGGGTGGTTTGCTCAGCACAAGAGTCACAAATGTTGTCCTCTGAATTGGGTAAAGATTTTGTGTTGGTCACGCCCGGTATTCGCCCAGCAGGCTCTGATCAAGGAGATCAGAAACGCATTATGACGCCAGCTGAGGCTATGGTGGCTGGTAGTCATTACCTTGTCGTTGGGCGTCCGATCACGCAAGCTGCGAATCCGATGGCGGTATTAACGGAAGTGAATCAGAGTTTAGGGCTTTAAACGACCGTTCCGCGCATCTTGAAGTTCGATAAAAAAGCTTTTATTCTAAAACCGTTCGCTGATTAAAATCTAATCAGGAGCGGTTTTTTTATTGGCATGATGCCAGTGTTATTTTAAAAAGGATCTTTATATGAAAACCCTACTAAAAAAACTCGGTTCGAGTATTGCTCATTGTGTGGTCACCCTTTCTTTGTGTTTTTCGACTCTGCTTATGGCGGCTTCGCCTTTGGATATTAATATTGGTACCGCAGATCAGTTTGCGGCCATTATGTCGGGAGTCGGTCAGAAAAAGGCCGAAGCCATAGTGGCATACCGTGAAGCCAATGGGCCTTTTACGTCTGTTGATCAATTGGTTGAAGTAAAAGGCATTGGTCAGGCTTTATTGCAGCGTAATAGAGCACTTATCCAAGTATCTGAAGAGACAGAAGAGACAGAAGAGACAGAAGAGACACAATAACGTGTTCATCAGGGTGAGTGTTCTTACTCACCCTGATGTTGTGCTTCGATAGGATGACTTAATGCTTGTATGGCCTGATGTTGCGTTAAAAAAATCTGTCCTGTTAGGTTTGTTATTAAGGTTGATTGGCGGAGTTTGTCCATCACTGGTCCTTTGATTTCCGAGAAATGCAGTGTGACTCCAGCTGAGTTAAGACGATCTGAAATGGTTTCTAAGCTGTCTAACGCACTGGCATCAATCATGTTTACCGCGCTGCACATCAGCACAATGTGTTTCACGTCTTTTTGTTGAGCAATCAGACTTAACACATAGTCTTCTAATACTCTCGCATTGGCAAAGAAAAGGTTCTCGTCGATCCTGATGGTGACAATGTCAGGAGTCGTTTCAACCTGATAGCGTTGTACATTGCGAAAATGCTCGGTGCCTGGAACACGACCAACCACGGCAATGTGAGGGTGACTGGTGTGCCACAGGAAAAATAATAGCGACAAGCTAATACCGACGATGATGCCGGTTTCCATTCCAATAAATAACACCACTAGAAAGGTTGCCGCTAAGGCTAAAGCTTCTTGTTTTGAAAAGTGGTAAACACGGATAAAGTCTTTTATATCGACCAGTTGTAAAATCGCCACAATAATGCAGGCGGCCAAAACCGCATTGGGCAGATAGTAAAAAAGCGGCGTTAAAAAGAACAGTACAAGTAACATGAATAAAGCGGTCAGAATACCTGCCATGGGGGTTTTAGCGCCAGCACTGGTGTTGACCACAGTACGAGAAAAACCGCCCGTCACAGGAAAAGCTCCGCTTAAGGCTGAGGCAATGTTCGCTGCGCCTAAGCCAAGTAACTCTTGGTTAGGCTGAATGTCCTCTTTACGTTTGGCAGCAAAGGATTGTGCCACTGAAACTGAGCCGACAAATCCCACCACACTGATTAAAAATGCGCCGGGCAGTAAAGCCCATAATGTGTCTACTTCTAGACTGGTTAAGTCAATGGAGGGCCAGGCTAATTGAATATGACCAACGATTTTAACGCCTTGTTGGTCAAGTGACAGTAAAGCCACACAAACCGTGGCAAGCACCACCACCAAGACCGGGCCGGCCTTGCTCAGTAGATTCGCGATGTTGGACGAGAGTCCTAATGCTTTTAAGATGTTACTTAAGTATTTTTTAAAAAAGACTAATGACCCAATCACCAAACTGCTGATGATGAATGTTGGCAAGTTCATGTCATCAGTGTGACTTAACATGTCTTGGGTGAGTTCAATCAGATTATTGCCATGGGCTTGAATGCCCAACAGATGTTTGAGCTGGCCAACCGCAATCAAGATGGCTGATGCACTGATAAAACCGGATATAACAGGGTGACTTAATAAGTTGGTTAAAAAGCCCATTTTTAATAGGCTCATCAACACGAGAAACACCCCAGACACAAACGCCAACAAAATAGCCAAGCTAATGTAAGCATCGCTACCGGGTACCGCCAACGGTAACATTATGGTGGCCGTCATCATGGATGTGATGGCGACAGGACCCACCGCCAGACTACGGCTGGTACCCAGTAAAGAATAAATAATGGATGGTAATATGCTGGCATATAGGCCCAAATAAGCAGGAAGTCCGGCCAGTATGGCATAGCCCATACTTTGTGGAATCAGCAGAATGGTCGCAATGAAACTGGCCATGCTGTCTGTGGCAAGGTCTTTACGAGAATACTGTCTTAACCATGCCATAGCAGGTAAGCCGCGATCCAATGTTTTCATCCTGTTCCTTATTTAAGATTGATGGGGGTTTTAATGTAGCGCACACCATTCTCTTCTTCTGGTGGCAAATGTCCCGCGCGCATGTTGATTTGTACACTTGGCCAAATTAGTCTTGGCATATTGAGGGTGGCATCTTTGGTGTTGCGCATTGCGCAAAAAGCCGCTTCAGAAATACCAGAATGAATGTGCTGATTGTGATTTTTCTGTTCACCTACTGTAGTTTCCCATGCATATACGTCTCGGTTTGGCGCTTTATAGTCGTGACACATGAAAAGTCGTGTCTCGTTTGGTAGTGCAAAAATCTTTTGGATAGAGCGGTATAAGGTGTTGGCATTCCCCCCCGGGAAATCACAGCGTGCTGTTCCAAAGTCCGGCATAAACAAGGTGTCACCAACAAAGGCTGCATCTGCAATGAGATAGGTCAAACAAGCAGGGGTGTGTCCAGGAGTATGTAAAATGCGAATGCTTGTTTCTCCAAGAGGCAATGTATCTTGCTCATTTACCAATAAGTCAAATTGAGAGCCATCGCGACGAAATTCAGTTTCGACATTTAAGATTTTTGAGAAGGTGGCTTGCACTTGAGTAATTTGATCGCCAATGACAATTTTGCCACCCAAGGTGTTTTGTAGGTAGGGCGCGGCAGAAAGGTGATCGGCGTGAACGTGGGTTTCGAGCAACCAATCTAGTTGAAGTCGGTGATGTTTAATGTAGTCAATGATGGCATCGGCAGACTGAGTGTCTGTGGTGCCAGCCGCATGATCGTAGTCCAATACAGAATCAATGATAGCACATCGCTTGGTTGCTAAGTCCGTGACCACATAAGAGACGGTGAAGGTTGCTTCATCAAAGAAGGCTTCTATTTGAATGTCGGATTGCGTTTTGGTATTCATCATCATAAACCTCATTAGGTTATAAGTATATTTCATTATGTTATATATGGCTATTAGATTAGTAAAGTCTAATGTAGTGTGGGTTGTGAAAAAAACATGGAGTTTGATCTTAATCAATCAAAGCCAGTTAGAGGAAAGACCAGACGAGGAAGGGATTTTTTGCTAATCTATCGAATTGATTTTTAAGCTTAGGAACAAAGTCGTGTCGCAAGAGTTTCAAGTTGTCTCATCTTATTCACCCGCTGGTGATCAGCCAAAAGCCATTGAGAAATTAGTGCAAGGGGTTGAAGCGGGCTTGGCTCATCAGACCTTATTAGGAGTCACCGGTTCCGGTAAAACTTATACCGTGGCGAATGTTATTTCTCAGGTGAAGCGCCCGACCATCATCATGGCGCACAATAAAACCTTAGCGGCACAATTGTACGGAGAGTTTAAGGAGTTTTTTCCTCACAACGCCGTCGAGTATTTTGTTTCTTATTATGATTACTATCAGCCAGAAGCCTATGTGGCAGCGTCTGATACTTTTATCGAGAAAGACGCCTCAGTCAACGAGCATATCGAACAAATGCGTCTGTCTGCCACTAAGGCGTTATTGGAAAGGGAAGACGTTATTATCGTCGCGACCGTATCGGCGATTTATGGTTTGGGTGACCCCCAATCCTATTTAAAAATGATGTTGCATCTGGATCGTGGTGATCGAATTGATCAGCGTGCGGTACTGCGTCGTTTGGCGGAGCTGCAATACAGTCGTAATGACCTAGTGTTGGAACGTGGTAACTTCCGTGTACGTGGGGATGTTATTGAAGTTTTTCCAGCAGACTCCGAGGACACGGCCATTCGCATTGAATTGTTTGATGACGAAGTCGAGAACTTGTCTTTTATTGATCCTTTGACCAATAAAACGTTGCGCAAAGTGCCACGGGTGACGATTTACCCTAAAACTCACTATGTGACGCCGAGAGAAACCATTGAAGGTGCAATCGATCGAATTAAGGTAGAACTGGATCAGCGTCTAGAACAGCTTAAATCTCTGAACAAGTTGGTTGAATTGCAACGTCTAGAGCAACGTACGCGTTACGATTTGGAAATGATGCAAGAGCTCGGTTATTGCTCTGGTATCGAAAACTATTCGCGTTATTTGTCGGGTCGAGAAGAAGGCTCGCCACCACCGACCTTGTTTGATTATTTGCCTGAAAATGCTCTATTAGTGGTGGATGAGTCCCACGTGACCGTGTCGCAAATTGGTGCTATGTACAAAGGTGACCGATCTCGTAAAGAAAACCTAGTGGAGTACGGTTTCCGTTTGCCATCAGCATTAGATAATCGACCGATGCGCTTTGAAGAATGGGAGCAGATCAAGCCGCAAACCATCTTTGTGTCCGCGACACCAGGTAAATACGAAGAAGAGCATCAGGATTGGGTGGTTGAGCAAATTGTACGTCCGACAGGCTTGATCGATCCAGAGTTGGAAGTTCGGCCTGTTGCCACGCAAGTGGATGACTTATTATCAGAAATCAATAAACGCACAGTGATTGGCGAACGAGTATTGGTCACGACATTAACCAAACGTATGGCAGAGGATTTAACCGATTACCTAAATGATCATGGGGTTCGGGTCCGTTATCTGCACTCTGACATTGATACAGTGGAGCGAGTTGAGATCATTCGAGATTTACGTCTGGGTGAGTTTGATGTGCTGGTGGGCATAAACTTACTGCGAGAAGGTCTGGATATTCCAGAAGTAAGTTTGGTGGCCATTTTAGATGCGGATAAAGAAGGCTTCTTACGTTCTGAGCGTTCTTTGATTCAAACCATTGGTCGTGCTGCACGTAATGTAAACGGTAAAGCCATCTTATACGCAGATAGAATCACAGGCTCGATGGAACGCGCTATCAGTGAGACCGAGCGTCGTCGAGAGAAACAACAGGCACACAATGAGAAGCATGGCATTACACCGACAGGGATTAACAAATCGGTGGAAGACATCTTAGAAGGCGCTTATAACCCAGGGGCAGGGAAGCGTGCTAATAAGACCAAGAAAGTCGCGGAAACCGCGAAAGAGTATCAAGTGGAAAGCATGGATGACGTGGCACAAGTTCGCAAAGCCATGATTCAACTGCAAAAAGAAATGATACAGGCGTCAGAAGAATTGAAGTTTGAATTGGCCGCTGGCTATCGTGATCAGATTCGTGTCTTACAGAAAAAACTGAAAGACGTTGGCGAATAGTAACGCATTTACAATCAGAGGTGAGTTGATGGCGATTACCTTGAGAAATTACAACATAGTCCGAGTGATTGATAATGGTGTGATCGTTAACTGCACCGTCATTGAAATGTGTTACGACTTTGCCTTAGTGAAATTTCGAGACAAGAAATACAAGGTGCCGTATCACCTGATTGATGAAGTTATCGGTCACGAATTGCTGGTCCCTCTTGAAGACTAAAAGCAATTTACGAAAAGACCAAAAAAGTACGCTAGAAAGCTTGTCAAACGCAAAGTGCTGGGTATAATAGCCAACACTTTTTTAGGACTATAGCTCAGTTGGTTAGAGCGCTACCTTGACATGGTAGAGGTCAGCAGTTCGAATCTGCTTAGTCCTACCACCTATTTAAAAAGGGCTTACATTAACCCGTAAGCCCTTTTTTATTTTTCTTTATCCGTATTTTATCTGTATTTTATCCCAATCTTACTTGTTATTAAGTCTTGCTCTGCCCGATTAAGCTATTTTTGAACGATGCACCTAATCCTCTTTTTCAGTGATACTTTCAATCAAGTGATAAAAAAGAGGGCTTAGCCCTCATAGATCACTAGTAGTTTTGCTAAAGATAGCTAAATGGTTTTAGCTAAAGGCTTGAGCCATAAAGTTGTCTAGGTCTTTCGCGATTGCAGACATCATTTTTATTTCTGACTGTTCGAGTGTAACTGCTTGATAAGAGAATTTATTATGTAATTGCTGATAAGTAAGTTGATGACTTTTCCCTCTTAAAAGTGTATCGACTGGATTGCTATAACCTCTAAAAAAGCCTAGAAAGCCAGACCTTTGATCGATATAGGTGCTGAGAGACGCTGCAATATTCACTAAATCTTGGTATTCATTACAGAACTTTTTTACCCATTCTTGAAGGTCTGTAATATCTAGGTCCAGGTTATTATCTAAAATAATGGATTTTTTTTGAATATCTATTTTTTCGATAATCTCAGAAAGGCCTGTGAATAGAGTTGATACATCAATTTGAGAAGCTTTTCTAAGGCTCCTTTTGTAATTTCTGTCATTTAGATCAAATCCCTCAGAAGTTTTTATTATTCTCTCATTGATCATCTTTAATAGACTTGCAAAAGAATCTAGTGCTAGTTGAGCGTCCCGCATAATGTAGTCCATAAAATATTAAGGTTGCATTTAATTGTCGAGGCTTGAAGAATTTTGTCAAACTTATAATGCAAAAAAAGCTAAACCTCTTCATCCATCAATCTTACCAGCTCGCTTGGTATGTGGTGATCTTTCCAGTTGATGTCTTTCATGTCTATTTTACTTATGTCTAGCCCTGCGGCAACTTGTAAGGCTTCTTTTTGTTCGTGGCCATCTATGTAGTGGTTGGTCATGTCTTCGGTGGCGTGCCATGATGTATTCTTTTGGGTAACCGGCTTTAAAGTAGAGCATGATGCCGAGAGAAAGAATGTCGTGGAATGATGGGCGTTCGTTTGGCTGTAGGTGGTCGTATGCGCCGATTTTGTCGCGCCATTGTTTAATTTTATCTCTTTTTTAATCGCATATTTCCTAGGCGAATATTAAACTCGAAAATCCTCATGTAGCCTTTGCCAATGTTGTCTTAGATGTTTTTTGTGATCTTCATTCATTGGTAGATCTTTTAGCGCGTTCGGCCAAAGGCTTCTGGCTTTTTCCATGGCATCCTCTAGATGCGGCTTGATCGCTCGCCACGGAATATCTGATTTAATTGCCCAATGTTCAAAGTGTTTATAGGAGACATCGTACCAAGCTTTTGTCTTTGCTAGATTAAGGGCAAAGTGCTGTTCGTTTTCAATATAAACACTGGTGGTGACTATGTCGTAAGCCGGTGAGAGTTTGGCTGTGACGTGATCTGCATACAGTAAGCTCCAGTTTTTTAAATGGGCGTCGCCGTTTGCTAATAGGATGTTGGCGAGTAAACGACGGGCGAGTTGCTGGACATCGTTTAGGCCATCACCAGAAAACTGATACAGGACTTTTGCTATTTGCTCGTAGTTGCCTGAATTGTATTTTTCATGTGGGTACTTCACCAGAACTTGAGCAAAGTCTTCCATATGAATACGTTGGTCGTTATGTCGGTCAAATCGCTTAATAGCGAAGGCCAATTTTTCATCCGGAAGGTTGATTTGAGGAAGGTTGTCTAACTGGCCTATCTCGACCAATTTTATTTCAGGAACATCCACGCCAATGAGAGAGGCGAGAGTCATGGCGGTGAACTCGTTGGCGGGCACTTCTTTGTGTTTAGTAGAAGGTGTTTTCACAATCCAATCGCCAAGCACATTGTCTTTCGACAGATTATATCGACCGTCTTTTTCCTTCATGGAAAACTTCATTTGAACACCAGCCAAGGAAAACTTGTTCTCTTGGCTGAGTTTGTCGAATTTAACCGCTTTTACTTGGCCATGAGATGAGAATAAATGGACTGGCACATCCTCCGGCTCCATCGGTTCAGCGACTAATGCACCCGGTAAATCCATACCCAAATAAGACAAAATATGGAACTCATTATCAACATGGGTTTTGAGTCCTTGAGCGATCAGTTCTCGCAATGAACCTTCAGGCAATAGATTAGACAAAATAGGGTGCAAGCGTTGGTTGGTCGCCCATGGCTCAGATAACATTTTATCAGCACGCGGAAAATTTGGATGTGTGGTTAAGCTAAAAGTGGGGCGCGCTATATTAGATTGAAAGCTTTCAGCAAAATGAAGAACATTACGTCCATTTTTTGTACCTGCCAAATACCCTACTAGATGACCATGTAACGTTAACTTAAGAACACTAATTTCCGTAGTCATCTTCGTCTCCATCTTTGTCTTCTAGCAGTCCTTTCCATGGATCATCCGATAGTTTTTTTTGTTCATCAGAATGATCAGGCTGCTTGTGCGGTAAAGATGTGTTGTTACCATCACTTTCAAGAACCGCTAAAACAGCATTCAGCTTTTCTTTTGGAATTAGCATGACGTCGCTATTTAGACCTTTGGCAATCAGTTCAAGCGTATCGAGCCTTGGGTTGCCCTTTGCTTCAAGTCGCTGGTATTGCTGCCTAGAAATACCAATACGCATTAGCATGTCATTCTGCTTGAGTTTTAGTGCTAGGCGGCGATGTTTGATTTGTTGTAGTAGATTTTTCATAAGGAAACTAATAAGTTGCTTTTTTGAATTATAGAAACATATTAGTTTCTATTTTTGTTTAAGGCAACTAAAGAGTTTCTTTTTAGGTATCTACAAGTGCGAAAATATAAGAGGGCATGGTCTGTCTATCAAGCTCGAGAAGCCCAGTTATTTAAGTTCGAAAACCCTTATAAACCTTCTGTACATATTCTTTTCGTTGCTATCCGAGCTTTTCATTCAATAAATCTTCAAATATATGTTGCGACTGCAACATATATGGGTAAATATAGTTGAGGTGGTCAATTGTTGATCATATTAAACATCGGCTTTGTCGATAGCGGTTTATCAGCAAGCTAATTTTTTTCTTAGAATCGTTTTAAAAATAATAATTAGATTAGAGGTAATTCCTTTGAAAGATATTTCCCTCAATGGCAGGGTGGGCGTCATTCACCTGTCCAATCCACCGTTAAACAGTATCAATCTGCAACTCCGGTTAGATCTTGTCAGCAAGTTGGAAGAAGCAAATGCTTCTGACGCCATCGACGCTATTGTTCTGTATGGAACTGAAGAAATGTTTTCATGCGGTGCTGATATAGATGAGTTTTTTTCTGGTGAGGCTGGGCGTGATCCTAATCTGCCTATGCTGGTCGAACTGCTGCAAAATTCTTCCAAACCCGTTGTTGCCGCTGTTGGCAAACAATGCATGGGAGGAGGCTTAGAGCTTGCTCTTGCTTGCCATGCCCGAGTGTTTAGAACGGACGCTGTTATTTCTTTCCCAGAAATTCATTTGGGGCTGATTCCTGGCGCTGGTGGGACTCAGTTGTTGCCCAGAGCCGTTGGCTTGAGCAAAGCGGTTTCCATGATACTCGGTGGTCGCCCGTGTGCAGTCAAATCATTAGAAGAAACGCAACTGGTTTCAAGACTTTCAGATAATGTGTTAACGGATGCCATTGCTTTTGCCAACCAACTTGCTGAGGGTGAGTCCATTATTCCAATTCAAGATCTCAAGGTAGATAAGGTCAATTCTGATCTTTTCTTGAGGTGGGTTTCTAATACGGTACGTTCACAGGTACGACGCTCGCCGTCTTCACCGGCTGCGGTGACTGCGATAGAAGCGTCCTTGGGGGATTATAAAAAAGGACTTGAGGTTGAGAAAAAGTTATTTTGGGAACGTATGTCGTCAACTGAATCTGAGGCGCTGCGTTACGCGTTTAAAGCGGAGCGTGAATGCTGGAAAGTGCCAGGATTGTCAGTCGATAAAGCTAAGTTACCAACCATAGAAAAAGTAGGGGTAGTTGGGGCAGGAACCATGGGTTCTGGTATTGCTATTAACTTCCTTAACGTGGGTATCCCTGTTGTTCTGTTGGAGCAAAAGCAGGACGCTCTGCAACGTGGTATTGATACTATCCACAGTTATTATGAAAAGCTGGTTGCCAAGTCAAAAATGACAGATGAGCAGTCTAAAAAGTGCTTGAATCTATTAACGCCATCGCTCTCCTATGAAGATATGAGTGATGTCGATTTGGCGATTGAAGCGGTCTTCGAAGACATGTCGATTAAAGAGTCTGTGTTCCGTACCTTGTCAGAGACAGTCAGAGAAAATGCTATTTTGGCATCCAATACGTCTACTTTAGATCTCAATCAGATAGCACAGTTTTGTCGTAACCCCGAACGTGTTGTTGGTCTGCATTTCTTCAGTCCTGCCAATATTATGAAATTACTCGAAGTCGTTAGAGCGGATCTTACCTCTGATGCCGTCCTGTCTGCTGCTATGAAGTTAGCAAAACGCATTAAGAAAACCGCCGTTGTGTCTGGTGTTTGTGATGGTTTCATAGGCAACCGTATGATCAATGAATACCTGCGGATCGCAGGTCTGATGGTAGAAGCGGGGGCTAGTCCTTGGGAAGTGGATCAAGCATTAGAAGAATGGGGTATGGCAATGGGGCCATTTCGCATGATGGATCTGGCTGGGAATGATGTCGGCATGGCTATTCGAAAGCGAACTTACATTGAGCGGCCTGACGTTAAGTTTTCATCTATTCCTGATCGAGTTTGTGAGCTTGGCCGCTTAGGTCAAAAAAGCGGTAAGGGATGGTATCAATATGTACCAGGCCAACGTGGTGGTATCCCTGATGAGGAGATTGACCAACTGATTCAAGATGTCCGTGAAGCTAACGGAGTGGTTACTCGCAAGTTTAATAAGGACGACATTATCGAGCGTTGTATTTATGCTCTGGTCAATGAAGGCGCGAGAATTTTAGAGGAAGGCATTGCCCTTAGGGCGAGTGATATAGACGTTGTTTATACCCATGGCTATGGTTTTCCCGCATCACGTGGTGGCCCGATGCATTACGCGAATCAAAAAGGTTTGGTGGTTGTTAAACAAAAGTTGGAAATATTTGCTAACGAAACGAATGGGGATTCAAAATTTTGGAGTCCTTCCAAACTCATTTCAGACCTTGCTCAGCAGGGACGTAACTTTGATAGCTTTGGAGGCCTGTAATGGTTGATTCAGTCATAATTTCAACAGCAAGAACAGCTTTAACTAAATCTTGGCGAGGTGGATTTAATATGACTCATCCAGTCGCCATGGGTGGTCACGTTGTAGCAAGCGCAGTGGCTCGCGCAGGTATTGAGTTGGCAGAAGTGGAAGATGTGGTGATGGGCTCTACTTTTCTTGAGGGACCAGCGGGGATGAATATTGCCCGCCAGATTGCTCTTAAGGCGGGATGTCCTGTTACCACCTCTGGGGTTTCTATTAATCGCTTTTGTGCCACGGGCTTACAAAGTATCGCCTTTTCAGCACAACGTATTATGGCGGGTGAAGGTGATGTGTACGTCGCTGGCGGCGTAGAATCGATTTCACTCATTCAGAATGATGCGAACCTAGCATTGTTGAAGGAACATTCGTTGGAGCAACAAGTACCAGAAGTCTACTGGAGCATGTTGCAAACCGCTGAGACAGTCGCTCATCGCTATGGCATATCAAGAGAAGCGCAGGATCAATATGGTGTGCTCAGTCAAAACCGAGCCGCGGATGCTCAGGCTCAGGGACGCTTTGCAGATGAAATTGCACCTTTTGATACCGTGATGGGCGTTTTTGATCGGGCAACGAGGGAGTATGAACAACGCCCAATGACGGTCTCTGTAGATGAGGGGATACGTCCGGGCACAGACTATGAAAGTATAGCGAACCTTCGCGCGGTAATGCCAAACGGGGTGGTGACAGCCGCGAATGCAAGTCAGTTTTCAGATGGTGCAAGCGCCTGTGTGGTTACCAGTTCGACCTATGCCGAGCAGAGAGGAATAACCCCGTTAGGTATTTTTCGTGGCTTTGCGGTGGCGGGTTGTGAGCCGGATGAAATGGGGATAGGTCCTGTTTTTGCTATTCCTAAATTGCTGAAAAGAGCCGGTTTGAAAGTCGACGATATTGGCCTTTGGGAGATCAATGAAGCGTTTGCTGTGCAAGTGCTGTATTGTCAGGAAAAACTTGGTATTCCTATTGACCGTCTGAATGTCAACGGTGGTGCTATCGCATTAGGCCATCCATACGGTATGAGCGGCTCCCGTTTAGTGGGTCATGCATTGATTGAAGGCAAACGTCGAGGTGTTAAATACGTGGTGGTGTCTATGTGCATCGGTGGCGGTATGGGCGCTGCGGGTTTGTTTGAAATAGTATAAGCGCTTGAACAAGTCCTTGAATAAGACCTGCGATAATGCAGGTCTTTTTTCATCTCATCCTTTTGAAAGGATATGTTAGATTGTTAGATTGTCAGACCGAGTTGCCCTAACTTAATGTGTTGTGTTTAGCATTTTCATCGGCTTGCAAGGTTTGCCAAAGCACCTTGCCTGCTGCCGATTTTGGTAGTGCATCGACCACTTCCAAAATGCGTGGGATTTTGTACGCCGCCATGTGTTCTTGCGCCCATGCAGAAAGCGCTTTGCTATCTAGTTGAGTATTTGGTTTTAATACGGCAATGGCTTTTACATTTTCCCCTCTGTAATCGTCCTTTGAACCAATGATACAAACTTCTTCAATCGAGGGATGATGATAAAGGTGAGCTTCAACTTCAGCCGGCCAAACCTTATATCCAGAAGCATTAATCATTCTTTTTAAACGATCTACGATTCGGATATAGCCTTGCTCGTCCATAAGAGCCAGATCTCCGGTTCTTAAATATTTTGTGTTATCAACCGTGATAAAAGCTTCTTCATCGGCGTTAGGGTTTTGCCAGTAACTCTGCATCACTTGTGGGCCGTGTACGATAATTTCTCCAACTTCTCCTTGGGATACTGGTTGCTTGGTATCTGGATCGAATAACTGAACATCTGTGTTCATAACGGGGATGCCAACGCTACCGGCTTTGGGGTTGTCTAGCGGGTTATGTGTGACTGGCCCCATGGTTTCTGTCATGCCATATACTTCGATAAAGGTCAGTCCTGTCAGTGTATTTAAGCGTTCCGCAATGGCATTCGGCATGGCGCTGCCTCCACCATAAATGCATGTGAGGCTCGCAAGGGTGTTGGCTGTCAGTACTGGTGTATTGAGCAGATCGATAACGGCCGTGGGTACTGTGCACCAAGTAGTGACTTTGTACGTTTCAATTAGATAGGCAGCGACTTGTCTATCCCAACGAGACATGATGACGTTAGTCGCTCCAGTTGCAATAGAAACGTTCATGATGCCTTGCAATCCGACAATATGAAACATTGGAGTGGCACCTAAATGCACTTCATTACTGTCATAGGAAAACCAATCAATAATACAGCTGAGCGCGTGTTGAGCTGAAAGGTGATTATGTAGGCAGCCTTTGCCTTTTCCAGTTGATCCAGAAGTATAGGGAATGGCAAATGGATCCGTTACTGACAGTTCTACCTTAGTAAAAGGTTTATCGTTGCGGATGACATCAGCCCAGTCGATGATCGACTTAGGTAGGTTTTCATTGAATGGTTTTTTTACTATTGGTGGAAGGTCGACACTTGGTGATGATGGGGCTTCTGTACCGTAATGAGCGGCAATAACATGATCTAGATCTCCAGAAGCGATCAGTGCAGAGAGGTTATCGACGGAATCCTGAGCACAGAAAAGTGTTCTGATATTCGCGTCTTGGCAAATGTAGCTCAATTCTTCTGATTGATGCATGGCATTGATGGGTACAACGACACCGCCCGCTCTGATAATGCCATAAAATGCCGCCACATATTGTGGTGAGTTTTGCATATAGACACCAACACGATCACCTTTGATAACACCGCATGTAGATTGTAAATAACCAGCAATCGCCGTGACCTTAACATCAAGCTCCGCATAAGTTGTGACAGCACCGTAAAATATCAAAGCAGCTTTGTTTGGGTACCTGCTACTGGTATTACGCAAGTTATCATCAAATGTTTGTGTCGCAGGAGGCAGTTCTTTTGAGACGCGAGCAGGCCAGTGTTTAAAGTGTAAGTGAGACATGGTTGTGTTTTCCCGAAGATAAATGACTGGCCATAGCGTCAGGCCAGTCATATTGATTTAGAATACTTTAGCTAATGACGCGAGATTTTGTTTCTCGACTGGTCATCATTTCAATAAAGCCGTTAAATGATGGCATCAAAACGGCAATACCAACGGCTAGAACATAGCCGTGTCCTCGGTTGAGGTAGAATTCAGGAATCACGTCCAACCTATACCAAAGGGCATGTCCCCAAATAACCAAGGCGGGCGCAAAGGCAAAATTGACCGCGAAAATCATGCTCTCGTGCCACTTATTTTCGCGGCCACGAACTTGTTGATAGAGTGCAAGCGCAGCGAATGCCAACAGCGATACTCCTGATACCATATAGAAACCGCCACCCGCGGTGACTGCCATTGAAGGTTCGCCTAGTTGGAATCCCCATACGACTTGTTGCACACCACACCAAATGGCGGAAACGTAAAAAAGATTACGAGCCAAACGTGACGCCTCATTGTGCAACATGAGCCAAAGCCCCGACGCAATCGTCGTGACCATTAACACCGCAAAGATAGTGGTCAGTAGAGGATGGTTGGTATAAAGCATCGCGTCAGCGGCTAAAGTACTCGCAGGTACAATGGCTTGAGCTGCTGTCCAGCTACCAAGGCCAGCTGTACCCAAATAGGTTGATAATACTGTCCAAATAGCTACCACACCCGCCAGAGACAAGAAGACTTTCAGAGCAACTGGCTGAGGAGCAATTTCTACAGGTTTGGTTTTCATAGGAGAAGAGGCTCGGTTCCAAGCAAATATCATGCAACCGATCATTAGGCATTGCCAAAATGTCAGCATGTTTACCATGTTGTTCACTTCACCCTGTGTCAAATGGGGGTATATATTGCCTAAGAAAGCCCAGTCATAGCGTTGAACCGGCGCATTTAGAAAGGCCACAAAGGTGTATAACTGAAAACCAAGGTGTAGGGCAATATTGCGTTTCTTTATGTGATGGATCGCGAGAATTTGACAGATAATGGTACTGATCGCGAGAGCCCAAAGCTGGATATGGAATGCAAATCCTTGATAGGTGTGCTCAATACCCGTATGAACCATGTGATATATCGCGGCGAAAGTCATAGTAAAGACACCAAGAATATAAACACCGCCAACCATGCGGTGCGCCTTTCGGTATTTCTTTCGAAAGCTCGGCGTAAATTGCAATATTCCTAAAATAAGACAAATCCCGCCAAGCACCATGTGGTAACTAAGAGCAGATTTTTCAATGGGTTTCATGGAGTTGTAATACAACACCTGAGTCGAATTACCATTGCTGCCATAACCAAAATAGGTTCCGGTGACCATGGCGGTCAGGTTATTCCATAGAGGATAAACATCCGCTGCTTCCTTGGCGACCTGAGCATAAGGAACGTCAAGATCACCTTCGGCCTCGATGAGTGTTACCGTGTCATGAACGGCTTGCTCATCATGTATATATGGCAACATTTTATAACCGGCTTCCCAAACTAAAAAACTATAAAAAGCCAGAGCCATCGAAAACAGAGTCCAAACAATAAATGTTTTGGGTTTAGTTCGAATAAAATGTTTAAGAGTATTGGTTGCTTGATTACTCATAAGATTTACCTATTTTCTTAAAATATTGGCTAGGCAGAAGACGGACTTCTGCTAACGACTTAAGACACTATTTTTAATTGCGTAAATTCCAGTAAGCCTTGTGTGCCCAGTTCTGAGCCGACACCAGACTGACGCGCACCACCAAATGGTATATTCGGGGCGACGGGGAAGTGTTTGTTAATCCAAACGCTGCCGGTTTCTATCTGATTGACGACGACATTAATATCGTCTTTATTCGTCCCCCAGACAGAGGCGCCTAACCCAAAGGGTGACGAGTTAATGGTAGTAATGACATCATTGATGTTGTTATATGAAATGATGGGTAGGACAGGGCCAAATTGCTCTTCATCGACAATTCTATCGCCGTCTTTCACACCAGAAAGGACGGTAGGGCGTAAGTAATAACCCGATCCTTTTGGAGAGTAACCACCGGCTTCGACGACGGCACCTTGTTTTACTGCATCATTTAGCAGTTCTGTGACGACCTCGAACTGGCGCTTGTTTTGAATCGGACCAAACTTGACACCGTCTTCTAATGGAGAGCCAATTTTTGTCGCATCGGCCATAGCAGACAGCCTTTTCACTAAGTCATCGTGTTTACTTTGGTGAACATATACACGTTTTACAGCAGAGCAGGTTTGACCGTTATTCATAAAGCCAGCTTCAAAGAGAGGCGTTGTTATTTCGTCTAAATCAGCATCTTCCAATATAATCGCGGGATCATTTCCCCCCAATTCTAGGGTGATGCGTTTCAGGTCATCCGCAGCCGACTTCATAATGTGTTTGCCAGTCGCTGTTGAACCAGTAAATGAGATCTTACGGACGTCTTTGTGAGCGCTCAAAATGGGCCCAAGATCGCCTGAGTCGGCGACCACATTGATAACGCCTTTAGGTAATGCTTCATTGATTAATGAAGCCCATAAAAGGGTGGTTAGTGGTGTGGTGGGCGCTGGTTTTATGACCACTGTGTTGCCAGCCAAGAGGGCTCCGGGAACTTTGAATGCCATCAAGGCCATGGGGAAATTCCAAGGCACAATTGCGGCAACGACACCTAATGGCAATCGATAGGCTTTCGCATCACTATTAGGAATATCGGTAGGGTCTAGAGCATCAGTCGGTACATGAGCATGAAACTCGAAAAAACCAGCCGTAGCGCCAATTTCAAACATCGCATCTGCCATTGGTTTTCCCGTTTCACTAGCGTGTAGGCTAGCCAGTTCATTCATATTGGCTTTGGTGATCTCTGCAATCTGAGCCAAAATAACTTTGCGCTCATTCTGTTTAAGTGCGCTCCAAGTTGGAAACGCCGCTTTGGCTGCCAAGACGGCGTTATCGACTTGTTGGGCAGAAGCGCTAAATATCGTCACGACAGCTTCTTCCGTAGCGGGGTTTATAACAGATAGTTCGGCGCCGTTACCTAAGACACATTCGCCATGGATAAGATTTTGAAACTCTGACGCTTTGTAAGGACTATTCATCGTAATGAACCTCTTAAAGTACGCGAACATCGCGAAATTAGGGAGAAAGTGATCTTGTTAAAACCTGCCCCATCACCCTATTTTCGGTGACGGGGCGCCGCTTCTAGTGACTAAAAACTTTGAGCGGGATAATGGCATTAAGCCAAATACGCTCTCCGCCACCAGAGCTTTTTGTCTCCAAGCTTTTGGTGTACATGGCATTCAGGTTGATCGGACCAAGCTGTTTGGTGATGGAAAGACCCGCACCAGAGGATTCGACTCTCTCATTGGTGAACCCGCCATAAGCGTTGTTAGGGTTTTCATCGTCTTCGATTTGCTTGCGTAAGAACCCAACTAAACCGATACTTAGGTCTTCCCCAATGTCTTTCATTGCCGTTAGGTTCAGGTGTGTTTCGTCACCTGATTTATAATCATTATCTTCGTTTGCTTCATTGGCGAAATACATTAGATGTGCTGAGGCATTCCAGCCATTACGCAGATAACTGATGCCAACGCTTGGTGAGAAAGACCAAAAGTTTTGCCCAGCATTGACTAACTCTGTGGCACTCCAATCCCCTGGGCTATATGCGCTAAACCCAGCGTTCATATAAATATCAGGTGATACCTCCCAAGAAATATCTATTGGTCGGATTTCTATGCTGCCGAGCCCTGAGTTTGACGCATTCGCTAAACCCATAGGCGTTGCGATATTTTTACTTTCAATATCAATAAAGGGGATGGATAGAAAGGCTCTATATTGACCGCCTAACACTTTATTACCAGGGGTAAGTGCAAATTGGAAAACGGTGTCTTTTAGGTCTATTGTGGTGGCGGTTTTGTCGCCATTGGCATCGTAAAAATGCTGAGATGCCACCCCTGATCGGCTACTGAAGAAAAGGCCGTCGACTGGCGTTGGTGCGGCGATTGGAACACCGATAGAAGCACCATCTGGAATGGTAGGTAACACACTCGGTTCACGGGCCGAGACATTTCCTGTATACATGGCGCTCATAAGGAGAGTGCTGAATCCGAAGGTGAAATTGATTTTTGTTTTTATATTCATAATTTTGTAATCCCACGTTTTATTTTTATTTGATGTTTAATTACTTTCTTTCGTATGCCTGTTAATAAGGCGCTGCAACCGATACAAAAACTGTCAAAGCATTATGCAAAGATGACTTGTATATCGGTATTTTCGAACAGTCCCTCTTCTCCGAATTCGACACCAATGCCTGATTTTTTTATTCCTCCAAAGGGCGCATTGGGTTGAATGGCTCCATGGTTATTTATCCATACTGATCCGCACTCCATACGCATCGCCAAAGACTTCGCAGCGTCTGTATCAGAAGACCAAATTGAGCCGCCAAGACCAACATCAAACTCATTAGCAAGAGCAAGGGCTTCGTCGATATCTGAATAGCGAATGATGGGGAGGGCTGGACCAAACTGCTCTTCAGCGACTAAGGCATTACTATTGTCTAGTTCAGTAATAATGGTTGTATTAAAGAATTGTCCCTCACCAGATTCCCCGCCGAGTAATACTTTGCCGGACGCCGCTCCCTGAGCAACCAAATCAGACACTTTTGCATGCTGATTTATTGTGGTTAATGGTCCTAATAAGATGCCATCGTCCATGCCATTGCCCATTGGTATGGTTTTAGCGAGATTTAGCAGTGCTTCGCATACGGCATCGTGCACACTGTCATGAACATACAGCCGCTTCATGCAGGCACATGTCTGTCCTGAGTTGATAAAAGCCCCCCAAAACAACCCCTCAGCGATGGCTGTCGGATCGACATCAGGTAAAACGATTCCGGCATCATTACCACCTAGTTCCAATGTCAAGCGCTTCATGGTGGTTGAAGCACCTTGCATGATTTTTTCCCCCGTTGGCGTGGAGCCAGTGAAGACAATTTTGCGAATGTCCGGGTGTTGCGCCATAGCAGCGCCAATGTTGGCTTCCTGATCGTCAGAAGTGACGATGTTAAGCACGCCGGCAGGTAAAACCTCATTCATAATTTGTACGGCTAACAGAGTAGATAAAGGGGTGAAAGGGGAGGGTTTGATAACAACAGTATTGCCTGCACGCAATGCTGGCATGATGTGCCAGATTGCTATCATCAAGGGCCAGTTCCATGGGGTGATGGAGCCAACCACGCCCAGAGATTTGCGATGCAATTCGACACGGCCTTCATTGGTATCTTGTAGAACCTTAACGGGCATATCCAGACTGGCGGTATAGCGAGTCCATGCGACCGCGGCACCGGCTTCAAAGTTGGAGCCAGGGCCAGCCAAAGGCTTGCCTTGCTCTTGAGTGATTAGTTGCGCGAGTTTTTGTTGGTGGGTTTCTAATTGAATCGCAAGTTTATCAATGGCGGCTTTGCGATCCGCATCGGATAATGCTGACCATGCAGGGTAGGCGAGTTTCGCTGCCGAAACAGCACGGTCTAATTCATCAATTGTTGAGTTTGCGACTGAGCCAATGGCTTTTCCCGTAGCAGGATTGAAAACGGCAAATGAATTTTGCCCCATAACCTGACGGCCGTCGATTATCATGCCTAAATCAAGCATATCGTTCTCCAGAATGAATTTTTATTTTTATTTTTTTGTTGGATACGCTGTTCGCAGTCATTTATCGAGACATTATGTTAGTCCGACTAAATAGAGCGAAAATTGCATACAACTGACTAAAAGATAAACAAGTGATGTTGCATGTGCAACTATTTTGTTGCGTGTGCAACATGACTTTATGATTCATAAATTTAATTTATTAATAATTTCAATAAGTTAATTAGTAAAAAAAATGCATAGCTTGTATGAAGGTTTGCAGAGAGAAGAATTAAATAACGATGAATCTGAAGGATTTTTAGAAGGTTATGCATAAACAAATAGCTTGCAGTATTGACAGAACCCCCTTTGCTTAAGCCCATCTACCGACTTGAGCTACTACATCTTTTAACTTATGCTGTGGATCAATTTACGACATAAATTATTGCAGCTGATTTTATGAAGAGTACGGAGTTTTCCCTATTACCTGATGACTTTTTCCTAGTGGATGTGGAAGATGACGACACGAAAGAAGCGTATAAAACACTCAGTCCCTCGCATACTCCAGTCATGTTGTTGTCATTCGCTGCCAGTAAGTTTACAGAGGATGCGTCTAATTATTTTAAGCAACTCTTTGGCCTTGGTGGTGTTGATTGGCGAATGCTGTTTTTATTGGCTCTTCGACCAGGAACTACGGCGGCTGAAGCGTCTAAAACCTTTGGTGTCGACAAAGGTACAGTGAGTAGAAGTGTTAGCCGTTTGACTAAGGGAGGCTTGATTGTTTCTGGGGACCTTCATGCAAATGGGCGTAGCAGAGGCCTTTCTCTAAGTTCTTCTGGTCGAGAGATGCATGATCAACTTCTTACCGCGACGTTAAATCAGCACCACTTTCTTATGAAAGGTTTTGATGAAGCAGAGGTCAAGGTATTTTGTGATTTCTTATTACGATTCACCGCTAACCTTGAAGATCTTAGCAAATAAAATACCTCAAAATCAGAAAGTACTTTTAACGTACCACTAAAAATGTTGGCTTAGAATTGCCAAGCGTTAATCTTTGATAAACGAAGTTAAAAAAGATTCTTCCATGAAATAACGATCGTGGTTCATTCCTAATGTCTACTTTATAACTCAGGTAAATTCAGTGTTTTGTTACGTAACGACTTCAGTGTATCTCAATACGGAAGCCTCGAAATTGATTACGTGGTCGAGGAGTCTTGTATATAATTCATTGAGTTATATCTTTTAATCTGGCTGTTGTGGTGATGGTAATGACTCATAATCGAGTATTGAAAAACGATTTTTTTATTTATTGTGGCTTGTTAGTTCAAGTCCCAGTCCTCGCTATCAGCGGCATGGTGGGGGAAAAACTGCTTGGCTTTAGTTTAGTATCCGCCGTGTTTGTGTTGTTTGCTACACAAATAATCTACAGCCTATTCAAGGGGAAGTTGATCTTTTCAACCCTTTCGGCCGTGCTCATGATGTGCGTGTCATCCTTGCTGATCCAAAGTCAGTTGGGGTTGGTTGAAATGCATTTTCATATTTTTGCCACCATGGCGATCTTTTTGATTTATCAAAAATGGCAGCCAATTATCGCCGCTTTGTTAACCACTGCGGTTTACCATATTGGCTTCATGTTTGTGCAAATGAACGGTGTTATGTTAGGTGATATGCCAATCACTGTGTTTGCTGGTCATCATAGTATGTGGTTGATGTTAGTGCATTGCTTGTTTGCCGGTGCTGAAGCTGGTGTATTGATTTACATGGCATATTTGATGAGCAAAGAGAGTTCTGCTAACTACAAAATAGCCGATGCTATTGAAACCATTTCAGCGACTAGTGATTTGACAGTTCGTGTGGCTGGACCTTCTTCCAGTGCAGAACATTCATTAAACGCTTTACTGGATCGTCTGTCCGGTTTGTTTGTGGAATATCAGCGTATCGCAGAAGTCTTGGTTAGTACTAGTAAGTCGATTCATGATACTGCCGATGAAGCGAATACCAGTACCTATGAAAGTAAGCAACGCTCACAATATTCTGCAGAGTCAACGGAAAGTGTGGCAATAAGTATGCAGGATGTTGCGGAAAGCAGTCGTGCTTCTGCTGACATTGTGGGCGCGTTGGAGAATGAAACAGTACAAGACAGTGAAAAAGCACTCACTATCATGAAAGATACAGAGTTGTTAGAGAAAGATATCAGCCAAGTTGCCAATCATCTGCAAGCTCTAACGGAAGATGTAGGAGCCATCACTCAATTACTGGAGTCGATTCGAAGTATTTCCGAACAAACTAACTTGTTGGCATTGAATGCCGCAATCGAAGCCGCTAGGGCTGGGGAATCTGGACGAGGCTTTGCTGTTGTGGCCGATGAAGTTAGAACCTTGGCACAACGCTCAAGCGATTCGACAGATCAAATTGAAGCGGTATTAGATCGTCTAAATTACAGTGTCAGCCAGACGGTTTCCTCTATGGAAGCGGGTAAAGCCAGAACCAGTGTGAATGTGGAGCACGCTTTGACTATGTCAGAGGGGTTGATGTTGCGCTCGAAAAATGCCGGTGAAGTGTCTTCTTCAAGCAAGGATATTGCGGATGAAATCATTGCGCAAGAGCAAGTGATTTTGTCTATTAATGCCAAAATTCGTGAAAACTTCCAAGCTATTGAATCTTTGTCTCATCTGATGAATGACCTAGCTGAGAAAAGCGATGAAATTGCTCGAGTGACCCATGATTATCAAACTAAAGCGCAAGCCTTTAAGGTTTAGAGCGTTACCAACGGCGTCCGCTTAGACGACATATAATCGCGAAATGAAGAAGGCCCGACTTGTTAGCAAGTTGGGCCTTCTTAGTTAGGGTATATTGATTAAGTTTTATTTCCCAGAGACCTTACGTGAAGTGGCGGAATTGTTCATGTTGGAACACCACGTCGTCGCGGCTGATGTCCTTGATGTCTCGGTGGCCGATGAAGGCCATGGTGAGTTCGGCTTCTTCGTGGAAGATTTCCAACATACGGGTGACGCCCGTTTTGCCCATGGCACCAAGGCCGTACACCATAGGACGGCCCACCATCACGCCTTTGGCACCTAAAGCCTTGGCGCGAATGATGTCTTGGCCACTGCGAATGCCACTGTCGAGCCATACTTCAAGTTGATCGCCAACTGCCGCGACGATTTCAGGTAGCGTACTAATCGAAGAACGAGCGCCGTCCAGCTGGCGACCACCGTGATTGGATACAACGATGGCATCGGCGCCCAATTTGACGCATTCTTTGGCATCGTCCACTTCCATGATGCCTTTAATAATGAGTGGGCCTTGCCAAAGGTCACGGAAGTAGCGGATGTCTTCCCAGCTTAGCTTGGTATCAAAGGACCCCGCTGTCCATTTCATCAGATCGTTCATGTCGTCCACGCCGGTGGCACAGCCCTGAATGTTACCAAATTCTCGATTGCTGGTTTTTAGCATGTTCATTGCCCAACGAGGGCGGCGAGCAATGTCGAGCAAGTTTGGAATGGTTAATTTCGGCGGCGCTGTCATGCCGTTTCTGTGGTCCGCATGGCGACGGCCAATCATTTGCAAATCTAATGTTACGACCAATGCAGAGCAGCCGGCGGCTTTGGCTCGATCGATCAGTTTCTTGGTGAACTCACGGTCTTTCTGTACATAAAGTTGGAACCAGAAAGGCGATTGGGTTTTGGCGGCAACGGCTTCAATGGAACAAATGCTCATCGTTGATAAGGTAAAAGGCACACCAAATTCTTCGGCGGCTTGGGCAGCGAGAATTTCACCATCAGCATGCTGCATGCCCAATAAGCCAACAGGTGCTAAGGCTAGAGGCATTTTAGCATCATGTCCTACCAGTCTAGTGGCGAGTGAGCGTGGTTCTAGATCTCGCGCTACTCTTTGACGAAACAAAATATGATCGAAATCTGAGGTATTTAACGCCAGAGTTTGCTGTGTCCATGAACCTGACTCGCAATACCCTTGAAACATCTTAGGAACGCGTTTGTGATATAAGCGTCGTAAATCATTCAATTCGCAAATCAGACTCATGTATTTTCCTTATGTTGGTCGACTTTTAGGTGTTTATGTTAGCAGTTCTTAGCAGATAACGGCAGATAGCTTGTTTAATGTCGGTCAATCAAGATGGGGAATTTTGATTTTAGCGTTTCTAATCCTTCTCTCATGTATTAACTGGCCTGAGAGAAGGGGAATAAGAGGGCTTTTAAAGGTTTTTTATTTTTACCTTCAATTTTAGAAATCTGGGTTACAACAAGTGTTGCTCAAGAAATTCCCTAATGACAGGGATAATGTCCGAGCCATGGGTTTCTAAAGCAAAATGCCCCGTGTCGTAAAAACGAATATCGGCCGTTGGTATGTCTCGCAGCCATGCTTTTGCGCCCTCAGGTAGGAAGTAAGGGTCGTTTCCCCCCCAAACGGCTAACAAAGGGGGTTGTTGTTCTCTGAAATAGTTTTGGAATTTTGGGTAGTTTTCCACGTTGGAAGCATAATCTAATACTAGATCCAACTGAATGTCTGCCATTCCCGGTTTGGTAATTTGATGCCCTTCTAAAGTATAACCGTCAGGCGAGACTAGGCTTGAGTCGCTTACACCTGTGAGGTATTGCAACTTAATTTCCTCTGCAGTCGGAAAGCGACTGAGTGCAGCGCGATTTTCTGACGTTGGATCCTTCCAATACTGTTTGATTGGAGCCCAACCCTCGGCTAATCCTTCTTCATAAGCATTACCATTTTGAGAGACGATGGCACTGATATGCTCTGGCTGTTCGATTGCTAATCGCCAGCCAACCGGAGCACCATAGTCATGCACAATAATCGCATAGCGACTTAGATTGAGCTGTTTTAAAAAAGTTTTAATGGTGTTCGTTATATTTTTAAAGGTGTAGTCATACTCATCTTTTGAAGGGGATTCGGTAAAGCCAAAGGCGGGTAAATCTGGAGCGATCACATAGAAATGTTTGGCTAATTCAGGAATTAAATCTCTAAACATATAGGATGATGCAGCGAATCCGTGGAGCAATAATACGCAGGGATTGGATTGCTTTCCTGACACACGATAAAACAGGTTTACGTTACCAACGGTCTCGTAGCGATAATGTACTTGAGTTGTCTTGCTATTCATAAGAAATACCTTGTAACCATTAAATTTTATTTTTGAAGGTTATTTCTTGTTGTGGTAACCTGTCAAGATTAATAATTACGGTTACAGTATCTTTATGACAATAGATTGCCAATCACGATTTCATTTTATTGCCAATAATGTGGCATTAGACTTTATAAATACCTGTTATGGTGTCGATGATCATCATGAAGAGTGTCTTACAACTGATGACAGTGTTGTAACTTGGCTGAGGCTTGCTGGATTATTGCCTGCTTCCTTTTCAACAGTGCCAAAAGGTTTACTAGAGCGAGCTGTTGCGTTACGTCAGAATGCGAGCGACGTGCTTCAAGCGGTATTGTCTAATCGTCCCAGTGACCCTAAATTGATTAATGACATATTGGTTAATGGTCGCCCTTATCAGCAATTGCGTTGGCAGGCTCATGATCAAGAGTTTGTAGAGGTCGAAATACAAGAAAACCATGATGCTGATAGTTTGTTGTATCCCATTGTCGATGCATTCGTTAAATTGTTATGTGGCGCGCAGTTACAGTATGTTCGTCAATGTGAGGCAGATAATTGCGTTTTAGTCTTTGTGGATACGACGAAATCACATCGACGTCGTTGGTGTAGTATGGCGTTATGTGGTAACCGAGCGAAAGTGGCTGCCCACCGTAAGAAACAGGCTGATGCCAATGCAACATCATAGTGCTTGTTCGCCGTTAACGTTTCTAGTTTCTGGGGGATGTTTAAAAAAAGGTCTTGCAAGCAGAATTACTGAAGTATAAAGGAGCCCTTTATTTTTCATAAAGGCACCTTTATACAGTGAGGCTTTATTTTGCTGAAGGTACTCTGGCAATCACTTTAATTTCAAAATCAAAGCCTGCAAGCCAGTTTACCCCTACGGCAGTCCAATTTGATGGTGGTGTCGTGTTGAATTGTGTCTGTTTAACTTCCATTATGGCCTCAATTTGTTGCTCGGGGTCAGTATGAAAGGTTGTTACATCAACAATATCTTCAAACGAACACCCTGCAGCCGCTAAGACGTTTTTTAAGTTCTCGAATGCTAGCGTTACTTGTTTTTTGAAATCGGGTTCAGGACTGCCATCTAGTTTACTGCCGACTTGCCCTGATACAAACAACAGATCACCAGATTTCATGGCTGCGGAATAGCCATGAGCTTCATAAAGAGCATGGCGTTCAGAGGATTTTGGTAAAATGGCTTCGCGATTTGACATAAATAGACTCCATAAATTTGTTTAAAGGTTTTATAGGTGTGTATTGAAAGTGATTTTTGATCAGGGTCTCTTTTTCAATATACGGTTCGTATGTGATAATATTTCAAATACACGGCGTATGTCAAATTAACATACGTTGTGTATGCGTTAGTGGTGAAAAATGAATAAACGACAAGAAAAAATGGCGGAAACGCGAATCAAGTTAATTCAAGCAGCGCGTCAAGCCTTTGCTGAAAAAGGCTTCGCTGCTGCGTCGATGGATGACTTAACATCCCATGTTGGACTGACGAGAGGAGCCTTATATCATAATTTTGGAAGTAAACTCGGTTTACTCGCTGCTGTGGTGGATCAACTTGATTCAGAGATGGCTGCAAAGGCGAAGGTAAAAGGCGATACCACGGAAAATGACTGGGAAAGTTTATTGTTAGAGGGGGCTGCCTATATTGAGATGGCACTTGACCCCGAAATACAGCGAATTGTGTTGTTGGACGGCCCCGCATTTCTTGGTGATCCTTCACAATGGCCGAGTCAGAGTAGTTGCCTTCAATTTACACTGGAAAAAGTTGAGCGTCTCATAAAAACGGAGGTATTAAAGACGATTGATGTGGAAGCCGCATCAAGGTTATTGAATGGCGCAGCTTTAAATGCAGCGCTTTGGGTTGCTGCCAGTGATCATCCAGAAGAGGTGTTACCCAAAGCCACAGAGGCTTTCAAAGCACTCTGTAGTGGGTTAATTCGTAAGGATTAGTGAATGAAATGACATATTGCTACGAGGTCTGATGACGGCTCAGTTTTCTCTTAACAGTATGGAATACTGTCACTGTATAGAAATGCGTAAGGGAAATTGATTAGTACTTTTGTTCTTTTATTGTGGCTCTAAAACCTTTTCGGAGTTCTAAACATGAAAAGTAAAAATAAAGTATTTGATGCTGGGAATTACGTTACTCGTCTAGAAAAACAGATTCCAGGCTTACAAGACTTATATCGAATTGTAGCCCTGCTTTTAGCGGAATCCTTACCTGATGATGGAGAAGTATTAGCGTTAGGTGCAGGAGGCGGCGTAGAGTTAAAGGCGATGCGCCAAGAGGGTAATAATTGGCGCATGATGGCAGTGGACCCTTCTGTTGAGATGATTGATCAGGCAAAAATCACTTTAGATCATCAATTAAGCAACATTCACTTCATTGAAGGCTACCTAGATAGTGCACCAAAAGGTCCATTTGATGGAGCTACAGCACTTCTAGTCATGCACTTTTTAGATCAGACATTAAGGCTTACAACACTTAAAGGCATTCATGAGCGACTAAAACCTGGAGCGCCTCTTGTCGTATTTCATCATAGCTTTGCTTATTCTGACGCAGATAAATGGTTGAATCGGTATGCGGATTTTCAAATTAGCCAAGGGGCCATTTTAGGTCGAAATCGGTCAAATATTGTCCAGATGAAAGATGTATTGCCGGTTTTATCGCCAAGTGAGGATGAAAGTCTGCTTTATGAAGCGGGATTTGAAAGAGTGGAACTCTTTCATTCGGTCTTGTCATTTAAGGGTTGGATAGCTTATGCATAAGGTAATTTGATGCTTAGGGAAGAGGGATATTAGAGTCACACTGCCTTTGAAGAAAAGCCCTCGGAGAGTGATCTCTGAGGGCTTATATGGCTACATTGTTCGCTGTTTAAAAAGCGACAGGCAATGACTTAAAGCGTGAAAGGGCGGTCGCCGTTTTCGTCTTTAATGCGGGTTGGCAGACCCATGTCGTTCAACAAACCTAGGAAAGGTTTTGGGTCTAGCTGTTCAACGTTGCGCATTTCTTTGGCATCCCAAGTACCGTTGGCCACCAAAATGGCTGCGGCAACCGGTGGCACACCAGCGGTGTAAGAAATGCCTTGGCTGCCCACTTCGTTGTAAGCGTCTTTGTGATCGGCCACGTTGTAGATGAAAACTTCTTTTTCTTCACCGTCCTTGATGCCTTTCACCACATCGCCAATGCAGGTTTTACCTGTGTATTCCGGTGCCAAAGAAGAAGGGTCTGGCAATACCGCTTTAACCACTTTTAATGGCACAACTTCTAGGCCTTCTGCGGTTTTGACTGGTTGCTCAGACAAGAGTCCCAAGTTTTTCAATACCGTAAAGACGTTGATGTAATGCTCGCCGAAGCCCATCCAGAAACGCACATTTGGTACGTCTAGGTTCTGTGATAACGAGTGCACTTCATCGTGGCCGGTCATGTACGCGGTTTGCTTACCTACGACAGGTAGGTCATCGGTACGGCTGATTTCAAACATTTTGTTTTCTTGCCACTGGCGGTTTTGCCAAGAGTAAACTCGACCAGTAAATTCACGGAAGTTGATTTCAGGGTCAAAGTTAGTGGCAAAGTATTTGCCGTGGCTACCCGCATTGATATCGATGATGTCGATATCGCTGACGCTGTCAAAGTAGTCATTGTAAGCCAATGCAGCATAAGCATTGACGACACCTGGATCGAAACCAACACCAAGGATGGCGGTAATACCATTGTCTTTACAACGTTCACGGCGTTGCCATTCGTAGTTGGCGTACCAAGGTGGCTGTTCACAGATTTTTTCAGGTTCTTCGTGGATCGCCGTGTCTAGGTAAGCGGCATCCGTTTCGATACAGGCTTCCAAAACAGACATATTAATGAAGGCAGAACCGACGTTGATGACGATTTGAGATTCGGTGTCTTGAATCAATTTCACAGTGGCTGGCACGTCTAGAGCGTCTAGGGCAAATGCTTGAATGCGGCCTTCGACTTTCATACTGCCTTTGTCTAGGACACTGGCTACAATATCGTCGCATTTCGCAACGCTACGTGAAGCAATTGCGATATTGCCCAGTGTGTCGTTGTGTTGAGCGCATTTGTGAGCGACCACGCGCGCCACGCCTCCTCCACCAATAATGAGGACATTTTTTTTCATAGTAACACTCTCTCCAAAAATTGAGTCTGTAGAGTTAAGACAGATTCTGTTCAAAGTCTTGATAGTCGAATTCTCTTACGAGTTCGATGCTGCCATCCAGTTGGCGTATGGCTATGGATGGCATTTTGACGCCATTAAACCAGTTTTTCTTCACCATGGTGTAGCCCGCAGCGTCTTGAAAAGACAAGCGATCTCCCACCTTTAGAGGTTTAGTAAAGTTGAATTCCCCAAAAATATCACCTGCAAGACAGGATTTACCACACACCATGTATTTGTGCTCACCGTCGTTCGGCAGCATTTTGGCGTTTTCACGATAGATTAATAAGTCCAACATGTGGGCTTCAATGGAACTGTCGACGATGGCCAAATTTTTGCCATTGAATAAGGTGTCCAGCACGGTCACTTCAAGGGTTGTGCTCTTAGTAATACTGGCTTCACCTGGTTCAAGATAGACTTGGATGTCGTATTGTTCGGCAAAGGCTTTTAGACGTTGGCAAAAACGCTCCAGTGGGTAGTTTTCCCCTGTAAAGTGAATGCCACCACCTAAGCTCACCCATTTGACCTGTGCGATAAGATGACCAAAACGTTCTTCGATCAAACTCAGCATCTCATCAAAACGCTCAAAGCTGTCGTTTTCACAGTTGTTGTGGAACATAAACCCTGAGATGTCATTGATTACCGTACTGATGCGCTCAGGATCCCATTCACCTAAACGGCTGAAAGGGCGAGCTGGGTCGGCAATGATAAATTCCGAGGTACTGACTTGTGGGTTAACGCGTAAACCGCGAGTTTTTTTTACGCTAATGTCTTTAAAGCGATTGAACTGACCAATTGAGTTGAAAATGATCTTGTCAGAGTGGGCCAATACGTCTTCGATTTCCTCGTCAGAGTAAGCCACACTGTAGGCATGGGTTTCCCCTTGGAAGCGAGTCTTACCCAATTTTACTTCGTATAAAGATGAAGAGGTGGTGCCATCCATATACTCTTGCATCAGGTCAAATACAGACCAAGTTGCAAAGCATTTCAACGCTAATAAAGACTTGGCGCCAGAGTTTTCACGCACATAGGCAATCTTCTCTAAATTCTTTAATAAAGCCGCTTTGTCTATGAGGTAGTAAGGGGTTTTGATCATGGCACCAGCTCGATTGTAAAAAAGTCGGTATTCTAGCAAACAAGTGAGGATTTTCTAGCTTTCTGGCTGTCTTTTAATGGCTTTTTAACGTCATTTAGCGGTTTTTTCTGCCCTCAATACTAATGTGCGATTTTTGTGCAAATTTAGTCGTTATCCTTATTCAGTGATCTGCTTTATAATCCTGTTCGTTTTTTGCTATAGGCTAGGTGGCTTTAATAGCGAGTGGGGATAATGAGAGGGCATGTTTAATGTTGATGTTAGTTGTGGGTTTGGTGATTTTTATCTGCGTTCATTCGATACGTGTAGTGGCGCCAAACTGGCGTGAGGTTCACCTTGAGAAAACGGGCTTAGTACAATGGCGTACGCGTTTTATTTTGTTGAGCGTGTTGTCGTTAGCGTTGATTGTTTTGGGTTACCAGAAAATGCGTCTTGAGCCTATCTGGTTGTGGTTCCCTCCGATCGTTGTTCAGCATATTTCCTCCTTAGTGATGTTAGTGGCTTTATTTGCCCTCGGATCGGCAATGGTGCCAAAGACAACGTTAAAATCTAAAATGGGTTATCCGTTTTTAATCTCTGTTAAACTGTGGGCGTTTGCGCATTTGATGAGTAATGGCACCTTGGCGGACGTGATTTTATTCGGTAGTTTGTTGGTTTGGTCTGTGGTCAGTTTTGCGGTTTATCGACGTCGTGATCGTCGCAACGGGGTGATACGTGAAGACGGTGGTGTGCAATATAACCTAGTGGCTTTTGTTTTCGCGATGGTGTCTTGGTTTGCTATTGTGTTCTTTTTGCACAAAGTCGTGATCGGTGTGTCACCTTTGGTTTAAGTCTTTATTAGATCAATAAGAATTAGTGATCAAAAAAATGCCTGACAGTAAATAACTGCCAGGCATTTTTATTTGAGCAAACGGAATGAGTGATTAGGTTCGAAAGTGATTGATGTTTTTCATCATATCATCCGAAAGTGTTTTTAAGTCTTCAGCGCGGGTTGCACTCTCTGAAGCCAGTATAACCAACTCAGTGGCGCTCTGCTGAATGTCGGTTGTGTTTTGATTCACTTCTGCAGTAACACTGGTTTGTTCCTCTGTTGCTGTGGCGATTTGCGCAGCACGATCGTTGATCATAGCAACAGATTGTTGGATTTTGTCTAGGCTGTTTTTCGCTTCATTAACATCCAATACACTGCTTTCGGCTTTGTTGTGACTCAGTTTGATTTTACCTACAGCGTCTTTCGTAATGCCTTGAAGTGACTCAATCATGGATTGAATCTCTTCAATGGAACTGTAAGTGCGTTGTGACAAGACGCGAACTTCATCTGCGACGACCGCAAATCCTCGGCCTTGTTCTCCTGCTCGTGCGGCTTCGATAGCGGCATTCAGCGCCAGTAAATTCGTTTGCTCAGCGATTCCTGAGATGGTGGTTAGGATAGTATTAATACCATCGGCGTTTTGGCTCAAGTTATTAATAACGTCTGCAACCCCCTCTATGTCAGAGGCCAAAGCGCGGATACTGTTTTGGCTTTTCAAGACTTGTTGCTGTCCTAAATTACTTGCGTTCACTGTTTCATCGGCATTATTAGCGGTGTTAGTGGCATTGCTAGCGATTTCTTGTGTGGCTTGTGCCATCTGATGAATGGCTGTGGCTACCATGGAAATATTGCCTTGTTGCTCTTCCAGTTTTTGAGCGCTTTGTTGCGATGAACGATAAGAGGCATTAGCTTGGTCGGATAAATCTATACCGATTTTTTTCAAGTGAGAAATGGTGGTTTGTAGTAGGGCCACGAAATGGTTGAAGTTGTTGACCAGTTCTGCAATTTCGTCTTTAGAATGGGTTGTTAAGCGCTGAGTAAGGTCTCCATTTCCCTGAGCGATTTGCGCCATACTTTCAGAAACACGTCGTAAGTCTTTTAATAAAATACGCGAAATTTGCATGACGACGAGAGAGACTAGGACCAATAAAATAGCAACGGCAATGAGGATGTTTATACCCAGTTTGTAAAGTGGGGCATCTAGGGTTTTTTGATCCATCATTAATCCTAATACCCAAGGGCTGTTCTTAATTTTACTGGCGTACATTAAGACATCTTGATTTTGGATGGTTAGATGGGTGAATTTAGAGGTACGTCGGGCATCATTTAAAAAACTTGCTGTTAGAGTAGGGGACAACTCAGTCGCCCCTTTTAGAATAAGGGATTTGTTAGGGTGTGCGATGATTTTTCCGTTACCATCAAGTAAAATACTGTAGCCAGCGCCAAGTACATTCATGGCTGTGATTTTATCCAGTAAATCGTCTAAGAATACTAAGCCGCCAATGGCACCTTTAAATTGGCCATTTATCATAATGGGTTCAACAAACGTCATTGAGAGTTTTTTCGTTGACGAAGAGATATAAGGCGCGGTGACATAAGCAGACTTTTTGGCTTTGGCGTCTTTGTACCAGCTGCGAACTCGTGGGTCATAATCAGCACTATTCAACGCAGGGTCGTGACGATACATAGCGCCATTTTCAAGCCCTAAAAACGTCATGCCAAAGCTCAAACTACTCTGTGCTTGTTGCAATATGTCGAGAATTTGTTGTTCGTTAGCCTGCGGGTCGGCCACTAATGCTCGTTCAATTTTTTGTTTGACGGCCTTCATTGTGTTTGAACGATCATCGGACCAAGCGTTGATATATGTAGAGATAGAGTCGGCTTGTGAAGTGGCTTCTGATTTGATCCCAGCGTCACTACTTGTGGTGAAATCATAGAAGGATACGCCACCGACTCCAATTGCGATAATAACGGCAACGATTATAGCTTGTAACATGATTTTGCTTTGTAGTGAAAGGTGCATCATCTGCTCCTAGGTAGTTAGTATGTTATCCATAAAGACTAAATTTATGGTGGTCTCAGCATTGTTCCTTTGAGCGTTTTTTATTCTTTCGCTGCGTTTGGCTGGTTTATTTTTAGAATGTCATTGACGCATTTAATTGTTAGATCTGCTTAGCTGACAGTCCATTCTCTCTATGTTATCGTCCGCTGTTTTTGAAACGTTAGTGAATATAAGGTCAGGTTTATCAAATGATTTGTGGCTTCGATTATGGCACATCTAATTGCGCAATGAGTGTTATGTCAGAGAACGGAGCTCGTTTACTTCCTTTGGAAGAGAACAACGCGTTTCTGCCATCGACGTTATACGCACTCGATCGAGACTTAATAACGGAATCCGTTGGCCATAATATGCTTGATGAAGCGCAACGCCAAGCCTTTCTTAATGATAGGCAAGCCGCTTTGTTGCGAGCGCAGCGAGTGCGTCGAGAAGAGGATGTAAGGTCGGACGATCAAGTCTTGTTTTTTGGTCGAAAAGCCTTTGCGGAATATTATGATTTTCCAGAAGAGGGCTATTTTGTTAAATCGCCAAAGTCTTTTTTAGGCGGGTCGGGTTTACGTCGTGAACACATTCATTTCTTTGAGGATGTGGTGGCGTGCATGATGCAGAATGTTAAACGAAAAGCCGAAGCAGCATTGGGGCAGCGTTTGATGCGAACTGTCATTGGTCGGCCTGTTAACTTTCAAGGAATCAATGCTGAAGCCAGTAATCGTCAAGCCCTTGATATTCTGACAACGGCCAGTAAACGAGCTGGGTTTGAGTTTGTTGAGTTCTTATATGAGCCGATTGCTGCAGGGTTAGATTTTGAAACCAGGCTTGAGCAAGACAAAACGGTTTTAGTGGTCGACATTGGCGGTGGTACGACGGATTGTGCCATGGTCAGAATGGGACCAAGTTATGCTGAAAAATTAGACCGTAAAGAGGATTTTCTGGCCCATACTGGTGAGCGTGTTGGGGGAAATGATTTAGACATACGCATTGCGGGTAAGCATTTTATGCCATTATTTGGAATGGATTCGCGACTTAAAACCGGACTACCAATGCCGACGCAATTGTATTGGAATGCCGTGACTACCAATGATGTGTCGGCTATTTCTACCTTCAATAGTCAGCAAACTCAACAACAGATAGAAGAGTTGTTACGAGATGCTGAGCGCCCTGAATTGATTTCTCGTTTTGCTCGATTGCGAGAAGATAAGCAAAACTTTCATATTGTTCGTAATGCGGAAGAGATGAAAATAGCGCTTTCAAATGCGTTATCTCATCAAGTGTCATTGGATTACATTGAAGCTGATTTGGGGTTAAGTTTGTCTCGTGAAGCCATGGCCAAATCCATCGCGCCGCCGTTGCAGAAAATGTTATCTCTAATGACCGAAGCCATTGAGCAAGCCGGGGAACAACCTGACCTCATCTATATTACCGGCGGTTCAGCGCAATCCCCTGTTATTCGGGCTGCCATTGAAGCTGAAATTGGTCGTATTCCTGTGGTGGATGGCGATCATTTTGGTAGTGTGGCATCCGGGTTAAGTGTGTGGGCCGAGCGAATTTATCGTTAATCCGTTCATTCAGTCAGATCAATAAAGGAGTGTTTCATTGCTGAAGTCAATTAAAGAGCAAGTAGGAAGTCTGTTTTCATGGAGTGAAGTGAAGCGCCCTTGGCATATTGCGGTCGTGGCGGCGATTTGTGTAGGGATTCCTCCTCTTATTGGTGCGGCATTGGGTCAGTTCGCCATTGCTACTTTAGCCAGTTTGGGGGCCATGGTGATTCTATATTTACCGAAAACTCGCACGGCACATCGTATGGTGACCATGGCGATGTGTTCATTCGGCTTTATGTTGTGCTTTAGTGTCGGGGCTTTGTCGAGTTTTAACCCGTATACTGCGGCTTTAGCCTTGGCTATTTTATCCTTCGGTGCCATCGTGATTACTCGATATTACTGTTTGCCGCCGCCAGGGAGTTTCTTCTTTATCTTAGTATCGGCATTGGCCATTTACTTACCATTTGATTTGGCTAAGCTGCCAGCCAATGTCGGAATGGTCGCTTTGGGCGGTATGCTGGCATGTATTATTGCTTTTATTTACAGCTTAATGACAGGAGCAAACGATCTGCCTCACAGTCAATTTGAAACCGATCCTCGGGTGAATGCGATTTTACTGGAAGGGTTTTTAGTCTCTTTTTTCATCGGTTTGTCTTATTTGATTGCCATGTGGTTGCAGTTAGCCAATGCTCTTTGGGTCCCTATCTCCTGTGCCGCGATTTTGCAAGGGGCGACCTATCGCATGATTTGGCATCGAAATGTGCATCGAATCATAGGCACTGTGATTGGCATGGGGTTGGCTTGGTGTATTTTTTCCATTCAGCCAAATTACTGGCATTTGGCTTTGTTCATGTTTGTGTTTCAGTTTTTAATTGAGGTTTTTATTGTTAAAAATTACGCTGCGGCGGTGATTTTTATTACTCCTTTGACTGTGATTATGGCGGAATTCACCAGTGCCAATATGTCGACTGATATCTTGTTGCAGCACAGGCTATTGGACATTTTTATTGGTAGTTCCATTGGCATCATTGGCGGGACTATTTTCCATCGTACGTCTTTGCTTAAGCGCATAGAAGGGAGAATGAACGAGCGTCGTTCTCTGTCTGGACGTCGACCGCCTAAGTAATCATTTCCTCTTAATAGAAGGGGTTTTCTATTATCAAGTTGTATCCTATTCGGTTTTTTATTAAGCCATCCCGGCTTTTTGCGGTTTGCCATAGAACCAGCCTTGATGATAACGCACATCAAGGCTGGTTAATCTATCTTGGTCTTCTTTGTCTTCTACGCCTTCAATGATGCAGGGGATGTTGAGGGTTTTGAAAATTTCAATGAAAGGCACTAAAAACTCACCATTTTTTGATTTAAGAATGCTCTTGTCGATTTTAATGAAATCGAAGTCAAACTCGAAAATGTAAGAGAAATTCGAAAAGCCAGATCCAAAGTCATCCAAAGCAAAACGGTAACCTAGCTCTTTGAGCATTTTTATGGTCATTTGGATTTTCTCTCGATTGAGAAACAAGTCCTCGTCTTCGGTAATCTCAATGATGATCTCTTGTCGTGCAGCCGCATCAATGGCGGCTAAATAAGCCATCATTTTACTGTTTACCAAATGCTTAGCAGAAAGATTGATTTGAAAATTTTTACAACGAAAATGGCTGCGCTCTGTCGAAAGTTTATCCAGTTGCCATAAAGTATGGTCAACATAAAGATTGTGTTTCTTGATGCTGTTAATGATGCCAGCTGCGTGTTCTTGATCTTGACAGCGAGTGAAAATCTCATAAGAAAAAACAGAGCCACTCTGAGAATCAATAATCGGCTGGTAGACATTAAAAAATGTATCGGAATAGATTTTGCGCTTTAACCTTTTTTTGTCAGATAAGAAGATTAAAAAAGGAATCGAGACAAATTGGAAAAACAAAAACGACAACACAAAGATAGAAAGATAGAACACATAAGACGCGCTCAGGTCTTGTTTGTCTTGGTAACTGTAATAAAGATTGCTTATGAATTCAGAAGGCAATTCCGCTTCGTTGTTTTTGAGGTTTATCCCTTTGGGCTGGGTATCGATCTTGATATTTTGCAGTAAATTATCAATGGATGAGTGTTTGATTAAAGCATTGAATTCAATGTCTTGAGTTGATTTCTTGATTACATAAATTTGTTCATTATACAAATTAGAGATGTGTGGACCTGAAAATTTGAATCCTTCATGAGGTTCAGGGTTACGAACTTGAATCTCACTTTCGCCCCATGAGCTGCAGGTTAACGTGCCTCTACTATTACCTTGTTTCACAATACCAATTTCGATCACACCATCAATATTAAAAATAGACTTTCGCATGAAGTTTAGAACATCAGTATTGCATTGCCCTTGATAGAGGTCTGATGTCTGATTTAGCACCAGAGAAATGGAATGGAATAAATTCTCTAGAAAGGCGATTTGTTTTTCGTTATTTTGCGCCAGTTCAACGGAAGCTTGTTGAGAGAGTCGCTTGCTTTCCGCTTCTCCTAAAAAGAAGGCTAAGCCAAACGAACACAGTAAACTAACCAGTATGATCTTCACTTTCCTATGTGGCATGCTAACTCGCAAATTTAATCGCTATTGTAGAATGTAAATTTTAGTGGCTAGCTTTGCGATGAAATAGTGTCTTTTTGTGAATGGCATTAAGATTCAAGTAAATATCATTTATATATTTGTTGTACGCTTTTTCTTGTTTTTTTAAAATATTCATAAAATCAAAGTGTTAAGATTTTATGAATGATTGTTTCTGGTGCTTGAATGATCATCTAGAGATGATTCAGAGTACAAATTGATAACGAAAAATTACATCTTGTTGTCTCAGTGGCTGAATAATGACAAGGTTTTTCTCCTAAATAAGAATAATGCTGATTCAAAAATTGCCTAATGAGAACAGAGGCAGTAGTCTCTTTGGCGTACTCTGGCACTTAATTGAAGTGCGTCAGAGTAATGGATTATGAAGGTGTCATGTCGCATCCTAACAGCAGGCGACAGAGTAAACGGGAAACAGGTACGTGAAAACTAAGCCTGTGCTGCCCCCGCAACGGTATGTTTAAGCTTTGGTTAACGGATTCAATTGCACTGCGAAGGTGGGAAGGAGTTGAGTCGTGAATGTTGATCGATCGATAGGCTAACAAGTCCGGAGACCGGCCTTCATAGAGAGCGTCTATATAAGTAGACACTGATTTAGCGCATACGGGTGAGTGTGTTGCATATTAGGAGATAAAACATGCATATTGAAGCGGGCGTTGTTGACGGCGCCAAGATGTTATTGAGTTATGGTACTGCATTGGCAGCAGCGGGATTAACCCTCAAGTCGGCGGTGGAATTAATTAAACAGTCCGGTTTGTTCTCTCTATTGGGAAGAAGCCTGATGACCAGTTTGTTGGTTTTGTTCTTTTTTGAAGTACTGCCTCATCAGGCCGTTGGGGTGTCAGAAGTTCACTTTATATTAGGCTCGACCTTATTCCTCATATTTGGTCCGGCTGCGGCGGCCATTGGTTTGGCATCAGGTTTATTAATTCAAGGTGTGTTTTTTGCGCCGTTTGATTTGCCGCAATATGGTATGAATATGACGACCTTATTGTTGCCATTGTTTGCCATGTCCATGGTAGCGGAACGAATCATTTCACCTAATACGGCCTACGTTGATATTTCTTATAAACAAACGTTGCAGCTGTCACTTATGTATCAAGGTGGTATCGTGGCGTGGGTGGCTTTCTGGGCTTTTTACGGTCAAGGCTTTGGTGCAGAAAACTTTAGTTCCGTTGCTAGCTTTGGTGTGGCCTATATGAGTGTTGTGTTATTGGAACCTGTGTTGGATCTGGCGGTGTTAGCTGGTGCGAAGACACTAGATCGCTTCAAACAATCCCATTTATTTGAAGCGCGTTTGTTTCATTAAGTTTATGCGTCAAACCCTTAATTACATTTGAGGGTTCAATGAGTTGAGCGGCATAGATTTTTGATCATTTGGTCGACCATGCCGCTTAAATCTTCTTTGTCTAAGTAAATCCCATCTAGATAGAATCTCGCCAATCCATGCAGGCTAGCCCAAGTTGTTTGGCCAATTCTCAGAGCACTATTGTCCGCAGGTAAGATGTTTTCCTGTTGTAGCTTCTCTACCCAATCAATCCAGGTTTTAAAGGTTTGTCGCGAGGCAGCGACTAAGCTGTCGGTCGGAGTGCCAGCTTTCCAGATGACCCGTCCATACATTAGATCATAAGTTTCACTGTGTTGTTGTGCGTATTCTAAGTAAAGGTGTACATACTGTTTAAACAGGTCTGCTGTGGGTAGCGTTTTTTTGAGTAGCTGACAAAGCAGTTCTTCCTGTTCGTAAAAGCCTTTTTCCGCTAAGGCGCACAGGAGGGCATTTTTATCTTTGAAGTGATGGTAGGGAGCCATTCGCGATACGCCAACCACATCGGCCAGTTTGCGCATGCTTAAACTTTCTACGCCATGTTCTTTGATTAAACTGGAAGCGGAATCCAGTAACGACTTGGTGAGATCACCATGATGATATTTTTTTGAGTTTGTCATGTGATGATTATTATCTGGCTAACTTGACAATGTCAAAATGAAAACTTATCTTGACGGTGTCAACATTGCTGGCGGGCAGCTGCAATGGTTAAAATTTAAGCCAAAATAATAAGAGAGTCGCTTATGAGTCACGCAACTTACCCACATTTATTTCAGCCTTTGGATCTTGGTTTTACTCAACTAAAAAACCGTGTGCTAATGGGCTCAATGCATTTAGGACTAGAAGAGGTCAAAGGTGGCATTGATCGTATGGCTGCTTTTTATGCAGAGCGTGCTCGAGGTGGTGTCGCCTTAATTGTAACAGGTGGTATTGCGCCAAATGCTGAAGGTGTTGTGTACGCAGGGGCGGCGGTCATGGCGTCTGAAAAAGATGTCGCAGAGCATCAGATCATTACCAAGGCTGTGCATCAAGAAGGCGGTAAGATTTGTATGCAAATCTTACATACAGGTCGTTACTCTTATAATCCAAAGTTGGTGGCGCCATCTGCTATTCAAGCCCCGATCAATCCTTTCAAACCAGAAGCTCTGACTGATGAAGGCATTGAAAAGCAAATCAATGACTTTGTGAATGCCGCTCAATTGGCGAAGCAAGCAGGCTACGACGGCGTCGAGATCATGGGGTCAGAAGGCTACTTCTTGAACCAATTTATCGCCGCTCGCACCAATCAGCGTGAAGATGAATGGGGTGGGGATTATGAAAAACGTATTCGTCTGCCCGTTGAAGTCGTGCGTCGTGTACGCGAAGCGGTTGGTGCAGAATTTATCATTATTTACCGCTTGTCTATGCTGGATCTTGTTGAGGGCGGAAGTACGTTAGAAGAGGTGGTAGAGCTTGGTTTAGCGATTGAAAAAGCCGGTGCAAGTATCATCAGTACTGGAATAGGTTGGCATGAAGCACGTGTACCAACTATTGCGACAAAGGTACCAAGAGCGGCCTTTACTTGGGTGACCGCTAAGCTAAAAGCGTCGTTAAATGTTCCTTTGGTGACCTCGAACCGTATTAATGCGCCAGATGTGGCGGAAGACGTGTTAGCTCGAGGTGATGCGGATATTGTTTCGATGGCTCGGCCTTTCTTGGCGGATCCTGAATTTGTGGTAAAAGCGCAGGAAAATAGGGCCGACGAGATCAATACTTGTATTGGTTGTAATCAAGCTTGTTTAGATCATGTATTTGCTAACAAATTAACTTCTTGTTTAGTGAACCCTCGTGCATGCCATGAAACCAAATTGATTATTGCCCCTGCAGAAGAAAAGAAACGCATCGCTGTGGTTGGTGCAGGCCCTGCTGGTTTGGCGTTTGCTACAACCGCGGCTAAGCGTGGTCATGATGTAACCTTGTACGATGCTGCGAATGAGATTGGTGGGCAGTTTAATATTGCTAAGCGCATTCCAGGTAAAGGCGAGTTTTATGAAACCTTGCGCTATTTCAAACGTCAGGTGGCATTAACTGGGGTAAATTTACAGTTGAATACCAAAGTGGATGCGCATTTTCTGAATCAGTCTGATGTGGACGAAGTGGTATTAGCCACGGGGATTTTGCCTCGTACTCCAGGTATTGATGGTATCGATCATCCAAAAGTGTTGAGTTATCTCGATGTGATGGATGGTCACCCAGTTGGTAAGCGAGTAGCCGTTATTGGTGCTGGTGGTATCGGATTCGACATTTCGGAATACCTTATTCATGCCGAAACTTATAAAACCCAGAAGATCGAAGACTTTATGTCGCAATGGGGTGTGGATATGAGTTTGGGAGCTCGTGGTGGTGTTGAAGGTATGACACCAAAATTTGAACCTGCCGAACGAGAAATTTTTCTGCTGCAACGTAAGAAGAGTAAAGTCGGGGCGAATCTAGGCAAAACCACAGGCTGGATCCATCGCACCGAATTGGTTAAAAAAGGCGCAACTTTGTTGTCCAGTTGTGAATACCACAAGGTTGACGATCAGGGCTTGCATTTGTCTGTAGAGGGCAAAGATCAGATACTGGATGTGGATAATGTGATTATCTGTGCTGGACAAGAATCGAACCGCTTATTGGAAGCCGGATTGAACAAGCCGATGCATTGGATTGGTGGTGCGAGTGTGGCATCTGAGTTAGATGCCAAGCGGGCGATAAAGCAAGGTACAACTCTCGCCGCTAGCATTTAAAAAAGCTTGCTCTCGCGTAGGGATAGTAATTGGTGACCCTAAAAAGCCTCATTATTGTGAGGCTTTTTCGTTGGGTTCACCGGTTTTCAGTAAGCGCAATAAGTCTTCTCTTTCTAGGCTGTTTTTTAGAGCCAAGTCCAAGCGGTATTGGTATTGGCTGTTCCAATCTGTACTGTCCGGTGTGATGCGTGATAAATCGTTCATAGCCGATTTCATGACTTTTAGGTAAGACTGAATGTTCTCTTCTTGATTGATTAGGATGTTTTTTAGGGCTGTCGCGCTACTGTGGCGAAGATACAGTTTCAGTTCTTCACTGTCTTTTTCAATTTTATCAATTTGAAGGCTGTATTTCTTTTGAGCATTCTGTACATCTGTGATGCGAGCATCGTACTTACTTAAGGTGCTGTCTAGTTCTGGATCGTCCTTAGAGGAGCTGATGAGAAAATAACTGATGCCTCCAGACGCTCCGACACTGAGAATAAAGCAGAGCAGAAAGGGTACAAGTACGCTTTTGGACTTCTGTCCTGCGTTGTTTGATGAATTGTCGTTGTTGTCTTTCATAATGACTCTTCTATCGGTGAATGGATGTCTATTTATTCTATGCGATTTTTGGATAATTAGGAGGCTTTTATGGGGCTGTTTGTCGATGAATTTCTGCTCAAAACTCAATATGCGGTTTAGTTTTTATGCCAGTCCACGTAAAATGCGCACGAAAATTTGGTTGGCTGGTTAATAACCTAGTATTTTAGTCAAGTAAATACTTGATAAAAACACTAGGTTTTGTGTATTATTTAGGCTCACAGAAAGTATTAATTGGGTAGCTTATGCGTCTTACAACAAAAGGTCGCTATGCAGTAACCGCCATGCTAGATCTGGCATTACATTCGAGCAAAGGGCCTGTCTCTTTGTCGGATATTTCTGAGCGACAAGGGATTTCCCTTTCCTATCTTGAGCAATTGTTTTCCAAACTTCGTAAGAAGGCTTTGGTTATCAGTGTACGCGGCCCTGGCGGAGGTTATCGCTTGAGTCGTTCTAATGATGACATTTACGTTGCACAAATTGTGGATGCGGTGAATGAATCAGTCGATGCGACAGGCTGTAAAGGGCGCAGTGACTGCCAGAGTGGCCATACTTGTCTAACCCATCATTTGTGGTGTGACTTGAGTGATCAAATACATGACTTTTTAAGTCAAATTAGTTTAGAGCAATTGGTGCGCCGAAATGATGTGCGCCAAGTAGCGGAGCGACAAAATCTTGAAAGTCGACCGCTCGGCTTTGATAGCAGCAAAATTAGTGCGGCTATTCTCGATTAGATAATCAATTAATGGTGTGGAGCCTTCCTGGGAATATGTCCCCTTAGTCGGTTCCAATAATGAGTGAGTTTTATATGACAGAGCAGATAGATAAGGCGCTGGCACGGGAATACGAAGCGGGTTTTGTGTCTGATGTGGAATCAGAAACATTTACGCCAGGATTGGATGAAGATGTCATTCGTCGTATTTCAGAAATGAAAGGTGAACCTGAATGGATGCTCGAATGGCGTTTAAGTGCTTTTCGTGATTGGTTAAAAATGGATGAGCCTGATTGGGCGTTGGTGGATTACCCCAAAATCGACTTTCAGGCGATCTCGTACTATTCCGCGCCAAAGAGTATGAAAGATAAGCCTAAGTCTTTAGACGAGGTGGACCCTGAGTTATTGCGAACCTATGAAAAGCTTGGCATTCCGTTGATTGAGCAGCAGATGCTGGCTGGTGTTGCAGTTGATGCGGTATTTGATTCTGTCTCTGTTGTTACCACTTTCCGAGAAAAGCTCGAAGAAGCGGGGGTGATTTTTTGCCCCATTTCAGAAGCCGTTCACAAGCACCCTGATCTAGTGAAAAAATATCTAGGCAGCGTGGTGCCTAAAAAAGACAATTATTATGCCGCGCTTAACTGTGCTGTGTTTACGGATGGTTCGTTTGTCTATATTCCAAAAGGTACTCGTTGCCCAATGGAATTATCTACTTATTTTCGTATCAATGAGCAAAATACCGGTCAGTTTGAACGTACCTTGATCATCGCTGACGAAGGTAGCCATGTGAGTTACCTAGAAGGCTGTACAGCGCCTCAGCGAGATGAAAACCAGTTGCACGCGGCTGTGGTTGAGTTGGTTGCATTAGACGATGCAGAAATTAAATACTCGACGGTTCAGAACTGGTATCCAGGTGATGAAGAAGGCAAAGGTGGTATTTATAACTTTGTGACCAAGCGCGGTGTTTGTCATACCAATGCTAAGATTTCTTGGACGCAAGTTGAAACGGGTTCTGCTGTCACTTGGAAATACCCAAGCTGCGTACTGAAAGGCGATAACAGTATTGGTGAGTTCTATTCGGTTGCCTTGACGCGAGGTCGTCAGCAAGCGGATACCGGTACCAAAATGATTCATCTTGGTAAAAACACCAAGTCGACCATCATTTCGAAAGGTATTTCAGCCGGTAAGAGTAATAACAGCTATCGTGGCTTGGTGCGAATGAATCCAGGAGCGGAAGGCGCACGTAACTTTACTCAATGTGATTCTTTGTTGATCGGTGATCAATGTGGCGCACACACTTTCCCTTATGTCGAGAGTCGCAACCCTTCCGCCATTGTTGAGCACGAAGCAACGACGTCTAAGGTCAGTGATGAGCAAATGTTCTTATGTCAGCAACGTGGCCTAGATCCAGAAAAAGCGGTCTCGATGATCGTCAACGGCTTCTGTAAAGAAGTCTTTAAAGAATTACCGATGGAATTTGCCGTAGAAGCGGGCAAGTTACTAGAAATTAGCCTTGAAGGCTCTGTAGGTTAAGGAACTGTTTAGCATGTCGAATTTATTGACGATTAAAGATTTACACGCCAGCGTGGAAGAAAAGAACATTATTAAAGGCCTTAACCTTGAGGTTAAGCCGGGCGAAGTGCATGCCATTATGGGACCAAATGGTGCAGGTAAAAGCACCATGGGTTATGTGTTGTCAGGTCGTGACGGTTATTCTGTTGAGAGTGGCAGCGTGACTTTGGACGGCGAAGATTTACTTGATATGGAAACAGAAGAGCGTGCTCGCGCTGGTTTGTTCTTGGCTTTCCAGTACCCTGTCGAAATTCCTGGCGTTAGCAATCTTGAGTTCCTTAAGGCTGCCGTTGACGCTCAACGTGAAGCCCGTGGTGAAGAGGCTGTGACCTCGGCTGAGTTCCTAAAAGAAGCAAAAGCGGCGTGTAAGCAGGTTAATTTGCCTGTGTCATTCCTAAAGCGTGGTGTCAATGAAGGTTTCTCTGGCGGTGAGAAAAAGCGTAACGAGCTAATGCAGATGTTGTTGCTGAAGCCGAAGCTTTGCATCTTGGATGAAACCGACTCAGGTTTGGATATTGATGCATTGCAAGTAGTCGCAGAAGGGGTTAACAGTCAACGTTCTGCAGATCGTAGTTTCATCGTTGTGACACACTACCAGCGTCTATTGGATTACATTAAGCCTGATTTCGTGCATGTTTTGTCAGACGGCAAAATTGTGAAAAGTGGCGATGCTTCTTTGGCTCATGAATTGGAAGCGCAAGGTTATGCTTGGTTGCAAACAGAGCCAGCTGAAGATGAGTTAGAGGGGTAACGCATGAGTGAATGGTTAGAAAGTGCCATCGCTCGAGGGCAAGAAAATCAAGACTGGTTAGCACCAAAGCGTGCTCAAGCACTTGATGTTCTGGCGAATACTCAATGGCCAACACGTAAAACAGAAGCTTGGCGTTATACGCCTCTAAGAGCCGTTGAGCGTAGCTCGGCGAAAGCACTAGACAGTGTGTCTGGCTTAACGCCTGTGGCGATTCCGAATGTTTCTGCGATTGAGCTGGTATTTGTAAATGGTCAATTTGATGCTTTGCAATCGACTAAAGCCTTGCCGATGGGTTTGACTGTTCAGCTTGGTCAAGATTTGTCAGCAGATCAGCAAGCAGAAGCGTTGCGTTCTTTTTCAAACATTAAGCCGGAACGTCATCTATTCGGTTTGGTGAATGATGCACTGGCGAAAGACGTGCTACTGGTTACGGTGATAGAAGGTATTAAAATTGCTGAGCCGTTGCGAATCAGTTCTTTGTTAAGCGCTGGGGCGGAATCTCATACCCGTGTTTTAGTGCGTCTAGAGAAAGGTGCTCAGCTGGCGGTGATTGAAGATGTTCAGTCGCAGGGTGACAGTCTTAGTACGGCATTTGTTGAATACGATGTGGCGGCAGAAGCGTCTCTAGAGCATTATCGTTTTGCATTGCAAACTGGGTCTAATCTCACCATCGGCGGTAGCCATTTCCAATTAAGCGATAAGTCAAAAATGCACAGTACGATCGTTGGCTTTGGTAGCGAATTGTCGCGTTTGGATACGGATATTATTCACGCTGGTGAATTTGCCGATGCCAAGTTGAATGCGATGTATTTGCTGGACGGTAATGAGTTGTTTGACCTGCATGCGACGGTTGAGCATGCGATGCCAAATGGCACCACAGAAGAAAATGTGCGTGGTATTGTGGCGGATCGTGCGCGAGCGGTGTTTAACGGCCGTATTCACATTCATCGTGATGCACAGAAGACTTTGGCTGAGTTAAACAACCGTAATTTGCTGATGTCGAACAAAGCGGAAATCAACACAAAGCCTGAATTGGAAATTTATGCTGACGATGTGCGTTGTGCTCATGGTGCAACCATTGCTGAAATCGATAAGCAGGCGCTTTATTACTTAGAAACGCGTGGCATTAGTAAATCAAAAGCACAAGTGATGTTGAACTTTGGTTTTATTAATGAATTGATCGATTTAATGCCAAATGAAGCCTTAGCCGAGTGGGTTCGTCCTATTATCCGTGAGCGCTTTGCGCAAATGGAAGTTAAGTAAGCGAGGAATAGAATGAGTTTTGATGTTTCCGCCATTCGTGACGAGTTTCCGATTTTAAAGCGTAAAATTGATGGGAATCCTTTGGTGTACCTTGATAACGCTGCGACAACGCAAAAGCCGCAATGTGTTATTGATGCTCTGGTGAACTATTACACCACGTGCAATGCCAATGTTCATCGTGGTGCACATCGTTTGGCGGACGAAGCGACTCGCCATTTTGAAAACGCGCGCGATATTGTGAAAACGTTTTTGAATGCCCCTAAACGTGAAGAAGTTATCTGGACGACGGGCACGACGGAAGGCATTAACATCATTGCTAATGGCTTATCTTCGTTGTTGCAACCGGGCGATGAGGTAATCGCAACTGGGATGGATCACCATGCGAATTTGGTGACTTGGCAGCAGGCTTGTAAAGCATCAGGGGCAACCTTTAAGACAGTTCCTGTAACGGATGAGGGTGAGTTGGATTTGGCGGCGTATCAATTTCTGCTAAATGAGCGCACTAAGTTTGTCGCGATCCCTCATGTTTCTAATGCGCTGGGCACCATTAATCCGGTGAAAGAGATGACGGTGAAAGCCAAAGCCGTTGGTGCTTTAGTACTGATTGATGGGGCGCAAGGTGCGGCACATGGCTGGGCGGATGTTCAAGACATCGGTTGTGATTTTTATGCCTTCTCCGCACATAAATTATACGGTCCTATGGGGATTGGTGTGTTGTGGGGGCGAGAGGCTGTTTTAGCTGATTGGCCTGTGTGGCGTACAGGTGGAGAGATGATTTCTACTGTGACCTTGCAGGACGCTATTTGGAATGTGTTGCCTTATCGTTTTGAGGCAGGTACACCAAATGTGGCGGATGCCATTGCCATGGGGGAAGCCATTCGTTGGTTCTCTGCATTGGATCAAGAGGCTGTCGCTGCACATGAAAAAGCTTTGTTGGCTCATGCCACGAAACTGGCGGATGAGTTTGACGGTTTGACCGTGATTGGTCGAGCGAAGAATAAGATTGGCGTATTAAGCTTTGTGATGGAACAGGGGCACCCAGCGGACATCGGCTTTCTATTAGATCGCCAAGGTATTGCAGTACGAACAGGGGATCATTGTGCTCAACCTCTGATGGCGCGTTTTAATGTTCCTGGTACGGCGCGTGCTTCGTTTGCGATTTATAATACGTTAGAGGAAGTAGATGCCTTGTTTGCTGCGTTGAAAAAAGTACGCAGCATGTTGGCATAGGAGGTGTTATGACAGTAACTACATTTGACCCAGAGTCCAGTGTTTCTTTGACTGCTGCAGCCGAAAAGTATTTTGCTGCTAAATTAGCTGCTCTGTCAGGTAATTTGATTCGTTTAAGTACGAAAGAAAGTGGTTGTACTGGGTTTGCTTATGTTTTGGATATTGTTGAAAAAGCAGAAGAGCAAGATACCGTTCTGTCGTTTGGCGATGTGACGCTTGCCGTTGATGCTGAATCCATGGCTATGTTGAGTGGTACTGAGATCGATTTGGTTCGAGAAGGTGTTAATCAGGTGGTGAAATTTAATAACCCTAACGTTGTGGCAGAATGTGGCTGCGGCGAAAGCTTTAGTGTGAGTTAAATTTCATGCAAAAAATGGTTGTAACACAGCGGGATTGTCCCGCTCGTCGAGTGCCAAGTGGCGAGCCGACGGTGATTCCAGAAGGCCAGTTTATTACCATTAACCAGAGTTTAGGTGGTAATTATACGGTGACTTGGCAAGGCAACATGTTGCGCATTGATGGCACCGATGCAGAAGCGATTGGTCAGCAAGCAGAAGTGTTAGCGTTCCAAGATTTAGGGTCCTCTGACATCAGTGAGGAGCAGGTTTGGCAGGCGTTAGATACGGTATATGACCCTGAAATTCCGATTAGTTTAGTGTCGCTCGGTTTGGTTTATGACGTCGCCTTGGATCAGGCAAATAAATCGGTCTCGATCAATATGACGCTCACCGCGCCTGGTTGTGGTATGGGGCCAGTATTGGTTAGCGACGTCAAATATCGGGTTGAAAAAGTACCTAATGTTAAAGAGGTGAAGGTCGAGCTGGTTTTTGATCCGCCTTGGTCTCGCGAAATGATGAGCGAAGAAGCTCAGTTAGAGGCTGGATTGTTTTTTTAGTAAGCGCACTTAGTATTCGTAATACTGGGTGTTAATGGCTGACACAAATTAGAACGACTTTAATGGTATCATTAAGGTCGTTTTATTTTTAGTAAGCCCCATTTTTTCGGGGTATGAACAGAGAGGATATATGTCTTTACCTAGCACAGACGAGATTGTTGATGACCTTTCTTTTTTTGATGATTGGGAAGATAAGTACAAATACATCATTGATCTTGGGAAATCTTTACCAGAGTTTGATGAGCAATGGCGAACGTCCGAGCGATTAGTGAAAGGGTGTCAGAGCAGTGTTTGGATTCAGCCTGATAATGATAAAGATGCTGAGAAAGGGGAAGTGCTTACCTTTGCAGTTGACAGTGATGCCATTATCGTTCGTGGTTTGTTGGGGTTAGTATTAGCGGCATTTGATCGAAAAACACCGCAAGAAATTATGGACTTTGATATTGCGCAATATTTCTCAGAATTGGATTTGGAGCGTCACTTAAGCCCAACCCGAGGAAATGGGCTGCGTTCCATTGTGACGCGTATCCAATCGATTGCTCAAGCGGCAGCTTGATCTGGTGGTGGAGAAGAGTAAATGAATGTACCTGTGTATTTAGATAATTCAGCAACGACACCAGTGGACCTTAGAGTTGCCGAGAAAATGATGGCTTGTCTGACGCAGGATGGTAATTTTGGTAATCCTGCTTCTCGCTCGCATTTATTTGGTTGGAAAGCGGAAGAGGCGGTGGAAGAGGCTAGGCTACAGGTTGCGAGTCTGATTAACGCCGATGCGCGTGAGATTGTCTGGACCTCGGGGGCGACAGAAGCAAACAACTTGGCCTTAAAGGGTGTGGCGCATGCGTATCGTCAAAAAGGTCGTCACATTATTACCTCTATGATTGAGCATAAGGCTGTATTGGATCCTTGTAAGCAACTTGAAAAAGAAGGCTTTGAGGTGACGTATTTGCAGCCAGATAAGCATGGTGTGATTTCACCTGAGCAAGTTGCGGCGGCCATAAAAGAAGATACGATACTGATCTCTCTAATGCATGGTAATAATGAATTAGGAGTGTTAACAGATATTGAGTCTATTGGTGCGATTACGCGATCGAAAGGTGTTTTTCTGCATGTTGATGCCGCGCAAACTACGGGCAAAGTCAGCATAGATGTGAATGCAATGAATGTGGATTTGATGTCGTTAACTGCACACAAAACCTATGGGCCAAAAGGCATCGGGGCTTTGTTTGTTCGGCGTTCACCAAAGGTGAAGCTGGAAGCACAAATTCATGGCGGTGGTCATGAACGTGGTATGCGTTCTGGCACCCTAGCAACTCATCAGATTGTGGGTATGGGTGAGGCGTTTCGTATTGCAGCACAAGATATGGAAAGTGATTGTGCGCGTATTCTAGTCTTGCGTGAGCGTTTATGGGAAGGCTTGTCCACTATGGATGGTGTCCATTTAAATGGTGATGCTGAACAGCGAGTTGCTGGCGTGATCAATGTCGGTTTTGCTGATGTGGATGGTGAAGTCTTGCTCATGTCCTTGAGTGACATTGCTGTTTCATCTGGATCTGCTTGTACATCCGCCAGTTTAGAACCTTCGTATGTATTGCGTGCCATTGGTTTGGCTGAAGATTTGGCGCACAGTTCATTACGTCTGTCGGTAGGACGCTTTTCCACGGAAGAAGAAGTGGATTTTGCAATTCAAACGATAAAAAATGCGGTATCGGCGCTTAGATCGGCTTAATAAACGGAAAATATCCATAAATCGGAAAATATCTTAGTTTGAGCATACAATTTTCATAAATTGATGCGTATAATCCACGCGCTGAAACTTTTAAGTCCTGGGTCATGGCGTTTGTATTTTTGTCAAATTAGCCATCACCCATAAAAAATTAATTTGGAGTTATACCATGGCGTTAGAACGCACTCTATCTATCATCAAGCCTGATGCGGTTGCTAAAAATGTAATCGGTGAAATCTACACTCGTTTTGAGCGTGCTGGTTTTAAAATTGTTGAAGCGAAAATGATTCAACTTGACGACGAATTGGCTGGCGGTTTCTACGCTGAGCACAAAGAGCGTCCTTTCTACAAAGATTTGGTTGCTTTCATGACCTCTGGTCCTGTTGTGGTTTCTGTTCTTGAAGGTGAAGGTGCGGTTCTTCGTCACCGTGAACTAATGGGCGCAACTAACCCGAAAGAAGCAGCGGCTGGAACATTGCGTGCAGACTACGCAACATCTATCGATGCCAATGCGGTACACGGTTCTGATTCTGTAGAATCAGCAGCTCGTGAAATTGCTTACTTTTTCGGTAAGTAATTGACTGCCTGAGCGATTCGCTCAATGCATTTGGAAAGGCGGGCCTTGGCCCGCTTTTTTACAGAGGCTTCTGAAAAGAAAAATCTTTTCAGAGGCTTTTTTCGTTTACACTTAATGCTATAAATAGCAAGCGATCTGGAATTATGACTGACACCAAAAAAGTAAACCTGCTGGGTTTATCACCAACCAAACTGATTGAATTCTTTGAGTCCATCGGTGAGAAAAAATTTCGTGCCACTCAAGTGATGAAATGGATTCATCAAAAAGGGGCGGAAAGCTTCGATGAAATGACGGATGTCAGTAAGGCGTTACGAGCAAAGTTGGAGACAATTTGTGAAATTCGTGCGCCAGAGGTGGTATCTCAGAACATCTCTAAAGATGGTACCCGTAAGTGGATTATTCGCACCGAAGGTGGCAAGAATGATTGTGTCGAAACGGTTTTGATTCCGGATGGCGATCGAGCCACTTTATGTGTTTCATCGCAGGTTGGTTGTTCATTAGATTGCAGCTTTTGTTCTACTGGTAAACAAGGGTTTAATCGTAACTTAACGCCTGCGGAAATTATTGGGCAGGTTTGGATCGCGATCAAATCCTTTGGCCCGATGGATCCGAATGGTCCTCGCCGCGTAACTAATGTGGTAATGATGGGGATGGGTGAGCCCTTGATGAACTTCGAGCCTGTGGTTGATGCGATGATTCTAATGATGCACGACAATGCTTATGGTTTGTCAAAGCGTCGAGTGACGTTGAGTACTTCGGGTGTGGTACCTAAAATCTACGAGTTGATTAAGCGCACTGATGTGTCGTTGGCGATTTCATTGCATGCGCCAAATAATCCATTGCGAGATGAATTGGTGCCAATCAACCGTAAATACCCCATTGCTGAGTTATTGGAAGCTTGTCAGCACTATTTGGCCAACTTGCCAGATAAACGCCATATCACGATTGAATATACCTTGATGTCGGGTGTGAATGACAATGAAGAGCAGGCTCATGAATTGGCGGAATTGCTCAAGGATTTGGAGTGTAAGATCAATCTAATTCCATTTAATCCATTCCCGCATTCTGGTTACGAGAAGCCATCAAATAATCGTACACGCCGTTTCCAGAAGATTTTAGCGGATGCGGGTTATACGGTGACAGTACGAACCACTCGTGGTGATGATATTGATGCGGCCTGTGGTCAATTGGTGGGTGATTTTCATGACAAGACGCGCCGCAGCCAGAAATACATTGAGCTTAGAGAAGTGAGTCAGTAATAAGATAGACGATTAAAATAGCGGGCAAAAAGGATCTGCCTTTGCTAGTGAGATGAGAATAAGACAAGGATGTCTGTATGTTAAAAGTTAAATTGCTTTGGGTGGTTAGTCTGTTATGGCTAAGTGCTTGCTCCCATCATACCCCTTCTTTTCCAGTGGTGCCTTTAACGGATTCAAAACGTTTGTCTTTAGCACAAGCCCATTTACTGTTAGGTCAGTGGTCCCTTGCGAAAGAGCAGTTAGAGAATATTTCAACTGATGCCCATGGGCGTGAATATTGGCGTTTATTAAGCTTGTATTGGTTGAGTGTTGAAAACATAGAAAGGGCGTTAAAAGTGTCAAAAATGGGCTTGTCATATTACCCTAATGACGGCTTTTTGCTTAATAATTATGGTGTGATATTGGGAACGAAAAAAGAGTGGGGAAAAGCATGCTCTCTTTTTCAGCAGGCAAATGATTTTTCTTTTCCAAAGCGCCAATCTGTGCAAATAAATCTTTCTCGATGTGCTTTACGTCAGGAAGATGTAAAATTGGCTGAAAAGCACTTAGATCAAGCAAAAGAAATAGCAGAATTGCCTGTTATAGGTTTGCTGACTGAGCTCAATCTTGTTTTAATACAGGGTAATAATGACAAAGCTCGCATAATTTTTAATAATATCCAAACTTTTGAAAATGTTGCTCTAGGATGGGCACATTTTGACGAGTTCAAATGTTTATCCAAGTATATACATCGACACGTGGATGACGCGGCAAAGTACTCGTATGCGAGTGATTTTACATGCCTCAATGGCTCAAGGTATTGACATGACAACTGATAAACAAATTGACACTCCTTTTGAACAAGAAAAGCCAGTAGACGCTCTCGAAACAGACATTGGCCAAACAGACAAAACTCCAGAAGAAGAGCCACAAATCACCGCTACTGAAAACGTTACGACAACAGCAGATTTAGATTCCAGTGTTGAAGCGGCACTTCAAGAAGAACCAGTAGAAGACGCGCCTGTCGAGGAAGAACAGGCTCAGCAAGCATTCACTATGAATATCGGCCAAGCCTTAAGAGAAAAACGTTTGGCGTTAGGGTTTGATGAGAAACAGGTCGCGGCTGAATTAAAGCTTACTCAAGATCAAGTTAAAGCAATGGAAGAGAACAATTTCAGTTTCTTCCGCTCGATTACCTTCACACGAGGTTTCCTCAAAAGTTACAGTCGTCTTTTGGAACTGGATGCAAAAGACGTATTAAGTGCGTTTGATGAACAGCAACAAGTCTCTAAGCCGAGTATCGAACCGGTTGATACGGTTGTTCACAAACAATCTCATCTAGGTGACCCCATTGTTATTTTTGTGTCTGTGGTTATTGTCGCGGTATTGGTATTTTTTGTATTTTGGTGGCCGTCACAAAGTTCAGATGATGCGGCGACAAGCGATGCGGCTGCTGCTCAGGTAGAAAGTCCTGATGTGATTCAATCAGCGTCACCTGAGCCAGAACCGGAAGTGGTTGCAACAGAATCAGCTGAACCTGCAGAAGAGACTGACGTACAAGAGTCCACGATTGTTGATGATGCTCCAACGCCTGCGCAAGAGTCTCAAAGTTTATCTGATGATCAAGTCGTAACAGGCTTGTCTCCTGAAACCGTCGCTTTATTAGAAGAAGCCGGTGTTAGCCCAGAAGATGTGGTGAAGGCGAGCCAAGAGCCAGTCAAAGAGGTTGAAGATACACCAGCACAACCTTTTTATCTGGATGATGTGCAGATTACCTTTAGTGAAGACTGCTGGACCGAGATTCGTGATAGTACGGGCAAAATTCTATTCTCTGGTGTGAAAGCGGCCGGTAGTGAGTTGAATCTATCGGGAGAGGCTCCATATCGAATTGTGTTTGGTTACTCAAGAGGGGTTTCCTCTTTGAAGTACAAAGGCCAAGAGTTTGATTTTTCATCTTATGTTCGTAAAGATTTGGCTCGTTTTGAGCTCAAGTAGAGACATTTATGCATTTTGAATCACCTATTAAACGCCGTCAATCACGCCAAATTATGGTGGGTGATGTGCCGGTTGGCGGTGGTGCGCCAATCAGTGTTCAGAGTATGACCAATACGGAAACCTGTGATGTTGATGCCACCGTTGCTCAAATAAGAGCGATTGCGGATGCTGGTGCCGATATTGTTCGAGTATCTATTCCTTCTATGGATGCCGCTGAAGCCTTTAAGCGAATTCGTGAAGAAGTGTCTATTCCATTGGTCGCTGACATTCATTTTGATTATAAAATCGCTTTGAAAGTCGCTGAATATGGGGTGGATTGTTTGCGTATTAACCCGGGAAACATTGGTAACAAAGACCGAGTACGAGCGGTTGTTGATTGCGCACGTGATAAAAATATTCCGATCCGAATTGGGGTTAATGCAGGCTCTCTTGAAAAAGACTTGCAGAAAAAATACGGTGAACCGACGCCTGATGCGTTGGTTGAATCAGCCTTTCGTCAAATTCAATATTTTGATGAATTGGATTTTCACGAATACAAATTGAGTTTAAAAGCATCTGATATTTTCATGACGGTAGAGGCTTACCGTAAAATAGCGTCCCAAATTGATAATCCATTGCATTTAGGGATTACAGAGGCGGGTGGCTTACGCTCAGGTACAGTGAAATCGTCCATTGGCTTAGGTTTGTTATTGATGGATGGTATTGGCGATACCCTGCGTGTGTCGTTGGCGGCAGACCCAGTTCAAGAGATTAAAGTTGGTTGGGATATGCTGCGCAGCTTAAAATTGCGTAGCCGCGGTATTAACTTTATTGCTTGTCCAAGCTGTTCACGTCAGAATTTTGATGTGATTAAAACCATGAATGAATTGGAAGAGCGTTTAGAAGATGTCACCATTCCAATGGATGTTGCTGTGATCGGCTGTATTGTTAATGGTCCAGGTGAAGCAAAAGAAGCTGACATAGGTTTGACGGGTGGTACGCCAAATAATTTGATTTACCAAGATGGTAAACCTGACAGTAAAACCAAAAATGTTTCCCTTGTGGATGATTTAGAGAAGAAGATTCGTGAGAAAGCCGTTCTAAAAGAACAGGAAATGGCTAATATCATTGTGAAAAATTAAGGATCCATAGTGGCTCGTAAAATTCAAGCGATCAGAGGAATGAACGACATTTTACCTGATCAATCATCCGTCTGGCTCTACTTAGAGAAAACAGTTGCCGATGTGGTTAAATCCTACGGCTATCAACAAATTCGTTTCCCTATTGTTGAAAACACGGAATTATTTAAACGTGGTGTTGGTGAAACAACCGATATTGTTGAAAAAGAAATGTACACCTTTGACGACCGTAACGGTGAGTCACTCACTTTGCGCCCTGAAGGCACGGCCAGTTGTGTACGTGCAGCGGATCAAGCGGGATTATTGTTTAATCAGGTGCAGCGTCTTTGGTATACCGGCCCTATGTTCCGTTATGAACGTCCACAAAAAGGGCGTTATCGTCAGTTTCATCAAATTGGCGTTGAGTCTTTTGGAATGGCCAGTGCGGACATCGATGCAGAATTGATCGCGTTATCTGCAAAGCTGTGGAAACAGCTAGGCCTAATCGAGCATGTTGAACTGCAACTTAATACTATTGGTCTGGCATCTGAACGCGAAGCGTTTAAAGCTAACTTAGTGGAATATCTGACTGAATATAAAGATCAGTTGGATGAGGACAGTCAACGTCGTTTGACGACGAATCCTTTGCGCATATTGGATTCAAAGGATGCAAAGACGCAAGAAATACTGAAAAATGCTCCAAGCTTGGACGACTTTATCGGTGAAGAATCACGTGCCCACTTTGATCGTTTACAGGCGATTTTAACAGCCAATAACGTTCCCTTTGTGATTAATAATAGTTTAGTTCGAGGCTTAGATTATTATGGGAAAACGGTCTTTGAGTGGGTAACGACACATTTGGGGGCCCAAGCAACGATCTGTGCAGGTGGGCGATACGATGGTTTGGTCGAACAGTTGGGTGGTAAAGCCACGCCTGCAGTCGGTTTTGCAATGGGTGTTGAACGCTTAATTTTGTTACTGGAAACGCTTGATTTGGTTCCAGAAGTAGCGAAATACCAAACAGACGTTTTCATGATCAGCTTAGGTGAAGAAGCTGAGTTGGCGTCTACTGTGTTGGCTGAACAAATCCGTGAAGCAAATCCTGATAAGGTTGTATTGCGTCATTGTGGCGGCGGTAACTTTAAAAACCAAATGAAGAAAGCCGATCGTTCTGGCGCAGCAATGACGGTGATTATCGGGCAAGATGAAGTTGATCAAGGTATCTGTCAGGTGAAGCAGATGCGAACGGGTGAGCAGGTGTCTTGCTCAATTGACGAATTGCCACGTTATATAGCGTCGCTATAACCTTTTTTAAATTAAGTCTTATCCTGCTTTTGCAGGCTTTGTATGAGGAAGTAAGAAGTGTCTGAATTAAAGACGGAAGAAGAACAAATCGAAGCGTTTAAGGCTTGGTGGAAGAAGAATGGTACCGCCTTGGTTGTCGTAGTCGCGGTTGCGGTAGGTGGTTATTTCGGCTTTCAAGCTTGGAAGAATAGCCAAGAAGCGCATTTAAGCGAAGCTTCTGCTTTATACCAAAACCTAGTGGAAGCGGCCGCTAATTTGGACGATGAAAATAATCAGAAGACAGTGAGTTTTATCGCCAAACAGTTGTCTGAAGATTACAGTGATACCGGTTATGCCATGTTTGGCCAATTGTTTTTAGCGCGTGTAGATGCGGAGCAAGGTAATTATGATGACGCGGTTAGTGCATTAGAGTTGGCGATAAAAGAAACAGAAGACGCATCTTTTGTGGCCATTGCGAATTTGAGAATTGCTCGCTTGTTATTGCAAAAAGGCGATTTTGACGCGGCCATGAGTCGTGCTCAATTAGTGACCGAGCCTGAGTACCTTGCGCAGCAACAAGAAGTGATTGGTGATATTTATTTGCAGCAAGGAATGCGTGATGACGCTCGTACTGCTTATGAAAAAGCCAGTGAAGCACTTGGAGCAGGTGTCAATCATCCTCTGCTTGATATTAAACTTCAGGACTTAGTAAAAGGTTAATAATGAAAAAGTCTCTTTTTCTGCTGTTATTATCTGCCGTTATTATTCAAGGGTGTTCCAATGCTCGCCCTAATTTACCCGATTTGCCGAGTCTTTCAAATGAAGTCGATCTTCATAAAGATTGGCGAACTAGTGTGGATGGTAACTTTGGTGAAACCAGTGAGCGTTTCAGTCTAGTTGCTGAGAATGATAAGCTTTATTTTGTTACGGATCAGGGAACAATTTATACCTTGAACCAAGCGGATGGCGATGAAATAAAGGAAATTGAGACAGGCTATGCTCCTAGTTCAGGTGTGACATTACAAGGTGACTCAATTTATTTTGGCACTTATGATGCGCAGCTAGTGGCGGTGTCGTTAACGAATAAGTCGGTTCTTTGGGAAAAGAGTTTGAGTTCGGAAGTGTTATCGGAAGCGGCGTATGCTGCAGGTAAGATCGCTATTCAAACGGCAGACGGCTGGTTGAGTGTGCTAGAGGCCGATTCGGGTAATACATTGTGGCGCGCCAAACAAGACTTGCCTGCTTTGACGGTGCGCGGTACGAGCTCACCTGTCATTGCAAATGGTAAAGTCGTCGCGGGCTTTGCTGATGGTCAAGTAAAAGCGTTTTCTCTTCAATCGGGTGAAGAGCTTTGGTCGTATGCTGCTGGTAAGCCAGAAGGACGTTATGAAATTGAACGCTTAAGTGACGTGGATGGCCGCTTAGTAGTGAGAGATAATGTGGTTTATGCCGTCGCTTATAATGGCACCCTTGTGGCGTTGGCATTAGAAACAGGTCGACCACTTTGGCAACGTAATATTGCTAGTTCCGTTGGTGTGGCGGTGAATGGCGATTTATTGGTTGCTGTTGATATGAAAAGTAATGTGATTGCATTAAACGCTAAGAATGGCTCTGAAGTTTGGACGAATTCAGATTTATTGGATAGAGACCTAATTTCACCGGAGTTTTTTGGTGATTATGTGGCATTAATGGATCGCGCAGGTTATGTGCATTTAATCGATTTGGGAACGGGTGCTGTAATGGCTCGAGAGTTGGCCAATGAAAAAAATGTGGCATCAGGAAGTCGCATGCTGGCTCATAAAAAGCAGCTGTTCATATTAACACCAGACTCGGATGTGACTTCTCTTACGTATTGAGGTTAAGTTCGAACAATTGTGATTTTGTAAGGGGCTGCCATCGCTAAATTGGGATGGCGGCCACTTTCTATTTATAAAGGTAAAAAAATGATACCAGTAATTGCATTGGTAGGTAGACCCAATGTTGGCAAATCCACTTTATTTAATCAGCTGACACGTTCACGTGATGCGTTGGTGGCAGATTATCCAGGCTTAACCCGTGACCGTAAATACGGTGATGGCAAAGTCGGTGGTCATGAGTTTATTGTGATTGATACTGGTGGTATCAGTGGTGATGAGCAGGGCATTGATGAAAAAATGGCACGCCAGTCTTTATTAGCAATCGAAGAAGCGGACTCTGTGTTATTTCTAGTGGATGGCCGTCATGGTTTGAATCCTGCTGATGAAATGATCGCGAATCACCTTCGCCGTTCTAATAAGCCTGTTACCTTGGTCGTAAATAAGACGGATGGCATCAATGAAGACATCGCCTTAGCGGATTTTTATTCGTTAGGATTCGGTGAGTTACAACCTATTGCAGCAGCCCATGGTAAAGGGGTTCATGTGTTAATTGATCATGTGATGTTGCCGTTTGCTGAGCAAGTTGAAGAAGCACGAAATCAAATTGACTTGGACTCTCGTGGTATTCGTATAGGTGTGGTTGGCCGTCCAAATGTCGGTAAATCCACTTTGGTGAACCGTATGTTGGGTGAAGACCGTGTAGTCGTTTATGACATGCCGGGCACAACACGTGACAGTGTTTATATTCCTTATTTACGTCATGACAAAGAATATACCCTGATTGATACCGCGGGTATTCGTCGACGTAAGCACGTGAAGGAAGCAGTGGAAAAATTCTCCATTGTGAAGACACTTCAAGCTATCCAAGATGCCAATGTGGTTATTGTGGTTATTGATTCACATGAAGATTTGGTTGAGCAAGACCTTCATATGATCGGCTATGTTTTAGACGCGGGTCGTGGTGTTGTCATTGCCATTAATAAGTGGGATGGCCTGCAAAAAGATGAGCGCGAACACATTAAAAGTGAAGTTGAGCGTCGATTAGGCTTTGTGCCATACGCAAAAGTGCATTACATTTCGGCTTTACATGGTACGGCTGTGGGTGACTTGTATGACACCATAGAAACGACTTATGAGTCTTGCTACGCGAAATGGTCTACCAATCGTCTGACACGCATATTAGAAGATGCGGTATCTGAACATCAGCCACCTATGGTGAACAGTCGTCGTATAAAACTACGTTATGCACACCAAGGGGGATCGAACCCTCCGCGTATCGTTGTGCATGGGAATCAGGTGAATTCCTTGCCTGGCAGTTATAAGCGTTATTTGGAAAATAAGTTTCGCTCGGTTTTAAAAATAACAGGTACTCCTATTATTTTTGAATTCAAATCGTCTGATAATCCATTTGCGCCTAAGAAAAAATAGGCTCAATGTGGTTTTAAAAGTCCTCTGCTTTGTTCGCATCGCAGGGGATTTTTTTATATATAGCGGTTCACTATTTACTGCTTTATTCCCTTTTTTGTATAAATGAAATCATTAAAGGATGAATCTAGAAATAACAGTGTCATTTAAGTGTGCTACGTCGAATTTTCACTTTTTTTTCATTAGTATCTCAGCATCTATTGTGGGGTACATGATGTTATTTTTACGTGGTTTTCTTTATCTACTTTTAGTGTCGGTGGTTGCTCAGCTCATTTCTTTGGAAGGTTATGAAATGCTATCGGCTGCTGAATACAGTGAGCATTCAGTCACAGAGCATTTGCAAGATGTGATGTCTTTCTTAAGTTTTGTGTTGTTTTTATATGTGTCTCGTCACTCCGAGCCGATGAAGATTGCGACCACTTTGTTAGCCGCGCTGATGGCGATGATGTTTGTTCGAGAATCCGATTCTCTGCTTGATCACTATGTTTTTGATGGGGCTTGGCAAACGGTTGTTTTATTCATTCTTGGGTGTGTTGTTGTGTTCCTATGGGGGCAATTTAAAGCCATTTACCCTTCTATGAAGGAATACGCCAAACACGCTAGTTTTGGTACGTTTTTAGCTGGATTTGTGACCATCTTAGGGTTTTCTCGCTTGATGGGGCGAGGCTCATTTTGGGAAGCCGTTATGGGCGATGCGTATATGCGGGTGGTAAAAAATATCGTGGAGGAAGGTATTGAGACCCTTGGTTATACCTTGATTTTTATCTCTGCTATGGAGCTGGCGTTAGCTTGCCGTCGTCAACGAAGAAAAGCGTTAGCCCATTAAGAAGTGAGTATTAAGAACTTAAAATCCCCTAGGGCTCTAATTGAGCCCTAGGGGATTTTTTTATTTTGTTCTACTGGAAGCGCGTTTTTTATTCGGCTGATTGCCTGTTTTTGGTCTCGCACCAGGCTTGTTTTTGTTCGCCTTGTTACGGGCTTTTTCAGCGGCGGCATTTTTACTGATTGTTGGTCGGTTGGACGTATGGGATGCGCCCGTTTTTTGCCCTGGTTTGGCGTTTTTGGGTCTTCGTGGAACACGTTTGTCTTGCTCGGCTGGCGGTACAAGTTTGTTGTCGCCATGACCAATTAAGTCGGCGCGACCCATTTTAATTAGAGTGTCACGAAGTCCTTGCCAGTTACTTGAGTCGTGGTAACGGAGAAAGCCTTTTTGAACGCGTCGTTGTTCATAATCTTTCGGGGTATAAACGTCTTCACTTTTATAGGTCACTTGTTTTAACGGGTTCTTACCAGAGTGGTACATGGCCGTCGCTAGTGACATTGGTGACGGGTAAAAGGTTTGTACCTGATCTGGTTTAAAGTCGTTCGTTTTGAGCCAAACCGCTAGATTCATCATGTCTTCATCTGAGCTGCCTGGGTGAGCGGCAATGAAATAGGGAATCAGGTGCTGTTTCTTGCCAGCTTCTTTGGAGTATTTATCAAACATACGTTTGAAACGGTCATAGGTTCCCATGCCTGGCTTCATCATTTTTGACAGGGTGCCGGCCTCTGAGTGTTCAGGAGCAATTTTTAGCAGTCCACCCACATGATGTGTCACCAATTCCCGAACGTATTCAGGGTCTTCCACGGCTAAGTCATAACGTAGTCCAGAGGCAATCGAGACGGTGTGAATACCTTCGATAGCACGTGTCTTACGGTATAACTGAGTCGTCGGACTATGGTCTGTGTTTAAATTTGAACAAATGGTAGGGTAAACACAAGACAGTTTACGGCATGAAGCCTGAACCTCATCATCATTACAGTTTAAGGTGTACATGTTTGATGTTGGTCCACCTAGGTCGGAGATATGACCTGTGAAGCCTGGTACTTTGGCTTTGATGTCTTCGATTTCATTTAGAATGGATTCATGAGAGCGCGACTGAATCACTCGACCTTCATGCTCCGTAATGGAGCAAAAAGTACAGCCACCAAAACAGCCTCGCATAATATTAATGGAGGTTTTGATCATGTCGTAAGCCGGAATTCGAGCTTTTTTGTATTTTGGATGTGGCACCCGAGCATAAGGTAAGTCAAATACACCGTCCATTTCATCTGTTTCCAAAGGGATTGGCGGTGGGTTTACCCAGATTTCTTTTTTGCCATGCTTTTGAATTAAAGCCCTTGCGTTATGCGGGTTGGATTCTAAGTGCAAAATACGGGATGTATGTGCATACAGAACCGGATCTTTCGATACTTTTTCAAAAGAAGGCAGGCGGATATAGGTTGTTTCGGGATCCAGCTTTTCACCTCGACGAAGTGGTGCCGGAATGACGCGAATGGGCATCACATCCTGGTCTTCTTCGGTTTGGCATTTGCCTTCAGGAATGTATTCATAAGGGCTGTAGATCTTATCAATCTGACCAGGCCAATCAACTCGTGTTGAATCAATCTCAGTAAAGCCACCTGGAGGCGCATCTCTAACAATCGTTGTGCCACGTATGTTTTTGAGTTGATTTAAGGTTTTGCCCATGGCCAACTCATGGGTAACGTCTAGCATGGCGCGTTCAGCGTTGCCGTACAATAAAATGTCGGCTGTGGAATCAATCAATACTGAACGGCGAACTTCATTGCTCCAATAATCATATTGCGCAATACGACGCAAACTGGCTTCGATGCCGCCGATCATAACAGGGACATCATTGAAGGCTTCTTTGCAGCGTTGCGAGTACACAATGACCGCACGGTCTGGACGCTTCCCGCCTTCACCATAAGGTGTATAAGCATCATCATTTCGTACTTTAAGATCTGCTGTGTAGCGGTTAATCATGGAATCCATGTTGCCCGCAGTAACACCAAAATACAGGTTAGGGCGACCAAGGCGCATGAAGTCTTCAGTATTTCGCCAGTTAGGTTGGTCTATGATGCCAACTCGGTAACCTTTTGATTCTAATAAGCGACCCAGCACCGCCATGCCAAAGCTTGGGTGATCAACATAGGCATCTCCTGTGACAATGATGACATCACAGCTGTCCCATCCCAAGGCATCCATTTCTTCTCGAGTCGTGGGGAGGAAAGGAGATACGCCGTAGCATTCAGCCCAATAAGCTGGATATGAAAATAAATGCTGGGCGGTTTTATGTCGTTTGATCATGGTTTGCTCTTGCTAGGTGAATCGCTGGGCATTATGAGATTTTCATAATTTTGCCTTATATAAGGTGCGGCATTATCCCAGAAAACCACTCAGGTAAACAGCCTTTGCTGATAAGGAAGTTGAGTTAATTTTGATCAATGTGCCAAACGCTTTCTTCAAATGAAGTATAGCTACCGTCACGATAGTCTGGGTTGGTTTCCATGAGGTTTTCAGACGCCAGTTTTTTAATGCCAGTGCCCCAAAGTTGAATGATTTCTTCCTCTGCAACTGAGAATGGCGGGCCATTTTTATCGCCTTGATACTGCAGCGTTATGAGTAATACAAAAGCCTTTTTTGACAGCCTCTGTAGGGTGTGTTGAACGTATTTTCCTCTTAAATTTTTAGGCATCGCGATCATGGCAGCGCGATCATAACAAGCATCAAAGTCTTGTTCGTTAAAATCAAAAAAGTCACCTTCGATGAGTCTAATTGGTAGCTCATTGACCGTATGTATCTTGAGGTTGCCTTGTTGAATGGTTTCGTAGGTTAAATCGTTATCACCAATAAACTCAATAATGGCAAGGGAGGATAATTCCACTCCTGTTACCTGATAGCCTTGTTCCGCTAACCAGATCATGTCGTTGGTTTTACCACAAAGAGGAACAAGTACCTTGCTTCGTTTGGCGAGAATGGGCCAATAATCCATTAATTTGGGGTTAACGCCTTCTTGGTGAAAGCCAATACGACCTGTTTGCCAGCGCTCTAACCAAAAATCATTGGTAATCATGTAGACCTCTCAAACAAAAATGGTTGGCTTTTATTATAGGCCATTTTGTCGGTATTTTAATGTGTGAACTTACTAGGAAGTTTGTAAGTTCATGAGATAGATTTTCCTTGTTGGCAGACAAATTCCAGAAACGCCTGATTGGCTTGGGATAAGTAGCCATCTTTTCGCCAAGCAATGTTTAAATCTAACCAAATGGGAGGATCAAATGATCGGGTAATCAGTTGATCATCGTCTTCGATTACCATGGACAGCATAGTCGAAATACCAAACCCCTGTTTGGTGATGGACTTGATGAGGGGAATCAAATTCGTTTCAAATCCGATATTCGGTTTGAGCCCAGCTTTCTCAGCGAGTTTGTCAACAATGCGGCGGTGAAAAAAGCCTTCTTTGAACATCACCAGTTCTTCGTTAAAAAACGCCGCTGGAGTGACCTTGTTAAGTTCACTAAAAGGGTGGTCTTTAGCGACGACGACTCGCATTTCTTCTTCTAATAAATGTTCTGCCTGTAGGCTGGCAGGTAAGGTTTCAGCCACAATGACACTGAGGTCCAGTTCGCCTTTTTCCAACATCTTCTGCAATTGCCAAGTGCCACCTTCGATGACTTTAAGGGTAATACTGGGGTAACGGTTACGAAACGCCATTAGAATGGGAGGGAAATAATACGAACCAAGCATGCTCGGAATGCCAACTCGGACTTCTCCTTGAGTGAGCCCTTTTAATTCTGACATTTCTAAGATGGCTTCATCGGTCGCTTGAACAATTCTTTTTGCGTGCTGATAGAGCTTGTTGCCTTCGTCTGTCAAACAGACATTACGATCTGCTCGATGAATGAGAGTTAAGCCTAACTCTTGCTCCAGTTTTTTAATGGCCATACTCACCGCCGGTTGAGCGACTCCCAATTGCTGAGCCGCTTTGGTAAAGCTGGCGGTTTCTGCAATGCAGACAAGGTAACGAAGCGGTTTTATTTCCATCAGTAACTCTTATGGTTTCGATCAATTAGATATATTTTATTGATAAAATGTCTGGGCGTATAGTGACCTTTCTGTTGAATTTAGGTTAGGGAGAGGTGAGTGTGATTGACGTGGGGAGCCGTTTATTTTGGCGAGGTACGCTGGCGTTGGTGATTGGCTCTTTTATGGTTTTTGCCAATGTGTATGTTACTCAGCCTTTGTTGCCAATGATCGCAAAAACCTTTTCGATCAGCCCCTTGCAGGCCAGCGCCAGTTTTACCATTACGACGCTGACTTTGGGGATCTCATTATTATTTTATGGGCCGATTTCAGATGCTTTGGGGCGAAAAGGCATCATGGTTTTTACCATGGTGGGAATTACCTTAACGACGGCGTGTTTGTCTCAGGTTCAGCAATATGAACAGCTGCTTGCATTACGAGCCTTACAAGGCTTCTTCTTGGCCGGATTACCGGCCATCGCAGTGGCGTATTTAGGAGACGAATACACACCGGATGCTTTAATGGTAGCGGTCGGGTTGTACATTAGTGGTAATACCTTAGGGGGAATTGGTGGTCGCCTAATAGGAGGATTTACGGGTGAATGGCTTGGTTATTCTGCTACGTTTTCGGTGATGGCGGTCATCAGTCTGGTTTGTTTATTGGCTTTTTATTTTCTTTTACCTTCTTCACAGCATTTTGAATCGAAACCACTGCGTGTGGGCCTTATTTGGCAGAATATCAAAAGTCATTTGCATAATCGTCGGTTGTTAACCTGTTACCTGATTGGCGGTTTTAGCTTTTTTATTTTTATCAATCAATACAGTTACGTTACCTTTGTGTTGGAAGCTGAGCCTTATCACTTATCGCCTAAATTTGTAGGTTTACTGTTTTTGACCTATTTATCCGGCACCTTAGGTTCTGCTATTTCGGGTAAGCTGGCGAAACGCTACGCTCAGGCCAATATTTTAGTGCTGGGGACCTGTATTTTTATGATCGGCTCTTTGGTGACGCTGGGAGGTTCTATATGGATGATTTTGATCGGTTTGTTGATTAATAGTTTTGGCTTTTTCTTATGCCATTCAACAGCCAGTAGTTTTGTCAGTCGTCATGCTAAACACGCAAAAGCCAGTGCGTCCTCTTTGTATCTTGTGTTCTATTATTTGGGAGCAAGTCTGGGAGGCTTTTATCTAGACCCTTTCTGGCAATACAGTGGATGGAGCGGCGTCATCGTAGGTTCCTGGATCATTTTAGCCTTTGTGGCATTGGCGGGTGTGAGCTTGGTTCGTTTTAAACCATCATCACTGAGTCATAAAATGAACTGATGGTCTTACAAGCTTAGCGTTGGGTTCAGGGAGTAAACTGAATCATTGCTATTTGAGATAGGGAATTGGTTTTTTAGGTATTCATAGAAGCGACGTTGATGAATTGTTAAGCTGTTTCTTATCTTAATAATAAAAATGATGAGGCCATAGGATGCAGGAAATTCAGCTCACAAATGAAAGCATAGAAGCCCCCATTCGTGTTTTTGAAAAAGCACTGAATGGTTCGCATAAATTAGGCATCATTCGACTTAATAAGCCTGCTTCTTTGAATGCGTTGAGTTTGCAAATGGTTGAATTGATGTCCCAGCAATTACAGGTCTGGAAAGATGACGAAGCCATTGCGGCTGTGTGGTTAGAAGGTGAAGGAGAGCGAGCATTTTGTGCTGGCGGGAATGTGGTGGAGGTTTATGAATCTGTTGTTGCAGAGAGACCAAATCCAGCCATCGTAGAAGACTATTTCAAGAAAGAATATGCATTGGATTTTGGCCTCCATACTTACCCCAAACCTGTTATTTGTTGGGGGCAAGGAATTGTAATGGGCGGTGGCATGGGCTTATTTATGGCGGCCGATGTTCGAGTAGTGACGGAGACGAGTCGCTTGGCTATGCCTGAGATCGCCATTGGCTTATTTCCTGATGTTGGAGCAAGTTATTTTCTTAACCAAATAGACGTTACTTGGGCTCGCTTTATCGCCCTGACCGGATGTCATTTGAGTTGCTTGGATGCAATGACATTAGAGATGGCCAACGTACTCGTCTCACAAGAGTCAAAAAATGCCGTATTGGAGAGTCTTGATAAGGTGCATTGGGATGTTCGAGATAAGGCGCGTTCGTTAGTAAGCCTTAAGCAGGTTATCTCACCTTTGTCTCAACAGCTAAGCCCCTTAAATCATGTCGATAATCATGTGAAAGAACATACCAGCGAAATAGCACCGTTAATGGTTGGCTCTATTGAGGAAATAGATCAAAAAATTAGACAGTGGCAACCTGAGACGGCTTGGTTGAAAAAAGCCAAGCAAAGCTTTCTTTCTGGTAGCGCGTTATCGGCTCATGTCATTCTTCGTCAGTTAGAAGCACACCGACAGTCAAGTTTGCATCAGGTATTCGAGTCTGAGTTAAAGCTCATCACCGCTTTGTGTCACAAAGGAGACTTTGCTGAAGGTGTGAGAGCCTTATTGGTAGATAAAGATAAGTCACCAACGTGGCGATTTAGTAGTGTAACCTCCGTGAACCTAGAGGATGTGGAGCAATTTTTACCTTTCAATCATTAGAGTGTCATAGGATTGTCTTAATTTAAGTATAGCGTTTATGGCTTGTCTTTTAAGTTAACCGTTAAAGCGGTAGGGCAGCTCCATATGCGCTATTTATTTATATCACGACGAAATCTACATGCGAAATACTATAAAACCTTATTGAAGCACCTTGATTTGGATGGCCAGTTTTACCAAATGGGAAAGCCAAGTTGGCAAGCATTATTGTTTTTAGTGCCGGCATTTCGGATGAATTTAAAGCCTATAATTAAAGAGCAGATAGAAAGAAAGCAAGCTTGTAACCGTATTTGGCAGAGCCCTTTACTAATGTATTTTTACACAAGAATGCAGCTGACTATAGAGCGCTTGAAATATGCAAAGTATCTGGCTTTATTGACGCATAAAAAACCAGAATATTTAGTGATTTGGAATGGAAAAAAATTGCCTAATGTTACGGTTGTCATGGCTGCTAAAGCTTTGGGTATTAAGGTGTTTTATTTTGAGAATGGGTTGTTACCAAACACCGTCAGCCTTGATCCAAAGGGAGTTAATTTTGCTTCTTCATTGAGTCGAGATCCAGAGTTTTATCGAAACTTTGACCCAGAAAATCGGTATGTTTTTACCGCTCCTGATATTGTTCCTAGAGCCAGCATAAAAAAACGCAACTGTTTTGAAGCGATTGAATTGCCAGAACGCTTTGTTTTTGTTCCATTTCAGGTGCCGCATGATACTCAAATCGTCTGTTATTCAAGATGGATTAAATCCATGGAAAGTTTATATGAACAGGTTATATCAGCGGTGAAAGCCTTAGGCGACCCAGAATTAAAGGTGGTTTTTAAGGAGCACCCTACATGGCATAAGCATTATGACGCTTTGTATGCAAAAGACCCGATCGCTGTATTTGCAAATGGAAATGCTACCCCTGAATTAATGTCTAAGTCGCAGGCGGTTATTACCATTAACTCAACGGTAGGTATGGAGTCTCTTTTGCTTGGTAAGCCTGTCATTACTTTGGGGGATGCTTGCTACAACATTGATGGTTTAGTGCAGTATGCTAACAATCAGCATGAATTAACTGAGTGTTTAGATAACGTATTACAAGGTTGGCAGATGAGTACAAGGTTATGTGATAAATTTTTTGCCTATTTAAAATACGTTTATTGTGTTCCGCGAGTAGCGAAAGATGATCCAGAGCATATTCATGCGGTTTCACAGCGCTTATTAGGGAAAGATTTATTCAGTCTAGATGTGATCAAATTCAACGCGGCACAACCACAACAGCGAGCTATTCCGACCACTCAAAATGACTTTGTTTGATGCATTTTTGAGTATAAAAAAAGCCCTGCAATGCAGGGCTTAAACGAGAGTGTGACAACAATAAGGTCACTAACCGCGATTAAACGGCATTCTGACTTAATAGGAAAACCTACCAAGATGCAGTTGGTGCCTGCCATCTACTCTGTTAATTAGATGGCAGGTATAAATTACACTGCGTCTCTATTTAACGACGCATTTTCAATAACTTCATTTAAGTGCAACCAAGTCTCGACGACGGTATCCGGGTTAAGAGAAACACTTTCGATCCCCTGAGCGACCAACCAGTCAGCGAAATCCGCATGATCCGATGGTCCTTGACCGCAAATACCCACGTACTTTCCTTGCTCTCGACAAGCGGAAATGGCCATCTTCAAGAGTTTTTTAACCGCTGGATTACGTTCGTCGAATTTGTCGGCAATCAAACCTGAGTCACGATCCAGTCCAAGTGTTAATTGGGTCAAATCATTAGAGCCGATAGAGAAGCCATCAAAGTATTCAAGGAATTCCTGAGCTAAGAGTGCGTTAGACGGTAGTTCACACATCATGATGACTTTGAGGCCGTTTTCACCACGAGCCAAGCCTTGTTCCGCAAGCAATTCTGTGACTTGCTGAGCTTCTTCTAACGTACGTACAAATGGAATCATAATCTGTACATTGGTCAGCCCCATGTCGTTACGAACTCGACGAATGGCTTCACATTCCATAGCAAAACAATCACGGAATGAGTCGTCAATGTAACGAGCAGCACCACGGAAACCTAGCATTGGATTTTCTTCATCTGGTTCGAACAATGGGCCTCCAACGAGATTGTGATACTCATTGGACTTAAAGTCAGAAAGACGAACAATGACGGGTTTCTGAGAAAAAGAGCACGCCAGAGTTGCTACGCCTTCTACCAGTTTGTCGACGTAAAACTCGACTGGACCTTGGTAACCAGCGATACGATGATCGATCTCTTCTTTTAAAGGAGCGTCCATGTCTGCGTAATTCAGTAAGGCTTTTGGGTGAATGCCAATCATACGGTTGATGATGAATTCGAGACGTGCCAAACCAATGCCGGCATTTGGTAGCATCGCGAAATCGAAAGCACGATTTGGATTGCCAACGTTCATCATGACTTTGACGGGCAAATCTGGCATGTTGCCTACTTCAGAGGTAATGACATCGAACTGCAACGCTCCCTGATAGACAAAGCCCATATCGCCTTGCGCACAAGAAACGGTTACTTGCTGGTCATTTTTCAATACTTCCGTCGCATCACCACAACCCACCACAGCTGGAATGCCCAATTCACGAGCAATAATGGCCGCGTGACAGGTTCGACCACCCCGATTGGTGACAATCGCAGAGGCGCGCTTCATGATGGGTTCCCAATCAGGGTCTGTAATGTCTGTGACGAGCACATCGCCTGGTTGAATACGATCCATCTCAGTAATGGATGACAGTACCTTTACCGCACCTGTGCCAATTTTATGTCCAATGGCACGCCCAGTAATCATTACGTTAGAGGTTTCTTTTAAACTGTATCGTTCCATGCTTTGAGCACTGGTTTGGCTGCGCACCGTTTCAGGTCGAGCTTGAACTATGTAGAGTTTTCCATCGAGGCCATCTTTGGCCCACTCTATGTCCATCGGGCGCTGGTAATGTTTTTCGATAATGCAGGCTTGTCGTGCCAAATCTTCTATTTCGTCATTGCTCAAAGCAAAGCGGTTTTGATCGTCGAGAGCAACAGGAACAACCTTAACAAACTCGTCGCTACCGGCTTCTGCGTACTCCATTTTTTGTGCTTTGCTGCCAAGGCTTTTACGCACAACGGCAGGGCGGTTGGATTCGAGGGTGGGTTTGTGAACATAGTATTCATCAGGGTTAACGGTACCTTGTACTACCATTTCACCTAAACCGTATGCGGCGGTAATGAAAACCACTTCATCGAAACCGGATTCAGTATCCAAGGTAAATAAGACTCCAGATGCGCCAATGTCACTGCGAACCATTTTTTGAATGCCTGCAGATAAAGCAACGCCTTGATGTTCAAAACCTTGGTGTACGCGGTATGAAATCGCACGATCATTAAATAAAGACGCGAAAACGCGTTTGATGGACGCTTTAATGTCCGCTAAACCTACTACGTTAAGGTAGGTTTCCTGTTGACCCGCAAAGGACGCATCAGGCAAATCTTCCGCGGTGGCTGAAGAACGAACGGCAAAGGAAGTACCTTCGGCATTGTCTTCACACAAAACCGCAAAAGCGTGTTCAATTTCTTGGTTGAACTCGTCAGAGAAAGACGCGTCTTCAATCCACTGGCGAATTTTGACGCCAGTCTCGGCAAGAGCATGCACATCATCTACATCCAAACTGTCTAAAGTCTGGTGGATTTTGTCTTCTAAGCCCGTCTCAACCAAAAAGCTTTGATAGGCATAAGCAGTGGTTGCGAAACCATTTGGTACTTGGATACCAAGGTCTGTCAGGTTAGAAATCATTTCTCCCAAGGAGGCATTTTTCCCGCCTACTTGACCGACATCTTCTAAACGAAGATCTTTAAACCACTTAATAAATTTGCTCACAAGAGACTCCGATGGTTGAGTGTTTTTATTATTGAATCAATAAAAATCATTTGCGGGCGCAATGTAAAGAGCTACCCGCCAAGTAAGAGTGTTTGTCGACAAAGTCATTCCAAGACTTGTCAAAGCCTTAACTCTGGGTCCATTGTATGTAGCTGGGATGCGTTGAATAAAATCGATTATTCGATGTAGTTTTATTTCAATCGAAAAAACGGATGTCGTTAGATAACAACAAAATGAGTAAAAATGACATGAAAGTGTATTTTGTTTCCGATGGAACGGCGATTACCGCCGAAGTGTTTGGTTCTGCTATGTTGTCTTTTTTTGATGTCGACATATTGACCAAAAGTGTGCCTTTTTTGAGCACTAAGGACCAAGCTAATGGTCTAAAACAACAAATTGATTTAGAGGTTGAGCAGGGGGCATCGGTATTGGTTTTTTATACCATTTCAGACCAAGCTATCAGTGACATAGTGCAGTCTTGTCAGTGCCATTGTTACAATGTGTTTGGTGATATGTTGTCGCCCATTGAGCAGGCCTTAGGGGTCAAAGCTCAACCTTCGGCACAAAAAGCCCATGGTATGAAAGCGGGTGTTTATGATGGTCGGATAGACGCGATTAACTATGCTTTGGCGAATGATGATGGGGCATCCATCAAAAATTTCGATCAAGCGGATATCATTTTGCTTGGTGTTTCTCGTTCGGGCAAAACGCCGACGAGTTTATATCTGGCCATGCAGTACGGAATTCGAGCGGCAAACTACCCGATAACGGAAGATGATTTTTCCTCTGCTGGCTTACCTAAAGTATTAAAACTTCACAAGAAAAAGCTGTTTGGGCTGACCATTGATCCGCAGAGATTGCATGAAATTCGTACTGGTCGTATGGCGCAAAGTAAATACGCTTCTTTCAGACAATGTCGCTATGAAATTGAGGAAGTAGAGTCTTTGTATCGTCAGGAGCGCATCCCCTTCTTAAACTCTACGACCCTGTCGGTGGAAGAAATTTCCACCAAAGTGATGGCCGAAATGAATTTAGAGCGTCATCGCCAATGAAATTAGAGTCGAAATAGATCGAATTATTCGATCTATTCATTGAATTTGCTGAATAATTAAACAGAAAAAAGTCATATTTTTTATTTATAGCCATTTTGACCTAACAAAAATAGAGTTATTGTTCGATAAAACAAGGCTTTCTTTTACGTTTTGTTGTCGAATTACAAAATAACCTTTCTACAGTGTGCAGATAATAGAGAGAACAAGGCTTTTATAGAGAGTATTCCCTGAGAATACTCTATAATGTGGGTAACTTATGTGGGCTTATAAAGGGCATGTTGTCAAAGCCAAAACCACATTCTCAATCGTAAGATGTTCATATTGGTGATTTATAACAGGATGTCTTACTAAAAAAACCAAGGATAAATATACATTGAGTAAAAAAATTAACGATCCACACTCGCAGCGCGAAGCATCAAAGTACGATAACCCGGTGCCTAGTCGTGAATACATCTTAGAATTTCTCGCCACACAAAATACCGCTTTAAGTCACCCACAACTGTGCGACTTATTTTCTCTTAAAGGGGAAGATGAGATAGAAGCATTGCGTCGTCGTTTAATTGCCATGTGTCGCGACAGTCAGCTGACCAGTAATGCCAATAATGAATATAAGCCACTGTTAGAAAGTGACTTCATCGAAGGGTACGTACAAGGTAATAAAGAAGGTCATGGCTTCTTATTGCGTGCCAGCGATGACGACATCTTTTTGTCCGCTCGTCAGATGATGAACGTAATGGAGGGTGATAAAGCCAAGGTTCGTTTGTCTGGTCGCAGTGTAAAAGGCCGTTTAGATGGTGTTGTCGTTGAAGTATTGGAACGAAAGCATACCCAGTTAGTCGGACGTTACTATGAAGAGAGCCAGACGGCTTTTGTGACGCCTGAAAATCCAAGAATCGCACAAGACATTCTGATTGGTAAAGATTCCGGACTGTCGCCTAAACATGGCCAATATGTGTTGGTCGAGATTGTTTCCTACGCCGAGCGTGGACAATCAGCAAAAGGCCTTGTGAAGAAAGTGCTGGGTGATTTCATGGCGCCGGGTGTTGAAATTGAAGTGGCTATGCATCGTTATGAAATTCCTAACGAGTGGCCAGTCGCCGTTGAGCAACAAGTAAAACACTTTACCTCTGAAGTGGCGGAAGAAGACAAAGCGCATCGAGTCGATTTACGCGAGACGCCTTTTGTTACCATCGACGGCGAAGACGCCCGTGACTTTGATGACGCGGTATATTGTGAAAAAACACCAGGTGGCTGGAAGCTGTTTGTCGCTATCGCAGATGTGTCTCATTATGTTAAAAAAGACACCGCATTAGACGAAGAGGCCATTGTACGAGGTAATTCAGTTTACTTCCCTGGCCGAGTGATTCCAATGCTACCGGAAGTGCTTTCCAACGGTTTGTGTTCATTGAACCCAGATGTCGATCGACTTGCCATGGTGGCTGAGATTTCTCTGACCACAAAAGGCAAGATGCGTGGCTTTAAGTTCTATGAAGGTTTGATTCGTTCCCATGCCCGTCTAACATACACTAAAGTGGCTAAAATGATTGCGGCAGAACCAGAAGATGAAGGTCTGGCTTTGCGTGATCGCTATCAAAGTATCGTCTCACATATTGATGATCTCAACGGTTTATATCAAGTGCTAAAACTGGCTCGTGAAGAACGAGGAGCGATGGAGTTTGATACCGTTGAAACCCGTATGGTGTTTGATGAGCATTCGAAGATTGAACACATAGTACCGGTCGAACGAAACGACGCCCATAAGCTAATTGAAGAGTGCATGTTATGTGCGAATGTGGCGGCGGCAGAGTTATTGATTAAAGCGGATTTACCGGCCTTGTTCCGTGTTCATGAAGGGCCAAAAGAAGATCGACTACTGACTTTGCGCAGCTATCTTGGATTGCTTGGTTTAGAGCTCACGGGTGGTCTTAAACCGACGCCAGCGGATTACGCTATGGTGGCCGAGCAGATCAAAGACCGAGCGGACGCTCGAAGCATTCAAACCATGATGCTGCGTTCTATGTCGCAAGCGGTTTATCAAGCCGATAACATGGGGCATTTTGGGTTGAATTATGAGGCGTATACCCATTTTACTTCGCCGATTCGACGTTATCCTGATTTGTTGGTCCATCGGGCGATTCGTTATTTGATTCGTGGTGAAGGTCGACCGAATGTGACTCAAGCACATCGTGTTGCTGGTAGTCCTTTATTAAAAGAGAAGAAAATTTACGGCTATGATCATGCTGATATGGATGGTTTAGGCGATTCTTGTTCTTTGACAGAGCGACGTGCTGACGAAGCCACTCGCGACGTTGAAGCTTGGCTTAAATGCCAATACGTTGAGCAACATCTAGGCGATGCTTTTGATGGTGTGGTTACGGCGGTGACGTCTTTTGGCTTGTTTGTCGAGTTACAGGGGTTGTTTGTCGATGGTTTGGTTCACATTTCTGGTTTAGGTCAGGATTACTTTGTTCATGATATTGAGCATCAAGCCATTATTGGTGAGCGCACAGGTCGGGTGTTCCGTCTTGGTGATCGTCTGAAAGTTCGAGTTGCTAGTGTTAATTTAGAGCAGCGTAAAATTGATCTGACATTAGATGAATCGGCTTCACGTCCTCGAAAGAAGGTCGAGCGTGATGACCTGACTGAATTGGAAATGCAATTGGCGCAGCTGCCTCCGATTGAATTAGGTGGTCGTTCTAAACCAAAGGCAAAAAATACTTCGGAAGAGGGGGCAGGAAGCAAGAAAGAAGGCGCAAAAGATAAAGACTCAGATAAACCGAAGAGTAAAAAGCGTCGTACTCCTTCGAAGGGAAAGCGCATTAGACAAAAGAAAACGGCTCAAGCTGCGGCTAAGACAAAAACGTCGTCAAACAGTGCGAAGAAGCCTAAAAAAGCGAAAAAGGTCAGCAAAGCGAAAAAAAACAATGCGAAACCACGATCTCGAGACTAACCAATAGTCGATTAAATGCCGATATAGAGAGAATGAAATAAAACATGTCCGATTTAGAATGGATATACGGTATTCATGCCGTAGAAAATGCCTTGTCACAACAAGCTGAACGTATTAAAGAAGTGCGTTTTCAAGAAGGCCGTGATGACAAGAAAACACAGCGGTTAATGACGTTATGCAAAACGAACAAGGTTCGTTACAGTTTGGTGCCACGTCGCGACTTAGATCAGCTTTTTAGCAAAACCAAAGAACGAGTCGTGCATCAAGGTGTTGTGGCTTATACCACTATGACAAAAGCAGGCAGCGAAGCCGATTTGCACGCTTATGTTGAAGGGTTAGATGAAACGCCATTGGTCATTATTCTGGATGGTGTGACTGACCCTCACAATCTTGGTGCTTGTTTGCGAAGTGCTGATGCCGCTGGCGCTCACGCTGTCATTATGCCAAAAGATAATTCCGCACCGCTCAATGCCACTGTCAGTAAAGTGGCCTGTGGTGCGGCTGAAAGCATGCCAGTGTATGCGGTGACGAACCTTGCTAGAACGATGAAAAAACTGCAAGACCAAGGTATTTGGATTTTCGGCACAGCAGGCGAAGCGACAGGTACCATTTATGAGCAGGACTTAACCATTCCGACGGCCATTGTGATGGGTGCAGAAGGGGAAGGTATGCGCCGCTTAACTCGTGAACAGTGTGATTATCTCGTTAAGCTGCCTATGGCTGGCGTAGTATCCAGTTTGAATGTATCGGTCGCTACAGGCGTTTGCTTGTACGAAGTGGTTCGACAGCGTGCTGTGAAAGCTCAGCGTTAAGGAGTAGGCCTTGTTACCGTCGTTTCAAATTCAAGCTCCTTCGTCGGCTTTTGACGTGGATCTACAGCATAAAATTGACACCAAAACTAAGCCGCCAGGTTCGTTAGGATTCCTTGAAAAACTTGCTTTTCAACTGGGGCGAATTCAAGGCAAGACAACACCGAACGTCAGTCGTGCCAAGATGATTGTATTTGCAGCGGACCATGGTGTGGTCGATCAAGGTATTAGCTTATTTCCACAGGAAGTGACGCCACAAATGGTGATGAACTTTTTGATGGGAGGCGCGGCGGTGAGTGTGTTCTGTCAGCAGCATAATGTGCCATTGCGGGTTGTTGATGTTGGTGTGAAAGTAGATTTGGACGATCATCCATTGTTAGCCAAGCGCAAAGTGGCCTATGCTTCTCAAGATTTTAGTCAAACGGCAGCCATGACGTCTGAGCAAGTTGCTAAGGCGCTGCAAGCTGGGGTAGAAGAAGTGGATCAGGCCATAGCAGAAGGCAGCCAGCTATTGATGTTTGGTGAAATGGGCATTGGTAATACCTGTGTTTCATCTTGCATGATGTCGGCGTTATTAGGTGAGGACGCCACTCTGACGGCGGGCCGAGGGACTGGCTTGGATGACCATGGAGTGTCTCACAAGGCAAACATTATCCAGCAGTCTTTATTACGTGCCGAACAAGAAACGGGTCAGCGTATGGCTGACTGGAGCCCACAAACCCTTGCTGAGCAAGTCGGTGGTTTTGAAATATTGGCAATGGCTGGGGCTATGCTGCAGGCTGCAAACCAGCAGACCGCTTTTGTCGTTGATGGTTTTATTTGTTCCGTGGCTTTGTTGTTTGCTCATAAAGTGTCGCCCTTGGTGAAGGAGTACGCTATTTTTGCTCATCAATCAAATGAACAAGCGCATCAACGTTTACTGGAGTTTCTTAACGCGGAGCCAATTTTGTCCTTAGATTTGCGTTTAGGGGAAGGTTCTGGTGCGATTTTGTCTTACCCTTTAATTCAAAGTGCCTGTGTTTTTATGGCACAAATGGCCAGTTTCGAAAGTGCCGGTGTAAGTGATCAAGCCTAATATCGATTGATGGTTTGGTGGGGTGGTTAAGGGTATGAGAATAGTATGAAAAACGTATTAGCCAGCGCTTATTGGCAAGGCTTTAAACGCAGTTTAGCAACATATACGCGCATTCCATTACGAGTCGATTGGCGTGATGATATTGAACACCTTCCGGCAGTGAGCTTTTTGCCATGGGTGGGTATCGTCATCGCTATTTTGAGTGCTTGGCCATTATGGTTTGATTGGTCAACCTCGTTACAGGCGCTGTTCATGTTACTGACGGCTGTGCTTTTAACGGGGGGCTTTCATGAAGATGGCTTGATGGACAGTTGTGATGGTTTGGTCGGCGGTTGGGATAAAGAGCAACGCCTAACCATTATGAAAGACTCACGTTTAGGCAGTTATGCCGCTCTGACCATTTGGTTTTCCTTAACCTTGAAATGGTTGTTGTTGAGCGAGCTATTAAATACCGCCTCAAATTCTTTTTTAGGCTTAATCTATTTGATCACTTCTTGGTGTGCTGTTCATGTCTTGGCGCGCGTTTTTCCTCTTGTTTTGATGCATTGTCTGGATTACGTCACATTAGGTGAGAGTAAAGCCAAAAGCATGATTGCCCGATTTGGTATGAAAGAATGGGGGGTGGCTTTGGTGCCCTGTGCGATTTTGGCCATTTTGTCTTTGAGTCTATTGGAAATTGCACTCGTTGCTGTGTTGGCTGCGTTGTTTTTATTGGCCATACGTCAGTATTTACAGCATAAGATTCAAGGCTTTAATGGTGATACCTTGGGCGCTAGCGAGCAACTGGGCGAAATCTTTATGATTGCGGCTTTATTGGTGTTTGCATCATGAAACTGCTTCTAGTTCGACACCCCAAACCGGATGTGAAAGCGGGTTTATGTTATGGGGATATGGATGTGCCGTTGGTGAAGGGTTGGCAAACGCATGCTCAGGCGTTAAAAGCGTCGCTGAATTTAGAGTATGACAATGACAAGACTCGTTGTTATCACAGCCCTTTAAGCAGGGCGGCCTTATTGGCGAACCACATCAGTGATGGTCAGTCTCAATCTGTTGATGCTTTACGAGAGATGGATTTTGGTCATTGGGAAGGTTTATGTTGGTCTGATATACCGCGGCAAGAGATGGAAATTTGGGCTAGCGACATTGTCAATGAAAACCCATTTCAAGGTGAAACTTTGCAAGCTGTGGCAGATAGAGTATGGCAATGGTGGCTAAGTGTGAAAGATGAGCCAATGGATGCTTGTGTGCTAGTGGCGCATTCAGGAGTCATTAAAGTGCTTGTCAGTCTGTTGTGTGAATGGCCTTTATCAAAATGTTTTCGTATCGATGTTGATTTCACCAGTGTGAGTGAATTCTCCATACAAGGTGAATGGGTGTCATTAAAGCGTTTGGGGGCAGGGGATTGGTTTCTCAATACGTCTGAACAATCAAGTGAATGATAAAAAACGGCTCATAATAAAATGACTTAGCAATCGTTGAGGTGGCTTAGTTTGACAGAGACAAATTAAACAATGTTGTTATATCTATTAGGTATGTTTGGGATAGCGGCTTTTGCTGTGACCGGGGTGATCTCATCGGGTAAAAAAGACATGGATTTGTTCAGTGTGGTGTTTTTGGGCATGGTGACCTCACTTGGAGGCGGTACCATTAGAGACACGGTATTGGGCGTTGAAGATGTTTACTGGGTCAGTGATACCTCTTATCTTTGGGTCGCTTTTTTATCATCTTTGACGGCTTTTTTTGCGGTGCGTTACATGGAGGATCGACAGAGCGTTTTCCACTATGCTGACTCTTTTGGTTTGGCTCTGTTTACCGTGGTGGCCACGGAAAAAGTATTGGACCTAGGTTTTGCGCCAACGATTGCCATCACTATGGGAGTGATCACCGGCATTGCAGGGGGCATTATTCGAGATGTGTTGAGTCATCGTCCGCCATTGGTATTAGGCAGAGAGTTTTATGCAACACCGGCTTTTCTGGGGGCGTTATTGTTGGTACTACTAGAAAAAAACATACCTTCACATGAATTTAACTCGATTTACGCCGTGGCATTAGTCTTTATACTGAGGGTCTTTGCAATCCATAAAGACTTATATTATCCAAGCTGGTTACTTTATAAAAAGCGTTAAGAGATAAAAGAGGACAAGGCTAATGGCAAATACAGCAACGCAAACCGAAGCCGAAAAACAGCAAGCACGTTTGTTAAAAAAGAAAGCGGTTGTGGATCAGCGTATTGCCGCTGCGACAGAAGAGCGTGGAGTGACCATTTTGTTAACGGGCAATGGCAAGGGGAAAAGTTCCAGTGCCTTCGGCACCATGGCGAGAGCATTAGGTCATGGCCAAAAATGTGGTGTGATTCAGTTTATTAAAGGTCGTAAGGCCACCGGTGAACAACTCTTTTTCGGTGAACATCCACGCGTTGAGTTTCATGTAATGGGACATGGTTTTACATGGGAAACCCGTGACCCTGAGCTGGAGCAAAAAGCGGCGAATCAGGCTTGGTCTATGGCTAAGGTTATGCTGGCTGATGAGAGTATTGATTTCGTTTTGTTGGATGAAATCACCTATATGTACAAATATGGCTATTTAGATGAGAAGGATTTAATCGATGCGTTAGCCTCTCGTCCAGCACATCAGAATGTTATGATGACAGGGCGAACCGCGCCGCGAGCTCTACTGGATTCTGTAGATACTCACAGTAAGATTGCCAATGAACGGCATGCGTTTGCTGGTGGTGTAAAAGCCCAACCAGGTATTGAGTGGTAGTGTTTCTTTAGCGCATACAATATGCTTACATGTAATTAAAAGGTCAGCGATAAGCTGGCCTTTTTTGTGCCTGTCTTTTCCAAGTTTTCGAAAAAAACATTATTAATAATGAGATTTATTCTCAAAATAACTGGATTTATTTTGCTTTGTTTACGATAATGATTCTCATTAGATCTTAATGATTGACCTGCTTGGTCGCGGAGGAAACGATGCAAAACTGGGAACGTTTAACAAGACAAGCCAATAAAGCTTATTCAAACCATGATTACTCAGACTCCATCGAGCTTAATCAACAAGCACTTCAGCAGGTTGAGCAATCTTTTGATGATGATTTTCATCAAGACGCTGAATCTGTTGTGGCGGCCGCGGCAGTGAGCTTTCTCAATATCGCTGAGTCTTATACGGCTCTGGGCGACTTCCTATCTGCCAACACGCAATACGAAAGCGCGGTGAATTTTTTACAGGCTGTCATTGTGCGTCCTGATATGGATGAGGACCAACGTGGATTGATTATGAGAACAGCAACTCACATTCGTTTTGAATGGGAGTTGTTCTCACAGAGTCATAGCAAACATGTTATGGCTCAAAGTAAAGCGCTGATGCGTTCTATTACAAATGTTGTTACCAGTCAGGCCACTATGGTGCGCCATTAAATTCGCTTTAAATTGATAAGGATAAATATATGAAATCTGCTGTTAAATCGCTTGTTGCTGGTCTCTGTTTGGCTCTGATGAGTTCAATAGTGCTAGCACACCCAGGTCACGACCATGCTCATTGGTCTAGTGAGTTGATTCATATGTTAACTTGGCTAGCCATTGCCAGTGTGATCGTAGGCGGCTTAATTTATAAGCAAGTACTACGTCGTAAAGGTTCTAAGCAGGAGGATAAAAACCATGATGCATAATATGGTGAAAGTGTTAGACAAGGTGATTGGTTTTAAAACCGCTCAAGCTCACTGCGATATTCCGTGTAAGATTTACGATCCCTCAACCGCTTTATTGGCAGCGTTAAGTTGTGTTCGCTTGATGGATCTGATTAAAGAAATCGAAGACAAAGAAACATTAACGGTTGCAGATTATGCTCAAATCGCCCGTTTAGTAGGTGAAAAAGAGTCGGCGAGCACAGAGGTAAAAGAAGCGGTTCGTATTATTTGGGGAGACTATTTTAAAGCACCTCAATTCGAACAAGTGCCTAACGCGCATGATTTGACCCACAGTATTATGTTGCAAGCCTCAAAATGTAAGCAAGGTATTAAGCGTGAAGAAGGTGAAAAGCTGGTGTCATTAGTGAATGAATTTGCTGAAGCCTTTTGGTTAACGAAAGGGGTCGCAACCTACAGAGCACCTTGTCCTTATCCACCTATGTTGGACACTGTCTACCCTGATCTGAAGGGGTGATTAGTTTTATGAATATCAGGAAAGGACAACGTCTTTTCCTGATATTTTGTCTCAGCCGTATTATCTATTGATGAAGGAGGGATGATGTTGCGCTTTATTAAAGTTCAAGGGGAAAGCATGGCCCCCAATCTTCACGATGGCGATTTTGTCTTTATTAGTCGTTGGTATCGTAAGCTCAAAATTGGCCAGCTCGTTGTGGTTGACCATGCTTTATATGGCTATATTGTCAAAAAAATATTACATATCGCACCGGATGGGCAGTTATGGCTTGGTGGTGAAAATAATAAAAGTCTTCAGTCTGAGCGGATTGGTTGGGTATCACCAAGACGTGTCATCGGAAAGGTAATTGGTCGTATTTGCGCTTCTCAAAGGAAACCCCAATAAAGTGTCTATAAAAGTAGACACTTTCCTCAACCCCCTAGAATTTGTGTACTCTGCTTATCTTGGTCTCGTTGATTTTTTTCTCTACAATCCCGCCCATTACGAATTAAGCACAATACTCAAAGGAAAAGTATGTCTACCGCAGAGTTACCAAACGTTCAAAAACATACCCGCTTAGAAGACATTCAAGCCATGGTAATCGGTACATTAATCATCGCATTAGGGGTGAATTTGTTTACTCAAGCTGGGCTATTAACCGGTGGTTCTGCTGGTTTAGCATTTTTGATCCAGTACTCAACTGCACTTACTTTTGGCCAAGCATTTTTCTTAATTAATCTTCCATTCTACTTATTGGCTATTTGGCATTTTGGCTGGGGTTTTACATTGAAAACTTTTTTTGCTGTTTTTTGTGTCTCAGCTTTTTCGGATATCACCCCTATGTTGGTGTCGTTTGAGGCTGTTGATGCCGTTTATGCTAGCATGACCGGTGGCTTTTTAATGGGTGTCGGCTTCCTCATGTTGTTTCGTCATAATGCTAGCCTTGGTGGTGTGAATATCCTTGCTCGTTACCTAGCTGAGAAGTATGGGATTTCTATGGGGAAGTTCCAAATGGTGATTGATTGTATTATCGTAATGATGTCAATCTTTGTGGTGGATTATCGCTTGATCATTATTTCGTTTATTGGTGCGATTGCCCTCAATATGATCATTGCAGTGAATCATAAGCCAGGACGATATATGGGCAATGTATAAAATAGTATAACTTATCTAAAAAGCGGCATTTGCCGCTTTTTTTTGTGTATTTATCCACTCAATCGCGGATTTTTATACTTAAAATTTCCTAAAATATGGCCTCTCGGGTATGATTACGCCAAATGTAAAACAGAGGAAATAAGCGTTTGGAGTTATTAAAGGTAGATAACCTTAATCCTTATCTAGATGATCTTGTTGAATTACTCATTGATGCTGTTGATTCAGGTGCGCCGATTGGCTTTTTACCGCCAATGAGTGAACCAGAAGCCAAAGCCTATTGGTTGTCCGTAAATGATGAACTGCTCGGAAATGCTCGCCAAGTTTTGTTAGTACGAGAGGATGATAAAGTGGTTGGCAGCGTGCAGATCGGCATGTCGCCTAAAGCCAATGCTTTACATCGATGTGACGTTGAAAAACTCATGGTACACACTCAAGCTCGTGAAAATGGTTTAGGCCGTACCTTGATGCAAGGTGTTGAGCGAGTCGCTGCTGCGATGCAAAGGCAACTCTTAATCCTTGAAGTACGAAGTGATGACATTGCTCATGATATGTATGTCAACATGGGATACATTCCATTTGGCGAAGTGCCTGGTTATACCCGCAGTGCGAATGGCATGCTGCACAACTCCACTTTCTTTTATAAAGAAATTGAAACCACCCATGAAGTATTTTCTTAATCAGCATAGGCCAACCATTGAGACTTGATTTTTATTTATCCCATGTGACTGAACTTGCTCGTAAAGCGGCTAAAATTGCGGCAGCGAAAGGGCGAGTAACCGTCAATGGTGACGTAGTTAAAAAAGCCAATTATACAGTGCAAGAATCGGATCAAATTTGCCTCGACTCTGAATTACTGGCATGGCCATCAGAAGGCTATTATTTACTGAACAAACCGGCAGGTTACGTTTGTGCTAATCAGGACCCTGAACATCCGATTGTATTGGATTTACTGCCAGCACACCTTGGCCAACAATTAAACATAGTTGGTCGACTGGATAAAGACACAACGGGCTTGTTGTTGCTGACAACCGATGGTCAATGGTTGCATCGTATCACTTCTCCTCGGCATGTTTGTGACAAGCGATATCGTGTTCATTTGGCGGCCCCTATTTTGGATGAGGCGATACAGCAACTTGAAAAAGGGGTGCTGTTAAACGGTGAAAGTCAGTTAACAAAGCCTGCTAAGGTGGAGCGTATCGCAAGTGATGCCATCTATCTCACTATTCAAGAAGGTAAGTACCATCAAGTGAAACGTATGTTGGCGGCTGTAGGGAATCGAGTAGCAGAGCTGCATCGTGATCAGATTGGCCCTTTACAACTGGATGAAGCGCTTGCCGCGGGAGAATATCGAGCCTTAACTAGCGATGAAGTGGCTTACTTTTAAAGACTTAACGATAAAGAGAAAAACACAATGACAGAATTATCGATGGATCAAAGAGTACAATTGTTGGTGTCACCAGACAGTGAGCGTTTAGGCTATTTTATTGAACAAGCTAAGGCCACTCAGCAGGTCTGGAGTTTAAGCAACGAAGAAGGCTTTGTCATGGTTGAAACAGACGATGGTGATTGTGTGATGGTATGGCCTGATGCTGAGTTTGCCAGCCAGTGGGCAATTGAAGACTGGGATGATTGTGAGCCAGTGGCGGTTTCTCTTGATACATTTAAAACCGAGTGGTTACCAAGTCTTGCCGCCGATAAGATCACAGTGGCTGTTTTTCCGAATATTGAAGACGAAGGGAAACTGTCGACTGCGGAAGAATTGACCACTCTTTTAGCCGAGTAGTGACGATTAATAATAAGCCATTCGTAGGCATAACGAATGTGCGTATTTGCTATGGGATATCAAAATTAAGGAACGACCCCTTATGAGTAAGCGCCAAAATCATCGTGAAGAAGTCTTTGTTAAAATACTGGATGCCGCTGAAGTTGAGTTCGGGTTGAAAGGGTATAACGGTGCTAGTTTGCAGCATATTGCGGAACGTGCAGGTCTACCAAAGCCCAATATTATTTATTACTTTCAGTCGAAAGCGAACCTATATAAACAGGTGTTAGATCAGACACTGACGGGCTGGAACGATTTGTTTGACCGTGCCACGGTAGAAGATGATCCGGCAGAAGTGTTAGACAGTTTTATCCGAGTGAAGTTAAAAAACAGTTTTGAGAAGCCTGTAGCATCACGTTTATTTGCTATGGAAGTTGTTAGTGGTGCAAGCCACATAGGGGATTATTTAAAAGAAGATCTACGTCCATGGTTTGTGTCGCGGGTTGAACTATTAGAGGCTTGGATGGCCGCTGGAAAAATGCGCCAAACTGATGCGGCTAGTCTGATCTTTATGATCTGGGCAACGACTCAACACTATGCTGACTTTGAGGCACAGGTGCTCGCATTAAGTGGTAAGGACGGTTACGACGAAGACGACTTAATGCGTATTGGTGATGCGATAAGCGGCATTGTCCTTGCTGGTTGTGGTCTTACTAAGGCCTAGTATTTGTGTTGATTTAGGCTAAGTTCAGGTTTTTTGCACATGACGTATTAACGCTCTGAGCTTGGCTGGCTTAGCCGGTTTGGCCATATAACTGATCTGTTGAGCTTTACAGGTCTCAATTAAATCAGGTTCTCTGGAAGCCGTTAACAATGCTGCGGGAATGCAGTAACCGGCTTTCTCTCGTAAGGCTTGAATCAGGTTAAGACCGTCCTTATCATCGTCTAAATGATAATCTACTAAAAGTAATTCTGCTTCCCCTTCTGCTAAAAACGCTTGGTCATAACTTTGAAAACTGCGACACTCACATTGCCAGTGTGCTAAAAGGCTCGCCATGGCGGCTAAGTTATTGGCATCATCGTCGATACACCAAACACGACAACTGGTGTGATCCTGAGTTTTTTCATCTGATTCAATTTTCGTTTTGGCAAACGGGGCAGCCTGGTTCGTCGCCATCGGAATATGAATGCTAAAACAGCTCCCTCTACCTGGAATAGAGCGCACTTGAGTGACGAGGCCTAGCTGTTTTTGCATACGGCGTACTAAACCTAATCCTAACCCCATACCCGGTTCTTGCGTATTTTCCCAACGATAGAAGTCATCAAATACCTTGTCTTGCTCTGCATCCGGAATACCTACACCTGTGTCCCATACTTGCAACAGGACTTGGTTTTTACGTGGGCGAACACTCAATAGAACTCGGCCTTTTGCTGTATATTTCACCGCATTAGAGACAAAATTTTGGATGATACGACGTAAATAAATAGGATCTGAATAGACATTAAATGAGCGTACATAAGTACTGAGTTGAATGTTCTTACTGGCCGCGATGACGTCAAATTCTGCGATGATGGGCCTAAGAATATTATCTAAGCTACAAGTTTCAAGGGTTGGCTGAATGGCACCTTGATCTAAACGTGCAATTTCTAACAGGGTCGAAATCAGCGCTTCAGTGGACTCTAATGAGTCGGACAGCTTTCGAATCACATGCCCTGTGTCATCTTCTAATTCCGTTGAGTTAAGGATGCCCATGTAGAGTTTTGCCGCGTTCAGTGGCTGCAAAATGTCGTGACTGGCTAAAGCAAGGAATTCAGTTTTTGACGCATTGGCTTGTTCGGCTTCGCCTTTGGCATCCATTAAGGCTTTTTCGGCTTTATTTCGGCGGTTTATTTCTTGAAGTAGCTCATGGTTGATACTTTGTACTTCTTCTGTGCGTGCCTCTACACGTTTCTCAAGGTCGATGTTGGCTTCTTTGAGAGCCTGTTGGCTTTCAATATACTCAGTAATGTCGGTAAAACTGGTGACAAATCCGCCATCTGGTAATGGGTTTCCGATCATTTCAATGACTCGACCATTGGCTCGGCGGCGCAAGAAGCGATGGGACGTCCCTTTTTTCAGATGATCGAGACGTTTGTTGACTAAGTCTTCGATTTCACCTACACCACATTCGCCTCGTTGGGCGTTGTAGCGGATTAGTTCCTCCACAGGTAAACCGACCTTGAGCATGCCTTCTGGGTAGGGATAAAGTTGTCGGTATGTCTTATTCCAAGCGACGATTCGTAAGTCTTTATCAACGACACTGATGGCTTGGTCAAGATTGTCCATAGAGACAAATAGTAGGTTCTGGCTAAATTGAATGGCTTGAGTGGTTTCGTCTAAGTAAGTCACCATTTCTTCTACCTTGATTTGTTTGTCGATCAAGATAGAGTTAATGATGGTACGGGCTGATGAGCCGCCTAATACGCCCCCTAAAATGCGCTCACAATAATCCACAAATAAGCGGTTAGGAGAATCGTTAGGTGTCATGTTCTGATTATAGTCGCGGCCAAAATTGTCCAGTACTTGTTGTGACTTTTGCTTACCCAAAAACGTCTCTAGCAAAACGAAAAAATCACTGTTGGTCGCTTTACTTTTGGGTTTAAAGAAACCTTTTTCAAGTTCCGTTGTTGGGCTGACAAAAGCAGTTGCTTGAATTCGGTCAATCAATCTCTCGGTTGACAGCAAAGACCCCACTATATAACCAAAAATGTTCGCTAATAAACTGATGAAAGCGCCATAACTAATCACTTCAGAGCGTGATTGTTCACTGTCTAAACCCCATTCGATGCTACCGGTTAATGGCAACATCATGAGTAAAATCCAACTGATAAAGCCAAAGGTTAAACCCGTATATACACCATAAGCATGACCACGTTTCCAGTAAAGTCCGCCGAATACAGCTGGCATTAACTGAAGCACTAACGAAAACGCTAAAACTCCGGTTCCGGATAGGGATTCATGGTTGGCCATTTTCTGATAGTAAAGGAATGACAGAGTTAGTATCCCCATCATGGCCAAACGGCGAATCACTAAAATACGTCGTCGATAAAGAGGCAACGCTTGTTGCTGTGCACTGGCGCGAGCCAGCATGATAGGCAAAATTACATCATTGCTAATCATGATGCTTAAAGCGAACGTCGCGATGATTGTCATGGCCGTTGTTGCAGAGATACCGCCGAGAAAAATTAACATTTGTAAGGGTAGATTATCTGACACCAAAGCAAATTGAATGACATAAGTATCTGGATTGACATTAGGCGAGAACAGACCTTGGCCAGCAAGAGAGAGGGGGGGGATGATGAGAGCGAAAATCGCTAGATATAAAGGGAACATCCATCGAGCCATGTTGGACTGTCGCTTGTCTTGATGATCAACAACCGTGACGTGGAATTGTCGTGGCAGACAAATTACTGCTGCCGCGGCCATAAAGGTTTGCATTAAAAAAGGAAATGATAGGAAGGCGTCAGGGTGCCAAACAGATACATCGATTTTCCCTTCTAACGCGGCAAAATTTAAGTCTTGTGTCATGGCCCAGACGACTAATCCAACGGCGATAATGGCAATTAACTTGAAAAGAGATTCTGCGCCAATGGCCAACATCATGCCTGACCGATACTCAGTGACTTCTACCTTTCGAGTACCGAACAGCATGGCGAAGACGCCCATCAGTATGGTCGCAATCAACACAATGAGCGTAGAAGAAGATTCATCTTGGTTAACGAATAGGGCAAAATTAGAGCCGATGGCTTTGAGTTGTAATGCAATATAAGGAATGACGGCGAGCATACAAATTAAGATCACCAATGGTGCCGTCATAGGACGTTTGCCATACCGAGAAGAGATGAAATCAGCAATCGACGTGATGTTTTGCTTGTGACTGACGGTGATCATTTTACGCAATAACGGAAAGGCGAATAAATACAATAAAATGGGACCTAATAGGATTGGCAGATAATTCCAACCAGAGCGAGTGGCTTCGCCAACTGAGCCATAGAATGTCCAAGCGGTGCAATAAATCGCCAATGAAAGACTGTAAACCAGAGGGTGTCTGGTTAACTTCTTCGCTTGAGGACCTTCCTTATCTCCCCACAGAGCGATAAAAAATAGGCCCATCACATATAAAATAGCTAATAGAATCCAAAAAAACGTCATGGCCTAAGCACCTGAATATAAAGCATTGTTTTATTCTTTGAAGAGAAAATGTAACACACTTATTTTGATAATCCTCTAAGACTTAGGTCGTGTTAGGGAAGGTGCGAATAAGCCTTCTTGCCTCAGCAGGTGGATAAAAGCCTGTTATTCTAGGCACTCAACAAAGAATACAGGCTTTTAGACCTTGCCCTCGGCAACCGCTCCTGCGTTGCCCTACTACACCACATCCTTGTGGTTATGCATTGCTCTTATTACCTACATCCTTGTAGGCATGCGGGTCTTTCAGAGAAAATATCCTACTGCGTTGCGACTCTTTGAAAGGTACCTACATTCCTTCAGAGTCGCGCCTTATTTGACGATTTCTCTGAAAGACTGAGTCTTAGTAGACTTATTCGTACCTTCACTAGCCGATCCTAAAAGGCTTAGGGCATGTTAAACTGCTTACGAATATTGAGGAGAAACAGCATGACGTTACCAGATCATACTCAGATTAAGGCTTTTCACGCCCATCTGTATTACCAAGATGAAAAAGGGTTAGTAATGGCGCAAACATTAGCCCAGCAGGCCTCTGATCTGTTTGATATTCGAGTGGGGCGTTTCCATCAAAAGCCAGTGGGGCCTCATCCATTGTGGAGCTGCCAGCTGTCTTTTGCGGCAGAGACTTTCGGCGACTTTATCCCGTGGTTAATGATGAATCGTCGAAGTTTGGATGTTTTTGTTCACCCTTTGACTGGCGATGATTACCGTGATCACACCCAAGGTGTCAGTTGGTTAGGGCAATCACACACATTGGATACGTCACAATTTCGAGCGAAAAAGGTTTAATTACATAGGGTGAGGGGACTTTTTTCTATTTTTTCTCAAAAAAGATGGCGCTAGCCCTTTAAAAATAGCTTATAAGACCAAGATCTACGAACTGGTGATTCTGTTATTAGAACGTTATCATAACTAACGCTCGGGTTCGTGTTGTGGCGGTGTATCGCAAAATTGTTTGCTTGTATCAAGCGCTCGTTCCCTTATTCAAGATAAAGCTGGAGAAGACAATGCAAATTTCTGAAAACACCGTTGTGAGCATGCACTACACATTAACTGACGACCAAGGTCAGCAACTCGATTCTTCGGTTGGTCAAGAGCCATTGGTGTTCTTAAGCGGTGCACAAAATATCATTGACGGCTTGGACAAAGCGCTTCAAGGCAAAGCATCTGGCGAAAAATTGACAGTATCTGTCGCTCCAGAAGATGGCTACGGTGAGATTCATCAAGAACTGATTCAAAAAGTACCAACTGAAAACTTCCAAGGTGTGGATGACATCCAAGTTGGCATGCAGTTCATGGCGCAAACCCCTGGTGGTCAGCAGCCAGTAACGGTTATTGGTGTCGAAGAAGATGGTGTGATGTTAGATGGCAATCATCCTCTAGCAGGTAAAACATTGAACTTTGATGTTGAGATTGTGGAAGTTCGCGAAGCTTCTGAAGAAGAAGTTGAGCATGGACATGTTCATGGTGAAGGTGGTCACCACCACTAAGCGTTAGTGCACCATAATTGATTGAAAAAGCGGCTTCTTCGGAAGTCGTTTTTTTTATGTGTATTTGTAAACAGATTTAAGCGTGTACTTTTTGTCATTCTTGATAAAGCGGAAGATGTGAGTTTGCTTGAAAAACGCGTTATAAACAAAGCTTATAAATGGAAATATGATATTAATAAATGGTATTGACTAATATTATTTTGATGCGTTTTACTGATATCTAAAACAATAATAAAAGAGGTCAGATCATGAAGAGCCTGCTAGAGCATTTATCCCAATATGCCTATTACCATCAAGATAGACGTAATGTTGCCACGCATTTTATTGGTATTCCAATGATTGTATTAGCCATTGCCATATTGCTTTCTCGCCCGAATTTTTCTGTTTTTGATGTGCCTCTTACGCCTGCAATTATGGCGGTGGTGCTAAGCAGTGTATTCTATTTGTCATTGCATTTTTTGATCGGACTTGCCATGTCCTGTCTTTTGATACTTTGTTTGTTAATCGCAGATTATCTTGCCGAACAAACGACAGTCGAGTGGTTAGTGAGTGGATTGGGTCTGTTTGTTGTTGGCTGGACTTTTCAATTTATTGGCCATTACTTTGAGGGTAAAAAGCCTGCTTTTTTGGCTGATGTTATCGGCTTGATCGTTGGGCCGTTGTTTGTCTTTGTTGAATTGCTTTTTGTATTGGGTGCCAAGGGCGAATGGAAAAAACAGATAGAGCAATTTTGCGATCTTAAAAACCTAGAAAATGATAAGACGGACGGTCTTTGATTACGGCCATGAAATGATTGATTAAAGAAGGCGGGAAGCGCTATAAATTATTTTTAGCGCCTTTTCCGTAAGGAGTAAGCCAATGAGCCTTCACAAGAGAACTCTCAAGAAAAGGGCTTACTCTAAGCTCTTTTTAGAAAATCTTAAGCGTGTTGTGCAGAAGAAGATACTAGGCTCGTTTTGATTTTAGCCACTACAGATTTGATGGCTTTGCCAGCGGCTGCGAATGTAGCAACAATGAATTCAGCGCGTTCAGCACGAGCAATTGCGATACGAACATCAGCGTCAGATAGGTAAGCCGCGTTTACGTTATTGATTAGTTCAGAGACAGACTTTGAATTGTTCATAATGTTTTCCTTCTTTATCAAATGACCCGCTTTTGGCTGGTCTATGGTGAATTTTTTCGATGTGTTTATGATAAGAAGTGCCAACAAAGAAGACAAACGATAAAAAATACCCTCAAAGATGAATTTTATTCACTAATTTTTCTCTTGCCAGACATCGTAATGAATAGCCGATTCAATAGAACGACGTGTTAACCAGCCAGCTTTTTCTAAATCCGGCGTGTCTTGAAAGGCATCTACGTAGCCAATACAAAGGTAAGCAATAATCTCAATGTTATCTGGTATTTTTAGAAGATCTCGAAGCACCTGATCATGCAAAATACTCACCCAACCCAGTCCAATATTTTCAGCCCTTGCGGCAAGCCATAAGTTTTGAATGGCACAAACTGAACTAAATAAATCCATTTCAGGTTTCGCTGTTCGGCCTAATACCACAGGCCCTGTTCGACCACGATCACAGGTCACACATATGCCTAAAGGCGCTTCTTCTATGCCTTCCAGTTTGAGCGTTTTGTATTTTTTCTGACGATCCCCTTGAAACAGCTCAGCCGCTTCGCTGTGGGCTTGTGAAAAGCCTTGTTTGATTTTGGCTTTAGTGTCTTTATCGGAGACTAAAATAAAATCCCAAGGTTGCATGAAGCCGACACTGGGAGCGTGATGAGCTGCGAGCAGCATGCGTTCTAATATCTGTTTTGGAATGGGAGTTGATTTAAATTCGCGACGAACGTCTCGTCGACTAAAGATGGTTTTATAGACGGCATCGCGCTCGTTTTCGGTAATGGTCATAACATCGACTCAGTAGACTAAAAGAGCCTATTATGATTTGGGCAAGAAGCTCTGCCAAGGCAATTATATTCAAGCGAGCGATGGAATTCTTCAACTACAGACGGCGGTGATTAACGGGTCGTTATCCTCTAATGGGTACCATTGAGTGGTTGAATTGGTTTCGGCACTGAATGAATCGGTAAAGTCTGCTCGAGCCGATTGTACGCAATCAATGACTTGTGGGACTCGTTTTGCCGTAGAGCGGCGTTCAAAAAAGTACAGATCCACCAAAATTAAATTTGGGTCAATTTTATTTTGTGCCGAATTGGCAACATCAGCTGCAATGAAACGAGTGGTTTGAGGAAAGACGTAACTCCATGGACGCCAAATGGCTTTTTCTTCAACCGCTTTAACGACCACAACACCAGTGGGCAATAAACCCGTTTGATGATCGTACCAATCGTATTCGCCTTGTACTTGAAAACCAAGCATACAGAGACCTGCAAACGCTGGCACTAACCATTTAGGTGCGGTCTGTTTAGAGAGTTTACGAATTAATAAAGCGATACCGGCGCCGCCAAGACCAGCAAAAACAGTTGCGACCAATTCCCAAATCATATGACTGTGTTCCTTTATTTAATTTTCTTATTATAAGGAAATCGAGCCTTGCGGAAAGCAAGGCTCGATATTGAGTAGGAAGGCGTCAGTTAGTGATCAACTGCGCTACCTGCCCCTTGTGGGTAACGAACATTTTCAACCAAATCTTGGATTTCTTTAGGTGGCTCTTCTGTCATTGAGGATACGGCAAAGGCAACGGCGAAGTTGATCAAAGCGCCAACGGCACCGAATGACAATGGAGAGATACCAAGCAACCAATTATCTGGTGTATTGGCTAGGGTTGCTGTGCCTGGAATGAAGAACCAACCTAGGAATAAGAAGATATAAACCAAAGTGGAAATCAAACCTGCCAGCATGCCTGAGACAGCCCCTTTACTGTTCACACGTTTCGAGAAAATCCCCATCATTAACGCTGGGAAGATGGACGCTGCCGCGATACCAAACGCCAGAGCAACGACCTGTGCGGCGAATCCTGGCGGGTTCATACCGAGGTAGGTGGCGACGATAATGGCGACAAACATGGATATCCGTGCGACCGTCAATTCCCCCTTGTCACTGATGTCGGGGTTAATCGAGCCTTTTATGACGTCATGACTGACGGCAGAAGAAATAGCCAGTAATAAGCCTGCGGCGGTGGAGAGTGCGGCCGCGAGACCACCTGCTGCGATCAAACCAATGACCCAACCTGGTAGATTGGCAATTTCAGGGTTAGCCAATACCAGAATGTCACGGTTAACCGTTAACTCGTTTCCTTCCCAACCACGTGCTGTCGCTTCCGCTTCATAGGTTGGTGTATCGTTATAGAATTGGATACGACCGTCACCATTTTTGTCTTCATACTTGATCAAACCAGTGGTTTCCCAAGTTTGAATCCAATCTGGACGCTCGGCATATTCAATTGGTTGCTCAGTTGGACCTGATGGGTAGATGGTTGTCATTAGGTTCAAACGAGCCATAGACGCTACGGCAGGAGCCGTTAGGTATAACAAGGCAATGAAGACCAATGCCCAACCAGCAGACCAACGTGCATCAGCCACTTTAGGGACAGTGAAGAAGCGAATAATAACGTGAGGCAGACCCGCAGTACCTATCATCAAGGATAGAGTAAAGAGAACCATATTCAGTTTATTGTCCACATCGGCCGTGTAATCTCTAAAGCCGAGTTCACGTACTACCTCATCCAGTTTCTGCAACAACGGCATACCGGATTCAGTATGAGTTGAGAACAAGCCTAACGCTGGAATGAAAGAGTCCGTTAGTTGCAAGGAGATAAAGACCGCTGGAATGGTATAAGCAATGATTAACACCACATATTGCGCAACCTGAGTATAGGTAATCCCTTTCATACCGCCTAATACAGCATAAAAGAATACCACAACAGCGGCGATCATTAAGCCTGTGTTTTTATCTACTTCTAGGAAGCGTGAGAAAGCCACACCAGCACCAGTCATTTGACCAATGACATAAGTAACAGACGCGGTAATCAAACATGCAACGGCAACCAGACGGGCAGTACGACTGTAGAATCGATCACCAATGAAGTCTGGTACGGTAAACTTACCAAATTTACGCAAATAAGGTGCGAGTAGCATCGCGAGAAGTACATACCCTCCCGTCCAGCCCATGAGGAAAGTTGAGTTAGCGTAACCACCGGCCGCAATGAGGCCTGCCATGGAGATAAAGGACGCCGCCGACATCCAATCTGCAGCGGTTGCCATACCATTGAGGACCGGGTGGACACCACCACCTGCCACGTAGAATTCTTTAGTTGATCCTGCACGAGCCCAAATCGCGATACCGAAGTAAAGCGCAAAGGACCCACCGACAAATAACAAGTTAATAGCAAATTGACTCATATTGAATTACTCCTGCAGGCCGAATTCTTCGTCTAGCTTATTCATTCTCCAGGCATAGAAGAAAGTCAAAGCAATGAAAACGAGGATGGAACCTTGCTGGGCAAACCAGAAACCTAAGTCTGTTCCTCCAATATGAATCCCAGAGAGCATGGGACGTAGTAGGATGGCACAACCGTAAGAGGCAAGGGCCCAAATCACCAGACTTCCGAGGATGAGCCGGAGGTTGGCTTGCCAATACTTTTCTGCATTAATGCTATGATCTGACACGGTAGATCTCCTTATAATTATTTTTATTACGCATCTCTAATCTAGCAGGGACGAATTGAATAAGAAGTCAGACTTTAGTCGCATAGGGAGTATAAATGAGACTTATAGTCGCAAGTATCAAGCAGTGAAAAGATTAAAAAAGGGAATAAAGTCATGAATTTAGAAGTGAGACAAAAGATTCTTTCAGTTTGTCAGGAAAAAATAAGACAAAAAGGCGAAAAGGTTCAGGTGTCATTTTATGCTTTTTTTGCCAATAAAAATGACCAGCCAGAAACTTTAATGTCCGTAGCACGTTGGTGGATTGAAGAGCACCAGCTTAATCACTTTGAGAAAGCGACTAAAATTTTTGCCATGATCAAGTCATATCAAGATAAAAAGCTTGGATCATCCGTAAAAGGCTTTAATCACCTTACATTGTCAGTAAAGGATATTAGTCGCTCACTCGATTTCTATGAGAATCAGTTGGGTTTTACCGCTGAGGTTCGTTGGGCAACGGGCGCTTATTTATCTTATGGTGATGCTTGGCTGTGCTTATCTTTGTGTTTGGATAAAAAAGAAGAGATGCGTGTTCACTATACTCATTATGCTTTTAATATTGATACTGCGTCCTTAAAGGCGATGTGTGATGATCCTTCATTGGATATTTGGCAAGCCAACCAAAGTGAAGGGGAGTCTTTGTACGTAAGAGACCCCGATGGTCATCAATTGGAGTTCCACCTTGGGTCTTTGTCATCCCGTCTGACCTCGTTAAAAGAAACCCCCTATCAGGGTTTGGAGTGGTTATCGTGATACTAGAAGCGCTAGCGATTCGAAAAATTGATGCTGAGACAACCTTACCCTTGCGCCAACAAGTATTATGGCCAAATAAAACCATAGAGGAATGCCGCGTCGAGGACGATGATTTTGGGGAACACTATGGTGTGGACAAACAAGGTTTGTTGGTTTGCGTGGCGTCTGTTTTTATTCAGCAAGATACGGCAAGGTTAAGAAAATTTGCTACTTTAGAAGCTTTTCAGAGGCAGGGCATAGGTCAGTTTGTGTTAAGTCGTATTATTGAAGACCTAAAAGCCAGTGGCGTTCGTATCTTCTGGTGTGATGCCAGAGAAAGTGCCAGCTCTTTATATCAGCGTTTTGGTATGACAGCATCGGGCGAGCGTTTTTACAAAGGGGACATTCCTTATCGTCGAATGTCTGTGTCGTTTAAATAAAGGAAAGCGTTATATGATCCAAGCCATCTTTGTGGCGAAAAAAGCCAAGCAAGCGCAAATTGAAATAGAGGCGGTAAAAGTGGATGCGGGCAAGGGCATCGTAGGGGATAGGTACTACGGAAAAAAAGGCAATGATGGCCCAAATATTACCTTTGTTGCACTGGAAGAAATTCATGCTTTTAATGAAAACTTTGAACAGCGCATCACGCTATCCGATACTCGTCGTAATGTGGTGACCTATGGCGTCAGTTTGAATGACTTGGTCGGTAAGCGATTTCGTATTGGTGATGCTGAGTTTTATGGTGTTGAGCTGTGTGAACCTTGTGCCTTGTTGGGGAAAAGGTTAGCAACGGAAGAGATGAGTGCAGCACAAGTGGTTAAGGCTTGGCTGCACAAAGGAGGATTACGAGCCGACGTGGTTCGTTCTGGCGTACTGCGTGTCGGTATGCCAATTGAACAACTGGATTAAGCTGGCTAGGTTGCCGCTTTAAGGTCTTTAGCCAAGACAAAATCTCTAAGTGAGTCAAATCTTGGGTTGAAGGGTTGCGACTGCCAAGCATAGTCTGTTTGTTGTGGATTTTGTAAAACCTTGGCTAAACTGTCTGCCTGTTGCAGGTAGGCTTTATAACTGTCATGAGGCGATTGCTGAGTCTTCGTTTCAGTTTTGTTTGTTGCGTCAAGCGTGTCCCACTGTATGAGATCATCCAAACTCATAGCGCGACCCTTTTGAGCTTGAAAACGCCATAAATCCTTTTTCTGGTCATAGGCATAAAAAGGCAAAAAGGTGAGACCATGTTGATTGATGAAATCAATGGCACGAAGAATAAAGTCGGCTTCCTGCTGGCTGATGAAATAGTTCAAGTTAAAGCGCACCCAGCCAGGTTTTAGAAGTTTTTCCCCCGCTTTCAGGGCTTGCTGAATTTGCTCAGATCTGCGGTCGTCAATATTCAATAAAGCATGCCCATAAGGTCCAGCACAGGAACAGCCACCGCGCATCTGAATACCAAAGAGATCATTCAATAACGCAGTGATAAAACCATGATGCAAATAGCCTAGTGATGTTTTAATGCGAAATGCGGTAATGGAAATACGCTCAGCAGTGTTATGACCTAGACGTTCAATCGAAGGATGGTTCTGCCAGTGTTGATCAATAAGCTCTACAAACTTGTGTTCTTGCTGTTGAATTACCGCATCGCCCACTAAGGATTTGAGTTTGAAAACCAGACCTGCGCGTATGGACTCTAAAATAGCTGGTGTTCCACCTTCTTCTCGGCGCTCACTTATTGGCAAAAAAGTATGGTCATTCGGTGTGACGAAAGACACTGTCCCCCCACCGACATGGCTGGGTTGAGCGTTCTCAATAATGGTTTTTTTGACAATCAAAATGCCAGGGGTTCCGGGACCACCAATGAATTTATGCGGGGAAAAGAAAAGAGCGTCTTTGTGGTGGTGTTCAGACTGCACAGGATTCATATCGATTTTCACATAAGGGGCGGCTGCGGCGAAATCCCAACAAGAGAGCGCGTTATAAACGTGTAGTAAGTTGGTGATGGCGTCTTGTTCTGAGAGGATACCGGTGACATTAGAAGCGGCACTGAAGCTGCCGATGAGACGCTTTCCTTGATGTTGCTGCAATTGGTCTTCTAAGTCTTGCAAACACACGCCCCCCTGTTTGCCTTCCTTAATGCGGATCAAAGGAATTCCCAGTTCGCGCCACGGCAGCTCATTGGAATGATGTTCATAAGGGCCAATAAAAATGCGCGTTTGGGCTTTTTCGGTGGCGTCTAACTGTCTCAAGCCAAGCTGAGAAATCAGCGTGTTAATAGCGCTGGTGGCGCCACTGCCGCAGAAAATGATCAAATCTTCAGGGCTAGCATTCACTGCTTGACGAATTTCCTCTCTTGCTTGTTCACGAAATGCGGTGGTTTGCATACCGGTGGCATTGGCTTCCGTGTGAGTGTTCGCATAAAAGGGCATGGCATGTTGAACCGCTTGTTCGATGAAATCCAAACAGCGACCTGAGGCTGTGTAATCCGCGTAGGTCAGTTTGCGTTCGCCAAAAGGTGTGGTGATGTTTTGTTGAGCCCCAATAATGCTTTGTCGTATTTTTTTTAACACAAGTTGTGACGATGAGTCGGAATAATCGGTTGTTGAGTGGCAAGCGTCAGTAGTATGTCGGCTATTGGAAGAGTCTGTCGTTAACATGTCGAGGTCCTTAGCCCTGATTGACAGACTCTTCTTCAGCTTATTCGAGTTTATCTCGCTGAGGTAAAGGCAACTCCGTGGTCCATTTAATTTGTTCCATAGCGAAGTTGGAAGTGACGTCTGTTAACGCAGTGGCACTGATTAAGCGTTTATAAAATTGATCATAAGCTGGAATGTCTTTTACCAAAACGCGCAGTAAATAATCGTATTCGCCTGCCATGCGATAAAATTCCACGACTTCTGGAAACTGTGAAACCACTTGTGCAAATTCGGTTGCCCAATTGGCATCGTGTTGATTGGTTTTGACCTGAACGAAAACCGACACGCCTAGTTCCAATTTTTCAGCGTCTAATAAGGCCACGTGACGTTTGATGTAGCCTGATTTTTCTAAGCGCTGAATGCGTCGCCAGCAAGGGGTTTTGGATAAGCCTACTTGCTGAGCCATTGCTTCTGTAGAGATACTATCATTGCTTTGAATTAAAGCAAGAAGTTGCAAGTCTGTGCTATCTAAGTTCATTTTGTACTCAATTTTGATATTTATTTGAAATTTAATTTCTTCACTTTAGTAATTTTCCAGTCTTAAGCAATGCTATTTCTCAATGGGCGGCATTTAAGGAATATCAATTCATTATGACGACGAAAAAAAGTATGAAAAATATCGTTTTTTAGTGGAATTGGCTTAATCCGAGTAACCTGTTCGCTCTCTTTGGTATTCTTCAAAAGATTGGTTGTAGTTCGCTAAGCAATCAGATTGTTGTTGGCCACGATACTCACGACAAGCTGATGCATGATTATATTGAAAAGCTTCATATGCACCTTTGGTTGTGCAAGATGCTTGTGTGACGACTAAGATAAAGCAGAAAGATGTGAAAATACTCTTTTTCATATTCTTTTCCTGTAAACCGAGTAGATAAATAACTTTATATCAGTTTACAGGTCATTCGTTTAGTTTAATAATTAACCAAAAAGTCAAGATTGAAACCCACTAACCATAAAAAGGACTCAACTCGGTGTCACTAAAACTTCGACTCATCTATGCCTTTGTAGCCGTTGTACTCATCAGTACTATCACCATGGGCCTGTTAAGCTTTTATCAAGCTCGTTCGGTCATGTTGGAACGCACTACTAATACAGAACTTCCAGCGCAAATTAAGCAGATTAAAAGTGAGGTTGAAAACCAAATTGAAAACCTTGCTGCCACTGCTCAAACCTTAGCCAATAATCCGTTAATCATTGATTGGGCGAAGAAAGGCTTTGATCCTCAAGAAGAAGATAAGTTAATTGAGTTGCTGGGAAATATCAAAAACCAACTTGGTTTAGATACGGCCTCTTGGGCCGATCGTCAAACTGCTAAGTACTGGAACCAAGATGGTTTTCTGAGAACACTCACGCCAGAGCGTGATAGTTGGTTCTTTGATTTTACTGATTCATCCAATGATCGAAATGTCAGTGTTTACCGCAGCCAATCTTCTGGTGAGGTGAAGTTGTTTGTGAACTACCAAAATACTAATGGCCGTGGTTTGGCTGGATTTGGTATGAATTTAGAGCGAATGACGGCCTATTTAAACAGCTTTACATTTAATGGCAGCGGCTTTGTTTATTTAGTGTCTGGTGATGGCACCTTGAAAGTTCACCGTAATGAAGACCTGTTGGAAAAAACCAAAGTAAGTGACTTATATGGCGCAGAAGTGGGTCGTACCTTGTTGCAGCGCGATGGGCTAAACATTGTGATGGCAGACGATGCGGTATTGGCCAGTGAATACATTCCTGCAATGGGGTGGACACTGGTTGCAGAAATTCCAAAAGAAGCCGTATTTGGTGGTGTAACTACCATGGGGCATGTTTTGCTGATTATGGGGCTTGTTTTGAGTGTCGTGACAGTGATCGCAGCCAGCTTGCTGGGCTCAAAATTGGTAAAACAACTACAAGTTGTGGCCAACAACCTGACCGAAATTGGTGAAGGGGACGGTGATCTAAAACACAGATTAAGTGATCAAGGACCAGCTGAATTAGCCAATATTGGCTCTGGCTTTAATAAGTTTGTTAGCGTCATTCACAATATGGTAAAGCAAGTTAGTCAGACCAGCACTCAGTTGAGTAATGCATCAGAGCAAATGCTCAGTTCGGCCAACACCATGCAATCTGATGCCAAGCAGCAAAGTGAACGAACCTCAATGGTGGCCTCGGCGATTCATGAAGTAGAAGCTTCTGTGCGTGAAGTATCAGGAAATGCTGCGCAAGCAGCTGAGAGTGCTAACCAAGTTGAGCATGAAGTGACATCTGGTCTAAAAGTGGTGTCATCGGCCAAAGCAACCGTAGAAAACCTTGCGTTAGAGAGTCAGAAAACCGCTCAGGTGATTGACGATTTGGCGAAAAACTCTGAGCAGATTGGCAGTATTTTGGAAGTCATTCGCAATATCTCAGAACAAACCAACTTATTGGCACTAAATGCAGCGATTGAGTCGGCCCGAGCAGGTGAGGCAGGTCGTGGTTTTGCCGTTGTGGCGGACGAAGTTCGTAGTTTGGCGAAGCGTACCGCTCAATCTACTGATGAAATTCAGCAAATGATTGATCAATTACAAGCTGAATCTCGTAAGGCCCTAGCGGCATCACAAGCGGGTCAGCAGATTGCTGGCGAAGGTGTAGCGTCGATGCAAGAAGCACAAACTTCGTTACACAGCATTGCTGAACAAGTGAAAACCATGAATGCCATTAATCAGCAAGTAGCCACTTCAACAGAGCAGCAATTACTCGCGATTGAAGATGTTGCAAGTCATGTGACGGGGATTCAGAATTCGGTTGAAACCAGTGTGACCACAGCAAATGATGTCTCAGATAACAGCAAGGCGTTACGTGAACTGTCGAGCAGTCTTGACGAGTTAGTGGCGCGCTTTAAAGTCTAACCCGAGCACCTTCTTTGATATCACTAAAACCCCGATGTTGTTATCAGCATCGGGTTTTTGTTTATCTGTTCCGCCGTTTTAGGACTAACCGGAAAGAGGTTACAACGAAACGGGGGCATCCGATTTTGGCTTGATTCTGCCTTTGATACGCTTGATCACGTTTTCCACATCTTCTTTGATCATCAAGAGGATAGGCATCAATACCAAGGTGATCAAGGTTGCAAACATGATACCGTATCCGAGGGAAACGGCGGCCGGAATCAAAGCCTGGGCCTGACGTGATGTTTCATACAAAATGGGAGCTAAACCTGCGAAAGTAGTAAACGAGGTTAATAACACGGCGCGTAAACGACTTTGGCATGCCATGATGATGGCGCGACGAATGTGAATGGTTTCTTGGCGTAAATCATTGTAGCGAGACACCAGCAGAAGACTGTCGTTTACCACTACACCGCTCAGTGCCAAAATGCCATTTAATGAGAAGATACTCAAAGCCAAACCGTTCATCCAATGACCAAGTAAGGAACCTATGATACCAAATGGAATGGCCATCATGATAATCACAGGTTGGCTGTATGACTTCAATGGAATGGCCAACAGAGCGTAAATGATCAACAGAGCTAACATGAACATTTGGAATAATGATGATTGTGTCTCTGCTTGTTCTTCCGCTTCTCCAGAGAAGGTAAAGTCCACTTCTGAAAATTGTTTTTTGATGTTCGGCATGGCCGATTGCTGCAATAATTCAACCACTTCAGTAGAAGACATGATGTCTTTGTCTACTTCCGCTGACAGGTAGTAAGAGCGTTTGCCATCAATACGAATGATCTCAGTTTGCACTTCTATTTGCCCTAGTTTTGCTACTGTGTCTAGGGGCACGCGTGAACCATTGTCGAGCGTAATCTTAGTGTTCATAATGGCTGCGGGGGATTCTTGCTGTGCTTCCGGATAGCCAATCCGCACTTCCATTTCGTCATTGTCTCTTTGATATGTCTGTACTTCTGTACCATCAAAGTTACTGGCAACTTGGCTCGCCAATTCAGATGTTGTTAAGCCCAGTAAGCGACCTTGCTCACTTAAGCTGAGTTCTAAGCGTGACTCAGGTGGCGTGTCGTACTTTTCAATGCCAGTCACAGCAGGAATTTGATTCAATGCTTCAACCAAGGTGCTCAGTGCTTCATCAAGTGAAGTGGCATTGGTGCTGGCAAGTTCGACATTTAAAGCATCCACTGCGCCGTCTTGGCCATTACGAATGCGCAAACTTTTTACGCCTTCTGGCGTGCCCGCTAAACGTTGCCATTCGGTCGAAAACTGAGTCAATGAATAGGGCGAACCATTCACCAATTCGACGCGGAAGCTGCCAGATTGATCACTGGAAGTATAGGTTTCAATATTTTTTAAATAGCGGTTTGGTAAATCCGTTTGATCGGCCAGTTTGGCATGCGCGGCTCGGGTAAGGTTTCTGTCCGCCTGATAGGCTTTTTGCTCTATCTCAATCAAGGCTTTTTCCGTTTGACCGTAGCTGGCATCGCTCAACATGGTTAAGGAAGCTCGTACTGTATCGCCCGGAATTCGCGGGAAAAAACTGGTGCGAATTTCCCCCGTAAGAGGCATGGAAATGACCAAAGCAAACATACTGATAAAGACCAAGCTCATGGCATATCGGTGGCTCAGACAAAACTCAATGGCTGGTTTATACATTCGATGACTGAAAAACTGCAGTCCATCATCAGCGCCTTTTTGCACCATCCCCCATAGTTTCGCGACTATGTTTTTAGCGGGGGATTTGTGGGTGTTTAGATGTGATAGGTGTGCAGGCAAAATGATTTTGGATTCAATAATAGACAGTACCAAACAAATGGCCACCACTTGAGCAAATTGAGAATAAATCTTCCCCAAACGACCATCAATGTTGGACAAAGCCCAGAAAGCCGCCACTGTGGTAAAGACACCAAATAAGGTAGGCACAGCGACTTCCATGGTGCCCTTTATGGTGTTGTTTAACGTATCACCATCCCGCGCCCGTACGGAATAGATGTTTTCACCGACGACCACCGCATCGTCCACCACAATGCCCAAGGCCAAAATAAAGCCAAAGGTAGTGATCATGTTCAAGGTTAAATCGATTTGACTGGTGCCCATGAGGAAAAGAGTGCCAAAGAAGATAAATGGCAAGCCTGCAGCTACCCAAAAAGCCACCGTAATGTTAAGGAAAATCGCCAATAAGACGAACACTAAAATTACCCCAGTTAGGGCGTTTTTCACCATCAACTCAAGGCGCTGATTAATGGATTCACTGCGATCGTTCCAAGTCGTTAATTCCACTTTGTAAGGCAGTTTTCCAAATGCCTGCCAATCTTCAACACGCTTTTTCGTTGCCTCCACTGTGTTAATAATGTCGTCCTTGCCAATGGTATTAACTCGTAGTGATAAGCTATTTTGTTGATTGAAACGCGATAACACAAAGTCGTCTTCATCGTACGCGTCTTGGACAGTGGCGATGTCGCTGAGTTTTAGTTCGGCACCACTTGTGTTGGTTTTAATCGGAATACGAGAAAATTCATGCTTGAAGTAAGCTTGTTCTGAGGTACTGACTTTGAGATATAAATCCTCATTGCTTAGTGTCGCTACTGATGCTGTGGCGGACTCAGCGTTAATCGCGGTGCTGATGTCGGCCAACGTCAGATCGTAAGCTTCGAGCTTATTTTTATCGACCTTAATTAGCATGCTTGGGTCTCGCCAACCAGAAATGGAAACAGAGTTAATTTCTTTATCTAACAACAGGTCGGTTTTTAAATCGTAGGCGGCTTTTTGCAAGGTTCGACGGTCCGTATCGCCAAATAACTGAATGATAATGGCCAATTCAGAACGGGTGTCTTTAGATATCACGGCAGGATCGGCGTCACTCGGGAAAGAAGAGATCTCATCAACTTTATCTTTGATGTTGTTAAAGACTACATCTAGGTCATAGCCGTCTTTGATTTCAACATTAACCGAACTGCTACTGCTAGTGGAAGTCGACATCACATTGTCGATGCCTTCTAAGCCTTCCAGTTGTTGTTCAATCAAAATGGTGACACTTTCTTCGGTTGCTTTGGCGGAACCACTGTCGTAGCTAACGTCGATGTCGATACCATTTGGCGGTAGGGTCGGAAAGCTTTTTTTACTTAACGAGCCTATGTTAATTACCCCCAACGTAATGATAAAAATCATTAGCAAGTTGGCGGCCACAGGATTTCCTGCAAACCAAGCTATGATGCCTCTTTGTTGATCGTTTGGACTCATCTTTCAGTTTGCTCCATGGCGTCAACTAGGGTGCCTTTTTGGTAACTGTTATAGGGTTTGGTTAGCACTGAGTAAGGTTTGTTTCGCATGGTTTCTGGGACCAAGATGTAAGTGTATTTGGCATCAACAAACAGCGGTGACGTCGGGAAGTAATCGAGACGATTGTCTTCATCAAGGAACCAAATATCGCCACGCTGACTTAACGCTGAGTTGGGTAGCTTCCATAAGTTCTGTAAGGTTTTGCCCTGTAGTTCAACAGTGACAAAGGCGCCCGGTAATAACGGTGCGTCTTGATCTAACGGGGATTCTACTGCCAGGGTTAGGCTGCGCATACGAGTTGAGGTGTCTATGTGTTGACCGACACTGATAACCTTACCTGACCAGCTTGCTTGACTGTCAATACTATGGACGGTGACGGGCCAATTACCCGCAAGTAGCGTGTCTGCGTCAGGTAATTTTGCCCAATCTGAGTTAGCCAGTTCCAAGGTGATTTCTACACGGTCAGTACTGTATAAGGTGGCAATGTCACTGCTGGAGCTCAAATAAGAGCCGGGTGAAATATTGCGTGCTGTAACTAATGCATTAAATGGGGCCACCACTTTGGTATTTTCTAAGTTATCTCTGGCTTCCATGAGGGCCGCTTTAGCTGAATTAACTTCGGCTTTGGCTTCGGCTAGCTGTGGAATACGCCATGTTAAATCGGAATCGGGTTGGTCGGTAAAGCCTGCCGCTTTCCATTCCGCTTTGGCTTGCTCTCCTTGTCTAACTTCTTCTTTTAACGCGAGTTCTGCACTGGCTAAGGCTTTCTCTGCACTGGCGACAGCACTGTTTAATTCGCGATTACGCAAAACGGTTAACACGTCACCTTGTTTAACGCGTTTACCTGCTTCCAGTTGTGGCGAGATTTTAATCACTTCTCCGCTTACTTGACTCGTGAGTGTAAGAGAGTAGCGCGGTGCGGTCACGGCAGAACCTTGAATAATAGGTGAGTATTCACCCGCTTGAACCTTAATGACTGACACTTTTACCGCCGTTTCACCATCGGCTTCTGCTTGAGCGCGGCGATTCGATGTCTCTGCGCGTGGACCTTGACCTGGCGTGCCTCTTGCTCGATCTGGCCCACCTCGGCCTGATTGGTCATGGCCTCTTTGTCCTACAAATTTGTCGGTATTTAATTTGCTGTCAATATAAAAGTAACTGGCAACCGCCAAAATAATTGATAATGCTAGTATGATCCAGCGTGAATAATGCTTCATTCTGGTTTTACTCCCAGTCCTAATGCCAGTCCTAAGGTAATTCGGTTTGCTAAATGTTCGTAGATCAGTTCGTCAAGTTGTGTTTCAAGATCAAACATGGTGGTTTGTGCGGAAATAAGATCACTCAGTTCTACTAAACCATTGCGATATTTGGTTTCATATTGGGTTAAATTGCTGCGTGAACTTTGCAGCGCATTGCGGATATGAGTTAAGCGTTGTTGTAATACTTTTTCTTGTCCTATTGCGTCTTCGACTTCGTTTACCGCAGTTAGTAATGTATCTCGGTAGTCTTGAAAAGCTTGTGCTGTTTGCAACTTAGCCACTTCTGCAGCGGCTTTTAGTTGACCACCTTGATAAAGCGGTTGAGTTAATTGTGCGGCTAAACTCCAAATAGGGGACGTAAATAAGGCCATTCTAGGCGATTCAGCCGCATCAGAAAGGGCGGCGCTCAAGCTAATAGAAGGCAACATGTCTTTGTAGGCGACTTGAGTGTTTAAATCAGCGGCTTCTATGGTCAAATAGGCGGATTTTAGATCAGGGCGGCGTTGCAAATTTTGTTCGGGTAAACCTGATAAGGAATAGCTGACTTCTGGATACTCCTGTTGGGGCGATAGAATCAATGATGTGTTACGCCCTAATAAGGTTTGCAATTCACGTTTTTGAATTTCCAAATTTTCTCGATATTGTGCCAAGGACGCTCGAGATTGCGACGTGGAGGTACGTGCTTCGTCTAGCGCTTCCAAATTGTCTAAGCCACTTTTAAAACGTTTCACGATCAGTTGCTCGTTGGCTTCTAACAAGTTTAAACGTTTGTTTTCGATTTCAATGGCATGTTGTTTGGCTGTCAGAGAGAGCCATGTCTTCATGACACTCGACACTAGCGTGTCTTGACTGGATTGATATAAGGCTTCATCGCTGGCGAGACTCTTCGCCGAAGCCGACTCAGCGTTAGCGAGTTTTTGCCATAAGTCCAATTCCCAACTGACACTGATTTTTGCAGAGTAACTGGTATCACTGTTTTTGTCTTCATTGACACCAACGCTAGCATCCACTGAGGGTAAGTTCGCACCGTGGGATTTTTTCAGTTCCCATAAACTTGCTTGCAGGGTTAGAGCGGTTTTTTGCAAACTTGGATTGGCAATTAATGCTTCTTGGATGAGCTGGTCCAGTTCGTCACTTTGAATTAAATCAGTTAGGTAACTGATTTCGCCCGCTTGATCCAAGGATTGCCATTGGTTAGCTTGGACCTTGGTATTCTCGAGCTCTTGTTGTGCTAGATCCGCGAAATTCACTCTTTCTGGTGAACTACTACAAGCGACTAAGGCGGTACTGATGCATAACAGAGCGGCACAACGGAACGGTTTGCTTGTCATTGAATCAATCCTGATTATTTTCTAATGCGAACTTTGTCGGCTCGTACTAGCGTAAGTTTGCTTTAAAAAGCTATTAAGTTGCACCAGATTATTGGTTTAAAGGTCTTTTCCATAAAGTAAATTTTCATTTATTTACATTTAGATATAGCATTTTGTCATTCTCATTTATATTGGCCCTTATTGTGAACATAAGGTTTCCGAATAAAAGGGTGAATGAAATGGGGCAGGTGATGATGAACAGATGAACTTAGACAAGTGCTACTTAACCATATGACAGATGATTTTTATAAGATGTTCTTATTGTTTTCAATAAGAACATCTAGGCCGCGAGCGGCTATAAGAATATATAATGAAACACAACTCTGCTTCTTTTAGTGGTATACGCATGTTAAATGATGAAGGGATACACATTTTTCTCATACAATGACTCGTTACTTGTGTCTTGATCTGAAGATCGCACACGTCCACTGTGTCTTTTCCCTAGTGTTGCCACATAGGATGTTAAAGGGTATCCAGAGAGAGCTGTCAGTTTTTTTATCTGTAATTGAGTATGCCTTACATTAAGAAGAGATTGTTCAGGCCTACTTTTAATGTAAGGGGCTCTTGACTGTTAAGAATGTTGCTCGTCTAGAATATCGCGAGTGCGATTGCGGAAATGGTGCAAAAATTCTGACATACGTTTGGGCAAACTGCCATAAGGGTATAAAAGATAGACAGGAATCCTAGGCAATTGCCATTGTGGTAACACGCGGATTAAATCCCCTGGGTGGTGTTTTTCTCGCATGGTGACCATATAGTCAGGCAGTACACCAACGCCACAGCCTTTGGCAATTTGCTCCATCTGCATGGCAATTTGATCGGTCCAAATTTGTGATTTGGGGATCTGAATGCGCTTAGCTCCATCTTCTAGATGATGTAATTCTAAATCACCAGCAGGTTGATAAAAGTGATGGAAATTCACCCATGGGATGTTTTCTAATTCTTCTACATCAATTAAGTTCGGGTTGTTTTTGACAAATTTTTTGGAAGCGAAAAGACCACAGGTTAAATAGCCAACCATTTCTTCTTTAAACCGAGACGGTTCAGGTGAACCTAACCAGACGCCGATATCAGCTTGTTCTAACTCGGAAAATTTAGAGGTGGTCTTAAGGGAAAAATTAACATTAGGGTGTTCATTGGCAAAATGAATGATTTCTTTAGGCAACCAAGAACGAGCCAGTCCAGAGTAAGCAGCAATGCTTAAATCACCTATCACCGAATCTTGAAGCGAGTCTATGGTTTTTTGCGCCTGTTTGGCGGCCTCGATAATCTTGCAGGCAAACGGGTGAAAAGCACGTCCTGTGTCGTTGGCGATCATTTGATTCGCTTGACGTAATAATAAAGTCTGCCCTAACTGGTTTTCAAGATTTGCAATCCGGCGACTGAGAGTGGATTTGGAAACGCTAAGTCGTTTTGCCGCTTGGGTTAAATTTTCTGTTTCAATCAGTGTAATAAAGCTTTGTAAGTCATTTAAATCGTACATGCAGCGTGCCTAATCGTCTTGAATGTGCAGAGTGGTATTGCATATATCGGAACACATTGTTCCGAGTCCTGCTGGTCATTTTGTGTGAGAATCTAAATAGTAACCAATCTTATTTATAAAGTTGAGACTTTTATGACATTTCGCCGCACTGTTTGTTCTCCTAAACGGATTTCCGTGCTCTCTTTGTGCCTCTCAGCGTTGACTTTTAGTCATCATGGTATGGCTCAAACCACCTTGTCGCCAGAAGCTTTGGTGGCACAAGGTTTGGCAGCCGGTAAAGGTTACCCTGGATTATCTAAGCTATGTGCTATTGATAGACCATTAAGAAACATTGGAGCGCGAAAGGTCGGTTCGGGGAACATAAAGCGTACGTCAACAGATGAACAAAGAGCAGAGCGTGCCAAACGTTCTTATATTGAACCACAGCAAGTCTTCGATAATCTTTATTTTGTCGGTAATCGTTCGGTCGCCAGCTGGGTGATCAAAACTTCTGAAGGACTGATTCTACTGGATGCCATGAACAGTAATCGTCAAGCGGAAGACATAATCGTGGCGGGGATCAAGCAACTTGGAATGGATCCGAATGACATACGTTACCTGATCATTGCTCATGCGCATGGTGACCATTATGGCGGTCAAGAGTATTTGGTGAAATCCTTCCAACCAAAAGTGGTGATGAGTGACGCAGATTGGAAAGAATTAGAACGACCTGATCCAGAAATCATTAACCCTAAATGGGGTAAAGCACCGACTCGAGATGTAACCATTAATGATGGTGATGTAATCGAGTTGGGTGATACTAAGGTACAGCTATACGTTACGCCAGGTCATACCTTAGGTACGATCTCACTAATCTTTCCGGTTATAGATGGGGATAAAACTCATATGGCAGCCTTGTGGGGCGGCACAGGGTTGAACTTTGGGCCGAATATCGAGCGTCTACAAATGTACACAGATTCTGCGGCTCGTTTCAAACAGCTGGCAGACAGCGAATCGGTTGATGTGTTTTTGTCTAATCACCCTACGATAGACAATAGTGTAGAGCGCATGCCAGCCTTGCAACAACGTCAAGTTGGTCAGCCACATCCATTTGTTGATGTTAATGCGACGGACGCCTTTGCGTTACTGCGCGATTGTACTTTGGCCCGTGTCGTGAAAATTTCGAACTATCAAGATCGAGTGCAAAAAAAATCGGTTTCTACTGTCGATTAATTGAGAACCCCTTGCATGATGATATTCAAGTTTCATTTTTAAACGGCAACTTTATTTTATAAATGATAAATATTATTATTCTTGTTTTAGGTCGCGCTCGGTGATGTCAGTAATAAGTGTTATTTTATTCAAAGAAATTAAGAGGTTAATATGTCCTTGTTAGGTGGATTCAGTCGTTCTATCGGTATGTTTTTTGGGCTAATGTATGCGTTACCCGTGTTAGCAGGCGATATCACGGTGGCGACAAAATACGGTAATGTGACTGTGAGTGATAAAGTCGAGCGCATTGTTACGGTTCATGAAGGAGCGCTAGATACTGCATTTGCTTTAGGTTTTGAACCAGTTGGTGCTATCTCAACTCGAGGTGGTGATGGCGTGGCCAATTACATTCAAGAAACCGCGAAAAACGTCAACATAGTCGGAACGGCTCGGGAAACCAATCTTGAGGCTGTGATTGCTCAGCGTCCAGATATTATCTTAGCCTCATACCGTTTACCGGCTGAGCAATACGCTTTATTGTCAAAAATCGCACCGACCATAGTACCGCAAGGTGAGGGTCTTCGCCCTGATGGTTGGGTCAGTGAAATGCGTGTTTACGCAAAAGCATTGAATCGTGAACAGAAAGCAGAACAAATTATCCAAGCGGTTACGGAACGGGCGGTACAGATTAAAACTCAACTGCAGGCTAAATTACCAGCTGATCAACGTGGTGCGGCTTTGATCCGTTGGATGCCACAAGGTGCTTTAGTACTAACGACGCAATTTTTCACAAGTGGACTATTGTCTCAAGTTGGTTTTGAGGTCACGGATTCTGGCTTGATTAAACCTGGTCGTCCACACTCTAGTCCATTAAGTTTGGAAAATTTGTCCAAAATCGATAACGATTGGGTCTTCATGGCAACATTGGATGAGGAAGGTCAAAAAGCGTTAGAGGCTGCCAAACAATCGCCTGCTTTTGCACGTCTTGATGTGGCAAAGCGTGATCATGTGTTTCCGGTAGATGGCCAATTATGGACCAGTGCATCTGGTCCAATTGCGGCAAACGCAATTTTGGATGATATTCAGAGACTATTGAATACCAAGGTTCAATAACCCAAATGCAATTGTGGTTTCAAACGCCGCCTGCTCAGCGGTCTATTTTGAGTGTTTTAATACCAGTTGCTTTGCTGCTGGTATTTTGCTGTGTGGCCAGTCTCTTTTTGGGTGCGGGTGATGTAGGGCCAAGTGAAGTAATCGCTCTATTAATGGGATCTGGATCCGACGACGCTCGTTTTGTTGTGTTCGAGCTTCGTTTACCGCGTACTTTAATTGGTATCTTCGCTGGCTTAAGTTTGGGTTTAGCTGGCGCGCTTATGCAGTCAGTCGCTCGTAACCCACTGGCTGAGCCCGGTTTGCTTGGTGTCAGTTCAGGCAGTGCCTTTGCCGTAGCGATTGCGTTGGCTTTCGGTGCCAGTACCGCGACCTTGTCGGTTGGTCTCGCTCAATTAGGGGCTCTGATTGGTTGTTTTTGTGTGATTGGTGTGGCGCAAATGCAAGGCCAGCGAAATGATCCTATACGTTTGGTGTTAGCGGGTGCGGCACTGTCCAGTTTGTTGATAGCCATGACCTCTTTGTTGTTGCTGTACAATGAGCGCGCGGCCGATGAAATCCGCTTTTGGGTGACTGGCAGCATTGCGGGCCGCAATGGGGACCAACTGCTGTCATTGTTACCCTCATTTGCCATTGCGATTGCTTGCGTTGTTTATGTGGCCAGACCTTTAGCTTCTTTGGCTCTTGGCGAGCGAGTCGCCATAGGGTTAGGTTATAAGCCTGGTCGTATTCGTTTGATTGTGGTGTTAGCCGTGGCACTGCTGGTTGGCGCAGCGACCGCCATTGCTGGCCCTGTGATGTTCGTTGGTCTGGTGGTACCTTTTGCTGCTCGAGCGTTAGTCGGCCCAGACATTCGCCGAACTCTATGGTTGTGTTTGCCGATTGGGCCATTGGTGATTTTAAGCGCGGATGTGTTCTCAAGATTGGTGGCCCAGCCTGCCGAAATGCCACTAGGTGTATTAACGGCTATGGTAGGGGCACCTGTTTTATTGGCCATTGTTAGAGCACATAGATTACCAACATTATGATGAACAGTCTTCCAACTACTTCTGCTGAGTCGACACCGACTCAAGTGCCGCAAGGCTATGTGAGCCTTACGTTAGGGCAATTTTCTTGTTTGCTTGATCGTCGTGCGATTCGTCGTAATTTATTATTATTAGGCTTAGTGATATTTGCCAGTATCGCTTCGTTGGGTATAGGTACGGTCGTTTTGTCACCATGGCAGGTCATTCAAGCCTTGTTTGGTTATGGTGATGCCTTAAGTCAGTTTGTTGTCCAAGATTTACGTTTGCAGCGTTTGCTGGCGGGGATTTATACGGGGGCCGCGTTTAGTCTGGCAGGTTGCTTGATGCAAACTTTAGCTCGTAATCGCTTAGCCACACCAGGCATTATTGGCATTGATAACGCAGCGATGGCATTTGCTGTATCGTCTGTAGTCAGCACGGCCATTTCCATTGCGCCATCGGCTATGGCTTTAGCGGGGGCCGCAACTGCAACCGCGCTCGCTTTTGGTTTGGCGGGCAGCAGTGGTACTCGAGGCTATCGTTTTATCGTGGCGGGCATAGGTATTGGTGCCATTGCAGGTGCAATTACTCAGTTAATGTTGAGTCAAGTAGACATTGATACAGCCAATGCTGCGTATCCTTGGACGGTTGGTAGTTTAAGTGCACGTCCTGAGTTGATGGTGAATATCCTTGGTGGTGGTTTGTTATTTGGCTTAATTGCCTGCTTGTTACTGACTCATCTATTTTCTTTGTTGCCATTTTCAGACGCTGTTATTACCGGGTTGGGCTCCAGTACTAAATGGTTACGCTTTTCGTCTTTAAGTTTGTCTATTATTTTAACAGGTCTGGCGGTCGCAGTGGCGGGCCCTGTGGGTTTAGTCGCCTTGATAGGACCGGAAATGGCGCGTGTGTTTGCACGTTATCGAGGGATTCCACTTATTGGTTCAGCGTTAGCGGGCGCTTTTATTATGGTGGTAGCCGATCTTATCGGGCGTACTATGTTATCACCGATTGAATTGCCAGTTGGCATTGTGACTTCCGTTGTTGGTGGTCCGTATTTGATTTGGATTTTGATGCGTCAGCGTTCTAAGTCGACAATATAAATTATCAGACCTGTTTTTAGGGTCATTTAAGAAGGATAAGTGTTTCGTGAGTCAGTTTGATACCGTTTCTTTAGGTGCTGAAGCGTTAACCTTAAAGCATGGTAAAACCGCTATTATTGAAGGGTTAGACATACGTCTTCCTAGTAGTAAAGTCACTGCGATTGTTGGTCCTAATGGCTGTGGTAAATCGACTTTATTGAATGGTTTATCTCGTATTCATACGCCGAGTGGTGGAGCCGTTTTATTGAATGGCGAAAATATTCATAAGTTGCCTTCGAAAGAAGTCGCGCGGCGTTTGGCGTTACTGCCTCAAGATACCATTGCACCAGATGGTATTACGGTGAGTGAATTAATCCGTTTTGGTCGGCACCCGCACCAGAGTGCCCTTAAACAATGGGCCATGAGTGATCAAGAGGCCATTGATTATGCCCTTAAAGCGGCGGATTTGAGCGATCTTCAAGAACGTTTATTAGATACCCTTTCAGGTGGCCAAAGACAGCGGGCTTGGATTGCCATGTCTATTGCCCAAGAAACCCCTTTACTGCTTTTAGATGAACCCACTTCGGCTTTGGACTTGGGCCATCAAATTGAAGTGTTTGAGCTGATTCGGGAATTGTCTGAAGAGGGCAAAACCATCGCCATGGTGGTTCACGATTTACCCAGTGCCTGCCGTTATGCCGATCATATTGTGGCGATGAAAAACGGCAAGATCATTACTCAGGGTAGCCCGAAAGATGTGATGACGAAAGAGCTCGTCATGGAGCTGTATGGGGTGGAATGTGATTTGATACCAGACCCTATGACTGGCAGTCCAATTTTAATCAACATTAAACGCGTCAAATCCTAAAATAATGCGACCAATTGGTCGCATTATTTAAATGTTTAAAGTGCTGTTCAGATCAGTCTGGCTGCATCTCCGCAATGACTTGCCCCAGTGTCTTAATGGCCGCTTCCCGTTTTTCAACATTCTTTTCACTGTAATTTAAGCGAAAGCAATTACGGTATTTTCCGGTGGCCGAAAATAAGGGGCCAGGGGCAAAACCGACGCCTTTTTGCCGGCATTTTTCTACCAGCTTCATGCTGTCGATGTCTTTTGCTAATTCTACCCATAAGATAAAACTGCCTACAGGAAAACTGACACGAGTGTCTTTGGGAAGATAGGCTTTAATGGCTTTTAGCAACATATCCCTTTGCTTTTCATAATTTAATCGCATGTTTCGGATGTGTTTTGCATAGCCGCCAAGACGAATGAATTTGGCCACGGCTAATTGTGGCGTGACTGGACACATGGAACTAGACACATATTTTATGTGCGTTACCTTGTCGCGGTAGCGGCCAGGGGCAATCCAACCGACGCGCATACCGGGCGCAATGGATTTGGAAAATGAAGAGCACAATAAGACACGTCCATCGGTATCGAAGGATTTGATGGTTTTAGGGCGTGGAAACTGGAAGGAAATATCACCGTAAATGTCGTCTTCTATGATGGTAATGTCATAACTTTGCGCCAGTCGGTAAAGTTGTTCCTTTTTATCCTCCGGCATGGTGTACCCCATAGGATTATTACAGGTTGGTGTAACGAAAATGGCTTTGATTGGCCATTGATCCAGTGCCAATTCTAGCGCTTCTAAACTGATGCCTGTTTCTGGATGAGTGGGGATTTCCATGGCTTTTAGGTTAGCGGCTTTGATCGCTTGCATAGAGCCATAAAAACTGGGTGATTCGATGGCTATAATATCGCCAGGCTCGGTGACGGCTCGCAAACACACAGATAAAGCTTCCTGACAGCCAGAGGTGATGACTAGGTCATCAGGGTGAAGTTGACAGCCAGATGCTACGGCCAAACGAGACAGTTGCGTTCTGAGTTCTTTCGTACCCCGAACGTCAGAATAGCTTAAACCAACCTCAGGATTCTGTTTGCTCAAATCTTTTAGTAGTGGCTTGAGTGTGGTGGCTTTCATGTCAGGCATCGCATGCTGTAATTGGACGCCATCAGTGCGACTGCGAATCATCAGCATGTTGAGAACTTCTTCCCACTGAGATACTTCTAAAGGGCGTTGTGGTGGGCGAGAAATACTGGGTAGATTGTCCTTGTTTTGAACACTAACAAAGTACCCTGATTTTGGTTTCGCTTCTACTAAGAGCTCTTGCTCTAGTTGGCGATAGGCTTCTTGAACAGTGGAAATACTAACGCCATGTTCTTTCGCTAGTTGTCTAACAGAAGGAAGTTTGTCTCCAGGTTTATAGAAACCAAGCTCGATGTGCTCGCGTAGACGAATGGCGAGGTTTTCATACAGAGTCATTTATTTCTCCTAATCTGTTTAACTGTATTGCGTTGTCACTATTGTAAAGTGCATGAATACAGAAAATAACCATACAGATAGGTGAAAAATACACCATACAGAGCATTACCTGTCATCCTGTATGGTTAAATAAAGGTTTTTTTGAATCTGTATTGAGACTTAGCCCTGCATTAAAGTATAGGAACATACACAAAGGGGTATTATTAGGATACACCGTCAGCGCAAGGAGATAGGTCATGTTAGCAATTGGTTTATTCGCTCATTTACAAGTCTGTGTTTTACGTTTTCAAACTCGTAAAGCATTAAAAACAATGACAGTAGAGCAATGTATGGATATTGGCGTGAACCCTGAAGAGCAGCATTTGGAGGCGAAAAAAGCCAGCATTAAAGGCTTTTTGCAGGACGTGTTTCAATATAAAAAGGGTTAGCAGATGGATACATCGTTTTTTGTGGCATTGGCCATGTTTGCTTTTATTTCCTCGGTAACGCCAGGGCCAAATAACATCATGTTATTGGCATCTGGTGCGCAATTTGGTTTTCGTCGTACCATTCCGCATATGCTGGGGATTGTCCTTGGTATGTCCAGTTTGTTATTTGTTACCTTACTAGGGTTAGGGGCGGTGTTTAGTTTGTATCCGCCTTTATATTCTGTTTTGCAGTGGCTGGGCTGTGTCTATCTGCTGTGGTTGGCTTGGAAAATTGCCAGTGCGCCTGTTGGTCATCTTGAAAGTGATGAACTGGCGGCCAAGCCGATGAGTTGGTGGCAAGCGGCTTTATTTCAATATGTGAATCCAAAAGCTTGGATGATGTCCTTAGGTTGTGTTAGTACCTTTGCTATTGCTGGTGATCATTATTTGGCATCTGGCATGTCGATTTTACTGGCGTTTGCTTGTCTTGGTTTTATTGCTATCTCCATATGGGCTTGGGCGGGTATGAAAATACGTATTTGGTTGACGGAGCCGAAGCGCCAGCGTGGCTTTAATTACATGATGGGGCTGGCAACCGCGTTGACATTGTTTATGATTATTGGCTAAGGAGATAAGGTGACGGATTCGAAGCAAATAGCGGTGGCTAATAAGACAGACACAAATTGGAGCCTCTATATTATTAAGACTCGTCTGAATACCTTATATACAGGTATAAGTACCGATGTACACAGACGCTTTAAAGAGCATTCTGGCGACAGCAAAAAAGCAGCACGCTATCTGAGAGGAAAAGGGCCATTAGAGTTAGTTTGGCAGCATCCGGTAGGTTCAAAACGGGAAGCCTTGATGATTGAAAGTCGTATTAAAAAGCTCAACCGTCGTCAAAAACAAGGCTTAATAGACGGTCAAATGGACCTGATTTCCTTGTTGAATTGAGTTTGCTTTTTAAGCTTGTTTTTCTTTCTTATCCCTCGTAGCATGGCGCGATACCAACGGATTTGTACAGGAGATTAAGCGCGGATGATTAGTCATATTGACCACATAGTATTAACCGTTGCAGACATTGAGAATGCCGTCGCTTTTTATGAAAAAGTATTGCAGATGGAAGCCATTACTTTTGGCGAAGGTCGACGTGCGGTGCGTTTTGGTGAACAGAAAATCAACTTCCAAAAATTGGGTCAAGAACTGCGAAATCACGCCATGGAAGGAGCCGGTGATTTATGTCTGATTACGCATTGGCCACTCGAAAAGCTGGTGGCTCATCTCGAAGCTTGTGAGATCAACATCATCGAAGGCCCTGTCGCAAAGAGTGGTGCTATTGGGCCGATTCAATCGGTGTACTTTAATGACCCCGATAATAATCTGATTGAGGTGAGTGTGTTAGAATCTTCCTCAGACCCTCGCATTGAAGAGCAGTGAGTTTAAGTACCCTGTTTCCTATCTCGCGAGCGTCTTACTCTTGAAACTGTTTCCTTACCTGTGCGTAAACGGCCTGATAAGATGCTTGTTCAAAATTACCAAAGCCTGGCAATTGACGGGCTTTTATTTTAGTGAAAATAGGCTGATTCAGGCCAGTTAAAAAGCGTGTGATCAAGGTTGCCGTGACACGTATGTCGGGCGCTTTTTGTTGTACAGCCTGACCAAAGGGCTTTATGTATTCATCCACGCTATCCAAAGATGGTGTCAGCGACGAGTGCAGCGGTGGAAAATGCAACACACTGTGTCGACATACTGAGCAATGTCCACAATGCTCAGGCGCTTGTTGATCGCCAAAGTAACGGGCCAAATTGTGATTCAGGCATCGGTCTAATTCGAAGAATCGAATCATGGTCGCAATACGTTCTATTTCTGATGTCTCTTTCTGCTGAACGTATTCATCCAACTGCTCTAGTAAAAGTGTATCTTGCAGTCTTTCAGGGTATACCTGATAAACCTCAGTCAGACTTTTACTGTCTAGAGTAAGTGCCTGTTGCTGCTCGGCAAATTCCAGCATTTCTAATACTTGTTGACGGTTTAAATTGGCGTTGTTTTGCAGCCATTCAAAGTCAGGAACACCCCAGATTTTTTTGAAATGAATGCCTTCTAGTAGCATGGGGAAGCTGGTTTGCCAATGGGGAGGTAACTGCCGCATAAACTGCTGAGGATCCATTTCCCACTTTACTTTAATGTCTGCGTAGTAGCTGTATTTAGGGGCAATGACTTGCTTGAGTTCAAGCTGAACCAAGAGTGTTTTTAAGGCCAACGAGCGAATGTTCGTGTGATTGGCCAAATGATAAAGCTGCGTTTCCCATTCTTGTCGTTCTGTTTCTTGCACTATGGTGTCAAGCAAGCAGGCAATATTATGACGTTCAGGAGTGTCGCCATAAACAAAGTTTTCTAAGGTATGTAGACCTTCTAGATTCGCCAACAAAATACATTTGCTAGGCTTTTGGTCGCGGCCAGCACGGCCAATTTCTTGACTGTAATTCTCGATGGATTTTGGCAAGTCATAATGCACCACTAGACGTATGTCTGCTTTGTCTATGCCCATACCAAAGGCAATGGTGGCGACAATGATGCGTGTCTGACCAGACATGAAGAACTCTTGTATCTGTGCTCTGTCCTCACTGTTTAGTCCTGCATGGTAGGCTTGAGCTTGATAACCTTGCTGAATCAGAGATTGTGCAACGTCTTCAGCGGTCTTTTGTAAGGTGACATAGACAATGCTTGCCCCTTGCGTGTGCCTTAGAATTTGATCAAGCTGATCGTTTTTTTGTCTGGCCGGAATGGGTTGTAATTCGATGTCCAAATTGGGTCGATAAAAACCGGTTTGGACAATGTGTTGCGGTTGGATTTGGAATTTTTGTGCCATGTCTTTTTGCACTCGACGAGTGGCGGTGGCGGTGAGCAATAATACCAGTGGAATTTTTAGTTCCTGTTGATAAAACGGCAGTTTCAGATAATCCGGTCGAAAGTTATGACCCCATTCCGAAATACAATGTGCTTCGTCCACAACGAGTAGTGAAATGGCAACTTGCTGGATAAAACGGCGGAAATTTTCATTCTTGAAACGTTCCACTGAAATCATCAGAATTTTGATTTGGCCTGTTTTTACCCCTGCCATGACCGCTTGGCTTTCTTCGCGACTTTGTGTGGAATCTAAACTGGCGGCCACAATGCCTTTGGCTTTTAAAAAAGCCAATTGGTCATGCATTAGCGCGATCAGAGGAGAAATCACCAGCGTGAGGTGGGGTAACTGAGTTGCTGTGTATTGATAGCACAACGACTTACCTGAACCTGTTGGGAACACGGCAAGCGAAGAGTGCCCCGTTAACAGTTGTTCAACCACTGGGGCTTGTCCTTGACGAAAGGACTCAAAACCAAACAATGACTTAAGGTTTGCATTAAGAGACGTCATCAGAGAATTTGTCCCCATTCGTTTTGGCATTCTTTTAATTCATTCAAGTGATTCAGCCAATATTCTTCACTGGCAAACCAGGGGAATGCTTTAACAAACGCTGGATCTGTTTGTCGCTGAAGCAGCCAAGCCGCGTAACAAATCACACGAGTGCATTTGAAAACATCAATCAAGGCCAGTTCTCTAGAGTCAAATGCTTGGTAGCTTTCATAGCCTTCTAACAGCTCACTTAGCTGTTGTTTGGCAAGGTTCACTTGAGTCAGATGCAACCATAAGTCTTGAACGGCCAGCCCATTTTGGCAGTCGTCAAAATCCAGTAGGTGGAATTGTTCGTTACTGAGGATGAGGTTGCTGCGATGACTGTCGCCATGAATAGGGCGTAATTGAGCTGGCCAATAGCGTTGGATTTGTGTCTCACACAAGTCATATAAGCTTGCAACCTGTTGTTGGTAAGACGCTTTTAATACTTTGGGCAGCGCGGTACTGTCAAGAATACGAGCAGCGGCAGTGCGAATGTGCTCAAGGGGAGATACCTCGATGCGATGCTTAAAGGGGTCTTTACCAAGACTCTGATGCAATTGGCCAATCAGCTCACCAATTTGAAACAACTGATCTAGATTTTCGGCTTCTGGGTGTTGGCCCACAAGTCTTGGTGACAGACAAAATACCAACCCCTGATGAGTAAACACACTTTGACCTTCAATCACATGAGGGGCGACGACAGGCAGCCCTTTATTGGCCAATTTGATTAATGTATCGTGTTCTTCTTGAATTTGAGACAGCGTCCAACGGTTTGGGCGATAGAACTTTACAATAAGAGGTGACGCTTCTTCAATGCCTACTTGATAGACACGGTTTTCATAGCTGTTCAGAGGGTAAATTCTGGCATCTGTCCAAAAGCCGAGTGACTCCACTGCATCGAGGATGACATCGGGCATAAGATTCGAAAAGTCTTGGTTAGACGACATAAAATGGACACACTCTTATTGGCTAATGGATATCGCCCAGACAGTAAAAGGAAATGGGGTTTATAGCAAGCCAAGACGCTTTTTCAGCGTGTGTTTTTGAGCATCCGTGAGAGGCGAAGCTTGCCCTGACTTAATTAATCGGTTCCATTGCTTCCAAGACTTAATGGCTTCCCCAGTGTGTTCACGGGTGAGATATTGCTGTATTTCAATGCGAAATGAATTGGAGATAGCCGCCGGGTTGGCTTTACCAAAGGAACGTAAACGAATTAAAGAGCGTTTAAACTTATCTGCTAGTTTCGCGTTGTCACCGCCGGCATTCATCATATTGGTGAGACACTTGAGGTACTCATAGTAGTATTCGACTTTCTCATTGATGGTGTCACGAGTGAGACGAATAATCCGAGAATAGGCGTGTTCAGCTGTTTCCCAATCGGCGACTTTGGCGCTTAAATCCGCCAAGCGCAAACAACGGTCGTTCGATCTTGGTGAGACTTCAAGGGCTCGTTTCATGGCAAACTGTGCATCTTCAAGGTTACCTTGATCTTCTTGTGCATCCGCCAGCAAATCATAGGCTGATAGAAAGTGACGGCTTAGTTCAATGGTCTGCTCTAACTTCTTTATCGCTGCTCCCACGGCACCCAGTTGCATTTCGCATTGTGCGATACCGTAATGGGCCCAAGCGAGCGTTTTATGATTCTTAATGATCAACATGTAGTGACTTTTCGCATCTTTATAGCGGCCACGGGCATACAAAGATTCCCCAATGATTTTTAGACATTGGCTGGCGAAATGAGGGTATTCCGCCATGATGCTTTTTGCCTGCGCTTCCATCTTTTCGTATTCATTGAGTTTACGAGCAGTGTTGATGCCTTCGAAGATCTTCTTTTGCTTTTGAACTTTTTCAAGACGACGGAAAAAAGCGGCGGGCGGGAAGGGTTTTACTAGATAGCTGTCGGGTTGGTATTCCAACACACTGACTACACTTTCATAGGCCGTATCTGCGGTTACCATAATAAAAATAGTGGAATGATCTTGCGCGTAGTTTTTGCGCGACGTTTCTAGGATCTGTTGGCCGTCGATGCTGCCACCAAGGTTATAGTCAGAGAGAATAACATCGTAATGTTTTTCTAGGATTCGCTTGATGGCCATTTGGCCAGAGTATTCCACATCAATTTTGCTGTAACCTAATGACGTCATTAATGACTTTAGCATAATGCGCATTTCACCAATGTCTTCTATAATCAGAACACGTTTTTGCGAAATGTCCACGATTTCTTGGTGTATGCTGTTGCTACTGTCAACGTTGAATGCGGTTACATCTGTCAAACTACTACCTAATACCTAAAATCCATTAGAGTCTTGTTATATCACGTTCATGATAAAAATCCTAAGACTGCAATGTAATAGATCGTATGCTAAGGATGTTATTGAATGAAGGTTATGGACTTAGACTTTAGTCGTATCTGATCCGATTTACATTGACCCAGATTAATCCGAGCCTAGGATAAAAAAATAATTATAATAAAGGATGATACTATGTTGTACTTTCAAATGAGCTGCGTACTAGGGCTCTTTATCCTATTTGCCATGGGTTATTTCTCTGGTGATATTGCCTTACCTTATAGCCTCATCGGTGCTTTGTTAGCCGGGTTGACCTTGTGGCGTACTTATCTTGAGAAACGACTTAATCTACCGGATAAAGTAGGGGATGCGTCAGCCATTTATTCCTCATCCTCTTATTCTGAAATCGGTCAAAATGTTACCCAAGCCACTTCTCGTATGGCCATCGGTGCTGCTGAAGTGTCTCACTTTGTCGATTCATTAAGTAAAGATATCCACCATACACATCAAGACAGTGAGCAAATTACTCAAGCGGTAGAGACCTTATCTAGTACAGGTTTGAGCTTGTCTAATAACTTGGGGCAGCTTGCCAAAACCATGTCGGATACCGCGCAATCAAGCAGCACAGCGCAGACCGCTTTGTCACAAAGTGCTGATCAGATTAATGAACTGACAGAAAAGGTACAAAGTGCTAATGATCAACTGGCCAAATTGACCAAAAGTGCTGACGACATTGACCGTATCACTGAGGTGATTAAAGGGGTATCAGAGCAAACGAACTTGTTGGCATTGAATGCTGCAATTGAAGCCGCAAGGGCTGGTGAACAAGGACGTGGTTTTGCGGTGGTGGCGGATGAAGTACGAGCGTTGGCGGGAAAAAGTGCGGACGCGTCAGAGCAAATATCTGCCTTGCTGATTGAAGTTAGGCACAACAGTTCGGGTACAAATCAAGAAATGCATGCGTTAAAGAGTCTATCTGAGTCTTTGTCGGCAACCTTATTGGGAGAAACCGATCGCTTTATTGCGTTAACGGAGGAAGTGCAAAATGCCTCTCTCGTGTTATCCGAAGTGGAAAGCAGTGGCGAAGAATTGGGAACCGTCAGTTCACAAATAAGTGGCTCAATTGCTCGTATTGGTCAATCTTTGCAAGATATCTCTCAGCGCAGTGATCGCTTATCTGAAGAAGCGGCCAGCTTGAGTAATGGCGCTGAAATCGTTTTCCGCGAGTTAGACAAAGTGGATTCAGACTTGTTCTTTTCGAAACTATTGCAAACAGCACAACAGGCAGCCCAGCAAATTGGTCTGGCCTTGGAAGCCGCTATTGATCAAAACCAACTCACAATAAAACAGGTTTTCTCGCAAGACTATCAAGTCATTCAAGGCACGAATCCGACAAAATACAGTACCGCTTACGATCATTACAGCGACCAAACTTTTCCGGCTATTCAGGAGGAAGTTTTAGAGCGACATGAAGAAGTCATGTTTGCGGGGGCCGTCGATCTCAATGGTTATTTTCCAACTCACAATAGAAAATTCAGTCAACCGTTAACCGGGGATTATGATAAGGATTTAGTGAGTAACCGTACCAAACGCATTTTTGATGACCCAACCGGGCGTCGCTGTGGTGCTCACACGGAGAGCTTCTTATTACAAACCTATAAACGTGATACAGGGGAAATACTTCACGATTTATCCGTGCCTATTTATGTGAAAGGACAGCACTGGGGTGGCTTTCGTATGGGCTTTAAATCCTCAAGGGCATAGATTTTTAGAGCCTAACTAAAGCCACACTGGCACCTGAGCAAGTAACATGTTTGTCTGTCAATTGAACATTTGGTGATTGAAAGAGCACTTCGGCCTTCACCTCCTGATCTTGGTCTGACAGGGAAGGAAAAGGCAGGTTAATTGGCGTTGCTTGGTTGTAAAAGATCAGCCATAAGCGACTGCTGAGGTTGGCCGTGGTTAACAGTAAGGCGATAAAATGTCGATCCGGGGTGTGCCAATCTTCGTGGCTCATAGTGTCACTGTTTTCATTTAGCCAAGTCACTTGGTCGGCTGGTAAATGCTGGAATAAAGCATCATCTTCAAGGTGTACCTCGGCCAAAATAGGGTAGGCTTTGCGTAATGCCATGAGTTGGCTGATGGTGTCTTTTAATATTTGGCTCTGTGATGCTTTAGACCAATTGAGCCAAGTGATGTCATTGTCTTGGCAGTAGGCATTGTTATTACCTTGTTGACTGTGAGACAGCTCATCGCCGCCTAGTAGGTGAGGGGTGCCTTGGCTTAATAATAAGGTGGCAAGAAAGCAAATTTTCTGGTTGAGTCGCAAGGCCAGTATTTCGGGGTCTTGGGTGTCGCCTTCAATACCGAAATTTTGACTGATGTTATCGCCATGACCATCTCGATTGTCTTCCATATTGGCAAGGTTGTGGCGTGCCTCGTAAGACACCAAATCCTCTAACGTAAAACCGTCATGATAGGTAATATAATTGACGGAATTCAACGCGCTCTTATGGCCTTTATGGAAACAATCTCTTGACCCTAAAAGCCGTGTGGCGAATTCGGCTATCATGCCTGAATCACCATGCCAAAACCGCTTCACTGAGTCGCGGTATTTATCATTGCATTCTAAAAATCCCTTCGGGAATTGCCCGACTTGGTAACCGTTTGGGCCGATGTCCCAAGGCTCCATGACAAGACAGGTTTGGCTTAAGATTGGATCTTGTAAGATGGCTTGCAGTAAAGGCGCATTGGCGCTGAAGTCATGGTCAGTTCGACCTAGATCCACGCCTAAGTCAAAGCGAAAACCATCTACGCCCATGACATCCACCCAATAACGCATGCTGTCACAAATGAGGCGGATACTGGCTGGGTTAAAGGTATCGAAGCAGTTTCCGCAGCCTGTGTAGTTTAAGTATTGTCCCGCGTGATGACGGTAATAGCGTCCGTTGTCTAACCCTCTAAAACTGACACAAGATTGATCCAATTCGCTTTCAGCCGTGTGGTTATAGACCACGTCCAAAATAACTTCGAATCCCGCCTCCCTGAGTCCATCAATCATGGCTTGAAATTCGACTACCGCATCGTTTTGAGCATAGGACGGTTCTGGGGTAAAAAAGTTGATTGGGTTGTATCCCCAATAATTATTTAGCCCCAGCTGGTGCAGATGCCTTTCGGTCATAAAGGTAAAGCAAGGCATCAACTGAATGGTGGTGATATTGAGAGACTGTAAATGGGCAATCGCGGGGCGAGAAATGACGCCTAAGTATTTTCCCTTGTGTTGTTCGTCAATGTCCAGCTGTTGGGTAAAGCCTTTTACGTGCAGTTCATATAGGCTGCGCTCATGGCTCGCCACATTGACTCTAGCAGGTCGTGTGGTTTGAACCTTGGGTTCTATGGCCAGACATTTAGGCACGCAATGAGCAGAGTCTTGTGCTTGGATCACACCTTGTTCAGTAATAGCAACTTGATCTGGGTGCCAAACTAATTTATCGGTTAGGGCTTTTGCGTAAGGGTCAATGAGCAGCTTGGCTGGGTTAAACACGAGTTGTTTTTCCGGCTCAAATGGACCTTCGGCTCGAATGCCGTATCTTTGTCCCGCCTTTAACCCCAACACGAGCATTTGCCAAATGCCTCTGTGCTTGGCAATGAAGGGAATGCATTCCAATTCTTGGTCATGTTCATCAAATAGGCATAGGTACAATTGACTTGCGTCTTCTGATACCACGGCGAAATTGATCCCATCGGGATGGATAGAAGGGCCCAACGGAAAGGTTTGGCCTTGGGTCACCTGATATGCGCTCACCTTGAATTCTCCTTGTTAAATCGCCGAATCAATCCTGCTGCCAAGTTAAAATTAGTCCACACAAAGGGGGAACCTGTAGCTCGACGCTATTCGCCCGGCCGTGATGCGATATAGGCTCGGTTGAATAGGTTGATTGCTGGGTAAACTGGCTGCCTTGGTAAACGGCATCATCCGTATTCATTATCACTCGATATTTTCCTGCTTCGGGCACACCAATTCGATAGTAATAATGAGGCGTAGGTGTGAAATTAATAATCACCAAAAGGTGCTCAGAGGTGTCTTTAGCGCGTCGTACAAAGGCCAGAATACTGTTCTGGTTGTCATCATGACTGATCCATTCAAAGCCCTCTGCAGAATGATCGCAATGCAAACTGACTTGTTGCTGATAAAGTTGGTTTAGGTCTTTAGTCAGATCCTGTTGAGCCTTGTGATAGGCAATGTCGAGTAAATGCCAGTCGAGTGATCGTTCGTGACTCCATTCTTGTCCCTGCGCGAATTCATTTCCCATGAAGTTTAGTTTTTTACCTGGATGACAATACATGTAAGCCGAAAAGGCGCGCAAGTTTGCAAATTTCTGCCACGCATCGCCAGGCATCTTGTCGATCATCGAGTACTTACCGTGTACGACTTCATCATGGGAAATGGGCAAAACGAATTGCTCATCAAACGCGTACACCATGCTGAAGCTCAATGCGCCTTGATGATATTGTCGATAAATCGGGTCACGTTGCATGTAATCTAGCGTGTCATTCATCCACCCCATGTTCCACTTAAAACCAAAGCCTAAGCCATTCATAAAGGTTGGTTTAGAAACGCCAGGAAAAGCGGTCGATTCCTCAGCCACGGTAAAACATCTGGGGTGATTAAGGTAAATGGTTTCATTAAGTTTTCGCAGAAATGCGATGGCTTCATAGTTGTGATTGCCGCCGTCTTGGTTTGCAATCCATTCGCCTTCTTCGCGAGCGTAATCAAGGTATAACATAGAGGCGACAGCATCGACGCGTAAACCATCAATATGAAACTCTTCTAACCAATAAACCGCGTTACTGATTAAATAATTGACCACATGATCTTTGCCGAAATCATAGATTAAAGAGTTCCATTCTGGATGCCAGCCCTTTTTTGGGTCTGGGTACTCGTATTGTTTGCTGCCATCAAAATTCGCCAAACCATGACTGTCAGCCGGAAAATGCGCAGGCACCCAATCCATAATTACACCAATGCCTGCGTGGTGAAAGGCATCAACCAAAGCCTTAAAGTCTTCAGGGTGACCAAAGCGTGATGTCACGGCATATAGCCCAACGGGTTGATACCCCCAAGAGCCATCAAAAGGGTATTCGGTGATGGGCAATAACTCTACGTGGGTGTAGCCCATGCTTTTAACATAAGGCACCAGCTGATCTTTGAGTTCTAAATAGCTGAGCGGCTGATTGTCTGGTTTGCGACGCCATGAACCGATATGTACCTCATAAATGCTCATGGGCCGCTCGTAGAGATCCTCAACGGAGCGTTGACGCCAGTCTGAGTCGGTCCAAACATGGTGACGGTCAAAGCATGTGATGCTGGCAAATGATGGGAATTGTTCAATCTGTTGTGCGTAAGGGTCCGTACGATGAGGTAATAATTCACCGTCATGGGCGCGAATTTCAAATTTATAACGTGCGCCATGGTTGACGTCTGGTATAAACAAGCGCCATATGCCATCGCCGTTACTCGACATTGGGTGAACTCGTCCATCCCAACTATTAAAATCTCCCACCACAGACACAGAGCGAGCGGCCGGAGCGTAGACAGCAAAACGAGCCCCTTGGATGCTTAGTTCATCATGAATGTACGCACTACGCTGAATGGCTCCTTGGCTCTTAAAAAGATTCGCTGTGTGGTGTTCAGGGTCTTTGAAACTGCTGTCAGCAAACTGATATGGATCGACGATAGTATGGTGATTACCATCTTGGTATTGGATTTTTAGTCGATAATGTGTGTGACCAATGTCCTCAGGCCAAGGGGCGGTAAAGAGCCCACTGAGTTCAGAGGGCGTCATTTGCATCAGAGTTTTATCTTGATCAATGGCTAAAACTAGAACGGACTCCGCTTCAGGTTGCCACACATACAAGGTTTGCTGTTGAGTCACTGGATCTTGGTGACGTCCTAAACACCCAAAAGGGTCGGCACATTGCGTTTTCGCTAAATCTTGAAACAAGTCGTGCTTGACTAAATCCATTCAATTCTCCAGCCAGAGTCAATTTATTCACTCGATGAATGTTGGTACTGATGACTATGAAGCTTGCTGACCGCCCAGCGCAAGAACTGATTGGCTTTGCTTGGTGTGATCTGGGCAAAGTCATCCACGGCCGCTGCAATTTGATCTTCTTCAGGATGTTCTGCCTGATACTGTTTAGCATAGTCCATAGCGGCTTGAGACACTAATACAGGAAGGTTGACCTCCTGCTCAAATTGACATTTTTTGTGTTGCTGACAGAACTGAATGAAGGCGTATAAGCCCTCAAAAATTAAACTCTTATACCAACTAGGGTGAATGTCAGAGGTGAGATCTTCGACGAGTAGGGCAAAGGTGTCTTCCCCAGGTGTCATGGAGTTTAAAGCGCGTTTGCAGTCGAGTCGTGTATTGCTTTGTAAGTCACCAAAGACAATAGTATTGACGTGACTTAGACTTTCCCAAAATTGCAGCAAAAGACTATCCGGTAGTTTGGTAATCATGCCTTGCTCTGAGCGCCACTCGAACCAGTCAATGTCTTTTAGGGCCCCTTGGGCATCTGTGGTGTGGTGGTATCGCAAGCTGGTGGCAACGTGGGCGAATTCGTCGTGTTTTTGTTTTAACACATGCTCAAGGGCAAAGTAGAGTGCGCTTGGAGATACTTTAGCCAAAGTATCATAGATAGGAGCGGAGTCTTCTGGGTCAAAGTAGCGAGCACACAGCATTACAAGGTTATGAATGCGAATGGTGCGGATCCCCGAAAAGAAGTCTGGCTGAGTGCGGATTAAGGTACCGGCGATGGCAATTAATTCATGACACAGAACTAGACTGATGGCACTGCTGGACGTCTTTCTCATCGCTTCAAGAATGGCGTCTTGATGTAAGGGGGAGCTGATTTCAATCTCGCTGTCTGGGGTTTCGCCAACAACTAAGAAACGTTGTCTTACTGTAATATCTGCGATGTAGGTCGCTAGATCCGTGGTTGGTGTAATCAACAGAGCATAGAGTTGCCGAGCGGCACGCCAGTTCTCAGAGATAAGGGTTTGCAAATAGACTTTATGCAGTACTTTGTATGCAGTCGTGGCTGGCGTTGAATTGGGTAAGGTATTCATCAAGGCTTTACGTTCCCCGAGCAAGGTCAGGCAATGTACGGCTTGATTAAGAGAAGGGGGTTCAGACAACTGCGCTAATAGGTTGTCGGTCGTGGCATGCTCTTGGTCAAGGGAGAAGTATTGATCATCGTCCGCCAGTGGCCAGCTGCGTTCATGATGGCTTAATTGAATGCCCAACTGCAGTGAGTCACTCGGCTTCATGGTAATGACGCGACGATTGCCTGATTTGAATGCGTTTTTAGCGGATTGTGGGATGACGCGATAAGCATCATTTTCACGCTTTTGTAAAAGACGAATGAATTCAAACAGTTCATGACTGTTGCTCATTTCACTGATGGCTTCGTCAATTAAAATAGTAAACACCGCGTTGGCTTGGTAATACCAATGATTTGCTAAGCTGGTAAGCTCATTTCGAATGTGCGCTTGGAACAAATCAGGGTCAATCTTACGGTAATCTTTGTCTTCGTTTTGTATCCAAGAGAGACACAAATAATGCTCGTTATTGATGCTAAACGCCTGTGACGTTGCCAAACTATTGAGGGCGCGATTTGGACGACCGGTTAAGCCGAGGGAAGTGGATTCACCCAAGTGTTGATAGGTTGTCACCAGCTGTTCCGCGGTAATGGCTTTGAGAGGGGCAATTTCTTCAAGGGTTTGGCACAAGCAGCCCGCGTCCATCAGCTTTTGTTTGACTTTATCGTTTTGCGCCAAAATCACCATAGACGTGGTGATTTTATGTTTTCTATGTTGGATTTTGTGCAATCCTAGCGGGTCTAGGTCGTCAGTTTTAATCAGCTCTTCATCAAGCATTTTACCGACAAGGTATAAGCTCTGCGCCCACACCAGCGGTAAATTGTCATTCGGCAAACGACGTTGCGAACCGGGCTTTTCTTTTTCCGCTAAGATGTTCTCTTGCGGGACATAGTAGAGCTCAGGTAAGAGTTTTTGGCCGTCTTTTTCAACCATTAGGGTTTCGAGTTTGTGGCGATAATAATTGGCACTTTCCCAATCACGTGCAAACAGACGATCGATGTATAAGTAAGTAAAAAACAGCGGCCACTCTGACTCAATGTGTTCAAAGTTAATGAGCTCATCGTATTCATAATGAATCCGGTTTTTGTCTTCCAAAACGGACTGGTGGCCGTCCAGAAGAAAGCGTTTACAACCGTATTCCCCGCCTAATTTATTGAGGATTTCTTGCCGAGTTCGTCGGGTAAGTTTTTCATCGTTTACGGCAAAAGCAGGAAAGCCAATGATGCTTAAAATAGCGCTATCCACTTCTTTCGAGCGAGACTCTTTCGGTAATAATGATTGCAAAACCGAACCCGCCCGTGCGACCGCATCGGCAAAGGAGTGAACCACGGCCCATTCAGGACCGTCATCACCAAACAGATTTAAACCATCCATGGCTTCCATGGCGGCTTTGGCCATGCCAACGGAACTGGCATTGATTTCAGCCTTGCCATTATTCACCTTATTACCACGTTCCCAGATGCCGTAATCTGGCGTGCGATAGGTGCGTGAAATGTAATAGATTAGGTTTTGAATAAAATTGAATTCATCACGAGAAAAAATGATTTTACTGCCGGCTTTGGTCATTTGCGCCATCATCAGCAAATAAAAGCTGGTGGCATCGATTTGCAAATGCCCCCAAGCATCATCTGCGACAGCTTCTAAACCGGTTTTCGTGTCGTATTTGGCGTGTAAGGCGTCTTTGGGGGCAAGACTGTGTTTGAAGGCTTCCACTTTGTGGGATTGTCGCATCATAGCAAACAGCAAGCCTCGCATCATCTTGATGCAAGCAAACTCTAGCTCATGAGCCCGCTTATCGGTATCAGAGGCACGTTTATAAGCCAAATATAAGGCCCAAACGGCTTGGATACTATAGACATTATCACGAACCCAAGCATCGGTATAATTCCCGTGGTTATTAATGCTGGTGCTGGCAGGAAAGAGCCCAGTGACAGGGTGCTGGCGCGATAAAATCACCGCTTGAATGTGTTGATAAAGAGAGTCGAGCGTATTTTGCGTATCGGACGGCATTTCTATTTCTACCCTTTAATAGCGTAATGAAAATAGGAACTCTTCGTACAACCTTTGGATCACTATACCCAAATAAAATGAAACTCACCAATAAGTTAAAGTCGTAAACCGGCCTGTTTGCAAATTATTTGTTTATTAAAGAGGAGGATTGGGCGTTTGCTCAGGCTGAAACGCCCAATCATGCTGTTAGATACTGAATTGATGGACCAGCTGGCGCAGCTGTGTCGCACAGTCTTGTAATTGATCAACCGAAGTTCGAATGTCGGTTGAGTTGTTGTTGTTTTCCTGACAAATCACCGCAATGTCGCCCAAGGCTTGGTGAACCGTTTGAGAGGATTCGTGTTGGCGGTCCGCTGCCTGACTGATGTGGCTGTTTAATTGCGAAATGGAAATCACCCCATCAGCAATTTCTGAAAAGGCTTGCCCAGCTTCCGCGGTTTGGTTCGCACCTTGGTTGGCCGTACTTTGTGCCGACTCCATCACGCCCACCGCCGTATCGGTTTGTTGTGTTAAACGATTAATCAAACCACCGATTTCGGTGGCGGCCAATTGGGATCTTTGGGCTAGATGTCGAACCTCGTCTGCGACTACCGCAAACCCACGTCCTTGTTCACCCGCACGTGCTGCTTCAATGGCTGCATTTAACGCCAATAAATTGGTTTGTTCGGCCACTTCGGAAATGATGCCCAGCCGCTCGTGAATGTGTGTGACTTCTTCTCGTAAGGTTTGTATTTGTTGAGCAGCCTGACCAACTTCATGGGAGAGACGTTGAATGTCTTGATTGGCTTTATCCATCACACCCAAGCCTTGTTTTGAGTGTTGACCAAGCTCTTGTGTTTTATTTTTTGCCTGTTCAGCAATGCCTAATGCTTCTTCTACTGACGTCATGACACTTTGCATTAATTCGGTGGCTTGATCTGTGTTCGAAAGTTGGCGCGCCACCCCTTCAACGGTTTTTTGTGTGGACTTATTGGTTTGCCCAACAATGCCGTCTAGGGTTTCGCTGGAGTGCGTGACATTGCGTACGATGCTTTGAAAATCATTCATCATGCTGTTGAATGCTTTTGCCATCGCGCCCATTTCATCTTTGCCGCTAAATTCCACTCGCTGGGTAAGATCGCCTGAGTGCTGAACGGTTGTCATGGTATGGCACAAACTGGTAACACGGGTGGTGACCATATGAATAATAAACAAGGCTGTCCCGCCAACGACTAAGGTTAAAATCCCCACTAGAATGGCGTAGTCCACTAGAGCCACCAAAAAAAAGTTCGTGACAGCATCCATGGACGTCGTAGTGATAATCGTTAGTTGCCATGGTTTAAAATCCAAGGCGCTGGCAATCATACTGTGTTCATTCCCCGTTGAATCTTGATAATGAAATTCAATGTTTTGATGCGCCGTGTTTGATTTTGGTGACGCTTTTAATGCTGCAGTTAAAGACGCTGGGGGCTGCTGATGAGCATAAGATGCTGGAGCGTTGATTAATTCGCGCCCATTGTTTTCCAATACCCAAACACTTTGCTCTTCACCATAACGAAACTCGGATAAAAGGGTTAAGGCGTCTTGCTTTGCCTGTTGAGGGGATATTTGATTGTTTTCTTGTTGTTGATAAAGAGATAATAAAGACGTGTTTACAATGTCGAGAATGTCAGCTGTGCGTTCTTTACGTGCATCCACGTGGCTATAAAAAAGCGACGAAAGCGACACCAAAATTAACGCCGTTGTCCCCAGTGACATTAAACCGATGATGGCCCAGAGTTTATAGCGAATTTTGATATCATTTATGCGATTGAGCATGGTTTGCCTCCGTGCTTCGGCTCTCTTGATTTTGTTATATAGAATTCATTCAGCTAGTAGGATTAATTATTTTTATGATTATTGCTAGCCGATTTTCATGAGCTAGATCATGGTTTTGGTGAATGACCCCGAAAGTCTGTTAGAAGGTAAGAAGTAACTTGGAATATGTCACCATTTTGGTCGTATCATTTTTGTCGGCCACTGTATTACCTTTGGGTTCTGAGGCCTTGTTGCTGTTTTACGCGGCGCAAGAAACCATTAGCCTTATTCTGCTTTGGACCTGGGCAACCATGGGGAATAGTTTAGGGGCCGTAACCACTTGGATACTTGGTGCTTACCTTACTCGTTTTGAAGGGCGCCGATGGTTCCCCGTTGACTCAAAAAAGCACATAAAAGCAGAATATTACTTTAATCGCTATGGTGTATGGAGTTTGCTCTTTACTTGGCTACCCATTATAGGCGATGGTATAGCTTTGGCCGCAGGTGTTTTTAGAACCTCGCTTTGGTATTTTATCCCCTTAGTGGTGCTTGGTAAGGCTAGCCGCTATGCTTTGATTTTGTGGGGACAACACCTAATATATGCTGGCTAAAGGTATTTTTTGTCTTGCAGATTGTTGGCGGCGATAATGCTCAATTGTAAGCCTTATAATTCGTCTAGATGGAGAGAATGGCAATGGGAATAACGAAAAAGCTAATCGTAGTCCAAATGGGATTAGTATTGGCGGCTTGTTCATCAACTGGTGAAAAGAACACCTTCATGACCTATGAAGATTTACAAACGAAAGTCCGAACGCATGAAGCGCAGTGGCAAACCGCTCAAGTTAAGCTAGATAAGATTGATGCTCTGGAGGCCGAAGTGGCGGCCTTGAAGCAAGAAAAGTTAGCCCTAGAAGCCGCCAACGAAATGCCAGATGTTTCGGAATCCACTATGATCGATGTGGATGATAGTATGGCGGCAACCAACGTTGCTCCTTTAGTCGAAACTTCTCCAGAGACAATGGCATCCATGGAGGCTGATTCAACGTCAATGTCGTCAAAAACCATGCCAGCAGCGCCAATGGCTGCGACGATACAAGATGACACGAACATGGCTCAAGCCGCCCCTTTGGCGTCAACAGAGATGTCTCAGCCGTCAACACAAGCGACTAATACCACCATGTTGAATGATGGTTACGGTGTGCAGTTAGCGGCTTATTCAAATCGCAATGAAGCGGTACGTGGTTGGCAGGTGTTAATGAAAAACGATCCGACCGTTTATGATGGGTTAGTGCCTAAGATTAATCAAAAAGACGTCAAAGGTCGCACTATGTATCAGCTAAAAGTAGGGCCGTTTCTACAAAAATCCTTCAGTGTTGATTTTTGTATGATGCTGAAAGAGAAAGGTAAGGACTGCATGGTTACGCAATACAATGGCGAGGCGTTTTAATCGCTTCAGTCTCCCGATATTTGGGACAAAGGAAACTAAAAAGGCCGCTTCTTGAACAAGCGGCCTTTTTATGCGTTTTTTATCGTACTAAAGTAAATAATGGGGCTTTAGCGTGCTAATGGGAAAGGGAAGTCATAGATTTTTCCCTGACCATTGGCAATCTTGATTTCCGTCATTAACTGATCATTTTCACGCTTGATAAAACCTTGCTGAACGAAGTTATTTAGCAGCATCTGCACTTGCTGTTTGACCTGAGGTGAATCGACAGTTGTGCGCATCTGTTGTGCTAAGTAGCGTTCGCCTAAATGGGTGACCAAAGCATCATCGGCTTGTATATTACTATTTACAATCAGATTCCATAACCAGAAGTTTTGATCCAATAGTTGATCGAGACTAACCGATCCATTTATGTCTTTTAGGCGGCTGTTCAATGTCGCATGGAATGAACCTTCTGCTAAGCGACCACTGAATTCAGTCATGTTCAACTCAGGTTGGTGCGACAGCAATTCGTCTATGTTGTCCGTTATGAAAGTGAACAAAGCGATGGTAAGTTCGTCTGGGGAAACGTTGCCATCGGCTAATACCGCATCAGAAAAGGTTTTGTAATCCAAGAAAAACTGGTTACTTAAATTGGTCATTTCAACCACCAATGCCAATTCATCTGCGCTGAATTCATCTGAGCGAACGTTATCTACGGCATAACGAGAGACGATTTCACCTAATTGGGAGTCTGTGTCCAGTAGAGACGTTACTAGGAGTGAGGCACCGTTTACTTCAAGTTCTGTTGGGGTGTTTTGTGAGCCTAAAGAAAACTGATCAAAGCCAATACTAATGTCGCCATTGTAGAAACCACCTGAGGCTAAGACATCAGCACCATTTTGAATGTTTAATGCCAGTTGGGTATTAGCGAGCTGCATTTTGTCATCGTATTTGTCTAAATTAAGTTGTTCAATTTGACCTTGGTACGCAATACTATTTGACGTGAATGTGCCTTCGCCCTTGTAACCACTGAAGGTGAATTCTCCCTCGTTAATGTCGAAGGCTGGAATTTGGTCGACAGATTCAATGTTCCCCATCAAATCCATGATCACAGAAGCATCGAAAAAGGCTTGACCCTCTGGCCAGTTGAGCCTATCACGCAATGAATCACCTGCATAATATGCGTGGACATCAAACAAACCAACAACACCAGTATCCGACAAGAGGAGTGGGCCGAAGTGGGCATCCAGAACCAGATCGGCTTCTAGCTTTTGACCATATAAATTCGGGTCGATCATGCTTAAATCATAGCTTAGGTGTAACACGCTTTTAGATATGAACCAGCCTTCTTCCAGTGTGTCTAGACGGGCTCCATAGCCGGGCGCTGAGTTTAGGTTGGTCACCAGTTGTGACAGTTGTTCTTGGTATTTTGGTGCAATAAATTTGGGTGCGATGAGACAAGCTGCAAGCAAAACAAATACGAGCACAGCGAGGATTTTTTTCACTGAAAATTCCTTTTTATGGGGTTAAATGATGAGCGCAAATCATACCGTTTTGTCGATTTAAAAGAAAACTTAAATCATGTTAAGAAGTTGCCACCAGAGTAAGTTTAAAGGCAATAACAAAACGCAGGTAAACAAAAAACTCAATAGGCACACTTTGGAAACCGCTTTAATGGACAATTTGCCAAGGGCGATGGCGGTAATGAGTGGCGGTGCTTGATAGGGTAATAATACATTAGAGAAAGCCAACACTTGGCTCATTAGGACGGCTTGAGTAGACAGCCCGGTGATGTTGGCCAAATGCTCTGCCATTGGGGTCATGATAGCAGGTACACCTGTTAAGTTAGTGACCACGGCTACACAGGTGGAGATCAAGGTGAGTAAACTAAGATTAATGAAAGATGAATCCGCCGAGAAGGGCACCGCGCTGGTCAAAGTGCTGACCAAAATATCCCCTAAACCAGAGTAAGCTGTGATGGCACTTAACCCTATGACACCACCTGCGAAAAACAGTGTACCGTATTGGATGTCTTTATCGATGCATTGTTTACTGGTCAAGCCGGATTTGGGCCAGAGGCAAATAATGGCGGCGATTAAACCAATCCAACCTGGTGAAATATGGTGTAAAGTATCAGTGAACCAAAATGCAAAACAAACGCATAGCACCCAAAGTAGGCGCTTTTCGATTTTGCTCATGACGGTTTCTTCTATCTTACTGGTCAAGTTCTTCTCTGGATCCTGATCAGGGAATAACCAAAGAATGATGCCGACAATCATCACCAGTTTTCCCAAACCTAGCACGGGAAAGTGGAGGGTTAAATATTGCCAATAAGATACAGGGGCATCATAAAGCGCTTCTAACATACCGGCCAACAGCATGTTGGGCGCATTGGCTGGGAGAATGGCAAAGGCAGGAGAAAAGGTGCCAAAGGCTGCCGCTAACAGCATACCGGTGCGGCCATTTGAATTTTCTTGATAGCCAAAATGATCGGCTAAGGTGGCTACAATAGGAATGATTAATACCACTCGACCTACGCCGGAAGGAATCAGGAATGCCAGTGCCATAGCGAACAAAGCAATCTTGATAATGGTGCCTTGATAGCTGTTACCCAGAATACGGGTAAGTAAGAAAGTGGCGCGCTGGTTTAGGCCTGAGTGTTTAATGGCGGCACCAAAGACCATGCCACTGAATAATAACCAAAAAGTGGACGAATGGAAGCCCGCAAATACCACCTGGTTAGGGGCTAATTCCGTGGCGGTGGCGAAGGCAAATAACCCTAGTGCAGGTAAATAGGCAGGCACAATCGAAGTAGCCCAAAGCGCAATACAAGCAAATAGCAATCCTGCGGTGAGGCTTTGTGCTGACGTTAAATACAACTGACTAACGAAGGTTAAACAAACCGCACTAATAATGATCAAATATAAAGGCCAAGATTGACTGGCTGGCGACGCTTTGTTTGATCCTGAAACACTAGAAGTCATCTTATCCGACATAAATAAAGCCTTTTATTATCCGTTGTCTAATTATTCGCAGCGCGCAATGTTATTTTGCTCTTTCAGCTTGAGATAGGTTGCCAGTGGCGAAGTCATCTCGGCATTTAAGTCTCTAATACGGCTCTCATTGGAGGGGTGAGTTGATAAAAATTCTGGATTTTTACTGTCACCCAGTTTGCTCATGTTCTGCCAGAGCTTGACACTTTCTCTTGGATCAAACCCTGCCTTGGCCATTAAGTCCAAGCCAATTTCGTCGGCTTCCGTTTCATGAGTACGACTGAAGGGCAAAATAATACCAATTTGTGCGCCGATGCCTAGGCCTTGAAAAATGGCCTGCTTGGTTTTGCTGTCTTCACCACTTAACTCATAGGTCACTTTTAGCGCTTGGCTTGTCGCGAGTTGCGTTGAACCCCTTTCATTACCATGGCGTGCTAATACATGACCCACTTCGTGGCCCATTACCGCGGCGAGTTGAGAGGCGTTGTCGGCGATCTTTAATAAACCGGTATAGACGCCAATTTTGTAACCGGGAAGGGCAAAAGCATTGACTTGATCGTCTTCAAAGACTCTAACTTCCCAAGCTTGATTACGATACTTGTCTGGTAGCACATTGATAATGCGATCCGCGACACATTCAACTTGCTTAATATTGGCCTCATTTTCGGTCTGCGGTAGTTCAGCCTTCATTTCCTGAAAAGAGGCCACACCCATTTCATCCAGTTGTGAATCGGGTAATAAAATAAGTTGCTTTCTGCCTGTAGGCGATGTGCTGCAAGCCATTAAGCTGATCGAAATGAGGGCGATTAGACACAAATAGAAGCGTCTTAGCATTCTAAATACTCCCAAATACACTGTGATTTAAAGCTGACAAACGGCGTGGGCAAACTCATCGACTTTTTGCCAATCGGTAAATTCTTGATTGGTGGTTGGGTCGGTTGGCCCTTTGGTTACCCACATAATGAAGCGAATCATATTGCGATCAAGGAAACCATATTGCTGATAATGTAACTTACCGGCAAAAACCCCTTGTAAGCTAGGCTGCCAAGCCAATTGATCAAGTAGCTTAATGATGTATGGATTGGTATGAGGTTCACATTTTTCAGCCTTGCGAGCGACCAAGTTAACGGTAAAAAAAGCACTGGGTTTGCTTTCAATAACGGCTTTGTTATCAGCGATGAATTGCACCAAACTCGCTTGATGCTTACCGTAGCGGATGCTCGCGCCAATCACCAGTTTGTCACATTGAGACAGTTGTTCTGCATTGACCTGATCAAGAGGCAGTAGTTGAACCTGTTGTCCTGCTTGTTCCATAACTGTTTGCATGGTTTGGCTGATTTTCAGAGTGTGGCCGTCTGTTGTGGAGTAAAAAAATAAAATATTCGCCATAAATAGTCAGAAATCTGCCTCATCGAAAGGTAATTGTGCATTTGGGGTCTTGTTATAAACATTCCCACCAGTGCTGTCAAAGAGAGTCTTGCTTGTCTTCCGTCTTGATTTTTTCCATGGCGGCTTGTAACTGCGGGTTTTTTTCTTCCAGATATGCTCGCAAGCGTTTAATAAAAGCCTGGTTTTCATGGAAGGGCACACCAATTTTATGGGCATCCGCCACTTCCACCATGGACACTCTATCGTGTTGCACGAATACATCAATCATTTGCTCCGCGCTATCACGACGCATGCCAAGAGCTTCAAACGCTGAACGTCCCATACGTAAGCTACTGTCATAGGTTTCGCGAATAATATCACGACAACCATAGGACCAGAGATCGTATACATGGTTATTATCAAAAGCACGGGCAATGATGTGAATGTGCGGATAATGATGGTTGACGTGTTTCACAAGCTGAGTCACTTGTTCAGGATTATCAATGGCAATAATAAACACACTGGCCTCTTCAATCCCCGCGGCTTCCAATAAATCTGGACGAGTGGCATCACCAAAATAGTTTTTTACCCCAAATTTCTCCAATGCTTCCAAGCGTTTGGTACTGAAGTCAATCACCGTAGAATGGAAGCCCGCCAAGCGGAGGAGGTTGTCTAGGGTTGTACCGACACGCCCTGAACCGGCGATCAAAATGTTATTGTCGTCTGGCATCTCATCAAATGGTTTATCACTTTGGTCCGCTGCATAGTGTGGTGCAATGATTTTATCGTAGAGAATAAACAACAATGGTGTCAGCAGCATGGAAATGGCCACCACCAATAACAGTATATCGGCAATAGCGTCCGTAATCACACCGTTACTGACGGTGAAAGACAAGAGCACAAAGCCAAATTCACCTGCTTGGGCCAAGCCCAGTGCAAACAACCAACGATTAGAACCGCGAATATTAAATGCCCAACCGAGTAACCAAAGTACGCTCGCTTTAAGCAAAATTAAGCTGAACGTTAGACTAAGAATCAGTAACCATTTATCCGATAACAAGCCGAAATTGATACCAGCACCAACAGTCATAAAGAACAAGCCCAATAACAAGCCTTTAAAAGGGGCTATGTCACTTTCCAATTCATGGCGATAAGGTGAATTGGCCAGTACAACACCGGCTAGAAAGGTGCCCAATGCGGGAGACAAGCCGACTAAAGACATCAACAGTGTGGTACCCACGACAAACATCAAAGCCGTTGCTGTAAACAGCTCACGTAGCTGCGCGACAGCGATAAAACGAAAAATAGGGGTAACCAAGTAACTGCCCCCAATGATGATGGTAGCAATGGCAGCGATGATCACTAGCGGTATTTGCCATGAGGTTAAGCCTTCTAATAGGGCAGCGCCATGGCTTGCTGTTTCTGCTTCGCCTGCATTGGTCAGCTGTTGCAGTTCTGGCAAGGCTAGCAAGGGAATGAGCGCCAACATAGGGATGACCAGAATGTCTTGCGCCAACAGCACCACAAAAGAGGATTGACCACCATCGGACTTCATCAAGCCTTTTTCGGTCAGTGATTGAATGACAATGGCAGTAGACGATAAGGCCAATACCAACCCAATGGCTAAACTGGTTTGCCAAGGCTGATCCAACAGCATAGCCACCACCATGATAAAAACAGCACAGAACGCAACTTGCCCCCCACCTAAGCCAAACAGGCGAGCCTTCATCGACCACAACTTTTTTGGATGCAATTCCAAGCCGACCAAAAACAGCATCAGCACCACACCCAATTCAGCAAAGTGTTGCAGCGACACTATGTCCACATGAAACCAGGATAATAGCGGGCTGATCAAAATGCCTGCCAGCAAATAGCCCAGTACAGAGCCAAGACCTAAGCGTGCTGCAATGGGAACGGAAACCACACCGGCAACAAGAAAAATAAAAGTCAGTAACAAAGCGTCAGTCATGAGGGATCCTAATTTTTGAGCATCAAAGTCTGTTCGCCATCGTAACGGCCAGTAACACAGGACTTTGCCATATTTTTTGCGTCTTTACATTTATTCGACGGAAATTGTTACCGAGCCAATCAGTAAAAATAACCGATGGAAAGCAGTAAAAAAGACACTGAAAATCACATATAAAATAAAATTATCTATTAAAAACAATATCTTATAAGTTTTGTTGAAAGTTGGCACAGGCTTCGCAATATACAGATAACAGCGAATCGGTAAGACATCGATTGCGATGACAAGAGTTCGAATACATACAGCCGATTTGGCCTGAACGATCATTCTTGGACTAGAAACTAAAATGGAGAAGATTATGAGTATCAAACGTACACTTTTAAACACAGTATTGGTTTTGGTAACAGCGGGTACATTGGCCGCATGTGGTCAGGATGAAGAAAAGAACGCAGTAGAAGACTCTCTATCACAAGCAGGTGATGCAGTAGAGCAAACTATTGACGATGCAGGTGATGCGCTAAACAGTGCGGGTGAAAGCGTACAAGGTACTATGGACGAAGCCGGTGACAGTCTAGATAGCACTATGACGGATGCGGGCAACGCCGTGGAAGATACGTGTGAACAAGTTAAAGAGAAAATGGACAGCAAAGACACGGATTGCTAAGAGCATATGGAAAAAGGGCTCGTTTGAGCCCTTTTTTGTTTTGACTTGATCTCGTCAACCGCTTTGTTAAAGACTGCTTTGTTCAATAAGAGCGAAAACAGACACGATTAAGCGTTAGGTTTGAGGTAGCGAATCCGTACCGTATTTGTCTAGCTTGTTGTAGAGGGTTTTGACACTGATGCCAAGTTGCTGTGCCGTGTCGTTACGATTGCCCTGATTTTCGGCTAGGGTGTTTAAAATGGCCATTTTCTCAATGTCTTCCAGCGGTATACCCGCAGGAATCTGTTGTTGAGCGTCGTTAGTGTCAGTCAAGCCATCGGTCACTATGTGCTCGGCTAATATGGTTTGCTCCGCCAAGATAAAGGCTCGTTCAATGGTGTGTTTTAACTCACGTACGTTACCGGGCCAGTTGTATTCAGCGATTTTATTGATCGCTTGATCTGACAGGGTTTTATTTGTCTGATCTTGAGTGTTGCGATAGGCCAAAAAGTGTTGGGCAAGACCAACGGCATCACCTTGACGATTGCGTAGGGGAGGAACCTGAATGGGAAAGTGGGCAAGACGGAAGTATAAATCTTCGCGGAACTTTTCTTCCTCAATCGCGTCTTTGGGTGTTCGGTTCGTCGCAGCGACCACGCGAACATTGGCTTGTTTAAAGCTTTGCGAACCAACAGGACGATATTCGCCAGATTCCAAGACTCGCAATAGTTTGGCTTGATGCTCGTAGGGCATTTCGGTGACTTCGTCAAGAAAGAGCGTGCCGCCTTCAGCTTGTTCAAATACACCAATATGGTCTTTGTGCGCGCCAGTAAAAGCGCCTTTGACATGACCAAAGAGCTCACTGTCGATCAATTCGGGACTTAAAGCAGCGCAGTTTACAGCGATAAAAGGTGCGTCTGATCGTTGGCTAAATAAATGTAAGGTGTTGGCCACCAGCTCTTTACCCGTGCCGCTCTCACCAATCAAAAAGGTATTGGCATCACTGGCGGCGACTTTACGTAAAGTGCGATACAGCTGATGCATACAGGGTGATGAGCCAACCAGTAAACCGAATTGATCGAGATAACTGCTCTGTGGCGAAGGTGTTTGTGGTGCTGGATCTAATGACCAAAACAACTCGCTCAGATTGGCTTCGAGTTGCGAGAAGTTAAACGGAGCTCGGTAGTGAACACCAGCGCCTTGCCGCATTAACTGATCCATGATCATAGACGGTTCTCCTTGGCTAAGGAAAATACATTGCACCTTATCCAAGACAGGGTGTTGGCTCAATGCTTTAAGTTGCTCCTGCTGATCCGCATTGGCTTCAATGATCGCAAGATCACATTGGCTTTCGATCAGTTGAGCTAACCAGCTGTGTCCTTGTTGACTGATATTCAGTTCAAATTGCTGCAGGCTAGACAAAGCAAGTAACTCACTGGCCAGCTCTGGTTGTTGAATTTGTAAGAATAACTTCGGCGCTGTTTTCATGATTTCCTTTCGTGAGTTTTATGAACTTAGCCAAATGAGATCACAAGGCAAGGGTCTAAGCCTAGGTCATAGGTCATTACTTTGCGCTAACTCTCAGTTTATTCAAACTTGTTTGCACAAAGTTCACCCTTTATTGAAAACGATTTAACCAAAAAATCAAAATCCTGGCATCGGCATTGCGCTCAACAAAGAAAGACAGATTAAAGTCATTTAAATAACACGGGAGGAAAACATGTTGAGATTCTACCGACGTGGCAAACTCGCCATAGACATTCGCATTTTACAGGATATGGTGTCCATTTGTTATGACGGCATGGTGGCCAATTTGGACTTTGGCCGTAAGGCAACCAATACCCTAGATAAACAAGTCTTCCGTTGCTTAGGAAACGTTTTCCAGCAGTTTTGTGAAACCATCTGGGACATGCTTGAAAAGCATAAATCGCCGAATACCGCACACCACCAAGCGGCCAGTGCACTAAGTGGCTCTGTGGGGGATGCCTATTGGCAAAGCCAAAAAATGGCGCTTTCACAACAACCACAAAGGTTAATGCAAGTGAATCAATATGTGGTTCATCAATTGCAAACCTTGTTACAACAATTCAACACTAAGTCACTGATGAAAGTCTTGTCTAAGCAACTGTCACAGTTAAAAATGCAGTTAGACAATGCAGAACGACAGCGGCAGGCTGCTCAGCGAGAAAATATGTCGACAGCGGTGTCGTGATCTAACTGATCATGGCTTTATTGTTGATCATAGGAATCGCTTAGTTGTTGACCAGGCGATAATCCAATTTACCAATCAATGAGCCGCTTTGATCCTGAGTAGGGACTTGAAACTTAGCGCTGTTCTTGGCTCTTTGAGGCGACACCGTCATCACGACTTGGCCATTGATCAAAATTTGATATCGTTCAGAAAAAGTAATGGTTACGTCTTCTGAATTCGGGCTCTCAAACAAAAAATTGTCTTTTAAACGAATGACTCGGGATTCGCCGCGGACCCATTGACCAATGAGAGGTTGCGCCTTAAAACTGCCTACCGCTTCATTGACCGTGGTTTCAGATAAGAACAAACGTGCCAGATCGCCGCTGATCGGCATTTGTTGACGCTCACCTACGCGGGCATCCAATGCGGCCAATTCGGTATTGGTTTGGCTTATGTATGTGCGCAATTGTTGAATACTGGCTTGCAAGGCTTCACGAGATAATAGATCGGCCTCAATGATTCTCGGTGGCTTACTGGCGCTGCCAAGGCGATCGTTTAATGCGTGATAATGCTTTTCAGCACTTTGCTGATACTTGTTTAAATCTGCCAAGTCTTCCGCATAGCCAGTCGCTTTTGCTGGCTCTTCGATAACTACTTGTTGATTGGGGATCATCAAATCTGTTGCGGCGTCTTTAACTTGGTCAGTAGCGTCTGGTTGAGGAGAAAAAATGGGCATCGAGCAAGCGCTCAAAAAGAGCGTCACAAGTAACAGGCCACTACGAAATATTGACATCTAACCGTCCTGAGAATTAGGAAAAAATACAGACACCAAGTATGCGGTATGCGGCACTTGATGTCGAGATAAGCCAAGTCGACATCCCAGTCGAATTTGACTAAATAAAGTGTAAAGCTTGTCTGTGGTAAGGCTTGAGCAAGGTATTATGCTTGGGATTGATTCCACAGAATGCATTCGTCCAAGGTTACCCCTTTACCACCAAAAATATCCAAAGCACTGCCAATGGTTAAGTCCACTTGTCCTGCAGACAATTCATGAACACGTTTTAAATCCTGCAAAGCGCGCGCACCACCAGCATAGGTGACGGCCACAGGGCTGGCCTTTCCTAGTAGGCTGACTAAGTCTTCATCAATGCCTGCTTGCAAACCTTCTACATCGGCCGCGTGAATCAAAAATTCGTCACAATGATTGGCTAATTCCACCAAGTTATCATGATTAACTTGCGTTGAGGTAATGGTTTGCCAACGATCCGTGGCAATGAACCAACCGTCTGCAGTACGTCGGCAACTTAAATCTAATACTAAACGGTCTGTACCGGTTTCACGTTTGATTTTATCAAGGCGATCCCAAGAGAATTCGCCATTTTCAAATAAGTAAGACGTTACAATAACGTGAGAAGCGCCAGCGTTTAGATAACTAGCGGCATTGGTATCTTTCACGCCACCGCCATATTGCAAGCCGTTAGGGTAGGCACGTAAGGCGCTCATGGCCTCATCTTTATTGCCTTTGCCTAACGCAATCACATGACCCCCCGTTAAACCATGTTCACGGTACAAGCGAGCATAATGCTCCGCATCGTACTCACTGATGAAGTTCTCTGTAGCGCCTTCATCATTGAGGCTGCCGCCAACGATTTGTTTAACCTTACCTTGATGCAAGTCGATACAAGGGCGGAATTGAGTCACATGACACTCCTAAATTTAGCCAAAATAAAACACCCAGTATAGCGGATAAAAACGCGCGAAACGATGCCGTAAAGTCACAAATTACAAATACTGATATACTCTTTGCTATCAATTAAATAGACAAAGAATGAACCGACTATGTTGCAAATATCCCTCGCGGTTGCCATACCCGATGACGAAATCGAATTGACCGCCATTCGAGCACAAGGCGCTGGCGGACAAAACGTCAACAAGGTCTCTTCCGCCATTCATCTGCGCTTCAATGTCGCCAGCTCCTCTTTGCCGGAATTTCATAAAGAGCGCTTACTCGCATTGAAAGACTCACGTCTTACGAAAGACGGCGATATTGTGATCAAAGCTCAGCAGCATCGTACCCAAGAGCTGAATCGAGAAGACGCTTTAGCACGTCTCAAAGAACTCATTCTAGATGCCATCAAGGTACAAAAAGCCCGCCGTCCAACCAAACCGACTCGTTCTTCACAGAAGAAGCGTGTTGATAGCAAGAAGAAAAAAGGGCAGATCAAGAGTTTGCGAAAAAGTAATTGGGATTAGATTTTTTCTCTGTCGGCGAGTGTTTTTATTTCTTCTGGTTGGCTTGTTAGGCAGCATTTTTTTGCTATTTAATTCTGTATAAAGCTGAGCGGGTTACGTCTTCTTTTTTAACAAGGCGTAGCGCCACAAAGCTTTTTCATTTCAAGTAATGTCAGCAAGGGACTTATTTTCTTTCGTGCAATCTGGATCGCATCGAGGATTTTCAGTAGAGACTGATGAACTCTGTTTTACGCGGATAAAGAGCCCTCAAATTACCCTGATACTGTTAAGGCCAGTCTGAAAAATTGTATTCATAATTGGAGCCTTTTAAAGAACCTGTCGCGGTGTTGTTTTTACGAAATTGATTCGGGGATAGCCCCGTTTCTTTTTTAAAGAAATGGCTAAATTGGCTGGCATCGTTATAGCCTAATTGATTGGCAATCGTTTGTATGGAATCAGACGGTTTTTTTAAACGGGTCGTGGCGTCTATCAGCACACGATTATTGATCAGCTGCAATGGTGGTTTTTGTAAGTTACGTTGGCAAATGGCGTGCAGTCGATCATAGGTGACATTAAGCTCCTGACAATAATAACGGACGGGCTTACGGTTTTTAAATTCGATTTCAACAAGCTGTCTAAAACGCTGTAACACCAGTTCATCTGGCGAGTCATTTAGCTTGATGGATTGGATATTCGTCAGACGGTAAGTATTGATGAGTAAAATGCGAATGATGGCACAAATGATGGTTTGAGAGCGGTTCTTGGTGAAGCTTATTTCTAAATTAAGCAGTTTTAATAGGGGTAAGAAAACGTCATTAACATCGCTTTTTTGACATTGGGTAAGAGTAAGTTGTTGCATTAATATTTCTAGTTTGGTGCTGTCTAATTCTGTTCCCATGACCAAATTTGTCAATTCATTACTGTAGCCAATGAGCCAAATTTGACTGCCAGCGGGCACTAAGATTTTCGCGCTGGCTTTGTGTGGGAGGCAAAAAATAGAGGGGCCCAAGACATTGTGTTGTTCGTCTTCATAGACGATAGAAATGTCGCCTCGCTGTACCACACCAATCAAATTAAAGTCGGTAAAATTACCGCTGCCAGCACTAAAAGTACGAGCTTGCAGTCCCGGTTGGATCTCTTCGAAGCGCACCATAGAGCCAATTATGTTCGTCAGCATTTTCTAACCTTTTATGAAAAACACCCATTAACAAACCATTATTTAACAATAATAACCCATAAATTGACATTTTTATCGGAAGGATAGCTGTTAATCTTTTGTTACTAGCTCATCTACCTACAAAAAAATCTAATAACAGGGAGCATGACATTTTGAATATTGCCAGTGACAGTTTGGGAACTCGCCCTGTTCCTGAAGTGAATTTGTTTGTCGATGGTCAACACCAGCCAGCGATGAATGGAGGCTATTTTGATCGTCTAGATCCGAGCAATGATTTAGTGGCTTCTCACGTGGCTTGTGGTCGACGTGAAGACGCGGAGCATATGGTCGCGGTTGCGACGGCGAGTTTTCCTGCTTGGTCTGCTACTCAGGTTGAGGAGCGAGCCGCTATTTTACAACGTGCTAAATCTCTGATGCCGAAATATCGTGATCGTTTTGCTGACTGTATGTTGAGAGAGATTGGCGCGACACAGGAATGGGTCGATTTTAATATTAAAGTGGCGATAGAGGCTATTGATGCCGCGGTGGATCTCGCAGTGTTCCACCAATCCAAAAAATGCTCAGCAGAAACCGCTTCAGTACCCTCACAACAAAGTGCATTTCATCAAACTAAAGACTCTTACATTGTTCGCAAACCTGCTGGTGTTTGTCTTGCTATTGCGCCATGGAATGCTCCAATTGTATTGGGCATGAGGGCCGTCGTCTTTCCACTTGCCTTTGGTAATACTGTGATCTTGAAGGCCTCTGAGTTGTCTCCCGGCACCCATGTGTTGTTAGCTGAGTTGCTTCATGAAGCCGGTATTCCTGATGGGGTGATCGGGGCGATGACGAATGCCTCAGAACATTCAGAAGAAGTGATTACCAGTTTGATTTCAAACCCATCGGTACGCCGAGTGAATTTTACCGGTTCAACGCGAGTAGGAAGAATTATCGCAGGTATTGCTGCCAAACACCTCAAGCGCTGTCTCTTAGAACTAGGTGGTAAGTCACCATTAATTGTACTGAAAGACGCCAATTTAGCATTGGCTGCCAAGGAAGCCGCTTACGGAGCGTTTTTAAATCAAGGCCAAATTTGTATGGCAACGGACAGGATCATCGTTGAGCAAAGCATTGCCGATGAATTCATTGCTCTAGTGACGGATATCGCCGCTCAATTGGTGGCGGGAGACCCACGCCGTAAAGGTGTAAAACTGGGGCCTGTTGCCAGCCCTTCGGTTGCTTCGCGGTTATCTGCTCTGATTGATGATGCCGTAGATAAAGGCGCCACACTGCTAACAGGAGCGTCACGACGAGGTCAATTTATAGACGCGACACTGCTTGATCATATCACCCCCATGATGCGCATTTATTCAGAAGAATGCTTTGGTCCTATTGCGGGCATCTATCGCGTTGACTCCCCAGAAGAAGCCATTACGGTAGCGAATAATTGTGAGTATGGCTTAGCGGCGGCACTTTTCACGAAGGATTTGCCATTCGCAGAAACGTTAGCGAACCAGCTTGAATCTGGCATCTGTCACATTAATGGTGCCACGGTAAAAGATGATCCCTACATGCCTTTTGGTGGACTGAAGTCAAGCGGCTATGGTCGTTTTGGCAGTGACGCCTGTGTCGATGAGTTTACCGAGGTGCGCTGGATTACAGTAAACCGACAGACTTAAGAGCGGTGTTTTCAGGAACATGCCATTAAGTGAATAACAATACCTTAACCAAAAAAATAACAAGAGGTTTTCATGAAAAGTAATAAACGAAATTGCCTTAATACTGGATTGACCAAGTTACTGGCCCCTGCATTAGTGGCGACTGGCTTGATCGTATCTGGCCATGTCGTCGCAGCAGACGAGGATACCATTAATATTGGCTTTATTAGTCCAAGGACCGGACCACTTGCTAGCTTTGGTAAAACCGATGGCTTTATTTTAGAGCAAGCGCGCAAAGCCTTAGTGGATGGTATGACCATTCAGGGAAAGCATTATAAGGTCAACATTCTTGATCGTGATAGCCAATCTGACCCTGCTCGAGCGGGACAACTGGCGAAAGAGCTAATCAACCAAGGGGTGGATTTAATGCTGGCGGTTTCAACCCCAGAAGTCATTAATCCAGTTGCCGATGCCGGCGAAGCCGCAGGCGTTCCTACCTTATCGACTGTGATGCCGTGGGAAGCTTGGTATTACGGTCGTGGTGCCAAACCGGGTAAGCCAAGTCCGTTCAAGTGGACTTATCATTTTGGCTTTGGGACAGGAGAGTTTTACCAGACCTACATGTCTCAATGGGCATTGCTCGATACCAATAAAAAAGTGGGTGTGATGTACCCAAATGATGCGGATGGCAGTGCCATTCGTGGGGCGTTAGTGCCACGCTTTAAGGAAGCTGGTTATACCGTAATAGACCCTGGTGCATACGAAACGGGGACAACGGACTTTTCCAGTCAGATCGCAAAGTTCAAAGCTGAAAACGTTGAAATTATTAATACTTTCCCAATTCCACCTGATTTTGCCGCTTTCTGGCGTCAAGCAGCACAACAGGGGCTGAATCGTCAGGTAAAAATCATCCAAGTGGCTAAGACGGGATTGTTTCCAGCGGACATTGAAGTGCTAGGGTCATTGGGGCCAAAAATTGCTTCGGCCGCTTATTGGCATAAAAGCTTTCCATATACCTCTACATTAACAGGGCAAAATGGCACGCAGCTGGCGAATTTATGGGAAAAGGAAACAGGTGAGCAATGGACTCAGCAGTTAGGAGCGACTTTATCTCTGTTGGATGCTGCTACGGAGTCCTTAAAGCAAGCTAAAAATCCGAAGTCACACGCGGATATTCGAGATGCGATTGCCTCATTGAACGTGACGACCATCGGCGGAAAAATCGATTTTACCTCTGGTCCCGTTCCGAATGTCTCACCTGGTCCGATTATTGGCGCTCAGTGGGTGAAGGGCACAGGAAAACACAAATTGGATTATGTGATTACGGAAAATGTTACAGATACAAATGTACCTGTAAGTCACAAGCTTCTTCCGTACAACCGCTAGGAGCGATTCCGTGGAAAATATCACTTATTCACAATTACAGGCGACAGGAATTCATAAGTCTTTCGGTCGAGTGCAAGTGTTGAATGGAATTGATTTCGCCATGGACACCAACGATGCCATTGGCATCGTTGGACCCAATGGGGCAGGAAAGTCTACCTTATTGAGTGTTTTGTCGGGAGCTCAGGCTCCAACCAAGGGCGAGATTATTCTAAATAATCAAACGATTACCCATTCTCCTGCGCGGCAACGTGCCAAGCAGGGGTTAGTGAGAACCCATCAAATCCCCAAGCCCTTTTCAGGCATTACTGTGTTTGAAAATGTTTTTGTCGCTGCGATTCATGCGGCAACCAATAATCGTGAAGAGGCTTACGACATCGCGTTAGAGTCCATTAAGTTATGCGGTATGTTACCGCTTGCTAATCGAGATGCAGAGAGCATCGGTCTGTTAGACCGTAAGCGTTTGGAATTAGCTCGTGCCTTGGCGACGCAACCTAAGCTTTTGTTTCTGGATGAAATCGGTGGTGGCCTTACAGAGGCGGAAGCTCTCGCGTTAGTGGATACCATTTTGACCTTAAAAGAGCGTGGTATTGGCATCGTTTGGATCGAACATATTGTCCATATTTTGTTGCGTGTCGTAAAACGTCTCATTTGTATGGACAGCGGCCAGATCATTGCTCAGGGTGACCCACAAGCAGTGATGTCCGATCAAGCCGTAATACGAGCTTACATGGGGGGAAGCATTGATGTTGTCGGTTAAAGATTTAGATGTACGTTACGGACAATTTAGAGCAGTACGCGATGTCTCCTTAGAAGTAAAACAAGGCGAAACGATCGCGTTAATCGGTGCCAATGGTGCTGGTAAATCCACTATGCTAAGAGCCATTGCAGGCGCATTACCAATTCATTCTGGCACCTTGTCTTTTAAACATCGCAGCATGACGCATTTGCCTTCTTGTGATCGAGTCAAACAAGGTTTGTCATTGGTGCCTGAAGGACGTCGTTTGTTCGCAGAGATGACCATTGAAGAGAATTTATTATTAGGACAGTCCGTTAATAGGTCAGGAGACTGGGATCTTGATCGGATATTTGAAACCTTTCCTAATTTGGTCAAACGCCGTCATGCCAAAGCGGGCAGTTTATCGGGTGGCGAGCAACAAGCGACCGCCATCGGACGCTCCTTGATGTCCAATCCAGAGCTGCTTATTTTGGATGAGGTGAGTTTAGGCTTATCTCCTCTCGTTGTGGATCAAGTGTATGCCTCTATAGAAACACTGCGTGATACGGGCACCACCATTATCTTAGTGGAGCAGGCATTAGATAGGGCAATCAGCTTTGCTAAACGAGCGGTTTGTATGCTGGAAGGTCGAATCGTGTTGGATAAGCTTACAGAAGATACCAACCGTAATGAAATTACTCAGGCCTATTTTGGTTTGCAAGAAAATGCGACGCAGGAGGTCTCATGATCAATAGTCTCGTACAAGCAATTTTGTTGGGTGGCTATTATGCGCTCATTGCCTGTGGCCTTGCCTTTATGTTTCAAGTCATGCGCATCATTAATTTAGCTCACGGCTCACTGGCCATTTTAAGTGCTTATATGGTGTGGATGATGACCGACGCTTTAGCTTTATCCCCTTTTACGTCTCTGTTAATGGTATTGCCCATCATGGCGATGATTGGTTGGCTGCTGCAACGCGTTATTTTAGAACGTGCGACTAAAGGGGGAGAGTTATTGCCTGTGTTAAGTACCTTTGGTCTCTCGATTGTGATTGATAACCTATTGTTTCAACACTTTGGCGCTAACACTCGTACTTTAGCGTCCTATGTCGGCGATTTAAGTTGGGAGTCCTATCAATTGTTTGACCTGTGGATTGGTAAGTTACCCGTCCTCATTTTTGCTACCGCGATCATCGTCATTGGTGGATTGGATTTGGTATTACGCTTTACCTCTCTTGGGCGACAAATTCGAGCGACGGCTTTTGATCCAGACACCGCGGGACTGGTCGGCATTGATGCGCGTAAAACGGCGGCGATTGCCGCAGCGATTGCCATGATGACGGTGGCCATTTCGGGCAGTGCATTAGGGCTACGAGGTACTTTCGATGCTTATGCAGGCGCACCACAACTCTTGTTTGCGTTTGAAGCAACCATTATTGGCGGTGTAGGGTCTTTATGGGGTGTATTGCTTGGCGGCATTATATTGGCGATAGCACAAAGTGTTGGTGCTTTGATTCATCCACAGGGTTTTCTGTTAGGCGGTCACTTCGTTTTCTTATTATTTTTATTCGCCAGAATTTACCTCAATCGTGACTTTTTAACTTTAAGACATTGGCTCGGAAACAAGAGTAAAGGTGAACCGCTATGAGTATTAAACGGTCAAATGCCTATTCCAAGATGACCATTATGGCTGTCATGCTGTTATTGATGGTCCTAATCATTACACCATTTACCGCATCCGACAATGTGTTAGAACGACTTACGGTGCTGTTTATTTACATCATAATGGCCGCCATGTGGAATACCTTAGCGGGTTTTGGTGGTTTGGTGTCCATTGGGCAACAGTTGTTTTTTGGTTTGGGGGCCTACGCCACCATCCGTTTGGCCCATCTAGGTATGCCCCCATTTGCCGCTGTATTCATCTCAGCTGTTCTGGTCGGCTTGCTGAGTTGGCCGATTTCTAAGTTCATGTTGCGCCTAAAAGCCGCTGAATTTGGTATTGGCATGTGGGTACTCGCTTCGGTTGGGCATTTATTGGTGAACCTTGATCCCTTAATACAAGGGGAAACAGGGACCTCATTGATTTCTCTTAATGCTTATCAAATAGAAACACGTCGTGTGTTGATTTATCTTGCGGCGTTAATCTGCATGTCAGGGTTGTTGATTGGGCTTTTTTACCTGCTGCGTTCAAAAGCTGGCATTGCCATGCAAGCCATTCGTGACAATGAAGAAGCGGCAGACTCGATCGGTGTCGATGCTCAAACCGTGAAAAAGTGGTTCTTTATTTTTGCCGCTTTTGGCACCGCAGTGGCTGGCGCCTTGTGGTTAGCGCAGGCGTCATCTTTCCAACCTAAAACGTATTTTTCCGTGCAATGGACCGCTTACATGATTTTCATGGTGCTGGTCGGTGGAATCGGACGTTTTGAAGGTGCAATTCTCGGAGCCTTACTGTTTTTTGCTGTAGAAACATGGTTTGCCGATACCGGGGTTTGGTATCTGGTGGGCTTGGGGGCCGTTGCTGTGTTGTGTTCTTTATTTTTACCTAAGGGACTATGGGGCGCGATTGAGTCGCGTTTGGGGCTGCGTCTGATTCCAGTGGGGTATCAAGTAACAGAAGAAACGTTAAAACCAATTAAGTCCTAATGATTAAAATAAAAAGTAGGAGTTAGCGATGATGTTATTCGGAAAAACGATCGTAGTGACTGGCGTGGCCAGTGGTATTGGACGGCGTACTGCAGAGCTTGCCGCGCAAATGGGTGCCGAAGTGATTGGCATTGACCTGGTGAAACCTGAACAAGTGATTGGGCGTTTTATCGAGGCTGATATTTCCTCTCAAGCAGGGGTGGAGCAACTCATTATTCAGCTGCCAGATGATATTGATGCACTGTGTAATGTGGCTGGAGTGTCAGGTCAATCTGGTGCTGCGACGACACTGGCGATTAATTTCTTTGGTCTGAGAGCGTTGACGGAAGGTCTGATTTCGAAGCTTCGTACCGGTGGTAGCGTCGTCAATGTCGCGTCTATTGCAGGTTTTGGCTGGAGAGAAAACAGTCAGCGTGCCACGGCTATTGCTAAGTTAGCAGGGTTTCCTGATGCCAATCAGGTAGTGAAAGATTTCGATATCCCAAATGAAGCGGGTTACCCCATTTCAAAAGAGATCCTTTTGGTATGGACCATGCTGGCTTGTCATCAAGAATCGTTTAGATCTCGTCGTATTCGTGTCAACGCGGTCTCTCCTGGCCCTGTAGAAACACCTATCTTGACTCAATTTCGGCAGGTGCTAGGTGACGAGCGTGTGAATTCCGATGTCGAACGTGTGGGGCGTGCTGGTCATGCTGGGGACATCGCTCCGGCCATTCTCTTTTTATGTTCTGACGCGGCGCGCTGGGTTAATGGCAATAATCTTGCCACTGACGGCGGCTTAGAAGCCTCGTTAACCATTGAACAGTTTAACTTATAACCTTTAATTCCTAGAAAGGAGTCGTGTGATGACAACCGTTTTATTCAGCATTGGTGGTAAAGACCGTGCGGCAAGCAATGCAAAAACCTATTCCCGTTTAGACCCAGTGACCAGAGAGGTGGCTTCTGTCTGCGCTGCGGCTTCGGTGGACGATGTGACAAGCGTGACCAAAGCGGCCGATGACGCATTTGTTAACTGGTCGACAGTGGGGCCCTCTGAGCGTCGAGCTCTGTTAAATAAAGCTGCCGATATTATGGAATCAAAAGCGGATGATTTTATTAGTGCCATGATCACGGAAACCGGAGCAACCGGTCCTTGGGCCGGCTTTAATGTCATGTTAGCGGCAGGCCATATTCGCGAAGCAGCGGCATTAACCACACAAGTGGGTGGGGAAGTGATTCCTGCGAATAAACCGGGCACCTTGGCGATGGCTGTCAATAAACCAAAAGGCGTTTGTTTGGCGATAGCGCCTTGGAATGCTCCGGTTATTCTTGGTGCCCGTGCGATTGCTACGCCACTGGCCTGTGGTAATACTGTCATTCTTAAAAGCTCAGAGTTTTGTCCACAGACTCATCGATTAATCATTGATTGCTTTCTTGAAGCCGGTTTCCCTGCTGGGGTGGTTAATTTGTTATCGAATGACCCAAGTGATGCAGCAGAGATAGTGAAGGCCTTGATTGAAGCGCCAGAAGTCCGTCATGTGAACTTTACAGGGTCCAGCTCAGTAGGGCGCATAATTGGTCGTTTAGCGGGTGAAAACTTAACGCCAGCTTTGCTTGAATTGGGGGGCAAAGCGCCATTGGTTGTGTTGTCGGATGCTGACATTGAGGGCGCGGTGAACGCGGCTATCTTTGGTGCTTTTATGAACCAAGGACAAATCTGTATGTCGACAGAGCGCTTGATTGTGGATGACAGTATTGCTGACGAGTTTGTTGCTCAACTTGCACAAAAAGCATCGAAATTACCTTGGGGGAACCCTCGTGATCAGGTCGTTCTTGGCTCTTTGGTAAACCCTGAGTCGGCGGATAAAATGCGCCAATTAATTGACGATGCGGTATCGAAAGGGGCTAAGTTAGTGTGTGGTGGTGAAAGCGACGGTGCGATTTTCTCCGCGACTTTATTGGATGGTGTCAATGATAAAATGCGCATTTACAGTGAAGAAAGTTTTGGCCCAGTTAAGTCGATCATACGAGTCAATGGCGATGCCGAAGCCATCAAGGTAGCGAATGATAGTGAGTATGGCTTATCGGCGGCTCTGTTCTCGCAAAACATGAATCGAGCGCTCGCTTGTGCGAATGCGATTAAAAGCGGTATTTGTCATATCAATGGGCCAACTCTGGCGGACGAACCACAAATGCCGTTCGGCGGCGTAGGGGATTCCGGCTATGGTCGGTTTGGTGGTAAAGCAGGGATTGCTGAGTTTACCGATCTTCGTTGGATTACCATTGAAGACCCAAAACAGCATTACCCTTTTTAATCAGTCGCGACTAACCTTGATATTAGGTTGCTATTGTAAGTAATGATCAAAACGCCCGATGTGCTTCGTTGGGCGTTTTGTCTTTTATGAGGGAATAGAATGAGTGAAAAAGTCAAACAGGCCTTGTGTTGGTTGAAAAACCTACTTGAGAATGAGCAAGTGACGTATCAAATTGTGGGTGGCTTAGCGGCAAGGCTCCACGGTGGTCAGCGTGAAATCGCCGACATCGATCTTTATATCCACAATCACGACGCCAATAAAATATTACCTCATGTGAAACCCTTTATATCCAAGTCTTTAGCGCATCATATGGAATATGGCTGGGATCTCGAGTATTTTCAGGTGATATACCATGGTCAAAAAATTGAAATTGGCCTTTCTCAAAACACTAAAATACAGTCCCGTAAAGATGGCTCGTGGCATCCGCTTGAGATCCATTTTTCAGAATCAATCTATAAAACGTATCAAGGTATTGAACTGCCTGTTATGCCAGTTCAACAATTAATCGAATACAAGGGAATATTAGCTAGGGAAGTGGATCAAATTGACATAAAAGAGTTAATTTTGATTACATCTGGTGACCATTTACACGATTAAAGCCTTCATAATCATCACGATTAAAAGGATGGGTCTTATCATCAATCTTTAAACGCCATGTTATTTCAATGAACAAAACGACGATGAGGTGAATAGAATGCAAACTGAAAAGTACGATCAAGCTCAAATTCAAGCGCTTCTGGTTGAGCTCAATCAAGCGCATCCGGGTTGGCATTTAGAAGAAGGCAAAATCACCAAGCAGTTTGTGTTTGTGGATTTTGTCACCGCTTTTGGTTTTATGTCTATGGTGGCCCTATACGCGGAGAAAATGAACCATCACCCAGAATGGTTTAATGTTTACAGTAAGGTGAACGTCCAATTGACCACGCACGATGTGTCTGGTATTTCAGAGAAAGACGCTCGGTTAGCAAAGCACATGGATGCTTGTGCCGCTTCTTTAACAGAGGTTTGATTGATTAAGTAACCCTCTGAGCATTATTTTTCTTTCGGGTCGGGCCTGCTTGCACTCTGGTTAAGGCAGGATTAAATTATTATGGTAAAAAAATAATCAACGTGAATGACTTAATACAGCTTAAGGGGGGTTATGAGTCTAGTTTGTTTGCTTTATGCAAGTACCATTAGTGAGAACTTTTCACCTGAGGATATCAAGCAAATTCTGTCTTCTGCGGAGCGAAATAATGCTAAACAGCATGTCACTGGCATGTTGTCTTTTAATCGTCAGTATTTTTTACAGTGCCTCGAGGGTTCCCGTCAGCAGGTTAACGAAATATACCACCGTATTGCTCGTGATCCGCGACATCAGCGGCTTGAAATCCTTGACTATCAAGCCATCCCTAAGCGATCGTTTTCGGAGTGGCACATGGGCTATTTGCAAGACACCCAGACCTTGTCCGAGCTGTATTATCAGTACAGTCCAAATGATCAATTTGACCCCTACACTATGTCACCAGAGGGAGCTTTCTTATTATTGTTAGATATTAAGGCGGAAATACAGAAAGCTCTGCAAACGTCATAATTCATTAGGCAAAATATGAGGCGGTTAGGGAATGAGTTCAGGGCAAAGCGTGACAGCGTTAAGCGAATTCTTTGTCTCGAACGACCAATATAAAAGGAAGCATTCAGGTCGATATTATGAAGATAACAGAAAGAACAGACGAAGACATTTTTAGCATTGCCAAGCCAATGATTGATGACGTGATCAGGGGAGCAAATGCGAAAGATTGGACGCTATTTTCTAAATATCAAACGCACGAAGAATTATACGATCCAGATAACAGAAAGAATGTTGAGGCTCACTGGCAGAAGAGCGAGTTTCTGACCAGTTTGGATCTAGAATGGCAGCCACTTACGATTTTACGACGTGGTGACATCGCCACTTTGGTTTGGAAGCAAACCAGCACCAAGGTTGAAGGCGAAGTATTGGCTTGTTATTCGATCCAGCAAATAGACCAAGATGTGAAAGAGGTTGGCTTTCGCATTTTTTAGAACACAGGCATTGAATTAGGGAACCTAACGCTTTCCAGCTTGTCCTTTATAAGAAGATATTATCATTCATTTTAACAGGGGGCATGTATGGATTTCTTTTCACGTCGCCGCTTTTTAAGGCGCGGCTTAGTGATTACCGGGCTCGCAGCATTAGCACGCAATGGGGTAGCCGCCGTCGTGACTCCGAGGGCCACTGAAGGGCCATTCTACCCAACGCCAGTCATGAGGTTTAATGATACCGATAATGATTTGGTGAAAGTGCGCGGTAAGGTGGAAGAAGCGGGTGGAGACGTGATTCATTTGCATGGAAACATTCGTTCTAAATCGGGCCAACCTTTGGTGGGCTATCGCATTGAAATCTGGCAATGTGATGTGAATGGTAAATACTTGCACCCTGGGGATGACTCTAATATAGAGTACGATACTGGTTTTCAGGGCTTTGGTTATGACATCACGGATGCCGATGGGGCGTATCGTTTTAGGACCATCAAACCGACACCTTACCCAGGTAGAACGCCTCATATCCATGTCAAGGTATTGGATGGACACCGAGAGAAATTGACGACACAATTTTACATTGCCGATGAACCCAGCAATCGATCCGATGGTGTTTTTCGCCGTATGTCCGTTGCCGAAGCTGACAGTGTTTCTATGGTGTTTGTTATGAATGAAGGCCTTCTGACCACCAATATTGATTTGGTTATCTAATCTGAGTCTGCTCGAATTATTTAATAACCTTCTTCCTGAGCGACGATTGCTTTTGGGGTGGGATTAATGACTTTAAAGCCCTGCCAATATGACGGATTTAAAGCGGCACAAATTTACTGTGTCACGACAGTCCCATCCAATGTACTTTAAAGTCGTTATGAAAATATAACCGTTAACTTAATTCATCGGAGCCATGCTTGAAGGTATAGCGTAAAGAGATTTGTTTGATACACAATTTGCGTTTTGTAACAGGCATTTTGGCAATACAAAGCAAAGCGCTTGTTTGTTCTACAAGCGGCTATGAATGTTGATGGCTTGTACCGATCTCATGACTTGCTCTGGATATTGTTGTTGGCCTTTATTGTCGGCTTTTTCGATTAGGGTGAGATGGATATCAGCCTGTTGAAATAAGTCTTTGGCCAAGCGCATACACGTGCCCGGATGAGCCGATTCCGCCTCAACCGTCTGCAACCAACCGATAGGTTGAGTTAAACCCGCAAATTGGACTTTTGCTTGGTGTAAACTCGACGCCAAATCAACCTGCTCCAATTGAGCATGTTGCCAAGACTGAGAAAAGAAAAAACTCGGCAGCCATTTTAAGGCTGAGGCATACCATGCGGCTTGAGTTTGTTGCTCGGAGAGTGTGGCATTGATCAAGACAACCCCGCGCACAAAATTTGGGTGCTCGGCGGCCAGTAAAGAAGCCAACGCGCCACCATAACCTTGTCCGGCCAGCAAAATTTTCTCTTTGCCATTACGTTCCCAGATATTCTGGATAACAGGCGCTAGCATTTCAGATTGCATTTCCAAGCGACTCGGAAAATCACCAGCGTAGGTGGACTTGCCCCAACCAGGACGATCCAAAGCGATTAAACGGTATTTTTGTTTTACATTGTCCGCTTGGAAGTAGCGTCGAAAGCTGGATGAATCCTCCCCTGTGTCGTGAATAAAGACCAGGGTGTCTCTTGGGGTTAGCGTGCGATCACTGCTGGCATAGTGGAGTTTAAAGTCGCCACTTGGGCCTTCCATATAAAGTAGGTGATTTTGGACACCTTCTGGATTGTTGGTGACCTGTTGCGTCAGGTTGGCATTTTTTTCGACATCCGTACTCTGTTCACAAGCCAGCAATAAGCCAGCCAACGACACGAATGTCATCAGACGTAAAAAAGCAAACATGTTAAAAAAGGCCTTCATGAATTAATGTCCATATAGCAATAGTTAGGGTCATCCGCGACCACTTGATCGATAAAATTAGAGATTGTACATCATCATTAGCAATAATCATTGCTCTTTACTTTCAAAGTAAAGTTTTTTCCTGCTTATTTCTTTCAATCTCTTTATCTTGATCTACAGCAATGTTTCGAAATTCAACAGCACTCATAATCCATTCTTATAGTAAGCCTTGAACCTATGTTTGGGGTTTCGGTGGGCGTTAGATAAAAAGAACACTGTGCCAGAATGTGTCGACAAACGCCTTTTTCTCAATCAAATGAATGGGTTGAAGTCATATGATTAACGAAGCTGTAGTGGAATTATCGCGGTTTCAGTTTGCTCTTACTGCTCTGTACCACTTTTTGTTTGTCCCTTTGACACTAGGGATGTCCTTTTTGCTTGCGATCATGGAGTCAGTTTATGTGATCACGGGCAAGCAGATTTACAAAGACATGGTGAAGTTCTGGGGTAAATTGTTTGGGATTAACTTTGCCTTGGGGGTAACAACCGGTTTGACCATGGAATTCCAATTCGGAACCAACTGGTCTTATTACTCTCATTATGTGGGTGATATTTTTGGGGCACCGCTTGCCATTGAAGGCTTAATGGCCTTTTTCTTAGAGTCGACTTTAGTGGGTCTGTTCTTCTTCGGTTGGGACCGCTTAAGCAAGGTCAAGCACTTGATGGTGACTTGGTTGGTGGCGTTAGGTTCTAACTTATCGGCGTTATGGATTTTGATCGCTAACGGCTGGATGCAAAACCCGGTCGGCTCTGACTTCAACTACGAAACCATGCGAATGGAATTGGTGGATTTCGGCGCTTTGTTATTGAACCCTGTGGCGCAAGTGAAGTTTGTGCACACTGTCTCCGCAGGTTACACAACAGGTGCGGTATTTGTTTTGGCCATCTCCAGCTACTACCTACTAAAAGGTCGTGACCTAGCTTTTGCACGTCGTTCTTTTGCCATTGCTTCGGCGTTCGGTTTAGCGTCAGTACTAAGTGTGATCATTCTAGGTGATGAGTCTGGCTATGAGTTGGGAGAAGTACAAAAAGTGAAATTGGCGGCGGTTGAGGCAGAGTGGGAAACTCATGAAGCACCAGCACCTTTTACTGTGATTGGCTTCCCCAACCAAGAGCTTGAAGAAACCGAATTTGCCTTGCGCATACCGGGTTTGATGGGCTTGATAGCTACGCGTTCTTTGGACGAAGAAGTGATGGGCATCAAAGACCTGAAAGAGCACAATCGTCAGCGCATTATTAACGGTATCTATGCCAATCAACTGTTGGAAGAGTTACGTTCTGGTAACAAAGATCCTTTGCTCATCGAAAACTTTGAGAAGGTCAAAGACGACCTAGGTTATGGGTTGCTGGTGACGGCTTTCAATGAAGACATTAACCGAGTATCACCCGCCGATGTCGATATGGCAGTAGAGTATTCCATTCCACGAGTGGCACCTTTGTTCTTCTCATTCCGCATCATGGTGGCTTGTGGCTTCTTAATGTTGCTGATGTTTGGCGTGGCCTTCTATCAAAATGCTCGTCGTCGTATCGGTCAAAACCGCACCTTATTGAAGCTGTTCGTATTGAGCTTACCGCTGCCTTGGATTGCATGTGAAACAGGTTGGTTTGTTGCCGAATACGGTCGTCAGCCTTGGGCCATTGGTGAGGTCTTGCCGATTCATGTTGCTGTTTCTAATCTCACGGCTGGCGAAATTTGGCTAACCATCATTGGTTTCACCGTTCTGTACACTGCCTTCTTAGTAGCAGAAATGTACTTGATGATTCGTTTTGCGAAGCAGGGGCCTTCTAGTTTACACACTGGACGCTATGCGCTTGAACAAGAAGCTGATCAGTTAAAGCAAGGGGTATAAGATGGATTACGAATTATTAAAAATCATTTGGTGGGTGTTGGTCGGCGTTTTGCTGATTGGCTTCTCCGTAACCGACGGTTTTGACATGGGCGTAGGGAGCTTGTTGAAAGTGATCGGCGGAAACGATGCTGAGCGTCGTATCATGATCAACTCCATTGCACCGCATTGGGACGGCAACCAAGTTTGGTTCATTACCGCTGGTGGTGCTTTGTTTGCGGCTTGGCCAGTTGTGTATGCCACATCTTTCTCTGGCTTCTACTTTGCCATGATGTTGGTGTTGGCAGCCTTATTCTTCCGTCCGATTGGCTTTGATTACCGCTCTAAGTTGGAAAATGCAAAATGGCGTAACACTTGGGATTGGGGCATTGTATTTGGTTCCGCTGTGCCCCCCATCATTTTCGGTGTGGCGTTCGGTAACCTTTTGCAAGGTGTGCCCTTCCAGTTTGACGAATACCTGCGTGTGACGTACACAGGTTCCTTCTTTGCTTTGCTGAACCCATTTGCCATTTTGTGTGGCTTGGTCAGCTTGATGATGTTGGTAACTCAAGGTGGCGCTTGGTTGCTAATGAAAACTGAAGGGAGCTTGCTGCGTAAAGCCGGTATGGCGACGTCCATCACAGGTTTCTTAGCGGCGGTGTTCTTTATCCTTGCGGGTGTGTGGTTGGCGCTTGGTATTGATGGTTATGTGATCACCAGTGTGGTGAATGGCAATGAAGCCATGACACCGCTAATGAAAACAGCGGAAACTCAGCCAGGTGCTTGGTTAGCGAACTATGAAAAAGTACCGGCTCTGATGTTGGCACCGGCGATTGGTATTTTGGGCATGTTGATGGCCGCGATTGCAGGCATCAAGCGTAAAGGTGGCATGGCCTTCTTGAGTTCTTCACTGGGCATTGCTGGCATCATTGTGACTGCCGGTGGTTCTATGTTCCCATTCTTGATGCCTTCATCAAGTTTCCCAAGCATGAGTTTGACTATGTGGGACGCGACTTCCAGCGAAAACACCATGATGATCATGTTTGTGGTTGCTTGCATCTTTGTCCCTATCGTATTGGGTTACACTCTGTGGAGCTATATCGTTATGTACGGTCGCTTGAATAAAGAACATATCGAAGCGAACAAACATTCATTGTACTGAGTCTAAATTAGGAAGACTTAGGTCATTATAAATTGACGAAAGATCGGCTGAGAATTGACTCTCAGTCGATCAATAAATAGGAGAATGAATCATGTGGTATTTTGCTTGGATTCTGGGCATTTTATTGGCTTGCTCTTTCGGCATCATCAATGCGGTGTGGTTAGAGTTTAGCGGTTACGAAGGTGAAGAGGAGCAACACTAAGCATTATGACGGGAAGAAAAGCAGTCTCCAAGGCGTCAAAAAGTAAACGTATCAAAACCCCCGAAGCCGGTTTTTTAGCAGAGCTGGCGTTACAACAATCGGCTCAGTATCGATTAGCGCAGGGGTTTGGTGTGTTGTTCGCGGTGGCTTTGGTGCTGCAAGCGTGGGCGTTTGCTAACGTGTTTTCGGACATGGTATTGCAACAGGCGTTTTCGCTTTCCTTCCTGTTTCTGGCTTTATTTGCTTTGTTACTGCGCGCCCTCGCCAACTATGGACGAGAGCGCGTTTGTGCGTCTGCCAGTCAGCACATTCGATATGGCTTGCGGCACAAATTGATCGCCCATCTCACGCAATTGGGACCAGCGCGTTTGCGTATTGAGGAAGACGCGGCCTTATCGACACGAGTGTATGAACAAGTGGATGCACTGGACGATTATTTTAGTCGCTACAAACCACAAGTGTTTATGGTCACGCTGATTCCCAGCGTCATCTTGTTATCGGTCGCCCCTGTGTCATGGGTGGCCTTCTTAGTTTTCATACTCACCGCGCCTTTGGTGATCGTGTTTATGATTTTTGTCGGTTACAAAGCAGCGCAGGCGAATCGTCGTCAATTCAATGTGTTGGCCATGTTGTCCAACCAATTTATGGATCTCAGCCAAGGGTTGGCGGAACTTAAACGTCTTGGGCGCACATCAGCCGCACGAAATCGTCTGTCTAACAGCGCCAAGGCGTATCAAAAAACCACCATGAGCGTGCTGTTATTGGCGTTTTTATCCACCGCCACATTAGAACTGTTTGCTTCCATTTCCATAGCCATGATTGCTTTGTATCTTGGCCTAGGCTTGTTAGAAATTTTACCTTGGCAAGTGGGCAGTTCGCCTGTGACGTTAACGCAAGCCATGTTTTTATTGTTGCTTGCCCCTGAGTTTTATTTGCCCCTGCGTCAGTTGGGTAACGATTATCACGCCAAGCAAAAAGCCGAAGCCGCGGCCACCGATCTTATGAGTATTTTAGACTCGCCATTGTCGATGCAGAAAGCGTCGGAGATCACAGCAGACTACGTACCAAGCTCAGCGCAATTGGCGTATTTATCGTTTCATGAACTTGCTTGGCAAGACACAGGACGACAACGTCTGTCGCCAATTACGGGTAATATTCTCCAGGGAGAGCGAGTCTGGCTAAGTGGTGAATCTGGTGCTGGTAAGTCTAGCTTATTGCACTTATTACTGGGCTTTGAGGAAAACTACCAAGGGCAGCTTTATATTAAAGGCAAAGCCTTCTCGACACTGAACTTGCGAGACTGGCGCAATAAATTGGCTTGGTTGCCGCAAACTCCAGAATGGGTAAACGGCAGCATTCGTCGCAATCTCTTATTAGGCATTGCTGAACCGAGCGAAAACCGCATACAAAAAGCACTGCAAGATAGCCAATGTGCCGACTTTATTGCCGCGCTTCCTAATGGCTTAGACACCGCCTTAACCGAGTTGGGTAGTGGTTTGTCGGGCGGTCAAATGCAGCGTTTATCCATCGCCAGAGCCTTATTATCGAAAGCCAATGTTTGGTTACTGGATGAGCCTTGTTCCGGCTTGGACGCTGACACCGCCGATGCCGTATTAAACACCTTAGAAACCGTCTCCCGAGGAAAAACCTTACTCATTGTTAGCCATGATACACACCCGATTCACTGGGCCGACAAACACTGGAGTCTAAACAAAGAAGGGCTGGATGAGAATAAAGGAGGATTGGATGAAAAAGCCAAATGCACTATCCCTCGCTAAACTATTATTGGCCAATCCTTGGGGTTTTATCATTCCCGTCATCACAGGTGTTGCGTCCAGCATAGCAGGCGTAGCACTGTTGGGCGTATCTGGATGGTTTATTTCGGCGGCCGGATTGGCGACTGCGATGGGCACCGCCTTAGTGTTTAATTACCTAACGCCGGGTGCCATAGTGCGCGGCTTAGCCATTCTCAGAACAGCAGGCCGATACGGTGAACAAGTTACCGCACACAACCATTTATTAGGCTTATTGCGCACACTGCGACTTTGGGTGTGGGATCAGCGGGTCGCTAAGCCGATTGCTGATCTGCACAAACAAAGCCGTGGTGACTTATTGCAACGCTTGGTGAGCGATCTGGACCAAATCATCCGTTGGCCGCTGGTGGTGTTTTTGCCTTGGCTCTATGCCTTGCTTGGTTATATTGGCGTGAGCATTTTTGCCTACTTCATCGACCCTGTTTTACTCTGGCCGCTAGCGATCGCGGCGCTGTGTCACTTGGTTATCTTACCTTATGTGTGTGGCCGTTTTGCCTCTCATGCTGTGCACGTTGGACAGATTCTTGGCGTGCACAGACGTGGCCGTTTCGTGAGTTTATTTTCTGCGTTAATTACACTCACCATTCGTGGCCATTGGCAAGACTACGCAGCTCGTTTAGAGCAACTCGACAATCGTCAAAAGCGCATGGAGGTTATGATTCAACAAGCCATTAGCCTAGGGCGATTATTGGCATACATGGTCTCCATCGGCTTACTCGCCAGCGTGTTTTTGCTGTTAGGTGACTTAATGATCAACAGCTCAGGCATGAGCGAGATGAACTGGCAACTCAAAGACGGAGTATCAGGTACTTGGTTAGTGGGCCTAGTATTGGCCTTATTGGCGGTGAATGAACTGGTGTTACCACTGGTACAATCCTTCGTGGCACAAGGTCAGTCACAAGTGGGCTTACGTCGCTTAAACCAAATCCAACAAGACGCACCACCGGTATCCGCTTCTGCTTTGGAAAAACTCACTCATTTATCACTGCGAGATTGGCGTGGTTACCACCTAGCAAGTGGCTTGGGCAACCAAGCTATCAACCTTGAAGTCAACACAGGGGACAGCCTTTGGTTGCGCGGTGCCAGCGGTACTGGCAAATCCACCTTGTTAGCGTCAATTGCCGGGGATTGCCTAGCTACAGGCAAGGCGTATGTTAACCAAAATGAATGCGAGATTTACGACAACTCGCACTTCCAAAAGCAACTTAGCTACTTACCCCAGTCGCCTTATGTGTTCCAACAAAGCATCGCTGCCAACCTAATGCTAGGCAAAGCCGATGCCAGCGATGCCGAAATGTGGGCCGTACTCGAAGCCGTGGCATTAGCCGACTGGGTGAGGGGATTAGAAAACGGACTGAGCACCTTACTTAGCTCACAAGGTCGAGACCTTTCTGGTGGACAACGCAAACGCCTAGTGCTAGCAAGACTGCTACTGCGCCGCGCGCCCTTATTACTGCTAGACGAACCTTTTGATGGCCTCGACAAAGCCACCATCGAACGCATTTGTTATGCCCTGCAGCATGATTACCAACCTGACATGCTGATCTTAGTGAGTCACATCGATAGCCCATTGTCGGAGCAAGCAAGAGTCATTGAGTTATAATTTCCCTCCCCTTATTAAGGGGAGGGGGTGGGGTTTTACTGTGCCCGATAGATTGTTTGTTTCTTCTGTTTGACTTTGGTTGGGGAGCATTGTTTTGCACTGCCCGAGGCGTTTATTTTTACTTCTGTTTGACTTTGGTTGGGATGCATTATTCCGCTCTGCTGAGCGGGTAACTTTTGCCAAACGATGCAAAAGTAACCAAAAAATCTTTTCGTCCTTTCGCACATTCAGGAACGTGTCGAGCGATACCTCAAGAAGCTGATTATCTCTTTTTACGTTTAAAAGCGCACATCTAAATAAATCTCATGTTCCCTCCCCTTATGTCTTTCAAGGGGAGGGCAAGGGTGGGGTTAGACCAGCAACCTCAGACAAATTCAGAGTAAACCGCGAAAAAAGCTTGTAGGTTTGATAAGCGAAGCACCATCAAACAAAACCATCTACAGCCAAACCAAATCTCATGTTCCCTCCCCTTATGTCTTTCAAGGGGAGGGCAAGGGTGGGGTTAGACCAGCAACCTCAATCAAATTCAGAGTAAATCGCGATAAAAGTAGGTCTTGTAAGCGCAGTGCCATCAAACAGGCTAAATCAAACAAAATTAATTCCATCAAACCAAATGCCATTTCTTGCAGGATGAGTAAAAAAAGCATATTTTTTACTCATGCATGCATTTGAATTTGACCAACTAAAAAGTGATGCGAATTTAGCTAAACATGGAATCGACTTCAATGAAGCTCAGAGACTGTGGGATGATTCAATGTTGCTCGAAATTCCCGCCAAAACAGAAGATGAAGAAAGGTATGTTGTCATTGGCAGTATGGATGATAAGCATTGGACCGCTGTTATCACATACAGGAACAACAACATAAGGATCATATCAGTGCGGCGCGCAAGAAAATCAGAGGTAATCTTATATGAAAGCTAAAGAATTTGATGACAAATTTGATGCAGGAGAAGACCTGCTAGAGCAGCTTGATGTGTTAAAAGCCCAGCGTCCTTTACAGAAACAAAAAAGAATCAACGTAGACATTCCAGAATGGATGATAGACTCGCTTGATAAAGAAGCTCGTCGAATCGGAGTGACTCGTCAGTCCATCATAAAAGTCTGGTTGGCCGAAAGGCTAGAACAGTCAGAATCCTTGGATCGCATCGACCGTTAAACAGGGTAGCGTAAATTACGATCTGTAGGTTTGATAAGCGCAGCGCCTTCAAACAAAACCATCTACGGCCAAACCAAATCTCATGTTCCCTCTCCTTATGTCTTTCAAGGGGAGGTCAAGGGTGGGGTTAGTCCAGCAGCCTCAAATTAGCTCATCATGAACAACAGTTTGTAGGTTTGATTACAGCTGCAATATCAAAACTAGCGAATGTCTAATTACCCAATTCTTACTCGCTAAAAACTCAATTTCTTATTGGAAAAACTCAAAACGCTGTTCTATGATGAATCTAAGGTAAAGGATGTACGAATGAATTGAGAAGGAGCTTTCCTGCCTGATTGAATCTCACATCCTATTTTTATAGAACGCATTTCGATTTTTGCTGCTTCAAAGTGTGACAACAAGATAAAAATATCCGCAGCAGAATAACAGGTCGTGGAAAATGAAATAACGCGCATATTCGTTTTTCCATATTTAGATTTTGTTAATAGATATATAAAAGTACTATTTTTCAATTGCTTATAAAGGTATTGGTGAAACTTTGGAATTGTCTAAACGCGCATGCGCACTATTAAAATAATGAAATGGACACCCCCTTCTATACTGAGTAGGTCAGT
>NZ_JBHZSP010000008.1:124045-212708 GCF_043643765.1 Marinomonas posidonica | reverse complement strand
TTTAAATTCTCTGTGATATTTGGACATAAAAAGACCCCCAGTAATTGGAATGTCCAACTATTGGGGGTCAGTTCATTACCAAACTTTGGTAACGAGGCTTTTGTTGCTTTTCAGTAAAGAAAAAGCTTAGTTAAGGTGTTTGTTTAGTACAGGCAATAACATTTTAAATAAACGTGGCGCAGCACACAGCACGTCACCTTTTTCCAAGCTTGGAGAACCATCAAACGCCGCAATCAAAGCGCCGGCTTCTTTGGCGATAAACAGAGGAGCTTGCATTTCCCATTCTTGTAACTTGATGCCCCAAGCACCGTCTAAGCGACCTGCTGCCACATTGGCTAGCATCAGTGCTGGTGCATCTTGCATGACAACGCGAGCGCCTTGTTGAGCGACATCAGAAAGCACGGCCAATTGGCCTTCAAGGTAGGTTGATGTGCGATCTGTTGCAGGGAATTGAGCGGCTAATGTCGTACCTTCTAGTGCTCGAGCGGAACTGCTGCGGATTCGAGAATTATTCAAGTAAGCGCCGCGGCCTTTACTTGCGTAGAATTCATCTCGAGTGTGAGGGTTAAGCACTAGGGCGTGTTCTACTTTACCGGCAACCACATAACTAATGGTAATCACATGACCTGCTAACCCACGTGTGAATAGGTGTTGTCCTTGAATCGCATCGATAATCCATTCGCCTTCTTCGCCAGTTTGTACGGAACCTTGTAAACGAGTGGTGATGGTATCTGCAGGGTAAGCTTTTTCTAGATTGTAAACAATGCTGCGTTCAGCACCAGAACAAACGGCAGCGTAAACTTCCGCAGAGGATTTACCTTGTTCTTTATCAAATAATAATTTCTCTTGAGAATGAACTATGTATTCTGCAGCGGCACGAGCTGCTTTTATTGCGACATTGATTCTAGGTTGCATAATTTACCGTCATTAATTCGTCATTAAACATGAACTGCTCACCCTTTGTAAGGACGAGCCAGTTGCCAGATAAAGTGTTAAAGAGCGGGCGTGCCAGACATGAGATCTGGGAGCCAAAATTTGAGCGCGAATTCTAGCTTAATAATCCCACATTAGCCAGAGAAAAATTGGCGAAAAACTAACCAATCAAATGAATATCAAAGAATATCTGTTAACATGCGTGGGTTTATATTATTTCTTAGCTGGTATCTAACATCATGCAAAATAAAGTTCGCATCGTTCTGGTGAATACGTCTCATCCTGGCAATATAGGAGGCGCTGCTCGGGCGATGAAAAATATGGGCTTGGCAGACCTTTATCTCGTGGCGCCAAGAGATTACCCAAATCAAGAGGCGGTGAGTCGAGCGTCTGGGGCGACCGACATTTTGGAAAATGCCGTGGTCGTTGACACCTTAGAAGAAGCTCTAGCGGATTGCCAGCTAGTCATTGGTACCAGCGCTCGTGAACGTACCATACCTTGGCCATTGGTAGATCCTCGAGAGTCTGCTGACTTGGTGTTTAATGAAGGTTTAGAAACGGCTTTTGTATTCGGCCGTGAAGACAGAGGTCTGACAAATGAAGAGTTGCAGCGTTGTCATTACCATGTGCACATTCCTTCTGTTGCCTCTTTTAGTTCATTGAATCTCGGCGCCGCGGTGCAGGTGATTGCTTACGAGTTACGCATGAAGTTTCTTGCTACGCAAGATGCACCAGCAGTACAGAATAAATGGGATGTGCCAGCGGCTACTGTAGAGCAAGTGGATTATTTGTTAGTGCATTTAGAAAAGGTCTTAGTCAACATTGATTTTCTGGACCCAGAGATGCCGATGCAGGTTATGACGAGATTTAGACGTTTATTTCAACGCTCCCGTCTCGATCAACAAGAATATGGTATGTTGCGTGGTATGCTGACGTCGATGGAAAAACAAGCCAAGTCTTAATATCCTGGCTCTGTTACAAATTTGACAAGGGCAGAGACAAAAACCACGATTTCTAGTATTGAAATCGTGGTTTTTTTACCTAAGGAAGTTAGGCTTTACGTTCAGGACGACCATTTTCTTGCCAGAAAGTGTGATATTTCTGACCTGGCTCGCCGTCGACTCTCTCGTAGGTATGAGCACCGAAATAGTCACGTTGGGCTTGCAGTAAATTCGCCGGAACCACTTCAGAACGGTAGCCATCAAAGTAAGCCAAAGCAGAGAAGAAAGACGGTGTTGGAATACCAGATTGTGCTGCTAACACAACGGCCTTACGTAAGCCTTTTTGCTTGCTAGCCATGGCATCGGCAAAGTAATCACTCAACAATAGGTTTTCTAGTTGAGGGTTGTCCGTGAAAGCATCAGCAATTTTCTGCAAGAAAGAAGCGCGAATAATGCACCCACCACGCCAGATCTTCGCGATGTCACTGAAATTAAGTGTCCAGTTGTATTCTTTCTGTGCCGCTCGCATGAGTTGAAAGCCTTGAGCATAAGCGCAGATTTTCGCGCAATACAGTGCTTCTTCAATCGCGGCTTCTACTTCGCTGGCTTCAATTTCACCACTTTCTACATCCGCAACCAGTTTGTCAGCGGCTTGTTCTCGTTCAGTGGTTAGTGTGCTTAGAGCTCGTGCATAAACCGATTCACTGATAATGCCGGCTGGTACACCCATTTGCGTGGCGCTAATTGAGGTCCAGCGACCTGTGCCTTTTTGGCCTGCACTGTCCAGAATCATATCCACCAATGGCGCACCAGTTTTATGGTCGTATTGCTGAAGAATGTCTGCGGAAATTTCGACTAGGTAACTGTTTAGAACACCTTGGTTCCATTTCTCGAATAACTGACCAATTTCTTCTGGCTCGTATCCCAATAGGGAACGCAATAGATGGTAGGCTTCACAAATTAACTGCATGTCGGCATATTCAATACCGTTGTGAACCATTTTGACATAGTGTCCTGCACCATCAGGTCCAAGGTAAGCGGTACAAGGTTCCCCTTCAGTAACCGGTTTGCCAGGCGTGTTACTGACAATCGGGTTACCATCTTTATCTACCTTAGCCGCTACGGCTTCCCACATAGGTTGTAAGTATTTCCATGAGTCGGCATCACCACCAGGCATTAAAGATGGGCCAAATCGTGCGCCTACTTCACCACCGGAGACAGCGGTACCAAAGAACTTAAATTGTTCTTTGTATTCCGCTTCACGTCGAATGGTGTCTGTCCATTGGCTGTTACCACAGTCGACGACAATGTCATCTGCTTCTAAACCAGCTTTGATTAGGTTTTGGCAAACAGCATCAACAGGGTTTCCAGCTGGCACCAAAACCACAATAACGCGGGGCTTAACTAAATTGGATAGCATGTCTTCCATGCTGTCGCAGCCGATGATTCGAGCTGGAGCCGAAGAGTCAGGACGTTCAGCTGCTTCTGTCGCCAAAACATCTTGTACTTTATGTGTGTCAAGATCAAAACCAGCAACTCGGTAGCCATGATCAGCTAAGTTTAAGGCCAAGTTTTTTCCCATGACACCCAGGCCGACAAATCCAATATTGCAGTTCTGATTTGTTTCTAACATAAATATCGATCAACCTTTTGAACAATTGGGGGAATTGAGGAAATTATCTTACCATGAAGAGATGAATATCAGGAGGTAATAAGGGCCGGAAAAATTCAAAAAAGTAGATTTTTTTATACTTTTTTATCAGAAACCTTAGTCTTTATGGGGGATTTCGTCTGTGAAAAGCCCATATTATGGCCTTATCTTTTGTGGGGTGTTTTTTTGGTAAGTGATTTTCTGGTTAGTAGAAAGACTACTAAAAAGAAAGAAAACTACAAAAAAATTGTTTAAATATTCGTCAAAATTACTGGTATTAACGTTTTTTACTAGGATGTATTTCATTATTTCTATATTTTTCAATTGGTTAGGTCTTATTGTCGGCTTTCAAAATGGTAATAAAATAACAGTTCGTTATAACAATATGTTTTCTTAGAATGTTTTGTTACTATCGATTTTATAGAGTAAATTCATTTCAAAATTATAAAAAAATATCAGTCAACCCTTATCGTACAGAGGATTTAGCGTAATGAACTCCGCATCGGAAGTAACTAGAATTCACAAGAACCTAACTACACCTCAATTGGTGGAAAAGGCATTGCAAAATGGCGAAGGGGTTCTAGCCGATAATGGCGCACTTGTTGTTGAAACAGGCGCTCGTACAGGTCGTTCTCCAATGGATCGTTTCATTGTAGAAGAAGCATCTAGTAAAGATAATATTCATTGGGGGCCAGTTAACCGAGCGTTTCCAGAAGATAAGTTTGCACCATTGTGGGATCGTGTAACGGCTTATTTGGATAACAAAGAGTCTTATGTTTCTAATATTCATGTCGGTGCGGGCGATGAGTATTATCTACCAGTGATCATGCGTACTGAAACAGCTTGGCATCACCTGTTTGGACGTAACTTGTTTATTCGTCCAGAAACATACAACCCGACTTCTAAAGGTGAGTGGCAGATTTTAAATGCCCCAGATTTTGTGTGTGAGCCTGAGCGTGATGGTACGAATTCTGATGGTTGTGTGATTTTAAACTTTGCCGAGCGTAAGGTTTTGATTGCTGGCATGCGTTACGCAGGCGAAATGAAAAAAGCCATGTTTTCTGTGCAAAACTACTTGCTGCCAGCGTACGATGTATTGCCTATGCACTGTGCGGCAAACGTTGGAACAGACGAAGATGTAGCCTTGTTCTTTGGTCTATCTGGAACGGGTAAAACCACCTTGTCAGCAGACCCAGAGCGCTTCTTGATTGGTGATGATGAGCATGGTTGGGGTAAAGATACTGTCTTCAATATTGAAGGTGGTTGTTACGCGAAAACCATTGATCTATCGAAAAAGAATGAGCCAATTATTTGGGACGCGATTAAGTTCGGTACTATTGTAGAAAACGTAGTGTTAGACCCTGAAACGCGTGTGGCGGATTACACAGATACTTCTTTAACACAAAATGGCCGTGCTGGTTACCCGCGTGAGCACATTGAGAAGCGTGCGCCAGAGAATCGTGCAGGTGAGCCAAATGCCATCATCTTCTTGACATGTGATTTAACTGGAGTATTGCCTCCTGTTTCTATTTTGAGTAAAGAAGCGGCCGCTTACCATTTCTTGAGTGGTTACACGGCATTGGTTGGGTCTACTGAAATGGGCGCTGGAACCGGAATTAAATCCACGTTCTCAACTTGTTTTGGTGCGCCTTTCTTCCCGCGTTCTGCTGATGTGTACGCCGACCTTTTGATTAAGCGTATTGAAGAATTTGGCAGTAAAGTTTACCTGGTTAATACCGGTTGGACTGGTGGTGCTCATGGACAAGGCGGTAAGCGTTTCAGTATTCCGACAACCCGTGCGGTCATTTCTGCTATTCAATCAGGTGCATTAGTTGATGTGGAAACCGAGCATTTGGGGGATGTGAATTTGGATGTCCCGACTCAGGTTCCTGGTGTCGATAGCATCTTATTGAACCCTCGTAAGACTTGGTCTGATCAAGTAGCTTATGAAGCACAAGCTAAGAATTTGATTGCTCAGTTCGTGGAAAACTTTAAGAAGTTTGATACTGTGTCTGAGGCTATTGTGGAAGCAGGTCCTGCTCTCTAATTGCTTATTTCATAAAGTCTTTTAAAAAGCCGTGACTCTGTCGCGGCTTTTTTGTTATTAGCGAAAAAATTTGATTTCTGATTAAAATTTAAGCTAGCTATTAATGTTATAAATAATGTAATCTTTTGTATATGTATATAGATACTCATTGCCATCTTGATTTTGATGTGTTTGACCAGACTCGTGATGAGCTGATGATGCACTGTGAAGCAGTTGGGGTAAAAGGCTTTTTGGTACCAGCGACGACGGCTGCTTCTTGGCGAAAGTTGAGTAATTTAGCAAAGCGTTATCCACAATGGCGGATAGCTTATGGCTTGCATCCTTACTTTTTGCAGCAAGCAAGATTGGATGAATTGGATGAATTGGCTGAGTATTGTGAAACAGACTCAGTGTTAGCCATTGGTGAAATAGGTTTGGATAATTGGCCCGGTTCCTGTGATATGGGCATTCAAAAAACGTTTTTTGTGCGCCAATTACAGTTGGCGAAAAGTTTGCATTTGCCTGTAGTGATTCATGCTCGGAAAAGTTATGACTTAGTCTATCAATGCCTTCGTCAGGTAGGCTTGAAAACAGGTGGTACCATTCATGCTTTTAATGGCAGTTATGAACAGGCGCAGCGGTTTGCTGAGTTGGGTTTTGTTTTAGGGATGGGTGGTACGGTGACGTATCCAAGGGCGAAAAAGGCTCAGCGTGTTTTACATGTCTTGGATCGTCAGTCGTACGTGTTGGAAACGGATTCTCCCGATATGCCTTTGTATGGATATCAAGGCCAGGTGAATACTCCCTTGTCGATATTAAAGGTAGCAAAGAGCGTTGCCACTATTCGGAATGAAGAAGTAGAGCAGATTGCTGTTGATAGCTATGATAATCTACTACGAGTTTTTCCTAAGTGGCATGAGGTCATACTTTGAATAATAAACAAGATATTAATGCGCCGATCCGTATTTTGCTGCTGGGTTCGGGAACAGAAGTGGGGACAGCTTTTTTAAAGCTAACCCAAAATAAACCAGAATTTGAATGGTTGTGTCCAGATGAAGCTCTATTGTTGGATGCAACCCGACGCGATGAATTTAAAGCCATGGCCTTTGATGTGGTCATCGATGCTTTGAGTTTACGTCATGCTCTGCAATCGGACTATGATACGTTTTTGGGAACCTTGACCTTTTTAAGTCAAGAAGCCTTTGCACCGCTGATTATGCTAAGCAGTGCACGGGTATTTTCGGGTAATAAGGGGTTAGCTTACTCGGAGAAAGACGAGCCTGATGGTACTAGTAGTTATGCGAAAGCGTTAATCCGGGCCGAAACTGAAGTGTTAAATCACCCACACAATATTGTGTTGCGAACGGGGTGGTTGTTCAGTGGGCAGGGAGATGATTTTGTTTGTCGTACACTGGAGTCAATCCAGGGTGGCGTTAATCTTGCTTACAAAGATGACTTGATTGGCAGTCCGACCCCAGTCTCTGATTTAGTGAGAGTGGTGTTGTCAATGCTTAATCAAGGCCATTACGGTGCAGAGAATAAAGGGATTTATCATTATTGCTGTGCTGAGGAAATTAGTTGGGTTGGTTTGGTTGAAGCGATTCTGGCAACGGCGGCTCAATACGACTCAAGGGCGCAAGTTGATGTTGAAGCGCAATCGGATACCGTAGAAGGTGTGCCACAAGTTGCTATGAAGCGGCAATCTCTGTCTTGTCGAAAGGTGTTTAATCATTTTGGCATCAAACAGCGACCTTGGCGATCAAAACTAAGAAGTCTGGTAAAGGAATTGTATCAAGTTAGTTGATAAAGGCATGAACGGTTGAGGGCTCTTTTGTGAATCTGAAACTCGCTCATGCCTTTCAAGGTCAATGGTTGACCTTTGATATGCAGATAGAGCAGGAGTTGACGTGCATAAAATGAATCTTAAAGCCGTAATGGTCGTGTTTTTCTTCCAAGTGTTGGTAGGTGTTCTTTGGTATGCATCAACCCCAACGCAATTCTTGGGTCGCCCTGTGTGGCAGGATGCAGTAGAACTTCCAAGCTGGGATGTGCTGGTGATCTTTCTAATTTCAAGCTTTGTGTTCTTGTGGTTCACGGCTTGGCTGATGTTAAGAGTGAGAAATTTAACGCGCATCGGACAATTCTTTTTGGCCATCTTTATATGGCTTTTGATTGTGTTGCCAAACTTCTTGATCGTGTCATTGCATTTAGAGCTGGAGCATGAAGACACACTTTATTTGCTGTCTTATAGTGCTGTGCATTGCGCCATAATGGCCGTTGTTCTGCCATTATGGCGCCCTTCGCGTTCTATTTTTAAAGACTAGTAACGGTCTTTAAAATTAGTAAAGGCTGCTTTCAGGCCATACTAACCATAAGCAAAAGCCACTAATGATAATACTTAGAATGGCTTGGCAAAGAATGGTTGGTATGGCTTTTTGCGTTAAGTGACGAATGATTGGAGTAACAAAACAAGAAGCCGCGATTAAAACCATAACACTAAGAGGGATGTCAGCTAAGATATGGCTTTGGCTGATTAGGCCCGCTAGTAGGATGATGGCTGGGGCACTACTAAAAGCTTGTCGGTTTGATGTGATAAGGCTTATCAGTAGATAACCAGCACTGGCGGCGGCAAAAGCACCAAGTAACTGACCTATTAACAAGCTACCACCAATCGAAATAACTGGTGCAGCACTGCCTGCAACAATCATTAAACCAATCATAGGGGTGTGAGGTTCTAGTTTTTCTAAGCCTTTCCGTTCTGTGCTGTTTTGTCCTGTCTGTTGACTCAGTGCAATATATATTAGCGTGGCAACGGCACAAGCAACAGACCATATGAGGCTTATGTGTAGCCCCGAATGTTTTAATACCGGGTTAAGCAAAAGGTAGAAAGACAATCCCGTTAATAAGGCGCAAAGACCATACTTTAAGGGCGTTGAGTTGCTGGTGAGATGTAAACTGATCAAAACGAATATGCCAATAAGGGCACTGATACTGTAATAATCTATCGCTTGTTTTGGTGGAAAGCTCAAGCCTGAATGGATCAGGCTGAGTCCAACGATAAAACCACCAAGATAGCCTAAAAAAGACGATGTACGCAGTAATTTGCCAGTAATAAAACTGACTATCAGCGCGGCGATAAAGGGGTAAATGGCCGTATGCAATAGCATGATTAGATTTGAGTTACTGGCTTCTTCGTACATGTCTCTTCCTTAAACTGTCTTATTGGCGAATGCCTTCCACGTATACTTCGATCTCTGTTGCATCAGTGACGCCTGGGATGAAGTAAGTGATGCCGAAATCACTGCGGTTAATGGTTGTTGTTGCTTCAAAACCAGAACGGTAGCCGCCCCATGGGTCTTTGCCTTCGCCAACTTTTTCAACATCAAATGTCACGGACTTGGTGACGCCATGCAAGGTTAGATCGCCAGTTAATGTGTTGCCATCAAATTGCTTGCTGGTGAATGTTAACGTTGGGAATTGTTTAACGTCTAGGAAGTCTGGGCTGCGTAAGTGTTTGTCACGTGCATCATGGTTGGTATCAACGCTGTCAGCTTGAATGGTCAGTGTTGCTGAGCCAGATTTACCGTCGTCAGCATATGAGAAGTCACCACTGAACTCGTCAAAACGACCCACTGTGGTACTCACACCCAAGTGGCCAATTTTAAAAATAACAGCAGAGTGAGCGGTATCGACTTTGTAATCTGCTGCGAAAGAAAGGCTAGAGGCAAGGGCCAAAGCGCTAATTGCTAATGCTTTCATGTAGGTTCTCCTTATTGATATGAATGTATCAGTACAGTTTAGAGCCTTTTTTTCAATAAATAATCAGCTTAAAAAACAATTCAATGTTAACTATAATGAAATAATAAAATGGGAACTTTTTTAATTTTGGGTGAGTGAAATGGATAAGCTTCAAGCCATGAAGGTGTTTTGCCGAGTATACGAAGTGGAGAGTTTTAAGCAGGCCAGTGATTCGCTGGGTATTTCAAGGCCAATGGTGACTCGTTATATTAACTTTATTGAAGATGAATTGGGAACTAAGTTACTACAAAGAAATACTCGTAATATTAGTGTGACCCACGCTGGCCAAAAGTATTATCAACATTGTGTGTCTATCTTGGATGCCCTAGAAGAGGCTGAGAGTGAAATAGGAGACTTAGCACAAAAGCCAAAAGGATTACTGAAAGTCAGTGTGCCAATGGACTTTGGCTTGACGCATTTGGTGCCGTTACTCGACAGCTTTACACGCCTGTACCCACAGATTGAATTGGATGTGGATTTTAACGATAAGCGTGTCGATATGACTGAATCTGGTGTGGACCTGGCGATTAGAGGGGGGCTTTTAGGAGGAGATCAATTTGTCGCTCGCAAACTTTGTACCGCTGGCTCTTATGTGTGTGCTTCCCCTGAGTATCTTGAGCGTTATGGTGCGATCACGTCTTTAGAGGATTTGCAGCATCATAATTGTTTGCTCTACACCAATACTGTGACCTCTGATCATTGGCAATTTACGAACGAAAAAGGCGAACAAGGGGCCGCCGTGGTATCCGGAAATTGTCGTGCTAATAATGGTGGTGCATTGGCTCGCTTGGCTTTAGAAGGGGTAGGAGTCATTTATCAACCGGAATTTCTGGTGTCAAAATACTTAGAGTCTGGGGAGTTGGTCAATGTTTTGCCGCAATGGAAAGGGTATGAAGTCAGCTTTCATGCGATTTATCCACAGCGTAAATTGATGTCGCAGAAGACACGATTATTGCTCGAATTTTTACAAGACAATTTATAAATCTGAGTTACCGCCTGAAGAGGTTGCAAAATCCTTTTAGGTGGTAACTCAGTACCATATTTGATCAGGTTAAATCATCAAAATCGTTATCGATATGAAGGTCAACCGGAAGATCATAGCCAGGCAGTTTGATGTGTTGATTGGTGATGTCTAATTCTTCACCTCCTAGTACATTAAAGCCAAACTTGTAGGTTGGTAATACTTCACCGCGAATGGCAGCTTGATTGTACTCAGTTGCGCTTTCGGCGACGGCAACTTTTCTTTGCTGGTAATCAGCCAGTTGCTCCGCTGAGTAACGTTTCGACAGCATTTTCATAGCCTGTTGAGGGGAAAGCAGTACTGCTGTGGCATTGTTACCACCGAAGCCTTTCGAGTTTAACAAAGCCGCATCAAAATACTCAGCACCATAATGCTCGTGTTTTAATTGGAACTTCAAACCGTCTTGATAGACATCGTCAGCGATGGCTTTCGAGGTGGTGATACCAGGTAAAATACCATCTTGCCAAACACCTAATGAAAGATGCAACTGATCACCACCGGCCGTGCCTTGTGAATGACCCAAAAAGGCTTTCATAGCAACAACAGGCATATCTGTTGCACCAAAGCTGGTGGCTGCTTTGCTCAGTACATGTGATTCGGTAATGCGATTCTGAGGTGTGCTAGTACCGTGAGCCTGAATAAAGGTACGTTTTGTCAAGCCTTCATTGCCTATGATGTTTTCTAGATAAGCCATGGCTTTGCTTATGGTTAAGTAGTTACCAACGCCCGGCGCAGAGATGGATTTTTTATGGCCATCTGCATGGGAAAATACCGCTGGGATGGCACCAAATATTTGCGCGCCAAGTTCAACCGCAAGCTCATCATCCATTAACAGTGTCCATTGGCTTGATTCGCCGATGGTGAAACCGCAGTTTTCGGCAAATGGACGACAGCTGCGAGTGTGATCTGGTTCGTCATGCTGGCTTAGTTTATCCAAAGCTAATAGTGAAACATCTTCTGCCAATGCACCCATGGTGCGAAAGCCTTCAATGATCTCAGGTGTGATCGGGGCGTCACTACCGCCGACCATGGCAACGCGGAATTTACCGGATTTTATGCCGTCTACCGCGCGCTCTAAATTGAAGAAATAAGTCGCACATGCACCAATGGCTGTTCCTACATTACCTACGCTTCCTAGTAAGTAAGCATTAACAAAGTCAGCGGGCATTTGAGCATAGCCCAGCGGTAAATGTTTTGAGGTTGTGCGCTTGCCCATTAGGGCCGATTTCAACATACCTCCGAAGCCTAGATCATCCATTTGTCCAATGGAGTTAGCCGCGTAAACAGCCATTTTGTCAGGGGAGACTTTGCTGCGAATCAATTCCCAATCAATACCACTGCTCTTAATTGCATCAGATGCGCCGTAAACTGTCATTTGCAAACCGCGCGGATGGTTACGGCTCTGGTAAAGCTTGCCTGCGTCAAAACCTGTTGGTAGTTGTCCCGCTGCTTTTACGGCCAAAGGTTTGGTGTCTTTTACGAAGGTTTCTAGGTTTCCATCAACCGTGATTTCACTGATGGTGTCGGAGACGGGGGTCACCTTCCAGTTTGATGGCTTATTTTTGGGTAAAGAGCGTGTTTTCGCTCGGAAGCTAAAATGCTCTTCATTAGATGTCGCTTGTAAGGACGCTGCCTTATGGATGGTGACATGGTCAACATCAAACAAGCTTGGGTGAATGCGGCGAATCAGTGTTTTTGCCAGAAGTTCTTCACCAATGCTATCGACTAAGGTTTCTGCATCCAGTGTTTCCCCTGATGGGGTATGCCAAAGTCCATTTTTATGCTCCGCCATATTCGTTAGCGTGGCAAGATCCAATAACACATCCTGCTGGATTGAGCTTGGTAGAAGATCGAAAACGATTCGGCGATAAGCTTGATGAGATGAAGTACGACCAGCCGAATTAATTCCGCCAAAGCCAACAATAACAGGTAAACGGGCCAATTGAATTTCCTCGTTTTATGAATGAGTAAAATATTACGGTATTGTAATGAAGGGGATGACGCTTAGCCACCCCAGACAAAGTAATTTAGTAACGTAAAGTTGCATTTTATTACATTTTTTCCAACTTGGATTAGGAAAAAAGTGCAACAAAAAATAGTTACTCATTATTTGCTTGTACGCGGTTAAAGCGCCATAGCTTGTTGTAGTTGATCAAGCTGATGATTTCTTTCACGTAAGCTTGACCTCGCTGTGAATAGTGCTCTAAACCTTGTGCTAATGCTAAACCCGTGATGACATCACCTTGTTGCCTAAGATTGGCGCGAGTGTTGCGGAGCTTTTTATAAGCGGAGTTGGTATTCAAGTTATCAATGTAAGCAAAGACAGATTCACGAGCGTCGTGGAACTTACGCACTTCATGATCGGCATCGTTATCACGAGAAACAGGAACTAGGCCGCAACCCTTGCGAAAACACCATTGTCCAAAGTAATTGTTGCCTTTGGTAGCGAAACGAGAGGTGCCCCAAGCGGACTCATTGGCAGCTTGTGCTAGAACCAGTGATGTGGGAATGATATCCAGTCGAGATAATAGGGCTTGAAGGTCTTGTGTTGAGTATTGAGTTAACACTTTAAGCTTATTGTCTTTGCGCAATTTTGAGACCCAAACCACCTCTTTTTTAGACAGTTTATTGGCTTTTTTGAGGAGAGCGGTTAAGCGTTCTCGATCGGCTAAGATCAAATCATTCTTTTCTTTGGCAAAGGGGGATAAGTATTCGAAGAAAGCTTTCTTACGAGTTTTAACATCCGTTATTGCTTGAAAATCAGGCGCTTTTGCTTGGATCGGGTGAGACTTAAAGTAGTCTTTTTCGTCCTGTGTTGCTTCGCCAGATTCGTCTGCAGAACTCACTTCTTCTGTTGTGTCTGCATCTGTTACATCAGCTTCATCCTGAAATGGGTCGGTTTTAATCCATAAAACTAAAAATAGTATTATTGTGATAACCCAGAGTATTTTCTTTTCCATAAACAACCACAACTCTCAACTGTAACATAAGGGTTTGCTTTACTTTGCTCAATGTTGAGCCATCATCGAAAAGCAAAAGAAGCCTCATTATCCTTAAAATGCATCCAGTTTAACAGTCTTTAGAATATTTGCTGACGATACCATGACATTTTTGAATGCCCTGTTATCGTTTCACTTGCCGAGATTAGGGTAAAAATATCTGTTTAGGGCCAACAGGGACAACCTGTGTTGGGTTGATGTTTTTATGACTGTAATAATAGTGCCGTTTGATGTGATCAAAGTTGACCGTTTTTGCGATGCCTTGATGTTCATACAAAGATTGTAAGTAATGGTTAATATTTGGGTAGTCTAGAATGCGTTTTAGATTGCATTTAAAGTGACCAAAGTACACAGCATCAAAACGAATCAAGGTGGTAAACAAACGCCAGTCAGCCTCAGTTTGTTGATCGCCCATTAGGTAACGACGACCTTGCAATCTGTCTTCTAGATAGTCCAGCGTATCAAACAAGGGGATTAAAGCGCCTTCGTAGGCGGCTTGAGTCGTCGCAAAACCACATTTATATACGCCATTGTTCAACGAGTGGTAGATCCTGTTATTAATCTCGTCGATTTCTTTTGCCAGCCCTTTCGGATAGAAGTCTAAGGTGTTTCCAGTGAGCTCATTGAAGGCGCTATTAAACATGCGAATAATCTCAGCAGACTCATTTGAGACAATGGTGTGGGTTTGTTTGTCCCATAAAATAGGTACGGTTACTCGTCCGCTGTAATCTTTTTTCGCTTTGGTATAAATTTGATGCGCAAATTGAAATTGATGTAATGGATCGCCAATGTCCACATGCGCATCTTGAAAGTCTGGGGCCTGCTTGAATTCCCAACCATTTTCTAACATGTCAGGGTGGACACAACTGACGCTGATAATGTTTTCTAATTGCTTGAGGTGACGAAATATCAGAGTACGGTGCGCCCAAGGGCATGCTAAAGAAACGTACAAGTGATAACGTCCAGATTCGGCCGGGAAATGTTCGGTTTGGTTGGCATCGTACTGATCGCTCGAATAAATCCAGTTTCGAAAAATGGCTTCGCTACGAACGAATTTACCTTGTGATTTTTTTGTGTCGTACCATTGGTCAACCCACTTGCCATCTACTAATAATCCCATTGTCTTTTCCTTATCTTGTATATTTCTACATATTATTAATGAAACCGAATGCGTTTCGGGGCAATATATTGGTCGTATTTAATCGAATGATTCGATGGGTTTGTTTGTCCTATGTCTGAGCGTTTTGGTTCCTTATTCGCACCATGTTGTATCCTGCTCTTAAGTGTTTATGGGAGCTTATATGTTGGCTTACTGCCGCCCGTTTGGGTGAGTATTTTGCCATTGATGCCTTTGATTCTAGCAGGTGTGGCTATTTTGCTAGCCTGGCACTTTAATAAAGGTCGCGTTTTTATTTTGGTGCTGCTGTTGTTGATCCCCAAATTGTATGGAGGGTCAAATCAAACCGCTTCCATTACCGCGTATTTGGTGGTGTCTTGTTTCTGTGTGGCGTTATTGGCCTTTGTTAAGGAAAGAGGGTTTTTTAATCGTTTTGCGGTTAATCGCTTATTGTTTGTCGCCATGTTGGTCTGTTGGTGCTACGCCGTTGAGCGTCATTGGGTGTCTTTTGCCTTTCTTGATCAAGCGGTTTTTCAGTTATCGCTAACTTGGTCTGATTTATTGCTTTGGTTTGGCCTTGTCGTCAGCATCATGCTGATGGCCATTGCATGGTGGCTAAGTAATGATGCTTTTCATGCCAGTGGTTTGATTAGTATTTTAAGTCTGATCATTATTTCTCGTTTTAGTGTTTCTGGAGTGCAGTACGACACTTTATTGTCCGCGCAATGCCTGTTGTGGATATGGTTCCTATTAATGGAAAGCTATCGTATGGCGTATTTAGACGACATGACACGCTTACCTGGACGTCGTGCTTTGAATGAGCAATTAGTGGGCTTGTCTAAGCATTATGCTATTGCCATGGTCGACGTGGATCATTTTAAGAAATTTAATGACACTTATGGTCATGATATGGGAGACAAGGTGCTTAAAAGCGTCGCCCAACAATTAAAGTTGTTTTCTGCTCCGGGACGAGCTTTTCGCTATGGTGGAGAAGAATTTACCGTGGTGTTTCGACGAGCTCAGGTCAAAGACGTTGAAGCTGTGTTGGAGTCGGTACGTGAAAGTATTGAAGAGGCTCAAGTTGAGGTCTTTGATCCTAAAAAGAAAAAAGACGTTGAAGTGAATGTGACAGCGAGCATTGGTGTGGCGTTCGCATCGGCTGGTGAGGTGCCAACGAATGTTCTCAAGCGAGCTGATGAGGCACTGTACCAGTCGAAAAAGAAAGGCCGCAACCGAGTTTCTAAGTCGCTTCCAGTAAAAAATTAAACCGAAAATTAGAAAAAATTGACCGATTGTTCAATTTTTTTGGTTCAAACTATTGCACTGTTACATCAGCTGTCTATAATTAATCTCAGAATTCAAGAACATTAAGGCGCATGCTGTTTTCATGAGCCTTAATCACAGTGCCAACGTGGTGTAACAGTTAGCTTAAATAATGAATGCCTATAGTTATTTGAGTCTCTGTTACGAGGGGAAATGGGGAGCTTCGGCTCCCTTTTTTTATGCTTGGAATTCAAGTCTATCTCCGCTTTCCTTTCGCTTTTCTCTTAGCCTCTTTTTATTTCTTTAGGGTGTAGTGAAATAGATAAAGGTGTACATTTTATGTCCGGCTACCTTCGTGACGGCGTCAAAAAGTGTTATTCTTATGCCCTCTCTGAATCGGATCATCAGAGTTCCCCCCACTATTTATTAGACAGCAGCGAGGCTAGACTTTGAGCGACGCAAAACGACCTAAAGATCAGCTGAAAGCGCACATTAGAGCGCAGAATCAAACCCTTATATTAGAAACATCGGAACGCGTATTTGCTCGTCAAGGTTTGGCAAAGACCACGACTCAAATGATTGCGGACGAAGCTGGCTTACCTAAAGCCAATGTGCATTATTATTACCGATCGAAAAAAGATTTATTGGAAGCTGTATTAGAGCGTATTTTGGAAATGTGGCTTCATTCTGTCAGCGAATTTAATGTTGAAGAAGGCCCAAAGCAAAACTTAATGCGATACATTAGTGAGAAAATTGACCAGTCTCGTGATAATAAAAATGCCTCTAAAGTCTTTGCTATGGCGTTAATCGGAGAAGAGTCTTTCGTACTGGATTATTTGCGTCGTTTGTTTGTCACCGAATTGAGTCGTGAAAAAGTGACGATTGAAGCTTGGGTTAATAAAGGCTTGATGGACCCTGTGCCTGTCGAACATTTATTTATCAGTATTTGGGCCATGACGCAGACATATGCAGATTTTGATGCACAGGTACGCATTATGCTGCAGAAAGACGCCTTAGAAGAGAGGGATTACGAAGAGGCAAAAGTCTTTATCACGCGTATGGTGTTGGCAGGTTGTGGTGTGAAGGAGTCGTGATGACAGTCGAAAGCGGTCTTACTTTTTTTATCGCCATTTTTATTTTCAGCATTACGCCTGGGCCGGGTGTTTTTGCCATTATCGCACGCAGTATGACCCAAGGTGCTAAGGCCAGTGTGTCATTAAGTGCTGGAATGGCGGTCAGTGATATTCTTTACTTAATCATGGCGTGTTATGGGTTGGCTGTTATTGCACAAACCATGGAAGGGGTGTTTTTAGCCATTCGTTATCTAGGGGCCGCTTACTTAATTTATCTTGGTTGGAAGATGTGGACCGCTTCTGTTTCTAATAGTGCTGAGTCAGATTTAGGGGGCACACCCAAGAAAGAAGTGGCGAGCTTTGTACAGGGTTTTATGATTTCTGCTTCAAACCCAAAAGTCATTTTGTTTTACATCGCGTTTTTACCGACTTTTATGGATCTAACAGTACTGACTAGTTGGGATATTGCTTGGGCTTCTATGCTGGCTTTTACCGCTTTAATGATGGGCTTAACGCTGATTTCTGTGAGTGCTTCTCAAGCTCGTAGAATGATGAAGTCTCCAAATGCCATGTCATCTCTTAATCGCGTAGCTGGTGGTGTGATGATTAGCGCGGGTGGTTTTTTAGCGTTACGGGGTTAGGTGTCGTTTTGGCAGAGGTTGTTGTCCTTTAATAAAGCTGCTGACAGGGGGGAAGTGTTTTGTCTTCTTGTTGTCAGCAGCTTGAATCAAATTTAACGAGTACCGTAAATTCGATCACCCGCGTCACCGACTCCAGGTCGAATGTAAGCGTGGTCGTCTAAACCGCGATCAATGGCACCTATGTACATCGCCACATCTGGGTGTGCTTCTTTGAAAGCTTGAATGCCTTCAGGCGCGGCAAATAAGCAGATAAAACGAATATCAGATGCGCCCATTTCTTTCATTTTTTCAATGGCCATGATGGCAGAGTTGCCCGTTGCCAACATAGGATCTACCACAATAATGGTGCGCTCATTCACTGAGTGAGGCATTTTCAAGTAGTACTCAACTGGTTGTTTGGTGTCTGGATCACGGTATAAACCGACGTGGCCAACACGGGCTGAAGGCGACAGTTTTAATACGCCCTCGGCAAGACCATTACCGGCACGCATAATGGTCACGATGCACAGTTTCTTGCCTTTAAGAACAGGGCACATGGCTTTTTCAAGTGGTGTTTCTACTTCGATATCCATGGTATCCAGATCACGAGTGGCTTCGTAGCCAATCAATGTTCCTAGTTCTTCTACCAGCATTCTGAATTCACGAGTGCTGGTGTTTTTGTCACGTAGACTGGTGAGTTTGTGTTTTACGAAAGGGTGGTTGATGACAAAAATGTCGTTGTATTTTTCAAGAAGTTGTTCGCGAGTCATGCGCTTTTCCTTTTCGTTGGCGGGCTTGGGTGTTGCAATACATTGCCTTGCAAAATATGTGCTCATAATACCACTAAGTGGATTACAGCTGAATCATTAATCTTGTCCGTCTGGTTAGTGGCGGTTTGAGGGAGGGGATTGTTTTCTTAAAGATTGTCACTACATAAACAAACATTAGATTGGCTGAATTGGCCGTGAATGTGAGGGGCAAGTTCCCCAAAGAAAGAATTGGATTGAAGAATGAGTGATGACGATTTTTTAGACAACCAAGAAGACAATGATGTCATGGCCGACGATGAAAGTGTGGTGATCAGTGACCCCAAAGCGCTGGCTTTACCAGACGATGTATTGCCAGAAACACTGTATATCTTGCCAATTTCCAGTCGGCCTTTTTTTCCTGCACAAGTGCAACCTGTGATGGTCGACGCTGAACAATGGGAAGACACCGTTGAACGTATTGCTGAGCACCCGCAAGCAGCAGTGGGGTTGGTATACGCTGAAAAAGTTGGCAAAGGCGCTCCTCCTGTGGAGGCTTTCCGTTCAATTGGGTGTGCGGCTCGCATTCATAAAGCGGAAAAACAAAATGATAAGCTAACTTTTCTAGCTCAAGGTGTGAAGCGTTTTGAAGTGGTGGAATGGTTGAGTGACTCCGCGCCCTATTTGGCGAGAGTGCGTTACATTAATGATGCTAAGGCCAGTGATGACGAAGCAAAGGCCTACTCTATTGCCATTTTGGATGCGATCAAAGAATTGATCCGTTTAAACCCCTTATTCAGTGAAGATTTACGCCAGTATTTAGGACGCTTCTCATTCAATGAATCTGGCTTGTTAGCCGATTTTGCTGCTTCTATTACGTCGGCTGAGCCAGAAGAGCTATACGATGTGTTGGCGACCATTCCTGTTCAAGCTAGGATGCATTTATCCTTAACCTTACTGCGTAAAGAGCTGGAAATTGCTCGTTTGCAAAATGAAATCAGTGCTGAAGTGAATGACAAAATTGGCAAACATCAACGGGATTTCTTCTTGCGCGAGCAATTAAAAGTCATTCAAAAAGAGCTGGGGATTTCCAAAGACGATCGAACTTCTGACATAGAAACGTTTGAGGAGCGGTTACAAGGTAAAACCTTAACGCGGTCTGTTGCAGATAAAATTCAAGAAGAGCTACACAAGCTTAGCATTTTGGAAACTGGGTCCCCTGAATATGGTGTGACGCGTAACTATTTAGATTGGGCGACGTCTTTGCCTTGGGGTGTGCATTCTGACGATAACTTGGACATTAAATCGGCTCGTAAGGTTTTGGAGTCGCATCATGCTGGTTTGAGCGATATCAAAGATCGTATCGTTGAGTTTCTCGCATTAGGTGCTCATCGTGGTGAAATGGGAGGCTCAATATTGTTGTTGGTTGGTCCTCCTGGCGTGGGTAAAACGTCTATCGGTAAATCTATTGCAGAATCTCTTAATCGTAAATTCTATCGATTTAGTCTGGGGGGGATGCGAGATGAAGCCGAGATTAAAGGCCATCGTCGTACCTATATTGGTGCTTTACCCGGTAAGTTTGTTCAGGCATTAAAAGATGTTCAGGTTGAGAACCCAGTTATTATGCTGGATGAAATAGACAAAATCGGTTCCTCATTCCAAGGTGATCCAGCGTCTTCTCTATTGGAAGCTTTGGACCCAGAGCAGAACAGTGAGTTTCTCGATCATTATTTGGACATGCGTGTAGATTTGTCTAAAGCTTTGTTTATTTGTACGGCCAATCAGCTTGATACCATTCCTTCGCCGTTACTAGATCGTATGGATGTGATCCGTCTGTCGGGCTACATAGCAGATGAAAAGCTCGCCATTGCAAAGCAGCATTTATGGCCTAAGCTATTGAAGAAAAATAAGTTGCTGAAAAAACAGCTTAATATTACGGATGCGGCATTGCGTCATTTGATTGAACACTATGCCCGTGAAGCCGGCGTGCGAGGTATGGACAAGTTGCTGCAAAAAATACTGCGTAAATGTGTTGTAGAACTCATGACGGGTGAGAAAGAACACATTAATGTGGGCGTTAAAGATGTAGAGAACTTATTAGGCATGCCTTACTTCCGTCCCGAAAAGACACTTCAAGGAGTTGGTGTGGTGACTGGTTTGGCTTGGACTTCTATGGGCGGGGCGACGTTACCCATTGAAGCAACCAAAGTGCATGAGCTCACCCGTGGTTTGAAGTTGACTGGTAAGTTGGGTGACGTGATGAAAGAGTCTGCTGATATTGCTTACTCCTATGTGTTTTCTCATACCAAGAGCTATCAGCGAGCACCTGAGTTTTTTGATAAGTGTCTGGTGCACCTGCATGTTCCTGAAGGCGCAACCCCAAAGGATGGACCAAGTGCGGGGATTTCCATGGCAACAGCATTGATGTCATTGGCAAAAGGAAAGCCGGTACGCCGTGGTTTGGCTATGACAGGCGAGTTAACTTTGACGGGGCAAGTGCTTGCGGTTGGTGGTATTCGTGAAAAAATCATTGCTGCTAAACGCAGTAAAATTAATGAAGTAATTTTGCCTGAACCAAATCGACGAGATTTTGATGAATTACCTGAATCCGTCAAAGATGGCATGACGGTGCATTTTGCTGAACGTTTTACCGATGTTGAAAGGGTGGTTTTCAATCTTGATGTGAGTAACCTTCATTGATATTCACTAATTTGTCCACAAACTAGGCATTCTCTTCATGGCCGAGTCGTGAGAAAATGAACTAACCGGGTGAGCTTTGGCTTGCCCGGTTTTTTTATATTTAGGTTGCTAGGGGAAATGAATGCCTAATTCGGCAAAACTCACACAAGGCTCAACGTTTAAACACGTGGTAACTATGTCGGTTACTAGTGCGTTGGGGTTGATGTGCATGTTTTTGGTGGATTTAGTCGATATGCTTTTTCTCTCCATGTTGGGGGAAAAAGAAGCTGTCGCGGCAGTGGGTTATGCCAGCACCATTATGTTCTTTACGGTTTCGCTAAGTATTGCCATATCCATCGCGGCGACCGCTTTGGTTTCACGAGCCATTGGTGAACATAACCTTGAACTGGCAAAACGTAGAGCTGTTAATGTACTGGCATTTGGTGTTCTCTTTTCATCCCTCGTTGTTTGGTTTTTATGGCCAAAGATTCCTCATATTTTACTGTATATTGGTGCCACTGGTCGGGCACTAGATCTGGCGACGGGTTATTTGCAGATTCTAATACTAGGCATGCCTGCTGTGATGATCGGTATGATTGGTTCCGGGATTATGCGCGCATTAGGCGATGCTAAGCGTGCAATGTACGCCACTATGGTCGGTGGGCTGGTGAATGCTGTGCTAGATCCTATTTTTATTTTTGCTTTTGGTCTTGGTGTCGATGGTGCGGCGATTGCGTCTTTAGTAGCTCGTTGCTCTATGGTGGTCGTGGCTTATTATGGCGTGGTTCGAGTTCATAAGATGCTTGGTGAATTTGATCTTATGGATTTTTTCAAAGATACACGAAGCATTGCGGTGATTGCTGTTCCAGCTATGCTCACGAATATGTCTTCGCCTTTGGCGAATGCCATTGTAATGGAACATACTGCGTCTTTTGGTGATGATGCGGTCGCGGCGGTGGCTATTATTGGTCGTGTTATTCCTGTGGTTTTTGGTGGTTTGTTTGCGCTGTCTGGTGCGGTAGGCCCGATATTAGGACAAAATTATGGGGCGGGGCGTTTTGACCGGATGCATCAAACCATTTCAAGTGCGGTGATTTACGCCTTGGGATACTGTCTTTTGTTGTGTTGGGCTTTGTATGCACTGCAGGATTGGCTAGTGATGGTGTTCAATGCCTCGCCCGACAGTGCGGATCTCATTCGTTTTTTTGCTACCTTTGTGTCTTTCAGTTTTTTCTTCCAGAGTTTGTTGTTCATCGCTATTGCCACCTTTAATAATCTTGGTCGTCCTCTTCACAGTACGTTGTTGAATTTTGCTCGAGCAACCCTAGGAACCTGGCCTTTGATTATTGTTTTTTCTTGGTTTATGGGAGCGGAAGGGATTTTGTTTGGGCAGGCGGTTGGTTCGGTGATTTTTGGCTCACTAGGTTTTTATATGGCAAGAAATTACATCGTTGAATTGGAGGAAAAGGAAGCGAAAGAAATACTACCTTCTGGTGCTTCCACAGGCTTTGATGAGATGATTTAAACGGTATTGATTATGGTTTTTTGACCGCCCATAGTAAAAACTCACGATTACCATCGCCACCTTTGATTGGGCTTTCAATGTAACATTGCACTTGGAATCCTAAAGCAGAGACAAAGGCTTTGATCTCTTTGGTTAATTCCGAGACTCTTTTTTCATCTTTCACTATCCCTCCTTTGCCCACAAATTCTTTGCCCACTTCGAATTGAGGCTTGACTAGAGTAATGAGGTGTCCTCCTTCTCTAATTAGCTCAGGGAGCTGTGGTAAGATTTTTGTTTGTGAAATGAAGGATACGTCCATTACAGCAAGGTCGAAACCCGTTTCTGGCAAGTGGTTTTGCAAGTCTTCTGTCGATAAATGTCGTGCGTTTATGCCCTCTAAACAGACAATCTGCGGATGATTTATTAAGCTTGAAGCCAGTTGTCCATGACCAACCTCAATGCCCACGACCTTATTTGCGCCATGTTGAATGGCGCAGTCGCTAAAGCCTCCGGTAGATTGTCCGATATCTAGTACTTGAAAGTCTGTGATGTCTAAGTGTGTGTGAGACAAAGCTCCTTCAAGTTTGAGAGCGCCTCGAGAAACATATTTGTCAGCGTCTCTTGGGCTAATGTTTAACTTGGTGTCCGTTGAGAGTTTTGAACTGGCTTTGGTGATGGGATGCCATTGATCATTTAGTAAATAAGACACTCTGCCTTCACTGATAAAACTTTGTGCCTGTGAGCGAGACTTGGCTAGACCTTGTTCGGTCAGCAGAAGATCAATGCGTAACATAATAAAACCGTTAATGACAATATTAGCTGCTATATTATCAAAATTAGACTAAGCAAAATAGGTTAGTGAATGGTGCTGTAGCATCCATCTGAGGAGAGCCCGTGATATCGACAACCTTGATAACCACAGAAGAATTAGAGTCGCTTTTAGATTCGCCAAATTTAGTTGTATTAGACTGCCGTTTTTATTTAACGGATTTGGCTAAAGGCAGTTTGCTGTATCAAGACGGTCATATTCCTAATGCGATTTTTGTCGATGTGCATCATCAGTTAGCGGCCTCTGAAAGCGAGATGTCTGGACGCCATCCTTTGCCATCGGAACAGAGCTTTTCTAAACAGTTGCAACTGTGGGGGATTGATAAGCAAAGTGATGTGGTGGTATATGATGATATGGGCGGTGCTATCGCTGCTCGAGCTTGGTGGATGATGGTTCAACAAGGCCTTAAAGTCCGAGTGTTGGATGGCGGTTATCCTGCTTGGTTAAGAGAGGATAAAGAAGTTTCATATCAACAATCTACAGGCTCGAAGAGCAATGAAGTGATGGACGTTTCATTCCCTTGGGCCATAGACGAGCAAAGTGTCGTTGAGAATTTTGAGACGAATCAATTTCAATTAGTGGATGCTAGAGCCGCTGATCGTTTTCAGGGTGAGAATGAGACTATGGACCCGGTTGCAGGACACATCCCAGGCGCGATTAATCGTCCCTTTATGGATAACCTTGATGAGCTTGGTTATTTTAAACCTGCGGAACAGCTGCATGTTGAATGGCAGGATTGGATTTCTGAAGAGGAAGATCCTTATGTCTATTATTGTGGTTCAGGTGTGACGGCTTGCCACAACGTACTGGCCTTAAATTATTCCGGCATTGAAGCCAAACTGGTGTATGTTGGCTCTTGGAGTCAGTGGGCGAAACGCATGTTACGTTTGACGAAGGTACAATAATTTTTCATGTAAAAGTAAAGAAAAGTTAGATAAGGCATTTTTAATTCACTCTCAAACTGTAAAATAGGGATATATTTCAAAATGTAACAATTTGGTGAAAGGTAGAGTTCGATGAAAATTGCGGTGGCTGGAACTGGCTATGTAGGGATTTCTAATGCTTTGTTGTTGGCTAAGCATAACCAAGTGGTTGCACTCGATATTGTGCCTGAAAAAGTAGCCATGCTAAACGCCAAACAATCTCCGATTGAAGATGATGATATTGAGCGCAGTCTTGCTCAAGATGAATTAAATTTCAAAGCCACACTAGATAAAGAAGAGGCTTATCTAGGGGCTGATTACATTATCATTGCGACACCGACAGATTATGATCCAGAAACGAATTATTTTAATACCCGTCACGTTGAGTCCGTCATTGCCGACGTATGCCGCTTGAACCCAAGTGCGGTGATGGTGATTAAGTCGACCGTTCCTGTTGGTTTTACTCAATCTGCGCGACAGCAATTCGCAACGGATAACTTAATATTCTCTCCTGAATTTTTACGTGAAGGTAAAGCTTTACATGATAACTTATATCCTTCTCGCATCATTGTTGGCGAAGAGTCTGAGCGAGCCCGTATTTTTGCTAACTTGCTTGTACAAGGCGCATTAAAAGAAGAAGTAGATGTATTACTGACTGGTTCTACTGAAGCCGAAGCAATTAAGTTATTTGCCAACACATATCTGGCCATGCGAGTAGCCTTCTTTAACGAACTAGACAGTTATGCCGAATCTCATCAATTGGATAGCCGCCAAATTATTGAAGGGGTGGGATTGGACCCTAGAATTGGCAAACATTATAACAACCCATCCTTTGGTTACGGTGGTTATTGCTTACCGAAAGACACCAAACAGCTTTTAGCCAATTATGATCAGGTGCCCAATAACCTGATTCGCGCCATAGTAGATGCCAATGTGACACGTAAGGACTTTATTGCAGAATCCATCTTAAAACGATCACCCAAAGTGGTTGGTATTTATCGTTTGGTAATGAAATCAGGGTCTGATAATTTTCGAGCATCGGCCATACAAGGTGTCATGAAGCGTATTAAAGCCAAAGGCGTAGAGGTGGTCGTATATGAACCTGCTTTAGACGACCCACAGTTTTTTAACTCTCGTGTGATTACGGATTTGGCCGAGTTTAAGCGCTTATCAGATGTGATCGTTGCAAACCGTTTAACGGATGATGTAAAAGACGTTGAGGAAAAAGTTTATACCCGAGATCTCTTTGGTGGCGATGCTTAATAGCAACGATTTAATGATGACTGAATGAAATAGCCCTCTATAACTTCTCTAACCTGATTTTTTAGTTTGGTGTTTAATGGAAGTGATTCGTCATACGACTCACTTTCTAGGTATTTATATGGAATATAAAAATAAATTAATTGTTTACAAGAAGTTTCTTCTTGCCAATATTTTACTGTCGATTGCTCTTTCTATTCGTTATTTTCTTTTCTTGCCGGATTTTCCTGATGGCCTTTTAGAAATCGCCTTTCTTGCTTCGAGTCTAGTTGGACAGATGGCCTTACTTGGCGGTATCGTCGGTTTATTGGGCTTAATTTGTATCTTATTACCGAGATATTTGTTTGTTGTTTCAGTAAGTTTGTTAGCCACTTTTGTCTTATCGATATTGCTGGTGGATACCTTTGTATTTTCGCAATACCGCTTCCATATAAATGAAGTGGTGCTGAAGCTGGTTATGTCAGGCGATGTGGTTGATTTTTCGCTAATGACATGGCTTTTGACGTGTTTCTTTGTTGTGTGTCTCTTTGGTTTAGAAGTATTACTATCTTTATACTTGTTTAAATGGCCGAGAAAGGAAAGTACCCGAAAACCTTTCTTGTGGAGTTTTGTTCTTCTATTTTTTGTCAGTAATTTTATTCATGTATGGGCTGCCGCAAATGCTTATCAGCCCGTTTTAATACTAAAGAATTATCTACCATTATTTCAGCCGGCAACGGCCAATCGTCTGATGCAAAAATATGGTTGGATTGATGAAGAAGCTTTAGCAAAGCAAAGAGCATTATCGTTAAAAGGCAGTTCAGACATACATTATCCTCTTTCTGAAATAACGTATAAAGAGCATGGTAAAAAGCCTAATATCGTTTTTCTAGTAATTGATTCGTGGCGCTATGACACCTTTAACTCCAACAATACTCCGAATTTATGGCGTTTTGCTCAGCACGGTGTTACATACGATCGACATTTTGCAACTGGGAACTCAACGCGAACCGGGATATTTGGACTTTTTTATGGCATGCCAGGAACCTATTGGCATGATATGTTGAGCAATCAACGTCCCCCTATTTTAATGGATAGATTGCAAGCGTTGGATTATCAAATGGGCATATTTGCTTCGGCATCCTTATTGGACCCTGAATTTAATCGAACTGTCTTTGCGAACTTGACGAATTTGAGAGTTCGTTCAGATGGTAGCTCGCCATCTGCGCGAGATGAGGATTTGACGAAGGATTGGTTACATTGGTATGTCGACAGAGATGTATCACGTCCTAGCTTTTCTTTCTTATTTTACGATGCACCTCACGGTTATGATTTTCCTGAAGCCTACCCTAGTCATTATGAGCCTATGTTAGACGATGTGAACTATTTAAGCCTTAGTAACGACATGGACCCCAAGCCTTTTTTAAATCGTTACAAAAATAGTGTTCATTTTGTTGATAGTCTGGCGAAAAACGTACTTGATGCTCTAGAAGAGTCTGGGGAACTGGACAATACGATCGTTATTATTACTGGAGATCATGGTCAAGAGTTTAATGACAATAGACTAAACTATTGGGGGCATAATGGAAACTTTACACCAGCACAAACACACGTGCCTTTTGCTATTGTAGGGCCAAAGTTTGATTCAGAAAATGCTATGAGTCTTGGTATGACAAGTCATGAAGACGTGGTGCCAACGTTGATGAAGCACTTCTTAGGAGCAAGTGTTGATAGCTCAATTTATTCAACAGGGTTAGATCTGCTGGCAGATGACGTTCATAGGAATTGGCTGATTTCATCGAGCTATGGTGCCTATGCAATGATTACGGAAGACAGTATTTTAGAAGTCAGTCACAGTGGTCAATATCAGTTTATGGATCTTTCCAATCGGGTTAAAGAATCCGAAGAACCAAATATGCAATATATGAAAGCGATGCTTGAGCGATTAAGTCGCTTTAAATCGAAGTGATGAAATCTCCTGTATGTTAGATGAAGAACGATTATGAAAGTTATTTTTGATACTAAGAGTTTGTATTATTTGCCTCAATATTTACCAGTTTGTCAGGAATTGGAGAAACGAAATATTGCTACAGTGTTTGTATTCTATGAAAGTATTCATGACTCTATTATAAAAAACATAGCTGATGGGAACTCTTTAACATCTATATGGGTGAAGGATGAGAAAGAGGCTATTGAATATTATGAGGCAGAAAAGGCAGATTGGGTATTTTTTGCAAATACTTTTCCTTATTTAGAGCGTCTTCATACATTTTCGAAATCAGCACAGCTAGGACATGGCATTGGTCCTAAGGCAAGCTATTATTCCAAATCGAGTCATTCAATGAGTGTTCGCTTTGTTGAAGGAAATTATAGAAAGCAGAGGTTGGAATCCAGGTATCCTAATGATGAATTCATTGATGTTGGTTTTTGCAAGATGGATCCGATTTTAAATGGCGAACTTTCTCGTGCTGCATTGCTTGAAAAATATCAGTTAGATGAATCGAAGCCAACTATTTTATATGCACCAACTTTTTACCCGAGTAGCATTGAGCGTTTTCCCAAAAAGTGGCCGGCTGAGTTCGAAAAATATAATGTCATTATCAAGCCTCATTATTTCTCAATAAGTAAAAAACTATATAAGAAGCAGTTGGCTCGCTTAAATCGATGGTCAGAGTTCGATAATGTGTATTTAGCTAAAACAGAAGATTATTCCTTGTTGCCTTTTATGGAAGTAGCCGATGTACTGGTTAGTGATGCTTCTTCTGCATTATTTGAGTTTGCTCTTTTGAATAAGCCGGTTATTTGGTGTGATTTCCTTAAATTACGTTGGAATTATCGAGGTATTTTTTCATATAAATTTAAGCGTCGCATGGATCAAGATTACGGTGATTACGCAAAAATTGCGGTTCATGCTAAGCAATATAGAGATTTGAAAGACTTAATTGAAGCTCAATTAAGTCATCCTGAAGAGTTAGAGAAGATAAGGCTAGAATTATCAGAAAAGCTAGCCGGCAAATTAGATGGGCGTTCGAGCCAGCGAATTGTGAATTATTTGCAGGATAATGCATAAGATAGGTTGAGTATTTTTATGAAAAAAATTGGCTATACTACAGGTGTTTTTGACCTTTTTCATATTGGTCATTTAAATGTGTTAAAGCGTGCAAAACTTGAGTGTGATTATTTGATTGTTGGTGTATCAACAGATGAATTATGTATGTCAGCTAAAAATAAAAAACCAATTATTCCATTTCAAGAAAGAATGGAGATTGTTGAAGCAATTAAATTTGTTGATGAAGTTGTTCCCCAAGTAAACTACGATAAAGTTGAAGCTTGGAATAATTGGAAGTTTGATAAAATGTTTGTAGGGGATGATTGGAAAGGAACTGATAAATGGAATCAGTTAGAAGCGGAGTTTGGTGAGTTTGGAGTAGAGATTCATTATTTCCCATACACTTCTCATACATCCAGTACCAAACTTAGAGAAATTTTAAATAAAATATAAGACTTCAGTTAAGCTTCAGAAAACCTCTTTATAGCGAGGTTTTCTGAAATATTCTATTTTCGGGATTACTTGGTGTGCTCTAAAGACTCCTGAATACCCACTCTGGCTTTGATTACTTTATTCTTTTTTGTGTCTTCACGAATGGCTTTGCTTCTCGCCAGCATTTCTGGGGTAACATACCCGCGTTTGTGATCAAGGTGAATGCACACAGCTGAATAACGGATTCGCTTAGGTTTAAGCCCGTAATTGACTAAACGATCGCCAAATTCACAATCTTGCCCGCCATATTGCATTGTTTCTTCAAAACCATTCACCGCCAGGATGTGTTCTTTATAACAAGATGCACTGTGGCCGTTCCAGGTTGGGCGAGCAGGACTAATGTGATTTAAAAAGTCGGCCCAAGCGCCTTTCGCAGTGAGTTTCATGGTTTTGTGTGTTTTCTTTAATCCCATACTGACTAGCCAATCGACATCGAAAGCATTCTGATTGACAATGTCTTCGCGGGTGATGGCCTTACTTATGTCCATTGGTAGTTTGAAATAGCCGCCAGATAAGTAAGTGTTTGGCTCAGACAAGCGCAAATGTTGGGCAATAAAGTCTTTACGTGGAATGCAGTCTCCATCGGTAAAGATTAAATATTCGCCTTCGGCTGCGAGTATTGCTTTATTTAGAATTCGACATTTTTGAAATCCATCATCTTCTTGCCAGACATGTTTAATGGGGATGTCTGTTTCACTTTTCATGCGTTCGATTAATTCGCGAGTTTCTTCACGGGAACCGTCATCGGCAACGACGATTTCAAAATCATCAGCGCTTTGTTCAAAAAAACCCCACAATACTTTTTCTAGCCATGCGGGTGAATTGTAGGTAGTGAAGATAATGCTGGTTTTCATTCGATCGCCTGAGTTTATGGGTTTGAGTGACTGCTATGAAGTTGGTTTACTAAGGCGCGTTTTTAACAATGCCTTGTGCTTCGCTCCATCTTAACACCTCTATTAGGCCAAGAAAAATATGATAACTGCTTGTGCCAGGGAGAGGGTAATCTTTTGGAATGTTATCTTTATCTAGGTATTCATTCCAGCCTCCATCATCTAAAAGATAGTGCTGTAGCATGAAAGATAAAGCAGCATCTAAACGATGCTTTTTCTCTTCTAGGCCAATTGGCATAACCGTGATGGCTTTAATGTATTCTGTGATTGGCCAAATACGTTTTTCTTTATCCAGCGGTTGATATGTTTCTGCGTCTATTTGGTTGTAAATACCGCCGTTACTTGCCATGCCATGACGTGTAGCGGTTATCCAGAGTGATTGGGCTAAGTCTGTGTGGTCTGAGTGAGGAATAATCTGATTAGCCTGAAACAATAACCAAACCCACTCGAAATGGTGTCCCGGTTCTATTTGAGAGCCTTTTTCCGAATGAAGTTGCCAATCATGATGAAAAAACTCTCTTAAAGTCTTGGTTTTTTCGTCATAAAAATGAGTCTGTGAAAGTGTTAACAGTGATTGTATAGTTTGTTTGTAGGTTTCTTTTTGAGTGACTTTAAAAGCGGCAATGTAACCTTCTAACAAATGCATATGCGGATTTTGACGGCGTGTTTGGCCGATATCGAGCGGATAGGATTCATAGAAGCCGCCATTATTGGCTGACATTTCATGAGTTAAAAAATGGTGAGTTTTTTCAATGTAGTCTAAGGCTCGTTGGTCCTGAGAAAATTGGTAATACGAGCTAAAAGAAAGCATGACAAAAGCCAATGCGTAAGTGTCAGATTCTGTTTTTTGAGGTGATAAGTCGTCGTTCAAAGAGAAGATCCAACGGCCATCTATAAAGTATTGACGGATAATAAAGTCAAACAAAAGCTTTAGTTTGCTTTGTAGTGCCTTGTCTTTCTGTAATAACGAGGCATGGCTAAGTGTATATAGTTGGCGACACTGGGTTAGTAGTCGAACTCGGCCTATGGCATTAATGCTCCAATCTAGGTTCAAGCTTTCGTAGCTATAACCTTGCTTCTGATTTAGGCCGTGTTTCGCCCATTGAGGAAGCAGTTTATTAAAAACAAAAGATTGGCAGTCCAAAATTGCTGACTCTAACATGCTGTCAATAGCCTTATTTCTGATGAGATTAGTATGTCCAACTTAATGGGGGAGTATGATAAGATGGGCGCTTTGAAAAATCGATGATTAAATGGCTATGATCTCCTCTTATTTGAATTTTAAGGATAAACACATTCTAGTTGTTGGGGATGTGATGTTGGACCGTTATTGGCATGGCGGGACGTCTAGAATATCGCCAGAAGCGCCTGTACAAGTGGTAAAAGTCTCTAATGTTGAAGACCGTCCAGGTGGTGCTGCCAACGTTGCATTGGGGTTGGCTAAACTAGGTGTTCCGGTTACTTTGGTTGGTGTCGTAGGGCAAGATGAAAACGCCGATATTCTTGAAAAATGCCTAGAAGCGTCAGGAGTAAAGTGCCGTTTTGTTCGTTCTGATACGCTTCCAACCATTACCAAATTGAGAGTGATGAGTCGTCATCAGCAGCTAATTCGTTTGGATTTTGAAGAGCGTGAAGACAGCTTGTCACAAAACAAAGCGTTAGCTGAAGTGGTTGAGAGTGTGCTGCCGACGGCTGATGCGGTCATCTTTTCTGATTATGCGAAAGGCTGTTTAGCAGACGTTTCGAATTTGATTCAATTGGCGAATAAGGCCAATGTACCCAGTTTGGTTGATCCAAAAGGCCATGATTTTTCTATTTATCAAGGCGCCACATTGGTTAAACCGAATTATTCTGAATTTGAAACCATTGTCGGACCTTGTCTGTCAGATCAAGAAATCCAAGATAAAGGTATGGCCTTAAAACAATCCTATGGCTGGCAAGCCTTATTGGTAACTCGTGGTGAAGATGGTTTAGTCTTGTTTGAAGATGGAAAAGCGCCTTTCTCACTTGCTACTACAGCAAAAGAAGTCTACGACGTTACCGGTGCTGGTGACACTGTCATTGCAGTATTAACGGCTATTTATATCACCAGTAAACGTTTTGTTGATGCCGTTGAATACGCCAATCAAGCTGCTGGTTATGTAGTGGGTAAGTTGGGAACGGCGTTTATCACGGCAGAACAACTTGAAGCCATAATGTATCAGCGAACTCATTCCACAAACTTTGGCGTGTTGTCACCAGAAGCGTTACAGCAACAAATCAAGATGGCGCAATCAAATGGGGAAAAAGTGGTTTTTACTAATGGTTGTTTTGATATTCTTCACCCAGGGCATATTGCCTACATGAAGCAAGCAAAAGCCTTAGGAGATCGATTGATTGTCGCAGTCAACACGGATGCTTCTGTGAAGCGTCTGAAGGGAGATAAGCGACCGATTAATGATTTGACTCATCGCATGGCGGTTCTTGAGGGAGTTGGTGCCATTGATTGGGTGACTTGGTTTGATGAAGATACACCGAAAGAAATTATTACGGCTTTGACGCCAGACGTTTTAGTGAAAGGTGGAGATTATACCTTGGATACAATTGTCGGTGCTGACCATGTGTTACAGCAGGGTGGCGAAGTAAAAGTATTGTCTTTTGTTGATGGTTACTCCACTACATCGATTATTGAAAAAGCGAATCTATAAATGCAACAGCCAGACAAGATGACATCAGAAATGGAAAACCCTCCACAGTCAGGAGCAAAAATTTACCTTCGACTCTTGAGTTATGTCGGTGCCTCATGGGGGTATTTGTTATTAAGTTTTATCGGCTATGCTTTGTATTCTTCCATGGAGCCTGCTCTAGCGGCCTTGTTAAAACACATAGTTGACGTTGTTTCAGATGGCAAAATTACAGAAAGCCGTATTCTGATTCCTGCGGCCATTTTAGGGGTTTTTATTGTCCGAGGTATCGGTACTTTCTTGGGTGGCTACTTCATGGCGCAAGTTGCCAATAAAGTTGTGTTTGACCTTAGAACCAGTATGTTTAACAAAATGGTGCAAATGCCATCCAGTTATTTCCACTCAATACCAACGGGGCGTTTACTGGCAAAGCTGACTTACAACACTGAACAGGTAATCGGCTCTATCACCCAAGCGATTCGTATTATTTTGCGAGAAGGGCTTACTGTTGTTGGCTTGTTGGGGTACATGATTTATATGAACTGGAAGCTAACACTACTGTTTTTGTTGGTTATTCCTTTAATCGGTATTATTGTTTCATACGCTTCAAAGCGTTTTCGTCGTCTGAGTGCTCGCATTCAAAATGCTATGGGTGGTGTAACGGATGTGGCATCGGAAGCCATAAAAGGCCATGAAGTGGTGAAAATTTTTGGCGGTAGCGAGTATGAAATTGAGCGTTTCCGACAAGCGGCTCAAGAAAACCGTCGATCGCAACTGAAAATGGAAAAGACTAAGTCGCTTAATGTGCCGATCGTCCAGTTTATTCTGGCGTTAGCAATGGCGATTTTGATTTGGTTTGCACTTAGTCCAACCATTAGTCAGCACATGACGCCAGGAGACTTTATCGCTTTCTTGACCGCGGCAGGTATGCTGGGTAAGCCAATTCGTCAATTAACCGATGTTAACAGTGTTTTGCAAAAAGGCATTGCGGCTTCGCAAAGTATTTTCGAATTTTTGGATATGTCGGTTGAACCTGATGATGGCAAGATTCTCGCACAATCCCTAAAGGGGGATATTGAGTGGAAAGATATGTCTTTCTCCTATCCAAATGCGGAAAAACAGGCTCTTAAGAAGATTACGCTATCCTTGCCTGCAGGGAAAACTCTAGCATTGGTCGGTCGTTCTGGCAGTGGTAAGTCGACTATGGCCAATTTGATTCCACGTTTTTATAACTTGGATGAAGGTGAGTTAAACATTGATGGCGTTTCCATTTCAGATTACCAATTAGATTCTCTAAGAACCAACATTGCTTTGGTGAACCAGCAGGTTGTTTTATTTAATGGCACCATACGTGAAAACATTGCTTACGGGCATTTGCGTGATGCTAGTGATGATCAAGTGATTGAGGCGGCAAAAGCGGCCAATGCGTGGGGCTTCATTCAAGAGTTGGATCAGGGTTTAGCGACCATGGTTGGTGAGAATGGAGTCTTACTGTCTGGTGGTCAGCGTCAGCGTATCGCTATTGCACGAGCCATTTTGAAAAATGCGCCCATTCTCATCCTGGACGAAGCAACGTCAGCATTGGACACAGAGTCTGAGCGGGCGATTCAAATGGCCTTGGATGGATTGATGGAAAATCGTACCACGATTGCCATTGCTCATAGGCTATCGACCATTGAAAATGCCGATATTATTGCGGTGGTTGACCATGGTGAAATTATTGAGCAAGGTTCTCATGCTGATCTATTGGCGATGAATGGCGCTTATGCTCAGTTACATAACCAGCAATTCAGTGAGACGGCTGACTGATATGTGGTTGTATCGTTTCCTTCTAGCTTTACTAACTCCTATCATTTGCTTGAAGGTTCGACGCTTTAAAAAAAATTACCCAGCCTATCGAGCAAAAGAAGCATTTGGTCGTTGGGGGAATGTGGAAGCGGACTTGTGGATTCATTGTGCTTCCGTCGGAGAGGTGTTGGCTGCTCGACCTCTCGTGACACAGTGGCGAAAGAAATACCCGCATCAAACTTTGTTAATAACCACTATGACGCCAACCGGTGCAGCGCAAGTAGCACAGGTGTTTCCATTTGCTTTGCATCGTTATTTGCCGATGGATTGGCGTTTGTCGGTGAGACGGGCATTGCGGCATTTAACCTGTCCTCGATTGTTAATCATAGAAACTGAGCTCTGGCCAAATTTGCTTGAACAAGCGAAATCAAAAGGTTTGCATATTAGCATTGTAAATGCCCGAATGAGTGAGCGCTCGTATCAGCGTTATCAAAAGTTCTCGGTCATTTCTCACCACCTTTTTGCCTTGCCAGATCAGTTTTTAGCTCATGCGCAAGCGGATGCTCAGCGCTTTAAGGAATTGGGTGCGAAAAAAGTGTATGTTACTGGTAGCATTAAATTTGATTTGAGTGTGCCAGAGGAAGTGAAGCAACATCAATGGCGCGATGACTTTGACAAAACCTTTGTCTGGGTTGCGGCCAGTACTCATCAAGGTGAAGATGAGATTATATTGCAATCACATAAAGCGTTGTTGGAGAAGCAGCTGAAAGCATTGTTGATCCTTGTACCGCGACACCCTGAGCGTTTCGAATCTGTACTTGCTTTGGCGCAAGCCTCATTTTCTCGCGTGGGGTTGCGAAGCCAAGTGGCTTTCAATAAGTGGTCTGAATACGATGTGATCATTGGTGATTCAATGGGAGAGCTGATGCAGTATTATCAAACGGCGGATTTGGCTTTCGTTGGTGGCAGTTTGGTGAAGCGAGGTGGACACAATCCAATTGAGCCAGCGTTATTAGCCAAAGCGATCATTGTGGGTCCTCATGTGTTTAATTTCCAAGACATTACCGATCAGCTTCTGTTAGAAAAAGGAGCATTGCAGTGCCAAGACGAAATGCAATTAACCGAGTTCGTGTTGGCATTAGCGTCACAATCATCACAGCGTTTACGGATTGGCCAGTCGGCGCTGCGTTTTGCTGAAAAAAGCCAAGGTGCCGTGACCAGGGTTTTGAATGAAATAGACTTTCATTAGGGGACTCTTTACAATAATCGCTCATTATCTCATGGGGTGCTTGGTTGATATAAAACCAAAGCTGAGAAGCGAAGGCTCGCTAACCCATTGAACCTGATCCAGATTATGCTGGCGTAGGAATTGAGGTAGCAAGTCTGTTTATCCTATCTTGCCGTTTCACCTATACGCCGCTCACTTATTCTTAGGAGCGACACCTTGAAAAAACTTTCTTTTCGCACTTGTTCTAGTATTGCCTTAGCGACGGTTACGCTGTCTTTTTCAGTGCTTTCGTCAGCGGCACAAACGCTTAATGTTTATACCTATGATTCCTTTGCATCCGACTGGGGGCCAGGTCCGAAGATCAAAGAAAACTTCGAGAAACAATGTGATTGTGAGGTCAATTTTGTCGCTTTGGATTCCTCCGTTGGTATTCTGTCTCGTGTGCAATTAGAAGGTAACGCTTCATCTGCCGATGTGCTATTAGGTCTGGATTTGAACTTGATGCACGCCGCCAAAAAAACAGGCTTGTTGGCTGAGCATGGCGTTGATACCTCGGTGGTAAACTTGGAAGGTGGTTGGTCTGATAAAGATTTTGTGCCTTTTGATCATGGACATTTTGCGTTTATTTATAATTCGGAAACATTGGTTAATCCTCCTCAAAGTTTGGCAGGGATTGTAGAAAACCAAGATTTAAGAGTGATTTATCAAGACCCTCGTACGAGTACGCCTGGTTTGGGGTTATTACTTTGGATGAAGTCTGTGTATGGGGATGAAGTTGCATCTGCATGGTCGAAGTTAGCGTCTCACACTGTCACGGTGACTAAGGGCTGGTCTGATGCATATGGTTTGTTTTTGAAAGGTGAAGCGGATGTTGTGTTGAGTTATACCACGTCACCTGCTTATCACATCGTGGCGGAAGGCGAGAGCAAATATCAAGCGATTGAAACGAAAGAAGGTCGTTATCCTCAGGTTGAAGTGGCGGCGATGATGAAATCGGCTCCTAATAAAGCCTTAGCGGAGCGTTTCATGTCATTTATTTTAACTTCCGATTTTCAATCGACAATTGCGACGGGAAACTGGATGTTGCCTGTGATCGATCTAGAGCAGCCTTTGCCTGATGCTTTTGCGTCGGCGATGAAGCCTGCGACGAATTTGGTGTTACCTGCGGACCAAGTGGCCGAGCAACGCAAAGCTTGGGTGAATGAATGGTTGAATGCGACCACGGAATAAGCTGAATTAGTTTGAATCGAATGATTGGAATATCAAGCCTGCTTCCCGCTATGTTGGGAGTGGGCTTGTTTGTTTTTATGGGGGCTTTTAGCCTGATGGCTTTATTACGCTACAGTGATGTAGCTGAATGGTCGTCTTTTTTGTCTCAGCCTTATTTATGGCGTTTGATTCGCTTTTCTTTATGGCAAGCTTTATTAAGCAGTTTGCTTAGTCTTGTTATTGCGGTGCCGGTAGCATCCTGCTTATTTCATCGCTCTTTTTGGGGGCGATCTTTTTTGTTGCAGTTATTTTCCGTGTCTATGGTGGTGCCCAGCATTGTTGCTATTCTGGGGATCGTTGTGGTGTATGGGAGAACGGGTTGGTTGGCACAGATTTCTGGTATTGAGTTTCCATTATATGGTTTGACCGGCATTTTGTTGGCGCACGTGTTTTTTAATATGCCATTGGCGGTTAGGCTGTTATTGCAGGCTTATGCATTGATTCCAACAGGGCAGTGGCGTCAAGCTTACCAGTTAGGTTTTGATCGATGGTCTGCCTTTCGCTTTATCGAATGGCGTTATTTGCGTAAAGCCTTACCCGGTGCATTTGTATTGATCTTTATGCTTTGTTTTTCCAGTTTTGCCGTGGTACTCAGCTTGGGAGGTGGTCCTAAGTCAAGTACCCTTGAGGTTGCCATATATCAAGCATTAAGGTTTGATTTTGATTTGAATAAAGCCAGCTTTTTAGCCCTATTGCAGGTGCTGATTTGTACTGTTATCGCCCTTTTGGTGTACAAACTGGCCCCCGTTAATCATCAGGATTCAAGTTTGTTAGCGCAATCTCGTTTTCCGATTCGAGACTCTTATGGTGCCAAGGCCTTAGACGTGATCGCATTTCTATGCGTACTGGTATTTGTATTGCCGCCTTTTATTGCTATTTTTGATCCGATGTTTTCCACACAATTCCTTCAGACATTAGGGTCCTTGAGGCTTTGGCAGGCGGTTTTAGTATCGCTCAAGATTGCTTTTCCTGCCGCTTTTATAAGCTTACTGCTGGGGCTGAGTTTTAGTATGCTGGCACGTTATTGTATGGGAAGGGGAAAACTCGATATCTGGTCAATCAAGTTAGAGCAATTAGGTAATCTAATTTTAATGGTACCTGGTTTGGTCATCGCGACAGGCTTGTTTTTATGGTTGAGAGATTTGGGGCTGAGCTTTTCATCCAGCTATTGGATCGTGGTGTGGATTAATGCCGTGATGGCTTTGCCGTTTGTGTTACGTTGTATGATGCCCTGTTTTTATCAGCAAGAACGTCGATTTCGGCATCTGTATTCCAGTCTAGGGGTCCAGGCTTGGTCTCGTTGCAAAATAGAATGGCCGCTGGTGCGAAGCTCTGTTGCACAGGCATTTGCGTTTGCTTTACTACTATCGTTAGGAGATATGGGGGTGATCGCGTTATTTGGCAGTCAAAGCATGGTTTCGTTGCCTTTGTATTTGTTTCAATTGATTGGTGCTTATCGCTTAGAAGAAGGGGCCTGTGTTGCCGTGGTGTTGATATTGTTGTGCTTGGGATTGTATGTGTTGTTTTCTCGTATTGTTGGGGGGAAGTGGCATGCTCAAGGTTGATTTAAAATACGATTGGGAGCGTTTCCACGCACATTATCAAGTTCAGATTGATCAAGGTATCACAACGTTACTAGGGGCCAGTGGTGAAGGTAAAAGTACCTTGTTGCACTTGCTGGGCGGCTTTTTACAAGGTCATGGTGTATTGGATTACCAGAGCGAATCTCTGTTGGCTTTGCCTGCTTACCAGCGCCCCATTTCGACCTTGTTTCAAAGCGATAATTTATTTCCGCAGTTGACAGTATGGCAGAATGTGGCCATTGGATTGTCACCGCATCTTCGTTTAAACGAAGAGCAATGCGAAAGGGTGGCTTGGGCATTAGAGCAAACACAGTTAGCCGCCAAAGTGGATGCTTATCCTCAGGCCTTGTCGGGTGGACAAGCGCAGCGTGTTGCCATTGCCAGAGTGCTGGTGAGAAAAAAAACAATCCTATTATTGGATGAGCCATTCAGTGCTCTTGATCCAGCGCTCAGAGAGGAGATGCTGTTTTTAGTGAAGCAAATGACGGAAGACTTTTCGTTAACCACCTTATTGGTTTCTCACTTGCCTAGCGAGGCGTTGTTGGTTGGTGGTCGCGTTATTCTGATAGAGCAAGGTCAGGTTGTTGCCCATGAAGCGTCGGACGTTTTAGCCAGTAAGCAGACTCCCATCGCGTTTTCGCAATATTTGGGTGAGCCGAAAAGCTCGACAAGCTAGATGGATTAAGTTACATATTGCTTAATTATTTAGTGAATTGAAGTAGGCGCTTAGTCTTAATGGACGATAGAGAGTTAATCAAAAAGGGGATTTTAGCGACCATTGCTTATGCCTTTGTTATGTCTTTGACGGCCATGGCGGCCAAGCAAGCGCAAACGACTATTGCGGTATCCACACTGGTTTTTTGGCAAAGCCTTTTTTGTGTCTTGATTCTTTTGCCACAAATGCGTGGTCGCTGGAAAAGGCGTCCTTGGTCGGTTTGGCGTATCCATTTATTACGTAGTTTTGGCGGCTTTATTGGCTTTCTGTTTTATTACTGGGCGCTGAATCATATTCCACTCGTTGAAGCCTCTTTATTGCGAACTTGTGCACCTTTGTGTGTGCCATTTATTGTGTTGGCAATGCATGGTATTCGTATCCCTAAAGCCAGATGGTTTCCTTTGTTGGTCGGCTTTGCTGGGGTTGCGTTCGTTATTCAGCCGACTCCGAGTCATTTAAATCCTTGGCATCTGGTCGGGTTTGTGTCTGCAATCGGCTTGGCCTTATCTATGGTGACAACTCGTATGTTGTCCCATCAGGTGTCTGGTCAAGAAACCTTATTAGTATATTTTGCAGTCTCTTGCCTGCTATCCATACCCTTGATGTTTTGGCAGGGGGATGGGGCAGCTGTGCCATTGGATGTTTGGCCTCTTGTTGGGGCGGTCGTGATAACCCTCTATGTTGGCATGTTTTTGTATAACATGGCTTATACGTATGCTCCCGCCAGTATCGTTTCGCCCGTTAGTTATATTGGTGTGGTCTTTAGTGGTTTTTGGGGACTCGTGATTTGGCACCATGTACCCGATATTTACGCCATTATGGGCGTGGTACTGATTTTTCTGAGTATCTTAATCAGTACCAGAATCGCACGGAATAGAGGTTAGTTCGTTGTGCTTTGTGGCTTTTTATTGTTTAAAACGGTTGCCACAAAGATGCCTGTGAAAATCAATAATATGCCTACGTAATGAAAGCTAAACAATCGCTCACCTAGAAAGATCACTGATAGACTGATGCTGAAGACGGGGAGTAGATGGATGAAGTGTCCTGCTGTGGCGGCGCCAAGTTTTTGAATGCCAATGTTCCAGCATAAGAATGCGCCAATCGAAGCAAAAATTCCCATGTATATGATGCTGCCCCAGTTGGCGTGAGTGAGTTCACTCAGTGCGGTTTCACCAAAAAGTAAAAAGAGCGGAGCCTGAATGCAGGTACCAATAAGAGCGGTGCAGGTAAAGAAACCAATCAATGACATGTCTTTTGGGCGGCGGATAATCATCACAGAGTAAATGGCCCAACTAACGGCCGCTGTTAATATCCATAGGTCACCTTTTGATATGGAGAGATGTGAAAAGGTGTCTAAACTGCCTCGGCTAACAATGATGATGGCGCCCATGGTTGAGATGATGATGCCTGTATTTTGTCGCCAATTTGTTGTGTTACCTAGCAAAATTCGAGCGGTGATGAGAATCATCACTGGCATGATGGAGTTCAATAAGACGGCATTAGTGACAGTTGTTGAAGTTAAACCGATGTACAAAAATAAGTTGTAGTTACAGATCCCTAACCAACCAAAAAGAATGAGCAAAGGCCAGTATTGGCGAATGATGTGTCTTTCCTGGTAAAGCTTTTTATAAGCGAAGGGGAGTAGGATTAGGCAAGCTAAGCTCCAGCGTAGAAATGATATCGTATAAGGGTCAATGCCAGTAGAGACGGTCATGCGGCCTAAGACATAGTTACCTGACCAAAAAAGTATGGGCAGTAGCAAATATACAAATGCTGGCATTGGTGCTTCCCTTTATTATTTTTAAGATGGCTTTCTTTTAGACCAATTTTGTACAAATAAGCCGAGCAAAATACAGCTAAGACCGACTAATGTCGAGGCTAAAATGGGTTCGTTAGCTAGTTGTGACAGCCAAACAATAGACAGTAATGGCGCTAAGAAAATCAGGTTAGCTACTTGGCTGGCATTATTGGTGAGTTTCAGGGCCCGATTCCATAAAACAAAACTGACTCCCATCTCAAATAAACCGATATAAACGGCCCCCCAAATACCTTCTGGTTGCCAATGTGTTAGCTCACCTGTCGATGCAGCAAAGATCAAAATAATGGGTAAAGCAAAGGCAAAGTTGAGTGTCAGTCCAATTAAATTGGGTCGAGTGTCTTTTGTGTTTAATAGCCAATAAAGCGCCCAAATGACGGTGCTCAGTAGTGCGAACCCTACACCAGTGAGATTGGAAAACGCCAGTGTGGTGATTTCGCCTCGGGTGGAAATGTACAAAACACCAAAATAACAACAGGCGGCGGCTAGGTAATCAGCGAGCGTCAGTCGTTGCTTCAAAATAGGGACGGCCATAAAACTTAACATAATCGCCCAAGTGTAATTAATGGCTTGCGCTTCCTGTGCCGGCAATAGGTCATAAGCCTGCAATAAAATGAGGTAATACAAGAAAGGGTTAATAACACCATAGAATAAAGAGGCTTTCCAAGATTGTCTGGCATGATATCTAAGTTGGCTTAGTTGACCGTTATAGCCAAGTGCGGCAAGTAGAAAAATCAGAGAGACAGCGCAGGCAATCAGTAAAAGTTGTGTCGGGGACAGGCTTTTTAATGACAGGGAAAACGCCGTGGCGACTGTTGACCAGAGAAGAACGGCCCCCAGCCCAAAGGCCATGGCTTTTGTATTGTTTGAGATGGATCGCATGGGATTTGATGGCCTTAAAAGTTGTAGATAATGCCTGCAATAATAGAATTAGAGCGCTTTTGGTCGATAATAGGGCTGTCTAATACATTGTCGCTGTATTGGTTGTGTTTAACAGCGAGCATGAAGTTTGTATTGGGTGTGAGTTTATAAATGCTTCTTAAACCAATACTGGAGACGGATGTGGCGTCGGAGTTGAAAGCGGCAATGTTTCCAGAAGTACGGTCTGATTCTGTTTGGGAGACACCGTATAAATATTGACTCATTTTACGACTGGTATATTGATAACTGATAGACGGAATAAATACCCAGTTACCGTTTGGTATGGGTAGGCCAATAGCTAAATGGAGGTAATAACCATCGTGTGTGCCACTAATATCTTGAGCTATTTTGGTGGAGAGTAAGCCTAGCCGGTATTTAGCGAATGCCATGATACTGTCATCGCGGTCATTGAGTTGTTGGATAGCACTATTGTCCGAGTCATCAGGATCAAAGCCTGCTGTTTGATAGGACAGTCCCGCTGACAGCGCTTGCATTTTGGTTTGTGGAATCAAATGGTAGCCGATGTCGGGTATGGTGACGTAAAAGCGTTCACCTTTATAAGAAAGGTTTGGGATGAGTCGAGTGTCGGTTTCAACGCCTTTATAAATGGATTCAGACACGGCACCTAACAGGCCAACACTGCCGTCCGCTTTTACTGTGGTGGTTAATGATAGAGTAATGAATGCGGATATCAAGCTGTACTTTAAAAAGTGTAATTCCATGTTTTTTTCCATCATAAAGCGCGACAAAGTAGAGTGATTCTATGGCCTTTTAATCAGGCTGTAAAATGTGCTTAGAGAGATTCTGTGAAGGTATTGGAAATGTTGTTTAATGCGTTTACTTAATGGTCGACTTTGCTATATAATTCGCGTCCCTGTAAATCAATACTCCTTGTCTCACAGCTTTTTAACAGGGGAAGCGTGGAGACTAAGAACCCATAAGGAGCTTAAATGCGTCATTATGAAATCGTCTTTCTGGTTCACCCAGATCAAAGCGAGCAAGTACCAGCAATGGTTGAGCGCTACACTAACCTAATCACAGAAGATGGTGGTCAAGTACACCGTTTCGAAGATTGGGGTCGTCGTCAACTTGCTTACCCAATCAATAAAATTCACAAAGCACACTATGTTCTTATGAACGTTGAGTGTTCTGATAGTGTTTTGTCTGAACTAAACGAAACGTTCCGCTATAACGATGCCATCATCCGTAACTTGGTGATTCGTCGTAAAGATGCGGTAACAGAAGTTTCTCCTATCAAAGCATCTGAAGGTCGTGAAGAGCGTCGTTCTGCACCACAGCGTGAAGAGCGTAACGTTGAAGCGTCTACAGAAACTACTGAAGAATCTGAAGATTAATCTATTTGAATTAGGAGATACTCATGGCTCGTTTTTTCCGTCGTCGTAAGTTCTGCCGTTTCACAGCAGAAGGCGTTAAAGAGATCGATTACAAAGATCTAGACACACTAAAAGGTTACATCACTGAAACTGGTAAAATCGTACCTAGCCGTATTACTGGCACTAAGGCTCGTTACCAGCGTCAGTTAGCGACTGCTATCAAACGCGCTCGCTACATTGCTTTGCTTCCTTACACTGATAGCCACTTTAATTAATAGGCAAGAAGTACCTTAATGAGCGGTTTAGCTAAATGGGTAATGGATAGACGTCGTAACGCCATCATTGGTGTGTTGGCGTTTGGATTGATCCCGATTATGTTTTGGCTGGCGGCTGCCATTTTAGGCTTAGTGGTACTTCGTAAAGGTGTAAAAGAAGGAATACCGGTTTTTGCTTGGGGCTGTTTGCCAGGTTTTGTTATCTGGATGCTTCAAGGTGATGCGACAGCATTACTGGTTATGTTGGATGTGGCGTTGTTAGCTTATTTGTTAAGAGTAACAATGTCGTGGAGTTGGGTGTTATTAGTCGGCAGTTTACTGGCGTCATTTAATACCTTGATTCAACCCCTGCTTATGTCTGATGTTTTGAACTTTGCTGTTGACTTGGTTCAGACTGTTTTACAGAGAGAAGCGGTTGAAATACCCGAAAGATCTATGATCTTTTCCCAGGCGGTGATGGCAGTGTCCATTTTCCAAGTGGTGATTGCGGTTCTTGCGCTTTTATTGGCGAGAAAATGGCAAGCGGGGCTCTATAATCCAGGAGGGTTACGTAGCGAATTTCATCAATTAAGATTGCCTGTGGCATTCAGTCTAGTGCTCGGCGCTATGATATTGATTGGTGAGAGTGTAGGAGGGGCATTTTCTGTGCTTTCTCAAGCCGCCGTACCTGCTTTGATATTGCCAGGGTTAGCATTAGTACACGGTATTTTAGCAAAAAAAGAAATTGGGGTTGTTGGACTGATCGCATTTTATCTGGTGGGATTTTTTATCCTGAATGTTTATTTTGCGAATCTTTTGATCGCGCTCTGCGTGATTGATAGTTTTGTTGATATACGTTCCAAGATCCAAGGTAAGGCGTCCAACTCAAGTGATAGCGAATGATTAATTAGAGGTGATCGAGATGGAAGTTATTCTACTCGACAAAGTAAACAAGCTAGGCGGTATTGGTGACGTTGCAGTTGTTAAACCAGGCTACGCTCGTAACTTTTTGATTCCAAACAAAAAAGCTGTAATGGCTACAAAAGCTAACTTGGCTAGCTTTGAAGAGCGTCGTGCTGAGCTTGAAGCTCAAGCAGCAGAGCGTAAAGCCGCTGCTGAAACGCGTGCTCAATCACTAGAAGGTAAAACTTTCACAATCGCAGCGAATGCTGGTGATGAAGGTAAGCTTTTTGGTTCTATCGGTACTCGCGACATCGCTGACGTTATTTCTGCAGAAGTAGAAGTATCTAAAGCAGAAGTTCGTCTACCTGAAGGTACAATCCGCCACACAGGTTCTTTCGAGATCGATCTTCAACTTCACTCTGAAGTTGTTGTTACTGTGACATTGGCTGTTACAGCTGAATAATTTATTTCGATAAATTATTTGCTAAAAAAAGGGTGTCTTGCTGATTGCAAGATGCCCTTTTTTTGTGGCCGTGATAAGCTAATCCCATTGTTTTTTGACCTTTTATAGATGGATATTGTTGCGTGCAATTAGATGATTCTGAAGTGGCTTCTATTAAGTTGCCTCCATATTCGGTAGAAGCTGAACGTTCTGTCGTTGGCGGTTTGATGTTGGACCCACAGGCTTGGGAGAAAGTCTCCGAGCTGGTCATTGCTGATGACTTTTATCGTCCCGAGCATAAGCTGATCTTTTCAGTAATTGCCCGGTTAGCAGATGAGTCTGAGCCGGTTGATGTGGTGACCATTGGTGAACGCTTAGATAAGCGAGGGGATCTTGACGCAATTGGTGGGATGGCTTACTTAATCGAAGTGGCTGAAGCGACTCCCAGTGCGTCTAACATTGCTTCGTACGCAGACATCGTGCGCGAACGTTCAATCTTGCGGCGTTTGATTTCGACTACCAATGATATTTCCTCTCGTGCTTTTCATCCTGAAGGGATGACGGCAGCGGAAGTGTTGGATGAGGCGGAGCGTAAGATTTTTCAAATTGCCGAAGGAGGTGAAAAGAAAGGCGGTCCACGCATTGCCTCGGATATTTTGAGTGCGACGGTTGATAAAATTGATGAACTTTATCATCAAGAGGGTGCGATCACTGGACTCAGTACTGGTTTTACCGATCTGGATGCTATGACCGCAGGTTTACAACCGGCGGACTTGGTTATTGTGGCGGGACGTCCATCTATGGGTAAAACGACCTTTGCGATGAACTTAGTTGAAAATGCCGCGATGATCAGTGATCTTCCTGTTATTGTGTTTAGTTTGGAGATGCCTTCAGAGTCCTTGATGATGCGTATGTTGTCGTCGCTAGGGCGAATTGATCAAACGCGTATGCGTTCGGGACAGTTGATTCAAGAAGACTGGGATAAATTGATGTCTGCAGTGAAAATGCTGAAAGACAGAAAGTTATTCATTGATGATACAGGTGGCATTAGTCCGACTGAGATGCGATCTCGCGTGCGTCGTATTGCCCGAGAGCATGGTGGTGTGGCTCTTATCATGGTCGATTATCTTCAATTAATGCAGATTCCAGGTTTTACTGAAGGTCGAACGAATGAGATTTCTGAAATATCTCGGTCTCTAAAAGCCATAGCCAAAGAAATGGATTGTCCTATGGTGGCACTTTCTCAGCTCAACCGTAGTTTGGAGAATCGCCCCAATAAGCGCCCAGTTAACTCGGATTTGCGTGAATCCGGAGCGATTGAGCAGGATGCGGATGTGATCTCCTTTGTATATCGAGATGAGGTGTATCATGAAGATACGCCCCATAAAGGAATCGCAGAAATCATTATAGGTAAACAGCGTAACGGGCCAATTGGTACTTGTCGTTTGGCCTTTGTGGGTAAGTACACTCGCTTTGAAGACTTGGCACCAGACGCGTACCGTGATTTTGATGATGAATAATGTGTAATTAAAAATGAGCTTAGGTGCGATGGCTCGCATCTTAAAATAATAACGATTAGGTCGAGGATGATGTATGCGCAAGATGCCTGTAACTGGAAAGGAAAATGACTTTCCTGAAAGCGATGTTTTAGTATCCAGCACGGATGTGAAAGGGCGAATTACTTTCGTTAATGATGCGTTTTGTGAGGTGGCGGGTTATCAGCAGGCGAGCCTGATTGGTGCGCCTCACAACTTGATTCGACACCCAGACGTGCCATCTGCTGTGTTTGCTGATATGTGGGCGAACCTAAAACAAGGTCGCAGTTGGATGGGGATAGTAAAAAATCGTTGTGAAAATGGCGATCATTATTGGGTGAGTGCACACGTGAGTCCCCTGTTGGATGGCAGCAAAGTCATTGGTTATGAGTCTGTTCGTCGAAAAGCGACTAAGGCTGAAAAACAACATGCTCAATTCATTTATGATCGAATTAATGCCGGAAAAAGTCTTTTACCTTGGTCTACTAAGGTAACCTCGCATTTGGCGAATGCGAGTTGGCCTGTGCTCTTGTGTTTCCTATTGCTGGCGTGTGCTGGCGTGTTGTCTGGAAACCTATTTTATCAAGTGATGGCGCCTCTGTTGGCCTTGCTAGGAGCTGGGTTGGTTTTTCTTCAAGGTCGGTCTGTTAATGAGTTGGTCGCTTTGTTGTCTGAAGAGTCGAAAAATCCGATTGGCCAGTATCTGTATTGTCGTTCTGTGGGAGCTAAAGCCACTATTCGCTTTGACAAAATTCATCAAGAAGCGGCCGGCCATACGTTTCGTTATCGTCTGAAAGAAGGGGCGAATCAATTAAGTAAGCGAGCTTCGGACGCGAAAGCCAGCGTGACCACCAATTTGACGAACTTTAATAAACAGCGCGGAACGTTCCAAGACGTTGTTGCAGCAAGTTCACAATTGCTTTCTAGTGTGACTCAAGTGTCATCCCATATTCAGGTGGCCGTTGAAGCGACAGAAGCGGTTGGCAGTTTAACGCTGGAAAGTCGTCATCTTGCGCAGCAAACAGGGACTACGATTGGTCAGGTTTATCAAGAAGTGGCAGAGGCCAAACAAGTGGTTTCTGTGTTATCTGAGCAAAGCGATAAGATTAACGAACTAGTTCGCTCAATTAGTGATATTGCCGAACAGACTAACTTGTTGGCACTGAATGCAGCAATTGAGTCAGCTCGCGCCGGTGAGGCTGGGCGAGGATTTGCGGTGGTGGCGGACGAAGTGCGAGCGTTAGCCATTCGCACACAAAATGCTACACAAAGTATTCACAGCATGACAGAGGAATTGAAAAAGAAAACTTCTGACGTCACGTCGACCATAGATAAAGGCGCTCTAGTGGCTCAGCAAGGGGTTGAAAGTGTGAATCAGGTCGCAGAAAAAATGAGTGAAATAGAAGCGTCTATTCAGCGTGTAGTGGAGATGACCTCACAAATTAATGTTTCTTCAGAGGAGCAAGCAGAAGTGGCGCGTAACTTAAACGACAAAATGGAATTGGTCGATGAGTTGAGTGTAAATAGCATTGAGCGTGCTGAAAATATTGTGTTAAATATTACTCATATTGAAGAAGAGGCTTATGAGCAAGGTAACCTTGCTGAGCGCATGAAGCAATAGACGTTTTTAGAATGAATTCCTGACTTGAATAAAAGAGCCCTTTGCTGAAATGATTCACAAAGGGCTCTTTGGGGTCTATTGACTGAGAATCGTATAAATGGCTTCTCCCAGCTTTTGAACGTCTTGTTGGCTGATGACATAAGGTGGCATTAGGTAGATGAGTCTTCCAAATGGGCGAATCCAAACTCCCAGTTCAACGAACCTAGGTTGTATGTCATTTAGATTGATTGGCTCATGAAGTTCAACAACGCCAATGGCACCTAGACAGCGGACATCTTTGACGGGGTCCAATGACAAACAAGGCGAGAGGGCTTGATTAAGCCAGTCTTCAAGCTGGGCAACGGTTTCGGTTATGTCGGTAGAATCTAGTAAGGATAAACTGGCGTTCGCAGCAGCGCAGGCTAAAGGGTTGGCCATAAAGGTTGGTCCGTGCATGAATACCCCCCCGTTTTCACTAATGCCAAAAGCCACTTTATCGTTTGTTAGGGTGGCCGCTAAGGTCATGTAGCCTCCTGTTAAGGCTTTACCTACACACATAATGTCAGGGCAAATATTGCTGTGTTCGGTGGCAAAGAGTTTTCCTGTTCGTCCAAAGCCTGTGGCAATTTCGTCAAAGATCAGCAGAATGTCGAATTCGTCACAGAGTGAGCGAATGTGATTCAGATAATCTGGGTTGTAAAAGCGCATGCCGCCAGCGTTTTGTACAACAGGCTCGATGATGAATCCGGCAATCTTGTGATGGTTCTCTGTCAGTACATGACGAATTTCAGCAAGGTATTCTGGATCGACTGGCGAGTTTACCCCTGTTGGCGGTGGTGAGATGAAATGTTGTTGGGTAAGAGCGCCTGTGAACAGGTTATGCATGCCATTTTCGGGGTCGCAAACAGACATGGCAGCGAACGTATCGCCATGATAGCCGCTTCTGGGTGTGACAAAGAATTGTTTATCGGCTTTGCCTTGGGTGTGCCAATACTGAATCGCCATTTTTAAAGCCACTTCCACAGAAACGGAGCCAGAATCGGAGAAGAAAACGCGTTGTAATGGCTCTGGCGTCATGTCGATCAGCTGTTTAGCAAGATGAATGGCTGGTTTGTGCGTTAAACCACCAAACATCACATGGGAAAACTGGCTTAACTGCGTTTGTATGGCTTGGTTCATGACCGGGTGATTGTAGCCATGAATGACACTCCACCAAGAAGACATGCCATCAATGAGGGTCTTGCCATTGCTTAAAGTGATTTCACAGCCTTGAGCGCTGTCGACCAAAAACTGTGGGCTTGGATGGCTCATGGAGGTGTAAGGGTGCCAGAGTAGTTGTTTGTCTAGGGCTAAATAGTCGTGTTGTGATAGCTCATTTTGCATAATGTGACGCCTTTGTAGGTTCTGCGGGCATACTAAACAAAGCCAATATAAATGACCAGAGGGTAAGTTAATGGGGTTTGTCTGGTGTTCTGGCGATGACCCAAACATCAATGCGTTTGGCGCCGGCTTTCATTAGTTGTTTGCAGCAGGCCTCGATTGTGCTGCCTGTCGTCATAACATCATCAAATAACGCCACATGTTCCGCAATCTGGCCTTGTATCTGATAGCTTTTGTTGGGGGCGGTTAATCGAGCTTTACGAGGTAGGGTGTGCTGCGCTTGGCTGTGTAGAACCTTGATGATCGGGTTTGTCTTGGGAAGGCTTGGCGTCGCTTTTCCAAGTATTGGTTGAAGTTGTTTGTGCAGCTGCTTGGCCATAAGTTGAGTTTGGCAAAAGCCTCGTTGTCGAATGCGCTTGGGGTGGCTTGGCACAAAGAGCAGTTGTTGTGGCCAGAGTCGAGATTGGTATTCGGCCACTAAATTTTGGCACATGCGCTCTGTTAGTGGGCGAATAAAATGCCCGCCGTGGTTAAATTTGATCTGATGGATAAGGGTTCGCATGGTGCCACTAAATAAATAAGGGGCTACGCAAACTTGATAGCTTGGTTTGTTGCTTTGACATTGTCCGCAGATCAATTGTGTTTGGTTGCTAGGGCGTTTGCATTGCTGGCAGCAGATTAGGTTGGGGTTAAGGCCTTTTTGGCAGTGATGGCAAAAGATGTGTTTGCTAGGGGATTGGCATAAATAGCACTGTCTAAAAATTAACCTGTAGTAAATCTCTTTAAATTTTGTAGTTGACAGCAATTTCCAGTCCATTAGTATTGCTCCATTATTTCATGTTCGAGGGTATTATGTCTGTTTCAAACACCGCTTCAATGAATTCTACTGGTCCACGCTTTGATTGGACTCATGCAGAGATAAAAGCTTTATTTGATCTTCCGTTCATGGATTTGATGTTTCGTGCTCAGACCGTCCATAGAGAACATTTCGCACCTAATGAGGTTCAGGTAAGCACCCTCTTATCCATTAAAACAGGTGCTTGTCCGGAAGACTGTAAATATTGTCCGCAAAGTGGCCACTATAATACAGAGCTTGAAAAAGAGAAATTAATGGAAGTGAGAAAGGTGCTTGAAGAGGCGGCTCTTGCAAAAGAAAAGGGCGCTAGTCGTTTCTGTATGGGCGCGGCTTGGAAGCATCCTTCGGAAAAAGATTTTCCTTACGTATTGGAAATGATCAAAGGGGTTAAGTCGCTTGGTTTAGAGTCTTGTGTGACCTTAGGTACCTTGAATGATGATCAGGCTAAACGTCTTTCGGATGCCGGTTTGGATTATTACAATCATAACTTAGATACTTCTGCGGAATATTACGACAGCATTATCACCACGCGTAGTTATCAAGATCGTTTGGATACTCTTTCTCGTGTTCGTGATTCGGGCATCAAGTTATGTTGTGGCGGTATCATGGGAATGGGGGAGGAGCAAAAAGACCGCGTTGGGTTGTTGCGTCAATTGTCGCAAATGCAACCACACCCAGAAAGTGTGCCGATCAATATGCTGGTAAAAGTAGAAGGTACACCGCTTGAGAATGTGGATGATTTAGACACATTTGAATTCATTCGCACCATCGCGGTTGCTCGAATCATTATGCCTAAATCTCATGTGCGTTTATCGGCTGGCCGCCAAGGAATGAATGAGCAGACACAAGCGTTATGCTTCATGGCTGGCGCAAACTCCATTTTCTATGGCGAGAAACTGCTAACCACAGGTAACCCTGAAGCAGATAAAGACATGGCGTTGTTTGCAAAATTGGGTATCAACCCAGAGAAGCGAGAAGAGCATTCTGACGAAGCGGTGGCTGAAGCCATTGCTGCTCAAGTCGTCAAACAAGAAGATGCTAAGTTTTTTTATGAAGCCAGCGTTTAATACGCCTTCATGGGTGTTGGCGGCGCTTGATGAAAGGCGTCGTCAAGACCTGATGCGTCACACGGTTACCTTAGATAGTCCTCAAATTCCCCATACTCAAATAAATGGTCGACCTTATACTGCGTTTTGCTCTAACGATTATTTGGGGTTAGCAAATCATCCTTTATTGATTCGTGCCATGCAGCAAAGTGCTGAAGAGTATGGTGTTGGTGGCGGTGCTTCGCATTTGGTTGCGGGACACCTGGCTCCCCACCAAAGGCTGGAGGAAGCGTTAGCGGATTGGCTTGGATACGAACGTGTTTTGCTATTCAGCACAGGTTATATGGCCAATCTAGGGGTTATCTCTGCCTTAGCAAATACACAACGCCCAGTCATTCAGGATAAATTAAATCATGCTTCTTTAATTGATGGTGCTCAGTTAGCGCAGGCGCCACTGCGTCGCTATCTTCATGCTGACCCTTTGAGTGCTAAAAAGCTGATGGCGAAATCCGAGCAAAGTGGGTTGTTGGTGACGGACGGCGTTTTTAGTATGGACGGAGACATAGCACCTTTATCGGAGTTGTCGACTTTGGCTTCTTTGCATGATTGGACTTTTATGGTTGATGATGCGCATGGATTAGGGTGTTTGGGTAAAGAGGGGCGAGGTAGTTTAGCGTTATCCGATTTAGGGATGACACAAGTTCCATTATTAATGGGGACGTTTGGTAAAGCATTTGGAACCTCTGGTGCTTTTGTTGCGACGACACAGGATTTCGCGGACTATTTGACTCAGTTCGCTCGCCCTTATGTGTATACCACATCCATGTCGCCAGCCATGGCTGGCGCAAGTATGGCTGCATTGCAGCTGATCTGTTCTCAAGAAGGGGAAGATCGGAGAGCGAAATTGACTGGGCATATCGATTATTTTCGTCAGCGTATGAAGGATTTACCGGTTGAGTTGATGGCGTCTGAAACCGCTATTCAGCCAGTTGTGATAGGTGATAGCTCGGCAGCCTTGGCGGTGAGTGAGCAGCTGAAAGCATTGGGGGTCTGGTGTACTGCGATTCGGCCGCCGACTGTTCCAAACGGTAAGGCGAGATTGAGAATTACCCTGAGTGCTGGACACTCAACGCAAGATTTAGTGTTATTATGTGACGCACTTGAGCAAGTATTAACGGCTAAATAATTGAGGGGTAGCATGCGCACACCTATTGAAACGGAAGCTTTTGGCGACGAGTCTAAACAAGCGATATTTATGGTGTCTGGTTGGGCCATGCCAAAAGAGGTAATGGCGAATTTTGCGCGACGCTTGAGTGAGCGTTTCTATGTTGTGGTAGCGAACTTGCCTGGAATTTCTCTTGATGAACAGTGGATCTCTCGTACTCGCATTGGGCCAAATTATGATATTGATGCGCTGACTGAACAGCTAATTGATGTGGCCCCTAAAGAGGCTTGGTGGTTGGGGTGGTCCTTGGGTGGGATGATCTCAACTTATGTAGCGGCTCGTCGTTCCAGTTGCGTTAAAGGGCTTATTACTGTTTCCAGTTCCCCTAGTTTTGTACAGCGAGATAGTTGGTCTGATGCTATGCCATGCGTCGATTTTGATGGCTTTGCTTCCTTGGTTGATCAGCAGCCAGAGCAGGGCCTTAAGCGTTTTGTGATGTTGCAGGCTAAAGGGGCGCAGAACGAACGTCAATTGGTTAAGCAATTGCAGTCCTTATTGCCTGTCGTTACCTTGAATCAGGCGGCTTTAATTGGTGGTTTGCGTATGCTTAAGTCACTTGATGTGCGTCGTGAACTGTCTTTATTGGATAGACCAAATTTACACATATTTGGTGGTAAGGATGCGCTCGTGTCTGCGCAATGTTTAGAGCAGCAGACGGACGTAAACCCTCTACAAGAGACTTTGATTATGCCAAATTGTGCCCATCAAGCGTTTCTGGAAGAGGAAGAGGCTTGTGTGCAAACAGTTGAAAACTTTATAGATGCTAATAACTCCTAACCTTTCTTCGGCAAGCGCCTATAAACGGCAGCTTGCAAAGCGTTTTGATCGTGCTGCTTCGTCGTATGATGCTTACGCTCAGTTCCAATTGGATGTTCTCAACAGGTTACTACCTTGTTTCCCTGATTCTCCAACCCATACCATTATGGACTTAGGGACGGGAACTGGCTTGGCTTTACCCTCGTTAATGACCAAATGTGCGCCAAACCATTGTGTGGCTCTCGATTTGTCTCCGGCTATGTTGGCGGTGTCACGTGCTCGTATGTCTGATGATTATCCAATTCATTATGTCTGTGCTGATGCGGAAACCTTTCCTTTTGCTGCAAGCTCTTTTGATGTGATTTTTTCCAGTTTGGCGATTCAGTGGTGTTTGCAACCGGAACGTTTGTTTCGTTCTTTGTTTACGGCTAGCCGTCATGAAGGGCGTTTGGTTTTCTCGACCTTATTAGAGGGTTCTATGCCGGAGTTATCGACCGCTTGGTCAGGTGTGGACGGACGTGAGCATGTTCATCAGTACATCACTGAAGAAACGTTAAAAAAACAGCTCTTAGACGCATCATGGCAAATTGAGTCATTATCCGTCGAGCGGGTTGATATGTGGTTTGATTCGCCTGACGCCGCTGTGGCGTCTTTAAAAAAGGTTGGCGCTAGTCTAATTTCAACGCAAAAGCCGCAAGCAATATCTCCTTCTACTTGGAAGGCTTTTTTGCAACAGTATGAAAAACAGCGTCAAGTGAAAGGAATTCCATTGAGTTATCAGGTGGCATTTGTTGTCGCCCGTAAGCAGGTTAGCTAGGTCGAGGTGGTTGTGAGAAAACGATTTTTTGTTACTGGAACGGACACAGATGCAGGTAAAACTTACTTTACCGTAGGTTTGTTAGCGGCCGCTCAAAGAGCGGGGCAGAAAGCGATTGGTTTAAAGCCTGTGGCGGCTGGAGCTGAATTAATTGATGGTGTAAAACGCAACGATGATGCTTGGAGAATTCAACAGGCTAGCAGTGTTTCATTGGCTTATGAGCAGGTTAATCCGGTTTTATTGGAGGCTGCTATTGCGCCTCATATTGCTGCGCAACAAGAAGGGCGACTCGTCACTTCGTCACGGTTGGAAGGTTTTATTAAAGGGGCCTTGTTAACATCGCATGATTTGGCTTTGGTTGAAGGGGCTGGTGGTTGGCGCGTGCCGTTAAATGATAGAGAGCTTTTGTCTGATGTGGCGAAATCAATCGGTTTTCCTGTGATTTTAGTGGTTAACATGAAGCTTGGCTGTATTAATCATGCTTTGTTAACGGCAGAATCCATTGTTCGAGATGGATTGAGTCTGGCCGGATGGGTTGCTAATACGGCTGGGCCGGATAAGATGGCCTGCTATGATGAGAATTTAGCGACCCTGCAGACTATGTTGTCGGCGCCGTTATTGGGAACCTTGTCTTGGTGTGAAAATGAACAAATGGCACAAGCAGAATTTGATAACTTGCTATCCGCATTATAAATTTCCCTTCAAAGCTTGAAAGTCTTGGATAAACACGCATTAATACTAACTATATTAATGCGAAGATACAGTAACGGTTGAGGTGGTAAGGTGAAAGCTTGGTTATGTGGTTTAGATGACGACGAAATTTCCAGTGTTTCCAGTATACTTACTTTTATCGGTATCGAGCACAGTACCTCTCTAACGGCCTTTCAATTACCTGATTTTGTGGTTCTCGGAAGTCAAGTTCAGTCATTTGAACTGGATGAAATGGTGCCGGTAATTTCATTGAGTCATTCCTTAATTGCGCCTGATGGTGAAAACGTATGGTTGTGTCCTTTGCCTTGGCGATCTCAGGCCCTGTCTTCTATATTAAAAGAAATCAAACAATTACATACTTTTCCGCAGGCATCAGGCGTCAATTTGAATCTGCATGTTCGACATTTAGAAGCGTTATTAATTCGTCAGGCTTTGGTATCAACCCAGGGGGTGGTTTCTAAAGCGGCGCAGAATTTACAAATACAACGTACTACTCTAATCGAAAAAATGCGTCGCTATAATATTGACAAATCGGAGTTTTAGTGACTAAAGATGAAGAAATAGCGGAGCTTAAAGCCGCTTTTAAGGCGTTTTCTGAGTCTTCGGATGTGTTGGCAAAATCTTACTTGGACCTACAGCAAGAGGTGGTTCGTCTGCAAGAGCAGTTGCAGAAGTCAGAGCAAGATAAGCGCCAAGAACAAGATAAAAATCGAGTGTTAGTTCTGCAGTTTCAACAACTGTTTGAGTCCATGCCGGTGGGAGTTTTGCTGTTAAATGAAGAGGGTGTCATTGTGATGGCGAATCCGGTGGCCGAGCGTTTGTTTAATTTGTCTTTGATTGGTGAAGCTTGGGGAGAGATTGTGCCCCGCAGTTTTCGCCCACAAGAAGACGATGGTCATGATGTGTCCATGGTGACGGGACGCAGAGTTAGGGTAGAGACCGCTTCGCTGGGGAATGTGCCTGGACAATTGGTGATTCTAGTGGATTTGACAGAAGCCTACTTTTTACAGAAAAAGCTTAATCATCATGAACGTTTGTCGAACATGGGTAAAATGGTGGCGGCGTTAGCTCATCAAATTCGAACGCCATTATCGTCAGCCTCACTGTATGCAGGGCATTTACAGAAAGCCGATTTAGCCCCAGTGATGCGACAAACGTTTGCCAATAAACTGGCGGATCGATTAGGAAATATTGAAAAGCAGATCCGTGATATGCTGATTTTTTCTCGCAGTGAAATTAAGTTAGATGAAACCATTCTATTGAATGATTTTGCTGCAGATCTAGTCTCTCAGTGCGAAGAGGTGTGCGAGCAAAAAAATGTCACGTTGGATTTATCTGGTCCTGAATTTGCTCACAACGAAGTCATTCAGTGTAACAAAGAAACCTTGCTGGGAGCGTTATTGAATCTGCTAAATAATGCCATTGATTCACAGCATGCAGGCAGTAAGGTTCGATTGTCTTGGCGCACGGTGGGAGCAAGCGCTGTATTTGTGTTTAAAGATCGTGGTGTTGGCATGTCAAAAGAACAGTTGGAACATGTTCAAGAAGGTTTTGTCACCACGAAGCAGCATGGTACTGGGTTGGGTTTGATGGTTGTAAAAGCCATCGCCAGAGCACACCATGGGCAGTTTGAAATTGATAGTATTGAAGGGGCTGGGACAACGGCCAGTTTAACCATTCCTCTCGTAAGGGTATAGCATGTCGGATGTGAAATTATTAATTGTTGAAGATGACAAGGGATTGGCGGAAGCGTTAGAAGACACGCTCATGCTAGCAAGTTACCAATGTAAAATGGTGTACAGTGCTGAAGAGGCTGTGATTGCGTTAAAGCACAGCCAGTTTGATATGGTGGTGTCGGACGTTAATCTACCCGGTATGGATGGTTATGGGCTGTTGCATCATGTGGTGGATGCATACCCTGAGCTGCCTATTATGTTGATGACGGCGTATGGCGACATTGCCCATGCCGTTGAAGCCATGCGTGATGGCGCAGTAGATTATCTTCTTAAGCCGTTTCAAGAAGAAGAGTTATTAAATGCCATTGCCAAATATACCGTGAAGCAAGCTTCATCCTCGACGAGTCAACCTATTGCAAAAGATTCTGCGAGTTTGGCGTTGCTGGATTTGGCAAAGCGTGTTGCTGTAACCGACTCTACCGTATTGGTGTGCGGTGAAAGTGGTACAGGTAAAGAGGTTCTTGCCCATTACATACATAACCAATCCTCACGTCGCAATGCGCCTTTTGTTGCTATTAACTGCGCGGCCATTCCGGAAAACATGCTCGAGGCTATTTTATTTGGTTATGAGAAGGGCGCTTACACGGGGGCGGTGTCGTCTCAAGCGGGTAAGTTTGAGCAAGCCAATGGCGGTACCTTATTGCTGGATGAGATTACTGAAATGGATGTGGGCTTGCAAGCCAAACTATTGCGAGTGTTGCAAGAGCAGGAAGTAGAACGACTTGGTGGTAAAAAATCGATTCCGCTTGATGTGCGCATTATTGCTACTACTAACCGAGATCTGGCTGAGTATGTAAAAGAAGGTGGCTTTAGGGAAGATTTGTATTATCGTCTGAACGTTTTTCCGTTGCGTTGGTTACCTATTCGAGAGCGTAAAGGGGATATATTACCGATTGCAGAGCATTTGTTGCACAAACATGCCACTAAAATGCGTATATCTGCAGCGACATTAAAGCCTTCAGCCCAAAGTAAATTGGAAGCGCACCCTTGGCCAGGGAATGTTCGAGAGCTGGATAATGTGATTCAGAGAGCGTTGATTTTAAGTCCTAATGGGCAAATTCATGATGAGCACATTGCCTTCGATATGATGGCAGGTGCACCAACCCCAAGTGAACCGGTTTCTGAAGAGGAAGAAAGTGCGGCGTCGATTTTAGGGAAAGGCGTGCAACAACATGAATTTAGGATTATTGCTCAAGCTTTGATCGATGCTAATGGGAAGCGAAAAGACGTTGCTGATAAATTAGGGATTAGCCCTAGAACACTGCGATACAAAATCGCTAAAATGCGAGAAAGTGGTATAGACGTCGATTGATTTTTGTATCTTGTTTTAATTAGCTTTATGCTAAGCTTATGAAATGTGATTTTTTAGGTGAAAAGCATGATTTCGGGTCGACCGGATATTAATCAAGTGTTATCCCAAATGAGGGATCTCCGTTCGCAGGTTCAGGCACCTGGTTCGGCGGTGTCTGATGTTGCAAAGGCTGCTAGCAATGTGGAAGCTGGTCAGGCGGTTGAGCGTGCTGATTTTGCTGAAATGTTGAAAAGTGCCGTTGATAATGTAAATTCGTTACAACAAGATGCGACGCAATTAGCCCAATCTTATGAGCGCGGTGACGAAGGGGTGGATTTACCTCAAGTCATGATTGGTCTACAAAAGTCCAGTGTCTCTTTTGAGGCGATGACTCAGGTACGAAACAAACTTGTAGACGCGTACGAAAAAATCATGAACATGCCGATTTAGGCTAGATAAACCGCTTGGCGCTTTTTAATGGATAATGTCCCTGCAGAACAATCGGAGCGTAAGCTCTATTTAGAATTAGTCACAGGCTTTAATAAGCTAACGGTGATACGTCAGTTGGCCTTAATGGTCGGCTTGGCTGCCTCTATAGCAATTGGCTTGGCGGCTGTGTTATGGACTAACGGCCCAGACTATAAACCTGTCTTAAGTAGCATTACGGATTACAACGCGGATCAGATTGTTGAAATTCTGAGCGTTAATAATATTCCCTTCAAATTGGATGAAAATACAGGCGCTTTACTGGTTGAAGCCGATTATTATCATCAGGCCCGATTAAAATTAGCGGGTTCTGGAATTGTGTCAGACAATATTGTTGGTCTGGAAATTATGGACCAGGAACAAGGTCTAGGGACGTCCCAGTTTGTTGAGACGACTCGTTATCGTCGTGGTTTAGAAGGTGAGTTGAGTCGCACCATTTCCAGTCTGCAAAGTATTAAATCCGCACGAGTCCATTTAGCCATCCCAAAAGAATCCGTTTTTGTGCGGGATACGAGAAAGCCCTCCGCTTCTGTGTTTCTGGAACTATACCCAGGTAGACGCCTTGATCGTAGTCAAGTCGATGCGATTGTGAATTTAGTGGCTTCGAGTATTTCGCAGCTGAGTGATAAAGATGTCACTGTGGTGGATCAGCGTGGCACCTTGTTGACGGAAAAAGACTCAAGCTCAGAGTTATCTGTGGCTGGTAAGCAATTTGACTACGCACGTAAAGTGGAAGATGTGTTGCTGCAACGAGTGAATAACATTCTGGGTCCGGTAGTCGGTCAAGGTCGTTTTAAAGCGGAAGTGTCGGCCGATGTGGACTTTACGGCCATTGAAAAAACCGATGAGCAATACAACCCAGATTTATTAGCATTGCGAAGTGAGCAAACACTCAAAGAGAATCGCAGTGCTGGCGTTTCGGCTAGTGGTATTCCAGGTGCATTAACGAATCAACCACCAGGTGCCGTTTCGGCTCCGGAAGCGGTAGATGAAAATGGTGCGCCAATTGGTGGTAACGGTACCGCTGCTAATGGTCAATCGCGAGAAGAAACGACACGTAACTTTGAGCTTGACCGCAGCATCAGTTATACCAAGCGCCAACAGGGTACGGTTCGACGTTTATCCGTCGCCGTAGTCGTTGATGATTTAGCCAGCTTAGATGCGGATACATCAACGATAGTTCGAACACCTTGGAGTGATGATGAACTGGGGCGTTTGACCTTGTTGGTTCGAGATGCGGTTGGTTATGATCCCTCTCGTGGAGATAGTGTCAGTGTGATCAATTCGCCTTTCGCACTTCCTGACCCAGAAGAGCCAGTGATTGAACCCCCATTCTATAAACAGACTTGGTTCTTAAATCTTTTGCAGCCAACTTTAGTTGGTATGTTTGTGTTGATTCTTTTACTGATCGTGGTTCGACCAATATTGAAAACCCTCAGTGAGCAAAACAAAATTGCAGTTGCAGAGGACACGGAAGCCGCTATATTCTCAGATGAGACGGATGAAATTTCAGATGATCAAGTGTCTCTCGTGAGTGCTGAGGATATTCTCGTACCAGGTTCCCCTGAGAAAATTGATCGTCAACTTAATGCGATACGCGGTTTGATTGCTGAAGAGCCGGAACGTGTAGCGCAAGTTGTTAAACAGTGGGTAATGGAAAGTTAATGAGTGATACAGGCCAAGGTGCAGATTTAACCTCAGTTCAAAAAGCCGCAGTGCTATTAATGTCACTGGGGGAATCTGATGCTGCTCAGATCCTAAAACACATGGGCCCCAAAGAAGTCCAAAAAATTGGTCAGACCATGGCGCAATTGGCCAATGTTCAACGTCATCAGGTTGAAAAAGTCCTAGACGACTTTCTAGTCTTGGTAGGCGATCAGACCGGATTAGGGCTTGGGGCAGATGGTTACATTCGTAATATGCTTCGTGAAGCCTTAGGTGAAGAAAAAGCCGGTAGCTTAATTGATCGAATCTTGCTCGGTGGTAATACCACCGGTTTGGACACATTGAAATGGATGGAATCGAGAGCCGTTGCGGATGTTATCCGTTATGAGCACCCGCAGATTCAAGCCATTGTTATTTCCTACCTCGATCCTGACCAAGCCGCTGATATTTTGGCTAACTTTGATGAACGGGTGCGTTTGGATATTGTATTACGTGTGGCGGCTCTTGAAACGGTTCAGCCAGCGGCTCTGCAAGAATTAAATAACATTCTAGAACGTCAATTCTCAGGTAATAATTCAACACAATCGACCACTATTGGTGGGGTGCGTACTGCGGCGAATATCATGAACTTCATTGATAGTTCGGTTGAAACCGAGCTGATGGAGTCTATCCGAGATGTGGATGAAGACCTTGCCAATACCATCCAAGATTTGATGTTTGTGTTTGATAACTTATTAGAAGTCGATGACCGTGGTATTCAGGTTATCTTGCGTGAAGTGGAATCAGAGACATTGATTTTGGCGTTGAAAGGGGCAGACCCAGATATGCAAGAAAAGATCTTCAAAAATATGTCCTCCCGAGCTGCGGATATGCTGAAAGACGACTTGGAAGCCAAGGGCCCTGTTCGTGTGAGTGAAGTGGAAGTGGCGCAGAAAGAGATTTTGGCTGTTGCTAGACGCCTTGCTGATAACGGTGAAATCGTTCTCGGCGGCGGTGGCGAGCAGATGGTTTAATTAAAGTATGTCAGATAAGGATAATAAAGAAGAGCGTAAGTTAACAGCTTACGAGCGTTGGGAGCTCCCGCATTTAGAAAGCACCGATGTAAAAGAAACAACTGGTCCCGCCATATTGGTTCAAAAAGATACTGTGATGACCTCGGAAGAGGTGGATCAAGATTCGCTTATCTACGAGCCTCTCACGGCCTCTCAATTGGAAGAAATCCGTTCTGCTGCTTATGATGAAGGCTTTATACAAGGCGAAGAAGAAGGTCATAAAAAAGGCTATGAGGGTGGCTTTTCAAAAGGCGAAGTTGATGGTTATGAGAAAGGCCAAGCCGATGGTTTGGCGGCAGGGATAGAAGAAGGTCGTCAGCTGGCACAAGAAGAAGCGAAAGTTCAATTTGCTCAAGTAGAGCAATTGCTTCAAGCCGTTGCTGCTGAGATTACTCAGCCTTTGGAGGCCAGCCGAGCGGCCGCGGAGAATTTGCTCTATCAAACTATGGTGCGAATGGTCGAAAATGTCTGTCTTAGCAAGATGCAAGAAGATGGTCAGGTCGCTCTAAAAGAGCAGTTGGTCAGAGTGTTTGATGAAATTGGCGAGTACGAAGGTCGTATCCGCATCCGTTTGAACTCCGGTGATGTCGCGGTATTAGATGCGATAGGAGTGAGGGATAGACTCACAATACAGGTAGAAGAAGACGATGCCATGGTCAGTGGTGGTTTTGTTTTAGATTCGAAATCCTTTTATATAGACGGACGTGTAGAACAACGCTTAGCCGCAGTTTACGAAGAGCTCCGTCATCTTACTTCGGTTGAGCAGGATTAATCGTGCCCACTCTTGAAGAAAGACTTGCCAAATTAAATAACGCATTCACTTCACCATATCAGCCTCAGTTGGAAGGTAAGGTAACGCGCATGGTTGGCTTAACCATGGAAGCGGTTGGTTGCGTCGTGGCACTGGGAGACCGATGTGCTGTTCAGGTTGGCAAAGAACGTTGGGTGGAATCCGAAGTGGTTGGGTTCACCGGAGATCTAACCTATTTGATGCCAACGGAAGCCATTGAGGGCATTTCACCTGGCGCTCGTGTTCGCCCTCTATTAGATGAAAGCAAAATGCCGGTTGGGGATGAATTGCTAGGGCGTGTTGTTAACGGCTTAGGTAAACCTTTGGATGGTAAAGGGCCGATTAATACGCAAGATTCAGTTGGTCTTCATGGCGGCATTATTAACCCTTTACAGCGCAAACCCATCACCGAAACCTTGGATGTGGGCATCAAAGCCATTAATAGTTTGTTGACTGTGGGCAAAGGTCAGCGGCTTGGTTTGTTTGCTGGTAGTGGTGTTGGTAAGAGTATTTTGCTTGGCATGATGACGCGTTTTACTGAAGCGGACATTACCATTGTCGGTTTGATTGGTGAGCGTGGACGAGAAGTCAAAGAATTTATAGAACAAATTCTTGGTGAAGAGGGGTTGGCCCGCTCAGTGGTCGTCGCTTCGCCTGCTGATGATTCAGCCTTAATGCGACTTCGAGCCGCTATGCTAGCGACTCGTATCGCGGAATATTATCGAGATCAGGGTAAGAATGTCCTTCTGCTGATGGACTCTTTGACGCGTTATGCACAAGCTCAGCGAGAAATTGCTTTATCGGTTGGCGAGCCGCCAGCAACGAAAGGATATCCACCTTCGGTTTTCTCGAAGTTACCTCAGTTAGTGGAGCGTGCTGGAAATGGGCATGAAGGCAGCGGCTCGGTCACGGCGTTCTACACGGTATTGACTGAAGGTGATGATCAGCAAGATCCGATTGCCGACGCTTCGCGAGCGATTTTGGATGGTCATATTGTGTTGTCGAGACGGCTTGCAGAAGAGGGACATTATCCTGCCATTGACATAGAGGCCTCGATTTCTCGAGCAATGCCGCAAATTGTTAGCGAAGATCATTTGTACGGTGCTATGCGAGTGAAGCAGTTGTATTCTAAGTTTCAACAAAATCAGGATATCATTTCGGTGGGCGCTTATGCTCAGGGCAGTGACCCTGATTTGGATCAGGCTATTGTGCAAATGCCGGAAATACGCAGTTTCTTGCAGCAAGCATTAGGAGAGAGCTTTACCATAGATCAAAGCTTAGAGGCTTTGGTTACTGCGATGACTAAAGGGCAGTAGACGTAAGCTTGTAAAAGCGTCTACTATTTATTGAGTAAAATAAATAGGCTGCTCATGAAGAAATCTCACCGAATGCAAATATTGGTCGATCTTGCTAAACGCAAAGAGGACTCTGTTGCTCAGCAATTGGCAAGGGATAAAGCCAAGGTGCAGCACGACATGCAAAAACTGGCTGAACTCAAAGAATATGCTCAACAATATGAGTCTGAGCGTAACTTGCTTGGTCTAAGTCCGTACTTAACAACCAATTATCAGCATTTTGTCGATCGAGTTCAGCAAGCTATTGCTCAACAAGAAGCGGCCGTTGGGCGAGCAGAGCAGCAAGCGGACATGAGTATGCGACTGTGGCTGCAAGCTCGCTCTAAAACAAAAAGCATGGATGTGCTAAAAGAAAAAAATATAAAAATTGAGCAAACCATCGAAGATAAAAAAGAGCAGCGTCAAAGTGATGAATTCGCTATGCGGCGTTTTTTTGATGCAAATCGATAGCGAAAAATCGGTCTGAGAGGATAATGACAATGGTTAAGACTTGCTATGTCAGAATGTGATTTAGGGAGAATGGATATTTCTTTCCCTATGGCTGACATTGAACGTGCTGTTGTTCGTTATGCCATCACACCTCGTTCTTCTTTGTTGAGCTTGCGGTCGGCTTTGGATTGTTTTGCTCTCAATGTTGTGGATCTTGATCTGCCATTATTCCATCAGCGTTTTGTTTCACTTCAGCGTCTTGTGACGCAATTAATCACTTCAGGCTCACCTTATCGATCTGACTGTCAGTTGGTGATGTTGACGGCAAGCGATGCATTATTCCAGCTAGCAATAGCTGCGCCATTGGGACGAGACTATTTGCAAGCGCAAAGTCATGCCCTGTCCGAACACCAGCCTTGTTGGCAACAGCTTAATAACCTGCTATCTCAAATTGAATTAGTTACTGAAAAATATTGTTTTGAAGGGCGTATAACGCCTTCTTCACACGTGTCGATAGAGTCATTACTTCGTGCGCTGGCAGAGTTTGGTCAAGTGTCTTTTCAGGTTGAGGAGATTGAGGAGGAGGGAGTGAGTGGTGTGTTTTACTTGGAATCCACTCTTGCGATGGCAAGGCTGAATGAGCAATTTCCGCAATTAGGTTGGCGTCAGCGTGAATCTGCGCCTGTTGTGCTATCTGATGGCCTTTCTCCTACTTTAAATAATGCCTCTTCTCACATTCATGGGCAGGTGATGAAATTAATGAGGTCTGGCTTTCTGCCTTGGTTTCAGCTCAAAAAATTGTCTTATTCCGAGCGCGATCAGCTTTTGAACTATTATGACGTTATGATGAAAGAGGCTTTTTATCGGCCTTTTGCAAGTTGTTTAGTATTGTCTGAAGAGGGAATAGGTGAGGAGAAAGAAGATGGCAGGCTTGTTCCTTTTGATGGGGCTGAACAAGTTACCTTATCGGTCGGTGAGCAAGCGTACCCGCTTCGTCTTGGTGGTCATTATTATGCTGCTGTTACCAATTTGAATAAGAGGGATTGGCAAAAGCCTTATCTTAGTTTGAGCCTAGGAGAAGACGTATTACTGAGTACGCTCTATCAAATTAACTATTTGTCTCATACTTATGTATTTGATCAGAAAGAGAGTTTTCTTCATAAAGTGGCATGGGAGACGCTGCTTTGGCGTGGTGATGTGGCATATGTTGAGTTGGCATCAGGTCAACAAGTCAGATTGCTTTTATCATTGGATGCCTTTTCTGGCCCGGATGCGGTTTGTTTGTTATTTGACCAGCAGGGGTTGCAAGATATTCTAATCGTTGCGGTGGCTGGATTTCATGTGGCGATTCCTTTTTGCTCTGTGCGACGTGTAGAGGCGTTTCCAATGCTTATTAAGCATGAGGTTAAAGGTGTAAAAAACATTTGGCAGGATAAATCGGGACAATTGCTACTTGAGCCCTGGTTAAGTGAGGTTGAGCTTAATTCGAAAAAGTTGCAGAAAATAAGGACCGAAGCAGTTTCGAGTACCGTCAAGAAGGGGTATTATTTGGGAAGAAGCCAAAAGGCTTGCTTGATTGTGTCTGCAGAATTGGTAGCGGATATCATCGCAAATCAAATGCCAGCTTCCTTCTTCTTCGTTAATGACCTGGAACGAGAAGAACGGTCGTTTTTGGCGAGCCGGAATCAATGCATTGAACTGATTGCTATGGATACATTAGAGTCAGGGTTTAGAGAAACAAACTCTCAGCTCGGTTTTTCTGTTATTCTTGAAGATGAAGGTGTCTCCGTTGCATTGCAATTTGTTTCGTTTGATTGGTGTGAAGAGCCGCCATCACTTGAGCTAGGGAGTGGCCGCGAGCTTAGTAACAACCTAGAACATGAAGGTTTTGTTGTACTAGATAGAAAAAACTATTTGTCTTTTGTCACTGATCATTTGTCATCAGTGTCAGCTTGTAAGTGATTATTAACTATGAATACATTGCATTCACCGTTTGGTGCGCCGCGAAAAGAGTTAATTAATGGGCTGCAGAAAACAGTTGTGATTTTACTGTTCTTTCTGTTGTTGGCTTTTGCTGGTCTGTATCATTTGATGAATAGCAATTTGCAGCAACAAAATGCCAAACAAGAGCAACTGTCAGAATTGTTAGGGTTAGTGCACAGCGCTGAAGAGCATTGGTTAGAATGGTTGTTAATAGAGGATCTTAACGCTATTGATAGTAGTTTGGATACTTCGCCTGCAAGTCATTACTATCAGTTATTAATTAGTGAATATAGGCTCATTGAAGATCAGCTTACGTCGTTTCATGAGGCCCAAGACGCTGACTTGTCTGGTGCGATGATGCTCTTGAATCGGTTTTCAGGTCGAGAGTTAGATATTTATCCACTTTCCAATGCAGAGCGTATCCAGGCTTATCAAGAATTCGAAAACTTAGAATCCTTGGGTGACCAATTAGTACAAATTGGAGTGGCGTTGGATTATCAGCGTGAGTTATTTGTCGGTCGAATGGTCTGGGCGCCAGTTGGTTTATTTGTTGTGATTGCTTTTGTGGTTATTGTGCTTGCTGCTCGATTAAATCGTCAGCTGACATCAGGCTTTGCGACCATTCATCATGTTATTGATCACAGGAAACATGGCCATGCCTCTGTGTTGCCAGATCGTCCTTTGGTTGATGAATTGACCGACTTGAGCCATTTAATTGACCATGAAATTTCTTCGCGAGATATGGATATTCGTCAGCAGTTAGGCCGTTTGTCATTAATTGATGAGGCCATGTCTGTCATTGAATTGCCATTTTTCATGGTCAATGAAGAGCGAGACATTGTCTGGCAAACCCAAGGTGCTGAGCGATTGTGGAATAAAAATACTTCGCTCTTTGAGTCCATGTTTGGAATTGATCCTGGGCTGGATTCGCCGGTTGGTGAGCAAGTTGCGGAATCTATTTTATTGTCCGATGAGGCATTGAGATTGTCTTTGTCTGATGGCGTATATGAGTTGACAGTAAAGCAATTCGAGGTCGAAAGTGAAGTGTCTCGTATGCGTTATTTGATTCAGATTCAGCATAAGTCTGAAACCGCTGAGTTTGATGTTTTGTACAATTGTTTAAAACTCATGTCGAAAGATGTTTGGGATGCGCCGATCCGCCTTTCTCGTGAGAACTCACCTTATGCTCCTTTTGCGCAGTCTCTTGAGCAGATTCGCATTAAAGTAACCGATATTATTCGTGCAAGTAATAAGTCCATGATGACTACAGATCAGGCTGAAAAGATTACTAAATTACAACAAATAGCATCCCTAATTGACGCAAAAACAGACCACAATGATTCTGTAGTAGAAAATGCTCCGTCAATTGTGCCCATGCCAATGCCTGAACTGAATGTGCGTCAAGTGATGGATCTTTCGGATCAAATCCAAGATTCTCTGCTGTTAGGGTATGAGATGATCATTCAGCGTTTATTGCTGGTGGAAAAGGATTTGTCCTCTAACATTATTTTGCTAGAGAGTGTTAGCCGTTGTCTGAATGAGGTCAGGGCGGGGGTATTATCGAGCTTGGCAGCAACAGAAGGCGAAAGTGATGCAATTCGTCATCGCTTTGCAATTGATCTTGATCATGACATAAGTGAAGTTCAAGGGCAGGTGCAGGAAATGTCCTCTTTGATAGGGACGACCTTATCTTTGCTAGAGTCCGATCGAAGTGTAGGCAATGCCAGACTCATGAGAGTGCGAGAAACAGTTGAAGACATCGTTAAACGAATTGAAGTAATAACGACAGATACATCGGCAGAGTTAGAAGATAAGAGTCAAAAAACAGCCGATGTTGATTTAGATGAAGAATGGGAAGAGTGGTAGTGCTTTTCATGACGGCTTGCGAGGTGTTCAGTGGTTGAGAGCTCTTTTGATGATAAAACAGAATGTCTGACGATTTTGGTCGATGGGCGTTTTGATTATAGCTGTCACAAGTTGTTTAAAGAGGCATTTGTTTCAGCAAAGAAAGCCGCCAGTGTCTATGAAATTGATTTATCTAGAGTAACCTATTTAGACAGTTCCGCTTTAGGTATGCTTTTATTGTTAAGGGACCATGCTGGTGGTGAAAAAGCGGATGTGCGACTAAAGAAGCCGAATGGCGCTGTATTGGACATTCTTAAAATTGCTAATTTCCATCGACTTTTTGACATCGAAGAGTAAGTTGTATGGAACAAATCTTGAACATTCTCATCGCGGATGACAACCCATCTGATCGAATCCTGTTAAAAGCGATTCTGAGCCAATTTGGTCATAATGTTATTTCAGCGGTAGATGGTCAAGATGCAGTTGAGAAGTTTGACCCAGACACCATCCAATTGGTTTGTCTGGATGTTAAAATGCCGCGTAAAGACGGCTGGGAAGCGGCTCTAGAAATACAGCGAGCCGCAGGCGATTTGTTTGTCCCGATTATTTTTCTTTCCGGCGTGGCGGATCCAATCGCTTTGTCCAATTGTCTGCGCATTGGGGGCACAGATTTTATATCTAAACCCTACAGTCCCGCACTTATTACCGCAAAATTAAATGCCATTGTACGTCTTTTGGTGATGCAAAAAACACTGGAAGAACAAAGGGATGCTATGTCTCTTTACAATGAGCAGTTGGTGCATGATCAGAATGTCGCCAAAGTCGTTTATGAAAATATTACCCATTCCAATTGCCTAAAAGATCCTGCCTTATCAACGGTTCACTATGGCACTCACACATTTAATGGTGATGTTATTTTGGCGGCTTACAAACCAAATGGTGGAATGCATTTGTTGTTGGGCGACTTTACAGGTCATGGCTTGTCTGCGGCGATTGGCGCTTTGCCGCTGGCGGATATCTTTTTTGATTGGACCAAAAAAGGTTTCTTGATGCGGCAAATTATTCCCGAAATTAATGCCAGATTAAAAAGCATTTTGCCGGCTAATATGTTTTGTAGTGCTGCGTTTGTGGATATCAAAGTCAATAACAAAAGCATTGAAATCTGGAATGGCGGTTTGCCTGATTTGTTATTCTTTTCTCAGCAATCAAAAGCACCAGCTCGTTTTGAATCAAAAAATTTACCTCTTGGTATTTTGCCACCAGACGTTTTTGAGTGTCAGATTGATCCTGTGACGTTTGTTCCAGGTGATCGTCTAGTGGTATTTTCTGATGGCGTTTATGAAGCGCAGGATAAGTCTGGTGCAATGTTTTGTCACTCTGTTTTGAATCCTTTGTATGAAGGGGAGATAGCGGATGATCAAGCACTGGATTGGATGGTTGAGCAGCTGACTAAGGAAGGGGTGTTAGAAAACCCGCACGATGATATTTCATGTTTGTCAGTTCGTTTGGATACCAATATTGGCATTGAGTCACCGGATCGTGGTGTGCCAACCAGTCATCATGAGGCACCTGCAGACTTCTCATTTGAGTATGTGCTTAATGCTGATTCATTGCGTAATACCGACCCGTTACCTTATGTGTTGCAAATTATTACCACGGTTCCTGGGTTAAGTAGCTTTTCTAGTCAGATTTTTATGATTCTGTCTGAGCTGTATTCCAATGCTCTAGAACACGGTGTACTTGGTCTTAGTTCCTATAAGAAAAGTTCTAGTGATGGCTTTTCTCAATACTACGATGAACGTGAACAAAGGTTGGCAGCCCTCAAAGAAGGGTATGTTAAAATTTCAGTGAAAGTGACCTCAAGTGGTAACGAAAGAGTCTTGGCTTTGTATGTCGAGGACAGTGGTTCTGGCTTTGATTATCAGAACATCAGTTTTGATATGTCTAGTAGTGAGCTTTTGTATAATCGTGGTCTGGCGTTGTTGGATCAGTTGTGCCATAAACTCGAATTTAGCAAGGGCGGACGTGGCGTAACAGCCTATTATCACTGGCAAGTAGGCCAAGAGAGTTAGGTTGGCCTTGCAATTGCATAACCCTTCATATCTTTGGAGGATATTATGCGAACAGATTCTAATACCCTATTACCGATTGCTTCCGGTTCTGCTTCAAAAAAATCGTCGATGATCAGAGCGCCTGAAAAACAGGGGGCGGCTTTTTCAGAGGATTTTAACCGAGCAAAAGATGCAATGTCAGGCAGTAAATATGACGACAAGCACCGAGTCGCTCATGCTGACGATCCGCGAAAATCCTCCCTTATATCCGAGAAAACAAGCCATCAACCCAATAGAGATGAGCGTATCAACTCGTCTGAAAAAGAGATTGTTAGCGCTTCGAAAACGACGCCACCTTCAGCACAGAATAACCCGGTCGATTCGCAATCGGCTGACTCCGAATCTGGATCAGTTAACACTGAGAAAGGAGCGCAATCTGTTGCTTCTAGTACTGACCAAGTTGCTGAAAGCGGCAAAAAATTGCAGTTAAGTGGCGAAGCTTCTCCTGAAACAAATAACACCACCAAGGGTGAAGAGGCTCTACTACTTGGTGAGAGCGTGGTTGCAGGGAGTATTGCGGCTGGAGCGCTCGCCAAGTCATCTGAGGCTGGGGTAGCAAAGCTTAATGAGGGGCAAATTGCACAAAATGCTGATGAGCTGTTGTCAGTCGTTGAGGGGGGGCAGACTAAGGTCTCCCTTAATAAGGCCTCAGGAAATGGCATTGCCTTGACCAGTGATGAAGTGTATCAACAAGGTTTGATGAATCCTAGTCAAACTGAAAATGCTCTGTTGGACAACGACTCTGTTGTTCAGCAACCTAATGTACAAGCCTTGTCAGCAATGAATGAGGCAATGCCTCAAGAGCTAGGTCAGGTTGCAGTGCCGGTTAACGGCGCGACGAGTGGTCAAGTTGATGTTCTTCTTGCTGATCAAGTTGCTGAAGCGCCTGTGCTTGAAGGTGGTGATCTAAAGAAATTGAATGAGTCTGGTGTTATTGCAATGGCGCCAGTGGCGGCAGCGGTTGCGACTGGGGTGAATCAAGTCATGGCCCCGGGACAAGATGTGGTTGTTGGGAGTGATGAGGAATTGTCTTGGGTGCTGGATCAAATGAGCTCTACACCGAAAAAAACATCAACGGATGGTGTGGTGACGGGGTTATTAGCTGAGGCTTCGGATGCTGAACGAATTAAGTCGGTAGGTCTTGCTGGTGCCGGTTTAGCGCTTGGCGTGGCGGGTAAGTTGAATGCGGATTCTACCAATGGTTCAGCAACAGACTTGTTGCAAGAAGCTGATTTAACGTTAGATGACATGATTGGAAATGAACCGCTGGAACTCAGAAAGAAAGAGCATGAAGCCATGTTAAGTCGTATGGCTGGAAATGTGGATGTTAAAATGGATGATGTGGGTGGACTGGGTTCATCGTTCAATCAGCAAATTGGTAGAGCGGCCGCTTCTGTTGGCATTGCGAGTCAAGTAGCCAGCGCTAATCAACCATTAAATATGGCGATGAGTGTACCACCAGGGCATCCTAATTGGGCGGCTGAGATGGGGCAGAAAGTGGCTTGGGTTGCTCGCGAGGGTGGCCACACAGCGCACATTCGCTTAGATCCTCCAGAGTTGGGGAGTCTGACGGTAAAAGTATCAGTAGACAGTGACTCCAATACACAAATCAACTTTGTTGCAGCAACGGCCCAGGCTCGAGATTTATTAGAAGGGCAAATGGGGCGCTTGCGTGATATGTTAGCCCAGCAAGGGATGGATTTAAGCCGTGCTGAGGTTGATGTGTCGCAACAAGATGCTTCAGGTACTCAAAAAGACGCTGGTCAGACTGGTTTGGCGAATCATTCCGATGTGAATGGCGAAGACGAGGCGGATGAGGTTATGCCTGGGGTGATGTCTTATGTCTCCGCTACTGGGGTAGATTATTACGCTTGATTCAGCGGTGTGGATGGATAAATGATTAAGAAATAGATGGTGCTCTGTATTATTCTTTGTAGAATATAGAGTTAGTTGTTTAGCGTGAGTGTACGTTAAAAAAATTGATTGCACCTAAGGTTTAGGAATATGGCTGAAGAAGACGGTTTAGATGTAGGCTCCGAGGAAGGCAAGCCGGGTGGTAAGAAGAAACTTATTATCATCATTGCTTTAGTAGTGGTGTTGTTAGGTGGTGGTGCGGCTGCGTATTTTTTGATGTTTAGCGGTTCTGATGCGCCTGCAGATTCCGCAGAGGCTGAGGCGGCTGCTTTGGCAAGTGAACCCTCGATTTATTTGCCTCTCGAGCCTGCGTTTACAATTGATATGATGGTGGAAGATCGACAGCGTTATGTGCAATTGAATATGACGGTCAAGTCGAAGAATGAAGAGCAAATGGAGGCGGTGACTTCTCATATGCCTTTGATTCGTAACAGTCTGGTATTACTGTTTTCCAGTCAGTCATTTGATGAATTAAAAACCACTGAAGGTAAAGAAGCATTGAAGCTTGCAGCGTTGGATGCCATTAATGGCATTCTCGAGCAAGAAACTGGGCAAGGCGGTATAGATGGTGTCTTGTTTACTAATTTTGTGATGCAGTAAAGATTATGTCGGCTCAAGATCTATTATCCCAGGACGAGATTGATGCGCTCTTACACGGCGCAGATGAAAAGCCTGCTGACGATGATAATGCAGATGAGAACGGTGTCGCGTCCTATGACATAACCAGTCAAGAGCGTATTGTTCGTGGGCGAATGCCGACGTTGGAAATGATAAATGAGCGTTTTGCACGTTACACGCGGATCAGTTTGTTTAACATGTTGCGACGTACCGCGGATGTCTCCTCTGGTGGTTTGCAGGTCATGAAATTTGGTGAATATGTCCATACTTTGTACGTACCAACCAGTTTGAATTTGGTGAAATTTCGTCCGTTACGCAGTACGGCTTTGTTTATTTTGGACGCTAAACTGGTTTTCAAACTGGTGGATAACTTCTTTGGTGGTGATGGTCGACACGCCAAAATTGAAGGTCGTGAGTTTACGCCTACCGAAATTCGTATTGTTCAGTTGATGTTAGAACAGGTGTTTGTGGATCTTACAGAAGCATGGGCTCCTGTCTTAAAATTAGAGCTTGAATACATCAGTTCGGAAGTGAATCCGGCGATGGCGAACATTGTTAGTCCGAGTGAAGTGGTTGTGGTATCGACGTTTCATATTGAATTGGATGGCGGTGGCGGTGAGCTGCACATTACTTTACCGTACTCTATGATTGAGCCTGTTCGCGAGTTGTTAGATGCGGGTGTACAGAGTGATGTTGATGAGAAAGACGATCGTTGGGGTAAATCCCTAGAGCAAGATGTGCAAGATATTGGTGTTAAACTCTCAGTGAATGTGACGAATAAAAAGACTACACTGGGAGAGGTTTTGAAGTTTAAAGCGGGGGATATTATTCCCGTAGAAATGCCTGAATACATTACCGTTCGTGCTAATGGTGTGCCGAGCTTTAAAGGGAAATTGGGCGTCAGTAATGAACGCTATTCGATTCAGGTGACAGAAAATATTAAATCGAGCAAGGTAACGAAATAACATGGCAGAAGAGCAATCACCAGATCAAGAAGGAATGGATGAAAACTTGGCGGATGAGTGGGCCGCCGCTATGTCTGAAGCAGGTGAAACTGGCGATTCGGATGAAGGTGCTGTGGATGATGAGTGGGCCGCCGCCATGAATGAGCAGGAGGCGGAGCCAGTCAAACTAGAGACACTGACTGCACCGAATGTGCCTGAGGGCGGTGTAGGATCAGATTTGGATCTGATCATGGACATCCCTGTTGTATTGTCGATGGAGTTAGGTAATACAGACATTGCTATTCGTAATTTGATGCAACTCACACAAGGCTCCGTTGTCGAGTTAGATCGTTTTGCTGGTGAGCCGTTAGACGTATTAGTGAATGGTACTCTTATTGCTCATGGTGAAGTGGTTGTTGTGAATGATAAATACGGTATTCGCTTGACGGATGTTGTGAGTCCTTCCGAGCGTATTAAACGCCTTAAGTAAGTAGACTACTTTGATTTTATCAATGTTCAATAAAGTTATACTGGCCAGTGGTGTCATTTTGTATGCTGCTGGCGTTTCTGCATCTGGTGCACAGGAAATGTCTGTTGCTTCATCTATGTGGAAAGTGGTTGCCTCTTTGGTGTTTATTATCGCTTTTATTCCCGCTTGTTTGTGGTTGGTGAAACGCTTTCAATTAACGCAGATGAAGTTAGGTCGTCAATCTGACATTAAGATATTGAGTGTTCAGTCTCTCGGCACAAAAGAAAAAATCATGCTGCTTGAAGTGGAGCATGAAAAAATTCTGATTGGCGTAACGGGACACACCATTTCGCATCTTAAAAGTTTTCCTGTAAGGGGCACTTCCTTTACCAATGAGTTGGCTGACGCTCAACAGCAATCCGCATCGGCGGAGGATAAGGATAAATGATTCGTCTGCTGTTTGTGTGTTTTTTGCTAATCATGCCAAGTTTGTCTTGGGCTGAAGTGGGGTTGCCAGCCGTTAAGCTTGTAACCAATCCTGATGGCAGTCAGGAGTATTCGGTTTCCCTACAAATTCTTTTCATCATGACAGCTTTGACGCTGTTGCCTGCTGCCTTAATGATGATGACCTCGTTTACTCGCATTGTGGTGGTGTTGGCGATTTTGCGTCAGGCCATTGGTTTGCAGCAGACACCGTCTAATCAGATTATGATTGGCATGGCCTTGTTTCTAACTTTGTTCATCATGACGCCGACTTTGGATCGAGTGAATGAGGTGGCGTTGCAGCCGTATTTGAATGAGCAAATGACATCTGTGCAAGCGGTTGAAGCTGCGTCAGGGCCAATTCGAGATTTTATGCTGGCGCAGACTCGAGAAGATGATATTAACTTGTTTGTGAAGTTGGCGGGTCGAGAAGGCACTATTGATTCGTTGGAAAGTTTGCCTTTTACCATTCTCATGCCAGCCTTCGTGACCAGTGAGTTAAAGACCGCATTCCAAATTGGCTTTATGATTTTTATTCCCTTTTTAATCGTTGATATGGTGGTGGCCAGTGTCTTGATGGCTATGGGTATGATGATGTTGTCACCTATTATTATCTCCTTGCCATTCAAAATTATGCTCTTTGTCATGGTAGATGGTTGGGCTATGATTATGGGGACATTAGCAGCGAGCTTTGGAATTTAGTTATGAACCCGCAAGTGGTATTGGATCTATACGGACAAGGGTTTTACCTTATTGTCTTGATTGTCGGTGTGGTGATGATGCCAAGTTTGCTGGTGGGTTTGATGGTGAGTGTGTTTCAAGCTGCAACACAAATAAATGAACAGACTTTATCGTTTTTGCCAAGGTTAATCGTGACAATCTTAGTGATCATGCAGCTTGGGCCTTGGATTCTAACGAAGTTGATGGATTTCACCACCAATCTGTTTATTAATATCCCAATGATAATCGGCTAATGCTTGAGCTTAATACCGAACAGCTACTCGAATTAACCATCAGTTTTCTATTGCCATTTTTTCGTATCGGTGCGTTTTTTATGGCTTTGCCACTCTTTGGGAGTCGCTTGGTCAGTCCTCCAGTTCGAATCTGCTTTGCCTTTATTGTGTCTATCATTATCACTCCTGTGATTAATGTGCCGCCTTATGATCCTATTTCGCCTGGTTATATTTTGTTGATTGCAGAGCAATTGGTGATTGGCTTTGTACTTGGGTTTGTGGTCACAATTCTATTCCAGTTATTTTCATTGGCAGGTCAGTTGGCTGCTATGAAGGCGGGTTTGGGGTTTGCCATGTCGAATGATCCGGCCAACGGTATTTCAGTCGCCACATTGGGGCAGTATTACCTTTCGATGGTGGCGTTGGCGTTTCTGGGGACCAATGGTCATTTGGTGATGATTGAGTACTTGGCAGAAAGTTTTAACTATTGGCCAATTGGTGGTGGTTTTGATAGCCAGCGATACTGGCAGCTGGTGCTGCTTGGTGGTTGGATGTTTGAGAAAGCGTTGTTGATTGTGTTGCCTTTGGCGATAGCGGTTCTTATTATTAACTTGGCATTTGGGGTAGTAGCAAAAGCGTCGCCTCAGTTAAATATCTTTGCACTTGGTTTTCCGATTATCATGCTATTTTCCTTGTTTTTCTTTTGGATTATGTTGGAAGAGTTTTTACGCATCTATACTCTATTCTTTGAAGAGATGACAAACTGGCTTAAGGTTACTTGGGGGATTCAGGTTAATGGCTGAGAATGAAGACGGTAGTGAAAAAACGGAAAGTGCCAGTAGTAAGAAACTTCAAGATGCTCGTAATAAAGGTAATATTCCTCGTTCTAAAGATTTGAGTACCGCGCTCTTATTGATCGTCGCAGCTGTCACTTTGTATGGTACTGGTACTTTGTTAGTGAAAGATTTGACGATCCTATTTGACTTTAATTTTTTGGTTGATCGATCGGATTTGTTTGATCTTAATCGTATGATCTTTCACCTTTATGAGTCGGTGGTAGCCATGATGGATTCAATGGTGCTATTGATGTCTGTGCTCGCAGCGGCTGGCATCATTGGTAGTATCGCCTTGGGTGGCTTGAACTTTTCATGGGAGCCTTTGATTCCCAAGCTGAGTAAAATGAACCCTATTGCTGGTCTAAAGCGAATGTTTTCGGTTCAGTCTCTGGTTGAGCTGTTAAAAGCCATTGCTAAAGTAGGATTGGTAACAGTGATTTCAGTATTAGTGGTACTGCACTTTTTGCCAGAAACTATTGGATTGACTTTTCAAACTATTGAACTGGCGATGGAGCACGGCATTGATATCATTATTTGGTCATTTATTTTTGTGACCTTGGCTTTGGTGTTTATTGCTGCTATTGATGTGCCTTTTCAGGTTTGGTCGCATAAAGAAAAATTGAAAATGACCAAGCAGGAAGTAAAAGATGAATTTAAGCAACAAGAAGGTGACCCCTTAGTACGAGGCCGAATTCGTCAATTACAGCGTCAGGCAGCGATGAGTCGAATGATGTCTGATGTGCCTGAGGCGGATGTCATTATTACCAACCCGACGCACTTTTCGGTAGCGCTAAAATACGACCAAGTAAGTGGTGAGGCCCCTGTTTTGTTGGCTAAAGGTGGGGATTTTATTGCGTTGAAGATTCGGGAAGTGGGCAATCATTATGATATCCCTGTGATACAATCACCGGCATTGGCTCGTGCGGTTTATCATCATACGGAAATCGGTGAGGAAATACCGCAAGGTTTATTTAAGGTGGTAGCGCAATTGTTGGCGTACGTTTATCAGTTACGTAATGCTCGGACCGGTGCGCCAATGCCAGATGTTATGCCCAATTTAGATGTGCCTGATGAATTTCAATGGGATGGTAATTGATCATGTTTTTAATTTTAACTGCTAGGGATATTGTGTGAATTTCGACCGGAGCCGTGTTGCTGGACAAGTTCAGAGTATTTTTAGCGGGAACTTAGGAATACCTGTTTTATTGTTGTCGCTGCTGGCGATGATGATCCTGCCTATACCGGCGTTTTTGCTGGATGTGTTATTTACCTTCAATATTGCTTTGGCCATTGTCGTACTGTTGGTGGCCATTTATTCAATGCGTCCCTTGGATTTTGCCGTGTTTCCAACGGTATTATTGGTCTCTACCCTGATGCGTTTGGCCTTGAATGTCGCCTCTACTCGCGTGGTTTTGTTGAATGGTCATGAGGGTGGTGACGCGGCTGGTAAGGTGATCCAGGCGTTTGGTGAAGTTGTTATTGGCGGTAACTATGTCGTCGGTTTTGTGGTCTTCGCCATCTTGATGATTATTAACTTCGCGGTTGTCACTAAGGGTGCGGGTCGTATCTCGGAAGTGAGTGCTCGTTTTACCTTGGATGCGATGCCCGGCAAACAAATGGCCATTGATGCGGATTTGAATGCCGGCATGATTGATGCGGATCAAGCCAAGCAGCGTCGTACTGAGATAGCATCTGAGGCCGAGTTCTATGGTTCTATGGATGGTGCCTCGAAATTTGTGAAAGGGGATGCGATTGCTGGCCTGTTGATTCTTGGGATTAACATCATTGGTGGTTTGTCCATCGGTATGGCGCAGCATGATTTGTCTTTTACTGAGGCGATTGAGCGATACTCTTTATTGACCATTGGGGATGGCTTGGTCGCACAGCTACCTTCTCTTATGTTGTCTACTGCCGCGGCGATTATGGTTACCCGAGTCAATGAGACGGGGGACATGGGGTCGCAGGTTGTTAAGCAGATGTTTGGCTCTTCCAAAGCCCTCTACATAGCGGCAGGCGTAATGACGATTATGGGTATTGTGCCTGGTATGCCGCATTTTGCCTTTCTTTCCTTGGCAGCTTGCTTAGGTGGGTTGGCGTATTTTATTGAGTATCGCAAGAAGCAAAAAGCCAAAGAAGGTCAAAAACCGTCAACGTCTGCTTCAGGTGATGCGCCGGTGCCGGCTGAGGCAAAAGACTTGAGTTGGGATGATGTCGCCCCTGTCGATATGCTCGGTTTAGAGGTGGGTTATCGCTTGATTCCTTTGGTTGATAAAACGCAAGGTGGTGAGTTGTTGGCGCGTATCAAAGGGGTACGCCGAAAATTGTCTCAAGATTTGGGTTTTTTGGTGCCAAGTGTGCACATCCGAGATAACTTAGATCTGATGCCAAATGCTTATCGAGTGACCTTAATGGGGGTGAGCTTGGCGGAAGCGGAAGTGCACCCAGATAAAGATTTAGCGATCGATCCAGGTCAAGTGTTCGGCACTATTGAGGGGGTGCCTGGCAAGGATCCATCTTTTGGTTTGGATGCGGTTTGGATTGATCCAAAAAAACGGGATCAAGCGCAAACTTATGGTTATACTGTAGTGGATGTAAGTACAGTGGTAGCCACTCATGTAAATCAAATTATGCACAAGCATGCTTATGAGTTGATTGGTCATGATGAAGTTCAGCAATTGCTTAGTCTGTTAAAACAATACAATCCGAAGTTAGCAGAAGAGCTTGTACCGAATACCGTCCCTTTGAGTGTGTTGTTAAAAGTGTTACAGAACTTGCTCATTGAAGGTGTGCCACTGCGAGATATGCGAACCATTGCTGAGGCGATAATGGGGGTGCAACCGAAAACTCAAGACCCTATGATATTAACCGCTGCCGTCCGAACGGCTTTGTCGCGATTAATTATTCAAACTTTAGCGGATGGTGTGGAAGAAATTCCAGTATTAACTCTGGAGCCTCAGTTGGAAAAAATGCTGATGCAAACAGTACAGCAAAGTCAGCAGTCGGGTATCAAAAACGAAGAGGCGCTTATTCTCGAACCGCAAATGGCGGAACAATTGCAAACCTCATTGCGTCAATCTGCTGAGCAACAAGAAGCGATGGGGAATACGCCAATTCTCATTGTGTCCGCTCCAATCAGGCCGATGCTCGCTCGCTTTATGCGGTATGGTATGGTGAATATGGCTGTGTTGTCTTATCAAGAGGTGCCTGATCATAAGCGCATCACTGTAGTTGGTGTAATTGGCCAATAAAATTTGCCTATTAATGGTAAATATTGTGGCTATATTTATCTGAATCTTTCGGGTAAGCTATGGATTTGTAAGAAAAATAAGCTGGAAGGATTAGGTTATTCATGCAAATTAGGCGGTTTCGAGCACCTGACATGCGGCAAGCGATACGGAAAGTCCGTGACGCCGTAGGTCCAGACGCAGTGATTTTATCAAATCAGCGTCTCCCAACAGGGGAAATAGAAATTGTAGCGGCTCTCGATTATGACGGCTCTATGCCGACGTCTATGACTAAGGGAGCGACATCTACTCGCTCTGATTATTCTCGCCAAGCATCCGTTGATAACGCTTCCTCTAGACTTGATGCAACACAAGATCCGAGCGCGGATTATTTAGAACGTATTGAGCGAGCAAAGCAACAAACCAGTCCTGACGCTCAGGCTCCTTCTGCTCCAGTTGATTCAAAGTATGGCCACCCAGCAGAATCACCAATCTCAACACAGCAAACCTCTTCTAGCTCACCGCGTCACAATCAACCTAAATCGACACAGTTTGATATGCCAGCGACCGCGGACGGTGAATTGCCTGAAGTGGAGGAAGCTTTGTCTATTCGCCATTCTGATAGTTCGAGACAACTTAAAGAAATGGAAAAAGAGTTGCAAAGTGTTCGTGCTATGCTTGAAGAGCGACAAAAAGAAGATTCGTCAAATAAAGGTAAGCGTGATAGCTTGGAAATAAAGGCGCGCCAGCAACTAAAAGGTTTGGGCTTGTCTGATTTAGTGGCGTCACGTTTAATGGATGATATTGATTTAAAGGGCAGGGAAGATGATTGGAATCGCTTGTTGGCCCACTTAGCGGATTACATTCCAGTGCGTTCTAGTCCGTCGGAATTGAGTGGTTGTATTGCTTTTATGGGGCCGACAGGTGTTGGTAAAACCACTTCTATTGGTAAAATCGCAGCCCAACATGTTTTGAAGTATGGCTCAGACGGTGTAGTGCTGATTACAACAGATACTTATCGTATTGCTGCTCATGAGCAGTTACGCACCTTTGGTCGCATTTTAAATGTGCCTGTTGAAGTGGTGAATGAGTATTCTGATTTAAATGAAGTATTGGCCAAGTATGCTCATTATTCTTTAGTATTGGTTGATACGGCGGGTATGAATCCTCGCGATTCAAATTTAGAGCGACAGCTGCTAATGATGAAGCGAGCCCGAGCGGGTCTCAAAAAATTGTTAGTTTTGCCTTGTACGAGTCAAAGGCAAGTGTTGAAAACGGTTGTTGATGTTTATTCTCAAGTTCAGCTTGATGGGTGCGTGCTAAGTAAACTGGATGAATCGGCTTCTTTGGGAGAAGCAATAAGTGTGGTGATTGAAGAGGGTTTACCTGTAGTATATCTGGCAGATGGCCAACGTATCCCAGATGATATTGAGCCAGCTCGAGCACATAACTTAATCAGCCGAGCGGTATACACTGCAGAACATTATAGCCAGCTCTTTGGGTCACTAAAGTATGGTAGTTAGTAAAATTATGTTATTTCTGAAAGCGTTGCGCCAAACTATGTAGTACAGTTTGATTGCGCAACTAACTTAACTGTAAAAGGTTGCTCAAACGATTTTATGCAAACCAAGAGTGGATACAACACCTATTCAAAGAAGGCAACGTTATCGATTGATGCGATTGTTGAGCAGTATGGGTATTTGGTAAAGAAAATTGCTTATCATCTTTTAGCTCGTCTGCCGGATAGTGTGGATATAGATGATCTGACTCAAGCGGGCATGATGGGGTTAATAGAAGCCTACAAGCGGTTTGAGTCAAGCAAAGGTGCCAGTTTTGAAACCTATGCTGGAATTCGTATTCGCGGTTCTATTATGGATGAAGTCAGAAAGTCTGACTGGGCACCAAGATCTGTTCGTCGTAATGGTCGTGCAGTGACAAATGCAATCAAAGAATTAGAAGCTAAGTTAGGAAGAGATGTTTCCGATATGGAAGTAGCAGCCCATATGGGGATTGGAATGGATGAATATCATGAGATGTTACATTCATCTATGTCTACTCAGTTATTTAGCTACGAAGAGATGCTGGATTCTGATACAAATCATTTCGATGGGGCCGAAACTGACAGTGAAAATGCCCCATACTCTTTGGTAGAAGAAAACGGTTTTCAGGGGCAATTGGCCAATGAGATCGAAAATCTACCAGAGCGAGAAAAGTTGGTTTTGTCTTTGTATTACAATGATGAGCTAAACTTAAAGGAGATTGGCGCTGTGTTAGGCGTTAGTGAGTCAAGAGTCAGTCAGATCCATAGTCAAGCGGCTATGAGATTACGATCAAGATTAAGCGATTGGCGAGATTAAATTATGAGTTGTGGATATATACCTTTGGGGTGTGGAGGTTGCATTGGATAAAAACATGAAGATCCTGATTGTTGATGATTTCTCGACAATGAGACGAATCATTAAAAACTTGCTACGGGATTTAGGGTTTACCAATACAGTTGAAGCGGATGATGGAACGACTGCGTTGCCTATACTTCAAGCTGGTACAATTGATTTTTTGGTAACGGATTGGAATATGCCAGGAATGACAGGTATTGAGCTTTTAAGGGCTGTCCGTGCCGATGAGAAGCTGAAAAGTATTCCTGTATTGATGGTAACGGCGGAAGCGAAACGTGATCAGATTATTGCAGCCGCTCAGGCTGGAGTTAATGGTTATGTTGTTAAGCCCTTTACCGCTGTAGCACTGAAAGAGAAAATTGAGAAGATATTCGAACGAATCGATGCTGCCAAATAGGGATATTTAGATGTCAAACGTATTGGGATCTGGACTAGTGGATTTTGAAAAACAAGTAAAAGATGGCGCAGTGGAACTTTTAAACCATATTGAAGTCGGTGATTTCAGTAGTGCGATTAAAATAATCCAAGAATTAAGTGAAGCTCGTCACAATAGCTTTTATAACGAAGTTGGTTATCTGACGCGAAGTCTGCATGATGCTATTCGTGATTTTCAAATAGACTCGATGGACCTTGTGGTCGGTGAAGGGGCAGACTCTGCTACTAAAATCACTGATGCGTCTGACCGACTAAATTACGTCATCGAAACGACTAGTTCAGCGGCCAATAAAACCATGGATATGGTGGATAGCAGTGTCCCTGTGGCAAGTGAGTTACAAGCTCAGGCAAGAGAGCTGCGTAAAGACTGGGGGCGCTTAATACAACGAGACCTCACCCCGCAAGAATTCCGTGATTTGTATAAAAGAATTGATGTGTTTCTAACCTATGCAGATGAAAGTGCGACTACTTTGCATTCTAATTTAAACACAATTCTTCTAGAGCAAGGCTACCAGGACTTAACAGGGCAGGTGATCTCTAGAGTGAATGAACTGATCCGTGATGTAGAAGAAAAACTTGTGCATCTGGTTGCTGTCGCTGGACGTGTTGACAGTATCTCTGGCATTGAGCATCAAGAGAAAGAATCTGAACAGGATGATACACGCGGTCATGGCCCGTCTATTAATAAACAAAACAACCCTGAAGTACTGAATAGTCAAGACGAAGTAGACGACTTGCTATCAAGTCTTGGTTTCTAGAAGGAGCTGAGGATGAGTTTCGAAGTCGATGAAGAAATTCTACAGGATTTTTTGGTAGAGGCAGGAGAAATCCTTGAGCAGCTTTCCGAACAATTAGTAGATCTAGAGCAAAATCCTGATGACAAGCCTCTATTGAATGCAATATTTCGAGGTTTTCACACTGTTAAAGGTGGGGCGGGTTTTTTACAGTTAACTGCTTTAGTTGACTGTTGTCACTATGCCGAGAACGTTTTTGACATCTTAAGGAACGGGCAGCGTCAAATTGACTCTGAGTTGATGGATACGGTATTGCAAGCGTTAGATGCCGTAAACGAAATGTTTGATACTGTTCGCGCAGGTGGAGAGCCTGAGCCTGCGGATCCTGAGCTTATTGCCACTTTGAGTACCTATGCGGTACCGCCGACAGAAGACGAGTTGGCTGGTGCTGTAGAGGAAGAGGCCGATGAAGTAGAAGAGACAGCTGCTGAAGAAGTTGAGGTAGAAGCGCCTTTAGCTGAACAGGAGCAAGAAGCTGATGCTTCCGTTGATATTTCTGACGACGAATTTGAATCTTTATTGGACGCATTAGGTGATGACTCATCTCCAGCTTCTGAAAACTCCGCTTCTGAAACATCCCCAGCAAGTGATGATGACATCACTGAAGACGAATTTGATGCTTTGCTTGATCAACTTCATGGTAGTGGTGCGCCTGGTCTAGACGACGAAGAGGCAAAAAATACGGCACCTAAAGCGAATGATTCAGCGCCAGAGTCTGACGAAATTACTGAAGATGAATTTGAACAACTGCTGGATAGTCTTCATGGCGAAAGCGCACCTGGGGTAGTCGATGCGAAAGCGTCGACGGATCAGTCTGCGAAGGATGATAAAGCCTCAGCATCGCAACCTAAAGCAGACAGCGCGCCAGCTAATGGGGAATCAGATCTCATTACTGAGGATGAATTTGAATCTTTATTAGACAGTCTACAAGCAAAAGAAAGTGAGCAAAAAGCGCAAGCCAAAGCTTCACCAGCGAGTGATGACAAGCCCAAGGCCGAGCCGAAAAAGGCTGAACCTGCGAAACCCAAAGCAAGTCCAGCGGCACCAAAAGCAGCACCCAAGCCAAAAGCTGCAGCGAAAGACGCTGATGCTCCAGCGAAAGAAAAGACAGCCAACGCCCCCGTTACTCAAGAAGCCACCGTGCGAGTTGATACCAAACGACTTGATGACATTATGAACATGGTAGGTGAGTTGGTACTGGTCCGTAACCGATTGGTACGTCTGGGATTGCAAAGCGAAGATGAGTCCATGGGGAAAGCCGTGGCGAATCTGGACGTGGTCACAGGTGACTTACAAAATGCTGTGATGAAAACCCGTATGCAGCCGATTAAAAAGGTATTCGGGCGTTTCCCACGAGTGGTACGAGATCTTGCTCGTAACATGAAGAAAGAAGTTAACTTAGTACTCAAAGGTGAAGAGACGGATCTAGATAAGAATCTAGTCGAAGCCCTTGCCGATCCATTGGTTCACTTGGTGCGTAACTCGGTTGACCATGGCGTTGAATCTCCTGAAAAGCGTGAAGCGAATGGCAAAGCCCGAATGGGTACCGTTATTCTCTCTGCAGAACAGGAAGGCGATCATATCTTGCTGTCTATTGAAGACGATGGCGCGGGTATGGACCCAGATGTGCTACGTAAAAAAGCCGTAGAAAAAGGCTTAATGGATACGGACGCTGCAGAGCGTTTGTCCGATGATGAAGCGTTTAATTTGATCTTTGCGCCTGGCTTCTCTACCAAAGTTGAAATTACCGATGTGTCTGGTCGTGGTGTGGGAATGGATGTGGTGAAAACTAAAATCTCCCAGCTCAACGGTACATTGGATATTAAATCAGTATTAGGACAAGGGTCTCGCTTTATTATTAAAGTGCCTTTGACCTTGGCGATTATGCCAACCTTGATGGTGACTTTGTCTGATCAAGCATTTGCCTTCCCACTGGTTAGTGTAAATGAAATCTTCCATTTGGATTTGAAGAAAACCAATATCGTAGATGGTCAGCAAGTGGTGGTAATTCGTGGTAAAACCTTACCCATATTCCACCTTAAAAGCTGGTTAGTGAAAGGCACGAAAACAGATGAAAATCCTTCTGAGGCTCACGTTGTTGTGGTTCAGGTAGGGATGAATGAAGTCGGCTTTGTTGTGGATCAACTGGTCGGACAGGAAGAAGTTGTTATTAAACCATTAGGGAAAATGTTGCAAGGTACTGCAGGTATGGCAGGAGCAACAATTACCGGTGACGGTCGTATTGCATTGATTCTGGATGTGCCCAGTATGCTAAAAAGTTATGCATCAAGGTAACAACTAAGTTTTTCATTTTGGAGATGTAATATGCCGGTGAAAGTACTGGTTGTTGATGACTCAGGCTTTTTCAGACGCCGATTGGTAGAAATATTCGAGGCAGACCCTAGGTTATCCGTCGTCGGCACAGCGAACAATGGTAAAGAAGCGATTGATAAAGTTCAGTCGCTTTCGCCTGACGTTGTTACCATGGATTATGAAATGCCCGTGATGGATGGCATCGCAGCAGTGTCAAACATTATGAAAATTAAGCCAACGCCTGTGCTTATGTTTTCATCTTTGACACACGAAGGTGCAAAAGTCACCCTCGATGCTTTAGAGGCTGGTGCGGTGGATTTCATGCCAAAGAATTTCGAGGACATCTCTCGTGATTCTGCGGTGGTAAAAAAAGCGTTAGTCGATAGAGTGCTTGCTGTAGCACGTACTCGTCTTTCAGGCAGTGCTGCGAACATTGAGCCTCTCGCGCCACGTCAAACCCACAAGCCAATTGTAACGGAACGAGGCGTTATTATTCCTCGTGCCCGTAAGCGTGTAAGTCTTGTGGCCATTGGTACATCGACAGGTGGGCCGATGGCACTTCAAGCCGTCTTAAGTAAAATCCCCGCCGATTTTTCTGCGCCTTTGGTGTTGGTGCAACACATGCCAGCCGCCTTTACTGGTGCTTTTGCAGAGCGTCTTAATAACATTTGTCAGATTAAGGTGAAAGAAGCCCAAGACGGTGATCGGTTAGAGCCGGGGGTTGCTTTACTTGCTCCAGGCGGTAAGCAAATGATGATAGACCCTAGAAATGGTGGTTGTGTCCGTATTTTAGATGGTGATGAGCGTTTGAATTACAAACCATCAGTGGATGTGACCTTTGGTTCTGCATCTAAATGCTACCCAGGTAAAGTATTGTCTGTGGTTATGACTGGTATGGGTGTTGATGGCCGTGAAGGCGCTCGTATGTTGAAAAACTCGGGTTCTAAAGTCTGGATTCAGAGTGAAGATACTTGTGTTATCTACGGTATGCCAATGGCGGTTGAAAAAGCCAATTTGGCAGACGAGACAATTGATTTGAATCACATTGGTGAACGAATTGTACGTGAGGTTGGTTAGTGGATTTTGTCACCTTAGCAGGCCTATTAATCGCGTTCAGCTCGGTATTTCTTGCTAACTGGTTAGGCGGCGGAGAAATATTTCTGCTGCTTAATTTGCCATCTGCCATCATTGTGATTGTTGGTAGCATCGGAGCGACATTAATCCAGAGCAGTATTCAGGAAGCAATACGCGCTTTAGTGTTAATGAAATGGAGTTTATTCCCTCCTATCTATGACTTTAACTCCGCTCGTTCTTCCATTAATAATTTAGCTCATAAAGCACGTCGTTTATCGTTACTTGCTCTAGAGTCAGATGTGAATTCAATCAATAATCCTTTCTCGACTCGCGCCTTGCAAATGGCGATCGATGGAACGGATCCCAATATACTGTCCGACCGTCTTCATGATGATGCAGTGCGTATCCACGAGAGGCGCATGAAAAGTGTTAACTTCCTAGAATCCATCGGCGGCTATGCGCCTACCTTAGGTATCATGGGATCTGTGTTAGGCTTGATTCAAGCAATGGCGAATCTCGACAGCCCAGAAGCATTAGGGCATGGTATTGCTGTAGCCTTTGTCTCAACACTTTACGGGCAGGGGTTTGCGAATTTAGTGATCTTTCCAATTGCGAAAAAACTCGCTACGTATGTCGATAAAGAGTTACTTTACCACCAGCTACTAATTGACGGTATTTGCGGTATTGCCATTGGTAAACACCCTTACCGACTTGAACTCGAGTTGGCGACGTATGAGTGATGCTGAGTCTCGTGCCTCAAGACGTCGTAAACTGGTCAAGCCAGCTTCGACAAGCGCGCCAGGAAAAGATCGCTGGATTTTATCTTATGCCGATTTTATTACTTTATTGTTTGCCTTCTTTGTTGCCCTTTACTCTCTGTCGTTAAAAAACGCAGATGATGAAGAGCGTCTTAAAGAAAGTTTGCAAGGGGTGTTTGATGCGGTGCAAAAGTCAGTTAAGCCCATTAATATTGGTGACCCTATTGTGGGTGAGCCCGCCGACTCCGAATTAGTTGAAAGCATCCCCATTCCTGAAAGTCCGCCAGTGGTCGAAGAAGATCAATCGTCAGCTGTGTACGCACTATTAAGTCGATTGGTTGAGCAGCAGTTTTCAGGTTTGCACCAATCCGGTCAAATAGAGGTGTCAGAGTCTGCTGATTGGGTTAGTTTAGAAATGAAATCGGCTTTGCTGTTTGGGCAGGGAGAATACGAGCTTACAAATGAGGCCGTGGCGTTACTTATTATGGTTGCGAACCTTCTTCAGGCCTATCCATCGGCCGTCATTGTAGAGGGGCACACAGATAATGTCCCCATCAACTCCCAGCGTCTTGGTAACAATTGGAATTTATCCAGTTTGAGAGCTTCCGCTGTTGTTGATGAACTAGTTTATCGTGGGCTCAATGCAGAACGAATTGCACCAATGGGTTTTTCCAGTGAACATCCCAAAGTAAGAAACACCAATGACTTTGCTCGTCAGCAAAATCGTCGGGTTATTATACGAATTAGTAAGCGAAGGGCTGATAATCTGTATGATTACTTGTTTAAGTAGTCAATTACTGTATATGATTGATTGCAAAGAATTCGTAAGCATAGAAATAGTTTGGATAGCGGAGAGTCAGAGTGCACATTTGGGCAGTGGCGAATCAAAAAGGTGGCGTAGGAAAGACGACAACAGTGGTGTCTTTAGCGGGGCTATTGGCGGATGCTGGGCACCGCGTCTTGATGATTGATTTGGATCCTCATGGGTCTTTAACCAGTTATTTTCGTTTCGACCCAGATTCCATTGAAAACAGTGCTTACAACCTTTTTCAAGTGTCCGGAAAAATCCCGGAAGATTTACCGCCATCGTTAATTTTAGAAACAGGCCACCCTAATCTTTCTCTGTTGCCTTCTTCGACGGCTTTGGCAACCTTAGAACGCCATGCGCAAGCGCAGGGTGGAATGGGGTTGGTCATGTCAAAAACCCTAGCGATCCTGTGGGATGATTACGATTATGTGCTAATTGATAGCCCTCCTGTATTGGGTGTGCTGATGATTAACGCCTTGGCTGCGTGTCAGCAATTGGTTATTCCGGTACAAACGGAGTTTTTGGCGATCAAGGGGTTGGAGCGAATGGTTCGAACTTTGACTATGATTAATCGTGCGAGAAAGCGTCCTGTACCCTATGTGATTGTGCCGACTTTATTTGATCGCCGTACGCAAGCATCTAACAAGAGCCTGCGGAATTTGAAAGATTTGTATGAAGAGCTTGTGTGGCATTCGGTAATACCGGTTGATACAAAATTGCGGGATGCCAGTACAGCGGGCATAGCGCCATCGGCGTTAGATCCAAATGCTCGAGGAATCAAAGCGTACTCCAGTCTGATGGATTCTCTGTTGAATCCAGCGGGATAGTAAGAATTTATGAAAGACACGAAAAGTAAAGAAGATGCCTTAATTGGACCACAGGCCGCGGTTCAGCGTTATTTGGATGATTTGCTGCAAGAAGCAACGTCAGAAGTGTATGTGTCTGAAGAGGATTCACACACCTCAGCAACCGATCTAATCGAAGAGGAGGTTGTTGAGACTTCTGAAGAGCCAGAGGTTGATGTTACTGAAAGTGAATCACAGAGCGCAGAAGAAGTGGTTGCAGATGGAGAATTATCCGAAGCGGATTGGTCTTCATTGGATGCGTCTTTTAAGGACTTTGAAGATGCGGTATCTGAACATGTAGATAACTTGACGGAAACGCAAACAGAAGAGAATCTTATAGAGCCAGAGCCAGAGCCAGAGCCAGAGCCAGAGCCAGAGCCAGAGCCAGAGCCAGAGCCAGAGCCAGAGCCAGAGCCAGAGC
>NZ_JBHZSP010000008.1:0-123945 GCF_043643765.1 Marinomonas posidonica | reverse complement strand
CATCTCTGTTAATGGAAGCGACACCAGAACAAGAGCCGACTCTTGAGGTTGAGCAGGTTGTTGAGCCAACACCCACACCTAAAGTGGCAAAAACCGACCCTTTACCTTGGGCAAAAGGTCGATTCGAATGTTTGCTGTTTTATGTTGGTGGCCTAAAAATGGCTGTGCCTTTAGTTGAGTTGGGTGGTATTTTTCAAAGTGGTGAGGAAAAAATCACCTCGATATTTGGTCAGCCGGATTGGTTTATTGGTGTTGCGAATGTTGGCGACTTTAATCTCAGAACCGTTGATACTGCTCGTTGGGTCATGCCAAATCATTATCAAGGCGAACTCAAAGAGCATTTCAAGTTTGTTATTCAATTAGATCGTTCGAATTGGGGCGTAGCTTGTGAAAAAGTGGCAGAAGCCATTACTTTAGAGCCTTCTCAAGTGAAGTGGCGAAATGATAGAAGTAAGCGACCTTGGCTCGCTGGTACGGTAATTGACCACATGTGTGCCATACTGGATGTACAAGGTTTTATTGAATTATTAGATGACCCTCAAAATGGCTTTAAGGGTTCGTTAAAGTAGGGCTAATGATCACTGTGTGATCTTGGGAGATGAATAATGTCTACGAGTATCGCGCTAAAGAGCGCCAATCAATCTGAAGATCCAATGTTGCAATGGGTGACCTTTCGTTTAGAAAACGAAATTTATGGCGTCAATGTGATGCAAGTAAAAGAAGTGTTGCGTTATTCTGAAATCGCTCCCGTACCAGGTGCACCGACTTTTGTATTAGGTATTATCCATTTGCGCGGCACTGTGGTGACAGTGGTTGATACCTGTCAGCGTTTTGGTTTGCCATCTGGTGAAATCACCGATGCCACTCGAATCATGATATTGGAAGTGGATGGTCACGTTATTGGCATTTTGGTCGATGCAGTTTCTGAGGTTGTGTATCTCCGTCAGTCCGAGATTGAAGTCACACCAAGCGTCGGCAACGATGAGTCTTCCAAGTTCATTCAAGGTGTTTGTCACAAAAATGATACCTTGTTGATATTGGTTGACCTAGACAAGCTGTTATCAGAAGATGAGTGGTCTGAAGTCTCTTCAATGTAAATTAGGGTAGTTGTTTTTGATGGAATCTCAATGGTTGTTTAACCTTATTCTTGTTCTGCAGTTTGTTATGCTGCTGGCTTTGGTGACTTGGGCATTTCGTATGTCCAAACGAATTAAACAGCTGAAAATACAACAAATGGAAGCAGGCGTTGACCATAAGAAACAGGTGCAAGTGTTAGCGTCTGGTTCGATTGGAATGGGAAGACGGTTAGTTGCCATTGAGAAGAAATTGAATTTGGCGGTTGAGAAGCAATCTGAGATCTTATCGAAAGAAGGCAGTGTTTCTTACAATCGCGCGATGGAGCTATTGGAGATGGGGGCAACCATCGACGATTTGGTGTCTAAGTGCGGTTTAATCCGTGCTGAAGCCGAGTTGATTAGCTTACTGAAAAAAGAGTCTCGAAAAAACTCTGATTACCATTGATGGTCTTTAATTTGGTGAGCAAAGGCGATGATCTCTGCCACTGCCAAATACAATGCTTCAGGGATCTCTTCTCCAAGTTCTAAGGTGCTGAGCATTTCAACCAGTTCAGGGCTTTGGTGCAACATGACGCCATTTTCTTCTGCCACTTCCATGATCTTTTCGGCTAATAAACCGCTGCCTTTCGCCGCGACCGTTGGCGCATTATTGTAATCGTATTTTAGAGCGACGGCTTTTTGCATCATGTCCTCACATCGATCAGAGAAGGTTGGTTCGTGTGTTTGGTTTTCTCGGCCTTTTTAAGGTTGGCTTGAAAGGCATCTATGCGTTCTATTTCAATGTCTTTTTGACTGAGCTTATCTTTTAAATGAGGCATGTTTCTCTGTAGTTTTTGTACGGTATCTAAGCTTTCAGCGGCAAATAAAATACCGACTTTATTGCCTTGAATACTGGTTCTTGCATCAAAACGACCGGTTTCTTCAAAATCAAACTGCAGCTTCACTAACCAGCGTCGATCATGATCCGTTGCTTCGGATTGGCTGGGGTCTTTATCTATTTCAACTTGAATCAGCCGGTGCTGCTGATGTTCCTTGATGGGAATCTCAATCTGTAGTGGGTAAATCTGTGTATTAATCTGACCTGGTTCAGCTAAATGCCGCAGTTGGTTGGTGGTGATCCTCTCAATGGCGCTCGCGATTTGCTCAGTGGGTAAAGATACTGTACTGCGTTGAGTAGGAAGCATTTCTTGACTGTCTTTGAGCCTTTCAAGATTGAGTTTAAGGTCAGCAGGGATTTGCAATTTCTGGTCGTTTAATAACAAGGACTCAGAGAACAAGCCACTGACTTGCATAGCCTGCTTCATGGATTCAGCCCCAGAAGTGATTTGTGACAAGCTAGGAAGGTGTTGAACCAGTTGTTTAAGCGCTTCTTGAGTGCGAGGAGGCATTTCTCCATCAGCAGAATCAGCGAGTGTTTGTAACTGGTTTATCAATCGCGTCATATCCGCAGCGGGCAATTGTTTCGGCAAACTCTGCCTTAGAGCCTGAGTTTGAATCGGTAATGTGGACGTTTGCTCTTTTGCTGGTAAGGCTTGTAGTTGATTATTTGCATCAACAAATACGCGTATGGTATCGCCTTTTTTTAGCGGCGTTTGGCTGATGATCTGAAATTCTGTTTGACCATCGGTGACTTTCACTGCGTGAGCTAAAGCTTGCGTTGAGGTTGAGGCAGTGGGCGACTGAGTGTGTGCTTGTTGATTGCTGAGTGATGAGGTCGCTTGAGAATATTGCGCTGGTACTGTCGTCGTACTAGTGGCTTTGGCTGTTCCATTATTCGTCTGCCCGAACGATGCTTGGTTGGCCGTATTTGAGTTCTGAGTTGTCTGATTGGATGTCGCTTGTCCTTGTGACGGTGACGTTTGTGATGCGGTGGCTTGTGTTGTTGGAGGAACATGGTTTGATGTTGAGGGACTCAGTTGTGACGTTGGTTTTGAGGTTTGATGCTGTGCTGGAGGAGTGACCGACGTCGACCCTATGTTCGTTTGATTGGTTGTTATGCCGGTATTATGACTGTGTGTGGTTGGCGCAGTATTCGTTGTTGCTACACTTGTCGAAACGGCTGTGGCACTTGGCGAAACTTTGCTGGCGCCTGAATTTGGTAAACTAGACACCACAGTGAGTTGAATGACTTGTGAAGCCATGTTCAGACTGTGTGTTCGACTTGGTGTTCCTGTTGTGGCTTGGTTGCTGAGTTTCGTTGCCGATTGATCGGCTGGTAGCTGAAGCGTCGCTTGGTGAGTGCCCACTTTGTTTAGTTTTACGTTGTTCAAGTCTGTGATGTCGATTGGTGTACCATGATTGATTAAGGTGAAGGGTTGATGCTGACTGGAAGCATGCAACAACTGGACAGGTTTGCCTTGGAATAAGGTGGTTTCGCTGCCCTGAAATTTAATCAAACTTAGGTTTTCGATCAGTCTCATTTCATTGCTTAATTTAGCAATGGTGCCCAGATTACTGACATTGACTGAGCTACCGTCTGATGAGGATGCTCGGCCATTGATTAAGGATTTTATGTCAGAGATCATCTTGACTGCCTATTAGATCGTTATTTTAGAAAGATTCTCATATAATGAGTCTAAGCTATTTTAGCGTAATTTGTGTTATTCCCTTTATCGGCAAAAATGGATAAATCTTTTGCAGTCTTATGTATCTTTAACATTGTCGAACATTTCGATTGAGCGTGGAGAGCGTGATCTATGCAAGGGGTTATCAGTGGTTGCGCAGTTTGGTCGTTTGTATCAAATTGTTGGGGAGAACGGCGCAGGTAAATCTTCCTTATTAAAAGTCATCGCAGGATTGTTGAGACCCGTAGAAGGGGAAATCTTTCTCGATGATAAGGTGATTGGCGCAGCGATGAATCAATGGCCGCAGGATTGTCTTTATCTTGGTCATCAATATGGTATTAAAAGGTTATTAACGGTCGAAGAAAACATACGGTGTTATTGCCCCAATGCTTCGCGGGAAAATATCCATAGCGCATTGGCTCAGTTAGACCTATTGCTTTATCAAAATACTCCAGTGAAACAGCTGTCCGCTGGACAAGCTAAACGTGTTGCTTTATCTCGTTTGTGGTTATCAGATCAAGCCATTTGGCTATTGGATGAACCGTTTAGTTCTCTTGATGTGAAAGGGCGTGCTTTATTAGAGATTAAGCTAGAACAGCAGCTTAAGTGCGGAGGGCTTGTTATTTTAACAACGCATCAAGCCTTATTGGGAATCGATGCCCAGTCGATAGAGTTAACCTTATGACCTATGTTTCTTTTCTTCGTGCTGAATGTCGCTTAGTGTGGCGACGTAAGCAAAATATGGTCAATAGTGTATTGTTTTTTCTCTTGGTCATTGTGCTGTTTCCACTTGGTATTGATGCGACGCCGATGTTTTTATCAAAAGCGGCGAGCGGCATTATTTGGTGTGCAGCCGCGTTGGCCATTTTGATGTCCGTTGAAAGTTTGTATAAAGAAGATTATCACGACGGTTCGTTAGAACAATGGCTTGTCAGTGGTTTGTCTGTTCCCATCTTGGTGTTAATCAAGATGGCCCTGCATTGGTTGTTTATTGCTTTGCCATTGTTGTTGCTTTCGCCTGTTTTGAGTGAAGTTTTATACTTGCCGGATAACAGCTTTTTGCCTCTGTTTATGAGCCTAATGTTGGCTACTCCCAGTTTGTTTTTATTGGGGGGGATCGGCTCGGCGGTCACCGTGTCACTTCGTCAAGGGGGCGTGTTGATGCTGCTGATAGTCTTGCCTTTGTATTTGCCGATTATTATTTTTGCGACTTCTGTCACAAAGGTCGCTCAAGTAGGCCTACCTTATGATGCGCCTTTGGCCATTTTAGGCGCGATTTTTTTCGTCAGTTTGGTGGTGTCGCCATTAATGACGGCCATCAGTATTAAAGCGAGTGTAAATTAATGAGTTGGGCTTGGTTACATCGGTTAGGGTCACCAAAGTGGTTTTATGGTCGTTTTAAAGCTTGGCCAAAGCCTTTATTTTGCTTGGCTTGTTTGTGCTTAATGGTGGCAATGGTCTGGGGATTAGCCATTGCGCCACCAGATTATCAACAAGGTAATAGCTTTCGAATTATCTATATACATGTGCCAGCAGCCATCCTGGCTCAGTCTTGTTACTTTGCGATGGGGATGGCGGGAATAGTGTATCTGGTATGGCAAATTAAAATGTCCCCTATATTCTTGCAGGCAGTCGCACCTTTTGGGGCATTAATGGCATTTATCGCTTTAGTAACTGGCTCGATCTGGGGGAAACCAACGTGGGGAACTTTGTGGGTCTGGGATGCTAGGTTAACGTCTGTTTTGGTTTTGTTGTTTCTATACATGGGGGTCATTGCCGTACAGTCAGCATTGGAAGAAAGGTCCTTAGCAGACAAAGCCGCAGCCGTGGTCAGCGTAGTGGGATTATTGAACTTACCCATCATTAAATACTCAGTAGAATGGTGGAATACGTTACATCAAGGGGCAACCTTTTCGGTTACAGAGCCACCTAGTATGCCAATGGCGATGTGGTTGCCTTTATTGTTTGCAGTGATTGGACTGTATTTATTGGCCGCTGCAGTGATTCTGTGGCGAATGCAAACCGAGATTATGCGGCGTGAAGCGAGAACTCAGTGGTTAAAGCAAGAGGTGTTAAGCGATGGCATTTGATAGCTTTGCAGACTTTTTCGCCATGGGCAAACATGGACTGTATGTATGGTCTGCATACGGAATAAGTGGTTCGATGCTGGTAGCATTCATTTTTCTGAGTTTACGCGAGCGCCGCAAAGTGCGACGTCAGTTGCATGAACGTTTTTTGAGAGAGCCATAAATTATGCATGCGATACGTCGTAAGCGTTTGTTGTTTATCGTGTTAATTGTTTCTTTGCTGGCTTCTGCTTTAGGGTTGGTGTTGTATGCGTTACAGCAAAATATCAACCTCTTTTATTCTCCTGCTCAGATTGCCGCTGGAGAGGCACCACTGGAAACGACGATCCGCGCTGGTGGTATGGTGGAGAAAGGAAGTTTGGCTCGTCAACCAGACAGTCTTACTCTGGCCTTTAATGTGACGGATTTTCAGCACTCATTACGTATTGAATATACTGGTATTTTGCCTGATTTGTTTCGCGAAGGGCAGGGTGTTGTTGCCCTTGGAAAGCTTAGGGGCGATGGTGTTTTTGAAGCCTCTGAAGTGTTAGCAAAACATGACGAAAAGTACATGCCACCTGAAGTGACGGACGCATTAAAGTCTCGTCAAATGTCTTCAGAATCATCTTATTAAGGACATTGTGATACGGTTTATGTTTCCCGAAATAGGTCAATTCTCTCTTATCCTCGCTCTTTTTTTTGCCATCGCCTTGGCGACCTTGCCCATGGTTGGCTATTTCCGTCAAAGCCTGTTGTTACTGAATACCGCGCGTCCTCTGACGCATGTTATGGCATGCTTGGTTGTGATTGCGTTTCTGTTGTTAGCTTGGGCATTTATAACGGACGACTTCTCTGTCTTATACGTTAGCCAGAATTCCAATGTGGACTTACCGCTGCGCTACAAGTTTAGTGCGGTTTGGGGGGGGCATGAAGGCTCATTATTATTATGGGTGTTGATTTTGGCTCTGTGGTGTCTAGCAGTGGCGCTGAGGTTAGACAGTTTACCTGAGACGATTGGCCCTTTGGTTTTGTCGGTGCTAGGTTGGGTGGCGAGTGGTTTTTTGGCATTTCTACTGTTTACTTCGTCGCCTTTTGTTCGGATTCTGCCAGATGTACCGACTAGCGGAGGGGATTTAAATCCCTTATTGCAAGATATAGGCTTAATTCTACACCCGCCTATTTTATACATGGGCTATGTCGGTTTCTCAGTAGCGTTTGCTTTCGCTGTGGTGGCTTTGATAACCGGGAATTTAAACGCTTATTGGGCGCGTTGGGCTCGTCCTTGGACAGCTGCCGCTTGGGCTTCATTAACCTTAGGGATTACCTTAGGAAGCTGGTGGGCGTATTACGAACTTGGTTGGGGCGGCTGGTGGTTTTGGGACCCAGTTGAAAATGCTTCCTTTATGCCTTGGCTGGCTGGCACAGCTTTACTGCATTCGTTAGTGGTAACGGAAAAACGTGGTGTGTTTAAAAGTTGGACGGTATTGCTCGCCATTTTCACCTTTAGTTTGTCGTTGCTCGGGACGTTTCTTGTTCGTTCTGGAGTGCTGACTTCAGTGCATGCTTTTGCGGCAGACCCCACTCGGGGCGTATTTATTCTGGCCCTATTGGTTGTTTTGGTGGGAGGCAGTTTGCTGCTTTATGCTTTGCGAGCAGGGCAAGTGCGTTCGTCTGTGAGTTTTGGCTTCAGTGGGCGAGAAGCTTGGTTATTGTTGAATAATATTTTATTGAGCGTGCTGACGTTAACCGTGCTGTTAGGCACCTTGTACCCACTTTTGTTTGACGCCTTAGGTATGGGGCGAATTTCAGTAGGAGCGCCTTATTTTAATGCGGTGTTTGGTCCTATTGCTTTATGTTTGATGGTGTTTATGGCGATCGGGCCTTTTTCTAAATGGCATCACACGAAACTGGCAACTTGGTGGAAAGCCATGTTGGGAGCCGCTCTGCTATCAATGGGCTTGGCGGCAGGGATTGTGTTCTGGCAGCTGTTTGATTGGCTTACTTGGTGCAGTTTGAGCGTGGCTTTTTGGGTCGTGTTTATGACCTTGTTGGATTGGTTCAACAAGCAATTTGTGTCAGGAAAGCAAAGGCTTAAACAGTGGCGAACGTTACCCAATCGTTATTACGCGATGGTGATTGCGCATTTTGGCATGGCGATCAGTTTGGTTGGCGTCATCATGGTGAGTGTGAACAGTCATGAGGCCATGGTGAAAATGTCGCCAGACAGTCAAGCTGAAGTTGGTGGTTATGTGTTTGTGTTTGATTCTATGGAGTTGATCAAAGGGCCGAATTATCTTTCTGATCGAGGCCATTTTCAGGTCTATCAGCAAGGTCAGCTAGTGGCGGATTTATACCCAGAAAAACGCTTTTTTACCACTCGACAACAAGTCATGACGGAAGCGGCATTAGGCGCAGGTTTTACTCGTGATTTATACATTTCATTAGGTGAAAAGCTGGAAGACGGTGCTTGGGGTGTTCGTATCCATATTAAATCTTTTGTACGTTGGATCTGGTTAGGTGGCTTATTTATGGTGCTGGGTGGGATGTTAGCGGCTTTCGACAAACGTTATCGACAGAAAAGGGAGCGAGCATAATGAGACGCACTATATTATTCCTGCCTTTTCTGGTGTTCTTGGTTTTGGGGGTTGTGTTCTATTTTTTATTGGGTAAAGACACCCAATACATGCCATCAGCTTTGATTGGTCAGCCTGTTCCTTCGTTTCAGTTAGTGACCCTAGAGGGAGAGCAAGTCAAACAGACGAGCGATTTACCCAAAGGCTCGTATTTAATTAATTTTTGGGGAACCTGGTGTCCATCTTGTCATGTTGAACACCCATATTTAATGACCTTAGCTGAGCAAGGTGTGACCATAGTTGGTATTGATTACAAAGACCAGCAAGCAGCGGCGATGCAATGGTTACGGGACAAAGGCAATCCCTATACTTTGGTGTTGATGGACGAGTTAGGTCAGTTTGGTTTGGATATGGGGGTGACGGGCGCACCAGAAACCTTTGTGATCAATGCAGAAGGGAAAATTGCTTATCGATTACAGGGTGTTTTGAATGCGCAAAGTTGGCAAGTAATCAAGGCGTATTTGTGATGATTAAACAACTCCTGATCTGTTTAGCTTTATTTGGTTTCGTGAATGCTGCGTTTGCGGAAGAGCTAATGACCTTTCGTTCTGAATTGAATCAAGTGCGTTATCAAAGCTTGATTAAAGAGCTACGTTGTCCAAAGTGTCAAAATCAAAACCTTGCTGACTCTAATTCGGGTATTTCTGTGGATTTAAGACATCAAGTGCACAGCATGATTGAAACAGGTAAAACCGATCAAGAAATAGTGGATTACATGGTCGCACGTTATGGCACCTTTGTACTTTACCGACCACAAAATACGCCAGCCACTTTTTTGCTCTGGTATGGTCCCTTTATTCTGCTATCAGGTGGCGTTGTGTTATTTGTGGTCGTACTGACGAAAAACCGTCGTAGGAGCAGCAAATGATGCTTGCGAGCCTCCTTATTATCACCTTATTAATAAGCTGCTTTGGCTACTTTTTTTGGTATTCGGGGCGACAACAAAGATCAGAAAAGTATGCTGATGAGGCGTTTTTCGACATTCGTCGAAATGAAATTGCAGATGAGGCGGAATTAGGTCAGCTTTCCGTGGAAGAGTCACAGCAACTAGCAGCTGACTTAATGGTTGAGCAAAGGGTGAGTCAAACAAAGACACCTTTTGGTTCAGTTGTGCAGAGCCGATTTGCAGAGTGGTGTGTGTTATTGTTTTTCATCTTAACGGTTGTCGGCAGCATCAGTCTTTATCAAGGCTTAGGTTATGCAAAAGACGTTCAATTCCATCAGGCCATGATGTCAGAGACATTGACGCCATCACAAGTTTCGGCATTCTTGCAATATCGCAGCCGTCGTTATGATCGTGCTGAAGATTGGTATTATGAAGCGGTTGATGAAGTAAAAGCTGGTCAGTATTCCAAGGCGGTGTTGGCATTTGAAAAAGCGTTAGACAGATTGCCTGAAGACAGCCAAGATAGGTTAAATTTGTTGGTTGAATACGCTCAGGCAATTTTTTACGCGAACAAAAACCAAAGCTCAGAAGCATTAGAAAAAGCCTTACAACGTATTTTTGCTATTGCGCCGAATCAACCGAATGCGTTGGGTTTGAAAGGCGTAACTGAGTTTGATCAAGCGAATTACCTAGGCGCGGTTTTAGCTTGGCAAGAGGCCATTCGTTATAACCCTAACTCTGCGGAGCGAATGGCTTTATTGACGGCCATTGGTAAAGCCAGACAGCTTGGTAAAATTAGTTATCAAACGTTAGCGCCAATCATTACCGATCAGATTGCGGTGCAATTAACATGGCAAGCTAGAGACAGACAATGGCAGCCAAATGATGTGCTATTAGTGTATGCTCAAGTGCCTGGACAAAAAATGCCTGTGGCCATACAAAGAGTGTTGCCAAAGGACTTGGCAAGTCCAATCCTGTTAACAAACCTAGATGCTTTAATGCCGACGGCAAATTTAGCAGAGGTGGAACAGGTTGATCTTGTTGTAAAATTGGCCAACTTACAGGATGCGGATTTGACCAAAGGTCAAATTATCGGCACAAAACGGGGCGTGGTTACAAATCGTAAAGAGATTTTTACGATCAAGCTGGCCTTATAATTGAATACTGATGCGCTTCGTCTGATAATATATCCAACTTTCACTTAATGTAATTCGGAATGAGTAATGGAATTTAGCTTGCGTGAGTGGCTAATCTTAATTGGTGTCGTCATTATTGTCGTCATCCTAATAGATGGTTTTCGTCGTTACAAAAAAGGCCAAGAGGCAAATTCAACCGGTCAAAACTCATCTCGCTCTTCGGACGAGATCGTTTTGCGTCATCGATCTTCTGTGCAGTTTGATGAGAGCGAACTCGATGAACCTGAACCCCCTCACAAAGATCCTATTTCGAGTGCCTTCGAAACAGCCCGTAAAACCTCCAAAGCGCCTTTGACGGATGTGCCTCATAAAGTGGATTCTGGCCCTGAGTTACAACGTACAGAAGAGCTGCATTTAGACGAATTAGCCTCCCTTGTACCGGAACGAGATTTTGGTGACTCGGCTATTTCCGAACAAAATTATTCGGATGATGGTTTTTATGAACAAGATGAATTAGATCTTGGTTATGCTGACGTCGCTGATACCGATGAACAAAGAACGATTTTTCATACGGAAGACTATGAACGCAGTTATTCTGAAGTAGATATTGATCAAGTAACACCGCAAGGTTCATTGGATGACATGGATGAAGATGAAAGCGAAGATGATGATGCCAACATGGCAGAAATCGAAGAAGTCATCGTGATTAATATTTTCGCCCCTGAAGAGCAAAATTTTGCTGGTATGGAATTACTGCAACTGATTTTAAACTGCGGCATGCGTTACGGTGAAATGGACATATTCCATCGCCATGAGGATGGTTTTGATCGTGGGCGCGTACAATTTAGTATGGCCAACGCCATTGAACCAGGTACCTTTGACTTAGACACCATGGGGGAAAGTGATTGCCCAGGTGTGAGTTTCTTTATGGGCTTACCAGGGCCGAAAAACAGCATGAAGGCATTTGATTTTATGTTGGAAACAGCGCAAACCCTAGTTCGTAATTTAGGTGGGGAGTTGAGAGATGAAAGGCGCTCCCCAATGAGTGATCAAACCATCGCTCACTGCCGACAGCGAATTCGAGACTTTGAGCGCCGTCGACTAATGCGTAACAAGCAATAAACTGAATTCAGACGACAAGGCCCTAACGGGCCTTGATTGTTTTAGACGATATATTTTGAGTGGATTTATGAGTCAAGAGAACACAATGAATCGTGAACAAATGCTGGCTCTAATTGAGCAGTTGAACGATTACAGCTATGCCTATCATGTTAAAGATGCGCCCATGGTGCCAGACGCTGAGTACGATCGCCAATATCGCTTATTGCAAGCTGTGGAAGCAGAACACCCAGATTGGATTCAAACGGATTCGCCCACTCAACGTGTTGGTGAAAAGCCTGATAATGGTTTCGCCAATGTGGCGCATACTGTGCCTATGTTGTCCCTTGATAATGCGTTTGACGATGAGTCACTACAAGACTTTGATCAGCGTGTGACTAAGCTACTCGGTGCTGAACAAGAAATAGTGTATTGCTGCGAGCCTAAATTAGATGGTTTGGCCATTAGTCTACGTTATGAAAATGGTCGCTTAGTGCGGGGCGTTACTCGAGGGGACGGTTTATCCGGTGAGGACATTACCTCCAACATTAAAACCTTATATTCTGTGCCGCTAAAATTAAGAACAGAGACTCCGCCTGCCGTGTTGGAAGTACGTGGTGAAATTTATATGCCAAAAGACGGCTTTGATAAGCTGAACCAGCAAGCGGCGGAACTGGGTGAGAAAACCTTTGTTAATCCACGTAATGCGGCAGCGGGTAGCTTACGACAGTTGGATCCGAAAGTGACAGCATCACGTCCTTTGGTGATGTGTGCATACTCCATTGGTTATGTAGAAGGTTGGCAACAGCCAGGTAGTCATTATGATGGCCTGCTGCAACTGAGTGAGTGGGGCTTTCGTACTAATGATCTGATGGCGCGAGTCAAAGGTGCTCAAGGGTGTATTGAATATTATGACATGCTGAGCGAAAAGCGAGCGGGTTTGTCCTATGACATTGATGGCATAGTCTACAAAGTCGATGACATTAGCTTGCAGAATCAGTTGGGGTTTATTGCGCGTGCACCGCGTTGGGCCATTGCACGTAAATTCCCTGCACAAGAAGAAATGACTCAAGTGCTGGGCATTGATTTTCAAGTCGGCCGAACTGGTGCGATTACTCCAGTAGCCCGTTTAGAGCCAGTTTTTGTTGGTGGTGTAACGGTGTCGAATGCGACCTTGCATAATAAAGATGAAATTGCGCGCTTAGGAGTGCAAGTAAAAGACTATGTGGTGATTCGTCGCGCAGGTGACGTGATTCCGCAAGTGGTGCAAGTTCTGCAAGAGAAACGTCCTGACGATTCGTCTTCTGTGGTATTTCCCTCCGCTTGCCCTGTCTGTGGGTCAGACGTGGAGCAAGTAGAAGGCGAAGCCGTGGTGCGCTGTACCGGTGGGCTGGTATGCGGTGCTCAATTGAAAGAATCTTTAAAGCATTTTGTGTCTCGTAAAGCCATGGACATTGATGGCTTAGGGGATAAGTTGATTGAACAGTTAGTTGATCAAAAACTGGTTAAAACGCCGGTGGATATTTTTCGTTTAACGGATCAGAAAACCGCACTGCTGGCCATGGAACGCATGGGACAGAAATCAGTCGACAATTTATTGACCTCCATTGAAGCGGCTAAACAGACCCAGTTTAATCGCTTTATTTATGCGTTAGGTATTCGTGAAGTGGGCGAGGCGACCGCTCGTGCGCTGACCAACTACTTTACCGAACTAGAGGCTTTGATGAGCGCGGATCAAGAAGCCTTGGTGGAAGTCGAAGACGTTGGTCCGATTGTGGCGCAACATGTTCGAATGTTTTTTGATCAAGAGGTGAATCGCTTAACCATTCAGGGGTTGTTGGAGGCAGGCGTGGTTTGGCAGACCAAACACGCCGAAGATCAAGGCGAGTTGCCTTTAGCGGGTAAAACTTATGTGGTAACGGGATCTTTGAGCCAGTTTAGTCGTGATCAAGTGAAGGATAAATTGCAGGGGCTGGGGGCGAAAGTCAGTGGTTCTGTGTCAGCAAAAACCGATTGCTTAGTCGCTGGCGAAAAAGCCGGCTCAAAATTAACCAAAGCACTATCTTTGGATGTGCCGATCATTGATGAAGCTGGCGTTATTGCTTTGTTTGAAGAACATGGAGTCATCTAAATGGACACACTCATTCCTTATGATTCACTGACCACAGAAACGCTGGAAAACATTCTGGATGATATCGTTTCGAGAGAGGGTACCGATTACGGAAATTATGAGTTATCGGCGCTTCAGAAGCGTGAGCAAGCATTACGCGTATTGCAGACGGGTGAGGCCGTATTGTTATTTGATACGGAAAGCGAAACCATCACCATGGTGTCTAAGTCAGCATTGGACAATAACGACCTCATGTGAGGTCGTTATTGTCTTTAAGGGGAGTTTTGTCAAACTTTAAGAGGTTGTTTTGTCGCAATCTCGCAAGCAATGGTTGATGTTATGATCCATCACCAAGGCAGGTTCTTCCTCAGTGTTTCGACCAACCACTTTTGCTGGAACGCCAGCGACAGTGGTGTGGTGTTCAACGGGTTCTAGTACCACGCTACCAGCGCCCACTTTCGCCCCTTCACCTACTTCAATGTTGCCAAGAATTTTCGCGCCCGCACCGATCAGCACGCCTGAGCGTATTTTAGGGTGACGGTCGCCATGCTCTTTGCCGGTACCACCAAGGGTAACCGATTGCAGGATGGACACGTTGTCCTCAATGACACAGGTTTCACCGACCACTAAGCCTGTGGCGTGATCAAGCATGACACCGCAGCCTATGGTGGCCGCAGGGTGAATGTCGACACTGAATGCCATCGACATTTGACCTTGTAGATATAATGCCAAGCTTCTTCTATTATTTTTCCATAGCCAGTTTGCCACTCGATAGGTCTGCAGTGCGTGGAAGCCTTTGAAAAATAGCAGTGGCGTAGTGAAGCCGTCGCAAGCAGCATCCCGTTCATTAATCGCTAAAATGTCTTGCTCGATGCAGCGGACAATGCCAGAGTGAGTATCGGCCATGGCTTCTTCGAAAACCTCGCGTAACACCATAGCGGGGATAGAAATACTGTCTAACTTGCTGGCGAGCAAAAAACTTAACGCAGAACACAAAGAGTCATGACGTAATATGGTGGTGTTAAAATAACTGGCCAGGATGGGTTCATCTTGGGCTAGCTTTTTAGCTTCAGCCTGTAAAGATTGCCATAAATTGTCAGATGTCACAGCATGACTCATTGATACGCTCAAGGGGTATTCACCTATGTTAATTCAAGTTTAGAATGTAGGTTATAAGGTTAGGGTTAAACATTACAAGGGGCAAGTGTTAGATTGCTCAACAAAGTTGGAGATAATATGACTAAAAAAAATGTTGCTGATGCATTGCACATATTTTATGAACTAAATGCCTGTTTTTCAGATGCCTATTGGGAAACCAACGATATTGATCAAAAAGATCGTTTTTTTGCCATGAAATCCATTTTACAAGATGAATTAGACGAACTGCATAAGCTGAGTTTACAGGATCATGAATATCCTTATGAGCCAATGAACCCGAGTTTGCAACAACTCAGTAAAACGCTGCAAACTTTGTCGCCGAATCTCAATGAAATTGTCATGCGTCCACAGACCGCGACGCGTTTTGCCGATTTGATTCCTAGTGCTTGCGAGCTGTTTGAATCCTAAAGCCAATTGGCCGTCTTTAAAAAGCCTCATCCTTTACTTCCTCCAAGGCTAGCCTTGAGTAAGAAGCAAAGAGAGGCTTTTTAATGTCATTGACTGCGTTTCATTTCACGAATTAAAAAGCGACTAGGGTGCAATATGTGGCTGACCTTTTGTTCTAAAGGTGAAGGTGTCCCCAAAATTAAACTTGCCAAGTAGTGACCACTTAGAGGTGTAGAGACCAAACCTCGGGAGCCGTGGCCGATGTTTAAATACAGTTGACTGGTTTCTTCGGCAATGTTATTGCATTGCCACTTCGCATTTCGACTCAGTTGAGCATAATGTTCCCGATACGCCTGCGGCGATTGAATCGGACCAATGATTGGTGTGTAGTCTGGCACCGCACAACGAAACGAGACCCGTCCTTCGCAGTCTTCTGGGTTAAAGGTTTCGCTGGGTAAGTTCAATAAGCTTTCTAATATTTTTATATTTCGTCGATGCCCTTCAAGACGCACCGTCTGGTCTTGATCATTCAAATCGTATGTTGAGCCAAAATGAACTTGATCGTTCAGTGGTGGCGAAACATAGCCAAATTCACACAACACTTTATCTAGCTTCAGTGGGTTGTCACTGTTGATGGCCTGAAAACAGCTTTGTTGTGCTTTGGACAGTGCGATGTTGGCCACTTGGCCTCGAATGGCGTAAGTCGGTGTGGCTGGAATGGCGGCAATTTTGTCCGTGTCATTCGCAGTGCAAACCACCACATGAGAGAAGACGTCATGATCTTGTCCATTCTTCGCGATCCAGCGCTCACCTAGGTCGAGTTTGGCTTGATCTGTTACGCCAACCAATTCTTCTAAACGGGTATTTAGTTGTACTGTAATATTTGGGTGATCAAGCAGCGTTTGACACAAAGGGTTTGGTGCTACCCAGCCAGATAAGGGCAGATAAAGGCTATCGTCTCTATCTTTAGAGGCTTGTAACACGGATTCTGGGTAACGTTTTCCATTCAGTAATTTTTCAAAGCGCTGCTTTTCTTGATCGTTTTTTGGGATCTGTATTAAACCGCAAGCACCCCAAAAAGCGCTCTTTTGATCGAGCTGTTGGTAGTGCCGTGTAGCGTGTAAAAAAGCACTGAGATAAAAGCGATTCACCGGCGTATCCTGCGAAGCTAATTTGGGATAAAGCATACCTTGAGGGTTACCTGAAGCCCGATTGGCAACTAAGTGATCTTGTTCCCATACGGTTACCTTTACACCTTGTTTTGCTAAGGCATAGGCTGTATTTGCTCCCGCTAAACCTGAACCAACCACTAAGACCTTGGTGATGTGATTTGGTTTGCTGGACCTGACATTAAACCAAGCTTGGCCTTGTGACATGCGTTCTGGCAGTGAGGCGGAATGAGTGAGTCGGCCAATGGCCATTTCTCTTTTATGACCAAAGCCTTTTACTTTATGCACTTCAAATCCCACTTTTTGTAAACCGCGACGAACAAGGCCGGCGGCGGTAAAGGTGGCAAACGTGGTGCCTTGATGACTCAGTCGGTGAATGTGGTGAAAGAGTTTATCACTCCACATTTCCGGGTTTTTACTCGGTGCGAAGCCATCTAGAAACCAGGCGTCCACATTGGCATCAAGGGCGGTGAAACCGTCTTCGGCTTCACCAAACCATAAGGAAAGTTGGATTCGGCCTTGGGCGAGCTGAATACGGTGCAAACCATGGCAAAGTTCAGGATACGCAGCGATGAGCTCATCACTATAGGCCTGTAGTGACGGCCACATTTTGAGTGCGGAGCGCAAGGCATCTTTGCTCATGGGAAACTTTTCAACCGAGATGAAATGCAATTGCCTATCGATCGGCGCGTTTTCGATAAAGCTTTGCCATGCGCATAGAAAATTTAACCCTGTGCCAAAGCCTGTTTCCGCAATCACAAAATGGCCTTGTTGCATGGCAGACCAACGGTCGGGCAAATGATTATGCTTTAAGAATACGTATCGAGTTTCTTCTAAACCGGATTCTCGATCGAAGTAGACATCATCAAATTCACTGGAAATGGGCGCACCGTCGGCGCTCCAATCCAGCTTTGGGGAATCAAGGCGATAACTATTCAACACGTCTGATGCTCTCGATCATAACTGGTGTGCTAGGGACATTTTCATAAGGACCTACTTTACGGGTGTGGCTGGCGGCAATCTCATCAACTACCTCCATACCCGCTAGTACAGAGCCAAAAACGGTGTAGCCTGCGCCACCACGTGCACCATGATTCAGAAAATGGTTGTCCACTTGATTAATAAAGAATTGTGAGGTGGCACTGTTTGGATCTTGTGTTCTGGCCATAGCCAAGGTACCACGATTATTAGCAAGGCCATTGTCGCCTTCATAGGCAACGGCTTTGTGGGTGGATTTGCGCCCCATGTCTTGGGTAAAACCACCACCTTGAATCATAAAGCCGCGCATAACACGATGGAAGATAGTGTCGTTGTAAAAGCCTTCATCTACATAACGCAAAAAGTTGGCCACCGTTTTTGGTGCGGCTTGTTCATTTAAATCTACTCGAATTGTGCCCTGTGACGTTACAATATCTACTTGTGTCGCTTGAGTTTGGGCGCTGAAAGCCAGTAAGGCGAGGGCAGTCAAAATAAGGTGACGCATGAAACGGTTTCCTTTTAGGTTTGGCCTCTAAACATGAGGCGTTTTTCTATGTGGCCATTTATTTACTTGTTGGAGAAAGCAAATGCGAACGGCAGTGGTTGAAATTGAATATTGTACTTTATGTCGCTGGATGTTACGCGCGGCTTGGTTAGCACAAGAGCTGCTGACAACCTTTGATGATGATATCAAAAGTGTGACCTTGTTGCCGAGTCAAGGTGGTATTTTTAAAGTCAGAGTCAACGGGGAAGAAATTTGGTGCCGTAAAGCGGAAGAAGGGTTTCCTGAAGCCAAGGTGCTCAAGCAAAGATTGCGTGATGTGATTGATCCTGAGCGCGATCTTGGTCACTCAGATGTGAAAGACAAAAAGCCTCGAAACTTTTAATATTAGACATAAAAAAAGCGAAGATGAGTCTCTTCGCTTTTACTCAGTATACTGAGATAGTTAACACATCTTCGTGTGATTAGTTCGGGAAAACCTGTTTAAAAGGCTTTACTTCTACCGATTGATAGACACCTGCTGCCACATAAGGGTCCGCTTCGGCCCAAGTTTTTGCCGCTTCTAGGTCGGTAAACTCAGCAATAATGATGCTGCCTGTAAAGCCAGCTTCCCCTGGAGTATCTGACTCTATCGCAGGATTCGGGCCGGCCAATACCAAGCGACCTTCTTTTTGTAAAGCTTCTAAACGCTCAAGATGAGCAGGACGTACCGATTGACGTGCACTTAGACTGTTTGCTGCGTCTTGCCCAACAATAGAATACAGCATAGTTATTCCTTATTCTGTAAGTGTGAAGACAAGTAAATGCCTTGCAGAATGATAAAGACTACCGTCATTCCCAAAAGACCGAAAAGTTTAAAGTCTACCCAGATGTCTTCACTGAAATTGAAGGCCACATAGAGGTTGGTCACACCGGATACAATGAAGAATCCAACCCAAGCGAGGTTTAATGTGCGCCACACTTTAAAAGGTAACTCTAACTTGTCTCCCATCATGCGTTGAATGATGTTTTTGTTGCCAATGAATTGGCTGCCAAAAAACACAATGGCAAACAGTCCATTCACTATGGTGGGTTTCCACTTAATAAAATCGCCATCACCCATCAGTACGGTGGCGCCTCCAAGCAATACAACAAGCGCGAGGGACACAAGGTGCATTTTTTCCACCGTTTTGTGCTTCAGCCAGGTGTAGCCAACTTGCAGAAGAGTTGCTGGAATTAAGACCGCGGTCGCTAAAATGATGTCGCCTGTCATTTTGTAGACAACAAAAAAGATAACAATGGGAAGAAAATCGAATAGTAATTTCATATAAAAACCAATTTATGTATGCTGGCTTATAATAACCATCATTCCTTTTAAAGAACAGTCCGTCTATGCCAGAAGCTGCGAGTTACCGAAAAGTCGATTTACATACCCATTCCACACGTTCCGATGGCAAGCTTTCACCGACGCAATTAATTGACTTGGCGGCTGAGCAAAAAGTGAGCTTGTTTGCGTTAACAGACCACGACACATTGGATGGTTTAAGTGAAGCTCGACAACGAGCGGCCGAACATAATCTAAACTTTATCAATGGTGTGGAATTATCGACCCAGTGGAATGGCATTCCTTTACACATGGTCGCGTTGAATTTCAGTGATGATAACTCGGCGTTGCAGGCGATAGTGAAACAAAATCAAACCATACGCCTAGATAGAGCAAGACGCATTGCCGATTTGTTGGTAAAGCAAGGCTTGCCTGACTTATTTGATGAAGCCATCGCGCTTGCAGGAGAAAGCCAATTAGGGCGGCCTCATTTTGCTCAGCTTTTGGTTGAGAAAGGGCTAGTGAAAGACACCAATAAAGCGTTTGATCGTTATCTAGGTAATAAACGTTTGGGCAAGCTAAGAGATGTTTGGCCAGAGCTGGAGGATGTCTTGGGTGCGTTATCGGAACAGGGGATGGAGCTGATCTTGGCGCATCCGAAACGTTACCCATTAACGGTGACCAAATTACGTCGCTTATTAGGGGATTTTAGTAAGTGGGGTGGGACTGGTATCGAAGTGGCTTCCGGTAATGAACGTCCAGACCATGTTCGTCTATTGGAGTCCTTATCCACAACCTTTGGTTTAAAAGCCTCTGCTGGGAGCGATTATCATGGCCCTTTTGGGCCTTGGATGCAGGTCGGTAAATTTACTCAAATTCATGAGAGTCAGGTGGATTTGGTTTGGCAACATTGGCATTGAGCATGATCAGGGCAGAACAACCTCTTATGTGAGGTGGAGAGAAGTATGAGTCAATTTTTTCAAATACATCCAGAGAATCCACAAATTCGCTTGATAAAACAAGCGGCAGAAGTGATTCGTCAAGGTGGTGTGATTGCGTATCCAACGGATTGTGGCTATTCCTTGGGTTGTCATCTGGGAGATAAATCGGCGTTAGATAGAGTACGTGCCATTCGTCGCTTAGACGACAAACACAACTTCACCCTAGTGTGTCGAGATTTATCTGAAATTTCGACCTACGCTCGTTTTGATAATCGTTTATATCGATTGTTAAAAAGTAATACACCAGGTCCTTACACTTTCATCTTTTCAGCAACCTCCGAAGTGCCAAGGCGTTTATTGCACCCAAAACGCAAGACCATTGGTATTCGTGTACCAAATAATCGCATTGTCTCTGCTTTGTTGGAGGAACTGGGTGAGCCGATCATGAGTTCGTCTTTGATCTTGCCGGGTGAAACCGATCCAATGACGGATCCGTATGACATTCGCGATACCTTAGAACATGCTCTAGATTTAGTAATTGATGGCGGGTTTTGTGGCTTTCAACCAACTACTGTAGTGGCAATGGAGGCCGATAGCATCGAGGTCGTTCGAATTGGGGCTGGTGATCCAGCACCATTTACGTAAATTGTTGTATTTTCAGCTGTTAGCCCCTGTTTGTCTGGCTTATAATACAGGGTATTAAAGATTGAAATTTGTTGATATAGGTTGCTGAGAAGCATTCCCCAAAAGAGGTTCGTAATGGACGAAAAGTTACAGAAAGTATTAGCACGTGCAGGACAAGGTTCTCGACGTGAAATGGAAAACCGTATCCGCGAAGGTCGCGTCATGGTCAATGGCGAAGTGGCAACTTTGGGTGATCGTGTCAGCATCACGGATTCTATTACCATTGATGGTTATGCCATCGTGGCGACGGAAGCGGGTGCCAATCGCCGCGTCATCATTTACAACAAACCTGAAGGTGAAGTCTGTACTCGTAAAGATCCAGAAGGTCGTACAACGGTATTTGAAAAGCTGCCTAAATTACGTGGTGAACGCTGGATTGCGGTTGGTCGCTTAGACATCAATACCTCTGGCCTACTGTTGTTTACAACCGATGGCGAGTTGGCCAATCGTCTGATGCACCCTTCCACAGAAATCGACCGAGAGTACTTGGTACGAGTGATGGGAGAAGTAACGGACGAAAATTTAGACAATCTAAAAAAAGGTGTGAACCTTGAAGATGGTCCGGCAAAATTCACCGACATCGTCGATGGTGGTGGTGAAGGTATTAATCATTGGTTTTATGTTTGTTTGATGGAAGGTCGTAACCGAGAAGTTCGTCGCCTTTGGGAGTCCCAAGGCGTGAAAGTAAACCGTTTGAAGCGCGTTCGTTTTGGACCGGTTTTCTTACCATCAAAAGCCAAGGTTGGTCGTTGGGTTGAGATGGAAAACGATGAGGTGAATGCATTATGCGATCTGGTCGATTTACAGTCTACGGTAACCCAACCTAAGACTCAGCAGCAAAAACTGGACATGAAGCGTAACAAGAATAAGACGACAGCAGGTGGTGCTCGTCGTGCTAAAGGCTTTGATTGGCAATCAAGTGAAAAACCAGAATTTAAGCCGAAGAAGCCTGGTAAAAGATCATTTCGATAAATATGGTTCAAGGTTGGAGATAGAATAAGCATGGTTCGCTGGATGATTGTGTTGATTGTAGTATTGCTCGCAGGCTTTTTTGTTTACGTCAAAATGAACAATCAGATGCCAGAAGGATTAGGCGTTACAAATGGGCAGTTGAAGCTTTGTTTTAGCTCGCCAAATTGTATTTCTACTCAAGCGGATCAGTCCGATGAGGTTCACTTCGCTGAGCCACTGGTGTATTCCGGCAATCGTCAAGATGTGCAGCTACGAATTGAAGCTTATATGCTGCGACAAGGTGCTAAATTAGTTGATCATTCGCTAGGTTATGCGCACTTTGAGGTAGAAAGTGACATTGTTGGCTATATTGATGATATTGAGTTTTATTTACCGAAAAGTGACAGTGTTGTGCATATTCGCTCGGCATCACGTGTTGGTTATTCTGATTTTGGAATTAATCGTGACAGAGTTAGACAAATTCAAAATCTTCTAGTAGATTGAAGTTAAGCTTGTTTATTTATAAGTAATTAAAACTAAAGCAGAAATTGGACGAGGACTGCCCATGAGTGTGAATGAAGACCAAACAATTTTGATTGTTGAGGATGATGAGCGCTTGGCCTCGCTCACCCAAGAGTATTTACAAAAAAACGGTTTTAGTGTGAGCGTTGAACCTGATGGACGCAAGGCCATCAGCCGAATTGTAAATGAACAACCTTCTCTGGTTATTTTGGATTTAATGTTACCAGGAGCAGACGGTTTTACGGTATGTCGTAGCGTTCGCAATGACTACAAGGGCCCAATTTTGATGCTGACTGCCCGCAGTGACGATGTCGATCAGATTCTTGGTCTAGAGATTGGCGCAGATGATTACGTATCCAAGCCAGCGAAGCCGCGAGTCTTGCTAGCTAGAGTTCAATCATTGCTTCGTCGAAGCACACAAGATGTTGATTTGACACTTGATGCAACGAAGGAAGAGCAGAATCTAGTTTTTGGTCCATTGAAAATTGATAACTCTCGCCGAGAAGCTTGGTTGTCGAACGAAGAGGTGGAGCTCACTAGTGCAGAATTTGATCTGCTTTGGCTATTGGCGAGCAGTGCTGGCCGAATTCTTAGTCGTGAAGAAATCTTTGGTGAACTACGTGGGATTGAATACGATGGTCAAGACCGTTCTGTTGATGTTCGTATTTCTCGTATTCGCTCAAAAATTGGTGATGACCCGATTCATCCCCGCCGAATAAAGACCATTCGTAGTAAAGGTTATTTATTCGTAAAAGAAGTATAAGACCTTATGCGTGAAGAAATGTGGCGACTCTATCGGCACCTCATTATAGGCGGTGTTTTGGTCGTAGCAGCTTGTTATGCTGTCATGGAATTCACGCAAATTCGTTACGAGACAACACGCACCGAGCAGCTACTTTCTGTTGATGCAGAGCTCAGTGCGGCATTGTTTCTGTCTGGTGCAAGTCGAGAGTTGCCCAGTTCCCGATTTAACTGGACTGTGCGACCTTCTGAACGCTTTAGTGTTGATGAAATCTCTTCTTTACTCAAAAACAAAAGCTGGCTGAAATTGCCTGATGGCAGTTACCAGGTCGCACTTGGTCCTATTGAAACGCCTCTTCTCATTGGTCGTACGAAAGTAGGGCCATTTATCTTCAGAATTGAGCCTTTGTTGGACCAGTTTATTTTTGCGGATCAGTTCTCTTATCAAGATAAAAAAGCCTTATTCGAAAGTATGTCCAGTGTTTCTATGGTGCCTTTTACGCAGCCAGTGACGGCTGAGCTCACAGGCATTGCAAGGGTTCATGGTATTTACAGTGAATACGGTTTTATCTGGAAGGATGCTGAAGCCCTTGAACCTGTATATTTATCGGCAGCAGATAGGGATTATATTTCTTTAACCTTTACGGTTGTCGCGGTTTCTAGCATTGGTGTGGCCATTATGCTGGTGCTAATTTGGCGTGAATTGTTGACCCTTGATTTCAAACGAAAAACTTTTGAAAGTATTACTCGGCAGATTGCACGTGGTCGCAGTGGTTTACCCAAAGGCATTCCAGATAGCAGTGGTACGCTAAAAGAGTTGGCTTATTCCTTTGACTCTATGTCTTCTCATATTCAACGTTTGTTAAAAGTTCAGCGTGAAATGATTAATGCGATTTCCCATGAATTAAGGACGCCAATTGCTCGCCTTCGCTTTGGTTTAGAAGTAATGAAAGATGAAGTGGATGAAGAGGTTGCAACCACGGTTGAAGCCTTGGAAGGGGATGTAGAAGAACTGAATACATTGGTTGATGAGGTGTTAACCTATGGCAAGTTGGAAGACGGCTCACTGGCACTGAATTTCAATGAAATTTCCATGACGGACCTTATAGAAGGCATTTTGCAGCATAACAATCCATTGTTGAAACACTTGGAAGTGGAAGTCCGGATGGATGAAAATGACCTTGTGGTGGCGGATGAGCATCATTTAAATCGAGCGCTGCAAAACCTAATATTGAATGCAGCTAAATACGCTGCTGCTAAGATTACTATTACTTTTTCTCAAGATTCTGAGCGTTGGCAGGTGGACATTGAAGATGATGGTCCAGGAATTGCTTTCGAAGACAGAGATAAAGTCTTTATTCCATTTCAGCGATTGGACAACAGCCGGACTCGAGCTTCTGGTGGATATGGCCTAGGTTTGGCTATTGTCCAGCGTATTGCGTTTTGGCATGGTGGTGCGGTATTGATTGATGCCAGTGAGTCCGGTGGTGCAAAATTCAGTTTGATTTGGTCACGAAGCCAACATCAGACGACCTTGTCTTAATGCTGATGACGGACCTTCTCTTACTGTTTCGATGTTTACAACTCTGGCGCTAAAATGCCTTTCAAATTCTTAAAACATGTTTTAGAAGCGGTATTAATTAAATCTTCCATGTAGGCGTTTTCTCTTTGATCTTTACGGATCGCCAAATAGAGTTTGCACCAGACGCCTTCTTCGCCCAGTGATTTAGTGATCACGTATTGACGGTTGGTGTATTCAGTTAACGCCCAGTTTGGTAAACAACACACACCTCGTCCGCTGGCGACTAATTGCATCATCATTAGAGTCAATTCACTGTGACGAATTTTTGCCGGCGCAATCCCTGCAGGGTTCAGGAAATGTTTGAAAATGTCTAATCTCTCCGATTCAACGGGATAGCTAATGAGTGTTTCTTTGATAAAGTCTTCCGGTACAAGAAAGTCTTTCTTAGCAAGGGGGTGATGACGAGACAGGGCGACCTGAGATTCGTATTGAAACAATGGAATGTATTCGATATTTGGTAGGTCTTGTGGATCAGAGGTGACAACCAAATCCAAATCCCCACGTGCGAGCGCTGGCAGCGGCATAAAACCAAATGCTGTGGACAAATCAAGTTCCACATCAGGCCAATGTTCGCGAAAGTGATCTATGGTTGGCATCAGCCATTCATAGCAACTGTGACATTCAATCGCGATGTGCAAACGGCCACTTTCACCTTCGGCAAAGCGCTGAATGTCGCGTTGAGCAGAACGGAAAGATATCAATACATCGTCGGCGAGCTGAAGCAAACGCAGACCTGCGCTGGTAAAGCGAACCGGTTTGGTTTTACGGATAAAGAGTGGGCATCCAAGCTTTTCTTCTAGGTCTTTTAATTGATGTGAGAGAGCAGATTGAGTTAAATGAACTCGCTCTGCGGCTTCTACTAAGCTGCCTGTTTCTCTCAGTGCGGTAAGTGTTTTTAAATGCCTAACTTCAATGATGCTCATGGTGGTTCACTATAGATGAGTTTTATTCAATACTTGAAATGTAAAAAAGCTCGTTCGCAACAAACGTACAAACGAGCTTGTCTATTGTCTTAGTGACGGATTAAAAATTCAAGTAATGCTTTTTGGGCATGCAGTCGGTTTTCAGCTTCGTCCCAAACAACTGAGTCTGGGTGATCCAAGACTTCAGCAGACACTTCTTCACCTCTGTGAGCGGGTAAACAATGCATGAAAAGAGCGTCTGAGTTTGCTTTTGACATCAATTCAGCGTTGACCTGAAAACCATCGAAATCTTTTAAGCGTTGTTCTTGCTCATCTTCTTGTCCCATAGAGGCAAACACATCGGTAACGATCAAGTCAGCATCGGTGGCGGCTTGGTGTGCGTCATGAAGAATAGTGACACGATCTTGATGCTCTGCCACCAATTCTGCACTAGGCTCGTAACCTTTAGGGCAAGCGACAACCAGTTGAAAGTCCAATAAAGCGGCAGCATTAATGTAGGAGTTACACATATTATTACCATCGCCGACCCACACGACTTTTTTACCCTCAATCGAGCCTCGATGTTCTTGGTAGGTTTGCATATCGGCCAGTAGTTGGCACGGATGGTAATCATCTGTTAATGCGTTGATCACAGGGACAGAGGAAAATTTTGCAAAGGTTTCCACTGTCTTATGATCGAAAGTACGAATCATGACAGCATCGACCATGCTAGAGATAACACGTGCGCTGTCTTCTACTGGTTCACCACGACCCAATTGGGTATCTCTTGGTGACAAGAATAGGGCATGCCCCCCAAATTGTGCCATACCGGCTTCAAAAGAGACGCGAGTTCGAGTCGATGACTTTTCAAAGATCATCGCCAATACTCGGTTTTTTAAGGGTTGGAATAAAGTGCCTTCACGATGAATTTTCTTAAGCTCAGAAGCCCGTAATAATAATTGTTTTAACTCATCGGAGGATAGATCCTTCAGAGTAAGAAAATGCCTTGGCGACACGTGATGACTCCTTAATTGTCTTTTGAAAAGGGAATCGACCAATTTAATACACTAGACTATGTGAGTAAAGGGGCTTTGATGGGATAATGTGTAACGAAAGCCGGATTATGGGGTTGTAAATTGTCTATTAGACCTCATAAACTGATGCAACTTCAAAGAGCAATCGACAACGACTTTTATCGGCCGCTTCACTTAGTCAAATTTAAGTCCCGATTGGTATAGTAAAAAAGCGAGGTTTTTAGCGTGAGTAACACAATCGAAACAATTAAAGAGCAGATTAACAATAATGATATTTTGTTGTACATGAAGGGGAATCCTCGTGCACCACAGTGTGGTTTTTCCTCTCAAGCGGTTCAAGCCCTGATGTCTTGTGGCGAGCGTTTCGCTTTCGTGAACATTCTAGACAACCCAGACATTCGCGCTGAGTTACCAAAATTCGCAAATTGGCCAACGTTCCCTCAATTATGGGTGAAAGGCGAGTTGGTTGGTGGTTGTGATATTATTGTTGAGATGGCCGGTAATGGCGAGTTACAAGAATTAATCAAAAATGCGGTTGGTGAGTCTGAAGAATAAATATCAATATTCTGAAAATACCAAATAACGATTTAAACTAAGCAAATCAAAGGAGACGCTTAACATGTCTATTTTAGTCGGAAAAAAAGCACCAGATTTTACTGTTCCAGCCGTACTTGCGGATGGCCAGATCGTAGACTCTTTCAACTTAGCTGAAACCATCAAGGGTAAATACGCGATCGTATTTTTCTACCCATTAGATTTCACGTTTGTTTGTCCGTCTGAAATCATTGCTATGTCTCATCGTATGGAAAAATTCCGTGAAATGGGTGTAGAGGTGATTGGTGTGTCTATCGATTCACATTTCACGCACAATGCTTGGCGTAACACACCGGTTGATCAGGGTGGTATTGGTGCTGTTGAGTACACGCTTGCTGCGGATATGGATCACGAAATTGCCAAAGCATACGGTATCGAATCTGAAGGTGGCGACTCTTACTATCCTGCAGGTGTTGCGATGCGTGCGTCTTTTGTTATTGACCAAAAAGGCATTGTACGTTCACAAGTTGTAAACGATGAGCCGATTGGTCGTAACATGGATGAGCTTGTTCGTGTTGTTGATGCGCTTCAATTCTTTGAAGAAAATGGTCAAGTTTGCCCAGCGGGTTGGAATAAAGGCGATAAAGGCATGGAAACATCGCCAGAAGGTGTGGCTTCTTACCTAGCTGAGAGTGCTAACTCTCTATAAGATTTTGCTTCCTATAAAGCAACTAATCTAATAAAAGCGCACATCGTTCAGATGTGCGCTTTTTTATTGTCTAACACTGGGCTTAGATGGCTTCATAGAGTTCAAGCGGTAGCTCGTCTGGGTCGGCAAAAAACGTGAAGCGTTTTCCAGTTAGTTCATCGACTCGAATGGCTTTTGTTGTGATGCCTTGTTGGTATAAGTAATCAATGCTGTCGTCTAGGTTATCTACGGCAAAGGCTAAATGACGTAAACCTTGAGCTTCTGGCCTTGAAGGACGAGCGGGCGGATTGGGAAAAGAGAAGAGTTCGATTTGTGAACTGTCATTAATGGCCAGATCCAGCTTGTAAGACTGGCGACTTTCTCGATAGGTTTCACGAAGGATCTTAAGGCCTAATATTTTGTGATAAAAGTGCTTAGAAACAGCATAATCTGAACAGATGATGGCAACGTGATGAATGTTAGATAATTTAAGCATAGGACACCGTTTACATAATACTTTGCCGTTTATTTGTTACAGGCTTGAGCGTTAAATTCGTTGGCTACGTCAATCACCTGCCGTCTAAACCATATGTGACTCGCATCATGATGTAATAATGGGCTCCAGATCATCTTCAGCTCAATTTTGGGAATGTCGAAGGGGGGTTCTAAAATCACTAAATCTGGATTTTTTTTGTTTACCATGGCGACTTTCTTCGGCAAGGTGGCAATTAAGTCTTGCTCTAGGGCGAGATGCATCGCTGTGTGATAACTACGAGTAAAGACACGAATGCTTCGTTTGCGTTCAATGGCTTGCAGAGCTTCGTCAACCCAGCCCAGTTTCTGTACATCGGTTGGGTCCATCCCCACACCAATACCAAAGCCGGTTTTACTCACCCAGATGTGTTGAGCTTTTAAGTAAGCTTCTAAATCGAATTGGTCTTTAATTGGGTTGTCCGCACTCATCATGCAAACGAAAGTGTCGAGCCAGACGCTTTTTTGGTGGAAAGATTGCGGTAATTCTTCAAAGCGATTGATGGCCATATCGATTTTGCCTGCTTCCACGTCGTGAAAGGTGACGTCGCTTGGTGTCATGATATCGAGCGTAATGCCCGGTGCGTATTCACGTAGACGATTAAGTAGGCGGGGGATCACGGTGGAAGCGGCATAGTCACTTGCCATGATGCGAAAGACGCGAGTACTGGTGCTTTCGTTGAAGTCGGCTTCAGGCTGTAACGCTTCTTCTAGATCAAGTAGAACTTTTCGGACAATCGGTTGCAGTCTTAAGGCTTTTTCAGTTGGTTTCATGCCTTCGCTTGTACGCACTAACAAAGGATCGTTTAATAAATCACGCAAACGCTTTAAGCCATTACTCATGGCGGGTTGTGTAATATTAAGTTTGTTGGCAGACCTAGTTACGTTGCATTCTCGTAATAATACATCGAGGTAAATAAGCAGGTTCAGGTCGATCTTATTAATATTCATAGGAGTTTAATTATTTAATCCGTTGTCATAACTACTAAACATTTGTTAACGCTGGGATGGCACGACAAAGATCAATAAAGCGTTGTGCATTTTGCGTTAGCGCGGTATTCCTTGGAGTAACGATTAATAAATTGCGATTTAATTTTAATGGCGTTTGATACAGTCTGATTAACCCTGCGTTTAATTCTTGAGAGATCGCCATACGAGACAAACAGCCTAAGCCCATCTGATGTATCACCGCTTGCTTAACCGCTTCCATATGTGCCAAAGATAACACCACATTCAAATGTGGAATTTCCGCGCCAGTGGCTTGCTCTAGAATATTCCGGGTGCCGGATCCGGATTCTCGCATTACCCAGTTTGCGGCTTTTAAATCGTCCCATGATAAATTTTCTGACCTGTTTTCTTTGGTAGAGCCAAACACCACGAGCTCGTCTTGTAACCAGACTTGAGTCATTAACTCAGCGTGCTGACAATAACCCTCAATGAAACCGACTTCGGCTTTTCCGGTTAAGAGTTGTTGGATGACGCTTTGTGTATTGCCAATATCGAGATTGAAGCGAATATTAGGGTGTTGCTGTTTAAAGTTAGACATTTGTTTCGGTAATAAATAATTACCGACACTGACACTGGCCGCTAAATGAAGAGAACCGCTTAATTCATCTTCATTCCCCATACTTTCAATTTGTTCTATCTGACTCAATACTGACCTAGCTTGTGGTAACAGGTGTCTCGCCTGAGGGGTGATTTGTAAGCGTTTACCATGACGACGAAATAAGGGACGGCCAAGTAATGCTTCTAGTTCTCTCAAAGCTTGGCTCGCAGCAGGTTGACTAATTGACACCATATCCGCCGCAGCGGTTACTGAGCCAGTGTGGACAACGGCTTCAAAAATTTGTAGCTGTCTCAGTGTGATTCTCATTCGTAAAGGGGCACCTTATGTTTGTTACATTCAGAAAAACGAAAGAAGTGAAAACAATGTGTCGCATCAGCTTCCTTAGCTTTTATTCCATTACATTCTGATGATGTCTAATCATAAACTGAAATCATACTTTGTGCGTACGGATGTTTTATGTAAATGGTGAATTAATTTGCATTTTTTTTGCATAGGTAGGCGATTCAAATTCTATGCGACTCAACTTTCATGTTTCGATTAGTAACTTCTATAGATATTAAATATTGAACGGGAGTAATATCTATATATTCAAATTGACGGTTTTTTAGGCAAAGTAGGTGGCGTCTTTAATGGATGATTCTATTCCGACGGTTTTGATTGTGGATGATGTACCGGAAAATTTACGTATCTTAAAAGACGTAATTTCTTCATTGGATTGTCAGTTGCTGGTGGCTAACTCAGGAGAGCGAGCGCTCGAATTACTGGAGAGGACTCAGCCTTGTCTGGTGCTGTTGGATGTCATGATGGGCGGTATCGATGGTTTTGAAACCTGTCGACGAATCCGAGCTCTACCCAATGGTAAAGATCTTCCTGTCATTTTTGTAACGGCCTTAGCGGACGAAATTAGTCGAGGGTTTGATGCTGGTGGCCATGATTACATTAGCAAGCCCTTTCGAGTGGAAGAAGTACGAGCGCGCGTTTCTCACCAGTTAGAAAAGTTTCAACTCCTCAACGAGCTTAAAGCATTAACCATTAGTCTCGAGGACAAAGTTCGTGAACGTACTGCGGACTTGAACTTAGTGAATCGGAATTTGCGTAAAGAAGTCAATGAGCGTCGTTATATGCAGGACCGCTTAAAGTACTTGGCTCAACATGACTTTGTTACTCAGCTCTATAATCGCGATGCTCTGGATGAGCGAGTGTCGCTATTGATTTCTGCTGTACAATCTAACCAAGCCATCCAAGTGCCGTATTTTATTCTGATTGATGTGAATGAGTTTCGTTTGATTAACGACTCCTGTGGTTGTATTGCCGGTGATGAATTGCTACATCAAATGGCGGCCTTGATCACAGGATTAATTGATCCTAAAAACGATTTTGGAGCCCGTTTGAGTGGCGATAAATTTGTCATTGTGTTGCGTGATGGTGGTGTGTCAGCGGTAGAGTCGTTTTTCCGTGCTTTTAATCAATTGTTGGAAGACTTTGTGTTTATTTGGGACGATCGTCAGTTCCGCATGAGTGTGACTCAGGTTGCTATGCCGATAACTGAAGACATGGTGTCTTTTGAGCAGGTAGTGATGTTGGCAGATGAAGTCTGTTACTCCAGTAAAAAAGCGGGTATTCATTCTCGAATCATTCGCAACGCTCAAGATTTGGCATACGAAGAGCACCGAGGTAATTTAAATTGGGGACTGCGTATTATTGACGGCCTTGAGAAAAATTTATTTGAAGTGCATTTCCAGCAAGTGTGTTCGTTAGTTCAGCAAACGCCTAAGAAAAAAATCGAGATTTTGGTGCGTTTAAGAGACGAAACGAGCGGTAACTTAATTTACCCGAATGATTTTATTCGTGCTGCTGAGCGCTTTGGCATTATCTCTAAGATTGATCGATGGGTTATTCAACATACTATGGCGGAGTTATCTGAACGCACTGAACTGTGGAATGACGTGGATCAAGTCGCGCTTAATGTGTCTGCTTTGTCTGTGCGTCAGGCGGATTTCTCAGATTTTATACTTGAGCAACTAGAAGCACATCAATTAGACGGACGTAAGTTTTGTTTTGAAGTAACGGAAACGGAGGCCTTGAATAACTTCACTGATACTCGTCGCTTTATGTCCAAATTGCACGAGCAAGGCTGTAGCATTGCCTTAGATGATTTTGGTACAGGCTTTTCTTCCTTCGCCTATTTGATGGATCTGCCCTTTGATCTGATCAAAATTGACGGTATGTTCATTAAAGATATGCACATCAATGAAATTCATTTTGGTATGGTTGACTCCATCGTCAAGCTGGCCAAAATGATGAAAAAACCTGTGGTGGCGGAATTTGTTGAAAATCAAGCTATTGTCGATCAACTGACCTCGTTGGGTGTGGAGTGGGGACAGGGTTACCACTTTCATAAACCTGAGAAACTATGACTCGTTGATCTGTCTAAACGTGCCATCTAGGGAGAGAAGAGTTCATGGGATTCGCTGAGTTGTTTTATCTGTTGGCAGCGGCCTTCTTGGCTACCTTGCTAGTGTTTGCCGTTTTTCAACTTATTACTTTACTGCGTTTTAAACATTTACAACGTCGTTATTCGCGAGCTGTTCTTGCGACTAAAGGTGGCGTATGGGAGTGGTTTCCTGCGACCAATCGTTTGTATATGTCTTCCGAGTTCTTCTTGCAATTGGGCTTTGCTGAGAGTCAAACCCCTAAACGGGTGTCTGAGTGGCTAGCTCTTCTATCTGAGGAGGGTAAGAGGGCTTTCACTGATTGGCAAAAACGCATGCTCCAGAATGGTCCAGATAGTCATAAAGTATTTACCCTCAGATTACAGTTGCTGAACCCAATACAGCAGCGATACTGGATTGAAATTCGTGGCCGTGTAGCACGTCGTGATGCTCGTTATGGCGTCAAAAGTATTGCGGGCATTATGGAAGATATTGGTTATTGGGTGGACACAGAGAATGAGCTGATTGCGGCACGTGAGCAAGCACAACAGCGCGAGCTTACTTTATCCACTCTATTGAATAACATGCCGGATGTGGTGTGGTACAAGGACGAAGCTGGTCGCTATTTGAATTGCAATCAGGCTTTTTTTGACTTTCATCGTATGCCAGCGGAGGACGTTCAGGGTAAAACTGATATTCAATTGAACCTTGACGATATTGGTGAAATATACCATCAGCGAGATCAATCGGCCTTAGTGTCAGGGCAGATCGTTCAAGATCAATCTTGGGGGTACTCGGAATCTTTGCGAGAAGACAGACTGTTTGAAATTCACCGTGTGCCGGTGATAGAGCCTTCAATTAACTTTCGCGGTACATTGAGTATTGCTCGAGACATTACAGAGCGTCATGATCTGATCAATCAGCTTAAACTGTTTAAAAGCTTTGCTGACAACTCAGCGCAAGGTTTTGCCATGGGCAGTCTAGAAGGGCAAGTAAGCTATTTTAATAAATACATTCGTGCTCTGCTGGGGGTGGCCGAAGACGTTACCGACAAACAGCTGACCCAATTTCATTACCTGGATTTTTATCCACAATCCATTCACGAATATATTGAGACAACAGTGATTCCTTATGTGAGAGAGCATGGGGTGTGGCAAGGTGAATTACGAGCGAAAAGTTTAGATGGTCGTGTTTTCCCGACTTATGAAATCTATTTCATTCTGAAAGATGAACAGGGCAAATCGATTTTTGTCGGTAACATCATGAGTGATATTACGGAGCAAAAACAAGTCTCACAACAGCTTGAACAAGCAAAAGAAGCTGCGGAACAGGCAAACCAAGCGAAGAGCCATTTTTTAGCGAATATGAGCCATGAGATTCGAACTCCATTAAATGCCATCATCGGATACGCACAATTAATCAGTGAAGAAAATGCTCTTACTGGTGTGTCGCGAAATCGTTTTGTGGCGATTGCCTCCGCGGGCGAACGTTTATTAAACCTCATTAATGATATTTTGGACATTGCTCGAATTGAATCAGGTCGTTTGGTATTACAAGAGCAAAAGATGGACTTGTGTAAAGAGGTCAAGCAAGTTGGTAAGTTATTGCAAGGCCAAGCCGAATCGAAGGGACTGACGTTTCAAGTGATCTGTGATTTACAGGAACGGCAAATGGTGTGGTCTGATCCGATTAAATTTCACCAAATACTGACTAACTTAGTGGGTAATGCAGTGAAATTTACCCAACAAGGCTATGTCCGTGTCTCTGTCGCTATTCAGCATGAACGCATTCATATTTTGATAGAAGATTCTGGCCCTGGTATTGAGCCAGAGTTAATGGAGCACCTGTTTACGCCTTTTGTACAAGGTAAGGCGGGTGAGTTATCCGGTGGTACTGGCCTTGGTTTGACGTTATCTACCACCTTGATAAAGCTAATGGATGGCAAGCTTAGTGTCAAAAGTAACGTTGGAACGGGGACGAAAATAGTCGTTGATTTACCATTGTTATTGGTGGATGACGTCCTTGATGATGAGTTGCCAACGGATGAATTTTTAATGGGAATGAGGCTCAATGAGCCGATTAGGGTATTGGTCGCCGAGGACGATGATTGGTCACGTGACATTTTAGTGTCTTTACTTGAAAAAGCCGGTTGCCAGATCATGGAGGCAAAAGATGGTGAAGAAGCCATTCAGGCTTTTCGATTGCAGCGACCAGATATTGTTATGACAGACATTCGCATGCCAGAAAAGTCGGGAGTGGAGTTGTTGTCTTTAATACAGCAAGAAGTGGGAGCAGAAGCCATCCCTGTGATTGCTGTCACGGCATCGACATTAGAACATGAACAGCGCGCTTTGTTGGAGCAAGGCTTTTGGGAAGTGGTGGCCAAACCTTATCAAATAGAAGACATTTATCGTGCCTTAACCCGTCATTTGAAAGTGCAGTTCGTTTCACAATTTGATAGCCATGATAGGGATTCAAATAAAACCGATACTCATGCCGTGTTGGCCGATCAATCATTCGAGTTAAAGGCGTTGCAAGAGACGGATTGGCAGCCATTATTAGTCGCCGCGCAAAATGGGGATGTAGACGCTGCCGAGACTGCATTTGTGGCATTACAAGGCCAGTTAATCGACGAAGATTATCGCCGTCTTCAGCAAGCGATTAATGCCTTCGATTTTGGTTTAGTGGAGCAACTGGTTAAGCGTTACCAAAGCGACCAGTAAAATGCCTTTAGATGTAGAATTTTCACCCTCGACTGAGTGCTTTGCGTTTGACAGGAATTGACCCTGCGGATAAGGTCAACCAAGGTAACGATCTTGCATTAACCCACCGGACTGTTGAATGAGACCAAATAGTACACCTGACTTTCCTTTTACTGCGATTGCTGGACAAGAGCGACTCAAATTGGCCTTGCTGTTAAATGCGATTAATCCCTTGATTGGTGGCGTTTTAATCAGTGGTCCACGAGGCTCGGCTAAATCGACGTTAGCACGTGGTTTAGCGGGGGTTATGCCTGCCTTTATTAATGAGGGCGATGTACCTTTTGCCACTTTGCCTTTAGGCGCAAGCGAAGACAGATTGTTGGGTGCATTAAACTTAGAGCAAGTGTTACAAGACAAGCAAGTGGCCTTTCAACCAGGTTTGTTAAGCCAAGCCCATGGTGGCGTTTTGTATGTGGATGAAGTGAATTTGCTCGCTGATCATTTAGTGGATCAGTTATTGGATGTGTCGGCCAGTGGTGTCAATCGAGTAGAGCGTGACGGTTTAAGTCACCAGCATGACGCCAAGTTTTTGTTGATTGGCACCATGAATCCCGACGAAGGGGAATTGCGTCCCCAGCTAAAAGACAGATTTGGTTTCATGGTCAATCTTGGTAATCAGTACAATATTGAAGAACGTGTGCAAATTGTGCGTTTGCGTGAGGAATTTGATCAAGATCCGAGCGCATTTTGTGAAGCCTTTAAATACAAACAACGCAACCTAAAGCAGAGTATTTTGCTGGCGCGAGAAAAACTACAGCAAGTTCGTTGTGCGGATGAAATACGCTTCAACATTGCTGAACTTTGTCAGCAGGCCAATATCGATGGGGTTCGAGGTGACATTGTTTGGGTTCGAGCGGCCATGACTCATGCGGCTTGGCGTAATAGACTAAGTGTCACCACCGAAGATGTACAAGCGGTGGCGGAGTTAGTCTTAGCTCATCGTCGTCAGGATGTCAGTGCGCCGATACCTCCGCCTTCACGACGCCCTGAAGCCAGTAAACCACCGCAGACTAATCCCTCATATGGTCAGTCTTCTTCTCAGCAGAACGAAGGGGCAGAACAAGACGAGACATCAGAGCAAACACAAGGCGAATGGGGCAGCATGCCACCACAGGACTTGACGGCGGATAAAGCCATTCACGTACCCTTGCCTTCAACAAAATCATCCCTTCGCAATACAAGTCAGAGCTTGCGCGAGGTAACGCCGGGAAAGTCTAAAGGGTCACATCGTGGCGGCTATCGTCATGATGCGCAGCAAACCTCGCAAAGCGTGGACTGGTTTCGTAGTGTATCTCGTCAGCCTCAACAGTGGCCGCCTGAGAATTTGAGTTTCAAAGCGGCGAAGACTGGGCAGGTTGTACTCCATTTGGTTTTATTGGATACCTCTGCGTCCACCTTGCAAGAGAATACCTTAGCCAAGGCCAAAGCAGTGATTTTAGACATTGTACAGCAGGCCTACTTAGCCCGTGAGGATTTGGCAATCTTGGGTTTTGGGCAAGATGGCGTTAGTGAATTGATGACTAGAGGCCGCGCGCCAAAAGACATTGCCAAATGGTTGGATGAAGTGTCCGCGGGTGGTGGTACGCCATTTCGAGATGCCTTATTACAAGCGCAGAGCTATTTGCGACAACAGCATAAACAGCATTCGGAGTTATACAGTCAAACCTACTTGTTAACCGATGGTCGAACTCAAGCCAATGTCGAGGATTTGGTATTATTAGGGGAGTTGGCGTTGATTGATACCGAAGTGTCTGCGATTAAACGCGGTCGAGGCAGTGATATTGCCCAAGCCTTGAATGCTCAGTATGTTTCTTTAAATTCCTTGTTTGAGACCGAATTATGACAACACCAGTGGCCCATTGCCCGGCTTTATTTTTGACGGCACCGGCGTCAAACCAAGGCAAAACCACCATTACTGCCGCCTTAGCGCGTTATTTTACTCTGCAAGGTAAGTGTGTGCGTGTGTTCAAAACCGGACCAGATTATTTGGATCCGCAAATCTTGGCGCAAGCATCACAACAGCCGGTTGAGCAGCTTGATATCTGGATGGCGGGTGAAGATTATTGCCAAGACAAACTGTATCAAGCCGCTTTAGAAGCGGATTTGATTTTGGTTGAAGGCGCGATGGGCATGTTTGATGGAGAGCCTTCTAGCGCGGATTTGGCTGCGCGTTTTGGCTTGCCCATGGCCATCGTAATGGATGTGAAAGGCATGGCGCAAACCGCCGCAGCATTAGCAACAGGCTTGGCGAATTTCCGACAAGATGTAAGCGTGGCAGGTTTGATCGCCAATCGTTGTGGTAGTGAACGACACGCACAATTAATTCGTGATGCGCTGCCCAGCGATTTGCCTCTATTAGCCAGCTTGAAACGCGATGAAGAAGTGACTTTGCCAGAGCGGCATTTAGGCTTGGTGCAAGCCCATGAAGTTTCGCATGAGCTGGAAGAAAAATTTCAAGCCGCCGTGACATGGCTTGAGTCTTCAGAAGATAATGCCTTGCTGTCTTTACCCAAAGCCGTGGCGTTTTCACCCAGTGGAAATAGCTTATCGACTCATTCGGTAACTCAATCTTTACAAGGCAAAACCATCGCCATTGCCAAAGACGAAGCCTTCAGTTTTATTTACGATGCCAACTTGGTGACGCTAACCTCGTTAGGCGCTAATTATGTGTTCTTTTCGCCTTTGCATGATCAAGACTTACCCGCTGCCGATGCTCTTTGGTTACCAGGCGGATACCCAGAATTGCATGCGCAAGCGTTAGCAAAGAATCAAAGTATGCTGGCGGCGATTCAAGCCTTTTTCCAATTGGGCAAAGGCATTTTGGCGGAATGTGGCGGTATGCTGTATAGCTTAGAAAGTCTGACGGATTTAGAAGAGAACACTTATCCTATGTTGGGGCTTTTAAGCGGCCAAGGTGCCATGCGCGGCAAGCGAGGTTGCCAAGGCATGCAAACCGCTGTGTTGCCACAAGGGGAGGTGCGAGCTCATGCGCACCACAGATCTCGTAGCGCCAATACACCAACGCCTGTGGCTCACGGTCGTCGTCAACGACACCCAGCCCCTGGTGAGGCGATTTACCAAACGCGCGGACTCACGGCGAGCTATTTGCATTTGTTCTTTCCATCCAATCCAGAAGCCATCGCGCACGTTTTCCTTGGCACTTCGGCAAGCATGGACGAGGCTTGCTAAAGTGTGGCCTGAAAGCGGTGAAGACAATGCACCACTGCGCACTGGCCTGACAACAGGCAGTTGTGCCACCGCTTGTTGCGTGGCGGCGGCGCAATACCTATTTGCTCAGCGCCAAGATGAAACGGTCAGCATCTTATTGCCTAAGGGCAAGCCTGTTGATCTGATGATTGAATCTTATCAAGCCATAGCCAATGGCGTTCGCACCAGCACCATCAAAGACGCAGGGGATGACCCTGATGTGACCCATGGCGCAAAAATTTTTGTCGAGCTCAGTTTGTGCGCGGATCCCGGTGTGCATTTTTTCGCGGCAGAGGGCGTTGGCACAGTCACGCGAACCGGTTTGGTATTGGCGGTCGGGGAAGCAGCGATTAATCCGGTACCGCGCCAAATGATGACAGAGCATTTATTAGGCTTTGCTGAGACATACCAGTATCAAGGCGGCTTCAAGGTTGCCGTTGGCATTGAGAATGGTGCCGCCATTGCGCAGAAAACCATGAATCCACGTTTGGGCATTCAGGGAGGTTTGTCCATTTTGGGCACCACAGGCATAGTGCGGCCTTTTTCCTGTGCGGCTTACATTGCGTCTATTCATCAGGGCATCGATGTGGCGCGCGCCAATGGCATTATGCACATAGCGGCCACGACAGGGAATGCCAGCGAAACCGCCATCAAAGAGCATTATGGCTTAGACGATATGGCTTTGTTGGAAATGGGGGATTTTGTTGGCGCCGTGCTAAAACACATTCGCAAAGTAGAAAACTCGCCACAGCCACAATTAACCAAGCTGAGTTTGTGTGGCGGTTTTGGCAAAATTAGTAAGCTGGCGCAACAGCACATGGACCTCAATAGTCGAGTCTCCAGTATTGATTTACCTGCTTTGGCGGCCTTGGCGGCAAGCTTAGGGGCAAGTGATGCCTTACAGGAACGCATGAAAGCTGCGAATACTAGTGTTGAAGCCTTGAGTTTTACTCAGCAAGAAAACCTTCCTTTAGCCGATGCCGTGTGTGCTCAAGCGGTGGACTTTGCACGTCGATATATTCCCCAGCATATTGCATTGGAAGTGTGGGCCATTGATCGAAAAGGTCAGTTTGTGGGTTTTGCTAAGGACGATGCTAAGGATAAGCCTGAATGAAGCGCATTCTGTTATTAGGCGGCACTGCCGACGCACGTCGTTTAGCTGATGCTTTGCATCAATCCGGTATTCAGGTGATTTACAGTTTGGCGGGATTGGTGCGTATTCCTCAAGTGGATTGTGAGTTGCTAGTTGGCGGATTCACTCAGTTTGGAGGCTTGGTGAATTACCTTCAAGACAAAGCACAGCAAGGACTAGCCATTGATGCCATTGTCGATGTGACACACCCTTACGCGCAAACCATGAGCAGCAAAGCCGTCTTGGCGGCGCAGCAAGTTGGCATACCCTGTTGGCGCTTTCATCGTCCGGCGTGGCAACAGGAAACGGGGGATAATTGGCATTTCTATCAAAGCGAAGAGGATTTATTGTCTGCATTAGCTAACTACCAGCGTCCATTGTTAAGTGCCGGACAAATGACACAAGAATGGCTGCAGACCTTAGTGGCTCAACCCCAAATGGACAATATAATCTGGCGTACCGCTGTGCCTGCCAAGTTTTCCTTACCGGACAAAGTGGTGTGGTTAAAAGCCATTGGCCCTTTTGCTTATGAGGACGAACTAGCGTTATTAACAGAGCATAAGATTGATGTGATCGTCAGTAAAAACAGCGGCGGTAAAGCAACCTATGCTAAGCTTGTTGCCGCGTGGAACCTGAATTTGCCTGTGTATTTACAGGCGCGGCCGGAGTTACCGCCCGCAGACAAAGAGTTTGATGACCTAGCAGTCTGCTTACAGGCTTGCCAACAAGCTTGGGCAAATTGATGGCCTTTTGCTTTGCCATTCGTCATAACAATAGATTGGAATAAAGACCCTTATAGTATGCAAAAAACACCACCTTCTTCAGATTACCATTTTCACTACCAGCCAGATCCCAAAGCGATTGAGCAAGACAGCTTTCGTCAGATTCGCGCATTAACGGACTTGTCAGCTTGGAATCTGGATCAACAGCAAGTGGTGATGCGTATTGTGCACAGTTTGGGCTTGCCAGAAGTGGCTGAGCTGGTGCGTTTTAGTGAACACGCCACGCAAGCTGGGCGAGATGCTTTAGCGAAACATGCCGCCATTCTTTGTGATGTGGAAATGGTTAAGCAAGGGGTGACCAAACGCATGATAGAGCAAGAGCCTTTGTGTTTCTTAAATCACCCAAAAACGGCTGAGTTGGCAAAGCAAGACGGCGAGACACGTTCTATGGCGGCTCTGTCCCTTTGGCAAGATCATCTTGCTGGCAGTGTGGTCTTGATTGGTAATGCGCCGACGGCTTTGTTTCGCCTTTTAGAGATGGTTTCTCAAGGCGCACCAAAACCGGCTTTAATCATCGGCATGCCGGTTGGTTTTGTCGGCGCGGCGGAATCCAAAGACGCGTTGTGGCAAGCGCATCGAGATTTGGGAGTCGAATGCATTACTTTACTGGGGCGAATGGGCGGCAGTGCGGTGACCTCGGCCAGTTGTAATGCCTTATTGCGTTGTAATTTAGGTGAGTATTACTGATGCAAATTCATGTCATAGGTTTAGGCGTTAATGAACAGGCGACTTTGGATGCTAAAGCTCAGTCTGTTTTTGCCTCCTTGGGCGAGCAAGATGTGATACTAGGATCTCCAAGGCAACAAGAAACCGTCGCGGAATATGTGACGTCAGGGCAAAGGAAAGTTTTGCCAAAGCTGTCACAGTTGTCTGCTGAGTTTGATCAATGGCAATCGCAAGGCACCAATACGGTCGTTGTATTGGCATCCGGTGATCCGCTGTTTTATGGCATTGGTACTTGGATGGTGAAACACTTCGGTACAGGTAAGGTGATTTTTTATCCCAATGTGTCCAGTGTGCAGGTTGCCTGCCACCGTTTGGAGATATCTCTGCAGCAGGCGCAGGTGGTGAGTGTGCATGGGCGACCATTGCCGTCATTGCGTCGTCATTTGCAGGCCAATAAAACCCTGATTTTGTTGACTGATGGACAGAGCCATCCAGCCGCCATTGCGCAAGAATGCGTACAGGCAGGCTTGGACAAAAGCAGAATCACTGTCTGTGAAGCCTTGGGTTATCCGCACGAAAAAATCACCTCTTTTGCTGCGGATGAACTCAGTCAATCTCCACAAAATTTCGACCCGCTGAATGTGGTGGTGTTGGAAACCTCTGCTCAAACGAGCCTTTATCCAGCTTCGGTTGGCATTGCCGATGCTTTGTTCGTGACCGACAAAGAAGAAGGCAAAGGCATGATCACCAAGCGAGAAGTGCGTTTGATGATTTTGTCTTATCTGCAATTGGCGGTGAAAGATGTGGTTTGGGACATTGGCGCAGGTTGCGGTGGGGTCAGTGTCGAGTTGGCCTATTGGCATCCTGATGCTGATATTTATGCAGTGGAGCATCATGATGTTCGTTGGGCTTGCTTGCAAGCCAATCAGCAAAAATTTGGTGTCATGCAAAACCTGCATCTCGTCCAAGGTCGAGCGCCTGACATCTTGAAGGATTTACCCACGCCCAATAAGGTGTTTATTGGCGGTAGTGATGGGGAGTTAGACGCACTCTTGAATCAAGCTTGGTCATTGTTACCTGAGAATGGCGTGCTGGTGGTGAGTGCGGTGACGGAAGACACCAAATGGCAAGTCAGTGCCTTCGCAAAACAAAGAGAGCAGGCCCAAGACGCACATCAAACCAGCATAGAAATGGCTGTGTCTAAAGCGCAGTCTTTGGCGGGACAAACTCTCTATCGACCAAACTTACCGGTGACTTTATGGCAGTTCATCAAAGTAGATAAGGCTATGAGATAGTTAAATGACAATGAAAGAGAAGGGTGTGACGGATATCGCTAATCAGCAAAGAAAGCAAACTATAGGTCGATTTATTGGTGTCGGTGTTGGGCCAGGGGATCCAGAGCTGATTACTCTGAAAGCCTTACGTTTGATTCAAAACGCCCAGGTAGTGAGTTTTCTGGCGAATGATCAAGGCACATCTCAGGCAAAAAGTATTGCTCGGGAAGCGTTTTCAGCGGTGCAGCATACGCAGCAAGAAATTGCCATCAATATGCCCATGTCCACCGACAGAGAGTTAGCCAATCAAGCTTATGATGATGGTGCTAAGCGCATCACTCAAGCTTTAGAGAAAGGTTTGGATGTGGCGTTCTTGTGCGAGGGTGACCCGCTGTTTTTTGGATCGTTCGCGTATCTATTAGAGCGTATTGCCAGCGAGTTTGAATGTCAGGTGATACCGGGCGTTTCTTCCATTAATGCGGCGGCATCGGCTTTGCGTCATCCGTTAACCGTATTGAAGGAATCCTTTGCTGTGGTCAGTGGTCGTCATTCCGCCAAACAGATTGATACGGCACTGGCGGAGCATGATACTGTGGTGATCATGAAAGCTGGTCGTGCGCGACCCAAAATCCTTACCGCATTGCGCAAAACCCAGCGCCTAGAAGAAGCAAAGTATTTGGAATACATAGGTCGTGATAACGAGAGAATTGTCGAAGACGTGAGTCAGTTGGAAGACAAAGCTGGGCCGTATTTTTCCTTATTCGTTGTTACTAAAACGGAGCGAGGTACCCGCTGATGCGCATTATCGCTTTGACATCGGCTGGTAAAGTATTGGCTGAACGGGTTTTGCAGCACTATCCAGAAGGGCAATTGGACTACAAGCCCAAGCCCTTTGCTGAACAAGTACAAGCCGCTTTCATGGCACAAGAGCCAATGCTTTTCATCTGCGCTACTGGCATTGTGATACGTACTTTAGCACCGGTTTTACAGGATAAATACCAAGATCCACCGGTATTGGTAATGGATGAATTAGGGCAATTTGTGATCCCTCTTTTGTCGGGACACGAAGGTGGCGCGAACGAATGGGCTGCGCAAATCGCACAAAAAATCCAAGCACAACTCGCCATGACCACAGCCAAAGACTACCTTAACCCTGTTTACACTTTGGGTATGGGCTGCGAACGGAACTGCCCTTTGTCTTATTTGGAAGACATCATGTTGGAAACCTTGCAACAAAAAGGACTCACACCCCATGATATTATTTCCCTGAATAGCATAGACATCAAAGCTGATGAAACCCAACTGATCGCCTTGGCACAAAAATACCAGTGGCCTTTCCATACTTATTCTGCGAACGCACTGATGGCAATGGAACCCTTGCTCAGTACCCGCTCAGAATACATTTTCAAAACCGTTGGTGTATACGGCGTGGCCGAATCCGCCGCACTCCTTGCCGCTCAACATGCCTCCAATTCCTCTCCTGAGCTTGTTGTGAACAAGCGAAAAAACACCAAAGCCACTTGTGCACTGGCGCGTGGGTTTGGTGATTCTAAATAATAGAAAATGAATTTAAACAAATTTGGTAATGGGAATTGTTCTCTTTAATAATTTGTGTAAAATAACGTAAATTAAAGTAATTGATATGGATTTTTAGGTGCAAAAACGGATTTTTGTTACTTGGTTATGCGCATTGTATTTGTCATGCCTTTCTAGTTTTTCCCATTCTGCACAAGAAGAATCCATACGTAATCAGACTGATTGGCGCCTTAGAGACAAAGCCACGGAAGAAGCTTTAAACAAAAGCCTTGAAGATTCTGAGCAGCCCATACAATTGCCGCAAGTTGAAAGCACACTTCAACCTATTAAAGAAGAGGTGTGCTTTGTCATTGATCACATTGAGGTTGATGGGTTGTTATCCGATTGGGCTTTGGCGCAAGGAGATCGGTATTTAGGTGAATGTATTGGTTTTCAAACATTACAGGCTTATGTGAATCTGATTAATCAAAAGTTGTTAGCGGATGGTTTTGTTACATCAAGGGCGGTATTGCCAGAGCAGAATATTGCCTCACACACCGTCAGAGTGAAGATTCAAAAAGGTGTTGTTGAGCGAATTGTGTTTCCAGAGAAGTATCGCTTCTTTTGGCGAAACGCTTTGCCCATAGAAGAAGGCAAGGTACTCAATTTACGAGACATGGAGCAAGCGGTTGAGCAGCTGAGTCGTCTTCAGTCACAGGAGGTGGAGTTTAAAATTCAGCCAGGCTCTTACCCTAACGCCAGCATTTTGGTTGCTGAGTTACAGCAAACAAAACCTTGGTCAATCAATACCTCAGTAGACGATAGTGGCAGTGTATCCACAGGTGAATATCCATTGTCGATTAATGCCTCCGTTGATAATTTTATTGGTGCCCAAGATGTGTTTAATGTTTCTTTGTCTGCTGCAAGAGGCAAAGCGATAGGTGAGTCAAACAGTGAATCTTTTTCTTGGACTTTGCCTTGGGGCTATGGATTGTGGGGATATTCAACCAGTCGTTCAGATTATCGTCAAATTACCGAAGGGGATGTGAGAAGCTTTGAGCTAAGTGGTCACAGCCGAGACGATAAGCTGACTTTTGATTATGTGGCGCTGCGCAATAATAAAGTAAAACTAACGCTAAACAGCGAGCTAAAGACAAGAAGCAGACGCAGTTATATTGAGGATGCTGAGATAGAGGCTCAGAGGCGCAATTTATCAGAATTAACGTTAGGTTTGGATTATCGACGTTTTATTGGTCGTAACATCTTTGATATTTCCATCGATGTGCACCAAGGGCTTGCTGGAATAATGGGTGCCGATGAAGTGGACCCTGATAGCGAGGAAGATTCGGCACAGCCAGATTACCGTTTTTATTCGTTATCTGTTTCTTTAAGTAGTCCTTTGAGCTTGTTTGGGCAATCAATGAATTATACAGGGCGCTTATTTGCTCAGTATGCTGATACACCGATTTATTCGTTAGATTGGTTTTCGAATGGTGGCCGTTATACGGTTCGAGGCTTTGATAGTGATGAATCATTAAGTGCTGAGCACGGTTGGCGGTTGAGGAACGATTTAACGCTGCCTATGGAGATATTAGGTTCACCATATTCTCCGTACTTAGGCTTGGATGTTGGACAAGCTTTTGGAGAAGGTGCAGAAGAAGAGACCAGCCGAACCTTGATGGGACTAACTTTCGGTATGAAGGGAAAGATATTGGGAGTGAATTATGATCTTTCGATCTCTGAACCTTTTATTGAATTTGGGCCATATGCCAAGGCTCATGATTATAAAGTGAGTGCAATGTTATCTGCGCAATTCTAGTTGTGCAGACGTAGTTAAGATTGCTTTATTAACAAAATATTAAAGCTTTTTATAGAAATAATAAAAAGCGATAGCTTAGGGAAGAGTTACATGTTGACCTTACTGCGAGTCATCAAATGTTATGTGTCTAGTCGTGTGCAATGGCGTAAAAAGTCATTGAATAATGTGTTGCGCTTACAAGTAAAGCCAATTAAACGATCACAGTCCACCTCCCACTTTTCCCTTTTAGCCCCTTGTCGTCGCCATCAAAAATACATAGCGCAGATTATGTTGTCGGCCTATTTGTCCGCGCCGGGGGTGTTGTTGGCTCAGGGGGCGACGGCGGCGATAAACAGCGCCCATGCGCCTGCGTTTGATACTTCGGCCAGTGGCATTCCAATTGTCAATATTAATGCCCCTTCTGCGAAAGGCGTGTCGCGCAATGAATACGATCAGCTTAATGTCGAAAAGAAAGGTCTGATCTTCAATAACGCCACGGACATTACCAATACCCAATTGGCGGGTTACATTGATGGCAACGCTCGCTTGGGGGGCAAGAGTGCCAGCATCATTTTGAACGAAGTCACGGGCAACAGTCGCAGTGCGTTAAACGGCTATATGGAAATCGCGGGACAATCCGCAGAGATGATCATCGCCAACCAAAACGGCATCACTTGTAATGGCTGTGGTTTTATCAATACCACCCGTGGCACCTTGACCACAGGGCAAGCTTTATTTGATGGCGCGGGCGGCTTGTCTGGGTTTGATGTGTCACAGGGTGACATTGCCATTACTGGGGAAGGTTTAAACGACAGCGCAACCCGTGAATTAGACATCTTGGCGCGCAGCGTTAAACTCAACGCCAAACTCTGGGCCGATCAAGCTACCATCATCACCGGCGACAATCGCATTAACTACCAAGACAAGTCGGTGACGGCGCGATCCAATGACGAGCGGGAAGCATTCGCGTTGGATGTGGCAGCCATTGGTGGCATGTACGCCAATCGCATACGCTTGATTGGCACGGAGCGCGGATTGGGGGTCAACCTCGGCGGGGAAGTCAAAGCCGTTGAAGACATGACTTTGGACACCCAAGGCAATATTGTTCATCGTGCCACCTTAAGCTCTGACGAAATAAAAATTCAAGCCAATGCCTTGGAGAACAGTGGTGAAGTACTGGCCAACCGCATTAACATCAAGACGACAAAAGACATTGTTTCTAGCGGCGCAGACGCCGCCATTCAAGCCACTGAATCCATTCGATTAGAAGCGCAAGCCTTAAAGAATCAAGAAGACGCCAAACTGCTCAGTCAAAATGGCGATGTGACGCTCATCACAGACAGCCTGACCAACCAAGGTACTATTGCTGGTCACACCCTCACCGTTACCACAGACATGCTCAACAACACAGGGGAAAACACCCAGATCTTTGCCGCGGAGCAGTTGACGCTGACCACCACGGAGGATCTACGCAATGATGATCAGGCGTCCATTGCGTCAGACAAGGCGCTCACCATCACAGCGCAAGGACAATTAGACAACCTCACCGGGGCCATTGAGTCCGTAGATTCTCTGAACATCGAAGCCCAACGATTCACGAACACAGGTACAGTTCTAATACAAACCGATCCTTTGTCGATCACGGCCCAACATCTAGATAACCAAGGCATGCTGGCGGGCAAAGGCATTACCATTAACGCCACGGAACTGAGTAACAGCACGGCTAACGGAAAAATCTATTCAACAGACCAACTTGATCTCAACATCGCGGGCGATGTCACTAATACAGATGGCGCTTTGGTTCACGCTGACAGCAGCATGACCTTGGATGCGGAAGGCAACCTCACCAATACGGACTCCACCATCGAAGCCTTGAATCAGGTTGACATTAAGAGTCTGAATCTGACCAGCTCAGGAACGATCCTTGCGCTCAATGAAGCGCTGAACATTGAGACGCACCAAGTTACTAATCAAGGCACGCTGGCGGGCAAAGGCATCACCATCGATGCGACAGGACTGAGCAACAGCACGGCAAGCGGAAAAATCTATTCAACCGACAAGCTTGATCTCAACATTACAGGTGACGTGACGAATGCAGACGGTGCTTTGGTTCACGCCGACAGCAGCATGACCTTAGACGCTGATGGCAACCTCACGAATACTGACAGTACTATCGAAGCCTTGAATCAAGTCGGCATCACCGCGGAAAATGTCACTAGTTCAGGGACGATTTTGGCGCAAGATGGAAGTTTAACAATAGACACCAACCAAGTTACCAATCAAGGTGCTTTGGCAGGTAAAGGCATCACGATTAATGCCACTGAACTAAACAACAGTACGGTTAGCGGTAAAGTCTACTCAACAGATAAACTCGATCTCAATATCACTGGCTATGTGACGAATAAAGACGGTGCGTTACTGCACGCGAACACAGCGCTAACAGTGGATTCAGGTGATGATACCTCCTCGGGTAAATTGACCAATACAGATGCCACGATTGAAGCTTTAAATACTATCGACATCAAAGCAGAGAATGTAACGAGTTCAGGCACCATCTTAGCGCAAAACGGTGCTTTAACCATCCAAACCAACAAGGTGGATAATCAAGGAACTTTGGCGGGTAAAGGTATTACGATTGATGCCACCGAACTGAGTAATAGCACGACAAACGGCCAAATTTATTCAACAGAGCAACTTGACCTCAATATCACTGGTGATGTCACTAATGAATATGGCGCCCTGGTACATGCGGATTTCGATCTAATCTTAGATGCTGATGGCAATCTCACCAACAAAGATTCCACGATTGAAGCTTTAAATACCATCAACATCAATTCAGAGAATGTCTCGAGCTCCGGTACAGTTTTGGCACAAGATGGCGCTTTAACCATTCAGACGAACCAAGTGGATAACCAAGGCACGTTGGCGGGCAAAGGCATTACCATTAACGCCACGGAACTGTCCAACAGTACAGCAAACGGGAAGATTTACTCAACAGACAAACTCGATCTCAACATTACAGGCGATGTCTCGAATAGAGACGGCGCGTTACTGCACGCGAGCACAGCTTTAACTGTGGATTCAGGTGATGATACCTCCTCGGGTAAATTGACCAATACAAATGCCGCGATTGAAGCTTTGAATACTATCGACATCAATGCAGAGAATGTCGCGAGTTCAGGCGCCGTCTTAGCAGAAGGCGGTGCTTTAACCATTCAAACGAACCAACTGGATAACCAAGGAGTTTTGGCGGGTAAAGGCATCACGATTAATGCCACCGAACTAAACAATAGTTCGGTTAACGGTAAAGTCTATTCAACAGATAAGCTTGATTTAAACATCGCTGGAAACGTCAAAAATACAGATGGTGCTTTGGTTCATGCAGATTCCGATCTGACTTTAGATGCTGAGGGCAACCTCACCAACACAAATTCCACGATTGAAGCTTTAAATCAGGTCGACATTAAGAGTCAGAACCTCACCAGCTCAGGGACGATTCTGGCGCAAGACGGCACGTTAATCATTCAAACTAACAAGGTGTACAATCAAGGAAACTTGGCGGGTAAAGGCATCACGATTGATGCCACCGAACTGAACAACAGTTCAGCTAATGCCAAGATTTATTCCACCGATGCGATAGCACTGAATGTGCAAGGTAACATCACTAATGAATATGGTGTTTTGGTTCATGCGGATTCCGATTTGATCTTAGATGCTGAGGGAAATCTCACTAACACAGAATCCATTATTGAAGCTTTAAATCAGGTCGATATTAAAAGTCAGAACCTCACTAGCTCGGGAACGATTCTGGCACAAGACGGCGCTTTAACCATTCAAACCAACAAGGTGGATAATCAAGGAACTTTGGCGGGTAAAGGCATCACGATTGATGCCACCGAACTGAGTAATAGCACGGCGAGTGGTAAAATCTACTCAACAGACAGACTCGATCTCAATATCACCGGTGATGTCACTAATGAAGATGGCGCTTTGGTTCATGCGGATTCAGATCTTACCTTGGATGCTGAGGGCAATCTCACGAACACAGATTCCACGATTGAAGCTTTGAATACTATCGACATCAATGCAGAGAATGTCGCGAGTTCAGGCGGCGTCTTAGCACAAGAAGGTGCCTTAACCATTCAAACCAACAAGGTGGATAACCAAGGAACCTTGGCAGGTAAAGGCATCACGATTGATGCCACCGAACTGAACAACAGCACAACAAGTGGGAAAATCTATTCAAAGGATGCAATCGCGTTGAATGTACAAGGCAACATCACTAATGACGATGGCGCTCTGATACATGCGGATTCCGATCTGACCTTGGATGCTGATGGTAATTTAACTAATACAAGCAGTACCATCGAAGCCTTGAATACTATCGATATTAATACAGCGAATGTCACTAGCTCCGGTACAATATTGGCCCAAGATGGCACCTTAACCATTCAAACCAACAAGGTGGATAACCAAGGTTCCTTGGCTGGTAAAGGCATCACGATTGATGCCACCGAACTGAACAACAGTTCAGCAAACGCCAAGATTTATTCAACGGATGCAATGGCGCTGAATGTACAAGGCAACATCACTAATGAAGATGGTGCTTTAGTGCATGCCGATTCAACTTTAACGTTAGATGCCGAGGGTAACCTCACGAATACTGACAGTACCATCGAAGCGTTCAATGAAATCGACATCACAGCAGAAACTGTCACCAGTTCCGGTACCGTCTTAGCACAAGACGGCACCTTAACCATTCAAACCAACAAGGTGGATAACCAAGGTTCCTTGGCAGGTAAAGGCATCACGATTAAAGCCACCGAACTAAATAACAGTACGGTTAACGGTAAAGTCTATTCAACAGATAAGCTTGATTTAAACATCGCTGGAAACGTCACAAATACAGATAGCGCTTTGGTTCATGCGGATTCTGATCTGACCTTGGATGCTGATGGTAATTTAACTAATACAAGCAGTACCATCGAAGCCTTGAATACTATCGACATTAATACAGCGAATGTCACTAGCTCCGGTACAATATTGGCCCAAGACGGTACCTTAACCATTCAAACCAACAAGGTGGATAACCAAGGAACCTTGGCGGGTAAAGGCATCACGATTGATGCCACCGAACTGAACAACAGCACAACAAGTGGGAAAATCTATTCAAAGGATGCAATCGCGTTGAATGTACAAGGCAACATCACTAATGACGATGGTGCTCTAGTGCATGCGGATACTGATCTGACCTTAGATGCTGAGGGTAGCCTCACCAACACAAATTCCACGATTGAAGCTTTAAATCAGGTCGACATCAAAAGTCAGAACCTCACCAGCTCAGGGACGATTCTGGCACAAGATGGAAGTTTAACAATAGACACTAATCAAGTTACCAACCAAGGAACGTTGGCAGGTAAAGGCATCTCAATTAATGCCACCGAACTAAACAACAGTACGGTTAACGGTAAAGTCTATTCAACAGATAAGCTTGATTTAAACATCGCTGGAAACGTCACAAATACAGATGGCGCTTTGGTTCATGCGGATACAGCTCTGACCTTGGACACTGAGGGTAATCTCACTAACACAGAGTCCACGATTGAAGCTTTAAATACTATCGACATCAATGCAGAGAATGTCACGAGTTCAGGCACCGTCTTAGCACAAGACGGTGCCTTAACCATTCAAACCAACAAGGTGGATAACCAAGGAGTTTTGGCGGGTAAAGGCATCACGATTAATGCCACCGAACTAAACAATAGTTCGGTTAACGGTAAAGTCTATTCAACAGATAAGCTTGATTTAAACATCGCTGGAAACGTCAAAAATACAGATGGTGCTTTGGTTCATGCAGATTCCGATCTGACTTTAGATGCTGAGGCTAAACTCACCAACACAGATTCCACGATTGAAGCTTTAAATCAGGTTGACATCAAAAGTCAGAACCTCACCAACTCGGGAACGATTCTGGCACAAGATGGAAGTTTAACAATAGACACCAACCAAGTTACCAACCAAGGTGCTTTGGCGGGTAAAGGCATCACGATTAATGCCACCGAACTAAACAACAGTTCGGTTAACGGTAAAGTCTACTCAACAGACAAACTCGATCTCAACATTACTGGCGATGTCACGAATAAAGACGGTGCTCTAGTACATGCGGATTCGGATCTTAACTTGGATGCCGAGGGCAACCTCATCAACAAAGATTCAACGATTGAAGCTTTAAATCAAATTGACATTAAGAGTCAGAACCTCACCAGCTCGGGGATGATTCTGGCACAAGATGGAAGTTTAACAATAGATACTAACCAAGTTACCAACCAAGGTACTTTGGCGGGTAAAGGCATCACGATTGATGCCACCGAACTAAACAACAGTACGGTTAACGGTAAAGTCTATTCAACAGATAAGCTTGATTTAAACATCGCTGGAAACGTCAAAAATACAGATGGTGCTTTGGTTCATGCAGATTCCGATCTGACTTTAGATGCTGAGGGCAACCTCACCAACACAAATTCCACGATTGAAGCTTTAAATCAGGTCGACATTAAGAGTCAGAACCTCACCAGCTCAGGGACGATTCTGGCGCAAGACGGCACTTTAACCATTCAAACCAACAAGGTGGATAACCAAGGGACCTTGGCAGGTAAAGGTATTACGATTGATGCCACCGAACTGAGCAACAGTACGGTTAACGGTACTGTCTACTCAACAGACAAACTCGATCTCAACATTACTGGCGATGTCTCGAATAAAGACGGTGCGTTACTGCACGCGAACACAGCGCTAACAGTGGATTCAGGTGATGATACCTCCTCGGGTAAATTGACCAACACAGATTCCACAATTGAAGCTTTAAATACTATCGACATCAATGCAGAGAATGTCACGAGTTCAGGTACCGTCTTAGCACAGGACGGCACCTTAACCATTCAAACCAACAAAGTGGATAACCAAGGTTCCTTGGCAGGTAAAGGCATCACGATTGATGCCACTGAACTAAACAACAGTACAACAAGCGGGAAAATTTATTCAACCGATGCCGTTGCTTTAAACATTGAAGGGGCAATCACCAACCAAAATGGCGCTCTGGTACATGCGGATTCCGATCTAACCTTAGATACTGAGGGTAACCTCACCAACACAGATTCCACGATTGAAGCTTTGAATACTATCGACATTAATGCAGAGAATGTCACGAGTTCAGGCACCGTCTTAGCACAAGACGGCACCTTAACCATTCAAACCAACCAAATTACCAACCAAGGTGCTTTGGCGGGTAAAGGCATTACGATTGATACCACCGGACTAAATAACAGCACTACAAACGGCAAAATCTATTCAACAGACAAACTGGATCTCAACATCAAAGGCGACGTGACGAATACAGACGGCGCTTTGGTTCACGCTGGCGTCGACGTGAACTTGGATGCTAAAGGTAATTTAACAAACAGCGGTACAATTGAAGCCGTTGAATCTGCCACGGTTAAAAGTCAAAACCTTACTAACTCTGGCACGATTTTAGCGCAAAATAACGCTTTATCTATCGACACAATTAAGGTTGATAACCAAGGTGTTCTTGCCGGTAATGGTATTATTATCAATACAGCTTCACTAGATAACAAGACAATGAATGCAAAGGTATTTTCAACCGCTGGCTTGGTGTTGAGCGCAGAAGAAACAGTAGAAAACAGAGAGGGAGCGCTGCTTCATGCCTCCAACGCATTAGAAATTACCTCTGTAGGTAATCTGAGTAATGAGCAATCTACTATCGAATCGGCAGGTAGTATTAACATAAACAGCCAAAATTTTGAAAACTCTGCAAATAGTAACGTATTAGCTCAAAATGGTGAGTTAAGAGTACAAACCAAGACTCTTAATAATCAAGGTTCTTTATCTGGTCATGGGCTGGAAGCTACCGCTTCGTTAATTCTTAATAACACCTCAACCAGCAAAATACTTTCAACAAATGATCTTTTGTTAACATCCCAAGACAGCTTTGCCAACGAAAATGGCGCACACGTTAAAGCCAATAACACACTGACTATTAACACTGATGGTGACATAGTGAATACTGATTCGGTATTAGAATCGGTAAATACTATTAATTTAAACAGCCGAAATTTAACGAATACTGTAATAGGTACGATTTCAGCCCAAAACGGTACGTTATCTATTACCAACACAGAAACCCTAAATAATAAAGGTGGTATCGCTGGGAAGCGAGTTTTTATAAATGCTGCAGATGTAAAAAATTTAGATAGCGATGCACTTGTTTTAGGTCAAGATTATTTAGATATTCGTTCTACAGGCAATATCATCAATCAAAATGGTGCGGTTTTATATAGTTTAGGAGATGGTGTAATTAAAGTATCGGATACCTTGACTAACAGCTCTGCAGTAATAGAAATAAATAGAAATTTATCTATTGAAGCGAATAAAATAATCAATAAAAAGAGAGAGTTTTCTTTTACTAAAAATATCACTTCGAAAAAATATAGTATTTTTAAAAATTTAGATGATGATTTATATGGTAGCTATTTTTCAGACAAAAAAATTATTGAAACTATAGAGTCTCCCTATATTGAATTAGATAGCCCTCAAGCCTACATTTTTTCAGGGAATGATATGATTCTTGAGGGAGCTGTTGATAATTATTACTCCATAGTGAGTGCTGTTGGTGATTTATTTTTTACTGCTGATAAAATAAATAATGTCAGCTACTATGGAAAAGAAATAAAAAAAACTGATGTGAATGAGGTGGTAATTTGTCTTCCTTCTGCTGGTCAGTCATGCGGCTGGAATTATGTTCCTCGTGTTATTAGCGAAACAAATAAGAGTAATACGACTGAAAAAGTTTTATTTGAAGTTCCTGCGATTTTCACCGCCGGCGGTAATATTACCGGAAAGGCTGGATCTGTATCTAACATAGGTAATGTTGATTATGTAGTGACAAGCAAGGTTGATACTAATGTATTAAAAGAAATTGAAGGATCTGCCAATACTAGCGTATCCGGTCAAGCGGTTGTGAATACGGCTACTGGTACTGTAAAAGTAAAAGCTTCTGATGGTGTGCAAGTTGCGGTAACTGAAACTTCTGCCAACACCAGCGTATCTGGTCAAACGGTTGCCAATACCGCTTTGGGCATTGCAAATGTAAAAGCTTCCGATAACGTACAAGTGGCGGTAACAGAAGCCTCCACCAGCACCAGCATATCCGGTCAAACGGTGGCTAATACCGCTTCGGGCATTGCGAATGTAAAAGCTTCCGATAACGTACAAGTGGCGGTAACAGAAACCTCCACCAGCACCAGTGTATCCAGTCAAACGGTGGCCAATACCGCTTCGGGCACCGTAAATGTAAAAGCTTCCGATAACGTACAAGTGGCGGTAACAGAAACCTCCACCAGCACTAGCGTATCCAGTCAAACGGTGGTCAATACCGCTTCGGGCACCGTAAATGTAAAAGCCTCTGGTGTTGACGGCGTACAAGTAGCCGAAAAAGGCAGCGCGACGACTGTTGTCAAAAGTGACACGGAACTAAGCGCAGATTCTAGTACGTCGCCAACCATAAAAGCCGATGCCTCAGCAACAGGTGTCAATGCCATTGATCTAGCCGCAGTCGCTGCTCGCCGTGACGCCATTTTTAATGACCTTAATGTGGACTCTTTTGTACAGAGTGCGTTTTATACCCTTTCCGAAAATCCTGATTCTGATTACCTAATACAAACCAACCCTTTGTTCACAAATTACAAAAATTTTGTCTCATCTGACTACATGCTCAACAAAATGGTCGGTGATGATCAAGGCCGAACCGGGAAAACGGCCTCGCGTCTGGGCGATGGTTTTTTAGAACAAAATCTGGTGCGTGAGCAAATCTTATCCTACACCGGTTTCCAAACTTTGCCCGATCAAGTGGACATAGAATCCGCCTACGCGACCTTGATGGACAATGCCTTAGAGGAATACACAGACTTACAATTAAGCGTGGGCATTGAGCTCACTGATAAACAAGTGGCGCAACTTAAACAACCGATCGTATGGATGGTCTCTGAGACGGTGCAGACGGATTCAGGCCCTCAAGAAGCTTTGGTGCCGAAGGTATACTTTTCCAATACTTCTGATATGACCTTAAGACCAGATGGAGCCTTGATTGCTGCAACTAATATAGACATCCAAGTGGACGGTGATCTTGTTAATTCAGGCGCTATTGTCGCGCGCTCTGATCTATCTCTCAGCGGTGAGAATATTAGTAATAGCGGTAACATGACGGCAGGAAATAACGCCACTCTAAATGCCTCCAGCGATATTGGTAACTCGGGGAGTATACAGGCCAACGGCGTTCTCAATTTGGTGGCGGGTGGCAATATTACCAGTGAAACCCAAAATCAAACCATTAGCACCCAGTCTGGGATCTTTTCCAACACGCAAACCTTGGTGGGGGAAGCGGCGTCATTACAAGGCGGGACTATCAACTTAGTGGCAGGCAATGATATTAGCCTAATTGGCAGTGAGGTGAGTGCTGATGAGGAAATTTTAGCTCAAGCGGGTAATAATATTACCCTTGCTAGCTTGGAGGTAACAAACAGCAGTGATATTGGAGGCTACTACCAATCCAAAAATTCAACAACTCATCATCTAACCAATGCATTATCGGCCGACAAGATTCAATTGAGCGCGGGCAATAATCTTATTAGCCAAGCCTCTTCAATCAGCGCGTCAAATCAGCTAAGTATTAATGCAGCGAATGATGTCACTCTGAGCAGTGTTGAAAACACCACCGAATCCAGTGCTCGTAGAAGAAACGCTTCTTCCGTCACGCATCAGGTGAACAGCCTAGAAGCCAGCAATATTCAACTCGGCGCGGGCAATACCTTTACCAGTGAAGGCGCTCAGTTAACAGCAGACGACGATCTGACCTTATCTGCCAACAACATTGACCTCTTGGCGGTGAAAGACACCAAAGATTCTTATAGCTTTGTGGGTGGTGGTGGCAACTCCACCGAAAAACGCAGCCATAACGAAAGCATCACAGGTACGGACTTGAGCGCGGGCGGCGCCTTAACTCTGGTGAGTCAAAATGACATCTTTTCTAAGGGCTCTAGTTTAAGCAGTGGCGAAGGCATGAGCTTGGCAGCGGGGGGCGATGTGGTCTTGTCCACTGAGACGGCTCACAATTCTTCTTATAAGCAAGTGAAAAAGAAAAAGTCGGGCATGTTCGGCTCCAAACGTTCCACCACTACCACCACCTCTGAAAGCTTGACCAATCAAGGCACGAACCTGACATCGGGCGGTGACCTTAATATTGTAACGGGTGTTGATATTCTCTTGGCAGGCAGTAAAGCCACTGCTGATGGCAACATTAGCTTGCAAGCGGGTGGAGACATTCAACTGCTCAGCGCCGTGGACCAAAGCTCTCAACGCTACCAGAAACAGAAAAAAGGCACTTTTAAGGTCAAAGCCAAAGACCAAGGCTTTATCAACCAAACCGCCGTCACCAGTGACCTTATTGGTGGTGGCAACATCAGCCTAGACAGCGGCAGCAACATCACCCTAGAAGGCGCTACCTTGGCGGCCAATGACACCTTATCCATTGGTACTGACGTGGTCACACAAAACGCCAATGGCCAATACGTCAACGACAAAGGCGAATTAGCGGGTAACGTCATCGTCACCACTCAGGCATTAGAAAGCAGCGAATGGAGTGAATCTTCCTCAAGTTTCCGCGGTGTCTTTAAGGATCTTGTGAAAGGTATTGCTGTTATTGCTTCAACGGCCACTGCTGGTCTTATTCATGGTGAAATCAAGGTGGGTGAGTCGGATGCCACCCGCACCGATACTCTAACGCAACAAACCACTACGTTGGCCGCCAGTGATCTTAACCTCACCGCACAGCAAGACCTAGCCCTGATTGGCGCACAAGTGGCGGTGAGCGACACCGCCAACTTAACGGCGCAAAATGTCACTATCGATGCGGCGCAAGAGCGCACCGTGACCAGTACTTCCCACACCGACCAGACCATTTCGGGAGAGGGCGCCAGCTTCTCTTCTGAAAAAGGGGAATTAACACTAGCAAGTCTTACGGAAACCGACCACACCGAGCGTACCACCAACACCGCCAACACTTGGGCCGGGTCGAGCCTGCAAGCGGGCAACTTGAACATCAATGCCAACCAAAACGTCGCCATTATCGCCAGTGATGTGGCGGTGCAAAACGACGCGAGCATTGAGGGTGAAAATGTCCTGATCGGTGGACGTGAAGACACCTATGACACCACCAATGACACCATCACCAAGACCAAGACCCTCACGGTAGGGGTGAAAAACGCCTATGCGGATACCTATCTTGCGGTACGTGCCTTGGATCAAGCCAAAGACGCGGTGAAAGACGCCGAAAAAGCGTACGAAGAAGCCAAGCAAAAAGTGGCGGACGGTAAGCTGCAACAAAGTGATCTAGACGGTTATGAAATCGCGCTAAACTCGGCTAAAAACACAGAAAAATACGCTGCCATTACGGTGGCGAATGCCGCCGCTGGGGCGGCCATGAATAGTGGGACAGCTGGCTTTACGGCGAGTGCTGGTGTGACGCTACAAACCACTACGACCTCGACGACAAACCGTCAAAGCGCTTGGAATGGCTCTAGTATACAGGTGGGTAACAATGCCAGCTTACAAGGAGAGGACACCTTAACCGTAAAAGGCTCCAATGTGGCAGTGGGTGGCACCTTGTTAGCGGAAGCGGATCAGATAAATGTGCTGGCGGGTGAGAACACCACGCAGCAAAGCACCAAGAGCAACACACAAAGTGCCAGTGTCAGTGCCAGTGTTGGCAAAGTCGATTTTTCCGATTTGGCGTCTTCCGCAGGGGTGAACAACAACACCAGCAGCAGCGAGTCACAATCCACCCAGTACACCCACAGTCAGCTCACAGCAGGAGCCTTAGTTAGTCGCAGTGATCAGCTCAACATTAAAGGCGGCACCTTACATGGGGAGCAAGTGTCCATCGACACTGGAGATCTCAACATTGCGAGTGTGCAAGACAGTTCCAGCAGCAACAGCCGCAGTGACAGTGTTGGCATGAACATTGGTTCAAGTGTCAGCTCTGAGGGCAGCAATCTTGGTCTGAGTTACCAACAATCGACAACCGACTCAGATTACCAAAGTGTGACCCAACAAAGCGGCATTACCTCAGGGGATCAAGGCTATCAAATCCAAGTGGCGAACCACACCAGCCTGACTGGCGCCATCATCACCTCAACCCAAACGGCTGAAGACAAGGGCCTAAACAGCCTAACCACCGCGAGTTTAACGGCCAGTAACCTAGAGAATCACGCCAATTTTAGTGGTTCCAGTGTGGGCGTGGATGCCTCCTATAACACAGCAGAAAATGGCGGTTTTTCCAGATCACAGGGTTATGGGGAAATCGCAGACAACCGCACTCGTACGACCCAAAGTGGTATCAATACCGCGAACCTGACCATCACAGATGCAGAACAGCAGGCCCAAACGGGACAATCGGTTGAACAAGTCCTTGCGGACGTCAGCACGGCGACCACCACGGACACAGTGGCGCATGACAGTGGCACCTTACAAGACCACTTTGATCAGGCCGAAGTGCTTGAGCAAGTCAACACCATGCGTACGGTCACACAAGAAACCAACCAAACCGTGCAGCAGATACGTTTGAGTCTGAATAAAAAAGCCGACGAGTTAAAAAAACAGCTTAAAGCAGAGACGATATCGCAAGAACAATACGACAGTGAAGTCAAAAAACTGACCGCTTATGGCCTAATTGCCAGTTCCATCGGTGCTGGCTTGACTGTCCCGACAGACAGCGTCTCAGGTCAATTGGCTGCGGCCGCGTCGCCTACTGTTGCTTATGGCATAGGTCAATACTTTAAAGGTCAAGCGGCAGCGAATGCAGACGGTGAACTCAGCGGTGGACAAGAAGCCGCTCACGTCTTAGCACACGGTATCCTCGCTGCCGCCGTGGCCGCCGAAGGGGGCAATGACGCTACCACCGCCGGTCTCGCTGCGGCAGGCTCCGAAGCCGCGGCCCCAATGCTTGCCAACTGGTTGTATGGAAGCAGCGATCCAGATGACCTAGACGCGCAGCAAAAACAAACCCTCACCAACATTCTTGGTGCCGCTTCCATGGTCGCCGCCAGCACCGGGTCTGGCGATGCGAGTGACGTAGTCGCAGCAGGGCAACTGGCTGATAACGCGGTGGAGAATAATTATTTGAAAAGTTATGAAGTGCGTATAGTTGAAGATTGTTTAATAGGTTCAGGTTGTACTAGTTCTGAAGAGAAAGAGGACATGGTTAATAGAGCTGAAGCTTTGAGCAAAGCAAGAGATGATGAGCTTAATCAAATATGTCAGGATAATCCGCTGAGTGAGGAGTGCCGAGGTGCGGTAAATGATGCAACCAAATATGTAGCTATGTCCGAAGTTTGGGATATTTTGAAAGATGATGTTACTAGGTCTTCAGTGAATACTTTTGATTATGTGTATAACAGTGATGGATCAAACAAGCGATTTGTAGAATATTTTAATACAATTGATAATAGAGCGGATTTTTTTGGGGCTAGCAATTTGTATGAACAAAATCTTGGCTTGGGAGCGAAATGGTATGGCGGTGCAGAGTTTGTAAGCCGCGCACCGTTGACAGGGTTAGGTGCTGATGGTCATGGTTCGTGGTTTACTTTCGGTGCAGGCGGCATATTAACAGGAACAGAAGTTTATGATTGGCGTGCGGAAGCAGGCGATGCACTGATGAACGCTGGTTTTGATAACTTTAAAAATTTGTATAACCAGACAGTAAGTGATCCAGCTGATTGGGATATTAATCAGCTAAAAAGTGAACAGCAGGCATTGCAGCCAGTACATGAAAAATATTTGGGAGATAAATCTGTATTTTTGAAAATGAGTAGTGCATTTACAGATACATCTATTCCTATTTTGGGGGCTGGTAATAACATTTTCACGGAAGAAAAACAAGGTGTTTCAGGAGGGATTCAGGTTATTAACTATGAGTCACGTGTTAATTATGGCTGCAAGCTAATGGAATATTCAGAATCTCAGGGTTGTAGTCCATGAGGCCCATAATTTATCCTTCGTGGCGAGTGTTTTTCCTTTTGATTCTTTCTCCTTTGGTTGGCGGTGCAGGTATTGTTGTTTTTGTGAGTATGCATAACAACCTTTTGAAAACTGGTACTTTAATAGAGATGCAAACTTTCTTTGTACTTCTTTATATGGTTTCAATTATGGCAGAAATTATTTATTTTATTCCTATGCTAGTTCTTTCCATATTGTGTGTTAATTTAAGATTAGTGGGTAATGTCAAGACCTATCTTTGGACAGCATTTTTCGGTGGAATTATTGCTCATTACTGGTGGATGATTCTATTATCTGGTGATTCATTAATAATTGAAGGTGGCAAATCATTTTTGTCACAGACTTATTTTTTTATCGTAGGTTTTTTATCTACTCTGTTAATGTCATGGTTAGCATTTCCTAAAATTAAAGGAAATGGGTGAAAACTAAAATAAAAAATAGACACACACTTTAAACAGATAATACAGGACAGGCATAACTTAGTTGTTAACGTTTGCGAAGATAATACAGGACAGGCATAACTTAGTTGACCGGCTAAAAAGTATACTGTAATTTTATCCAGTTTATTTCACGTCGGAAAAGGGGGGGCCAAATGCCTAGAGCCCGATATCAACAAATCAGTTTAGACAGCACCCCTTACTGTCACTGCATTTCTCGATGCGTTAGTCGAGCCTTTCTTTGAGGTGAAGATTCCGTTAGCGGTAAGAGCTTTGAACATCGTCGAGGGTGGATTGAGGCGCGTTTATTGTTGCTTGCTGAAGTCCTTGCGATCGATGTGTGCGCTTATGCCATTATGAGCAACCATATTCATGTCGTGCTTCATATTGATGAACAAGAAGCTATGGAGTGGACAACGAAAGAGGTATTAGAGCATTGGCATAAGTTGCATAAAGGCACTTTGTTCACCGGTAATCCCCCCGAAAATTAATATCAGCTCAAATTCAAATTTTCGGAGGGGATTATCCCTTGATAGACCTTTATCTTTGATAAGACCGACGTTCAGATAACTTATTTGCGCTTTACTGAGACAGAATCGCTTATTTAAAAGAGATAGAGGCCAAGATGCGGCGTTCGCCTTCAAACGGTTGGCGAGCATGCAATACCGTATGGTTATTGATCCATAGTACGTCGCCTGACTGCCATTTAAAGTTCACACATAATTCGTCCATGGCTTTAACTAGCTGTGCAAGCGCGTCTGCGTCCATTGGCTCACCATCTGCTGTGGTGACGGCTTTTTCTCCTTGATTGCGGGAATCGTTCCAGCCGGTGAATACCGCCACAATGGAGTTAAAGAAGGTTTTTTGCTGGGTTTCGTCATCAAAGCGAATGCCTGGCAACACGCGTGTTTCTGTGCGCACATCACCGTTTTCTAGCCATTGCCAATCCATACCGGCTTCACGCATTTTTTCTTCCGCTTCCTCGCGAGTGGTTACGTGGAAGGTGTCTTTCCAGGAGCGGCCGATGGCAGACGTATTGTCAGTGATTTCTGGCATCACGCGAACATAGCGCACGCCTTGTTCCTCGACTTTTTTGGCAAAGTCTGGCGCGATCTCAAAAAACTTTTTGCAGATTTCGCCAGAGTGCAGAATAGACGTCGCACCGCCTTTTGCTGCTGAGGTTTCACAGTAAAAGAAAATGTAGCCTGGAGGCGTTGGTACTTGCGCCATTTCGTGGTGAAAAGGAATTGTCTCTGATGCAGGCGACTCGTTGGCAGTCACTATGCGCGATGCGGTAACCTGAGCACGGGGCGCAGCGCCACCTACGTAAGGCATGTTCTGGTAGTTTGTTTGATCGAGCATCTTCTCGAATTCGTTGGAGTTTTCGACTGGAAATCCACGGAATAGTACCGCGCCGTGTTTAATTAATAAGTCATGCAGCTCAGCTTTGTTGTCTTCAACCCAGTTGAAAAACGTCGTTTTATTGCTTTGAACGTCTGCATTGTGAGGCGTTACTAGCAATGGAAAATCCAACCCATTTACTTGTTTTTGTTCTTCTAGTTTGGAAATTACCACACTCATATCTACTCCCGATTTAGGTTATGGTGTTGTCATAGATTCCTATATTGATGTGTATCAATAGTGAATGAATTTAATTCACTCTAATCATATGAGCTTTAAAAGTAAATCAATAGTAAATGAATTTTCTTTATGAAACGCCTTAATAACTCATTACTTATTGATTTACTTGATTTTGTTTTGTGAAATTAATTTACGCGAAAGCGTAACCGGAATCTGTGATGGTGACTGCTTGACCGGTTTGTGCCGAGTGCTGAGCGGCTAAACCTATCACGACAGCTTTCAAACCATCTTCTATCGTGACGTCTACTGGCGCCTTTTCTGTGATGGCTTTGAAGAAGCCTAGGTGTTGGTAGAAAGTAGAGCCATTATGATCGCCTGCATCGAGTAACGTCGGATCTACTGGGATATCTGATTCGATTGGGCCTTTTGGATCACGTGGGCTAAGAACCACTTTCGGAATTGGGGCTGCGCCTAGGGAGTCTGTTGGCCAGAAGCGTCCTGGGCCAGGCACGAAACATTCCAGTTTGGCTTGCGGGCCAATGGCGCAGATTTCTTCTTGATAACGGGAGCCTTCTGCAAACATGTTGAGATCCAAGCAAGCGCGTTGGCCATTTTCAAAGTCCACTAGGACAAAAGCATTGTCGATGATGTCTGGTACTTCTCCGTTATAACGCTCTTCCATATGGTTGCAATCTTGCCCAGTGGAGGCGTAAACGCGTTTTACTTCCCCTTGCATTAATAGGCGCATCAGGTCAAAAAAGTGACAGCATTTTTCGACTAAAGTGCCACCGGTTTGGCGATTAAAACGGTTCCAATCATTCACCTTTTCTAGAAATGGGAAACGGTGCTCACGAATGTTAAGCATTTTTAGGGCGCCAATATCACCCGCTAAAAGCTGTTTACGAAACTGAGCGACCGGAGGCATGTAGCGGTACTCCATTGCAACCCATACAGGAGCAGAGTGCTTGGCTGCGGCATCGCGAATTTTAGCCACTTGGCTAATATCACTGACTACGGGTTTTTCTACCAAGATAGGCAGAGTGGTACGCTCAAATAGCTCAAGTAATTGATCGGCGTGTTGGTAATTGGGGGTGGCAATGACAAGGGCTTCGAGACTGAGGTCAGCGTTAAGCATGTCATCCAGATTGTTGAAAAACTCCGCATCAGGTACGAGCTCTGCGCAGCGTTTTTGCATGTCTTGATTGGGTTCGGTGATCGCGACCACCTGAGCGCCATCGATCAAGGCTAAGTTTCTGAGGTGTTCTTGCCCCATCATGCCACAGCCTAGGATGCCATATCGAACCGACTTGCCCATTTTTTCTAACCTCTTGTTTTTATTAAATGTTAGTGCCACCGAGCAACGTAACGACATTTGGTCGGGTTGTACCACGTAAACGAAAACTCTTCGATAACGCCTTCGTTTGACCAACTTCTACGATGCACCTTTGGCATGGTTGTTTCTGGAGCCAGCTCCAGATTATCCGTCACCCACTTAGGTGCGGGGGCACAATCCACTTCGTCTTCCACTCGGCTGATCCAAAAGGAAAAGTGATCCCGATAGTGAAGATAAAGTGATTCGTGCAAATCTTTGGGTTTGAGACTTGGTGCATGAGCATGTTTAAACCAAATCTGTTCCATAGCGACCAGTTCACGATTGAGATAACGAGCGCGTTTGATACACCAAAGCTTGCCATCTGCTTCGACATTTAACTGGCGTTTTACAAACTCATCCTCATCAACTGTGATAGACAAAATATCAGCCGTTGGCACACCACCACCTGCTAAGGTTTCTAGGTGGAAAAACTGATAAATAGCACGACCGCCAGGCGCGCGTTTAACATAGTTGCCTGAGCCTTGGCGACGCTCTAAAAAACCATCTTCTTCAAGCTTCTTTAATGCCTTACGAAGGGTGCCTATGGCCACGCCTAATTTGGCAGCAAGCTCGGCTTCGATAGGCAGTCGGTCGCCCGGTAACCAATGTCCCGCTGCAATCTCGCGATTCAATAATTCGCTAATTTGGATATAGAGCGGTAACTGTTTAGTGTTATTTTTCTTTTCCACTTTTTCACCTAATCCTGCGCAATGTGTATCCTTATCTTACAAGTCAAACGAGCAAATGTAAGTAGCTAAAATGCTCTAACTGACTGACTTCGCAGAGTATGCGCTCACCAAGCCAAGCAAGGTTCGGAAAGAGGGAAGAAATATTTGAGAAAATTCATTCACTATTGATTTACATCACAAGAATACACTGTTAGTGTAAATATACAACCTCTCGTAATGGCAGCGGCTTTGACTGGCTGAAAAACGAGGAGCACAAAATAAAAACAAAAATTCTGAGCGTCCTATGGCAGCCAGTAGCGCTCAAAATTCGGAGAGAAAAACAATGCGAATGGTTCAAATTGGCAAATCTGACCTTGAGTTTAGCCGTTTAGTGTACGGTGTTTGGCGTTTAGCAGACGCTAGTGATGTGTCCCTCGCCCATGTCAGACAGAAGATTGACCTATGCCTTTCGCAAGGCATTACTACCTTCGACCACGCAGATATCTATGGCGATTACGAATGTGAAAAACTATTCGGTCAAGCCTTAGCCCAAGACCCTAGCTTGCGTTCTAAAATGCAGCTTATTTCAAAATGTGACATTGCCCTGATGTCAGAAAAATTCCCTGATCGCCGAGTGAAGTTCTACGACACCAGTGCTGAATACGTGACAGCCAGTGTTGAACAGAGCCTTAACAATCTTCACACCGACTATCTAGACTTATTATTGATTCACCGTCCTGATCCTCTGATGAATGCCGCCGAAACTGGCGCGGCGTTAGATGCTTTAATTGATAGCGGTAAAGTTCGCGCGGTGGGCGTGTCTAACTTTGACGTTTGGGATTGGCGTTTACTGCAAGCCAATATGCGTCATCCGCTGGTGGTTAACCAAGTGGAATTAAGCCTACTGCAGCGAGATGCTTTTACCAATGGTAGCTTGAGTGCCATGCAGTTAGATCAACTTACGCCTATGGCATGGTCGCCTTTAGGGGGCGGTGCCTTGTTTGCTGATACGCCAGAAACTCGCCGTTTGGCACCTTTGTTTGAACGTTTGGCAAAAGAGCAGGGGGCATCTTCTGATCATGTGGCTCTAGCTTGGTTATTAGCGCATCCAGCTAACATCTTGCCTGTAGTAGGAACCAATAATCCTGAGCGTATCAAAGATCTTTCAAATATCTTAGATATTCAAATTGACCGCGAAACTTGGTTTGAACTTTGGACCGCGGCAGCCGGACATGAAGTCCCTTAAACGATAATAGACGATAATAATAACAATAGGTTTTTGAGGGAGTAACACATGGCCATTCTTAGAATGCTGGTGTCCTGCTTTACCGCCATCAATATGCTGCTCAACCGCATCGGGCGAAACATCGCTTGGGTGTTGGTGACATTGATGATCAGTGTGATTTTGCTGCAAGTCTTCTGTCGTTATGTGCTGGGCAATGCCCTGCCGTGGCCAGAAGAAGCGGCGCGTGCTTTGATGATTTGGATGATGGCCGTGGTGGCTGGGGAAGCTTACCGACGTGGTTCATTCGTTGCTATTGATATGTTCTTAAGCGCGTTACCTGAACGAGCGTCAAGTGTACTGAAATTGATCTTGTTGCTGGTCGCAGGGGCCGTGCTGGTGAAATTAACTTTTTTGGGTATCGATTTCTTTGATCGAGGTTTCCGTTCTCGAGCGGCGTCGATTCATATTTCTCGGGCGTGGATTTACCTCGCAATGCCAGTGTGTTTTTTCACCATGTTGTTGGCAAACATCGAGTTATGTCTGCGGGAAATTGGCTGCTTGCTCGGCCATAAGCATTTTGCCCTGCCCACGGAAGTTCGTGCGGATGCCCCCGCCGAATAGTCAGGTCGCAGTTTGACGGCGCTTATTTAGAACAATAATAACAAGAGACGCACATTATGTTAGCTCTGTTTTTACCTTTATTTTTAATCTTGCTGTTGATCGGTATGCCGGTGTTTTTCGCCATGTTGGCAGCACCCGGTGCCATGCTTTATGTGACGGGCATGGAGCGAGACATTTCTTTGCTATTCAGAAATATTTATAACGGCATTGATTCCTTTCCTTTGATGGCCATTCCATTCTTCATGTTGGCCGGTGAGCTAATGAACCGTGGTGGCATCACCATGAATTTAGTGCAGTTCTCACAAGCGTTTATCGGTCATGTGCGTGGTGGTTTGGCTCATGTAAATGTGCTTTCCAGTATGTTGTTTGCAGGCCTATCAGGTTCAGCTGTGGCGGATACCTCCGCTATTGGCTCCATGATGATTCCTGCCATGGAGAAGAATGGCTACAGCCGTAAGTTCGCTGCTGCGATTACCGCGGCGTCTTCTGTCATTGGCCCCATCATTCCGCCATCTGGCATTATGATTATTTACGCTTATACCATGGAAGTGTCTGTAGCCGCTTTGTTTGCGGCGGGTATCGTGCCGGGCATCATGGTTGGTGGCGGTTTGATGATCATGATCGCGCTGATGGCGAAGAAATATGATTTCCCTGTGGCTGGCCCTAAATCCACTTGGCAGCAGCGCGGCACAGCGACGCGTAATGCTATTTTTCCGCTGTTTGCCCCTGTGATCATCTTGGGAGGCATCATAGGGGGGATTTTTACGCCAACCGAAGCCTCTGCCATTGCAACCGCTTATGCCTTGATCATCAGTGTTTGGGTGATGAAAACCGTTAAATTGAGAGATCTGCCAGACATTTTCATCAAGGGCGCACAAGCTTCGGCGGTGGTGCTCTTGTTGGTTGGCTCCGCCATTGCGTTTAAGACAGTGGTGAGTTTGTCCCACAGTGCTGAAATCTTGGCTGACTGGGTACTGACCATCAGTGAGAATCCATTGATGCTGCTGTTCTTGATTAACTTACTGTTATTTTTGGTGGGTATGTTCTTAGATGCAGGCCCAGCTATTATTATCTTAGGGCCAATCTTAGGACCCATTTTTATCAACTTAGGCATCGACCCAGTACATTTCGCCATCATCATGAGTGTTAACTTGACCGTAGGGCTGGCGACACCGCCCATGGGATTAGTCTTGTTCGTGGCGTCCAGTGTGTCTGGCGAGCGCATCGAAACCATTTCCAAGGCGATCTTGCCCTTCTTAGCTGTGGAGGTCTTAGTGATCTTCTTGGTGACCTTTTTCCCATCTCTATCCATGACCTTACCGCGCATGCTCGGGCTGGTGGCTGGATAGGTGCAAACGCAAAGCAAAACCATTAAAGAGGACTGTTACATGTTCACGAAAACAAAAATAAATAGTGTAATTGCCGCGACGTTAATCAGTGCTGGAGTCATGTTAAGTGGCTTGGCACAAGCAGCGGATTTTAATCTGCGCGCCGTAGCAAACTCCAACGAGAACGATGAAGACTATGATGGCTTAGTGGTCTTTAAGGACTTTGTAGAATCCCATTCAAACGGCAAAATCGCCGTGGATATTTTCATGGGAACCCAGCTTTGTGGCAATGGTGTTGAGTGTCTTGAAGCGGTTGAGTACGGTTCAGTGGACATTTATATTTCCACCTCAGGCGGTGCTTCAGCCATGTATCCATATGTCCAAGTGCTGGATTTGCCTTATGTATTGCGTGATGACCGTGTTGCCGAAGAAGTCTTCACTGGGGATTTCACTCGTCAGCTACGTGAGCAAATCTTAGCAGACTCAGGAGACACGGTTCGCTTGATGACCATAGGTAACACAGGTGGTTGGCGTAACTTTGCTAACACTCAGCGAACGGTAAAAACACCTGAAGACCTAGATGGTCTGAAAATTCGTACCGTAGTGTCTGATCTTCCACAGGAGTTGGTGCGTTCGTTAGGCGCGAGTCCAACGCCGATTCCATGGGGGGACTTGTTTACGTCGTTGCAAACCGGCGTGGTAGAAGGCTCTAAAAACGGCATCACTGACATCATGGGTATGAAGTTTACCGATGCAGGCTTAAAACACGTGACTCTAGACGGCCACGCTTATATGTCAGCTTTGTGGTACATGAACAATGAGGTCTTTATGGATATGCCTGAAGATTTACGTCGCGTAGTGGTCGATGGCTTCTCTGCTTTGCAGCAAGCTACTTTTGCTTCGCCAAAACGTAAGTCTATTGCCGCATACCAAGCCTTCAATGAAGCTGGCGGTGAACTTTACGTGCCTTCTCCAGCAGAGAAACAGCAGTTCGCTAAAGCCGCTGAACCGGTTTACGCTTGGTTCCAAGAAAACATCCAAGACGGTGAAAAGTGGTACAAGCGACTTAACGACGCCGCGAAAGCCGCTGAACAAAAAATCCAAGCGGAATACGACGCGGATTTGAAATAAGCCCAAGGGTGATTCTTATCAAAGGGACGGAACTCTCCGTCCCTTTCCTCTCTTACTGCTGAATGAACGGATATGGGTACGTTATGTTTAACCCAGTGAAAACGCTTGCGCCTAATGTTCCTGGAATCATGCTTGCCATGGTCATGGGGCTGTCTGCTGCCTTCCTAAGTGAGCACTATGGTGCTCCGGTTATGCTGATGGCTTTGCTACTGGGAATGAGTTTTAACTTCATGTCTGATTCGGAAAAAACCGGTCAAGGGCTAGAGTTCAGCGCAACATCATTACTACGCATTGGGGTAGCCTTACTTGGGGCTCGTATCACTATTTGTTCATTAACGGACTTCGGCTGGCCGACCCTCCTACTGACGGCGGCTTTGATTTTAAGCGTGATTATGACTGGTGTGTTGGCAGGTCTACTGCTGAAACTACCGGAAAATATGGGCTTGTTAGCGGGTTGTGCTGTTGCCATTTGCGGTGCTTCTGCTACCGCGGCAGTGGCTGCTGTGTTACCGAAAAATCAAAACACCAACCGCTCTGTGGTGTTTACCATCGTCGGGATTACCGCGATGAGTACCGCGGCCATGATAGAGTATCCCATGTTTGCCAACTGGCTGGGATTAGACGAACGCCAAACCGGCTTCTTCCTTGGTGCCACTATCCATGATGTGGCTCAAGTAGTGGGGGCTGGCTACGGGGTATCTGACTATGCTGGGGACAATGCTACCGTGGTGAAATTGTTTCGTGTGGCCATGTTAGCTCCTATCGTATTTGTTTTAGCGCTTATGTTGGCTCGTAAAAACAAAGGGCAGGGGGCTGCAATGAGGTTCCCTATTCCACCATTTTTACTTGTTTTTATTGCTCTGGTTGTCATGAATACGATGAACTGGCTTCCTGCGCTGATGGTGAATGTTTTGGCGGATTTATCTCGCTGGAGTTTGGAGTTTGGTGTTTGCTATTGCCGCCATTGGCATGCGTACACAGCTTAATAAGCTCAAAGAAGTGGGTATGGCCCCTCTCGTTCTATTGGTAAGTGAGACCATTTTTATGGCCTTTTGTGGTGCGCTTTTAGCCTATTATTTTGTTTAAGTAGGGAGCGCAACAAGGGCACTTTAATGCCTAATCTTTTAAGGCGCTTCTGTATAGTGGAGTCGTCAATCTAGCGTTTGCCGGTAAAGAGTGATTTAGCGCTTTTATAAAAGATTTAAATACGCTTTTCTCTAGAAGACGTTTTACCTTAAGTTAAACTGCGTAATGACTTGAACTTTAGATGGGGGGAGGAAGGCTTTTGGTTTTTGTCTATGCAACTTATCAGTCTGGCATGTCAAGCAGTTAACTTTGCCTGAGATTCAAGCGGTGATTCAAGCAACAGCAGAAGGCTATGCTTTCCCAACTAATTTGGATCAAGATCCTCCTTTAAATGGCTTGTCCTCTGAGACTTTTCAAAACTGATGTTGTACGCGATAACGGCAGATTGGTCAGTAGAAAAGTTTGATAAGAGTGTACGGCTCAAAGCTCAACAGCGCATGGGATGAGTATTATTCTAGTCGAGGTTAGCTAGGGGGGGGGATCCATCGAGATGTGCCGTATCAAAATCTTTTCCGGTATTCGGTGGGTGTTAACCCCATAATTTTCACAAACACTTTACGACAGGCACTGCTGTCTAGGTAGCCGACTTGATAAGCAATGGATTCAAAGGGTTGGCGGGTACTTTCAAGTAGATTGCAAGCCATTTGGATACGGAATCGTTGTAGATATTGGTTTGGAGTGAGTCGAGTTGCTTTGACAAAACGGCGCAGCAAGGTGCGTTCTGTTAAGTTGGTATGTTGTGCTAGGGCTTTTATCGATGCGTCTTCTGAGTAATGGAGAGCAAGCCATTGTTGTGCTTGGATCACCACTTGATCACCATGACTAAAAGAGGGCGAGAATTGTTGATAGAAGCTTTGTTCTCGAGACATGGTGTCGATGACAAGTGTTTTGCCTATTTGTCTGCGAACAAAGGGCGATGAGTATTTGGTAATCAGTTCCAGCCCTAAATCCAACCATGACATGACGCCGCCAGCGCTAATGATGTCGCCATGATCAATTAAGATCTGCTGGACATCTATCGGTTGATTAGGGAATTGTTGGCGGAAAGTGTCTTCAAATGACCAGTGTGTAGTGACGGTGCGATGACCTAGTAAACCGGTTGCGGCCAAGGTGAATGCGCCAACGCAGACTGAGGCCAGAATGCTACCTTGTTGGTGTTGATGAACTAACCAATGGATTAAGTGTTCATCCGTCGGCTCGCTTTGGTCTGCCATACAAGGTGGTAAGATAATGATGTCATAGGCTTTTTCATCTGTCTTTTGGTCTGTGACTAGACTGGGTGAAAACCTTGTATTGAGTTGATGGGCTTCACAAATTCGGTTTGCGAGTAGGAATAATTCTTCTAATCCATACACTGCTGATTTTAGTGCTACTGAGTGTTGGCAAATGCCGATTTGGATGTGTCTCATATTGGGGTTGTCTTTTTTTGCCTCGAAAGTGTCATTTTTGACTCTAAGTGAAAACAGACTATTTTGCCATACTCTTGTCTCTTTTAGACACGACTGGAGACGTATGATGGCGAACACTGCATTATTGGTTATTGATCTACAAAATGATTATTTCCCAGGTGGGAATTACCCTCTATGGCATGCAAATGAGACTCTGAAAAAGGTTCAAAAAGCGATTTCGAACGCGCAACAACAGAAGATGCCAGTCATCTTTATTCAGCATGTGGCCAATGCGGAAAACGGCACAGCGCCTTTTTTTAATAAAGGAACAAAAGGGGTGCAACTTCATTCAGCCTTGAAGGATATCGCGGCTTCATCGCACTTAGTCGTGAAACAATTTGCTGATAGTTTTGAGCAAACGGACTTAGCGTTGGTCTTAGAAGAGTTGACGGTCGATTCCTTATTGATTTGTGGCATGATGACGCAAAATTGTGTCACTCATACTGCCATTTCCAAATCGGCTGAATCCTATGAAGTGGCCGTGATTTCAGAATGTTGCACGACGGTTGATGAGATGATCCATAAGATTGCATTGAACGGTCTGTCTCCCCGAGTGCCTTTATTATCCATTGAAGAAGCGTTTAAACCTAATCAATAGAGTTATCTGATGGATTCAATTGACCAAAAGGTACAGGCCAATGTTTTGGTCGGTTGGATCGGCTTTTTCTGAGAATCTGTTTTGATCTTGATACAATGTTTGTTCATACCACCAGTGTGAAAAGCGCTGGTGGGGTGAACCTAGATTGATGAAGAGGGTTTTGCAGGGATAGCGACCCACCGCAAATTTAAACGATGACACAAGGTATTTAGCAGACTATGTCTAACACGAATTCAATCAATCCACTTGATATTTCATTGGGTCATAAGCACCTTATTGTGCAGCGTCGTTACGAAGCAGTAGGCGCATTGAATGATTTATTGATCGGTATTTGGTTTCTCATTGGCAGCTTTTTCTTTTTAAGCGATGCTTTGGTGGAAGATGGGACTTGGTTGTTTATTTTGGGCAGTGCTCAACTCTTGATTAAGCCGGCCATTAAGCTAACAAGTTTGCTTCACTTAGGTCGAATTCATCCGCAATTACATTCAACTTCACCTTTCAAAAAGTAAAATAATCAAGCATCGAGCGCTCATTGTGCTCGATTGATCTTCCTTCTTTTTTGCTGTCTGGACAAGTTGACCATGTGTGTCTGTAATACGCCTATTTCAGTCTAATAAAACACTTGTTTCAACTATCGAAAATGACACTTTTTTGTGCAAAACTTTGCCAAAATAGCGGTTTAGACAGGGGGGGCTGCCTCTCGTTTCATTTCATATTTCATTATTTTTATCATGGTAATCGGCTGTCTTGAAAAGTTTTTTATTTGACCGTTTGGTCTTTTTTTATTCTTTAAGATATTGATTTAATTAAAAAACATTTAATTTTTTGGTGTGTTAAGCAAAATGCTGAAGTTGTTAATTGGTCAGCTAAATATCTGAAATTTGGATCAATTATTCTATTTTTTTATTTTTTTGCAATTTTTGTTCTATTTTCTATGGCATTTTTTTCTTAGTTGGCTAAACTAGTTATTAACTTTTGGTGTGACTACCAAGGTTAACGGTGAATTCCATTTGCCGTCCAACTTCTATCCTAAGAGGAGCTAGAGAATGAAAAAAATAATAAAAGGTCTATTGGCTACTTCAGCTGGGTTATGTTCCAGTATCGCTTTATCAGCCAGCATTATTGTGGTTTCACATGGACAAGCGAACGATCCGTTCTGGTCTGTGGTGAAAAACGGTGTTGAAATGGCCGCAAAGCACACTGGTGCAGACGTTGATTACCGTGCCCCAGAGACCTTTGATATGGTCGCTATGGCGCAGTTAATTGATGCAGCAGTGAACCAAGAACCAGACGGTTTGGTGGTGTCTATCCCTGATGCTGACGCGTTAGGACCCTCTATTCGTCGTGCAGTAAACGCGGGTATTCCTGTCATTTCCATTAATGCAGGTTCAGATGTTTCCAAATCTCTTGGTGCTTTACTACACATCGGTCAAGAAGAGTACGATGCAGGTAAAGCCGCGGGCGAAAAGCTTAAAGCAATGGGCGGTAAAAAAGGCATTTGTGTTAACCAAGAAGTGGGTAACGTCTCTCTAGACCAACGCTGTGCTGGTTTCACAGAAGGTTTTGGTGGTAATGTGGCCATTCTTCCAACGACTAATGATCCTTCCGAAATCGAGTCTAAAGTTCGTGCTGCATTGGATTCTAATCCAGACGTAGACACTATCATGGCATTGGGTGCTTCCACTGCTGGCGAGCCTACGGTTGCTGCTGTTAAGTCTCTTGGTCTATCTGGTGATGTGAGAGTGGCTTCTTTTGATCTTTCAGCAGACTTCTTAAAAGCCATTGTGGATGGTGATGCAACCTTTGCGATTGACCAGCAACAATTCTTGCAAGGTTATATGGCGGTTGATTTCTTAGCACTTAACGCGGACTACGGCTTAATGCCAGGTGGTAACGTGCCTTCTGGTCCAAACTTGATTACAGCGGATAAAGCCGCACAAGTAATCGACCTATCAGCGAAAGGTATTCGTTAATACTTCTACAAAGATCAGGAAGGCCTGATGGCCTTCCTATTTCACACCCTAATGTATTCCGTTTCAGTTTTACTGAATGCGTTCCGGAGGATTTATGTCACTAGAGAATGACTCGACAGTTGATGAACGATTGAAGGAAGAAAGCCGCGTAGCTCGTCTAATGAAACGACCTGAGCTTGGTGCCGTGGCGGGAGCCTTACTTGTTGCAATCTTTTTTATGTTTACTGCTGATGGCTCTATGTTCACCTTATCTGGGATCATGAACATTCTATCGCCAGCAGCTCAATTAGGTATCTTGGCTATTGCTGCCGCCTTACTGATGATAGGTGGTGAGTTCGACCTTTCTATCGGTTCTATGGTGGCATTTGCAGGTTTGGTTTTCGGTTTTTGTGTGGTCAATTTTGACTTACCGTTGATTTTAGCCATTCCAATTACTTTAGTTTTCTGCGCTGGTGTCGGCGCGGTGAATGGACAAATCGTTCTTCGAACTGGCTTGCCATCTTTTATCGTGACATTGGCCTTTCTATTTATTCTACGTGGTTTGTCGTTGGTCGGCTTAAAAGCAGCGACAGGCGGCTCGACTCAACTTCGTGGTGTGCGTGATGCGGTGGCGGGTGACCCATTAGCGCCTTTCTTTAGTGGCGATGCCTTTCAAGGTTTCTTCCAATGGGCGGCTTCAATGGGTTGGATCGACACGTTCCGCAGTGGTTTGCCAAAAGTACCAGGTATACCTGTAGAGATTATTTGGTTCCTTGTATTAGCTGGTGTGGCAACGTACGTTCTGCTTAAAACCCCTGCTGGTAACTGGATCTTTGCGGCAGGTGGTGACAAAACGGCTGCCTCTAACTCTGGTGTGCCAGTTCGCAAAGTAAAAATTGCTTTGTTTATGTTAACGGCTTCTTGTGCAGCATTGCTGGCTATTACTCAAGTACTGGATGCAGGTAGTACGGATGCTCGTCGTGGCTTTATGAAAGAGTTTGAAGCCATTATTGCCGCGGTAATTGGTGGCTGCTTATTAACAGGTGGTTACGGTTCGGCAATTGGTGCCTTCTTTGGCTCTATTATCTTCGGTATGGTGGTGATTGGTTTGACTTATACCAATATCGACCAAGATTGGTTCCAAGTATTCCTAGGGTCAATGTTGTTGTTGGCGGTTATTTTCAATAACGCTATTCGTAAACGTGTGACAGGGGAGCGCTAATATGTCTGAATCAATTCTTCATATGGATAACATTGAAAAGCACTTTGGTAATGTCATTGCGTTAAATGGTGTTAGTTTTGATGTTAAACCAGGCGAATGCCATTGTTTATTAGGCGATAACGGTGCCGGTAAATCGACCTTTATTAAAACCATGTCAGGTGTTTACCGCCCTAGCCAAGGGCAAATCTACATGGGTGGCAAACCAGTACAATTCGGTAGCCCTCGTGATGCGATGGCAGCGGGTATTGCCTGTGTGTATCAAGATCTAGCGATGATTCCGCTTATGTCGGTCGCACGTAACTTCTTCATGGGACGCGAGCCAACGAAAGGCAAGTTTCTTTGGAAGCGATTTGATACCGAGCATGCTGACGAAATCACCATGACAGAAATGAAAAAAATGGGCATTAATCTGCGCAGTGCAGATCAAGCCGTTGGAACCTTATCTGGTGGTGAGCGTCAAACCGTTGCCATCGCCCGTGCCGTATATTTTGGTGCTAAGGTATTGATCCTCGATGAACCGACTTCTGCACTAGGGGTGCGTCAAACCTCAAATGTGTTGGCGACCATAGACAAAGTGCGTGATCAAGGCGTAGGTGTGGTCTTTATTAGTCACAACGTAAGACATGCCTTGGCTGTGGGGGATCGCTTTACGGTGCTGAATCGAGGCCAGACTTTAGGAACCGCCGCGCGCGGTGAAATCACCTCAGATGAGTTGCAAGATTTGATGGCGGGTGGCCAAGAGCTGGCGCAATTAGAAGGGTCTTTAGGCGGTACAATTTAATATTCTTGTGTTTTTAGAGAAAAAAAGGGCATCTGTTGATGCCCTTTTTGGTGTTTCGGTTTAATCAACTCATTCGTCAAGACGAGTTTAGGGTTCTCTTTGATGGCAGTAAACCTGATTGCGGCCACGCTTTTTAGCCTCATACAAGGCTTGGTCTGCCATTGAATAAATACTGTCAGAGTTTAATTCTTCGAGTGATTCGGCGGAAGCAATGCCAATGGATATAGTGAGGTTGTCGGCGACTTTACTCATCGAGTGTTTGATATTAAGTGCTTCGATAGAGGTGCGAATCTGCTCGGCGATCTCTTGAGTTTTGGTGTGCTTTTGCTCATGGCAAAGACAAGCAAATTCTTCACCACCCACGCGGTAGAATTCAATGTTTGTGTTTGTTTTTTTTAGGGATTTTAGATGTTCAGAAATACGCTGTAGTGCATGGTCTCCAGCAATGTGACCTAGGTGGTCGTTAAACAGTTTGAAGTAGTCAATGTCGAAAATTATCAGTGAAAGAGGGCTCTGTTGCGCTTTGTATTCACTAATATCATGAGCCAGATGAAGGTTGAATTGGCGACGATTGTATAAGCCTGTTAAAGGATCTTCGATAGAGAGTTTATTGAGATCATTTTTTTGTTTGAAAATCAGCATAAGGGCGTAGGAGAGCACCGCTAATAACATAATGAAAACGAGAATTAACGTGTTGATTGCCATGCTTATTTTAGACAGTTTTTTAACGTATCTATCGGTGTGTTCACGGATAAAAGCACTACCATGGCTGTACATAGCAGCACTGAAAACTTTTACTTGTCGTAATTCGAAAAATATCTTTTTGATATGTTCAGAAGAACTAAGATTGCCTGTTATGAGTAATTGAATCAGTGTGTCCAAGTGGTTTTCGAAGGTGTTTAATTCTTTTTGTAGATCCGCTTTATCAAGATCTGACTTGAGTGTTCCCCAAACGACACGAATATTCTCAATACGAGATTTTAGTTGTTCGGCTCGGTTAATTAAATTTTGCTTATCATTTTGAATTTGATATTGCCTAATAAAATTAATTTCTTGATTAATCAAAGCCACTTGTAGATTTGTTTGTTGAAGTTGGTAGCGGATTTCATGAGGCGTAATACCAATGTGTCTGTGTATGTCTTTAATGTCCTGTTGGAAGCGCCATAAACCAATGGTTAAAAACACCAAGGCTATTAGGATCATCGGTATCATAACCACCTTGATGGGATTGGATTTTAGTAATTGCACTTATTTGACCTTTACTATTTGGCGAAGGCTCCAGACCCAAAGATCACCTTCATTCATACCCAGTTTTAGTGTTTCTTCTCGACTTGGCCAAACTAACCAAAATGGACCTTTATCATTAATTTTCAGCGGCTTACCATTTAACGAAATTGCCAGCATGGCGTGATTTAAGCCTGGAGCATCATGCTTCATAATCACGGCGTAGTCGTCATCGGCTTCAAGGTAGACTTGTTCAAAATCGGTCAAACCGGCGTCCTGTAAAATATCCTGCAATTTTGGTCCGATGAAATCCCCAGAAGCTCGCCAGATGGTTGAGAATTCAGCATGGTAAAGGGGGAACTTCAATAAATCTTTGTATTGATATCGTTTGCCCTGAACTTCCAGAATATATTCCTCAGGGAAATCTGGTAAGGGTAATGTAGAGGCGTAAGGAGAAAGCTCTGCACTGAGTGCAATACTACTGAAAACGCACAATAGAGAATAGACAATGGTTTTCATCGCGGTAAATTCTATCCATAAAAAACTATCCTATCTCAGATTAAGTCAATATTGAACCTGAGTCAGTGAAAAAGCTGATAGTATGATCACTAGTGAGCTTTTTCACTGCTTTTAAGCGAGATCTTATGCCGCGGATGAGCCTGTTTTAAGAAAATCCGTTATCCACTGCATTAGAGGCTGGTTTTGAATCTTGTCCTCAGCAATGCTTTGGTGAGCTTTAGCAACCACATCAGGTGTTAGCGTGACACCGTCATAGAGTTTAACCAGTTCTGTTTCATAGGCTTTGGAAAATTCAGGGTGTGCTTGGAATGTCAGTATGCGATCTTTATAAATGAGACCGGCATGTTGACAGAACGCCGAACTGAGAAAGGTATGCATTTTACTCGGCTTTTCAATGACCTGATCTTGGTGAAAGGCACAAATAGCAATGTCTTGTGTGGCGTTTAATCGAGGAATAGCAAAGGATTCGGACAATTGATAATGATGGACACCAACTCCCCAACCGCCGGAATATTTTTCTACTTTACCGCCCAGTGCTCGCGCAATCACCTGATGGCCGAAGCAAATACCGACCAATACCTGACCTTGCTGATCAATATCGCGGATAAAATCGCATAATTTGAGTATCCATTCATCGTCTGCATAAGCATCGGCTTTTGAACCTGTGACCAGCCAAGCGTCACATACTTGATGATGTTCAGGAAACGCATTTAAGCGGACATCAAAAATCTCAAATTCCAGTTCAGGGTTAATGCTACCAATTTGATCGGCAAACATTTGTGCGTATGAAGGGTATTCCGCTTGTAAACTGTCTGGGGTGATACCCGCAGCTAGAATGCCTATTTTCATGTTTTTATACATCCTCAAACATATCTTAAGACGGTGGGTGCAATCGATTCTGTCGACGCATAATAACGATTGCCGCCACCACGGCAAGGCTAACGATTAAAATCATTAAGCTGGCTAAGGCATTAATCTCAGGTGTGACACCCAGTCTCACTTTAGAGAAAATGACCATAGGCAAGGTGCTGTTACCAGGCCCTGAAACAAAGCTGGCGATGACAAGGTCGTCTAATGATAAGGTGAAAGACAACAACCAGCCAGACAAAATCGCAGGCGCAATTAACGGTAAGGTAATCAGAAAAAACAAGCTCGTTGGTTTGGCGCCTAAATCCATGGCCGCTTCTTCTAGGCTTCTGTCCAAAGAGGTTAAGCGTGATTGCACTACCACAGCAACATACGCCATACAAAAGGTGGTGTGGGCGATCACTATGGTGGTTGTGCCACGTCCAGAAGGCCAACCCAAAAGACTTTCCATGGCAACAAAGAGCAGAAGCAAAGACAGTCCGGTAATCACTTCAGGCATAACCAAAGGAGCGGTAATCCAACCCGCAAAGAGGGTTTTACCCCGAAAACGACGGAAACGACTGAGAACAAACCCCGCTAGCGTTCCCAACACGGATGCAAGCGTGGCACTGATCAGGGCGATTTTTAAGCTCACCCAAGCGGCTTTCATTATTTGTTCATTTTGAAATAACGCCACATACCATTGCAGCGACCAACCACCCCAAACGGTGACCAGTTTAGAGGCATTAAAGCTGTAAATGACGAGCGCAATAATGGGTGCGTAAAGAAACAAAAAGCCCAGTCCTGCAGTGACCTTTAAGCTCGTGGATTGCTTTTTCATCAGAGTGCCTCCTTGTTGCCGTTTCGCATAAACATGATTGGGCCAACGAGGACAATTAACATGAAAATAGCGACCGCTGAGGCGAGTGGCCAGTCTCGATTTAAGAAAAATTCGTCCCACAACACGCGACCTATCATCAAGGTTTCCGAGCTGCCTAATAGGGCGGGAATGACGTATTCACCAACCGATGGAATAAACACCAGCAAACAACCTGCAATGATGCCAGGTTTCGCCAAAGGCAAGGTAATCAGACAGAAGGCTTGATAAGGTTTGGCACCTAAGTCTTGTGCTGCTTCAATGAGATTCATATCCATTTTTTCTAAACAGGTATAAAGCGGCAGAATCATAAAAGGCAAATAGGTATAAACAATACCAAGATAGACAGCGAAGTCAGTTTGTAAGATTTGCAATGGCTGATCAATGACGCCTAGCATCATGAGCACATCATTGACTGGACCGTTTTTCTTTAACAAAGCCATCCATGCATAAACACGCAGTAAAAAAGAAGTCCAAAAAGGCAAAATGACCAATGCCAGTAATAGGGTTCGCATGGTTGGGCCACTGCGAGCGATCAGGTAAGCAATGGGAAAACCGACCAGTAAAGCAAACAAGGTTGAGATGGCCGCAATTTTAATCGAGCTTAAATAGGCGTCCAGATAAAACCGTGATTCGAACAGGAACAGATAATTGCCTAAGGTGATCTTTAAGGTCGCATACGCGTTATCCGGATCCCATTCGATGAGAGGGGAATAAGGTGGAACCGCTATGATGGCTTCCGCCAGAGAGATCTTAAACACCACCAAAAAGGGCACGAAAAAGAAAGCCGCTAACCACAACATGGGCAGCAAAATGACCAGCCAACGCCCCAGTGAAAGTGACTGACTTTTATGGCGAATCCTTAATAATAAAGCATTGATGTGGGGATTTTTAATCATGAGGTGAGTACCACGCTGCTGTCAGCATCCCAGTCAAGATAGACGAAATCATCCCAAGTCAGTCGATCACTGGTGTCTCTGATGATATTGGGTTGCGTGATGCGCACTTCCTTGCCCGATTCTAAACGCACCTTATAGACCGATTGACTGCCCATGTAGGCAATGTCAGTAATGGTTCCAGACGCGGAATTTACCTTGCTATCGATTGGCGTTCGATGAAGACGAATTTTTTCCGGACGAATGGCGATGCTGACACTTTGGTTTGGGGCGCAACTGATGCCATGATTCACTTGCAGCAGTGTTTGTGTCTCGTCACATTGAATGGTGACACTGTCGCGTTCGTCTTCGACGACTAGGCCCTCAAACAAATTCACATTGCCGATAAACTGGGCTACAAAGCGATTGCTTGGGTACTCGTAAACCTCTTGTGGCTCTGCTGTTTGGATGATATCGCCTTGGTTCATGACACCAATGCGAGTGGCAAGCGTCATGGCTTCTTCTTGATCATGGGTGACCACCACAAAGGTGATGCCCAATTCTTCTTGAATACGGATCAGCTCAAATTGGGTTTCTTCCCGCAGTTTTTTGTCTAAAGCGCCCAGTGGCTCGTCTAGTAATAGCAGTTTGGGTTCTTTCACTAAGGCTCTCGCTAGTGCCACACGTTGTCGTTGACCACCTGATAACATATGAGGTTTGCGTTTTGCTAAATGCCCCAGTTGCACCATATCCAGCATTTCACGAACACGGCGATGAATTTCATTTTTGCCTAAGCGTTCACGTTGTAAACCAAATGCCACATTCGCTTCGACGCTTAAGTGGGGAAATAGTGCATAGGACTGAAACATCATGTTGACAGGTCGTTGCCATGGCGGAATGGAGGACATGTCGACACCATCGATTAAAATGCGTCCCGTCGACGGCTGTTCAAACCCTGCCAACATTCTGAGTAGGGTACTTTTGCCGGAACCTGAGCCGCCTAATAAACAGAATAATTCGTTTTGATAAACGTCCAGGGACACTTGGTTAACGGCGGTAAAATCACCGAATTGCTTACTGACGTTGTCTATCTGTAAAAATGGGGTGCTGTCGGCTTGTCGCCAGCTGGGTAGTGACGTGCTCTGGTTAGTAGAAATTACGGACATAACTCACCTAATAGCAAAATAAAAACACATTGGGCAAAGCAAGAACTTTGCCCAAAAGAACCTTGTTCGACTTAACGTCCGGTTTTGATATTGGTCCAAGCTCGAGTCAAGGAGCGATCAAAGCGCGCCGTATGAGCCACCTGAACATAGAGTTTTGTTTTTACTTCGTCGGTTGGGTAAATGCCTTTGTTGTTCACTACTTCTGCATCCAATAAGGGGGTTGCAGCAGTATTGGGTACAGCATAGTAAACATAGTTGGAAATGTCGGCTGCCACTTGAGGCGTTAAGATAAAATCGATGAATTTCAACGCCGCTTCTGGGTGTGGTGCATCAGCAGGTATGGCCATTAAGTCAAACCATACTAAGGTGCCTTCTTCTGGGATAGAGAACGCAATATCTACACCTTGGCCAGCTTCTTCTGCTCGACCCTGAGATTGCAAAATATCGCCGTTATAACCGATGGCCACACAAATATCGCCATTAGCAAGATCGGAAATATACTTGCTAGAATGGAAGTACTTGATGTTGTTTCGGGTGGCAGACAGCAACTTAGTAGACGCGTCAAGTTCGCCTTTGTCTTCGGAGTTTGGATCAACGCCGCGATAATTATTAACAACAGACATCATCTCTGCGGGTGAATCCAATACCGCAATACCACAATCAGCCAGCTTACTAGCAAGTGCTGGATTGAATAAGACATCCCAAGAATTAATTTCATCAGTTCCTAGACGCTCAGCAATCATTTTGGTGTTGTAACCTATGCCAATGGTGCCCCAAGCGTAAGGCACGTTGTGCACATTGCCTTTGTCGTGTTTTTCGATTTGTTTCGCTAGGGTTGCATCGATATTGCCTGCGTTAGTCAGTTTGCTTTTGTTGATGCTTTGATAAACGCCTGCTTTGACCTGACGCTCAAAGAAGGAATTGGAGGGCATAACGACATCATATCCCGATCCGCCCGCCATCAATTTGGCCTCTAGTACTTCGTTACTGTCGTACACATCGTAGTTCACCTTAATGCCAGTTTGCTTGGTAAAGGCTTCCTTCCAGCGCACCTGGGGCCATGTAGTCAGACCAGTTGTATATATTGACCACTTGCTCGGCATGGCTAACTGTGCTGAATAGGCCTACGGATCCCACTAGCATTAGGTTAAGGGCGGTTTTTTTCATGATAAAGTCTCCTGTGATGTCAACTAAGTTGACGCGTTCCGGTTGTGATATAGTTCATAACAAAGTGAGTCTCTAGCGGACTTTATTTGTTCGGTTTATAAGTAGGCCTCATATTCCACATTGGAAATGCGGCCGTATATTTTGTTTTGTTCTTGCTCTTTCGCGGCGCTGAAAACGCGCACAAATTCTTCTCCTAAGTAGGCCTGCATAAAGCTACTGTCGCGAAAGGCTTCGGTGGCCAGTTCCCAACGATTGGGCAAATGCTCAAAGCGTTCTGACATGGCGTAAGCATCGCCTTCAATGGGCGCTGGAGGCGACATTTTCTTTTCAATACCATGAAGAGCGGCGCCCAACACAGCGGCTAAAACCAGATAAGGGTTAGCGTCGGCACCCGCAACACGATGCTCAATGCGTCGTGCTAAATGCTCGCTTTCTGGTATACGCACAGCAACAGTACGGTTCTCATAACCCCAGCTCGCAAAAGTAGGGGCATGAGCGCCATTTTGAAAACGTCGATAGGAGTTCAAATGGGGGGCAAACACCAGCATGGAATCGGCCATATGATTGAGTAAGCCCGCAACGGCTTGTTTAAGCAGAGGTGAGCCTTCGTCTGTTTGGTTGTTAAAGGCGTTATTGCCTTGTTGATCAAGCAGACTGAAATGTACATGGAAACCATTGCCACTTTTGTCCGCATAGGGCTTGGCCATAAAAGACGCGCCAAAATCGTGTTGGCGGGCTACGCCTTTTATCAATCGCTTGAACATAATGGCGTGATCCGCTGCTTGAACGGCATCGTCAGTGTGTTTCATGTTGATTTCAAATTGGCCAGGGCCTAGTTCGGAAATAATGGTATCAGCAGGAATTCCTTGGGTTTTGCAGGCTTCACGAACTTCGGCAAAGAAACTCTCTAGGCCATCCATTTCTTCAATGGAATAGCAATCGGTCTTGCTCAAACGCACGCCATTGCCTTCGGTTATAACAGGAGGAGATGGGCAGCGTTTGGCTTCTGATTCACCGTCTAATAAATAAAATTCCAGCTCAGTTGCAACCACAGGGGTGTAACCTAATGCTTTAAAGCGCTCTACGATGCGTGTTAGTACTTGTCTTGGGTCCGGATAGAAAGCCGAACCATCAGGGTTGTACATCATGGCGAGAACTTGATCACGCTCCGATTCTGCCCATGGCACAGGAATAGGTTTATCGTGAACTGGTAAGCAGATGCCATCACTATCACCTGTTTCAAACACCAGACCATTGTCCAGCACATCGTCTCCCCAATGATCAAAGCCAATAACCGATTGAGGCAGTTTAACGCCTTGAGTCATGACGCTTTTTAAGCCACTGGCTGGAATGCGCTTACCACGTAAATTACCATTTAGATCGGTAATAAACAGATCAAATTCATGGTTCCCTTCATACATATCCGACATACAAAATTCTCTTGTGAAATGAGTCTAACCGAGAGAGTCTTTTACTCGCCGAATGTTAGCTTTTATTTTGCCCCGTAAACGGGGTAAATTCTCTCTGTGTTATTCACATTACCTTGAGCAAATAGCATGAGTAACTATCCCCGAGTGGGTATATGCAGGACGATGCTGTCTTGCCCAATATAAAAAGCATAAGTAGTTAAAAATGGTGCGGTAATTGCTTCGCAAATGCAGAGAATAAGTGCACCATAATGAAACGCTGAGATACCACCAAAACAGACCATGAGGTCATTTGATTATGTTAAAAAACGCGTTGCACGGACAATTGGAATTACCAGATTTGATAAAGGATTTATCGAACTTAACCTGCCATTTGCGCGTGCCGAGTTTTATGAGTGCTCTGGAAACCTTTTTACGCAAACTTTGCTATTTTGATACCATAGTCATTGTTACTTATAAGAAAAGTTTGAAGCCTATCTTGTTGCACCCAAGTGACCCTGCGCAACAAACGCCGACCTTAGATTTGTACTTGAATCAGGCGTATTTGCTAGACCCCTTATTTAACGCCATTAGCCAACATATCTCGCCAGGCGTGTATCGATTGGTGGAAATGTCACCGGATTCATTTGAGGAAACCGAATATTATCAAACCTGTTATCGAGACTTTGATTTGGTGGATGAAATTAATTTGCTTGTGGACTTAGACAAAACCACAACCTGTGCGGTGTCTTTGGGGCGAAAACGTGCGGTTGGGTCTATTCGCCGAACGGAGCTCAATAATTTAAAGCTGGTTTTCCCCATAATAGAGGCGTTAATCAGTCAATTTTGGCTTGCTCAAGCCAACGAATACACGACACGTGCCCCCAGTTCCGGCCCATTAAAGCAAGCCTTAAAGACCTTCGGACAAGGTGTGTTAACCGACCGAGAACAAGAGGTTTTAGGGCTATTGCTAAAAGGTCACTCTTCCAAGTCCATTGCCGAGCAATTAGGCATCAGTGCTGGCACCGTTAAGGTGCACAGGAAAAACATACATGCCCGTCTAGACACTTCGACACAATCGGAAATTTTCACTTTATTTCTGAATCATCTGGACGCGTTGGATCGAGGAAAGAGAGAAACACACGAACAAAGTCCGACAGAGTGAGGCTTTGTTCGTTGAGTTTGTCGGTATCGTTGGACTTAGATACCGAGTTTATCGCGTAGATTGTAATAGGCTGCACCTACCGCTGTGTAAGGCACTCTTAACATGCGACCACCGGGGAAAGGGTATTGAGGCATACTGGCAAACACATCAAAGCGGTCGGTATCTCCTTCAATTGCATCGCTTAAAATTTCTCCCATCAAGTGTGAGTTGGTGACACCATGACCAGAATAGCCTTGCGCATAATACAAGTTGTCACCGATTTTACCGACTTGCGGCATGCGCATCATGGTCAACAAGAAGTTACCTGTCCAAGCGTAATCAATGTTGACACCTTTCAAGTAAGGGAAGGTTTTCAGCATTTTGGGCACTATGATGGCCTCGATCTTACCGGGATCACGTGCGCCATAGGTTGTGCCACCGCCGTAAATTAATCGCCCGTCGCCTGAAAGGCGAAAATAGTCTAATAAGTAGTTGCAGTCTTCGACACAACGATCACTAGGCAACAGCTTTTCTTGTACTTCCTTGGGTAAAGGTTCAGTTGCTATCACTTGCGTACCGCATGGCATGGCCTTTTTTTCAATCTCAGGTAATAAGCCGAAAACATAAGCGTTGCCTGCGACAACGATTTGGTCAGCAATCACTTGGCCTTGTGCCGTAATCACTTTGCCTGGTTGTCCTTGTTGTAGTTCGATCACTTGGGAGTCTTCATAAATAATCCCGCCAAGTTGTTCGAAAGCTTGTGCTTGGCCTAATACCAAATTCAATGGCTGAATATGGCCACCTTTGTAGTCTAGTAAGCCACCCACATAGCGTTCTGTGCCAATGTGCTGTTGAATGCTGTCGGCATCTAACAGTTCAAGCTCTTGATGACCATTGGCTTCCCAAAGGGCTTTTTTGGCTTTTAATTCATTGAATTGTTTTTGATTGCAGGCTGCAAAAATGTTGCCTTGCTTCAAATCACAATCAATTTCATATTTTGCAATGCGCTGACGTATTAGCTCGGAGCCTGCAAACGCCATTTTTGCCATTTTTTTGCCAATCTCTTGGCCGTAATGTTGGGTGATGTAGTCAAGGTCGCGGTTAAAGCTGTTAACAATTTGACCACCATTGCGACCAGAGGCACCAAATCCTATGCGACTGCCTTCCAAGACGATAACGCGTTTGCCTTTTTCCGCTAGACTCAACGCCGTGGATATACCGGTAAAACCGGCGCCAACAACGCAGACATCACAGCGTTGTTCACCGTTTAATTGTGGACGTAATGCTTTGTCATTTGCTGACGCAGCATAATAAGAATTGGCGTGAACTGGAGATGACATGGTAACGCTCCTTAAAGTAAGCCTTCTGGCTTGCTTAAATAAATCTAAGAAAGAAAGTGATGACTTGATGATTACAGACGAATCCAAGTGTTTTTAAGTTCGGTGTATTTTTCTAAGGCATGCCAAGATTTATCTCGACCATTACCGGATGCTTTTACACCACCAAATGGCACGGTACTGTCTCCATCTCCCCAAGTGTTGATCCACACCATGCCCGCTTCTAATTGACGACTGACTCGATGAGCACGAGACAAATCTTGTGTCCAAACGGAGGCGCCTAAGCCGTATTTTGAATCGTTGGCTAAGGCAATGGCTTGGGCTTCGCTGTCAAATGTCATGACCGCCAGCACTGGGCCGAATATCTCTTCCTGTACAAAACTCATATCATGATTGGCGTTTGAGAAGATGGTAGGGTGAGCGTAAAAGCCTTGGCCTTTTTGATACTCAGGAACGCCACCCATTTCCAATGTGGCGCCTTGCTGCAAAGCGGATTCAATAAAGCCCGTTACAGTATCCAATTGCGCCTTATCAACCAAAGGGCCCATGGTGGTGTTTGGGTCAAGAGGATCACCAGGGATATAGTGTTTTGCCGCCGCTAATAGGGCTTCCATAAAGTCTTGTTTGATACTTTCCTCTACGTACAAACGTGAGCAAGCAATGCAGACTTCTCCTTGGTTGGAAAAAATAGCGGCTGCAGCCCCTTTTGCGGCGGCGGCGATGTCTTTGCAGTCGGCAAACACCAAACAAGGTGATTTGCCACCGGCCTCAAGCCAAACACGTTTCATATTGGATTGCCCAGCATATTGCATTAATAAACCCGCAACGCGACTGGAGCCGGTGAAGGCCAGAGTGCCTATTTCATGATGCAAAGCCAATGCCTTGCCAGTCGTATGGCCAAAGCCAGGTAAAACATTGAGTACGCCATTGGGTACACCTGCTTGTGTGGCTAATTCCGCAATGCGAAGAGCGCTTAATGGGGATTTCTCTGATGGTTTTAAAATGACGCTGTTTCCTGCCGCCAAGGCTGGGGCAATTTTCCACATGACCATCATGAGTGGGTAGTTCCAAGGCGTAATGATGGCCACTACCCCAACCGGTTCGCGGCTAATTAAGGCAAGATTGTCGGCGTTCGTTGGCGCAATTTCACCGTATAGTTTATCGATACACTCTGCTGACCAACGTAAGCAATCGATTGAATCTGGGACATCAATAGAGACCATTTCGGCAATGGATTTGCCCATATCTAAAGTGTCAATCAAGGCCAATTCATCGGCATGTTCTGTTAGCAAGTCGGCCCATTTTTGTAATATTTGCTTGCGCTTGTTTGGCGCCATTTGAGACCAGCTGCCCGATGAAAAAGCCGCCTTGGCAGCTTGTACAGCAAGGTCTACGTCGGCTTGATCGCAGCTAGCAACCTGCGTCAGCACAGCTTCGTCAGCAGGATTAATGCAAGCAAAGGTTTCTCCCTGCTGAGCAGAGCAGAATTGGCCGTTAATATAGGCTTGGCTGGGCAAGGTAATGGCGGCTTTGAGTGCTTGCCATTCTTGATAGCTTTTCATGTTGGCTTCCTTTATTTCGACATAGGCAAACCTTGCCTGTTGATGATGACGTAACGCTAACCGAGTGAGTCGATAGCTGACCATATCCCCAAGGTGGTATATCGTTTTTTTCAGCAGCCACTAAGATGATTAGCCATGTTTGATAATTGGTTCAGTGCGCAGACCCTTAAACATTTGTGCTGACCTTGATGGCCTCTATAAGGCGTAAGATGGGAGAGGAAAACTATGTCGATGGTAACGGTGGCGGCAACGCAAATGGCGTGTAGCTGGGATCAAGATGCCAATTTAGCTCGTGCTGAAAGTTTGATTCGTCAAGCCGCAGAACAGGGAGCGCAAATTATCCTGATTCAAGAACTGTTTGAAACGCCTTATTTTTGCATTGAAATTCATGAGGGTTATCACGATTTAGCAACTTCTCTTGAGGAAAATGTGGCGTTTAAACGCTTTCAAGATTTGGCTAAAGAGTTGAATGTGGTGTTGCCTTTTAGCTGGTTTGAAAAAGCCGGTCAGGCACGTTTTAATTCCTTAGCCATGATAGATGCGGGTGGGGAGTGTCTTGGTGTGTATCGTAAAACCCATATCCCAGACAGTGATGGTTATTTGGAAAAATATTATTTCAGTCCGGGTGATACTGGCTTTAAAGTTTGGCATACCAGGTTTGGACGCATCGGTGTTGGCATTTGTTGGGATCAATGGTTCCCTGAAACGGCGCGTGCCATGGCGTTGATGGGGGCGGATCTATTGTTCTTTCCAACGGCAATCGGCTCAGAGCCAAGCCAACCAGAATTGGACACACAGCCTCACTGGACCAATGTCATGCGTGGTCATGCTGCCGCCAATCAAACTCCGGTTATTGCGTCTAACCGTATTGGTGTTGAACAGGCTCAGCACAGAGATCTATCGCTGACATTCTTTGGTTCATCTTTTATTTGTGATGAAACAGGAGAGTTAGTGGCGCAAGCGAATCGTGGCGGAGAATGTGTACTACTGCATACATTTGATTTGCACAAAATTCGCCAGCAACGTGAAGCGTGGGGCTTATTTCGAGATCGTCGTCCCGAGCATTATGCCGTGTTAAATACCTTAGACGGCCAATGTAAGTAGGTAGGGCAATGTTAACGACACCACTACAAGATGGCTTTTGGATGCCTGGAGAGCATGCTCCTCAACAAGCTGTCTGGCTAGCTTGGCCAACCAGAGTCGATAATTGGCGACAACAGGCAAAGCCTGCTCAGCGAGCGTTTTTGCATTTCATTCATCAACTACAAAAGGTGGTACAAGTTAACCTTGCGGTGCTGCCTGAGCTGGTTGAGTCAGTGAGAGAGTGTGTGCCAAAAGACGTTGAAGTGCATGCTATTGCTTATAATGATGCTTGGATGCGTGATATTGGTCCGACCATAGTGGTCAATCAAACAGGCGAAAAGCGTGCTGTTAATTGGCAATTTAATGCTTGGGGTGGTGAACGGGATGGTCTGTATGAGGATTGGCAAGCGGATCAATCAGTGGCTTCGAAAGTGGCTAAGCGTGAGCAGGTTCAGCAATACGATGCACCTTTTATCCTTGAGGGTGGGGCAATTCATTGTGATGGCGAAGGGACACTTTACACCACGGAAGAGTGCTTATTGCATCCTAGCCGAAATCCGCACCTGTCAAAGGCGCAAGTGGAAGCAAATCTTCGAGAATATTTGGGCGTTGAGAAAGTCATCTGGTTGCCGAAAGGGTTATACAATGATGAAACCAATGGTCACATAGATAATATTCTGCATGTTGTTCGACCTGGAGAAGTCATGTTGACAGTCTGTGAAGATCCGAGTGATCCCCAGTATGACATCAGCATGATGGCGTTAGATATTTTGAAGGATGAAAAGGATGCGCAAGGTCGTAACATTAAAGTCTACGCCTTACCTATGCCTGGCCCTTTGTATATATCTGAAACGGAAGCGACCGGTTTGGTGTCGTCTGATCGCATGGCACGAGAAGCTGGAGAAAGGCTTGCGGCTTCTTATGCAAACTTTTTAATCTGTAATGACAGTATCTTTTACCCTTTATTGGATGAACAAGAAGACAAGGCCGCAGCGCGAGTTTTTGCTCAAGCCTTTCCCAACCATAAATTAATTGGCATTCCTGCTCGTGATATTTTATTGGGAGGCGGTAACTTGCACTGCATCAGCCAACAAATTCCTCGTTAACCTTCTGTTCGTATTTCGTTGCTAAGTTTCCATAAAAAAACCATGCGAGTGAGTCACTCGCATGGTTTTTGTTATTGTGGATCTTGGGAGAATAATTTGCCGTTATTTTGGCTCAGTCTTTTCATCCCAAACAGACAAATCAATGTCTTTCTGTAGTTCAGGGTAGTCGTCCGAATTAAACACGGGGGTGTGCGTTTTGTTCTGTTGCACATAGTCTTTGGTTAACTTAACGACCAAGCCAGACAACAGCATGATAGCAATTAGGTTAATGGTCGCCATTAAGCCCATCGCAGCGTCGGCCGCATTGAATACCATGGCAACACTTTCGTAAGCGCCCCAAGGGATCATCACCAACGCCAGCACTCGCAAAATAAAGATGCCGGGCTTATTCGCCCATTTTAGGTAAGTAAGTGCGTTTTCAGCGTAGCTGTAATTACCAATGATAGAAGTGAAAGCGAAGAAGAAGATCGCAATCGCGACAAAATAGTGACCGAAACCCCCAATATGGTGAGACATGGCCGATTGTGTCAAAGCAATACCGGATTCGCCATTGCCCATCACGCCTGACAAGATGATCATTAAGGCGGTGGCTGTACAAATCAACAGCGTGTCAATGAAAACACCCAATGACTGCACCATGCCCTGTGATGCGGGGTGATGAGGATTTGGTGTCGCCACGGCGGCAATATTTGGCGCCGACCCCATGCCTGCTTCGTTGGAGAAAAGGCCGCGCTTGATACCGTTCAACATGGCACCAGCAACACCACCTGCAGCCTGCTCAAAGCCAAAAGCACTTTTGAAAATCAAGGCAAAGGCATCAGGGACTTGTTCAATATTGACGGCAATGATGTAGAAGGCAAGCAATAGGTAGACAATGGCCATGAAAGGCACAACGATCTCAGCAAAGCGAGCGATTTTGCGAATACCACCAAAAATGACGATGGCGGCTAACGCCATGATTACTAAGCCAGTGGTCATTTTTGGGACGCCGAATGCGCCTTCAACAGCACCGGCAATCGAGTTAGCTTGCACCGCGTTGAATACTAAGCCGAAGGCAAGAATTAAGGACAAGGAAAAAATCGCACCAGCCCAAGGCGCTTTAAGTCCTTTGCTGATGTAGAAAGCCGGACCGCCGCGAAGCTGGCCGTTTTGATCTCGCACTTTGTAGACTTGAGCAAGCGTACTTTCTGCGTATGCCGTGGCCATACCAATTAATGCAACCACCCACATCCAGAAAATTGCTCCAGCACCACCCAGTGCCAGTGCTACCGCAACACCGGCCATATTACCTGTGCCGACACGAGAGGCCAAACTGGTGCAAAGTGCTTGAAAGGGAGTGATGCCACCTCGATCATGTTGGGGGGCTTTGAAAACGGTTCGAACAAACTCTGGGAATTGGCGTATCTGTATGAAACCAAGACGGATGGTGAAGAAAACGCCAACGGCTAATAAGCCATAGATCAAAATATAGCCCCAAAAGAGGGTATTTAACGAATCAATAATAGTCGCCATGTGGCACTCCCAAATTTATGTTTTTCATTATTAGAGTGGGGGAAAGACTTCAGTAAAGTCTAATAAATCGTGATTCTTTTAGAGTCACTGTTTTGTAAAAGGCAGCAAGACTAGCGTCTTAAAAAAAATAGGCAAGCTAAAAAGGATAAACAATGTTCAAATTTGGTGCATTTTTCTTGCAAAATTTATTTTGTGTTTGATTTTGGTGCGATGTTTTGACTTTGAAAAAGAAAAAGACGCTTAAAAAACAGTGAGATAAGCGCCCTTAAATATTACCTTAAGTTAAGAATCTTCCAATGGCGTTGTAGAGCAATGTTTGTGAGTATTGGGTCCGGATCAACGGCAATGGGGTGACTGACTTTTTCCAATAAAGGAAGATCATTATGGGAATCACTATAGAAATAGCTGTCTGACATGGATTCTCCATGTTGCTCTGCCCAAGCCAAGGCTCGTGTGACTTTTCCTTCACGGAAGGTTGGTGTACCGATGAGCTCACCGGTTATTTTTCCCTTTTGAACGTCGAGGTCGACTCCTAAGGCATGTTTCACCCCTAGATAGCGAGCAATGGGAGCAACCAAATGAATACCAGTGGCTGAAATTATGATGACTTGATCTCCTGCATCATGGTGTTTCTGTAATAACATTCGAGCTTTTGGTAATGCCATCGTGATGATGACATCCTTAATGAAAGCTTGGATTAGTGTTGTGACTTGATCGGGTGTTAGGGAACACAGAGGGGATAAGGTATAGCGCATATAAGTCGCTAGATCCAAGGTACCTGCGTCATACTCTTCCATATAAGCGAGATTTTTCGCAAGAAAATCGTCAGGAGTGGGAAGGTCGTCGTGAGCGGCAATGTATTCAGAAAAGGCTTGCGCGGTATCGCCCGCGACTAACGTGTTATCAAGATCAAAAAATGCGAGTGCCATTCTGGCTCCTTGTAATGTTAAAAGATGCGCTCGGATTTAGCCCAGCGCCACAGCGATTAAACCGACAAATGTCATAAGAACTCCGAGAATTTTTGGGCCCTTTAAAGATTCACCAAAACCAATAACAGCAAATAGAACGCCCAGTGGAATGCTCAATTGTCGAAATGCTACGACGTAACTAACATTATCGACAAACGCCATACTGAGAATGACCAAAGAATAGGTTCCAAGCATCAGGCCACCTGTAAACAAGGCTGCCTGCCATTGATTACGAATCAGTTCAGCACATTCACGACGTTGCTTTTGAGTAATAATCACAAACCAGATCATCCAAATGACAGCAAAGGCACTTTGCAAAGTCACGTAGAGCAAGGCGACGTCACTTGGGCTGGCGATTGGATTTCCTGAGGCATCGGTTAAAGCCCTCATTAATTGCGTTGCTTTGTTGTCAACTAAGGAATAACCCGCCGTTGCAAAGGCCGCAACGAGAGCAAAAAAAGTTGTCCGATTTCGGTAATTAGTCAATTTGAATTCATTAAAGCTGGGTAATGGAATGAACAGACAGCCAAGTACGATCAAGACCATGCCAATAACGGCTTGCAGTGAAACAGCTTGTTGTTGCCCAAGGACAAAAGTGGAAATGCCCACAATGATTAAAGGCGAGGAGCGAGCAATTGGATAGGCAATGGACATATCCCCCGCTTTATAGGCTTCGGCCAATCCCCATAGGTAGATGGATTGGCAAAGCCCTGTCAGTAACAGCAGTATCAATATTTCTTGGTTGAATGCGAGAATGAGTGCCCCATGAAGTATCACAAAAGGGGAAAAAATCACCGCCCCTGCGACCATGGTCAAGAAAAAGAAAGCTAATGTCGGGCTGGTCTTTTTACCAAAAAAGTTCCAGCCCGCATGCATAAAGGTGGATATGAGAACTAATACTATAGCGGTCAGACTCATTTATGCGTTTCCTATTTCTGGCGCCAGGACTGAGTGTGTTTAAGTAACACATTACCTAACAACCAGTGAACTAAGCGTGCCACCATGCAGGTCAACATGATCATTACCGCCATCGCAGCAGCCGGCGCAATATCACCAGCATCATCCATATTTAATACCGCCACAGAGGCTAAGCTGGTGTGGTAAGAATAAAGGAAGACCACTGCTGACACTGTGGTCATGGCGTTGACAAATAAATAGCTGGCAATGTCTAACACCGCAGGCATACACACCGGCAAGGTGACGCGCCAGAAGGTTTTAATTTGCGGTACTTTTAATGAAGCCGATACGGATTCAAACTCAGCATCAATCTGTTTTAGGGCCGTTGTTGCGGTCAGGTGGCACACGGTATAAAAGTGGCTAATAGTACAAACCACCAAGATGGTCATGGTGCCATAGATACCATTAAGTGGATTGTTGGGGGCGTTGAAGAAGAAAATATAAGCCAAACCTAGCACCAGCCCAGGCACGGCTAACGGCAAGATAGCAAATAGGTGAAAGCACCATTTTAGTAATTGGAAACCTTTAAGTTTTGCAACCAAATAGGACTGGAAGAAGATAAAACCTGTACCAATCAGAGCGGTAAAGGTGGCCATTTGAATGGAGTTCCAATAGGAGTCCCAGCCGCCGCCATCCATTAGGTCAAAGTTATAGTTGTTAAAGGATAGGCTTAGATTGTAGGGCCAAAAGGTGACCAGTGACGCATAAACTGCCATCAGTATGATGCCGACAATCACCACAGAAACCAGCACCATAAGAGTGAAAAACGTGCGGTCTAACCAAAGGCGTTTTGGTGCAGTCCAGGGAACGGCTTTCGATGTCAATAAAGCAGACTGTCGACGTTGTAACCAACGATCTGTCATAAAGGTCAGAATGGCAGGCAAGAGTAAGATAACGCTAACCGTCGCGCCCATTTCAAAGTTCTGCTGGCCAATAACCTGTTTGTATATGTCTGTCGCCAAGACATTAAATTGGCCGCCAATGACTTTCGGAACACCGAAATCGGTAATAACCAATGTGAAGACGACAAAGGCAACACTGATAATGCCATATTTTGCGGCTGGCAATGTCACGGTAAAAAAAGTGCGTATTGGGGACGCGCCCAGTACTTCTGCGGATTCATAAAGACGAGCATCGGTATTGGCTAAGGCGGTTAGCATGATCATTAAGGCATGCGGAAAAGTCCAAAAACAGGAACCAATGACAATCCCAATGGGACCATAGATGCTTTCGCCCATGAGTAATTCTTTAATGATGCCTTGGTTACCAAAGAGGTAAACCAAACTGATGGCTGGCAGGAGTGATGGCGCTAATATAGGCAACACAAGAATAGTGCGAAACAGACCTTTAAACGGAATACGTGTGCGACTGATGCCATAAGCGGTCAAAAAGGACAGCGTAGTGACAATGAAGGTCGACAAGAAAGCGATCAGCAATGAGTTATTGATCGCGTTATACAAACTGGGCGTGGCGAAAAAATGGCTGAAATTCGCTAAACCAACGAAGTCGCCGGCTTTATTTTCAATACTTTTGGATAACAGAGTGTAGATTGGCAATACAACGCACACGAAGAGTGCTAAGGTTCCAATCATAAGCACACCACCGAGTGACCATTCATCCAAACTACGCTGGCTTAACCATTTTGCTCCCTTATTCTGAAACGTTTTGATTTGCGTCTGGTCCGCTGTCGTGAGACTGGATTGGCTCATGCTTGACCTCCGAAAATATGCAGACGATCCGCTGGTAGTTGGCAGCGTACGGATTGACCTTGAGCCAGGTTTAAGCCAGACATTTCGTTCATTGAAATGTCGGCAATAATAGGTGTCTCATGATCATCGATTTGCAATAAAGAGCGCACTCGAGAACCAAGGAACTCTAGATGAAGCACTTGAGCATTGAGGCTGTTTTTATCATCCTCATGACCATTAAAACGAATGTCTTCAGGGCGAATCGCCAGTTTCACATTTTCTCCGAATGTGCTTTCGCTACTTGGTTCGCACTGCAATATCAGAGTGCCTGATTTCATTAAACCATCGCCACTGTTTTTGGCTTCAATGAAGTTCATTTCGCCCACGAATTCTGCCACAAATGGGGTATTGGGGCGCGTGTAGACGTCTTGTGGCGTACCAATTTGCTCAATAACGCCTTGATTCATGACGACGATTTTATCGGCCATGGTTAAGGCTTCTTCTTGGTCATGCGTTACCATGATAGTCGTGACACCGAGCTTTTCTTGTAGTTGCTTGATCTCTTGGCGAAGGTGCGCTCTTACACGAGCGTCCAGCGCAGAGAGTGGCTCGTCCAATAACAGCAGCCCTGGAGACGTGGCCAAAGCTCGTGCTAAGGCGACCCTTTGTTGTTGACCTCCAGATAATTGAGCTGGGTACTTGGTTTCACTGCCAGACAGTCCAACGGTGGCTAACAGTTCGCTCACACGAGCCTGTTTATCACGTTGACTAAACTGCTTTGATACCAAGCCGTAAGCAATGTTGTCAGCAACAGATAAATTTGGGAATAGGGCGTATGACTGAAACACAATGCCAAAATCCCTATGTTTGATTGGGGTTTGTGTGATGTTTTGGCCCGCTTGAAAAAGCTCGCCGGACCTCGGTGTGTCCAACCCAGCAATAATGCGTAATAGACTAGTCTTGCCGCAACCTGATGGGCCTAGAAAGCAGACAAATTCGCCTTCTTGAATGTTAAGGGAAACGTCTTTTAAGGCTTGATGTGAGCCAAACATCTGATGAATGTTTTGTAGTTCTAAGTAGGCATGGTTGGACATAGAATCCTCTCCTTGAATAAGAGTCTGTTTTGTCATCATCTCTTAAACTCACAAAGCAAAGTAGAGTAGAGTAAGCGGATATGACAAAACAGGCTAAAAATCGGCTAATGCAGAATACGTCTGTTGAATGAAAAAACACGGGGAATCGGCATGCCTATTCCCCATGTAAGATACTATTTAGGGTCACTTTTGCTATCGTAGCGTTTTTGCCATTCAGCAAGAATTTGGCTGCGATTATTGGCAGACCATTCGAAGTCGTTGTTGATCATTAGTGCTTCTGCGTTGGCCGGGAAGTACTCTACAGGTTTGGCTATGCCTGGCATGGCGACAACCGCATAACCTTCGTTGTACATTTCATTGGCTTTTTGTGATGCTGTCCAGTCAACCAAAGTCTTCGCTGCGGCTAGCTTGTCAGTCCCTTTGATAATGGCGGTCGCTTCCATGTCCCAGCCTAACCCTTCAGTTGGAAAGACAATGTCGAGTGGGGCGCCCATTTTTTTCGATTTAGCAGCTCGAAAGGCGAATGAAATACCAATTGGAATCTCCCCGGCGGCGGCTAACTTACAAGGCTTAGAACCTGAGTGTGTGTAGCGATTAATGTTCTGATGTAAGCCGTCCATGTAAGCCCAGCCTTCTTTTTCGCCAAAAATCTGCAACCAGCTACTGACGTCTAGAAAACCTGTACCGGATGAATTTGGGTTTGGCATGATGATGTGGCCTTGATATACCGGCTTGGTTAAGTCGGCCCAAGAGGTTGGCTTTGGTAAGCCCAGTTTCTTTGCTTCTACCGTGTTGTAGCAGACGGCTGCCATCCAAGCGTCCATGCCAGTCCAAACCGGGTTGTTGCTCATGTCTTTGAATTTTGGTGACAGTTTTTCAGAGCCTGCTGGTTGATAGGTTTGCAGCATGTCTTCGCTTTTAAGCAACATTAAGCTGGTGGCGGCTAAACCCCAAACAACATCAGCTTGAGGGTTGTTTTTTTCTGCCAGTAATTTGGCCGTTACTATGCCAGTTGAATCTCGTACCCAGTTGATTTTGATGTCAGGATGCTCTTCGTTAAAGCGAGCGGCATATTTCTTAAGGTCTTCTGCTTCAATCGCAGTGTAGACAGTAAGTTCTGTTTTTGCGGCGTGAGCGGCCATTGAAACCGTAGTGATGCCTGCTAAAACAGCCAGACGTTTAAGTAGGGTCTTATGTGTCATTTCTCTTCTCCATGCATCAGGTTGGTAAACTGGTATATACCAGATTGTGTAATGCAAAATAGCAGCCAAATATGTCATTGATGTGACAATTCTTTTAATAGGGCGCACGAAAAATGGTGTTATTGACTGCTTTTTAAGGGAATAGAAAAGAAATTTGGTGGCGTTTCGGAAGAAGGGTTAGTCTCGAATGGCAATATTAATGGTGACGGCATCATGACGCCAAAACTCATAGTCGACCTCAAGAACTTGCTTGTGGCTGGTGTAGTTGATGCGCTCAATCTGCAACCCTGGTTGACCAGCGGCAATGCCTAGATCGTTGGCCGCATGGGCTGGAAGGGAAGTCGATTTGAAAGAAAGATCCATGTCCCGATATTCTTGCTGATATTTTCGTTTAAGAATTTGGCTCAATGATTCAGTTAAATCTTCCTCTTCTATACCAGGTAATAAATTTTGATTGATGTACATTTTCTCGATCAGTACAGGGCGCTGGTCAATATAACGACGACGATGCAAATAGAGGACTGGGTTGCCAACAGGCATGTTCATTAACTGTGCAATGTGCTCATTAGCGGGTTCAATTTGTTGCGCCAATTTCTCTGTGCTTGGTGAAAAGCCTTGTTCTGTCACATACAGATTAAAGCTTAAGTGACTGGCGGGGTGGTAGATCACGGCGGCTGGTGAAACAAACCAGCCGCGTCTATTTTGTCGATAGATAAGGCCTTCGGCTTCGAGGTTTTTAAGAGCTTGTCGAATGGTGACTCGTGTTAGCTTAAACTGCTCGCCAATTTCTCTTTCAGATGGCAACTTACTTCCTGAAACCAATTGTTGACTTGCGATTAGGCCACTGAAGTATTGTTGTAAATGATGATAGTGTGGCGTGGACATGGTAAGGTCTTTCCTATTAATAGACGAGCAAAAACACCTTAAAAATAACGTGTTAGATGAGTAAGCGTCAAAGTTTTTGTTTTAATAAAGAGGATCCATTCTAATGTTTTGTCATCCTTTGATGGTCATGATGGTGTTTTGTTCCTTGTTGGTGGGGTGTGCATATGACTCGATAAGCGAACCACGTCCATTAGCGTCTTTTAAGGCGGGGGCGGCGTGTTATGACCGAACGAATGAACCTTATACGGCTGTTGTCGATAGCCATCTTCATTATCGACCATTTGATGGGCGTGCGATACCGTTTCAACAGGTAAATGACTTTCTGCGCCAAACCAGCGTTCGCTTCGCCAATGTGTACGGTATTGGGCAGATGTTACCAGCCAACTCCAGCTGTTCCAATTATTTAAAATGCCCAGGCATCCCTGTTTCTCCGACGACTCGTAATGATTTTGTTAATGCGGCAAATATGTTGGAGCACGCCCCAGATGATTTGCATTTAACCTTATCGATGACCTTTACAGACTTAGCCAATCCGCAATCCACCTTGGCCATTATGGCGCTCTATGAAAAAGAGTACCCAGACATGTTTCGCTGGATGGGAGAGGTTAATCTAGTCAAGCAAGCTCAGTTTCATAATCGCCATAAGCCAGCAACGCCTCAAGATATTCGTCAGTGGGTTGATTTTATGAGTGAGTTGGAAAAGCGAGACTACCCAATCACTATTCATTCTGACTTAGGAAATAACCGTTTCCCAACGTTATATGTTCCACTAATGGAGCAGGTGCTGTCTTTATATCCGAATAATAAAATTATTTGGGCGCACATGGGGATGTCGTATGAATTGACCAACATGAAAGCGGAACAACATATCGCTATCTTGTCTGCGATGTTAGACAAGCATCCTAACCTGATGTTGGATACTTCATGGCGCATTTTGGATGACTATTATTTTAGCCAGTGGGGTAATCAAGAAAAATACGTTTCTTTCTTTAACCGTTACTCTGAGCGCATCTTGCCAGGTTCGGACTTTGTCGCTTTTCGCAATAATCGTTTTGACGTATATCAAGAGGAGCTCAAAGTGACGGGGCGAATTCATCAGTTTTTGAGTGATGAGGCATTTCGTAATATTGCATTAGGGCAAAATTACTTTGACTTATTGAAGTTGGAATATGTCGCGCCAGAAGTGTGCTCTTCTTAATTGCTTTAGATTGGTTTTTCTTGCCATTTATGCAGAGTTTTAAGTTGTTCTAATAATAAAGATTTATTCTTTGGGGAGAGCTCGCTATAAAGTTTTAATATAAGTTGGGCATCTTTGCTAATGATGGAACTGCCAACTCTTTTATTTTTTTTGAACGATGGATCCTCTTTTTCATCGTATTTAACTTGTTCTAAGAAATCTAAAATATTGCCATCAGGCTGTTCACTAGCAGCATAAATAACAGAGGGCGTAGTATTTAGAGCTTTAGCCAATTTCCATAAAACCTTTTGCGAGGGTTGTCTTAGGCCTTTCTCAATGCGAGACACATTGCTGGTGGCCATATCTGCTTCCAGTGCAATTTGTTCTTGTGTCATCTTACGTTGTAAGCGTAAAACTTTGATAACCTGTCCTATCTTCATGACGAGATTATCCTTTTTGACTTGCTAGTACGACAAAACCTATGAGGCAATTTGCTTGACACAATTTGCCTTATAGGCAATATTTGTATGTCATTTTGTCTATATGACAAATAATGATATCTAAATATCATTATCTTAAACATGCAAAGCAAGGACTTGCTCGTGGAATTAGATGCGTGTAACACAAAGCGTGAATGGCGTGAATCTGAACTATTTGATGCCAGTTTACTTGTTCTAGATGCTGAAAATACGCTCGTTTCATGTAATGCTCGTGCTCAGAAACTTTTTCTAACTAATTGTTCTAACAAGACTATCATATTTCCTAAGGATTGCTTTTGGTCACGGGAAAAACAAGGTACTTTTTTTTTAGAAGAGTTTAGAAAGTATTCAGGTACAGCAATTTCCTTATTGTATCGGCCTGAAAAGGCGTCCCCTTTTTTTGTGACAGTTGCGGTAGACCCATTTTTTCTTGAAGGTAAAGAGTACCTTAGTTTGATGTTTCGTCGGCAGGCTGTTGAAAGCGCAAACAATGAACTTTCGACAGATTTTATGGTCAGCGCATTTTGCCAAGATTTGTTTGCTAAAAAATTGTCTGTGGTTTATCAGCCTCAAATTAATGTAACTGATAACTCCCTTTATGGTGTTGAAGCATTAGCAAGGTGGTCTTCTGATGAGTTTGGTGATGTGTCGCCTGATGTGTTTGTTGAGATTGCAGAAAGCTATTCTATTATCTCAGAATTAGATTTTTTAATTTTTAATAAAGCCTGTCTTCAATTTGTTTATTGGCGAGATAATGGACTGTCCATTCCACACATATCGGTTAATTTTTCTGCTATGAGTTTTTGTGATTCTGATATCTCGAATCGTATCAAAAACATGCTAATAAAATTAGACATTCCATTCGATCAGTTGATTATCGAGATAACCGAGCGAACTCCATTTCTTTCTATTGATAATGTTTCAGGCAGAATCGCTGAGCTGTATTTTATGGGAATAAACGTGTCGTTAGATGATTTCGGAACCGAACATTCTAATCTTAAAAGATTATTAAAATTCCCAATATCCCATTTAAAACTGGATCGTTTTTTTGTACATGAATTTCCAAATAAAATGGCCGTTTATTTAAGTCGTATTATTTTTAATATATCGCAAGATCTTGATGCCCTATCAATTGCTGAAGGTGTGGAAACGCAAAGTCAGCTGTCTTTACTAATAGAAGCTGGCTATCAAGTTGTACAAGGCTTTCTCTATTCTCCACCTTTATCCTCTGCTGAGTTTGAGCAGTGGATAAAGATGAGGATCTCCAATTCTTAAGTTTAGGAAGTCACATAAAAGGTTTACTTGAAACAACCTCATTGTGCTTGTCCTGAGTCGGTTTGAGTGCTGGCTCGACGTTTCACTCTCGACGTTTAGTCCCTTCTTGGCGCTATACGTCGGGTTAATATGTCACTTAAGAAGTAACGTTACTATAAATTAAGGGTACGAATATGTTACGAAAGATGAATATTAGGACGCGTCTATTCACCGCTTTCTCCGTGATTTTACTGTTGTTAATCATACTTGGGGGAGGAGGGATGAATGCAATGAAAGACATTCGCTCTAATTCTGAGAAGATTGAGCGCAATATACTTCCAGCTATTTCAAGTCTTGGAGAGATGAATAGTAATTTAATGAGAGTGCGAATTTTTACATTACGTTTGTTAAATGAAAAGAATGAACAACGCCAAAAAACGACCTTAGCAACTTTGGTGTCATTAAAACAGGAAGTAGAAGAATATCAGCGTGCTTATGAATCTCACATTGAAGAGGCAAGTGAGCGTCGGTTATTTGAAGAATTCTTGCAGCATAAAAAAATGTATCTTGATTTACAGGGGCAAGTAACAGATTCGGTGACGCAGCAAGATGACTCTAGAGTGATGGAATTGGTTCCCAAAATGAATGTGGCAGCTGATCAGATGGTGAAAGCACTGCGTGCTATTGTTGAGGAAAATCAACGCATCGCGGATCAGACGAGTGAGGCCTCATCACAGGAATACAATAATAGTTTGGTGGCGACAAGTGTAATCATTGTAGGCACCGCAGTATTTGCGATTTTTATTGCGATTTATCTAGCTAAGAGCATTAATCAACCTCTTCAAGCCGCTATGCATTCTGCTGAACGAATTGCTCAGGGAGATTTAACGCAAACATTAAAAGTTGATGGTAAAGATGAAGTAACTCGTTTGGCCACGGCTTTAGACACGATGCAAAATAACCTTAGAGAAGCCATCATTCATATTGGTGAATCTTCGAGCCAGTTGGCTTCGGCAGCAGAAGAACTTAATTCTGTTACTGAAAGCTCAACAAATGGATTGCAGCAGCAAAGTGATGAAATTCAACAGGCTGCTACCGCTATTACCCAAATGAGCTCAGCGATTGATGAAGTCGCGAAAACGGCTCAAGCCACTTCTCAAGATTCACATGAATCTTCTCGCTTGGCGTCAGAAGGCAAGGGTAAAGTAGATGAGACGACCTCAGTTATTACGGATATGAACCAAGAAATGCAAACCAGTACCAATGTGATTAACCAGTTGGCGAGTCAGGTGTCTTCGATTGGACAGATTCTGGATGTGATACGTGCTGTATCGGAGCAGACTAATTTACTGGCTTTGAATGCGGCAATTGAAGCGGCCCGTGCTGGTGAGGCAGGGCGAGGGTTTGCTGTCGTGGCGGATGAGGTACGTAGTCTTGCTCATAGAACACAAGAATCCACTGAAGAAATCGAAACCATGGTGAAAGACGTTCAGACCTCGGCCAATATGGCCGTCTCTTCAATGGAAAGCACCAGTCAAAAAACCAGCATGGCTAAGCAGGTGGTGGCCGAAGCGGCCCTAGCCTTAGAGCAAATTACTCGCCGTATTGCCGCGATTAGTGACAGTAATCATGTGATTGCTAGTGCTGCAGAAGAACAATCGAATACAGCGAAAGAAGTAGATGGGAATATCACGAATATTAGTGATTTAGCAGCACAAACCGTTGTTGGTGCGAATCAAACGAGCGCCAGTGCGGCAGAGTTGACGCGCTTAGCCGTTGAGCTTAATGATCTCGTGGTGAAATTTAAAGTTTAGATCGTCTCATTTTCTGAATTAAGGTGAGCCTGAAGTGCTCTCATTAAAGTCAGATAATGTGTTAGGAAGCCGCCTTTTTGGGCGGTTTTCTTTTTGAGCTTGCAAAGCCTAGAATGCGGTAAAGTAAATTAAATAAGGTGTCCAATATGTTAGCAATGACGCTTGGCTATAATGAAAATTACTCAGAGAAAGCGCCTGAAAAAGAGGCATTAGATCATCTGGCGGGGTATGTATTGGTTGAATTTGGCGCACCCTGGTGCGTTCATTGTCAGGCGGCTGTGTCTGTTATTGAATGCTTTATGAAAGCTTATCCGACTATGCCTCATGTGAAGGTGTTTGATGGCAAAGGAAAGAGATTGGGACGCCAGTTTGGTGTGAAGCTGTGGCCGAGCTTAATTCTACTAAAAGATGGTCAAGAAATTGGGCGCTGGGTTAGGGTGACAAAGATTGAAAACTTAGATCAAGCCAAAGCTATGCTTGATCACTGTGGTTAAATTCTAATGCTTAAACCATGATGTCAATTAAGCTACCTATGGCTTTGTTTGAACCATCAATGACCTGCGCATTCGATTGAGCATTTCGAGTGGCTTGCCTCGCTTCCATTAAGCTTTCCTCAATAGAACCATGCTGTACATCGAGCTCCTTGGGTTGTACTCGGTCAAAAGTTTGAGTCGCCATTTGTGCGACTTCTTGATTGGCTTGTTCAAGGTTTCTTTGACTTTGTTGTAAGCCTTGTTGGCCATATAAAAAAGGTGGATTTTGTATCTTCATGGGCAAACCTCTCTTTGTACATGGTATTTTAACAACATGATGTTAGGCTGTTAGTGAGGTTTTTGTTCATTTTTGTGATGTATTGCAAACGAGGTGGTGATGAAAAAATATTGGCTAGGCTGCTGTCTCTTAGTGGGTAGTTTATATAATCATGCCAACGGGAGTGATTTCGAGTACATCTATGATCCAGCAATAGAGCGTGTGTTCTATCAGTCAATGACTACTCAAGTAAATTCGATGGATGTGGCAACGCGTGTCGAACGACTAAGTCATCTGTTTATGGGAGCACCTTATGTTGGTGGCAATGCTGGAGAAGGGCAGAGTGGGCAATTCGATAAAGACCCAATGATACGCTTTGATGTGTTTGACTGCACAACTTATGTTGAGACGGTGCTGGCTGGAATACAGTCCGTTTCAGCAGGAAGCTTTAAAGACAATTTAATCAACATTCGTTATCAGCATGGTCAGGTCAATTTTATGCAACGTAACCACTTTCCTAGTTTGGATTGGTTGCCGAATAATCGAAAGATATTACAAGACATCACGGATCGAGTTGCTCCAAAACATTTTCAGAAAGCAAGCACGCAAATTGATCGAGCGGCTTGGTATCGTCATTTAAGTGCTAAAAGCATCGCTTGTAAGCAGGGCTGTGAACCGCTTCTGGAAAAATTGCACGCGACTGGTCAGCATTTGCAAGTGGTCCAAGCTGACATTCCCTATGTACCGTTAACCGCCGTGTTTTTGGGACCAGATAAACAAGTGAATCAAGCTTTACTTGATCGTATTCCGTCGGGCAGTGTGATTAATATGGTACGTCCTGATTGGGCACTTAAGAATTGGATCGGTACTAATTTAAATGTGTCACATCAAGGATTCGTACTAAGACAAGATGGTCGTCTAATTCTTCGTCATGCCAGTGTGACGCATCAAAAAGTAGTGGATGAGGATTTTATCGACTACTTTGCTCAGTATGATGCGTCCTCATCGTTGAAAGGTTTTAATCTTCAGTCGATTCGCTTGTAGGGCTTTTTTACCGATTTTTTGCGCGTTAGGTCTGCGTTAAAGTGTTTTAAATGAAGTTCTAAAGCGTCACAAGAAATGGTAATTTCACGCACGGATAGGTACAAAGAATACATGAGGCAAACTAGGCTAGCAGCGAAAATATAACTGCCTACTTGTTGGTATTCCATATAAATGGCGAGCATGGACATGACGCAGAGAAAAAAGCTGATCACGCCTGCTTCTTGCATTCGTCGAATGAGATAAATGCGTTTTCTTAAATTAACGATTTGTTCTGTGGTGTTATCGTCTTCTTGTTTTGGATCAAAGGTCCGAATGATAGAGGCTAGGGTCACGAAGCGGTTGGTATAAGCCAGCAATAAAAGGGACACGGCGGGAAACAACATAGCGGGAGTCGTTAGGGTGATGATCATGGTCTTCCTTTTGAGGATGTCATTCATTGAAAGTATTAACCGACTCTATTTTAACAGTTTTTCAGGAATAGTGTGATGGAAACCATTGCGCTTGGAGGCAGTGATGAAACTAGTGGTTGGAACCTTATCCACCTGGTCTTTACGGGCTTGGATTTGCAGTCAATTAGCCGGTGCTGAGGTTGAATTGCAGGGGATTGATCTGCAATCCGAAAGTGACAAAGCTGAGTTAAGACAATTGTCGCCAACAGGCTTGGTGCCCGCTCTGCTAATTGGTGACATAGTCGTGCATGACTCTTTGGCTATCGCGGAATATTTTAACGACTTCTCAGATGGGGCTTTGTATCCATTATCAGCGCTTGAGAAGGCGGTGGCGAGAAGTTTATGTGCCGAGCTTCATGCGGGCTTTGTAACCTTGCGTCAACAATGTCCATTTTCACTACAGCCTGTGACACCGTTAACTGAGATATCCAGTGATTTACGTCACGAACTAAACAGAGTCGATGAAATTTTTTGTCAGGTAAAAGGGCCTTTTATGTTCGATAGTCCTGGTGCTGTGGATGCTTTTTACGGCATTTTAGCCTATCGTATTGCCGATTATGATCTGCCCCTGTCAGATAAGGCTAAACACTATCAACAAGCGTTATTAGCTTGGCCATTGTTGCAGCAAGCGATTGCGCTACGTTATTGATGGTTTCTTTGTGTCCCACATTTTGAGGCGAGGTTGGTTTGCAACTAGATCGTGTAAAATCCTATTTATTGTCCAAGCCTGAAGCGGTGGAAGTGTATCCTTTTGATAACCGTACTGCTGTGTTCAAAGTACAGGGAAAAATGTTTGCTCTACTGACTCGCTACCAAGCAAAAGGTTTGCTGAATCTGAAATGTCAGCCGGATCATGCTATTGAGCTGAGGGATGTGTTTGACGAGGTGATACCTGCCTATCATATGAATAAGCGACATTGGAATTCTGTAATGTATGAAGGAAGTTTGCCAGATGGGGAAATTGAGCGTTTGATTGATCACTCCTATGCTCTGGTTGTGAAAGGCATGAAAAAATCTTTAAGAGAAGGGTTGGTGTTGCGACATGGCGAAATGGCCGTCTATGGGAGCGATATCCAAGAGTGCTAAGTGCTCTAAAGAGAGCGTGTTAGATATAAAAAACGCCAACAAGAAGGACATCTTGTTGGCGTGATCGATTTCCTAGAGGCTAAAGTTTGAAGGCCGACATGACCTTCTGTGTTTGTTCTGACGTTTGAGCCAGAGATTCACTCGTTTGGTTGTTCTGCTGGACTTGCAAACTCGCCTGCGCTGATAATTCAACGACTTTTTCATTTAACTCGTTGAGTCTTTGTACAACATCGCTTTGTAGCGTGACACTTTGAAGTACCGAGTTACTGGCGCGATTAATGCCTTCCGCTGAGCTGGCAATGTCCTCGAGATATTGCGCTGTCATACTCATCTCTTGAGTGGTTTTTTGTGATTGCTGATGACTTTCCGTAATTTTGCTTTCCGCTTCTTTTGCACCACTCTGTAGCTTGTTAATCATGGCTTGAATTTCATCTGTGGAGGCTTGAGTTCGGCTGGCTAAGCCGCGAACTTCGTCTGCCACCACAGCGAATCCGCGCCCTTGCTCACCAGCTCGAGCGGCCTCAATCGCCGCATTCAATGCCAGCAGGTTAGTTTGCTCGGCGATTTCACTGATGACATCCAACACAGTACCAATGGTTTGAGATTGTTCTGCCAGTTGAATGACCGTGTTTAACCCTGATTCTAATTCGCTTGATAGTTTATCTAGTGAATCAACCGTTTGTTGTATTGAATCTTGTCCTGTGCGAGTTTTCTCGACGGTTATTTTAGCGGAATCTAATGTCGTTTGCGTGCTTTCAATGACTTCGTTTTTGAAGCTATCGACTTCCGCAATGGCTTGTGTCATTTCAGTGAATTTGCCTTCTCTTTCTTGGCTAATTTCTCTGGTTTTGGCTGAAGCAATTTTCAGCTCTTTGCTTTTAGATTCCACTTCTTGGTTAAGCAACACGGCTTTATTCAAAGTATCGCTAAGTCTTTTTACAAACGTATTGTAGGAGATGGCGATCTTGGTTAATTGGTCGTTTCCAGATTCAGGGAGACGAGCGGTTAAATCACCAGAACCGTGGGAAATGTCTTCCAGAGCTGTTTTAATTTGACGAATTGGCGTGAGGATAGACCTTAGAATGATGACGGAAATAAACAGAGCAAATAGAATAATAACTGCGCTGATGCTGCCCAATTTTATGATTTCTTGTTTGAACTGTTGATCAACATCGTCTAAATAAATACCAGAGCCAATAATCCAACCCCATGGTGCAAACCCTTGCACGTACGAAATTTTTTCAACGGGTTGTTCACTACCAGGTTTCGGCCATAGGTAATCAACAAAACCTGCTTGTTGAGCTTTAACCACCTTAACGAATTCTGAAAACAGTTTTTTTCCGTTAGGATCTTCAAGATTTGCTAAGTTTTTTCCGTCCAAACTCGGTTTAACAGAATGCATGATCATGACTGCGTCATAATCATTGATCCAAAAGTATTCAGCACCGGCATAGCGAATGCCTTTAATGGTGTCCATTGCGTATTTCTGAGCCTGATCTCGGCTCAGTTCGCCTGATTGCTCGAGTGATTGAAAGTGGGTTAAAACACCTGTAGCTGTTTCAACAACGTGTTTCGTTTGCGCGTATTTTTCATTAAGGAGTGAGGTTTTATTCTCACTGAGCGAAAGCGAAATCACTAAAATTAAGCCAATGGAGAAAAAAGTCACCAGACTGATTAACCTGTGCTTAATAGGGATTTTTCTTAAGGTGTTTATCATAGCGGTATCCTCTCGGGAATCTGCGTTATTTTTATTATTATTGTCTATAAGTAGTTTTGCTTCCTGCTTACTAGTTTAATCCTTTTTTTTTAAACAATTCAATAATGCCATTTAACTGTCATTTCTGTGTAACTTTTTGTCTATAGATTAATTGTCAACTTCTCTTAAGCAGGGGAGGTTAGAAACGACAATCTTGGGAAGGCTGCGTTTCTAATATCTCAAACAGCAGGTTAGAGCACCATCTATAAGAAGTGAAAAAAGATGGCGGTTCTGACTTATTTTCGTCAGTAAGAAATCACTATTGATAGGGCAGTATTATGACAATTGAATGCAAACAAGATTTGAGCTTTGATGAACTAGATGAGTTAGTGCGTCCAGCACCGGAGGTGGTGGAATTTGAGAAAGTAGCGAACAAGATGGTATCGCGTCGTGGCTTTCTAAGTGGTGGTGCAGCGGTGGGTGCCAGCGCATTCGTGATGGGGTCAACCTTTGGTGCTGCTCAGGCTATGGCGGCTCATCATCAACCTTCTCGTTTAGCGTTTGATATGGTGAAAGCCACGACTGCTGACACTATTACCCTGCCAAAAGGTTACACTTGGCAAGTGGTAGCTTCTTGGGGGGATCCATTGTGGTCAAAAGGCGTGCCTTTAGATACGAATACTGGCGGTACAGGTGCTTCTCAAGAAATGGCTTTTGGTGATAACAACGATGGTTTAGCCTTCTTTAATCACAATGGCGTGTTTGTATTGGCTGTTAACAACGAATACGTTAATCCAAAAACCTTAAATGCCAACCGCGAAGGCGGTGAAACTATGACGGCAGATGATGTGCGCAAGAACAAAGCTGCACACGGTGTGTCCATTATGGAAGTGGCTAAATACGATGGTAAGTGGAGCATCATTAAAGACTCTAAATTCAACCGTCGCATCACTGCAGATACTGAAATGGAAATCACTGGTCCAGCACGTGGTCACGATTTGATGAAAACCTCAGCAGATCCTCGTGGTGTATTAGCAAAAGGCACCTGGAACAACTGTGGTCAAGGTCAAACACCTTGGGGAACCTATCTGACTTGTGAAGAGAACTTCAACAGTTATTTCGCAGCTTCTGATGACAGCTATCAGCTTCCTGATGAACTTAAGCGTTATGGTGTGAGCACTTCTGAAGGTCGCTACAAGTGGGAAATGGCAGACGATCGTTTTGATCTTGCCAAAGAACCAAATGAGCCAAATCGCTTTGGTTATGTGGTTGAAATTGATCCAATGAATCCAAACTCTCGTCCTAAAAAACGTACCGCTCTGGGTCGTTTCAAACACGAAAATGCCGAAGTCGCGATCGCGGCAAACGGCCATGTTGTTGTTTACCTAGGCGATGATGAGCGTGGTGAATTCCTTTACCGCTTTGTTTCCAAAGGCAAATACCAAGTAGGTGCTGACAACTCAGACTTGCTTGCAGAAGGTACTTTGTACGTTGCTAAATTCCATGACAATAATCGTGGTGAGTGGTTAGCACTAACGCCTGCGACAACAGGTATGACAGAGGCAGAAATTGCCATTCACACTCGTCAGGCAGCATCCAAAGTGGGCGCGACGACGATGGACCGTCCAGAGTGGGTTGCGGCGAATCCAAACAAAGTAGAAGCCTACTGCTGTCTAACCAATAACAAGAACCGTGGCGTGAAACCAAATGCGGGTGGTGATGCGACACCAGCAGAAGGTCCGAACCCACGAGTTAAGAACAACTTTGGTCAGATCGTGCGTTGGGAACCAAGCAACGAAGATCACACAGCAAATGATTTCAAATGGGATTTGTTTGTGATGGCGGGTAACCCAGCAGTCTTTGACGATGCTTATGCGGGTTCTGCGAACGTGAACAAAGACAACATGTTCAACTCGCCGGACGGTTTGAAATTTGACCGTAACGGTTTGTTGTGGATTCAAACCGATGGCAACTACTCGAACGAAGGGGAGTTTGCTGGTCAGGGTAATAACCAAATGTTGGTTGGTGATACAGAGACGGGTGAAATCAAACGTTTCATGGTCGGCCCAACTAAGTGTGAAGTGACTGGTGCGGCTTGGAGCTCTGATTACTCAACTATGTTTGTTAGCATTCAGCACCCAGGTGGTACTTGGCCAACAGGTGGCACACCGCTTTCTAGTGTGATTGCCATCACACGTGAAGATGGTCGTGCTATCGTGTAACCAGTTCGATAAAAGCGAATGCAGGCCAGCATGCGAAAGTATGTTGGCCTTTTTTCATTGTAAAGGCAGATTTGATTTTCTTTTGTTCTGAAGGCTTTAGTTGTGACGCATATCATGATATTCATATCTAGCGATGCATGAATATATAATATTTCATTATAATTTGTCGCAAATTCAAGAAAGGTAAGAGCAGCCTAACAGACATTCAGCTTTGTTCGTACCTTCCTTAACTCAGACCCGCAGTTTCCTAGTGATAAAGCATAAACGGATGATAGCCCAAAGAAGGTATGAATGAGTCTGGTCTTTTCTAAATCGTTGTTTGTAAAGCAAGCGGTCTTAACCCTGTTATTAGCGATTAGCTTGAGCTTGATAAGCAATAGCATTCAATTGCTGGATGGCATCACGCAGCAAAAAAAGATGATTGAAAACGACTTCAATCAATTACTTGGCGTGGTTGAGCAACCCTTGGCAAGCGCCGTGTTTCGTTTGGATTACCCTGTCGCTAAGCAACAGGTCGAGAGCCTGCTGAACTCACCATCTATTGCGAAAGTTGAGGTCAGTGATGAAAATGGCAAGTTGTTTGTTGCTGCCAGTGCACCGCAACGAGTTTTTTCTTCATCACAAGCTTTGGCTGATTGGTTGTTTGGTGATTTTACCTTCTTTCAACGACCTCTGATTTTATTGCAGCCTAGCTTTAATTCAGGTTTGCTCACTGTGGTACCGGAAACGCGTTATTTAATGGACAATTTGCTGTCTACCCATATCCCTCTTTTGTTGTTTAACTTAGTAAAAGATATTCTGCTTGCTTGTCTTGTATCACTGATTTTTTATTTTCTAGTGACGTATCCGTTGGTTCGTCTAACGCGCTCTCTTTCTAAGTTAGGGCGAGTACGAAAACTGCCGCTATTTGGGGCTTTTTATCGTCATCATCAAGCGGATGAACTAGGTCAGTTACACGCAACCTTCAGTCATTTATGGGATAATTTGAATACGGCGTTGAGTGATTTGGAACGCAGTAACAGTCACACAAAGGCCATGATAGAACACGCCGCGGATGGTATTATCTTGTTAGATGATCAACAACAAATCCGCATTGCTAACACGACTGCCAAAAGCATGCTTAAATTGGACAAAAAGGATTTGCCTGATACGTCCTTGGAAGCATTTTATGAAGAATCTGATTGGCCTTATTTTGTCGATTTGGTAAGTGCTCTGCCGCTGAATCATCCCACCACCATAGAAAGTCAATATCATGTTGATGGGCAAACATTGCCTGTCGAAGTGCGCTTGGTTAAGTATCAAGTGCAATCCAATGTGGAAACCCTCATGTTGATGCGTGATGTCAGTGAGCGCAAACAAGCTCAGGATCATATTCATCATTTGGCCTACTATGATCCCGTTACGGACCTACCCAATCGACAATACCTAACGGACAGATTGAATGAAAGGCTGCGGGTCAGTAATCTGGATAGTCACTATTCAGCTGTGGTTTTTATGGACATTGATCGCTTTAAAGTCATTAACGATTCCTTAGGGCACAATGTTGGCGATCAACTTTTGCGTTGTGTATCAAAACAATTGGCTGGGTTAGTGTCTTCTGAGGTTGTTTTTGCTCGTATGGGGGGGGATGAGTTTGCCTTTCTTTTGCAGGCGCTGGGGAAAGATTTGGCGGCAGCCGAGGCGCAAGTGGACGATTTGATTTGCCGTGTCATGTTGGCTTGCCAGCAAGTCAAAACAGCGGGTCATCATGAAGTTCATATTACGGCGAGTTTGGGGGCCAGTGTTTTTCAATCAAGTGAGCAGTGTGCCGAGGTGATCTTAAAGCAAGCGGATACCGCTTTATATCGAGCGAAAGAGTCAGGCCGAAATACGTATGCAATGTATCGTCCTGAAATGCAGGCGGCTTCTGATGCTCGTCTTGAAATGGAGAAAGCCCTGCATCATGCGACCGAAAACAAATTATTTGAACTCTATTATCAGCCACAAAATAATGCTGAAGGAGAGTTAATTGGAGCCGAAGCACTATTAAGATGGCGGGATGCAGATAAAGGCTTTATTTCGCCAGCCGAATTTATTCCTTTAGCAGAAGAGATTGGTCTTATTGTCGACATTGGCACTTGGGTACTGGATGAAGCCCTGTCACAAGTGGCAACTTGGTTAGAGCAGGGTAAATGGCAGACATCATGGCGCATGTCGATTAACGTCAGCCCAATACAGTTTCAGCAAGCGAGCTTTTTGCCAACGTTAAAAGCTCAGTTGGAAAAACATCATGTACCCGCTTCGTGTGTGGATTTAGAAATTACAGAAAATACCTTGTTGAATGATTGGGCCACCAGTTTGACCAAAATGCAGGCGATAAAAGAGTTGGGTGTGTATTTGTCCATAGATGATTTTGGCACTGGATATTCGTCGTTGAAGTATCTTAAATCCTTACCGATCGACAGGTTGAAAATTGATCAATCTTTTGTGCGAGATTTGCTCACAGATCACAGTGATGAAGCCATAGTACATGCGGTGATCGCCATGGCAAAAGCGTTGAAAATAAATGTCTTAGCGGAAGGTGTAGAGACCTTGCCGCATTTTGATCGACTCAAAGAATGCGAGTGTTTCTTTTATCAAGGTTACTATTTTGGTCGTCCTGCTCCTGCAGACCAATTTATTGCTTCTTTTGTTCATGATTCGTCCGACATTGCCCCCAGTTTTTGATTTATGATCATGTAAAGACATTAAGTCAGTCGTTTAAACGTTTTACTGGGTAAGGGTGAAATATGGAATTTTTATGGTCGGTCACGAGTGTGACCATTCATTGGGCGGCATTGTTTTTTGTGGTTCTGTGTTTTGCTTTATTGGTGGCATTAGTCGTTATGTACTGGGTGGACACACATCAAACGGCCCATACTATTCGTCGTAATTACCCTATTGTTGGCCGTTTTCGGTATTTGTTTGAGCATCTTGGTGAATTTTTTCGTCAATACTTTTTTGCTTTAGATCGAGAAGAACGTCCTTTTGATCGTGCTGAGCGTTCTTGGGCGTATCGTGCGGCTAAGAAAGTAGACGCTACCATCGCCTTTGGTTCCACTCGCTCTCTTGATACGCCGGGCGATATTTATTTCCTCAATTGTGCTTTTCCAACCTTGGAAGAAGACGCCGTACAGCCCAAAGAAATCAGTATTGGTGAACATACTACAAAACACCCTTATCGAACTCGTTCTGTGATCAATATCTCAGGTATGAGTTTTGGTGCCTTGTCGAAGCCTGCCGTTCAGGCCTTATCTCAAGGCGCTCGTAAGGCGGGGATTTGGATGAATACGGGGGAAGGCGGTTTGTCACCTTATCATCTTGAAGGTGGTTGTGATTTAGTATTCCAAATCGGTACGGCCAAATACGGTGTTCGTGATGCTCATGGACACCTGAGTGATGACAGATTAAAAGCCATTGCTGATCACAACAATGTACGTATGTTTGAAATCAAGATGAGTCAAGGGGCAAAACCGGGTAAAGGAGGGATGTTACCTGGTGCAAAAGTGACGGAAGAAATTGCTCATACTCGCGGCATTCCTGTTGGTGCAGATTCGATTAGTCCCAACGGACATACAGACATCAAATCCATCGATGATTTGCTGAATATGATTCATCATGTCCGCAAGGTCACGGGTAAGCCTGTGGGCTTTAAAATGGTGGTCGGTGATGTCACATTTTTTGATAAAATGTGTGATTTGATACACAAAAAAGGCCTCGATTATTGTCCGGATTTTATTACGATTGATAGCTCTGATGGTGGCACTGGAGCAGCACCACAATCCTTAATGGATTATGTGGGAATGCAGTTAAGAGAAAGTTTGCCTTTGGTAGTAAACGCCATTACGTCGCATGGTTTACGACCTTACATCAAGGTGATTGCATCGGGTAAATTGATTGTTCCTGGCAAAGCCGCATGGGCATTAAGTGCTGGGGCAGATTTTGTCGTATCTGCCCGTGGTTTCCTGTTTTCACTTGGTTGTATTCAAGCACTTCAATGCAATAAAAATACCTGCCCAACTGGCATTACTACGCACAATCCCGAGTTGCAAAAAGGTTTGGTGGCGACGGAAAAGTCTGAGCGTGTAGCAAATTATGCCCAAGAGTTATTGCACGGCATTGGTTTAATTGCCCATTCTTGTGGGGTAAAAGAACCTAGAGAGCTGAACCGTTCGCACGTAAGAATCATTGAAAATCAAAGTCGTTCCCAGTTGTTTTCAGAGGTAAATCCGTTGCCTGAAGTGAAAACGGAATATCTGAATTTTGTTGCACAAGAAGACCGTGAAGGCACGCCTTTACAGTAGACATTTCTAGACTTGATATTCGCTATCCCTGTTTATTTTTCTAGCTGTACGGTATGTTAGCCGTATTTAATGTCGAGAGGAGGTTACGGAATTGGCACTGTTTCATTACGCATATCATGTTACGTCCTTAGCAGAGACAAGAGATTTTTATACTCGTGTGTTGGGCTGTAAAGAAGGGCGTCATACAGAGACTTGGGTGGATTTTGATTTTTATGGTCATCAACTTTCCTTGCATTTGGGCACTCCTTCTCCCACTAATAATACTGGCAAGGTAGGTGACCATCTGGTGCCCATGCCTCACTTTGGCTTGATTTTAGCTTACGAAGATTGGCGAAATATAGCTGACCGTTTGGAGGGCGCAGGGGTGACATTTGACTTAGCACCGAGTGTTCGTTTTGCCGGCGAAGCGGGTGAGCAGTGGACCTTGTTCTTTAAAGACCCAAGCGGTAACGCCATTGAACTTAAAGGGTTTAAAGACCTGACACAGGTGTATGCGTCATGATTCCTTTGGTGTCGACCTTGACGGTAGCGGAACAGCAGGCTTGGTTAGCCAGTTTGTCAAAACACATGCCAGAGCGTTCTTTTGGGCTGTTTTCTGAATTAAGCCAAACGCAAAAATCCACATGTGAATTTGCTATTGTGGCTAACCCTGATCCGAATGAGCTTACGGACTTACCACATTTAAAGTGGGTGCAAAGTTTATGGGCAGGAGTTGAACGTATGGTTGCGGCGTTTCCTGAGGCTGGCTTTAAAATTGTCCGATTAGTTGACCCTCATTTGGCTGAAACTATGTCTGAGGCTGTATTGGCGTGGACATTGTTTTTGCATCGAGACATGCCATATTATGCTCGCCAGCAAGCGCAAGCGACTTGGCAACCTAGATTGATGGTGCGTGCGGTTGAACGACGTGTTGGCATTCTTGGGTTAGGTGAGTTAGGCAAAGCCAGTGCGTTACGCTTGGTCGAAAACGGTTTTAGTGTATCGGGCTGGAGTCGCCAAGCAAAACAGATCTCCGGCGTAACCTGTTTGCACGGTGAGCAAGGTATGCAGCAATTGCTGGAATCTTCTGACATTTTAGTTTGTTTATTACCCTTAACCGCGGCCACACAATCCTTATTAAATGAACAGACCTTATCCTTATTACCTGCTGGTGCCAGCTTAATTAATTTTGCTCGTGGCGCGATAGTCGATGATTCAGCATTAAAGTTAAAACTTGATCAAGGTCATCTATCGCACGCCGTGTTAGATGTGTTTCAGCAAGAGCCTTTAGCCAGTGATAATGATTATTGGGGAAGGCATAATGTGACCGTGTTGCCACATATTTCAGCACCAACTCATATGACGAGTGCTTGTCAGGTGGTGGCAAAAAATATCAATTATTATCACGAGACAGGTCAAATACCGACAGCGGTCGACATGACTCGTGGTTATTAAGGAAAGTACGAATAAGTCCGCTGTTTTCTGCCTTATTCGTAGTTTTTTTAACGTACGTCTTCATTTTGTTTGCAACCAATAAATCTAAAAAGGAGAAACGCATGCCTCATTGTATTGTCGAATTTAGTCAGAATTTAGCTCAAGAATTACCTCCAATGGATTTATTAGAAGCCGTTCGAGATGCCACCATAGGGTCTAACTTGTTTACTCAGGAAGACATCAAGTTACGGGCCATGCCATACAAAAGCTTTCTGACAGCGGGGCAAGAAGACGCGTTTATTCATGTGACGTTACGGATGTTATCTGGGCGAACAGAAGCGCAAAAACAACATGTTTCGCAATTAGTGTTGGATGCCTTAATACAGTTTTCATTAAAAGATGTTAGCTTTACCGTCGAGGTATGTGACATGGACCGAGAGACGTACAGCAAGAAGGTTGTATTGTCTTCTTGATGAATGAGTATTAAATAGGTTTAAAAAATGAAGCGGTTATTGTGTTGTCTGGCATTATTGCCAAGTATGTTGATGGCTCAGGAGACGGAGTCAATGTCAGTCGAGACCGAGCATGAAAGTGAGTCTTATTTTCAAGCCGAGGAGCCTGAAGTCCCCGAATCTATTAGCCAGCGAGCAAAAGAGGCAAATGGATTGTTTCAACAACGGGAAATTCGTGAGAGTGCCACGGTGAATAATCCGTTTGTGATTACACCTCATCGACCAAATTACTTCTTACCTATTGCCTATACCTCAAATCCAAATGATCGAGCTTTTTTAGGGGACAAAAGCGATTCTGAAAGCCTACAGAGTGTGGAGTTTAAGTTTCAATTAAGCGTGAAATTTCCTGTGGCTTATGGTGTCGTCGGGCGTAATAGTAGTCTTTGGTTCGCTTATACTCAGCAAGCCTATTGGCAAGCTTATAACAGCCATATTTCGGCACCATTTCGAGATACCAATCATGAGCCGGAAGCCTTCATCGTGGTCAAGCCAAAAGAAGCTTGGTTTGGCATTAAGCCCAGTTACATAACCTACGGGCTGAATCATCAATCCAATGGTCAATCAGGCGATTTGTCCCGCTCTTGGAACCGTTTCTATGTGGATTTTTTGTTTGAAACCGAAAATACGGCATTTTCCATTAAACCTTGGTATCGTTTTCCAGAAAGTTCCGATGTAGACGATAACCCTGATATTGAAGATTATTATGGCTATGGTGAATTTAGCATGATCCATGTGATTGACGATTACAGCATCGATGTGATGATTCGCAATAATTTAGACATGTCGGACAATCGTGGTGCCATTCAAGTGGGCTTCAACTTTCCATTATGGGGTAAAACACGTGGTTACATCCAGTATTTCAACGGCTATGGACAATCATTGCTGGACTACAATCATCAAACCCAGTCGCTGGGGATTGGTGTCATGTTAAGTAACTGGCTTTGAGTTTTCCTTATTGTGCGACGATTGACGCTTTATCGTCATGTAATTGTCATGCTTTTGTCATTTTGTGCTTATAAGGTAGGTGTTAATTCAACCTAGGAGTACAACAATGAAATTAATTCCAATCGCAACCGGTTTAATGGCAATCACTCTTCTAACGGCTTGTGGCGGTGAAATGGCGAAAAAAGGTTCTGCTGATACAATGGCAGAAGCATCCGCTATGAATAATAATGATTTGTATGAAGTGCATCACGAAGGTCGTATTTACATTTTTGACGACCGCGATGTGTATGAAGATTTCTTATCTGTTGGTGAGACGTCTTTCCGTAAAGTTCGCATTGGCGCTGGCCCTAAAGGTGAAACCATTGTGTTCGGTCTAACGAACGAAGACAAAAAGAAAATGTCTGGTATCGCTTCGGTTGATATGTATGACGGTTCACTAGTCGCTTCTGAGGACTTCTACGGTGAAATGCGTGCTGAAGGCCGCATTTATGTGTTCGGTTCTTTAGAAGAGATGAACACAGCACGTGTCGTCGGTGAAGTACCATTACGTTACACTGAGATCGGTGCAGGTCCTAAAGGCGAAACCGTTGTATACGCTCTAAACAGCAGCAACAAGAAAGTTCGTCCAGATGCAATGATTGCTAAGTTCCACAAAATAAATGACATGAAGTAATCCCAATACTTTAAAGTCAAGTTATTAAAATACCCCGCTATTTAGCGGGGTATTTTTTTGCTTAATCATTGTGCGCCTTTCTCACTTAAAGCCTCTCATCTGTACCACTGGGCTTGTCATCAAGTTGTCATCGAAACGCCACCTTACTGACATTTTACTGTTCTATTTTAAAGGTAAGATGAAATGAGAGGTGAACACCTATGAACATACTTCAGAATATTCATGCATTTGATGTACAGACTTTCTCTTGGTGTATGGCTCGAAAACATAGGGCAAAGTTGACTAGCATGGGACGAGCTGTTTCCTTTACGGCGGATGGACCATTGTATGCTGCACTGGCAATGATTTTGTGGTTTACCGATTACCACACTCTAGTCATGATCATGGTGCTTGGTTTTATCCTTGAGCGAATTGTATATCTGATTTTAAAGCGTGGTTTTAAACGCAATCGTCCAGCGGATGCCTTGGATAATTTTAATAGTTTCATTATTCCTTCTGATCAATTTTCTTTTCCATCAGGCCATACTTCCGGGGCCTTTTTCATGGCTTACTGCTTAAGTGAGTGGTTCCCCGGTTTGAATATGATGTTGTATTTTTGGGCCATGAATGTGGGCTTGTCGAGAATCTTTTTAGGGGTACATTTCCCAACGGATACTGTGATTGGTGCTTTATTAGGAAGTGCCTGTGCCGCCACGATGATTGGAGTGCTAGCATGAAAATTTTGTATGGTGTTCAAGGCACAGGTAACGGTCACATTACTCGCGCTCGGGCCATGGCTGCAGAAATGAATTCCGCTGGTATTCATGTGGATTTCGTGTTTTCTGGACGCCCAGAAGAAGAGTATTTTGACATGGAAGTGTTTGGTAACTATCGAACCTTTCAAGGGTTAAGCTTTGTTGCTCGTAATGGCAAACTGGATTTATATGCAACCTTTCGTAAAGCGAATTTTTATAAACTATATCGTGATATTCAAACGATAGACACTCGCGGTTATGATCTGGTAATTACGGATTATGAACCGATTGTCGCGTGGGCCGCTAAACGTCAGAATGTGCCTTGTGTTGGCTTTGGTCATCAGTATGCGTTTAAATATGATATTCCACGCTATAAGAAAAACTGCATAGCGCAATGGATCATGTCTAATTTTGCGCCTGCTGCAACCCAGCTTGGTGCCCATTGGCATCACTTTGGTCATGATATTTTACCGCCTTTGATCCATAACCATGATGCCCCTAATAATCCTCAACCGAATCAAGTTTTAGTGTACCTACCGTTTGAGAACAGTGAAGCGGTATTAGATTGGTTAGAAGCCGTTCCAGATTATCATTTTAGACTGCATTGCAAAGACATTGAGCCGGGTGTGTATGGTAATGTTGAGGTGTTTCCCTTCAGCCGAGACCAATTCCAGAAGAACCTCAGTGAATGTGAGTCGGTGTTGTGTAACGCAGGGTTTGAGCTGAATTCGGAGGCGCTCCATTTAGGACGTCGTATTTTAGCCAAGCCAATGCAGGGGCAAATTGAACAGCATTCCAATGCCATTGCATTAGAATATTTGGACATTGCTAAAACCTGTCAGGAATTGAACCCTGAGGCTATTCGAGATTGGCTTGAAACCAGTCGAGTGGTTCAGATCAGTTACCCCAATGTCGCGAAGGCGGTAGTCAGTTGGTTGCAGATAAATGATGATTCCAGTTTATCGGATTTATGTGATCAATTATGGCAACAGGTACCTAATCTTAAAAACATCAATTTTAACGATAACTCGCCGACAAAACCGGTAAAGTCTCGTCCAATGAAACGTGCGACAATATAAACTGCCGCACGTATTTCTTCATCAGCTGGTCAAAGTCGCCTTAAAGAAGTCGAGGGTTCTTTGCCAGGCTAATTCGGCATTTTTCTCTTGATAGCGCGCCGTTGAGTCATTATGAAAACCATGATTGGCCTTTTCATAAGTGAAGGCGGTGTAGGTTACTTGATTGCTCTTTAATGCATTTTCATAAGCGGGCCAAGTGGCATTAACGCGTTTGTCGAGTTCAGCAAAATGAAGCTGAAGTGGCGCTTTGATTTGATCAATATTGCCTTTAGCTGGCGTACCGTAATAAGGCGCTCCGGCATCGATAACATCAGGCAGATTGGCGGCCAAGGAATTGGTTAGATAGCCACCAAAACAGAAGCCAACCATGCCCACTTTTCCGTTACTCAGCTCGTGACTTTTTAGTAAGCGTGCGGCCGCCATGAAATCCTCTTCAATTTTCGCTCCATCAAGGGTTTTCTGCATGGCACGACCTTCATCATCATTACCAGGGTATCCTCCAAGAGGAAATAAGGCATCTGGTGCAAAGGCAATGAATCCTGCTTTTGCCAATCGTCTCGCCACATCTTTAATGTAAGGGTTCAATCCTCGGTTTTCATGGGCAACCAATACTGCAGGTGCTTTGTCACTCGCATTGACACCTTTTGGTAACACTAAATAGCCTCGACCAGTGCCATGACCACTAGGGCTTTCAAACTCCAAATAAGATGCCGTAAGGTCGGGGTCGTTAAAGGATACTTGTTCCGCTAAGGCGTAGTTTGGGGTGAGCGATTTGGCGATGACTGACAAAGATAAGCCAGTGACGCCAAGTGTCCCTAGTCTTGATAAGAAGGTGCGTCGGTCGATGTCGCCATGAGCGTATTCGTCATACCAGTCGAACGCTTCTTGGGGAATAGATGAGACTTGCGGGGTGGTTTTTTCAGCTGCTTGATTCATTACAATTCCTTCTCTTCAGTCGAGTGAATGTTAAAGAAGAGGCTAATAAGCCTAATGACGCCAATGGGCTTGTTCATCACTTCTTTAGGTAACGGTTTGTTCAGTCATTAAAACGCCTATCTTTGAGTAGTAATGAACAGGATAGTTCAATTTTTATTCAAGTGGTGTTTGGGAATTTGCCAAAAATGATCTGAATTTGGTTTACACTCGTATGTAAGGTCTCGATGTTTAAGTACGCACCCTAACGTTAGGCAGAGTCTAAAATGTGAGCCGCTGTTTCATATTCGGGCTTGTTACGTACTTAAAAGCTTGTCATTCTTGCAGAAACATTAAAAAGGATAGGATGTAAATGATGCGAAAATCGCCCATCATTATTACAGGAGGTGGCCAGCGACTTGGGTTAGCCTGTGCTCAAGCGTTACACCAGCAAGGTTATCAGGTGATTATTACGTACCGCCGACACCGCGAAGAAATTAATGCTATAGAGGCGTCTGGGATTCAGTGTTTGCAGGCTGACTTTTCCACATCAGACGGTGTTGAGGCCTTTATTGAGAAAGTGATGAATGATTACGATGCTCTTGGAGGCATCATTCATAATGCCTCTGAATGGGAAGCGGAGAAAAACTGCTCAGATACAACGTTATTGATGGAAAAAATGTGGCAAGTTCACGTATTTGCACCTTATCGTATAAATCTGGCCTTCGAAGGATTATTATGTGCAGGTTTTAAAGACGATGGGGTCGCCGACATCATTCATATGACGGATTATGTCGCCGAAAAGGGCAGTGATAAACACATCGCTTATGCCGCCAGTAAAGCCGGTTTGGCAAACTTAACTTGCTCTTTTGCTAAACGTTATTCACCACAGATTAAGGTGAATGCCATTGCCCCATCATTATTGATGTTTAATGACAGTGACGACGATGACTACCGACAGAAAGCGTTAAATAAGTCACTGTTACAAAAGGAGCCGGGAGAGCAGGAAGGCGTACTCGCAGTTAAGTATGTATTAGAAAGCGGCTACTTGACAGGTCGGACCTTGTCTCTGGATGGAGGCAGACATTTGGTGTAACCAAATGGGGACTTCTTTTAGCACAGCCTCCAGTCGAAAGGCAGGAGACAGCAACGTAGGACAAAGATATGAAAGCTAACATAGCGGAAAATTCGACAGTAAATCATGCTTTTCTTTCAGATGAGGCTAAGCAAGTTCGTGACGCTTTAATCAAAAGTGGGTTAGAAACCCCGATGATTGATAATGGTCTGACTACGGAAGAAAAATACCAACGTATCAAAACAGCCTTTGAAGATGTGGTCAGTACACTGGGTCTGGATTTAACCGACGACAGTTTGGCCGAGACGCCTCATCGTATTGCTAAAATGTACGTTAAAGAGATTTTTTCGGGTTTAGATTACACACAATTCCCCAAAATTACTGTGATCGAAAACAAGATGAAAGTCGATGAAATGGTGAAAGTCAGTGACATCAGCTTTACCAGTACTTGCGAGCACCATTTTGTCACCATTGATGGTATGGCAAAAGTCGCTTATTTGCCTAAAAATAAGATCATTGGTTTGTCGAAGATCAATCGCATTGTGCGTTTCTTCGCTCAGCGGCCACAAGTGCAAGAGCGCTTAACCCAGCAAATTTTGGTGACCCTGCAAGCGTTATTGGAAACCGATAACGTAGCTGTGAGCATCAGCGCAGTGCATTACTGTGTGAAAGCCCGTGGTGTGATGGATGCTAGCTCTTCAACTCAAACCACAGCATTAGGTGGTTTGTTTAAGCGCAGTGACAAGACTCGTGGTGAATTCCTTGCTCAGTAAATCGTGGTCATGAGTGAAACGAAAAAGAGCGTCTAAATGAACTGACCCCCAATAGTTGGACATTCCAATTACTGGGGGTCTTTTTATGTCCAAATATCACAGAGAATTTAAACTGTCTTTAGCCAAGCTATCTCAACACCAAAGCTCAAGAGCCATTGCCCGCCAATTCGATGTAACGTCGAGGCAAGTTTGTTACTGGTCTCAAGTGTATAGAGTTCATGGTGAAAACAGTTTTCAGCATAGCCAGATGCCATATCCGCAATCCTTTAAGCTCAAAGTGCTTAAAGCGATGCATGAAAATGAGTGGTCCTTAACTTATACAAGTGCCTACTTCGATTTATCGTCTCCAGGCATACTATTCCAGTGGCAAAAGCACTATGCTTGCGAAGGTATAGCTCGACTTAAACCACAGAGAAAAGGTAGGCCTCGCATGACAACTCAATCTTCTGAATCTAAACCAGCGGAACAGATGACGGAAAAAGAACTAAGAGAAGAACTTGAGTACCTGCGTGCAGAAAATGCTGTGCTAAAAAAGTTGAAAGCCTTGGCTCAGGCCAAACAGGAACAAGCAAAGAAAAAGCGCTGATCGTTACTGAGCTCAAGGCTAAATATCCGTTACAGTTGCTCCTCAAAGCCACTGGACTGGCTCGAAGTGTCTATTACTATCATCGAGCTTCTGCGCAGATGGCTGATTCGGAAAGGGATCTGAAAGAGAAGATTTACGATATCTTCCATGCCCACAAAGGGCGTTATGGATATCGTAGAGTGACCTACGCCTTAAGAAATAGTGGCATCCAAGTGAACCACAAGCGTGTTCAGCGTCTTATGGTTGCACAAGGGCTAAAATCCACAGTACGACCTAAGCGATATAAATCTTACCGAGGTCGAGTTGGAAAAACTGCGCCCAATTTACTCAACAGAGTATTTTATGCTGATAAGCCTAATCAAAAGTGGGTGACAGACGTAACGGAGTTTAAAGTTGCCGATCAGAAGGTTTATCTATCACCAATGATCGACTTGTTTAATCAGGAAGT
>NZ_JBHZSP010000007.1:0-232477 GCF_043643765.1 Marinomonas posidonica | reverse complement strand
TCCGAATAGATGGCTGCAAAACGCTTCTTGTTAGATCTTGATTTTGCTTGCAAAAATCGGGGTGTCCATAGATGTTAACCAAATAGATAAGATCGAATATCAGTAACTCTTATAAGAAAAAGTAATATAGAAAGCACAGAATTGTGTGAAAAATGTCACTTTGAAGGATGGTAATTCAACACCATGAACACCATCTAGTTCGTGTTTCAAAGCCCAAATATCACACGCAGAAATGACGTATCAGCACCTAGCCTGCTACCTTTTCAAACAATTCATAGTCAATCAAGATAGGCACTGTTAGATTATCCACCGACAAAGCAACAAAAGACATTAGGGACTATGGATAAAAATAAACATCGTATTGTTCAACTCACCAACTCATCCGTCGAGCAAGCATTTGAGAAAGAAGCCGAGTTAATCGGCAAAATTCAGTCAGGTGATTTGAGTGAATGCTTGCTCCTTTGGCAAACATCCACTCAAACGGTCGTTTTTCCAGCCAGTAATAAATGGCAAAACACACCGGAATTACTGACTCAACTTAAGTTGGATAATTGGCACATCGTTTCTCGACGCACAGGTGGTGCCCCTGTGCCTCAGGTAGCTGGGGTTATTAACTTATCCCATATATACCTCTGGACGTCAGAAGACCCTTACTCAATTCAAGATGGCTACCAAAAGCTGTGTAATAACCTACAAAAGTTTTTAAATCGATATGGTTTAACCGCGCAAATACACGCTACGCCCTATTCATACTGCGATGGTGATTACAATATGAATATTGAAGAACGAAAATTAGTAGGAACGGCACAACGAATCATCACTGCAAAAAGCACACATAAAGTCATCCTCGCGCAAGCTTGCATACTCGTTAACGCGTCCCTTGAACAACTGATTAAGCCCATCAATTTGAGTAATAAAATGAATCAGATCGATGATCCAATCAAAGCAGACGCCCATACCTGTTTAGCGGATCACCTTGATCCCCTACCAAGTATTCAAGAACTCTATCAAGGTCTCATTCAAGCGTTTGTCTATAAATAGCTACGTTGGTGATAAGGCATGATCGATTGCTCAACTCATCACAAGAATATTTATACGGAAACTTACGCGATCAAAAGATTGATGAGTCATCTAAGCAATTCAGTTAGGTGAAAGCACAGAATTCATATTGAAAAAAAAGCCCTAGCAAGTACTAACCTGCTAGGGCTTATTTTATATGGTGGGCCTGCCCCGACTTGAACGGGGGACCTGCCGATTATGAGTCGGATGCTCTAACCAACTGAGCTACAGGCCCGAAAAGCGAAACGAATTATAGCGACAAGCGATCTTGATGCCAAGCTGGTTATGACAATTTTGTAAGTTAATTCACACCATTAGACAAAAAGTCCCTTTCAACTCAATGAGGCGCTGACGATGCTCGGACTACGGCCCCTGGTGCGACGCCCATGATTCTTTTGAAAGTGCGACGAAAAGCCGCTTCGCTCTGATAACCCAATTCATCACTTAAAATGGCGAGATTTTTATCACCGCTCTTCAATCTTTGTGCTGCCACACGCATACGCCATAAGGTCAGATAAGCCATGGGGGTCATGGCCAGAGTTTCTCGAAACAATCGACTAAAACTGGATCGAGACATACCGGCCAATGCCGCCAATTCATGTACCTGCCAAGCCTGATGTGGTTGTTCATGCATCGCGACAATAGCACGAGCCAACTTGGTATCACTTAAACCTGCCAATAACCCTGATGGTATACGATTAGTTTGCATGAAGAGTCGTAACAATTGCACTAATAAGGCTTCGGCCAATCGCTCCAACACGACTTGCGAACCACATCTGGCCTGAGTGAATTCTTGTATCAAAATGCAATGCAGAGGTTGGAGTTGCTGTCCTATGGTTTCGCTCTCAGTGACTTTTACCCAATGCAAACCATCATCCAACAAAGGGTTTAAAGCTTTGCTGGCAAAGTCGTATTCGCAGATTAATAGTTGTGAAGCTTGCTTATTTAATGATGCCATTAGGCTAAAGCTCATACCTGATGCGAGCCAAACGCCCTCCCCCTGACAAAGCGCTAATCGCTTGCCATGCGGATCCGTTAAGCGAAGCTCCCCCGACAGACAATAAAGCCAGTAACAAGCCCCGCTTTTCAATGCCAATGGTTGTTCTGAAGGTTGAGCAAACACCCCTGTAACCGCGGTCGTTCTAGGCCGAAAAGCACTTAATACGGAAGACAATCTGTCCATAATACACACTCATTATAAATACGATCTGCAACATTTATGATATTTTAAGACACCCATCGTATCATTCATTCTTCTATGATGTCTCCATTGTTAAATCATCAACAAGAGGATGAATGATGTCTACACTGACCACAAACGTATTGAAACCAAGGCAAGCCACGCCAGAACTCAATCTCGACACGTTACAAGGTAAATGGAGCCTTACCGACCAAACACCAGACTATTTTACGATGGTGGTGGTTTATCGAGGTCTGCATTGCCCAATCTGCAAAACCTATTTGAGAGAACTCAGTCGTTTATTGGAAGACTTTCAAGCCAAAGGTGTGAACGTATTAGCAGTCAGTTCAGATACGAAAGAACGTGCTCAACAAGCTTCAACAGAATGGGACATTGAAAACCTACCCTTAGCGTACGGCTTAACGGCAGAGCAGTCTCAAAATTGGGGATTACATCGCAGTGCAGGCCGAGGTCTCACCAGTATTGGTATTGAAGAGCCAGCAGAGTTTACCGAACCAGGGTTATTCTTAGTGCGTCCAGATGGCACATTATATTGGAGTAACATCAGCACCATGCCGTTTGCTCGCCCGCATTTTAAAGAAGTGCTTGGTGCGATTGATTTTGCCATTAATAAAGATTACCCAGCACGCGGTGAATTGGTGTAATTCTTGTAGAAAAATACAACAATAGCCAGACGCGCAGCTGGCTATTGTTTGTTCCGTCACTCACCAACTAATTCAACTCAGCAGAGAGCCTAGTTTGAGCCTCTCGTACCACCTTCCCTAGTAAAACAATAATGATGCTACCAGCCAATACTGGCGTCAGCAGAAACAGCCAACTTTGTCCTGATAACATGATAAGTATCGGGTTGGCACCAGCTGGCGGATGAGTGGTTTTAGTAAACAGCATGCTTGTCACACCGAGACCACTTGCTAAGGCCAATTGCCAAACACCCACGCCAACGTATTGAACAAAAAAGACACCAATAAAGGCGGTTATCAAGTGCCCGAAAATCACATTTTTGGCTTGCGCCAGCGGGCTTTTAGGCAGACCAAACACCAACACGGCGGTTGCGCCAAAGGGGGCCATCAAAAGTGTTGCATCCCAAACACTATGATCAAAATACGCCAGACACAGGATGCCGGTAAAGGCACCGATACCCGCTAAAAGCGAGGCTAAAAAATGCTTCATTAAATTTCTCCTCATAAGTAGACCGATCTGTCTACTTATGAATGATAGACAAATCGGTCTACCTTTGTCAATATGGCATTAAGGAGACAGATTATGAACACCAAACGTCAGTTACTGATCAATACTGCATTGGAGCTTTTTTACCAACAGGGCATTCATGTTATCGGCATTAATGAGGTTTTAAAGCAATCTGGTGTCGCTAAGAAGACCCTTTATCATCATTTCGACAGCAAAGACGCCTTGATTTTAGCCGCACTGCAACAACGCCATGAGGTGTTTTACCAGTGGTTAGAAAGTAAGCTTAATCAAGCAGACTCGGATGAGAGTATGATAGAAGCACTCTTTTATGCTTTGGAGTCTTGGGTAAGCGGAAAAGAATCCGTTCTTGGGCATTTTCGTGGCTGTTTTTTTGTCAACAGTGCCGTGGAGTTCAGCGCGGCAGATAGCCAAATTGCGCAATACTGCCAGTATCATAAAGCGCAAGTGAAAAAATTAATTGGTCAAGGTTTGCAAAAGCAGTCGATTTATTTACTCGACATGGTTTGCTTATTAAAAGAGGGGTTTATCAGTCAATCTCATGTAAACCAACAGGCGGCAGATGCGCAAGCTTGCATTAACACGGCAAAGCTTGCACTGAAGGCTTCGTCAGAGTGAGATTGGCACCTTATCAGCAAAACAAAACACGCTTCAATTCAAAGAGACTTAACCATAATGTGCTGAGGGCCTGATGGACCACCTTCGTATAAGGTTTGAGTGTCTTTGAAGCCCGCCTTTTCATAACAAGCCTTAGCGGCTATGTTGAGGCAGTTCACGGTTAAAAAAATGCGTTTATATCGAGGGTATGCTTCTTCAAGATGATCATCTAGGGCGCGTAAAGCCTGACCAGCAAAACCTTTACCTTGATAAGCTTGATCAATAAAGAATTTTCTCAACCCAAGGTCATGACTGTCGGCAAAATCATGGGATTGGCTGAACACAGTATCGACTATAAAAAAGCCAACAATGTCTTCTTGATCACAGATGATGTAGGGGCGAACTTGCGCATTGGCCAGCGCCAAACTATCGGTCATTGGTCCCACAAACCTTTGTTGATCTGGCAACACGTTGAGATCAATGACTCGACCCACATGCTTAGTGGTCATCTTTTCAATATGAATCAAAGAGCTATTCCTCTATTTTATATTCCCTTATGTCTTGTTTTATGAGCTCTATTTCTGTCTCTCACAGGTAAAAATATAACGCTATTTAAAGACATCGAAAAGTCAATTTTATGACGAACACTTTGTTATGGGTTAAATCGATGCGGAAGGCTCAAAAGAGGCAATGCCTTTGTTAAAAAAGTGTCGATAAAGCTGATAAAAACGCGTCACGTGAACCGGCTTTTCCCCTTTGTACTGATGCAAAAAATAAAAGTGCCAGCTTCGGCCTCTTAGCTCAGGCAGCACCCTCACTAGATCATCTTTGTTCAGATGCGTTTGCACGAGAAACTCAGGCAGCAAAGCAACTCCCATGTCATTCAATACAGCTTCTAACGCTGTTGTTAGTGTGTTGACCTTAGCACTGTGTGGTACAGCAACGCGCTGCTCATGACGATAGTCATCGGAAAAAATCTGCAATTTCTCACGATGCCAAGCCGTCCCTATGTACTTATGTTCTGACAAATTCTCGATGGACGTCACGGCACCATATTGTTTCAGATAGCGTGGTGAGGCACAGAACACCTCAGAGACTGTACCTATAGATAAGGCACGATAATCGCAATTTTTGATGTCCCCCCCGAAAATGGCGGCATCCAAATTGTGCTCTATCAAGTCTTGCCATTTCTCAGTCACCACCACTTCTGGGGTTAATTTGGGAAACTCCAAACACAGTTGCTTTAAGGCTGGTATGACAATGCCTTTTTCAAAAAAAGGCGGCACAGAGACTTTAAAATGCCCGCTAGGCTGGTCTTTTTCACTGTCCAGTTCCGTCAAAGTTAAACTGATTTGCTCGCTCAATAGTTCGCTGCGTGCCAGTAAGCTCTCGCCTGCCGACGTTAAGACAACGCCTCTGGTATTGCGGATTAACAACTGATGACCGATCGATTCTTCTAGACGCTTGATCTGCTGGCTAATGGCCGATTTGCTCATGCCTAGCTTTTTCGCCGCGGCGGTAAAAGAACGTTTGTTTGCCACTTCGACAAAAATTAACAGCAAGGGAGCCAATTTCACAGTGTTCATATATTTAAACAACACGTTAATTTAATGGGTATTGTCTACTATCTTTTACAAACCTAAGCTGTGTCAACACAATACAGTAAGGAGATAACACCATGCCAAATTATGTCATTGTTGACCTAACCCCATTAAATAAAGAAAAACTCGCAGAATACAGTGCTCTTGCCGCACAAACCTTTACACCCTTCAACGGCCATTTCATAGCCAAAGGTGAAACGGAATTATTAGATGGTGAAAAACCACATCCGATGAAAGCCGTGATTGAGTTTCCGGATAAAGACAGTGCGAGGAATTGGTATCACAGTGATGCTTACCAAGCCCTTATTCCGTTACGGGAACAAGGCATGGAATGCCACTTTCATTTAATTTAACTCGGCGTTTTCTGTTAAGTGAACAAACAAAGCCTCTAGACGGCACCCGTCTAGAGGCTTTACATCAACATATAAAGAGGTAAGCAGAATGATGAAAGTCACTTCAACCGATCTTCCCTTACAAAGTTCACTCTATCAACGAATGGCCGTCACGGACTTCCTTGACTGCTACTCAGTTGAAGCCAATCTTTCACCTCGCCAAGCTGCGAACATCATTACAGATTTTCCTGGGTGGGCTCAATTTCTGGTGAGTATACGCAACCTAGTGACCATACCATTTGGATTGTTAAAAGAAGGTCCTGAAGTGGAAGATAAGGTTGGTTTTTTTCCGGTTGAATCAGACACACCAACGGAGCTGATCGCCGGCTTCAACGACAAGCATTTGGACTTTCGAGTCTCCGTTATGGCATTAGATGGCCGTATTTTCTTAGCGACGTGGGTTCACCCCAATAACCGCTTAGGACAACTGTATTTAAAAACCATTCTGCCCTTTCATATACTGATCGTGCGTAATGCCTTGGCCCGCGTCAAAACAGCGAGCAAAATCCCCACCATTTAGACAACAAAGCAGCGTGCCGCTTTAGAGAACAATCACGATTCCGCTCGATAACATAATATTGCCCCCTAGAACTCATGATGATCTGAATTTTCCTGATCATGACCAAGTTTCATGACTTTTCCTCTGTCTTTATGGTTGAATGGCGCCAATAAAATTTAGACCGATGAAAAACAGTAATGAGCGATTTAACTAAACGAAAATTAACCCTACTCGATGGCGGCATCGGCCGCGAACTGAAGCGCATTGGCGCGCCCTTTTCACAACCGCTGTGGAGCGCACAAGCATTATTAGAAGCGCCTCATTATGTTACCCTAGCACATGAGAACTTTATTCAAGCGGGTGCCGAGATCATCACAGTCAACAGCTATGCCTGTGTGCCGTTTCACCTTGGTGAATCAGGTTATCAACAGCAAGGGGGCGAGCTTGCGCGACAAGCGGCCATCATTGCCAGAGACGTCGCAAACAAAGCGTCTCATCCAGTCCAAGTGGCAGGTTCACTGCCACCACCTCTTGGTTCTTACCGACCAGACTTATTTGAACAACAGCAAGCCTTGGATATTTTAACAACGCTGTTTACGGCACAAGATGAGCATGTGGACTTATGGCTTGCCGAAACCATTGCCAGTATTGAAGAAGCTCATGCTGTTGCTAACGTGCTAAAGGATTCCACAAAACCTTGTTATTACGCCTTCACTTTGAATGATGAACTGGGAGAAACAGCAAGATTGCGTTCTGGGGAATCCGTCTCTGCTGCAATAGACGCTATGCTGACCCAAACAAACCAGACCAAAGCCCTGCAAATAAAAGACAGTGACGGCATTTTCTTTAATTGTTCCGTACCGGAAGTCATGGAACAAGCCATACGCGTTACCACCAGCTTGCTAGAAAAGTACGAGAGCCCCTTAAACATAGGCGCTTACGCTAACAGTTTTGTCCCTATAACACAGGGCCATGAGGCCAATTTAACAACACAAGGGGCTCGTCATCTGTCGCCAGAAGAATACCTTGTCTTCGCAAAAAAGTGGCAGGAACTCGGGGCAAATATCATCGGCGGTTGCTGTGGTATTGAACCCAGCCACATTCAAGCTCTGGCGGAATGGAAAAACAATTTATAAGGCGCGTTGTTTTAAAGATTGCAAACAAAGTAATAAACTGAAAATTAAAATAAGGCTAAATGGCTTTAATAAAAACCTTTAGCCTCCTCCCTCAGATATTGAATCAATGTCTGCATTTTTTTTGGCAAATGTCCGAAAGGGTATTGAAGATGAACAGGTAACGCTTTGCCTTTCCATTCAGGCAAACAAGAGACAAACACCTCAGGATGACGCTTTATATGCTTATCGGCAAAGTAATGAGGCAACAAGCCGACCCCCTTACCCTGAATAATCGCTTCAGCATGTAAAATATATTGATCAACGGTAAGACGTGACTGCGGTAAATCAATCGATATATCACCCTCAGTTTTATGCTCTAAAGTGATATTGTTTTGCTCATTTTTTAGAGTATCAACCCACGCATAATGATTCAGCTCTGTTGGATGGTTTATCATACCCTTGCGTTCCAAATATTTTGAACTGGCATACAAACCTTGGCTTAGACTGCCTATCTGCTCAGATCGCAATTGATCATTAACAGGCTCTCCAACCCACACACATATATCGTTACTTTTTGTTTCTTGGAACAATTGATTGCCAGTACGAACTTCTATATTAACTTGAGGAAACTCATCTAAAAAATCAAACATTAACCCTGAAAACCACCCTCGTACCAAGGTGGTATGCACATATACTATTAATGACCCGCTAATCTCATCTTTTAATTCTTCGACCGCTTTATAACCTTCATCAGCCATTTTAAGTATATTTTTAGCATAAGGTAAAAACTTAATACCGGCTTCATTAGCAAAAAGTCGGTTAGCTTGACGGCGTAATAGCGGCTGACTTAATGCTTGTTCGAGATGACTAATACGGCGACTAAGAGTGGATTTTGATACTCCAAGTTTTTGAGCACTTTCTTTCAAATTTCCTGTTTCCATTACGGAAATAAACGTTCTAACTTCGTTCAGGTCATACATTCATTTTCCCCTAATTAAATCTCTTAAACATCAATAAGAATGACATCTCATTTTCACCCTAGCACTCACGAAGGTGATTCCTTTTTCCCAGTGTTGCAAAAAAGGGAACAGAACGTGCCAACACAGAAAGCTCATATTGATAGATAATACAAATGATAAGCATTCTTAATACCTTTTTAAGACTAAATCATTCTAAATAAGTTCAATCTTAACTGTGGAGATACTGTTCATAATGACCTCTTCGACTCGCCATTATAAACTGACTACCTTAGCCGCTCTAATCAGCACCGCAACGTATTCTGCAACACTATTAGCAGAGGAAAGCACCGTCGACCTAGACAGATTAGTGGTGACGGCTTCGGGACACGAGCAACAGATTACCGATGCGCCAGCTTCCATAACCGTAATCACTCAACAAGAACTTGAAAAGAAAGCCTATCGGGATGTTACCGACGCCTTAAAAGATGTGCCTGGTGTGATGGTAACGGGCGGAGGTTCAACAGAAGAAATATCTATGCGTGGTATGAGTGGAAAATATACCCTAATACTGGTCGATGGAAAACGCCAAGGCTCTCGTGAAACAAGACCAAATAGTGATGGTCCAGGTATCGAACAAGGCTGGACACCGCCATTATCTGTCATTGAACGCATCGAGGTCATTCGCGGCCCCATGTCTTCTTTATATGGCTCTGACGCACTTGGTGGTGTCATCAATATCATCACTAAAAAAGTACAAGATAAGTGGGGCGGCGAACTGTCTTTAAGCACCACAACCCAAGATAACTCGACGTCAGGTGACAGCCAACAAGCAGACTTAACCTTAAGCGGACCTTTAGTAAAAAACAAACTCGGTTTACAACTCTACGGACAGGTTTCACAGCGAGACGAAGATGAAATTGTCGACGGTTATGCTGATCAAGACATTAAAAATGCTACGGCAAAATTGTCATGGGCTGTTTCCGAAAACCAACAATTGACCTTTGAAGCGGGTAAAGAAGAGCAATCCCGTTATCGTAATCCTGGTTATTCTGTTTCTGCTGATGGAAGTGTATCGGAGCAAGATTATGACCGAGAGCACTACGCCATTACGCATTCAGCAAGAGCAAATGATAACAGCATTGAAACCTATTTAATCCATGAAGAAATTGATAACCCTAGTCGTGATATGAATTATCAAAACACGGTACTAAATAACCAAACAGTACTCCCATTCGATTCTCATGTACTTACTCTAGGTGGTCAATATGATTATCAAAAACTAAAAGATGAAGGTAATGAAGCTGGTAATGGTATAGACGAGTTAACACGCTGGAACGCATCACTGTTTGCAGAGGATGAATATTTTATTACTGACAATCTTTCGATTACTGGTGGCTTACGCTACAACGAAGATGAAAACTATGGCTCCAATATATCACCACGTTTGTACAGTAACTGGTCATTCGCTCAAGACTGGACACTAAAAGGTGGAATAAGTACTGGCTACCGTTCACCAGATCTTCGTCAAGGTAGCGAGGGTTGGGGACAAATATCTGGCCGCGGCTCAGCACTTATTTTGGGTAATTCTGATTTAAAACCAGAAGAAAGTACCAGCCATGAAATTGGGCTTTACTGGGATAATCAGCGCAGCACACAAATCAGCACAACGTTATTTCATACAGATTATAAAGATAAAATTACAGAACAGCGTATTTGCGATACTGCAGCTGGAGATTCCAGTTGCTCGTACTCAGGTAACTCTTACACCTTCATCAGTGAACGAACTAATGTAGATCGAGTAGAAATGCAAGGGATTGAATTCACTTTATCTCATGAATTCTCGGACTTTATCAATGTCGTGGGGAACTATACTTATACAGAATCAGAGCAAAAAACGGGTAGTTTTTCTGGCGAACCACTAAACCGTCTGCCAAAACATATGGCCAATGCGACACTTAACTGGGATATAACCCCCAAACTTACTTCTTGGACTCGTATAAACTACCGTGGAGAATCAAGCGAAGGTTTAAACCGTACTTCAATGCAGGAAGCAATTCCTTCCTACACCTTTGTGGATACAGGCATCAGCTATAACATCAATGATGCCATTTCTGTTTATGCTGGTGTGTATAACTTGTTTGATAAAAAAGTAGATATCGACACTTATGACACCGTATTAGATGGTCGTCGCTATAACGCTAAAGTAAAAATGGCTTTCTAGTTTATATTCCTCTTTCTAATTTCCCTTTGTGCTATCTGCACACAAAGACCGCAACGTAACTTGCGGTTTTTTTTTGCTAAAAAATTAAACTTCAGACATTAAAAAACCACGACTCAAACGAGAATCGTGGTTTTTATTTAGATCATCAGCAAAAATTAGTTTTGGTTGATGAAGTAGTTAATCACATACGCAGGAAGATCTGCTGCAGGCACGACGACTTGTTCCATCGTGTCGCGGTCACGAACCGTTACAGGTGCGCCTTCTTTTTCGATTGAGTCAAAGTCAACGGTTACACAAATTGGCGTACCCACTTCATCATGACGACGGTAGCCTTTACCCACGTTACCAGTATTTTCATAAAGAATACGACCCAAGCCTAATTTTTGCAGCTTGTTCTTCAGCTCTTTCGCCAACGCTACAATTTCAGGCTTATTCTTCTTCAGCGGCAAAATAGCGACTTTGATCGGCGCTAGATGCGGTTTGAATTTAAGCACAGTACGAGTCGAACCGTTTTCTAACTCTTCTTCAGTGTAAGCTTCCGTCATCACCGCCAATAAACCACGATCTAGACCCGCTGAAGGCTCGATGCAGAATGGTACTTCCCACTTATTGGCTTCCAAATCACGAACCGCCAATTTCGCAGTAGAGTGTTCGTTCTTCTTCACTTTCGCAGAAAGACCGAACTCGTCTTGTGCTTTGGTGTGCGAACCTAGGTCATAGTCCGTACGGTTTGCCACCCCTTCTAATTCTTCAAAACCATGTGGAAACTTGTACAAGATATCCACAGTCGATTTCGAATAGTGTGCCAAATCATCACCCGTTACGTATTCAAACTGGATGTTCTCTTCTGTTAGACCTTGATCCAACCACCACTGCTTACGAGTTTCTACCCAGAATTCGTGCCATTTTTCATCTTCACCTGGCTTACAGAAAAATTCCAATTCCATTTGTTCGAACTCGCGAACACGGAAGATGAAATTACGTGGTGTAATTTCGTTACGGAAGGATTTACCGATCTGCGCAATCCCAAATGGCAACGCACGTGACGTCGAATCCACCACGTTTTTGAAGTTTGTGAAGATACCTTGTGCCGTTTCAGGGCGCAGGTAAGTGTAAGACTCTTCGTTCACCATAGGGCCGACATTGGTTTTAAACATCAAGTTAAAATCACGAGGCTCTGTGACATCAGAAGAACCACAGTTGTCACACACTTTGATGTCTTTCATGTGGTCAGCACGCATGCGTGATTTACACTCATGACAATCCACCATAGGATCGGTGAACGTGTCTTCATGGCCCGAGTACTTGTAGACGTGTTTGTTTTGGATAATCGCCGCGTCCAAACCTTCTACGTCATCTCGCTCATAAACCATAGAACGCCACCAGGCCGCTTTTAGGTTGTTTTTCAATTCAATACCTAACGGACCGTAATCGTAAGCGCCCTGCATACCACCGTAGATTTCACTGCCTTGGAAAATAAATCCGCGACGTTTACAAAGGGAGACGAGTTCATCCATCGTTTTAGCTGGCATTTCTAAACACACCTTAAGCAATATTCGTTAAATAATAGACACTCAAGCATTAAGCGAGCGTCAAAGAAGAGTAATAGCCGCCCATTGTACTCTTTGACCGTAATTCGCTCAATGCCGATGTAAAGTCGATTAAAGGAATGTAAAATCTTGGTTGTATGAGTTATATAACTGGAAATTGAACGCACAATAGGATAGAAATACACCTTATTTGCACATTTATATCATAAGGCAGTCTTAATGATGCGAACTTCCGCTTCACCTTATACTTTTATCCTAGGCGCGATGGGGCTCATTCCCTTTTTATGTGCGACGTATCTAAGCTGGACCAATCAAACCTTTTTCGATCGCTCGGGCTTATATTTGTTCATTACATATGGCGCTATTATCTTAAGTTTTTTATCTGGTACTTTGTGGGGGCAGTTTGTTCATCGCGAGTCTAGCCCATTAAGCATTTATCTACTTATCTCCAGTAATGTTGTTGCTGTCGCTGCCTGGTTCTCTTTGTTGCTGGACATTCAAGTTTTGTCAATCGCGTTGTTGTTCCTAGGATTCATTAGCACCTTTTGGGGCGAAGCCAGATTCGCCAGACAAAACCATTCTGAAAACTCACCTTATCTGACTATGCGTTTTGTGCTAACGCTGATCGTCTGCGTGTTGCATCTATTGGTTTTTTACCCAAGTTACTAATCTAATTTTCGTTTTCCTGCGTAATAAGTTGTGAGGCCGAAAACAGCGGCCTCCCCCTGCAAGGAGACAAGATGTTAACAATATTCTATGATGGCAAATGCCCTTTATGTGCCGCCGAAATGAAGAGCTTGGCTAAGTTCGACACAAACAGCCAGCTTATTCTAGAAGACTTACACGGCGATGACTTCCAACAACGCTTTCCTCATATAGATCCCATCGCGGCGGACCAAGTGCTACACGGCCAACTTGATGATGGCCGTATCATTAAAGGCTTAGATGTGACTTGTACCGCATGGAAACTGGTTAATAAGCACCCATGGTTGCAATTATTAAGATGGCCAGTGATTCGTTTTTTGGCCGATAAAGCCTATCTATTTTTTGCCCGTTATCGTCACCCTATTTCCGCTTTTATAAGTGGTAAAAAGCGCTGTGAAAGCTGTCACACAGATCGTTGTGATCTTTAAAAAGGAACGTTTCCATGTCAGATTTTCACGCTTTAGTAATCGGTGCCAGCAGTGCAATAGGTCAAGCCATCATCCAAACCTTAGAGCAAGACCCAAGATGCAGCGGCATCACGGCAGTATCTCGATCAGACAATAGTCATCGAAACTCGGACAAAGTCCACTTTGTGGTATGCGATTACCAACAAGAAAGCATTGAACAGGTGTGCCAAGAACTGATGCCTTGGCAAGGCAAAATTCATAAGGTCTTCATCTGTAATGGCATACTGCACGACAAAACGATGCAACCAGAAAGAAAAATAGAGAGTGTGAATGCTGCTCAAATGGCCGCTAGCTTTCAAGCCAACAGCATCACCCCCATGTTGTGGCTAAAATCACTTTTACCTGTTTTAAAAGGCACATCCGCGACGCAAGTGGCGGTTTTTAGTGCTCGTGTTGGCAGCATTTCTGACAATAAAATGGGCGGTTGGTACAGTTATCGCGCCTCCAAAGCGGCGCTGAACATGCTGATTCAAACCTCCGCGGTTGAATACGCCAGACGCGCGAAAAACGTCAAGTTAATCGCTTTTCACCCAGGCACGACGGACACACCTTTATCGCAACCGTTTCAGCGTTCCGTGCCAGAAGGCAAACTTTTTACAACACACTTTGTCGCGCAACAATTGCTCAATTTAATGAATAACATTCCCATGGATAATCAAGCGGCCTATAGGGATTGGAATCATCAACCAGTCGACTGGTAAGGTCATACCATGTCTAAACTGAGAAAAAGGCGTGGCTGTTCATTGCTCGCAGAAGGCGATCTATGCACCATGCCACGGCCTTGTGAAGCCGGCCAATCATCGCCTTTCATCAAGGCAACGTCGCCAACACTTAGGCGATTAATACGACCTTGATTCAATAAACCAGAGTTGTGATCTTTGGCGTCACCGCCTCGCCCTAATCGTTTTCGTAGCACATGAGCTTCGTGTAACCATTCACTGCCTGCTCCGGCATAAGTGGTAATCAAACGACAGGGAATTTTGTCTACATGAAAACGTGGGCACATGGCTTTTGATAATACATCCAAACGTAGTCCGACCTCTTGCTGGTCAAACAGACAAGCAAACATTTCCATCAATAAGGTCACATCTTCAATGAAAACCTGTTTGCCTTTCGACTCTGGCAGAAGTCTCCCTAATAAATTCGCTGCCAGCTGTGGCTTTTGTTGCCCTTTAAAGCAGAAATGCGGCGCCTTGGCCATTAGATTCTGTGCATATTCAAAGGCTTCATCCAAAGGTCGTTGCCATACTGCCATACCAATTTGCCGGTGATAAATATCCCCTAACACTTCTTTATGCGCTGACTTCACCACACTCAAAGACATGGGTTCAGATAAGATGGCAGTTGATTGCTCCTCTTGTTTTTCACCTTGGTCATGAGGAATGCTATTGCTCTCAATCGTCAACTCGGCTTCAGATATTGGAATACAGGCTTGCATGGATAGACTTCCTTTATGAATACATCACAAAAGAAATGTTATATCATAACAAAGTAGAATTAAAGCACTATTAAACTGCCCAACACCGTATCAAGCAACACCGATCTCGGCGTCACTCAACACAATGTACCAAGTCTTTATTGTAATAATGGATCGTCTTTAGGTAGGTTTTTCTGTATCCACAAAGCCAATTTATGCTTCATGTTTGGCAGGTCTTCTTTATCTGCAGGTAAGGCGACGATTAATTTATCCAACACTAGCAGTCGGTAAATTGCTTCTACTTTTTCATTAGCCGACATTGTTGCCGAGAAACCAGCATAACCACGCTTCAGAGCATATTTTTCTCCAACTTGAATGGCTTTTTTGCTCAGCGCGGCCTCATTTTTCATTTTTTTCATTTGGCGTATCCTCTTTTTCTGCTGGTAATGGTGTTGCATCAGATTGTCGACACTTACTGAGTAAGCGGATGAAGTACAACTGTCGACATATAAACACAAAACCCTGTAAAACCAATAGAGTATTGTGAAAAAACCAGCATTTCATCCACAAACAAAGCCCTAAGAGAAAGAGCAAAAACACAATAAAAACCAAATATTGTCGACAATATAGCTTGATAAATGGCAAAAACACGACTATAAAGAAACACATTGTCAACAATTAAGACGTTTTACCTATGAGCCAAATCGTTCCGATAAAGTCTGCCACACTGTCTGAAGACATCGCCCAACAATTGATCAATGCCATTGTGACAGGTGACATTCCCCAGGGAAGCAAGATCTCAGAACCAGAACTGGCGAAACGATATGGCATTTCCCGTGGGCCATTACGTGAAGCCATCGTCAAGTTAGAAGGATTGGGCTTGGTTACGCGCACCGCCAACGTAGGCGCTCGGGTCATTGAACTCAATTTAGCAGACATGCTAGATACGTTTACCATACGCGAGGCATTAGAAGGGATGGCCGCTAGATTAGCCGCCAGTCATATGCCAACAGCAGAAGTAGACAGCTTGTATGCACTGCTCGATAAACATCAAGCTTTCTTAGATGATAATCAAGATGAACATTACGCCCAACAGGGCGGCAATGATGACTTTCACTTACGCATTATACAGGCCAGTGGTAGCCAGAAACTTATCCGTTTATTAAGCCACGAATTGTATGCCGTAATCCGCATGTATCGTCATCACACAGCCGACCAACGTAGCGACCCGCGTCAAGCGTTACGAGAACACAAAGCCATTCTCGATGCGATTGCCAATCAAGAAGGTGATTTAGCCGAACTGCTAATGCGTCGCCATATCAGCCGAGCTTGCCGATTATTACAACAAGCCATGGAGCAATCCACTCACTCAACCCAGTAAACAATAAAAAGGAAAACACCATGAGCCGACTCTCTGCTGGAGCCAAATTTCGACAGGCCGTGACGGACCATTCGCCATTACAAGTAGTGGGCACCGTCAACGCATACTGCGCCATGATGGCTGAACAAACTGGCCACCATGCCATTTACCTTTCTGGAGGCGGTGTCGCTAACGCTTCTTATGGTCTACCGGATTTAGGGATAACGGATTTGCACGACGTTTTGGAAGATGTTCGTCGAATTACCGCGGCCTCAGAGCTGCCATTACTGGTCGACATCGACACCGGATTTGGCGGTGCATTTAACATTGCTCGTACCATAGAGCAAATGGAAAAAGCTGGTGCGGCGGCGGTTCATATTGAAGACCAAGTTCAACAAAAACGCTGTGGTCACAGACCAAACAAAGCCATTGTGAGCCAAGCCGAAATGGTTGATCGCATCAAGGCCTGTGTTGACGCTCGCAGCGATGACAACTTTGTCGTAATGGCGAGAACTGACGCTTTGGCTGTCGAAGGCATGGAGTCTGCCATTGAGCGCGCCATCGCTTGCGTCGAAGCAGGGGCTGACATGATATTCCCGGAAGCCATGTTGACCCTAGAACAGTATCAAGAGTTTGTCAGTGCCGTTAACGTCCCAGTGCTCGCCAACATTACGGAATTTGGTGCTACACCGCTATTTAGCAAGGAACAGCTGGCCAGCGCAGGCGTCGATCTGGTGCTGTACCCACTAAGCGCCTTTCGAGCTATGAATAAAGCCGCGCTGAATGTGTATCAGCATTTATTACAAGATGGTCATCAGCAAGCCGTGATTGATCAAATGCAAACTCGTAACGAACTCTATGAGTTCCTTAACTATCACGATTATGAGGACAAGTTGGACCAACTTTTCGCAGAAAAGTAATGACACTGTTATCACCATTAAAAACAAACCAATAAAAAACAAAACGCTAGACACGATTCTCAGATAACACCGGCTCATTCATGGAATGCAGCTTGGTCAAAATAAAAAAGGAGATAGGCAATGGCAAAGGTACTAACAGGCGCAGGATTAAGAGGTCAAAGCGCTGGTGAAACCGCACTCTGTACTGTCGGTAAAGCGGCGGCAGGGCTCACTTATCGTGGCTATGACATTGATGTATTAGCCGATAAAGCCAGCTTTGAAGAAGTCGCGTATTTATTACTTTATGGCAAGTTACCCAATGCTTCAGAGTTACACGCTTACCAGCAACAATTGATTGCTTTACGGCCCTTACCAGATGCCTTAAAAGCCGTACTTGAGCTGGTCCCGAAAGACGCTCACCCCATGGATGTGATGCGCACAGGTTGCTCGTTTCTGGGTAACCTTGAACCAGAACGGACATTAGAAGAACAGCAAACAACGGCCGATCGTTTAGTCGCTACCCTACCCGCTATGGTGTTGTACTGGTATCGTTTTTCACACGATGGTGTACGCATTGATACTCATAATTCCCATGAGCCCTCTTTGGCGGGACATTTCTTAACCATGCTGCACGATGATACCCCAGCCCCTTTGCACACTCAGGTGATGAATGCGTCGCTGATTCTGTATGCAGAACACGAATTCAATGCCTCAACCTTTACCGCTCGAGTATGTGCTTCTACCTTATCGGATATGCATTCTTGTATTACTGGCGGCATAGGCAGTTTACGAGGCCCCTTACATGGCGGTGCCAATGAAGCCGCGATGGACATGATCGATGATTGGCAAACACCTGATGAAGCGGAAACCGCTTTATTAAAGATGCTCGCTAATAAAGACAAGATCATGGGCTTTGGACACGCCATTTACAGCGAACGCGACCCCCGTAATGACATCATAAAAAAATGGTCAAAACAGTTAAGCGACGCCGTCGGCGACACATACCTTTATGCGGTATCAGAACGCTGTGAAGACGTCATGTGGCGGGAAAAGAAACTCTTCTGTAATGCGGATTTCTTCCACGCCAGCGCGTACCGCTTTATGCAAATCCCGACCAAACTGTTCACCCCAATTTTTGTCTGCTCTCGCGTCACCGGTTGGGCAGCACATGTCATGGAACAAAGAGCCAACAATCGTATTATTCGACCAAGTGCCGACTACACAGGACCTGATCACGCTGAGTGGATCAATCTAGAAGATCGCCCATAAAGAATACATTTTGAAAATAAGGATAAGATATGAGTGCTAACGTCGATTTAAACAATCGCCCAGATTATGACAAAGTGATTCAAGACATCGCTGACTATGTGCTGAACTACCAAGTCAGCAGTCAAGAAGCCCTAGATACGGCTCGTAATTGTCTGATGGACACCTTGGGCTGTGGCTTATTGGCATTACGGTTCCCTGAATGTACTAAGCATCTGGGACCCATTGTACAAGGCACTGTCGTCCCGAATGGTGCCCGTGTGCCAGGCACCTCATTACAACTAGACCCAGTCAAAGCGGCTTGGGACATAGGTTGTATCATTCGCTGGCTAGACTACAACGACACCTGGTTAGCCGCAGAATGGGGACACCCTTCAGACAATTTGGGAGGAATATTAGCAGTCGCAGACTTTATTTCTCAGCAAAAGGCTACGCAAGGAGAAGCCCCTCTTACCATGCGAGAAGTACTGGAAGCCATGGTGATGGCACACGAAATCCAAGGTGTTCTCGCATTAGAAAACTCGTTTAACCGAGTAGGCTTATGTCATGTATTGCTAGTTCGAGTAGCGTCCAGTGCCGTTGTCACAAAAATGATGGGCGGTAACCGTGAACAAATCATGGCAGCCATTTCGCAAGCTTGGGTTGATGGTTCTGCTCTGCGCACTTATCGCCATGCACCAAATGCAGGCTCTCGCAAATCTTGGGCCGCTGGCGATGCCACTTCTCGAGCGGTACGCCTGGCGGACATGTCAATGCGCGGCGAAATGGGCATTCCAAGCGTACTAACGGCCCCGCAATGGGGGTTTTATGATGTATCTTTTAGCAAAACAAACAAAGATCAAGCCATCAAGCCAGTTGAACAAAGACAGTTTTCACTCTCACAAGACTATGATGCCTATGTGATGGAAAACATTCTGTTTAAAATCGCCTTTCCTGCTGAGTTCCACGCTCAAACGGCGGCCGAAGCGGCTGTGACCTTGCACCCTGAAGTAAAAGATCGACTAGCTGACATTGAGAAAATCGTCATTCGCACCCATGAATCAGCCATTCGTATCATTTCCAAGGTAGGGCCACTTGCCAATGCGGCGGATCGTGACCACTGCTTACAGTACATGACAGCGGTACCCTTGGCGTTTGGCAACTTGATCGCTGAACATTATGAAGACGACTTCCATCAGACCAATCCCATTATTGATGAACTCCGAGATAAAATGGAGATTGTTGAAGACCCCCGTTTCAGCGAGGAATACCTTGAAGCGGATAAACGCTCCATTGCGAATGCGATCCAAGTGTTTTTCAAGGACGGCTCACACACAAACGAAGTGGTTGTGGAATACCCTATTGGTCATCGCCGCCGCCGTGCCGAAGGCATTCCCTTACTTGAGCAAAAATTCCAAAACAATTTAGCAACACGCTTCCCTAGCGATCGTTGCCAAACCATTTTCGCCCTTTGCAAGGATCAGCAATCCCTCGAAAGCACGCCAGTAAATCGCTTTATGGATTTATTTGTCATCTGATGTCACAGGCACCCTTTAGATAAGTAAAAGAGAACAAACCCTATTTGTTCTCTTTTACTGTCTTTTTTCTTCTCGCCTTCCCACTTTGTTGCTGGCACCCACAACTATCGTCAACAATTCGGTGTTATCTGTAAAGAACGCCCTTTAAATAATGTCCTTCTCCAGCTCCTCAATCTGCTTTCCAGAAAGCCACTCAATTATTAAAAATGACGCACCTAAAAGTTTAAAACAATTAACAAAATAACTTCTTAATAAAAAATATGAACATAAATTTTGTGTTTATTTTTCAAATAGAAAACAGAAATTAATTTAAACATATAAATAACAGTAACTTAAAAAACAAATAACAATTCTTAATATTACTTATATTAAGAAACATTAAGTAAATATTTGTAAACTTTATACAGGTCTGTATATTTACGTCTTTCTTAGATTGCAATGCACTTTAAACACAATGAGGACGTAACCTGCATGATATCAACCTTTAAAAGAACGTCACTACCTAAACAGCTAGGCATAGGAACACTACTGGCCGTATTAATCTGTTTCACCATTTTGGTGTTGGTCATAGGCCAATTGTTCAATCGTGAGATCAGCGGCATTGTGACTGATCACCAGAAGAAAGAAGTCGAACTGGTCGTTGAACGCCTTAATAGCCGCTACGATACCTTTGTTCGTATCGCAAGTTTTAACCACAATCTGATTAATATGAATCTACAAAACTTGAACGTAACCTCTTCTAACAGTGCGCAAGTTAAGGGCATGGCCCTTCCCAGTCTGCAATTAAATGATAAACAAATAAACGGCAACAGCCAGGTTATTCTAGATATTGCCAACGCCGCAGGAGCAGACATCAGCTTAGTGGTAGCGCAACAAGGTAAATTTTATCGTGCCGCCAGCTCGGATCTAAATTTACCGGTCGAGATCCAGTCCAATTCCAAAGCCACAACAGGCTTGCGCACTGCGAAGCCCTATGTTGGCCGAACCATTATCGGTAACAAAGAATACTTTGCGGCTTACCACCCCCTTCAACATCAAAGCAACGTATTTATTGAGCAACTTTACCCTTTTGATACCATCCTCCAGCCACTGCGTGACTCTCTAAACAAAATGGTGTTTGGTAAAACGGGTTACATTTATGTGGCCGAGGCCAGTAAAGAAAAAGAAGGACTGTTGGTCATTCACCCTTCTGAAGAGGGAAAAACACTCTACCAACTGAGCAGTGAATTGACCGATACTTTCAAAAAGCTATTCCAATCTGAGAAAGGCTTGATTCACTACACCTTAAAAATAACGGACAAAGGAGAAACGCCGCGTCCGTCCAAGGTGGTGTTCCAAGAAGCTTCTAAATGGGGCTGGGTTGTGGCGTTAAAATCTTACGATGACGAATACGCCGAAGTGGTCAATCATGTGCTATTCATTGTTACTATTATTGCTTTCATTGCCGCCCTGATGTTGACCCTAATTTTAATACTTTTTATCCGTAAAGCCTTGTCTCCGTTGAAAGAAATGTCTTCTGCTATGTCTGAATTAGGCCAAGGGAATCTGACGTTCCGATTTCAAAGAAATGCCAGTAAAAACAGTCAGAATGAAATCGACGCTCTGCAAAATGACGCCATCAAAATGCGCGACAATTTAATTAAATTGGTGTCGAACATTCAGACCTCAAGTGAAGCGCTATTGGCATCAACATCCGGTATTACTGAGGCAAACAGCGATTTAGTACAAAGCGCCGATTCTAGCCAAGACGCGAGTGCGCAAGTCAGCTCAGCCATCACTCAAATAGCCACTTCAATCGAAGAAGTGGCGCAAAGCTCTAACCAGGTATCGGAACAATCGGCCAAAGTGTCACACCTGACCACACAAGGTCACCATGCCGTTAAACAAGTTGAAGAAACGGTCAGCATGTTGTCGTCAGCCTTCACGCAAGCCTCCAACACCATCAAAACAGTCGAACATAGCTCGAAAGACATTGGTGAGGTGGTGACAGTCATCAACAACATTGCCGAACAAACCAACCTTTTGGCGCTAAATGCCGCCATTGAAGCAGCCCGAGCAGGGGAGCAAGGACGTGGTTTTGCCGTGGTTGCCGATGAGGTTCGCGTATTAGCACAGCGCACACAAAGTTCAACAGAAGAAATTCGCAATGTGGTTGATCGGCTTCAAAACAATAGTCAGTCGGCCGTGCTAGACATGGAGCAAGGGTCTGAGCAAGTACTCAATAGTATTGAACAAACTCGTGAGGCAGACCAACTTTTAGATGACATTTTAAAGTCCATTCAGGAAGTGGAAATGGGCATAAGTCATGTAGCCGCCGCGACGGAAGAACAAAGTGTCGCATCTACTCAAATTCGTCAGAACGCAGAAGACCTGAAACACGCCGCCATGCAAACTCAAGCCATGGCCAATACTTCACAAGGTCACAGTCAAAACATTGAACAACTGGCCAACACCCTGCAAAAAGACTTATCTAGTTTTACAATAAAATAACGTTGGCGTGTTCCTATAGCCACAGTATCATACTGTGGCTATAGGAGACTTTTATGACCCATTCTGACCATCATCGCCATTGCCTCATTTTAAGAGGAACAAGTCAGCAACTGTTGTCAGAATTCCTACATTTAACTCGGTCTCTCAAGACCCCTCTGATTTGTAGCCAACAAATTGAACAGTACAACCAACTCAATCAAGGCCGGCATCAGACCTGCAACTTCAAACAGGCTCGCCAGCTGCTTGGTAGTACTCAAGAAGCCGTGTTAATTGACTTAACACAAGGCGTTTCCGCCAGCGCTCTAGCCATTCTTGCTGGCACTGTTCGTGGCGGAGGTCTATTCGCCCTTGGACTCCCTAACGGAGACTGGCATGAACACCTCGATCAGGATTTATCTCGTTACATACCTTGGCCATATCAGACAGAACAAGTTCATTCGTATTTTAAAGACTATTTATGGTCACGTTTGCAGGGCGCTTCTAGCCCGTTTAAAGAAAGCGGAGAACAACAAACACCATTAATCGCCTTACCAGTTTGGCCACAAAACATCACACTGACCTCGCAACAGCAAGAGGCCCAGAACCAGCTTCTTAAATTAGAAGCAGATCATTACATCCTCACTGCTGCCCGAGGGCGAGGTAAATCCACCATGCTGGGCGACACGTTGGCGAAACTGTCGCAATCGTCACTCAACCTTGCCTTAGTGGCACCAAATCAAGACGCCATCGGAACCTTAAAAGCACAATTTGAACAAAGCTTAAAACAACGAAAAAGCTCAGCAAAATGGCCTTTTTATGCCGCTGATGCCTTACTTGCAGACCCGCAACATTGGGATGTTTTAATCGTCGATGAAGCCGCTATGTTTCCTATCCCCATGCTTATTGAGTTGGCTAATCGCGCAAAACATTGTGTCTTTAGTACCACAGATTATGGTTATGAAGGGATAGGAAAAGGCTTTGGCATGCGTTTTACTAAGCATTTGAAGCAGCTGAAAAATCGATCCCTAAAGGGCGTGGTTTACCTAAAATTGGAGCAGCCCATTCGATGGGGGAAAAATGACCCACTTGAAACATGGCTAAACAATACCTTTTTCTTAGGCGGCGATATCGCCAACGAGTCACCTTCTGCAACACCAATTGAATCTCTTCAATATCAAGCTTTGTCAGCAAAAGACTGGTTACAACATCCAAGTCAGCTAAGCCAAGCTTTTCAATTGTTGGCCAATGCTCATTACCAAACCTCAGCGGATAATTTACGCTGGATGCTAGACGACCCTTCCCTTTCAATCCACACTCTGAATCATCAACAAGACTTGCTGTCTCTCGCCATTGTGTCCGCTGAAGGCGGCTTACCCGATAGCTTAAATCAAGCGGTAATGGAAGGTAAGCGCCGGCCCAGAGGACACTTAGTCCCACAGTCTTTACTCGCACACGAAGGCCTCGCAGAAGCAGGAAAACTGAATTTTTGGCGCATTAGTCGGATTGCCACTCAACCAAACCAGCATGACCTTGGCTATGGCAGTCAACTGCTTGAAAAAGTCGAACAATCGGCCCCGCCAGAGTGCGATTTTCTGTGCACCAGTTTTGCAGCAACACCAGACGTACTGCATTTTTGGCTAAAAAATGGCTATCGAATTGTGCGCTTGGGAACATCGAAAGATCAGGCTAGTGGCAGCTATTCCATCATGCTGGTGAAACCACTTAACCAGTCAGCGAATACCATAAGCACAGGCTGGCAAACACGCTTTATTGAAAAATTTACCGTAAGTTTAATGTTGCAGTACCATGACCTACCTAGCGATTTGGTGCTGCAAATACTAGCGGTAAGTCATGGCGAGGTTCATTTACCTAGCTTGGCCCAACTCAACTCACAAGAACATAACGAATTATCCTTATTCATAGATCATCACAAACCTTTCGACAGCATACGCCCGGCGTTTTTAAAAGCATGCTATCAACTGGCCATTAATCAGCAGCTTGATGCCAATAATCCGAGCCATCTACTCATGTTAGACGCCGCATTAGGCCGAAACCTGTCCGACAATCAGAAAAAGGCTCAGTTGGGTGGTAAAAAAGCCATTTACCAAACTTTCAAAAGCCTTTTAAAAGTTAAAATAGGCGGTTAACCACCCATTAATGGACACTTCATGTGCCAAGTCTCCCCCACAAACAACACCACACGATTTTAGATAGCCTACACATAAGACTGAAAAATCATTTTATTTCAATGAGTTAAGGGGAAACACAAAGATTTGGCACGAAATGTGTAACCAACTCTGCCTAGCAATATTTTTTTGCGCAGCCCATTTTAGGGCTAAAAAATCCGGCAACAATAATAAATACGCTTTTTGGAGTTTTATAAAAATGAAAAAAATCAGTCTTGCTCTTACTTCTCTTGCCCTTGCGTTTTCGGCAAATACAGCCCTAGCGAACTGTGACGCTGGTGAACGTGTTGTGAAATTCAGCCACGTAACGGGCGGTACAACTCACCCGAAAGTGGTTGCTGCGAATAGTTTTGCAGATCGCGTTAACCAAGAGATGAATGGAAAACTATGTGTTGAAGTCTTCCCTAACTCAACGCTTTTCGGCGATTCAAAAGAGCTTGAAGCTCTGTTGTTAGGTGATGTTCAGCTATTGGCACCTTCTTTATCTAAGTTCGGTTCTTACACTGACAAATACGGCGTGTTCGACCTACCCTTCATTTTTAAAGATATGGATCACGCGATTCGTTTCACAAAAACGCCAGAAGGCAAAAAACTTCTTCTTGAAATGGACGAGTACGCAGGCTTTGTTGGTCTAGGTTACTGGATGTCTGGTATGAAATACTTCTCTGCCAACAAACCACTAATCCAGCCAAGCGATGCGTCTGGTTTGAAATTCCGTGTCCAAACGTCTGACGTTGCTAAGCAAATGATTGCGGCAATGGACGCTTCGCCACAAGCCATGGCTTTCTCTGAAGTGTACGGCGCATTGCAAACAGGTGTTGTCGATGGTCAAGAAAACACTTGGTCTAACATCTACACGAAAAAATTCTACGAAGTTCAAGACAGCATCACAGAAACGAACCATCAGTTGTTGGCTTACTTGTTCATGACGTCTTCTGAATTCCTAGACAGCTTATCTTCTGAAGATCGCGCGCAATTCCTTCAAATTGCTGACGACGTGACTCAAGAGGCTAACTTGTCTGTTAAAGCCAAAGAAGCGGCGAACCGCGCTAACATTCTTAAGGCTGGCGGTAAAATCAATACGTTAACACCGGAACAACTAAACGTTTGGGTTGAGACTATGAAGCCTGTCTGGAAACAATTTGAAAACTACATTGGTAAAGACCTAATTAACGCAGCGGCTGGTGCATAAGTTAGTTCTACCCTGCAGTGAGCTGGCTTTCGAGCCAGCTCTTTGTGGTTTTAATGTGACCCCTGTCTCCTTCTGTTGACCCAATAGTTTCACAATCTTGCCACACACTGCTGTTTTATTGTTTTGCTCCACAAGCCCTAGGAGAACCCCATGGCATATTGGCCACATTTGTATTTACTCTTCTTTATCCTTGTTATTTGGGGATTAGAAAAACGCTTTCCAAAGGTGATGGAAAGAGCAGAAGAAAACCTGCTAATTATCGTTATTTCGTCCATCATGGCCGTGTCTTTTGGTCAAGTTATCGCACGATATGGCTTTAACACTGGCTGGGATGCCGCTCTAGAATTCAACACCGTTGCTTTCTCTTGGTTAATCTTACTAGGCATGAGTTACGGCATAAAAACAGGTCTTCACTTAGGTGTCGACATTGTTCTTAACGCCGTGCCAAGACGAATTGCGAAAGGCCTATCCTTATTTGGTGCAGCTGCCGCCATGCTGTATGGTTTAATCCTATTAGATTCCACTTGGTTAGCCATGCTTGGTGTTGATGTGCGCGGTGGCGCGATTGAATACTGGTCGAAAATGTTCCGTATCGGCATTGGCTCTGAAGAACTTCGTTACCCTGAATTCATTCAAGAAATGTTTGGTGTACGTCCACGCATTCAGCGTTGGATCGTTTTGGTCATTCTTCCAATCAGTTTGGCACTTCTGTCTTATCGCTCTCTACAAGCTTTTATTAATATTGCCCGCGGCAAACGTGACATGTTAATCAGTGGCCATGAGGCACAAGATCTTGTCAAAGAAAACCAAAACATCTTGAAAGACTAGCTCAGGAGCTTAATTGTGGAATCGCTTATTCTATTTTCTATGGTACTAGTCTTGCTGTTTATCGGCTTGCCTGTTGGTATCTCCTTGGGCTTATCGTCCATCTTGTTTATTACCTTTTTCTCACACGACTCTTTGTCGTCTGTTGCCATTTCCTTATTTGGAGCGGGCCAACACTATACCTTGCTGGCCATCCCATTTTTCATCATCGCGTCGTCTTACATGTCGACTGGTGGTGTGGCAAAGCGTCTGATTAACTTCGCTATTGCCAGTGTGGGCCACTTCCGTGGTGGATTGGCCATGGCGTCTGTGTTGGCATGTATGATGTTCGCAGCCTTGTCTGGCTCTTCTCCAGCCACAGTTGTGGCCATCGGTACGATTGCCATTGCAGGTATGACGCAAGTAGGTTACTCCAAAGAGTTTGCTGCTGGCATCATCGCTAACGCTGGTACTTTGGGCATCTTGATTCCGCCCTCTATCGTAATGGTAGTATACGCGGCATCGGTTGATGTTTCGGTTGGTCGTATGTTCTTGGCTGGGGTTATCCCAGGCTTAATGGCCGGCGGCATGTTAATGTTGGCGATCTATGTGGTAGCACGCATCAAAAAACTGCCTGCTGAAGAGTGGAAAGGGTTTGGCAATCTGATCCGTGGTGGTAAAGACGCAGGTTGGGGCTTGTTCCTCGTCGTTATCATCATGGGCGGTATTTACGGCGGTGTATTCACGCCAACGGAAGCTGCTGTGGTCGCCGCTGTCTATTCTATGTTCATTGCCTTGTTTGTTTACCGTGATATGGGACCTTTAAAAGGCAAAACTTGGACCAATGACAATGATGCACCGCACGCTCGCGTAGGTTTCAATGGCCTAGTTTATGGCGTGTCTTTCTTCCTTGTGTGGGAAATCATGTCATTCTTCGCTTTATCAGACAGTGACACCATCACAGGTGGTGATCGTGCCCTTTGGGGATTGATCATGTCTGTGTTGTTGGCGGTCTTCTATGTGTATAAACGCTCCGCCAAACTGGATGAATCCATTGGCGCTTGTTTAGCGGCTGGTCTGCCTATTTGGGGTCGCAACCTAAGCCTAATGCTACGCGGCTTCTTCCCATCGTTGTTTGGCGATGAGTCTCGCAAAGTCATGTTGGAAGGCACCAAAACCACAGTTATGTTGATGTTCATCATCGCCAATGCCTTGTTGTTCGCCCACACCTTGTCGGCTGAACGTATTCCACAAGCCATTACAGAGTGGATGTTGGGCGTTGGTTTCAACTGGTTTACCTTCTTGATCGCAGTCAACATCCTACTGTTGATCGGTGGTCAGTTCATGGAACCATCAGGACTTTTAGTAATCGTTGCACCAGTGGTGTTCCCAATCGCTATGGAACTGGGTGTTGACCCAATTCACTTGGGTATCATCATGGTGGTTAACATGGAAATCGGTATGATTACGCCGCCGATAGGCTTAAACCTGTTCGTTACCTCAGGTATCACTGGCATGAGTTTGGCTCGCGTGGTGAAAGCAGCGATGCCATTCGTATTGGTATTAATGGTGTTCTTGGTATTGGTTACTTACATTCCTGCTCTATCGACTGCCTTACCTTACAGCATCATGGGACCAGAAATCGTTCAGTAATGATTCTAGGAGTGACTTTTAAGAGAGTCTCTCAGACACAAAAAAAGAGCCGCAACCTGAAAGGTGCGGCTCTTTTTTTGTGTCTATATAAAATACAGTTTCTGATTTAACGAGCCAACCATCCACCGTCCACCGCAATAGTGTAGCCATTCACGTAGCGCGATGCATCAGAAGCAAGAAACACGACTGGTCCCGCCATGTCTTCTGGTAACCCCCAACGCCCCGCTGGAATACGTCCTAAGATCTCACTTGAGCGCGCTTCATCAGCACGTAAAGCTTGCGTGTTATTCGTCGACATATAACCCGGTGCGATGGCATTTACATTGATACCATGTTTCGCCCATTCATTAGCAAGCAAACGGGTAACCCCCATCACACCACTTTTCGATGCAGTATAAGACGGCACTCGAATGCCCCCTTGGAAAGACAACATAGAAGCAATATTAATGATGTTGCCAGAACTACCTTGCTTGATCACCTGACGAGCAAAACCTTGTGACATAAAGAACACAGACTTAATGTTCACATCCATCACGTCATCCCAGTCTTTTTCACTGAAATCAATCGCATCATTACGACGTATAATCCCCGCGTTATTTACCAGAATATCCACTTGACCAAAGGCTGAGACGGCCTCTTTAATCACTAAATCTACAGAGTCCACTTTACTCATATCTGCAGTTACACTGTGAAACTTGCGGCCCGTTGCCGCCATGAGCTCAATGGTTTCGGATGGATCATCACGATTAACACCAACAATATCCGCTCCAGCTTTCGCCAACGCCAATGCCATACCTTGCCCTAAGCCTGTATTACATCCAGTAACAATGGCAACCTTGTTACTGAGATCAAACATTTCTTTCATAAAATCACCTAATCAATTTTCACGGCACAGATTAGCCAAACAGTGACAAAGCCGTTCGTTCGTACATTCAGAATAACACAAGAAAATATATTTTTAAATTTAATGAAACAGTTTTTCAAAAAAAACAACAAGCCAATAAAAATTTAACGCATGATTGCAAATTTATTGCCATAAAGATGAAATGAAACGCTTCTTGAAACTCAAACAAACCCTTGTTTGTTTGCTAAATGACCGTGCGACTCTGTCGAATCGCACGGTCGATTGGCTAGCGCATAGCGCGACGCAAGATACGATTACCTTGTTTTATGAAGTCTTCAGCTGCTTCTTCAACAGTAATTTGCCCTTGATCCATTTTTTCGATGAGCTCTTGGAACAAGCTAACAAATTGTGGGTTTTCAAAATAAGCAGAGGTTTGCAATTGCTTTGGTAAGTCGTTAATTTGCGCCAAACCTGCAACAGAAAGGTCAGACTCTTTAATGGTACCATCTAACATCAAAGCACGACGTGCCGCTAAGCTCAAAGGCACACCACGCGCTAAGCCCATGGCTTTATAACCCGCAGGTTCATTGAGAATGAAGTTCAGTAATTTTGCTGCCACTTCTGGTTGATCGCTGTTTTTACCAATAGAGAACATTTGTGCAGGCTTGTAAAACAGACCCGCATCACTGACTCCTTTCATCATTGGGTAGAAACCCAACTCCAATGACATAGGTGGTTTTAAATTATCGTTGTACTTATTAATCGCCGAGTTCCACATGTACAAACCGGCCCATTCACCATTGATCCAAGGCTTATGTTCATAAAGATTGGCCGCACCAAAGCCCGCAATGTATTTACTGCTTGGCGCCACATGGTTTTTCACCATGTCTTCGTAAAGCTTGAAGAACTCCAACATCTGCTCATCGGAATACGCAATGCGCTTGTTGTCTTCATCTATCATTGGGATGCCGTATTTCTGCACCATATAAGAACGGTTCATGGCAATCACATCACGACCTTCTAACACCAATGGGAAGTACTCATCACCCAGTTTTTCTTTGAAGACTGGACCGGCTTTCATGAAGTCATTCCAAGTCACAGGGTAAGGCAATCCAGCTTTATCCCAAACGTCCTTGTTAAAGTAGAAAATACGTGCGGCCATGGAGATTGGAATACCATTCAACTTACCGTTATTGGTACCTGCTGCCAACGCCGCTTCATCAAACTGGCTCAGATCTAGAATGTCGCTGTAGTCACGTAAATCTTTGAAACCATCACCACGACGGGAAAAAATAGGCATCCAGTTCCAGTTAGTCTGCATCAAATCTGGCTCTGTATTACCAGCAATTTGCGTCGTTAAACGCTCTAAGTGGCCACCCCAACCGGTGTATTCCGTTTTGACACTGATGTTTGGGTTCACTTTTTCGAATTCTTTTACGGCCGCATTCGTTGCCGCATGTCGGGAATTCCCTCCCCACCATGACATACGCAGATCTTCTGCATTGACATGGGTGCTGACCATTGAACCAGCAGACGCTAACCCAACTAACATAGCTATTGTTTTTATTTTCATGCTTGCTTTCCTCGTTTTATAACATCATGTTAAAACTTTTTAGCACCGCTCAAGCTAAGCTCTAACGGCGCATAAAAGCTGTTAGAGAGAAATATTTTCCTCGGTTTGCTTATCAAAGATATGGGCATTACTCATTTCAAAATGAAACAATTGCTCCTTACCTTTTGAATTCCAAAGTTGTGCTTCTACGATGTCAGACGGAATGCGCGCGCACATTTCTTTCTTCTCACCGTCTACAGAGAAGTGCACATAAAATTCTGCCCCCATGTTCTCCATACGAATCACAATACCTTTCACTACCTCACCACTAGGCGAGTTGTCATCAGCCAACCTGATGAACTCAGGACGAATACCAAACACTACATCAGAGGTAAATTTATCCGCCACTTTTTGTGCTTTTTCAGTGGGCAAAGTCAGTCCTTGCTCATTCAAAGAAAGGTGATAATCATCTTGATCATTACGCGACAAATCCGCTTCTACCATGTTCATCTCTGGGGCACCAATGAAGCCTGCAACAAATAAGTTTTGCGGGTATTTATACAAATTGGCAGGCGTATCTACTTGCATGATGTGGCCGTCTTTCATGACACAAATGCGATCGCCCATGGTCATGGCTTCGGTCTGATCATGGGTAACATATACACTGGTCGCAGAACGGTTAGTTTTCTTTAGGGTGTTATGCAAATCTGATATACGTACTCGCATGGAGGCTCGTAATTTCGCATCTAGATTAGACAGAGGTTCATCGAACAAGAAAACCTGTGGGCGCTTCACTATGGCTCGACCCACTGCCACACGCTGCGCCTGACCGCCAGACAATTGACGGGGTAAACGATCTAACAAAGGCGTTAATTCCAGCAATTCAGCAGCTTCGTTAACCTGCTTTTCAATATCGTCTTTGCTGACTTTAGCCAGTTTCAAACCAAAACCTAGGTTTTCACGCACACTCATATGTGGATACAGGGCGTAATTTTGGAATACCATGGCAATGCCACGATCTTTTGGTGGTAAGTTATTCACTGTACGATCGCCAATGGTGATGGTGCCACCAGAGATGGACTCCAACCCTGCCAACATACGCAGAGTGGTGGATTTAGCACACCCAGAAGGACCGATCACCACCAAGAACTCTCCGTCTTCAATTTCCAGATTAATCCCATGAACCGCTTTAAAACCGTTCGAGTACACTTTCGTTAAATTTTCTAATACAACTTTAGACATAATAGCTACCTAACCTTTAACACCACCGGACGTAATTCCTTCCACAAAATAGTTTTGTGCGATCAGGAAGACGACAATTGACGGAACGATGGCAATCGATGCCATAGCAAGAATTTCATTCCATTGAGTCCCTTCGGTGACATCAATGGATAATTTCAACGCAAGTGCGATGGGGTATTTTTCAACACTAGAGATGTAGATCAATGGACCGAGGAAATCATTCACGGACCACATAAATTGGAACAAGGCCACGGAAATAATCGCTGGTTTAAGCATAGGCACCACTATGTACCAAAGCAGTTGAAAGGAATTACAACCATCGATCATAGCAGCCTCTTCCATGTCAGTTGGCAACCCTCGTAGGAATTGAATCAACATGAAGACAAAGAAACCTTGCGTCGCAAATGCCATGGGCAAATACAAAGGCATGTAGCTGTCCAACATACCCATTTCACGAAACATCAAATACTGTGGAATCAACAACACAGACGTCGGTAGCAAAATGGTGGCAACCAGAGTAACAAACCAAAACTTCTTAAAGGGAATATCAAAGCGAGCAAAACCATACGCCACAATGACAGACGAAATCACCGTTAAGATCACCTTCGGCACCACGTAATAAAAGGTATTCAGAAAAAAGCGTCCAAAGGTGTATTCGGTCCCCGTATTCCAACCATTAATGAAACCGTCTAAAGAAAACTCATTAGGCCATAAACTCAACGAGCTAAAGATCTCATGGTTGGGTTTGAACGAGGCTGAAAACATCCAAAACAAGGGGTACAGCATCACCAAACCACAGAACAAGAGAATAAAGTAGCGAATACCAGCACCAATTTTCTGTTTGCGCATTTGCACACGTAAAAAACGATCGTTATCGACAACGCTCGTGGTGGATTTATTTATAAATGATTTAGCCATGTTTATTTACCACCCTTATCACCGGAATAGAACACCCAGTATTTAGAAGACTTAAAGGAAATCGCTGTAAAAATAGCCACCGCCACAAACAACACCCATGCCAAAGCACTGCCATAGCCCAAGTCAAAGTATTTAAAGGCGGTTTCATAAATGTACAAAGAGAACAGATAAGTCGACTTCGCAGGGCCTCCGCCGGTAATCACATAAGGTGCCGTAAACTCTTGGAAAGCCTGAGTGGTCTGCATGATGAAGTTAAAGAAAATCACTGGTGTAATGAGAGGTACTGTAATCTTAGTAAACATTTGCCATTTAGACGCCCCATCAATCATGGCCGCTTCATATTGTGATTGGGGCACACTTTGCAAAGCAGCAAGGAAGATCACCATCGCCGAACCAAACTGCCACACCCGCAACAAAGTGACCGAAAACATGGCAAATACTGGCTCACCTAACCAAGAAATTGGCTCCACGCCAAAGATCCCTAAGAAGCTGTTCAATAAGCCGTCGAGAGAAAAAATAGCTCGCCACAACACCGCAATGGCCACACTGCTACCCAAGATAGAAGGAATATAATAAGCCGTACGGAAGAATTTAATACCGCGTAATTTAAAGTTCAGTACGAAGGCGATAAAAAGGGCAAAAGCCAATTTAAGAGGAATCGTCAGGAAAACATAAGCGAAGGTCACGCCCATCGACTTATAGAAAGTATCGTCATCCATCATATAGCGATAATTATCCAAACCGATATATTCCGGCGGATTGATCAGATCATAGTCGGTAAAACTAATGATTAATGACGACAAAAATGGGAAAGCGGTAAAAACCAGCAATCCAATTATGTAGGGGCTGATATAGGCCAAGCCTAACCGTCGATTTTCATACATATTGATCAACTCTATTTTGTTGTTATTGAGGTTGCATTTTCGATAGTAGTGGAGGCATTTCATTTTTTCAATGACTTTAATCACTTTTTTTGAAATGCTTTTTCAAAAAAAGAACAAATACTTTTCAACTGTTTTTGTGCCAATCCTCTATAAGCCTTTCATTACCTAACTTATAGATGTTTTCCGAACTAAAAAGCGAAGCAAAAAAAAGCGAGACCAAAGCCTCGCTAAAGTGACACCTATCCAGACGTCCTCTCTCTTCAATTGAAAGAAACGCTACTAAACTAATTTCAATTTATTGTCGAACAACTGTGGAATCATCAACGGATTATCGTCTTGTACACTGTTTGGTAATAAACTAACGGGGAAATCCTGATAACACACTGGACGCAAGAACCGCTCAATAGCGGCACTGCCCACCGAGGTAGAACGACTGTCTGATGTGGCTGGGAAAGGCCCACCATGTACCATGGCCTGACACACCTCAACCCCAGTTGGGTAGCCGTTACACAACAAACGTCCTGCTTTGCGCTCAAACACGGGTAATAACGCCCTTACCGCATCGCTGTCCGCATTATCCATCTGAATAGTGATGGTCAATTGGCCTTCAAAGTGCTCAGCTAATTGACGATATTCATCAAGGCTCTGACATTTAATGACTAAAGAAGTCGAGCCAAATACCTCCCCTTCCAAACGCTTATCCGCTAAGAAAGTCTTGGCTTGTGTCACAAAAACGTGTGCCTGACACTGGTTTGGTTGCTCTGATGCGGCAGATTGCGCCAACAAAGTCACGCCCTCATGCTCAACCAAGCCGTTCACACCCTCACAGTAGGCTTGATAAATACCCGGACTAAGCATAGTTTGCGTACCTAATGCTTGAGTATCTTCCGCCACCTGTTGCAAAAAATCTTCACAAGCAGGCCCATCCATCACCACCACCAGGCCTGGATTAGTACAAAATTGCCCAGCCCCCATGGCCAACGAGGCCACAAAACCCGACGCCATCGTTTTGGCATCTTGAGCCAGTTTGCTTGGCATCATAAAAACAGGGTTTATGCTGCTCATTTCAGCATAAACCGGAATCGGTTCAGGGCGATTCGCTGCAATATTCATTAAGGCAACACCCCCCGAACGGGAGCCAGTAAACCCCACCGCTTTAATATGAGGATGCGCCACGAGAGCACCACCCACATCGGCACCAGCACCAAACAGCAAAGAAAATACGCCTTCAGGCATTTGACACTTTTTTACCGCTTGCTGAATCGCACGGCCAACCAATTCAGACGTCCCTGGATGAGCGGAATGTGCCTTTACCACCACAGGGCAACCGGCCGCTAATGCAGAGGCTGTATCGCCACCGGCTACTGAAAAAGCTAATGGGAAGTTACTGGCACCAAACACGGCCACAGGACCCAGTGGAATTTTTTGAAAACGCAAATCCGCTCGTGGCAATGGCGCTCTATCAGGCAGCACAGGATCAATGCGCGCATCGAGAAATTTGCCCATGCGAACTACCGAAGCAAACATACGCAATTGCCCCATGGTTCGACCGCGCTCACCTTCAATACGAGCTTTCGGTAAACCGGTTTCCGCCATAGCACGCTCTACAAGTAAATCGCCCAACACTAGAATTTCATCGGCGATGGTTTCTAAGAACGCTGCTCGGCGCTCGTGATCAATAACACGATAGTCATCGAACGCTTGCCAAGCCAATGTAACGGCTCGATCAACATGCTGTTGATCGCCGCCTAGAAACTCCGGCTGTAGATACTCATTAGTCGCTGGGTTCAGCGCGCGAATGGCTTTTTTGTGACCCTGTACTGAACTTTGTCCGATCAGCATATGTCCCGTAATTTGCATTGTCTTCTCCACAAATTCAGTCATTAAAAGAACCCCAGAACAGAAGATCTGAGACTGTGGCTATTTATTCGCTTCGATGAGCGCTTGCAGGCGCGCTTCTTGCTCTTGAGTTGGCATGATCAGTGGCGCACGCACCTCTCCCGCAGGACGGCCAATTAACTTAGCACCAGATTTGATCAAGCTCACCGCGTAGCCTTTTTTCTCATCACGCAGACGACAAAAAGGAATAAAGAAGTCTTTCACAATTGCCTCTACCGTTGCTTTTTCACCTGCTCGCAGCGCTTTGTAGAAACGATTCGCCATGTCTGGCATAAAGTTAAACACCGCAGAAGAATAGGTATTCACACCGATGGCCAAATACGCCTCAGCGAAAATCTCAGCAGTCGGCACACCACCAATGTAGACCAAACGATCACCCACTGTTTTGATGATGTCGTTTAATGTTGCCACATTGCCCACACCATCTTTTAAAGCAATCAAGTTGGGGTTCTGCGCCGCTAATTGCTTCACGCTTTCTGCACTCAAAATGCCATTGGCACGATTGTAGTAAATAAACTGAATAGAGCTGCTTTGCATGATTTGTGTGGCGTATTCCACCACACCGTCTTCTGGGCATTCGGTTAAAAAAGGCGGCATCAACAAAATACCATCGCAACCCGCGTCTTCAGCTGCTTTCACAAAGGCTTTAGCCTCGACGACGCTCCGCCCAGCGCTGGCAATCACCGGCACTCGTCCAGCGACCGTTTCCACCGCAATGCGACAAATCTCTTGATACTCTTCCAGCCCAAGGGAGAAGAACTCCCCAGTTCCACCGGCAATAAATACCGACGATACGCCGTGCTCAATAAACCACTCGATGCGTTGTTTGTAAGTGTCAGTTTGAAACTGTCCCTGCGCATCAAAATCCGTGATAGGGAATGACAGTAAACCATCGCTTAAAGATGAACGAATTTGCTCAATTGGAAGTGCCATATAAGGGTCCTCTTACTATTCAAATACCCAAATTTTGGGCAAACGAAACCCTTACCCATGTTGCAGGGCAAAAATTTCATTATTAGGAAATAAATTTAAAAAAGTGCGTTAGCTAAAGTTACGGTTAATCATCGTCTTCAAAGTGGCCTGCAGTGGCAAAGAACCCTCCTTGAAATAACAATGCGGGATGGTCAAGGTCCATTAATGGGTCTTGTGCCAACACCTCTGTTTCAAATTGTGCCGACGAATCTTTCGGCTGCCACCCCAAGAAATTGGACTTACGGTTATCCCACCAAGACCAAGGGTTATTGGATGCACCATACACCACAGTACAAGCTAAGCGATTAACACTGAACACACGCCTCACTAGATCCGCCATGTCCTCTTCACTTAACCAGGTCGACAACATGCGACGATCAATCGGTTTAGGCAGACAGCTGCCGATGCGCACCAGAGCGGATTCAATACCAAACTTCTCAAAGTAATAGCGTGCTAATAACTCACCAAAGCCTTTCGATACGCCATATAAGCTATCAGGTCGCATTGGACTGCCCGCATCTAGGCGTGTCTCACGAGAATGAAAGCCCACCACATGATTCGAGCTGGCAAAAAAGATACGCGCTACCTGATGTTGACGAGCCGCTTCATAGATATGATAAGTGCCTTTCAAGTTACCATTCAAAATACTCTCAAATGTCCCTTCAATGGACTGTCCACCTAAGTGAATAATGCCATCGCAACCTTTAACTAGGGCTTTTACCGCCTCAAAATCCGCCAAATCACAGGCTTGAAAAGACTCGCCAGGTTGCAAATCGACAATCTCAACCAAATCAGACAACACCAACTCGTCCGCCCAACCTGCCAACGTACGACGCATAGCCTTACCTAACGTACCGGCCGCGCCAGTAAGCAATACTCGCTTCATATGTTTCTCCTTAACTACTGATCCAGTTTGGCAGTGCCATAGAAATAGCAGGCACAAATGTTACCAACATTAAAGCGGCCAAGATGGCCAAATAAAATGGCCAGATACTTTTCACAGCACGTTGAATCGGCACTTCGCCAATGGCACACCCAACAAACAAACAGCCACCAACAGGAGGCGTACACAAACCTAGTCCCAAATTCATCATCAACATAATGCCGAACTGGATTGGATCCATCCCCAAACTTACCGCTACAGGCAAAAAGATTGGCGTACAAATCAGGATCAATGCCGCCATGTCCATGATCATGCCCAACAGCAAGAGGATCAGGTTCATCATCAAAAAGATAATGATCGGATTATCCGAAATCGCCGTTAACCCAGTAGCCAATACTTTCGGCACTTCGTACAATGCCAACATGTAGCCAAAAGCAGACGCGCAACCAACTAAGATCATCACCAGACCAGTAGTACGAACCGAACGAATAACAGCGATCCAAAAATCACGTAAAGTCAATGAACGGTAGACCAAAGCGGTAATCAATACAGCATAAATCGCACCAATCGCACCAGATTCAGTAACGGTAAACACACCTGATAAAGCTCCGCCAACCACAATAATGGCGGTAATCAAACCTGGGAATGACGCTAAGAAAGCAATAAAAATAACCTTCAAACCCGCAAACGGTTCGGTTGGGTAATTATTACGAATCGCCATCCAACGAGCCACACATCCCAGCAAAACACACATCAAGATCCCCGGCACAATACCAGCCATGAAAAGACTCGCAACAGACATACCACCGCCTGCGGCCACCACATACAAGATCATATTGTGGCTTGGCGGAATCATGATACCAGCAATAGAGGATGTCACTGTCACATTGACCGCATAAGCATCGTCATAACCTTTCTCCTTCATCACCGGAATCAACAGAGAGCCAAGCGCCGACACATCCGCCACGGCCGAACCCGAAATGCCACCAAACAACATGCTGGAAAAGACATTAACTTGCCCTAAACCACCGCGCATCCAACCCACTGCTGAAGAGGCCAAGCGGATCAAGCGTGCAGCAATGCCACCGTGCAACATCAACTCACCAGCAAAGATGAAAAAAGGAATCGCTAATAATGAAAAAGTAGACGTACCTGCAACGATACGCTGAAAACCAATCATTAACGGCAAGCCTTCATAGAAAAACGCTGAAATTGCAGCCATACCTAATGCAAACGCAACAGGCACACCAACAAAGGTCAGCAGAGCAAATAAGCCCAGTAAAATCGCTAAGCCCATATTATTTATCTCCCGCTACATCAGAAGAGTGAGAAGCTGCTGACACAGATTGTTTTGAATATAAACTGAGAGCACTGATAATCACTCGATACCCAGCAAACAAGCACATCAACACACCACTGGCAACCACTGGGAAGTAGCGAATACCATCCGGAATCCTCCATTCTAAGATAGGGATACTTAATAGTGGAATGCTTCTGAACCAAGCAAAGTCCACCAGCTCTTTACCGTATAACGCCATGGCATAACCAAAAACGACAATACACACATCAATCAAGATATTAAAAATCTGACCCACTCGTTCAGGCACCAGCATGGAAAGCATGTCGACACTTAAATGAGTGCGTTCATGAATCCCCACTGCTGCGGCCAAAAACGTAATACTAGTGACCAACAACATGGCCATTTGCTCCACCCAAGTTGGCGTGTCGTTTAACACATAACGACCAAATACCAACCAACCAAATGAAGCCACCAACAAAACTAAAAACACACCAGATAAGGCCGTCACTAAAAAAGCAACGCCATCCAGAATGGATTTGATTTTGGGTTGTACAGAAGAAGAGAAAGCCATAGTCACACTCTTTCAAGCAATGTCATCAAAAGGCTAATCTACCACTGGTAGATTAGCCTGAACCGTTATTTATTACTGGGTATTTTGAATTTGCTCAATAAATGGCTTCAAAGATGGATTGTCTTTCACCGCTTTCGCGTAAACCGGTTTCATCGCATCACTAAAGGCTTTTTTATCTTTGATTTCATTAAACTTAACACCAGAAGCCAACACTTTTTTACGGCTTTCTTCATCGCGTTGCGCCCACAATTCACGCTGCAAAACCGAGCTATCACGAGCAGCCTTTTTGACAGCAACCTGGTCTTTTGCAGACAATTCGTTCCACGCTTTCACACTCACACAAACACACTCAGGAATGATTAAGTGTTGAGTTAAAGAATAATAAGGCGCCACTTCATAATGATTACTAGAATCATAAGATGGCCAGTTGTTTTCAGCGCCATCAACTACGCCCGTTTTCAAGGATTGATATACTTCAGAGTAAGCCATTGGCGTAGCATTACCACCCAAAGCTTCCACCATACCAACATACAATTCATTGTTCATGACACGGAATTTCTCACCTTTCACATCCGCTGGCGTCTGAATTGGCTTAGCGGTATTGTAGAAAGAACGTGCACCACCATCATACCAAGCTAACGACATAATGCCTTTTTTCGCCATGGCATTACTTAGCTGATCACCGACTGGGCCATCCATAACACGGTGCATGTGATTTAGGTCTTTGAAAATAAAAGGAAGAGAAACCACATTCACTTCGGGCACAGCATCACCCATTGGCCCCAAGCTAAAACCAGCAAACTGAATAGCACCAACTTGCAGCATCTGAATCGCATCAGACTGACTACCCAGTACCGAGCCATTATAAACTCGACCACTAACACGACCGTCTGTGGCTTTATCCGCTTCTTTGATGAAAGATTCCAATGCATCCGTCACAGGGTACCCCGTATTATGGATGTTCCAGCCTTTCCATTCGGCGTTTGCCGCGGAAGAAAATGCCACTGCCGAGGCGGCCGTCATCAAGGCGAGCGCTTTACCAATTTTTTTTGCGGGAAAACTTATTATCATTGTTATGTCTCCAGTGATTCTTGTCATTTTTCTGCTTGTTTGGATAACCACTTTAGAGCTAAGACCTTAAGATCGCCATCCAACCTTTTTATTTGTAGCATAAGATATTAGGAATAGACAATAATCATAGTATGAATTTTCATGATTTAATTTAAACTTAACGACTTAATGAGTATATTAAGTACTATTCATATTATGTGATAACATATTCAAGCTCTTAAAAAGCAACATCTTTTTGTTTTAGAAAGGCCACTAAACCATGCCAGTAAGCAAAACCATAAAAGCCAGTTTGCCGCAACAAACGGCAGAAAAAATTCGTCAACGCATTGCCTCCATGGATATGAAACCTGGTGACAAATTGCCGACAGAACCTAAGTTGATGAGCGAACTGTCTGTCAGCCGAACCGTGCTACGCGAAGCCATTGCCTGTTTAAAAGCAGAAGGGTTGGTCAAAGCCAAACAAGGGGCAGGTGTATTTGTCTCCGAACCGGAGCAAAAGCTCAGTTCCTTACTACGTAACAGCACACAGACTCTGACCGATACAATAGAGTCTTTAGAACTTAGAACCGCTGTAGAGATAGAAGCAGTAGCCCTTGCTGTAGCTCGTTGTTCGTTAGCACAAGAAGCGGAAATCTATCGCTGTTACGATGCCTATGAACGCAAAGTCCAAAAAGGTGAAAGCGCTGAACAGGAAGATTTCGAATTCCATTTAGCCATTGCCAAGGCTACTAACAACCAACACTTTGTTGATTTTTTAGAAGTCCTTGGACAACGTACTATCCCTCGTGCACGACTAAGAGAAGAAGCTGGCCTGCCCCGCGATCCAGAAATCGATAAGTCCCTCAATCGTGAACACAAAGCGATTTTGGATGCAATTGAAGTACGCGATGCTGAAGCCGCCAAAGAAGCGGTGCGCGTCCACCTTAACAATGGCTGCGAGCGCTACCGTAAATTGATGCGCGACATACAACGAGCAAAATCATAGTATGAATTTATAGATTTGATAAAATAACTTGTGCTATGTTTGCCATCTCTAACAAGAATAAACAGACACACAAGGTCTTGTCCCATGAAAATTACAGAAATCATTACTCATCACCTAAGCCATGAACTTGAACAGCCGTTCGAATCCGCCTCCATGCTGTTTACCTCCAGAGATCACCTACTAGTAGAAATCCATTGTGATAATGGTTTAGTAGGCTGGGGAGAATGTTTAGGCAACCGTATCGTAAACGATGCCTTCATTCAGGCCATGAAGCCTCATCTTATTGGCGAACATGCTCTACACATCGAACCCATCTGGCTCAAACTTTACAACACCTTCCGTGACCAAGGACAACGTGGTGCCACTATCAATGCCATCAGCGGCATTGATATCGCTTTGTGGGATGTAGCGGGGAAATATCACCAATGCCCAACCCACCAGCTACTAGGCGGCGCTTTTCGCAAGAAAATCCCAGTCTACGCCACTGGTGGTTTTCGTTTAGTAGGCCAAGATCGTATAACAAGCTTGTTGGATGAAGTGTCTGGCTATAAGCAAGCGGGTTTCAAGGCGGTAAAGATCAAAATTGGTTTTGGTATCGACCTGGACATCGCCTCGATCAAAGCCGTACGTCAGTGTTTAGGTGACGACATTGAACTTATGATAGACGCCAATCATGGTTATGATCCTATTGATGCTGCACGTGTCGCTAACGCCGTTAAGAATTGCGACATCCTATGGTTCGAAGAGCCCGTTGTACCCGAAGCATTGAGTAGCTATCACAAACTCAGGAGCAACCAATCCATCCCCCTTGCTGGTGGTGAAACCTGGCACACACGTTGGGGGGTTAACGAAGCACTCAAGCAAAACACAGTCGATATTTTACAACCCGACGTATGCGGTGTAGGCGGTTTAAGCGAAGCGAAAAAAATACTCACCTTATGCGACATTTATGGTGTGCGTTGCGTACCTCATGTTTGGGGCACCAGTGTTGCATTGGCAGCAGGACTTCACTTTCACGCCATTATTCCACCGAATCCGCCGTCTTATGGTTGTACACCTGAATCACCGCGCTTTGAATACGATCAAACCCACAACCCTTTCCGATCAAGTATCGTCACCCAACCTTTTGAGCTTAACGATGGCTATTTAACCGTGCCTCAAGGTCATGGATTAGGGATTGAAATATGTCCAGATGAACTGGCTAAATATCGTCCCAAAACATAAGGAATGGCAATCATGGCAAGACAATTAAACGGACAAGCTCCCAATATTGCCCTACCTAAAGGCAGCATAGACACGCACATACACATATACGACGCCCAACACCCTAACTTACCAGGCGGCCCAAACATTCCTAACGATGCTGCGAGTCTTGAAGATTACCAGCAAGTGATGAAATGGTTGGGCATAGATAAGGTTGTGATTACCCAACCTAACGCCTATCAAACAGATAACCAAGTATTGCTCAATGCGGTACAAAGTATGGGGGATAAAGCCCGTGGCATTGTGGTAGTGACGCCCGATACAACGGAAGCTGAACTGGAAAAGTGGCATCAAATGGGCGCACGTGGCGCGCGTATTATGCAGTTAACTCAAGGCGCTGTCAGATTAAAAGATTTGTTATCTGTAAACGATAAAATTGCTTCGTTTGGCTGGAGTTGCATAGTGCAGTTCAATGGTCGTGAAATCTTAGAGCACGCCAGCTTACTGGATAAGATCAAAGGCAATTTTAGTCTGGATCATCATGGTAAGTTTTTGCCCCCAGTCAAAACCAATAGCACCGAATTCAAACACTTACTCAAGCTTCTGGACAAGGGCAACTGTTATTACAAAATAGCCGCTTGTTATGAAAGCTCAGCCAATGGTGGGCCAGACTACGCAGACATAGCCGAGATGACCAAAGCGGCAATGAAACATGCTCCTGAACGCATTATTTGGGCCAGCAATTGGCCCCATGTTTCAGGCACACCAGAGCAAGCACCAAACGACGCAAGGTTGTTAGACTTGGTACAAAGTTGGATACCGGATGAGAGCACGAGACAAGCAATATTTGTCGACAATCCAGTGCGCTTATATTGGCAGGATTAACGCTATTTTTCAGTGACCGACAGTTTGAATTTTATAGCTGTCGCGACCTGCCCTTTTCACTTCATACAAAGCTTTATCGGCGGTCTGGAACGCCAGCTCAAACACTTGCTCACCTTGCCCTTGAAAGGTTGCCACACCAATACTGGTGGTAAAATTTAATGAACCTTGTTCGGTTGCCAAACTGGTGTTACGCACCCTGTCTAAAATTTTTTTCGCAAAGCTAGCCACTTCGGCTTCTGTGGCATTACACAGCAAAACAGCAAATTCATCGCCACCTAAACGAGCCACTACATTTGGATAATGAAAGATGCTTCGCAACGCTTCCGCAAAACACACCAGAGCTCGGTCACCACAGAGATGACCATGCTGGTCATTAATTTGTTTGAAATCATCTAGATCCAGAACAAAAAATGCAGATACGCCAGATTTTTTGAAGCTGGCTTTAGATGATAGAGCAGTCAAACTTTTTTTGTAAAAATAACCACGATTATAAACCAACGTTAGGCTATCGATTGAAGCGAGCTGAGTCATCTCCCGCTCCATTACATCAACACGTAATAGCAAGCCCACCAAATACCAAGATAAAATAGGTGTCGTTAAGCCCGCTATGAGGGTGATCATCATCACATCACGATGCAAATCAAAAGTGAAACCTAACAGCTTCGCAAAAGCAATATCGAACAGTATAGAAATAAGAATGGCAGAAACAGTTAGCGCCAGCACTAAGCCAGTACGTCCTAATGAACGCAGTAAATGTCGGATAATAGGCGTCACTATGCCCCCAAGGCGAATAGATAGATAAAACCAGAAGAACCACAAAATACATCTGTGCCTTCTACCTAAATGAGCGCAATACTTCTTAAATAGGAAACATTGTAATGTACATATAGTTTGACCCGCTCCTACTAAACAGCATCAAACTGAGCGATAGAAAGCATTCACGGTAAGAAGAATTGACATGAATTTCTAAGTTACAAAAAACGATTACATAAGTAAACAATCTCTTAGTGATTTAACATTTCTTTACCTACCGAGGGCTATTGTTTATACAAATCTTTATCCAAATCGTATTTACGCATTTTGTCATACAGGGTTTTCCTCGGTAAACCCAAAGCATCCATGGTGTCTTTGATTGAGCCCTTTTGTCGTATCAACTCCTGCTCTAATAGAGTTTTTTCAAAACGTTCCATTTGCTCAGGTAACGTCATGACCCCTGGGTTATTTTCATTGATGATAATTTGATCAAATTCAAAGGAGCCAGCCTCCCCCATTAAGACATAACGTTCGGCCAAATTCCTTAACTCACGTACATTACCTGGCCAATCATAGCTTAACAAGCTATGCATACGAGCCGCAGACAAGGGCTCAGATTCACGTTTGTACTGCGCCGTCGCAACTAGACAGAAGTGTTGCCACAATAAGGAAATATCATCTTTACGCTCTCGCAAAGGGGGGATGTCTACTCGTACGACATTGAGCCGGTAATACAAATCTTCGCGAAAGCTATCTCCTTCACTTAACTGCTTCAAATCCACTTTTGTCGCCGCGAGAATACGTAAATCCAGATCAATGGCTTTATTCGATCCCAAACGTTCTAAGCGTCTTTCCTCTAACACTCGCAATAGACGAATTTGCATGGACATTGGCATGCTTTCGATTTCATCTAGGAACAAAGTACCGCCATTAGCGTGCTCTAACTTACCAATACGCTGTGTTTTGGCGTCCGTAAACGCGCCTTTTTCGTGTCCAAACAATTCAGACTCCATAATAGAATCCGGCACGGCACCACAGTTAATGGCCACAAAAGGGTGACCACGTCGTGAGCTATGCTCATGAATGTACCTCGCTACCAGCTCTTTTCCGGTTCCCGTTTCACCTTGAATTAAAATATCGGCACCAGTATCCGCTACATGCAACAGGGCTTGGCGCAAGCGATGAATACCTGGTGTGTTGCCAATAATACGTGGTCCGGGCGCATTTTGAGCAGCGAGCTCAAGACGTAAGTTGCGGTTCTCCAGTGTCAAACGGCGTTTTTCACTGGCACGTCGAACCACTTCCACAAAATCCTCGTTGGAAAAAGGCTTTTCAATAAAGTCATACGCACCGTCACGGATCGCACTGACGGCCATGCTGATATCACCGTGCCCCGTTATCAGAATGAAGGGGATTTCGGCATCAATTTTTTTAACGTCTTCGAACAACTCCAAACCATTTTGCCCTGGCAGATTAATATCGCTGACAATCACCCCTGGCCAATCTATTGATAGCTTTTCTGTCACTCCTTGCGTGGCACTGAACTCAGCGACGGCAAAGTCCTCCAGCGCCAAAGTTTGAGAAATGGCCATGCGAACAGCTTGTTCATCGTCAATTAAAATTACCTGATTTTTATCCGTCATGCTGTTCTCTTTCATTAATTTTTTTGGATTGGAAGCGTGACAATGTCACCACAAATTCTGCACCACCTTCAGAGCAGTTGTGAGCCTTTATCTGCCCCCCCATCACCTCAACAATTCGCTGACTGATCGACAAACCTAAGCCCAGGCCAACGCCTGAAGACTTAGAAGTAAAGAAAGGCTCAAATAAATGCTTGATGGCTTCATCCGTTAAACCATCACCCGAGTCTCGCACACAAATGGAAACGGCTTTCGCGTCAGCACTTTGTTCAATACACACTTTTTGTTGGCGTTCGACCGAGTTAGGTTTCGCTTCTTGAATGGCATCTGCCGCATTGGCCAACAAATTGACCAAAACTTGCTCTAGAAACACCATGTCCCCTTGAACAATAAAGCCTTGATCTTCTGGTACTTGTAGTTCAATGCCCACTTCTTTGTAACGTGGAGAAATGATTTTTATCGCCCCCACTATGGCCGTTTGTATCGCAATGGGGCCCTGCTGAACATCGCCTTTGCGAGCAAATACCTTAAAACGAGAAATGATATCACTCATGTGCTGCCCAAGCTGATTTATCTGTTCCAAATTGCTATGAGCTTGTTGATAGTTTTGTCTGTCCAGAAATTTCAATCCATTACCAGCAAAAGCGCGAATCGCCGTTAAAGGCTGGTTTAACTCATGATTCAACCCCGCACTCAACTGCCCAAGCACAGCCAATTTCGCGGTCTGAATCAGCTCTCTTTGTGTATCTTGGTGACCATCCATCTCTTGGCGCAACAACAGGTTAGCCTGCTCCAGTTCAAAAGTACGTTCGCGCACTCGTTTTTCCAGTTCTAACTGAGCTTGCATCACTTCATGCTCATAACGCTTACGCTCCGTCATATCGTGGAAGGTCACCAAATAACTGCGACGATTAGGCAATTTCATTTCACACAAGGTCATTTCAACAGGCACCTGATGCTGAGAATCCCATTGCAACTGCCCTTCCATTGTCACCACTTTTATACCCAGCTCATCGTCTTCACGCCACACACTATCAAGCGCTTGTTGATCATCGGCATGAAACAAGGTCTGTAAGGGCTGACCAATTAAGTCGCTTAGAGATTGCCCGACCAATTTCTCGATCGCTGGATTAAAAGATTCAATGCAATGCTTATCATCCAAAGTCACCAAGCCCGCTTGCGTATTTTGGATCACCTCACGAATATAAGCCTGATTATGACGTGTCATTTCATTAGCGTTATAGCGCTCCAATAGCATGCGGCGACGCAATAAAGCCAAACCAGCCAATAAACCAGTAATGGTTAAACCACCCGCAAAAATAGCGCGCCATAGGGCTATTTCTTCATTGATCAGTTGCAATGGTGATAAAATAGAAATGGTAAAACCTAATAGCTGAATGGGTCGACTCATTTTCAAGTAAGAACGGCGTTCGAGTTCACCATTCAAGGGATTGGTTTCTAGCACATCAACTAAGGTGGCCCTTTCACTCAAAGGTTTCTGGTACGCAATAGGCAATTTTTCAATGGGTCTGTCTTTGTAACGCTGGGACTCGGCAATGCGCTTCAGTTCGCTGTAAGACAAGCCACGCAAAACTTGATACAGCCAACTTGGTCTTGAGCTGCTGAACACTACACCATCTGGATCAAGTAGTAGGAAGTCATAATTTTGATTGGCAAAGCGTTTCTCAAACTGACTGATGTCCACTTTCACCACGGCCACACCTATGATCTCTTCTTCATCAACAACAGGGTAAGAAAAATAATAGCCGCGTCGATTCGAAGTGGTTCCCAAGGCATAATAGCGCCCCGGTTTGCCTTGAATAGCTTGTTGAAAATAGGGTCTGAAGGCGAAATTATTACCAATAAAACTGGCATCACTTTGGTAATTTGACGCCGCGATGGTAAGACCGTCCTTATTCAAAATATAACTGTCGGACGCCTCTGTAATTCGGTTGATCTGCTCAAGTTCGAGATTTAGCTGAGAGATATCGTGATAAAAGCCATCACGCAGGGCTTTTTTGACTCGACCGTTGGTCGCCAACAAGGTCGGCATATGCTGGTATTTGGCAATGGCACTTTCAATCACACTGGCCAATTGCGCTAATTGCTCTTCTGACGTCAGTTGTAAATCTTCAATCTGACGGTGCTTAAGAGCCTCACCACCTTTCCAGATAATGACAATGACCAGCAAAAAAATTGCCAACAAAGACAGTACGATGATTTTTCTCGGTGCCACAGACAGAGCAGCGGCCTCACTCAACGTATCGGATAACTTGCTCACCAAAACCTCATTTACTTAAATCAATTAAGCCCTTTCATGAGCAAATGCCAATACTTCGGCAATGTCCTTCTTATCACAGATTAGCATGAGCAAACGATCAACACCTAACGCCACGCCAGCGCAATCAGGCATTCCTTGCGCTAATGCACTCACCAAACGCTCATCAAACTGACGCTCTGCTGATCCGGCCATCTGTCTTTGCGCTTTATCTTGCGCAAAACGCGCCGCCTGCTCTTGGGCATCGGTCAGTTCATGATAGCCATTGGCCAATTCCATGCCTCGCCAATAAAGCTCAAATCGAGCCGCCACCTGATTGCCATCCGCATCTTGGTGCAATTTTGCCAACGCGGCTTGCGAAGCAGGATAACTGTGAATAAAGCAAGGCTGCTGCTGACCAATGCTAGGCTCAATAACCGTGGCAAAAATCAGCTCTAACAAGGTGTCCCTGTCCTCTTCTTGCAAGCCATATTCATTTACTTGATGTGCGCAACGCTGCAATTCCAAAAGACTGGCGTGCCAAGGATCCAGTCCAGTGAAATCGATGAAAGCTTGCCTGTAACTGAGGGATTCACAAATCACACTTGGTGCAATCAAGGTTTGCAATAACGCCTCAATCTCATCCATCAATTGCCAATGATCAAAGCTGATGCGGTACCATTCCAACATAGTGAATTCAATACTGTGGCGACGGCCCATTTCCTCAGCTCTAAACACCTTACCTAATTGATAAATCGAGCCAGCGCCAGTGCACAGTAAACGCTTCATGGCGAACTCAGGTGAGGTTTGCAAATAATAGGTAAGGTCTTGCCCCATTGAGTGGGTGTTGGCGGTGAGCACCTCAATGTGAGGATCAGAAATACTCGCCAAAGACAAACTCTGAGTATCCACTTCCATCACGTCACGATCAGCAAAGAATTGTCGTATTTTGCCAAATAAGTCCGCGCGCTGACGTAATACAGAAAGTTCGGCACTGGGTTGCCATAATGCGGCATCATACATAGGAAAAGGTCCTAAAAAATAAAGCCCATCATAGCAAAATTATCCCACTAGCCTCAGTCAATTTATGGTGTGATTTTATTGAGTAGCATTTTCACACCTGCCACACCGAAAAACAGGGTAAACAGGCTATCAAATACTCGACTCATTCTAAAATAGAGACGTCGAAAAGTTTCATGAGAAAACAATAAAGCATAGCCAAGAAACAGACACATACTTTGCAAACCAATCATAAAAATGATCGTCAGCAAACCTTGGACTGCTACGCCGCTTGGCACCCCCATGGAATACAAAGCACCAAAGAACAAAATAACCTTAGGATTAGTTAAGTGTATTCCCAAGCCACGTAAATAACTCATTTGCAAAGAGTTTGAAGTCATCTGCTCCAACGTGATTGGCTTAGGACGCACTACCGACTTAAAGGACTTAAACGCCAGAAAAAGTAGGTAAGCAGCGCCAAGGTAACGCAAGATTTCAAATAACCATACATTGGCGTACATCACGGCGGCCATGCCAAAGGCGCCAGAAAAAGACCAAAGAAAAGACCCTGTTAAAACACCAAACGCGGTTGCGATACCATGAGGTCGCCCTGAACTCATAGCCGTACCCGCAATGGCTAAGGTGGCAGGTCCAGGACTTGCCGTTGCCACGAAAGCGGCGATTAAAATCAAACCATAGTGAATGTCCTGCATTGTTTTCTTCCTTTGCTAACTTGACGTTTTAGTATTTTCGCTAACCAACCTCAAACTAGACTGCGTTTTAAACGCAACCCAGTCCATGACATTTGACTGATCAATAAACCAGCAAGAATCAGACCACCCGCCACTATCTGACTGAGAGAAATGACCTCATCGTAAAACCAATACCCACCTAATATGCCAAACACTGGCACCAACAAAGTCATAGGGGCAACACTGGAAATCGCGTATTTCATTATCATTTTATTCCAAAACCAATAGCCCAATAAGGTGGTTGGGTAGGCCTGAAATAAAGCAGAAAACAAGGCCGACTGGTTAAATTCGGTGAGCAAAGTCGTTATTGCATCCATGCCATTTAACATCACAGCAAGCAATATCAAAGGTGCAGGGGCAAACAACATACCCCATACATTAAAGGCAAAAATGTCTCGTGTATTGGCCCACTTCACGATGACACCATTTAGGCTCCAACACGTCGAGGCGAACAATACCAATACCAGTCCAGCCACAGTGATAGCACCACCATCCGCCTGCATTATGATGAATAGGCCAATCAAGGCCAGTCCCGCTCCCAATAACTTGTTGACCGTCAGCCTCTCTTTCAATACAAAATAGCCCACCAACAAGCTGCTCACCACACTCATATCAAGTAACAATGAGGCCATGCCCGCCGATAAACCTAAACGAATCGACAAAGTAGTGAGTCCCCAAACCCCCACGCCAAATGACAGCCCATAAGCAATAAGATAACGCCATTGCACATTCGGACGCTTAATAAAAAACACCAAAGGAAACACTGCAAAGGTAAAACGCAATGCTGTCAGCATAAGAGGATCAATATGATTCACTCCTAATTTAATCACGCTAAAGTTCATCCCCCATAAGGCCATCAAGGCAAACAATAATCCAAAGTCTCTCAGTTTCATTCTCTTCTTCCTTTCTCATTGCAAAGCAATACACGACATCGTTAGTATCACGACCAATGACAAAAGAGTGCAGATTCAATTTTTAATAAAAATAAGAGTACAATTTTGCTACGCTGATACAATTCACTTATCTCAATAAGGAAAAGGATGGCCATATGCCTAAGTTTGAACGTTTGGCAGAACATTTTATTGAGCTCATTAATAGCCATAAACTGCCTGCTGGAGCACGTCTACCCGCCCTTAGAAAAGTCACAAAACAGCATCAAATCAGTATGACCACGGCAACCCGCGCTTATCACTATCTTCAACAAACCGGTTGGATTTATGCTAGACCACAGGCCGGCTATTTCGTTGCTAGTCGCATCAAGGACACCGCCTTTCCTGCCCTTTCTAATCTATTAATGGAACAAAGAGACCCGAAGAAGTATGCCCCCAGTCGTGGCTACAATCCGCACTCTGAATTTTTCAGTCCGCTTGGCACCTCTATGATCGCGCCACAACTCTTGCCCAACACTGGTTTGCAACGCAGCATCAAACGTGTCGCTCATCGTGCCAGCCAGCCGCTTTTTCAATACCCTGATATTCAAGGGGAAACCGTATTGAGAAACGCCTTAACTGAGCATTTACGCGGTTATGGTTTGGCCTTTTCTAGCCACGAGCTGGTGATTACCAATGGCTGTATCGACAGTGTCAAAAAAGCCATCGAAACCCTAACTCGTGAAGGCGACACCATCGCTATTGGCTCTCCCTGTTTCAGTGGACTGTTGGATTTGCTGGCCACCTTATCCAGACAGGTGATAGAAGTACCCATTGGGCAAGCAGGAATAGATTTACCGCAATTTGAGCGATTACTCAAACAAGGTACAGTCAAGGCTTCTCTGTTTAGCACCAACAACATCAACCCCAATGGCATCAGCTTTTCTGATCAGCAAAAACAAGCCTTAGCGGCACTGGCCGCAAAATATCAGATTCCTATGATAGAAGACGATGTCTATTTTGAATTAAGCCATCTAAAAGACGTGCCTTTGCCAGCAAAGTATTGGGATCAACAAGGCTATGTGATTTGGTGCGGGTCTTTTTCAAAGATTTTGGCCGAAGGCATGCGACTAGGCTGGTGTCAGCCTGGCCGCTATTTCACGGAATACATGCGTAAGCACACACTCACCAGTTTTGGCGTGAATGGCTTAGTACAATCCTGCATGGCTGAATTTATCAATACTGGCGAATACCGTCGCCATGTTCACAACATTCGTTATCAAATGGGACAACACATTCACCAATATCAACAAGTCTTAGCCAAAGCGTTACCAGTAAAGGCTAAAATCAGCACACCACAAGGCGGAATGGTGTTATGGATACAAGTGCCTGGGTTGGATGCGGTTCAATTAGAGACGGATGCTCAGCGACTTAATATAGACATTCGCAGCGGCGCTTGCTTTAGTACCCACACTTTTTATACGGATTGTTTTCGTATCAACTGTGGCTGGCCCCTAGAAGCGGAAGCGGACAAGCACAATACTCATCAGCAATTATTAAGCTTATGTGAGTTAGTCAACAGCAAAGTGAGTTAAACAAAGTTCCCCTCTCTGAGGAATGAGTCTTATTGTTGTTCAACTTTTTTGAATCGCTAAATCAAAATACTTCGTTACTTATTCTGTCATAAATTGTATATAGTATTTCTATCGTCCATAAAAAATATCAAGGTAAAAACTATGCAAGCATTCATTCAAAACATTACTCGTACTTCTTCTGGCTGGGCGAGCACCATTCTGCGTATTCCAGTCGGTTTGATTCTAATGGCTCATGGCGCCCAAAAACTGTTTGGCTCATTCGGCGGCTATGGTCTGGAAGGCACAGGTCAGTGGATGGCTTCAATCGGCCTTGAACCTGGCTACTTAATGGCGTTGATGGCCGGCAGCGCAGAATTCTTTGGTGGTTTGGCTTTGGTCATTGGTTTGTTGGTTCGTCCAGCCGGTGTTGCCTTAGCATTTACTATGTTGATCGCCATCTTCTCTGTGCATTTCAGCAATGGCCTTTTCATGGCAAACAACGGCTATGAGTATGCTCTAACTTTGTTAGTTGCCAGCTTATCTTTGGCTTTCAGTGGCGCAGGCTTTTTGTCTGTGGACAAACTGATTAGCAAATAAACGACCTAAGTCAAAAAAATAAAATTCGACTTCTCACATGAGAAGTCGAATTTTTTGCTTTACGGTCTTAATAAATCAGTTACTAGGCTTTCTATTTGTATTCTTGCGTTCGCAATCGAATGTTGATGCCTTACATCTTTAAATTCTTGAAACTCAGAACCTATTTCATAAAAAGACTCTGCCCCTAAATAACGTCCAAGCAGTTCTACATGAGGGCCGAGATGATTCATTTCTTCCCTAACCCCACCGACTTGAAAGCCAAACTCACCCGTTGAAGTTAGTAATACCAACACTTTTCCAAACAACATAGGCTCAATCGGAAAGTCCCCTCTTTTAAGATCGAAGGTAAAGGTATGGTTTAACCGTAAGACCTGATCAAACCAAGCCTTTAGAACAGCAGGCATGCCGTAGTTATGCATGGGCGCGGTTATCAAAATCAAATCAGCCTGTTTTACTTCTTCATAATACAAATCTGACTGCTCAAGCACTCTCTTTTGCCACTCCGAACACCCCCCTTTTTCGGTAAACGCAGCCGCCAGCCAATCCATTGAAATAAACTCAGGCGGATTATTGGCCAAGTCTCGATACACTACCTTTGTTAAATTGTTTTTTTTCATCCATGTTTGTATAAAATGTTGACCTAAAGATTTGGAAATGGATGTATGACTCGAAGATTCACCTTCAGCAAAGCGGACACTAGAGTCAATATGCAGTATATTATTCATTAAAACACCTCTGTTATTTCATAATTTTCAGAGGACAGTTTTCATTCATACATTACATATGACAAACGATTAGATTTTTTCTACAAATAACTTTAATTCATCTATAAAGGACAATCTCGTGTTTCAGAAGTTACCCTCTCTCAAGAGTATTCGAGCTTTTGAAGCGTCTGCACGGCTTGGCAGTTTTAAAGCTGCTGCCGTAGAATTAAATGTCACACCAACAGCCGTCTCTCATCAAATTCGAGCACTTGAAGACGAGCTGAATATCAAGCTTTTTGAACGTAGAACCAGAAAAGTCATTCTAACACCGGAAGGCAAAATACTCGCAAACACCGCGTATCAATCACTACACGGGTTACTAACAAAAATTAATGCCTTAAAGAAATCCCCCAATAATTTGACAGTCAGCACAACAAACTCCTTTGCAGCGAAATGGTTAGTCCCAAATTTAAATCTGTTTCAATCACTTAACCCAGATATCAATATCCAAATACAGGGCGAAGATGAAATAGTCGATATAGAAAATGATCGTCGCATTGATGTCGTTATTCGATATGGAGACTCTTCTGTGCTTTCTCACAAAAGCACATTAAAAAGCCACGCCTTATTTACTGAGTCCTTTTCTCTATATGCCACTCCAAGTTACTGGCAAACATGCCTTGAAGAAAAACCACCAATACAGTTTTTCGCGACTCAATGGAAAAATCCGACATTAGCTCCTCTAGACTTTAATGAGCAGTTACTTAGTACCTTCCCTCGCGCCAAAATCCAGTACTTCAATGATGAAAACTTCACAATACAAGCAGCCTTATCAGGACAAGGTATCGCTTTATTAGGCCAAGTAGCAGCAGAACACTCACTCAAAAACCACTGGCTTATGTGTGGTAAAGAAGATTATTTTTTTCAAATCCAAGGACAGGATTACTATTTAGTCATTCCTCAAAGAGTCGCGCACTTATCTTCAGTCAATGCGTTCAAGAAATGGATGTTAGAAATGGCACAATTAAAATATAACACCACATTCACTCCATAAAAATTGACCATTTAGTCCATTCATTTAAGCTAAACTATTCGGCATATTTATAAAGGAGAATATTACATGTCTTATCGATCAATTAAGCTCGTGAAACGCCCAGAGCTTGAAATCACCGAAGACTTGTTTGACATGGTCACGCAAGCAATACCTCAGCCTTCAGAAGGTGAAGTGTTGGTAAAACTAACACATTTATCACTAGACCCTGCCATGCGTGGCTGGATGAGCCCTGATGAAAACAGCTATATTCCGCCAGTGAAATTAGGCGACACCATGCGCGCTAGCGGTATCGGTGAAGTCGTTGCCTCTGAAAACGATAAATTCCCCGTTGGCAGCCGTGTAATGGGGCTTATGGGCTTGACCGAATATGCACTAAGCAATGGCGACAACCTTAACCAGATCCCGAAAGAATTACCCGCCGAAGCCATTTTATCTGTGATCGCTCTGCCAGGCATCACTGCCTACCACGGTGTATTTGAAGTATTAAAACCGGAAGCAGGTCAGACGCTTATCGTCACCGCAGCGGCAGGTTCAGTTGGTTCTTTGGTAGGACAAATGGCGAAAAATAAAGGCCTGACCGTAATTGGTGTGGCCGGTTCGGATGAAAAGTGCCAGTGGCTAACCAGTGAGCTGGGCTTTGATCACGCCATTAATTATAAAGACGCAGACTTTGTTGAACAGTTACACAATGCCACGCCCAATGGTATTGATCTGTTTTTTGAAAATACCGGTGGCACAGCGCAAGGGCCAATTTTTGATCGCATGAACCCACACGGTCGTATTGCAGTATGTGGTTTGATTGCTGATTATCAGAAAGCTGAGCCGGCTCCAGGACCAAGCTGGGTAGGCATTATCAAGCGTCGATTGACTATCCAAGGCTTCACTATGCCGGATCATTTCCATCGTATTCCAGAATACGGACAAGCATTGGGCGGCATGCTAACAAAAGGGGAGTTGAAATATCGAGCTCACACCTTAAAAGGTTTAGAAAATGCCACCAGCGGTATTAACATGCTGTTTGAAGGCAAAAACCAAGGTAAGTTGATTGTAGAGCTGTAGTATTTTGCTCTCACATGGGAAAGGGAAACCAAAATGGTTTCCCTTTTTTTATTGGTTCTGTCATGAACAAACATAAGGTAACATCAATTCATTAGCGCGATACCAATAACAAAACGAGTGCTTTATATGGATTACATCATCATTGGCGGCGGTGCGGCAGGCTGTTTGTTAGCCGAACGCTTGTCTCAAAACCCGCAATGGCAAGTCACCCTTCTGGAAGCAGGCGGTTCAAATAACCATCCCTTAGTCACCATTCCCGCCGGCATTATTGGTTTAATGCGTAGCCGCAAATTTAATTGGGCATTACGTACCAAAGCCGAACCGGAATTAAACAATCGACAACTATTTTGGCCCAGAGGCAAAGGCTTAGGCGGTAGTTCTGCCATCAATGCCATGTGTTACACCCGCGGCCAAGCCGAAGATTATGATGATTGGCAAAGACAGGGTGTTGAGGGATGGGATTACGCCAGCTTATTACCTCATTTCAAAGCCACTGAGCATTATCATAGAGGCGAAAATACTTGGCATGGAGGCGATGGCGAATTACAAGTACAAGCACTTCGACACCAGCACCCTCTTTCGCAAGCTTTTATCGACGCCTGCCGAGAATACGGTTTACCTCTTAACGCTGATTTCAATGGTGCCAAGCAATTGGGCGCAGGCTTTTACGATGTGATGCAAAATCGAGGTCAACGCTGCAGCGCGGCTCACGCGTTTCTCAATAAAGCTAAGCAAAGAACCAACTTGACCATCATTTCACAAGCACAAGTGGAAAAGATTCAGTTGCAAGATAAAGCCGCCACAGGTGTTTTGTATCGCAAGGACGGCAAATCGCATTTTCTCAAAGCGGATAAAGAAATTCTCTTGTCCGCTGGCGCCATACACAGCCCGCAGATTCTTATGTTATCCGGCATTGGTACGAGTCATGAATTAACCCCTCACGGTATTAAAGTAGAACATGAACTAGCGGGGGTAGGACAAAATTTGCAAGACCATTTAGACATAAGCTTGATTCACTTGGACAAAACCCGCTCCAGTATTTCCTTTCACCCAAGCTTCTTACCACAAGGCATCAAGGCCGTAATTCAATACACTAAGCGTCGCGGTTTATTGGCCTCAAATATGGCGGAAGCAGGTGCCTTTGTTACCACCCAAAAAGACAACCCAAGACCCGATGTACAACTGCATTTTTTGCCTGCTGTGGAAGTGGATCACGGTCTGAATCTGTGGCCCACCACGCGATATTTTGGTTATACCCTGCGAGCATGCTTACTGCGCCCTACCAGTCGTGGTCATATTGGTTTGCATTCTAATTCCCCCTTTGATGCACCTAGAATTGAAGCTAACTATTTATCCACAGCAGAAGACATGCAGGGCATGCTAAGAGCATTCGACTGTGCCAATGAGATTTTACAACAAGCTAAACTAAAAAGGTTTTCCAAACAAACTTGGCGTCCAGCCAAGTCAATCTTAACGGAAGCCGAAAAAATCGACTACATACGACAACACGCAGAAAGCATTTATCACCCAGTTGGCACCTGCAAAATGGGCACAGATGATATGTCGGTTGTCGATGAAAACCTGAAAGTGATCGGCATAGATAAACTCCGAGTGGTTGATGCTTCTATCATGCCCACCTTGGTCAGCGGCAATACCACCGCCCCAACACTGGCAATCGCCAATAAAGCAGCCGAACACATTTTGTCAGGTAAGACAGCAGACAATTAACAAATCGCGGGCATAAAAAAGGGAAGCCGACGCTTCCCTTTCTCTTCGATCCTACTGTGCTAACAAGGCTTATTTGCCCGTCGCGCGCGAAACGTATTCACCACTGCGAGTGTCTACACGAAGCACTTCACCAATATTGATAAACAAAGGCACACGAACCATAGCACCTGTGGTTAAGAAAGCTGGTTTAGAACCTCCGTTCGCCGTATCACCTTTTACACCCGGATCCGTATCAACCACTTCCAATTCAATGAAGTTTGGTGGCGTCACCGCCAGTGGCGCTCCGTTGTATAGAGTGACAACGTATTTTTCTTGTTCCTTCAACCAATTCTTCGTATCGGCAATGGCATTTTCATCTGCTGCGTGTTGCTCAAACGAACCGTCAACCGCCATGAAATGCCAGAACTCACCATCTGTGTAAAGGTATTCCATATCGGTATCCATTACATCAGCTGCTTCCAAAGTATCGCCAGACTTAAAGGTACGTTCCCAAACACGACCGGTTTTCAGGTTACGCAACTTTAAACGGTTAAAGGCTTGACCTTTACCGGGTTTTACGTGTTCGTTATCCAAAACTGCACATGGATCGCCATCAACCATTACTTTTGTGCCGCCGCGCATGTCGCTGGTAGAAATATTTGCCATACATCCTCACCGTATATGTTTAGAGAAAAAGCTCTGACTGGCGTATCATGTCAGTCTAAGATCTCTGCAAACGTTTTTATGTCATTCATTATAAAATAGCGTTTGCAGAGATCTTTATGAGCCAAAGGCCTCATTGGCCGAAATTCGTTGGCGCAATCATAACCTAAATTAACTCAATTTTGCAGATATTTGACGTGATACCAATTCAAACTGAACAGACGCTAACTTGGCCCGAACACCTTACTCAGGCGATTACTTCCTTACCTGAGCTCATTGACCATCTAGGATTACCAAAAGACTTGATTCCCGAAGGCATGGCAGCACACCAAAGTTTTCGTCTGTTAGCGCCTCGTCCTTATTTATCACGCATCGAATACGGCAACCCTGACGACCCTTTGTTAAAGCAAATCCTTCCCAGTCCACGCGAAATGCAGATGGTTCCTGGCTATACGGCAGACCCATTAGACGAAGCGGAGCACACTCCGCAAAAAGCCATTGTACATAAGTACAAACGCCGTCTGCTGGTCATTACCACTGGCACCTGTGCGATAAACTGTCGCTACTGTTTTCGTCGGCATTTTCCTTATGGTGATAACCAATTAGCACAAGCCGAATGGCAAAGTGTGATCGACTACCTAGAAGCTCATCCAGAGGTCAATGAAGTCATTTTAAGCGGTGGTGACCCACTGATGATGAAGGATGCCTTACTGGCGGATAAGCTACTCAAGTTAGAAGACTTACCGCAAATCAAACGCTTACGCATTCACTCTCGTCTTCCTGTGGTCATCCCTGTCCGCATTAGCGATGCCTTGCTCACCCGCTTTTCCAAAAGCCGTTTAGACATTGTTATGGTGTGGCACATTAATCATGCTAATGAAGTTGATCAAGAAGTAATTGAGGCGGCCTTTAAGCTCAAAAAAATAGGCGTCACTTTGTTAAATCAAGGCGTGCTACTTAAAGGCATTAACGATACGGTGCAAGCGCAAGTGGATTTAAGTGAAGCGGTTTTCTCGGCCGGCATTTTGCCTTATTACCTGTTTACACTCGACCCCGTTGCGGGGGCGGCACACTTCGACCTTTCCGTTGAAACGGCCCAGCAACTCATGGGCAAGGTCGCCGCCGAATTACCTGGCTATCTAGTACCAAGGCTCGCCAAAGAAATTCCCGGAAAAACCGCCAAAACGGTGTTTGCGCCCATCTTTGAGTCCAACTAACGCAGTAAGGCAATGCGGCCGGTTTTTACGGCTTGGCGTATCACAGTAACATTCGGCGCAAGTTGATACAGGTCGCCATTTTTTCCAACCAGCTGCCTTGGTACATGACTGGCTTTGGCTACCTCGGCATTGGCCGCTAAGTGCGCCGCCTCCCCATGAACAGGAATGGCGATTTCTGGCTGCACCCAAGAATACAGTTGTCGTAATTCATCCTGATAAGGGTGACCACTCACATGAATCGCCAGATCCGTATCCTGCTGTTGTAAGGTGCGAATGTTTTGGCCTTTAAATTGACTCACCAAACGCATAATGTCGTTTTCATTACCCGGAATCATCATGGCGGAAAACAGCACCAGATCGTCGGCCTCCAGCGTCAAGTCAAAACAGTTATTTGCGGCCAAACGGTTTAAGGTTGCTCGGGGTTCCCCCTGACTGCCGGTCGCCACCGCCAACACCTCTTCACGAGGTAAGTAACCAATGTGCGCGGCGTCAATTAAAGGCAAATCCTCAGGCCAATGACCTGTGGTACGAGCAATGCTGACCATATTCAGTAAAGAGCGGCCGATTAACGCCAAGTAGCGTCCCGTTTCTTGTGCCACTCGCCCGAGCGACACCAAGCGCGCCAGATTACTGCTAAAACAGCCAACGACTACGCGATTTTTTTCACCTTTGATCGCCGCCAACAAACCTTGATAACAGTCGCTTTCAGAAAGGGAATGACCCGCTTGCAGGGCATTGGTTGAATCGCACACCATGGCGAGCATGTTTTGCTTCGCTAACGCACTAAAGCGACTGGCCACAAAGCCTTCTCCAACCACAGGTTGTTTGTCGATTTTCCAATCACCAGTATGAAACACTCGTCCGGCTGGCGTATCAATGGTCACTGAAAAAGCGTCAGGCATGGAGTGGGTTAAGGCCAACCAAGTGACTTGAAATGGACCAATCCGTTTACTCTCACCATCATCGACAATGATGATTGGCACATCTTGTTCTAAACCAACTTGAGCCAATTTACGGCGCAAGACTTCAGCGGTAAAACGCGTCGTGTAGACAGGACATTTAAAACGCCGCCATAAATAAGGTACCGCCCCGACATGATCTTCATGTGCATGAGTAATCACCATACCGGCTAAACGCTCTTTTTGTTCACTGATAAAGCTAGGATCCGCACTAACCACTTCGGATGTCAGTGCATCTTGAGACGATAAAGACTCATTAAAAGACACACCGCAATCTACCATCAACCATTGGCCGTCATGCCCATAAAGATTCATGTTCATACCGATTTCACCTGTGCCACCTAAGGGTAAAAACCATAAATCCTGTGGCGATGGTACTAAATGACGGATATTAACCTCCTCAGTTAATCTAGAATGGTAAGCTATACCTTTCCTATACTACGTACTTTCCGATAAGATCACAGCCTGTCTGGCAACATATCTTGTTGGGATTATGTTGCCGCTAATTCACCTACGCACCACGATGGAAAATACGTTTGAATAATTTCATGTCCAAGATAGCAAAGGCTGTCTCTTTTTTGATTCTCGCGGCCTGCGCCGTCATTTTTGCCCTGTATTTAACTCAAAAATTTGGCGCAGAATATGCCGAAGAAAAAATCCAACAACGCATTACCAACGCAGGGCTGCAAACCCTTATCAAATATGACTCTGTGCACCTTGACCCATTTACGCTCACACCTTCATTAGAAAATGTTCGCTTTGGCCCCAACTCTGCACCTTGGCTTAATTTCGCTCGTATTTCGTTCAACTCTTACTTATTCAAGCAACCCAATTTAGACGTGGATTTTTGGATAAAAGAGACACCGGTTAATCAGCTCTCACGAGAGACGGCGGCCTTATTCCGACAAGCGGGACTCAAACACGTCTTAGGCAAGGGTTCTTTTCAGTCAACTTTGGAGGGTGACACTCTAGAATCTCATCTTAATTTAGACATCAAAGACGCGGGTAAGCTAAATGTCATCAGCCACACACAACTGTCAAAACAGGACCTCTCATTAGTGGATCTTCGTACTGACTGGTTAGCGTCCGTGGCATTAGGCCAGCCCGAAGCCATTTTATATCTCTATGGGGAACAGCTTAGTATTGAACAGCTTAGCATCACCTACCAAGATATGGGATTGCTTCAACATCTTTCTGGTGATTGGCCGCAGCGTTCAAATGAGTGGCGGATCCTCAAACTTAACCAGATAATGGATCAACTAAAACTTGCTCCACAAGGCAGCTCTAACGCTCTGGAACTAGCACGTACACTTGATCAATATTTATTAGAACCAGCAACGCTATCGCTAACGTTTTCACCTAATACTGCGATGAATTTAAAGCAATTGGCTTTGATCGCAGAGCAAAAGATGTTGGCACAACAGGCCAAATTAAAGGTCACCTTGCCAGCTAACTGACAGCGGCTTAACTTACCAATCGAGCCATACAGGAGCTTGCAATGCAAAACGTGACCATCTTAGTCGACGTTCAAAATATTTATTACACCACTCGCCACAGCTTTGGCCGCTCCTTTGATTACAATGCATTTTGGCGAGAAATAACGGCCGATAGAAATGTGGTCAAAGCCATCGCGTATGCCATTGATCGAGGGGATGAAAAACAACGTCAATTTCAAAATATTTTGCGTGCCATAGGTTTTGAAGTGAAGCTAAAACCTTTTATTCAACGCTCAGATGGTTCCGCGAAAGGCGATTGGGACGTTGGCATTACGATTGATGCCCTTGAATACGGTACCCACTCAGATGTGTTAGTACTGGCCTCTGGCGATGGCGATTTTGACTTATTGGCAAAGACTCTGACGGAAAAACATCATACTAGAGTGGAAGTGTATGGTGTTGAAGCACTTACCGCTCAGTCTTTAATCCAAACTGCGACTCACTTCACACCAATAGATAACAATTTGTTACTTAAATAAGTAAAACTCATCTAGTCTTTTGAGAGAGAATATGACGCTCTAACTCGATCGTCCTTATTTTTCTTTGAGATGTAGATAAATGAGCCCTGTTACCAACTCCATATTTAATGCGACTCGCAATACGCTTCACAAATGGCTGAGCTTAAGTACAGGCATCATTCTTCTGTTTTTCTGTCTGCTGAATAATTTCATGTTAGAGCAAAAAAACCTAGGCACCATTCAAATTGTTCTTGCTGCACTTAACTTTTATTTCTTCTGGGTGTCTTACCACAACAAAAGTAAAACATGGCATCGACATATTTTTATCATCACGCTTTGTTGTAGCGCTATCCTAGCCTTTGCTTTTGCTGACTTAAGAGCAGGCTCCATTTATTGGCTTATTTTATTGCCGGCTATTTTCTGTTTACTCGGCGGGGCAAAAGCGGGGCTTTGCTACACGATTTTGGCGTCGTTCCCAACCATCTTCATTATTTATTATCGATCAGACACAGACAGTTTTATCCAATATCGCTCCATTCTCAATTTTGTGCTGGCGTATTTCATGATCTATGGGGTTTGCTATCTCTATGAATTGCAACAGACAAACAACAACCAGTTATTAGCCAAAATGGCGTTTGAGGATCCACTGACTGGTGCTAAAAATCGCCACGCTTTAAAACTCTTCTTCGATCACTTTAATCGCAAAACCCAAAACCTTTACATTGATACGGAATGGGCCACACGACTGCTCGTTGTTGACATTGATTTTTTCAAAACTGTGAATGATAAATATGGTCATGAAGTAGGCGATCAAGTGCTCATCGAATTATCTGAACTACTGCAATTTTATGCCGATAAAGACAATGTGTATCGTATTGGCGGGGAAGAATTCCTCATCATTCTGAAAGACGCCTCGGCCACTCAAGCCTATGATTTTGCTGAGAATATTCGTGTTCGCGTTGAACACAGCGTGTTTCGAGCCAGCAAACATCAAATTAACATTACCGTCAGTATAGGCATCGCCAAATTACAACAAGGCCACTCGTTTAGAAAATTCCTTAAAGCGGCCGACAAAAATCTCTACTCAGCCAAACATAAAGGCCGTAATCTGGTACACCACAGCGACCTAGCGGATGAAATCAATTAATCCGCTAGTAGAACGTGTTGATATAAAGCGCTTCGACCTTATCACGGGCCCAAGGCGTACGACGCAAAAACTTTAAACTCGACTTAACCGAAGGGTCTTTTTTAAAGCAGTTAATGTTCACCAAAAAAGCCAATTCTTCCCATCCGAAGTGTGCCTGAAGATCGGTTACTATTTTCTCTAGTGTCACCCCATGAAGAGGATTGTTGTCTTGTGTCTCTTTCAATTTCATCACCTTGTTTGAATTAAGGAAGGTACGAACAAGTCCACTGACTACGGCAACGTGCTCCTGCATTGCTCTAATCCCCTACATCCATGTAGGGGTCAGCGTGTGGATAACTCTCTTGTATTCGAGGCAAGTTTCGCCGTCCAATATGAACATATTGGCAAGAAGCTTAACAAAGAATAAAGAGAGCTTAGCTAACGCCCTTCGGGTCTTTCAGAGAAACGGCCTCTCTGTGTTAAGAGTGATTGAAAGGTATTAACATTCCTGCTCACTCTTGCCTTGATAGGCCATTTCTCTGATAAGACTGATGTTCAGAAGACTTATTCGCACCTTCCTTAACCAAGAGTATAACGGAATTTCACCTAAGATTGAGACACAACCGACAATCGGTATTTGACTAATGAGACAAATCCCCGAAGAATAACCACCATAACAATTAGGAGAAGAAACCAATGGGTATTTTATCTGGTCTAAAAGGGCTATTTTCAGGCGGTGAAGCGGCGGCAGAAAAAACCGAAGACGCCATCGAATATAATGGCTACCAAATTATTCCCGCGCCAATGAAAGATGGCGGCCAATACCGCGTGGCGGCCACCATCACCATAGGGGAAGGCGAAGAGCAAAAAAGGCATAACTTCATCCGTTCAGACCTAATGGCAAACCGTGATGAATGCATTGAAATCACTATTCGTAAAGCCAAACTGACCATCGATCAGTTAGGCAAAAACCTGTTCAACTAATACTTTGTAACGCATACTCATCAACAAATAAGAGAAGCCCCCATGAGCGCACCATTAGGACAAGCCTGGCGTTTACTGAATCAAGGTGAAGACCAACTGGGCGCGGACTTCTATTACCGAACGTTCGCTTTCGCTGGCCCACAAACACAAGTGCACACCACCTTGATCCATCACTTGGGAAATCAACAGGCTAGCAAAGCCATTTTATATGTGCACGGCTATACTGACTATTTTTTTCAAGCGGGCTTAGCGCAACACTTCGTTGACCAAGGGTACCGTTTTTATGCAGTAGACTTACAAGGCTATGGCCGCTCAATTCGTCCTTCTACTCCGCCTAACTGGTGTGATTCGGTAGAGCAATACAGTCAAGATTTGGACATCGCTTTAGCGACTATGAAACAAGATGGCGTTGAGCAAGTCGTGATTTTGGCTCACTCAACAGGCGGCCTGGTGGTCTCCACCTATCTAGCCCACCCCTATGCTTTACCAGAGCGAGAGAGTCATTACCAAATGCCATTCCCTGACGTAATCGGCTTAATGCTCAACAGTCCTTTTCTGGCCCTGCCATTTCCACCAGCGGTGCTAAATCGCATCAGTTGGCCGATCCGTATCTTGGTATCAGCATTGCCGTTCTCTTATTTGCGCGCTAAAAAAATCACCACTTATGCCAAAACTTTACATCGCCGTTTTGGTGGAGAATGGGATTATCGACTCGACTGGAAACCCGCTGAAGGATTTAATTTATCCTTTCACTGGCTAAAAGAAATTATTCTGGCACAACGCAACTTAGCGCAACAAAGTATCAGTCTTCCGACTCTGTTTTGTCATTCTAAAATCAGCACCATTGGCAAAGACAGCGTGGCCGAAACGCAACAAGGCGATGGCGTCCTGGACGTAGACAGCATGAAACAAGCCGCTGAAAACAGCTTTACCAACCTCACTGAAGCAGTGATTGATAAAGGCTTCCATGATTTGTACTTGTCTCATGAAACGGCTAGAAAAGCATACTTACAGGCGATGGATGATTGGTTGGTACAACTTATCATCACAAAGTAAGCTTCATCAAGACAGATTAGCTGCCTTGGCGACGCATCACCCAATCCAACAAGACAGTTGGCAAAACGCGCTTCATCAAAGCCGCAGCATAAGTCGGTGTTGTCACATAATAGCGCGCTTTCGGATGAGGCGATTCCAACGCATGAATCAGCTTATTTACTACCGCGCTGGCCGACAGAGTTTGTGATGAGGTCGCGCCTTCTTTGCTCAAACGAGCAACGGCTTCTTGATAACCCTGTTGGTGACGACTGGCGGCGATATCAATATTGTCTTTTAACGCTTGCAAAGCATTCGCACGAAAACGACTTTCTATTGGGCCTGGCTCAATCAAACAGACTTTCAATGGGGTGTCATAAAGCTCCATTCGCAAGGTATCCGTAAATCCTTCTAAAGCAAACTTACTCGCGTTATAAGCACCACGAAATGGCGCCGCAACCATGCCCAGTACCGAACTGTTTTGCACGATACGGCCATAACCCTGGGCCAGCATCAGCTTGATCACTCGAGTGGTCAAATCATGCGTACCAAACACATTCGCTTCAAATTGCGCCCGCAGTGCTGCGACTGGCAAATCTTCCACCGCGCCAGGCTGTCCGTAAGCCCCATTATTAAAGAGAGCAAACAAATGTCCGCCAGTGATTTCCAAAGCATCGGCCAAGCCTTTCTCAATCGAATTTGGATCCGCTAAATCCAGCTTCACCACATGCTTAATGCCTTGTGCTTTTAAAGAATTGACATCTTTTTGCTGACGACAACTGGCCACCACCAAAAAATTTTTCTGTTGCAGCATACGCGCGGCTTCCAATCCAATACCGCTGGAACAGCCCGTAATCAAAACAGAATATTGCATGCTATTCATGTTGAATCGCCGCCTTTAACCAAAACATAAGTGAACTAGCATGGTAACAAATGAGTTTTTAAAAACACAACCTAGTAACTTACCTAGCTAGCTTCAATACTTTATTCACCCAATATTAAGACTAAACTAAAAAATCAAAAAGCCACTCAAAAGCAAAGTGATTAAGTAATAAAAAGCTAATACATACCGCCACATTAAACCTACATCACACATTTTAAAACACTCCCTCATGCAAGAATCAGCCAAATAAAATCATTAAGAAGGCCCTTTTTTGGAACAGAAAAGACAAAGAGAGCACCAAAACAATGCACGAAAAATTCAATTTTTTAAAATAATCGAATAAAAAAACTCTTTAAATTCAATGTTTTATTTTTTTTTATTTTTTGTCTTGCAATTCTTTATCAAATTGACCTACATTAAAAATGTACTTTTAATTAAATATACATTTATTAATTATGAAATCATCCAAAATAAAAATGAACATTGACGATTTGCAAGCAGGATTCCGTAAAAGGCAATTTACGCCTTTGGATATTGCTAAATTTGCCTTGGAAAAAGCCAAACAGCATCCAGAAGTGTTTATACAGATATGCGAAGCAGAAGCATTGCTACAAGCTCAGCAATCCACTCAACGCTGGCTAGATAACGCCCCAATAAGTGAGCTAGATGGCATTCCATTTGGCGTAAAAGACTTATTTGATATTGAGGGATATATCACCACTAGAGGTTCAAAACTTTATACAGATCCTGCCAATTCAACGGCTCCTCAGGTTTCAGATTTGATTAAGTTTGGTGCTGTATTAATTGGCAAAACAAATTTGAGTGAGTTTGCTTATTCTGGATTAGGCCTAAACCCACACTTTGGAACTCCTACACAAAAAGTAGAAAACAGAAACTTTATTACTGGTGGGTCATCTTGTGGATCTGCCGCTGCCGTTATGGAAGGGATTGTATCTTTTGCATTGGGCACTGATACGGCCGGTTCTATTCGTATTCCATCATCTTACTGTGGGCTGGTGGGGTTTCGAGCATCAAGTTCACGTTACGACAATTCTGACATTGCCCCCTTATCTCCATCTTTAGACACAACCGGACCTATTTGCGCTGCACTCAAAGACGTTTGTTACATCGATAATCTGCTAAACAAAAATACGACATCGATACCACAAAATACGCAATACAAGCTGGTATTTGACGAGCAGTTCTGTAACCAACTCGCAATGGATGAAGCAACAAAAGACGCTTTCTTTGCTTCCATTGCTGCACTAAAAAAACATGGCATCAAGGTAGAAAACCATAAGATAACCACACTCAACCAAACGCTTGAATTGGTGGATCGTATCGGCTGGCTAGGAAGCATCGAAGCCTATGTCACCTACCAACATCTAATTAAACAGCAGCGATTATCACTCATCGATCCCTTGGTTGCCCAACGATTAAAAAATTCTAACCGTATTGAAGCCGAAGATGTATCTCGCCTGTATCAGCAAAGGGAAACCTTAAAAAGACAACTGGCTAAAGAGTTAAAAAGCAGCACGTTACTGATGCCAACAACACTGACAACAGCTCCGCTGCTATCGGATATTACTCAGTCAGTAGAGTCATTCAATGAACATAACCTTAAAGCACTTCGCATAACCATGATCGGAAGCTACTTAGATTGCCCAGGCATTGCGCTACCTAATGGCTTAAATCCCAACGGTTTACCAACAAGTTTACTGCTTTCGCAGTGCTCTGGTAATGATACTGAGCTCCTTCGTCATGCCATGACGATAGAACCCTTCATTACTTCACTTTTTAACCAAGCAAGAGGAAATAACAATGGCTAAAGAAATCTTATGCGCTATCGGTGTTGATGTTGATGCAGTTGCGGGCTGGCTCGGGTCATACGGAGGAGAAGATTCTCCAGATGACATTTCCCGCGGTTTATTTGCAGGGGAAGTCGGTGCACCACGACTACTCAAACTCTTTAAAGAACAAGAACTAAGAACTACTTGGTTTATTCCAGGCCACTCCGTAGAAACATTTCCAGAGCAAATGAAAGCGGTGGTTCAAGCCGGTCATGAAATTGGTATACATGGCTACAGTCATGAAAATCCAATCGCCATGACACCTGAACAAGAAGAGATTGTATTAGACAAATCCATTGAGCTTATTACCAAGTTGTCTGGTAAACGCCCAACAGGCTATGTCGCTCCATGGTGGGAGTTCAGTAATGTTACAAATGAATTACTCCTTAAAAAAGGCATCAAGTATGACCACAGCTTAATGCATAACGATTTTCACCCCTATTACGTTCGTGTTGGTGATAAGTGGACAAAAATTGACTACAGCAAACACCCTGACGAATGGATGAAACCGCTTGTTCGTGGCGAGGAAACAGACTTGGTTGAAATCCCAGCAAACTGGTATTTGGATGACCTCCCGCCAATGATGTTCGTGAAAAAATCGCCCAACAGCCATGGCTTTGTTAGCCCTCGACATCTTGGAGAAATGTGGCAAGACCAATTTGATTGGGTCTACAGAGAAAACGACTATGCCGCTTTTACCATGACAATTCATCCAGATGTTTCTGGTCGTCCCCAAGTTCTCTTAATGCTTGAGCGCCTAATTAGTCATATGAAGAGTCACGAGGGCGTCCGCTTTGTCACTTTCGACGAGATCGCTGACGACTTCCTAAAACGCAACCCTAGAAAATAATAAAACCGGAGCAGTCACTATGGACACATTAGGAACACAAAAAGAAGAATCCATACAAGAGCACAAAAAAACGCAGTGGATTCCAAATAAGCTCACCCGTAAAGATGTAAAGTTCGCAACTTGGATCGCCTTCATTGCTTGGGTACTCGCCGTATATGACTTCATTCTATTCGGCACCCTCCTTCCTCAGATGGGAAATGAATACGGATGGTCAGAAATAGAACAAGCTAAAATAGCCACTTGGGTTGCTGTTGGTGGCGCCATTGTTGCCTTTGCAATTGGTCCGATTGTAGATCGAATGGGACGGAAGCCTGGACTGATATTCACTGTCGGTGGTGCTGGGCTTTGCTCTTTGTTCACCGCGTTCGGTGCTGGTTTAGGGAAAGGCTCACTAACTGTCATTCGATCGGTGGCCGGCCTAGGTTATGCAGAACAAACGGTCAATGCAACATACCTCACAGAAATGTATGCGGCAGTCGATGACCCTGAACTGCAGAAGAAAAAAGGCTTCATTTATAGCTTGGTACAAGGTGGTTGGCCTATCGGCGCCCTCATCGCAGCAGGTATTACCGCTATTTTACTACCGATAGTCGGTTGGCAAGGTAATTTCATATTTGCGGCAATTCCTTCTTTTATCTTGATCTTTTTTGCACTCAAATTAAAAGAAACACCTCAGTTCCAAGTGCATAAGCGCATCCGTGAATTGCGTGAAGCAGGTGATGATACTTCTGCAAAAAGCCTTGCTATAGAGCACAAAGTTGACTATGCAGAACATGAAAGCGCTGGTATTGCTGCCGCTTTTAAAGGCACCTCTTTGCGCGCTACGTTAGTTCTTGGTGGCGCCGTGCTGCTGAATTGGTTTGCCATTCAAGTCTTTAGTGTCCTTGGTACGACGGTCTTAACACGTGTTCACGGTGTATCATTTGAGAACTCCTTGATCATCTTGGTCGCTTCTAATTTATTAGGTTACCTTGGGTACATGAGCCACGGCTGGCTGGGCGACAAAATAGGTCGTCGAAACACCATCGCAATTGGCTGGGCACTTGGCGGCATTGCCTTTACCGGTATGCTTTATGGACCAAGTAATCAGCTAGCGGTTGTCGCTTTATACGGATTAGGTTTGTTTTTCTTAATAGGCCCATATGCGGCAGCGCTTTTCTTTATTAGTGAAAGCTTTCCAACGTCAATCAGAGCGACAGCGGGTGCCATCGTTAATGCTATGGGACCAATCGGCGCTATTTTTGCCAGCCTTGGTTCGACTGCTGTTTTGAGCAGCGGTGGTGATTGGCAAACATCAGCCTTCCTATTCGGCTCTATACCTTGCTTCTTATCAGGCCTTCTCATTCTTTTTGCACGCCATGTTGATCCAGCAAGCGTGAAATAACTCCCCTTCATCCATGCCACTCTTCGGAGTGGCCTTTTAAAGGACTTTTATATGACAAACAATACAACACAAGTGGCGCTTATTAGTGGTGCTGCCAGTGGCATTGGCCTAGCTCTGACAAAACTGTATTGCGAGCAAGGTATCAAAGTAGTCGCGGGCTATTTTGAGAAAGATCCGCACTCTCCTGAAGCCGCTGCCAAAACACTTGGTGACGCTGCAGAGAATGCCCTATGGCTACCCTTAGACGTGTCCTCAAAAGAATCTGTCCTAGAGTTTGTCAATACCGCGGTCACGCAATACGGAAAAATTAACATTGTCGTCGCAAACGCAGGTCTATTGCGAAGTGCTCCCATCGAAAAAATGAGTGATGAGCAATGGTACGAAATGATAGATGTCGATTTAACGGGTGTTTTTCGCTTGTTTAGAGATGCTAGCCCACATCTGGTCGATGGTGCCAGCTTAGTTGCTATTTCATCTATTGCGGGTGGCGTATACGGCTGGCATGACCATGTTCACTATGCCTCAGCCAAAGCGGGGGTTCCAGGAATTTGCCGAAGTCTTGCCGTCGAGCTAGCCCATAGAAACATTCGCTGTAATGCAGTCATCCCAGGTCTAATTGAAACCCCCCAATCATTAGACAAAGAAAACTCCTTAGGACCAGATGGCCTCGCAAAAGCAGCAAAATCCATCCCGCTTGGCCGCGTTGGTCGTCCCGATGAAGTGGCCAACCTTATCGAATTCTTAACATCTGAAAAATCGTCCTACATCACTGGCCAATCACTGATCGTAGATGGCGGGCTGACGGTTAAATGGCCTGAGTAATGGAGAGTATCATGACATTAGAAAATCAACGTGCAGTGGTTAGTGGTGCAGGCAGCGGCATAGGTAAAGCCATCGCGATTGAATTCGCGAAGGCTGGGGCTAAATTAGTCCTGACGGACATAAACCCAGCGACACTGATTGCGGTAGCAGAATTATGTAAGCAAGAAGGCGCCGAGGTTATTACGGTGATCAGCGACATAAGCTCACCTACTGGTGCTATTGCCGGTGTAAACCGTTGCATCATGGAGTTTGAAGGCATCGATATTTTGGTCAACAATGCTGGTATTTTAACTCAAGCTCCTTGTGAGGACATATCGTTAAAAATGTGGGAGGACATGATCAACATCGATCTACGAAGTGTTTTTTTGGCTTCTCAAGCGGCAATTCCACATATGAAAAAACAGCAACATGGGCGCATCATCAATATTTCGTCTCAATTAGGCATCAAAGGCGGCGCCGAACTTTGTCATTATGTCGCAGCAAAAGCGGGAGTCATTGGCTTAACCAAATCGCTTGCCATTGAATGCGCTTCTCATGGCGTATTGGTCAATGCTATTGCGCCAGGTCCAATTGAAACCCCTCTTGTCGATGGCATCAGCAGTGCATGGAAAGTGGCGAAAGCGAAAGAACTGCCATTAGGACGCTTTGGTAAAGCCGAAGAAATTGCGCCAACGGCATTACTCCTTGCCAGCTCACCGGGTGGAAACCTTTTTGTCGGCCAAACTCTAGGACCTAATTCGGGCGATGTAATGCCCTAACTGTAAACGCTGGGAGGTGCCCTTACACCACCCAGCCTAACTGACTTCTATGGAGTATATTATATGTGCGGGTTATGTGGCATTTTTGCAGAGCCAGACCTTTGGAACCAAGATCCCCATTCAGATACTCATAGTCTTCGACGTAACCGACTCATTCAAATTCAATACTTACAAACTATTTTGTCGCCTAAACGACTAACAATCCGTGACATACATGGTACGAATTATCTACTCGAAGACCTAAAAGGCAATCAAGTGCTCTTTTCAAATTTACATGAGCTGTGGCGCAGTATTGAGTCTTTTATCGGCGAAGCGCTAGACCCACTCGACCCAGACCTTTATAAGCATCTATCCATGGAGTTAGCGAAATGACCACATCCGACGTTAGAATTCCTGTACATATTCTCACTGGTTTTCTCGGCAGTGGCAAAACCACACTGCTAAGAGACTATCTACAACACGATGACACGTCTCAAACGGCACTCATCATCAACGAAGTCGGCGATATTGGAATCGATCATCATTTAACCCAACACTTAGATGGCGGAACCGTGCTTCTAGAAAATGGCTGCTTATGTTGCCAAGTACGAGAAGACCTTAAACAGACACTATTGAACTTGCTATCCAACGACATCAATCACTCTCTTCGCCAAATCATCATAGAAACCACAGGCTTGGCCAATCCCTCCCCTATATTGTCCACTCTCTTTCATGATAATGAGTTGGCCAGCAAGGTACGCAAGGGGAAAATCATCGCGACCATTGATACTCTGGAAAGCGTACAAAACGTCGAAGACATCGCCGAATGGAGTAATCAGGTAAGCAGTGCAGACACTCTGATTTTTACCAAAGCAGATGAAAGTTCAGAGGAAAATTGCTCTTTGCTAAAAGAAAAATGCCGAACAATTAATCCTTTCGCAGATCATTTTATAAAAGTAGCCTCGGAGAGCACCCTAAGACTCGCCCTAAATACTCCACTCAACTCCATGCTGTTTTTACCTCTTTCAACAAAAGGCACAGAAAAACCAGCCCTAAAAAAAACGACTCACAGCGAAATTCACACACAAGCCATTTTTGTGAAGAGCGTGAACTGGCAACGCTTCTCTATTTGGCTTTCTATGTTGCTCTATCGCTATAATGATCAGATACTTAGAGTCAAAGGCCTACTACTTAATGCAGATACGGGAAACTATGTTTTACTCAATGCAGTCAGAAAAGTGTTAGCGCCACTTGAAATACTCGATAAAGAATCTATAAGTTCCGCTAAGTTAGGACTTGTTTTTATTACCCGAGATATTGATCCAGAAGATATTACTCGTTCCTTTAATGCATTCGAGATATCGCTAAACTAAGATCACGCAGAGAGATATCATGCCGACAGGAAAAACCACGCTTCGAGTTTTAGGAACGTCTGTTACCTTGATCAACAAGATCCGGGAACAGGCACAAAAAGACCTCAACATTGACATTGAATTTATAGTACGCAGTGTGCAAGACGCCCAACGAATCGCCGTGATGCAACCCGAAAGCTATGACATTTACGATCAGTGGTTCCACAATGTCGATTTTGTTTGGCCCGCTCAGTCTATACAACCTATAGACATTGACAAAATAGACCAGTGGGACCTTGTCAACTCGCTCCCTAAAACAGGACGAGTTTTGCCATCACAACCCTTAGCGCAAGGATCAGAACCCTCGGGAAGATTATACGTTCAACATGACGGCTCACTAGACTCAACTCCAAGCAAACAAATTAGTATGCTTCCACTCGCCCACAACGTGGACAGCTTTGCCTATAACGAAGCCTTACTCCCCCCGGAACTTCGGGAACAAGAAGAAAGTTGGCAATGGCTGCTCGCCCCTCAAATGAAAGGAAAGGCGGCTTTTCAAAATGACGCGGCAATGGGAACCATTGATGCTGCCATTGCTATTAACGCATCAGGTTTAGCCGAGTTCAAAGACCCCTCTAATTTGGCTTTAGCAGAAATTGATTTACTTATTCATATCCTAAAAAACAAAAGAGACGCAGGTCAATTCGTTGAATTTTGGAAAGATCACGACCAATCGATTACATTACTTAAATCCAAACGCTCTTATATTCAAAGCATTTGGGCACCAATTTATTACCGCAACCATTGCAACATCGCAGGTTTCAAGATGGCCAGCCCAAAAGAAGGCTATCGGGCATGGTGTGGCGGACTCTCAGTTTCTAAATGCGCAACAGGGCATAAATTAGACGACGTCTATAAATACCTAAACTGGTGGCTCTCTGGTTGGCCAGGTTCTGTCATTGCAAGACAAGGCTATTACATCTCTAATACTGACAGTGTCAAAAACTATTTATCCGAAGAAGAGTGGCAATTTTGGTATGAGGGAAAACCAGCCCTTAAAGACCTAAACGGTATAGATGATCACCCTCTCATACCCAAAGGTAGCAAACGCTCAGGCGGAAGTTATGAACAACGCATGTCAAATATCGCCGTCTGGAACTCCGTCATGGACGAACATAATTATCTAGTACGGAAATGGCGAGAACTTACAAAAAACGAATAATATACAACCCTTGCGCAGCGGGAGGTCAAAACCGTTTTACGCAAGGGCTCATCAATAATAGCGCCCTATACTTTAACCAAATAACGAGGCAGCTCAGGATCAGGTAAAACAGAGACAACTTTTAATCGTTGCAGAGAGCGTTTTTGTGCATTCAGTAAATGCTCCTTTAAACTGTCTGCCGCCGCTTTTATATTGCCTTGCAACAACAACTCTAAGACTAATTTATGCTCTTTTAACGCAGCCACATCCATGGACAAGTTCAAGCTTGAAAAAAACACCTTATTCAACACAACAGAGCTTCGACAATGATTTAGTACATCTAGCAATTTAGCGTTATCAATGTTTTTAAGCAGTACCCCATGAAGAAAATCCTCCACTAATGCGATATCCTCAATAGACATATCTTGCCCATTAAGCATTTCCTCATGTTTAGCAATCATCGTTGAAATAAGTATTTTATCCACGAATGGTGATGACACAATAAGAGCTGAAGGCTCTAAATATGCTCTTATTTCATAATCATCTTTGATTTGTCGCGCGGTAAGCGGCCCAGCCAACCAAGAAGAATAAGGTTCCTTTTCAACTACCCCTCGATCACGTAAACGCAATAAAGCTTCGCGGATCACCATTTTACTGACACCATAGTGTTCAGCGGCATGCCCTTCTTCCACTTTATAATGACCAAACACCATACAAGTGGAGATTTGTTCGAACAAATCCTCAAAAATCTTTTCGCTTAAATTGCGATTATCAACTTCTTGGTCAGACTCCAGCCCTAAATCATTTTTATTGACCGCTCGTCGAATCGGCTCAATATTGCTTGTTTCAGTATTTCCAACAATGAAACCACGTCCATCAAAACGACTAATTTTCCCCTTGTCACTTAATAATGTAAGTGCTTTACGTACAGGCACACGACTTGTGCCAAATAACTCACCTAGCGGACCTTCTAAAAGCACCACTCCTTGGGAAAGTAAGCCAGACTGAATCGCGTCATCCAGAACCTGATAAATTAATTCGTACCGAAGTTTTCCTTTCAAATCAATACTCTCAAAAACGTTTTAAGCATAACTATACTATAGAATAAGGCAACAGCAGAGATACACCTAATGAACCTAATACTCTTAAATTATTTGAAGAAGATTAAACATACTAACTAATATAAATATCATTGCAGGTTTGTTTTAATTTTTAGCTAAGGCTAAATATTTTACTTCTCTAAAGCCAAACAGTCACTTTATGATCCATAAAAAATACTTTACTTTCGATAGGGTAGTGGAAGGGTATTCTTTGGATAGCTCTTTTTCTCCGATACTGTTGTATCAAAAATTGCGCCCTATTCGAACTCACTTTCATTAGCGCTGATCATTACTTATTTTTTGGGATAAAAAAGTTTAATTGGAGCCACAAGCGAATTCAATACTGGCGAAGGAAGTTGGTTCTTATCGGAAGAAAACTGGTATCTACATGAACTCAAGTCGGAACAATTATCTCATGTTACCGACTTAATCACATGTTCTTTATTTAAAGCTAACGTGTAAAATTAGATCTCATAGCATTTTTGAAATACCCAAGTGGTCAATTCAACGCCTTAGCATGATGCTCTAGATGATCATCGATAAAGCTGGCGATGAAAAAGTAGCTGTGATCATAACCTGGCTGACGACGAAGGGTCAGCGGATGACCAGCGGCGTCACATGCCGCTTCTAAAGCTTCAGGTTTCAGCTGTTCAACAAGAAAGTTGTCGGCTTCGCCTTGATCCACCAGCAACGGCAAGCGTTCTTTGGCGTTCGCGATCAATAAACTCGCATCCCATTCCTGCCACGTGCTTTTATCTTCCCCTAAATACCCAGTAAAGGCTTTTTCACCCCACGGACAATCCGTTGGATTGACAATCGGTGCAAACGCGGAGACCGATTGATAATGTCCTGGATTTTTCAATGCGCAAATCAAAGCTCCGTGACCGCCCATGGAATGACCGGAAATAGAACGTTTGTCCGTGACCGGAAAGTTCGCTTCAACCAAATGCGGCAGTTCTTGCACCACGTAGTCGTACATGTGGTAAGTATTCGAATACGGTGCGACCGTCGCATTCAAGTAAAAGCCTGCTGCCGAACCAAAGTCGTAGCTGTCGTGTTCACCGGGGTAATCCGTGCCACGGGGGCTGGTATCAGGGCAAACAATGGCTAACCCCAACTCCGCCGCTTTGCGAAATGCGCCGGCTTTTTGAGTAAAGTTTTCATCGGTACAGGTTAAACCTGATAACCAATACAAAACGGGCACTGATTGATTTTCTGCTTGAGGGGGCAGATAAATCGCAAAAGTCATTTCGCCTTTAACGGACAAACTCTCATGCTTGTAACGCTTTAGCCAACCGCCGAAGCTTTTGGTACTGGATATAAGTTCCATGGTTCTCTCCTCTAAATGCGCACTACCAAGCTTAGGCAATGCGCATTAATAAAATCAGCAATAGCGTCACACTTATTGATCGAACAGAATAACCGTACGAATGCTCTTACCTTCGTGCATTAAGTCAAACGCTTCATTGATCTGCTCAAGTGGCATAGTGTGTGTCACAAATGGATCAATTTCGATCTTGCCATTCATGTAATCCTCTACGTAGCCAGGTAATTGGCTGCGGCCTTTTACACCACCAAAAGCAGAGCCTTTCCAGACTCGACCCGTTACCAATTGGAACGGACGAGTAGAGATTTCTTGTCCGGCCCCCGCCACACCAATGATAATAGATTCGCCCCAACCTTTATGGCAGCACTCAAGTGCAGAACGCATCACTTGTACATTGCCGATACACTCAAACGAGTAATCCACCCCACCGTCTGTCATTTCCACGATGACTTCTTGAATAGACTTGTCGAAATTTTTCGGATTAACACAATCTGTCGCACCAAATTGTTTCGCCATTTCAAACTTAGATTCGTTAATATCGATAGCAATAATGCGAGAGGCTCCTGCCATACGAGCACCTTGGATACAAGACAGACCAATACCACCAAGACCAAAGATCGCAACGGTATCGCCTTTTTCCACTTTCGCTGTGTTGAGAACGGCACCGATACCCGTTGTAATACCACAACCCAATAGGCAAACTTTTTCTAGTGGCGCATCAACGTGGATTTTCGCCAAAGAAATTTCAGGAACCACACTGTACTCAGAAAAAGTTGAGGTACCCATGTAATGGAAAATAGGTTCGCCATTAATGCTGAAACGGCTCGTGCCATCTGGCATTAGGCCTTTACCTTGTGTTTCACGGACCGCTTGGCAAAGGTTGGTTTTGCCAGACTGACAGAATTTACATTCGCCACATTCTGCAGTGTACAGTGGGATAACGTGATCACCCACTTTTAGCGTCGTTACACCTTCGCCTACCGCTTCGACAACACCCGCGCCTTCATGACCTAAGATCGCAGGAAAAATACCTTCAGGATCTTCACCAGACAAAGTAAACGCATCCGTATGACAAACGCCCGTTGCCACCATGCGAACGAGCACTTCGCCTTTTTGCGGATCTTGAACATCCACTTCTTCGATTTTTAACGGTTGGCCTGGTCCCCAAGCAACAGCGGCTTTACATTTCATTGCGTACTCCCAAAATTGGTTTGAATTCGACACTTTCTAAATCAAGTAAGAGGAGTGTAGTCGTAAATCATTGAGACGATAATGCTCTTATTGGCAAATTATTATTGTCATACAGCAACAATAATTTCAAAAGGCCTTCAAATAGTTATAATATAACACTCTATTTGGATCAATTTAGGGCAGCATAATGAAAAATTGGGAAGCAATGGAAGCCTTTGTGGAAGTCGTTCGACAGGGCAGCTTTTCGGCAGCCGCCACCAAACTAAGCGTCTCAGCTTCTCACGTCAGTCGTTTAGTGACCCAACTGGAAGCGGAGCTTGGTTGCACTCTTTTGTTCCGCACCACACGACGCATTCGCTTAAGTGAAGCGGGGGAACTGTATTATCAACATTGTCGTGATCTACCCGCCGCCCTCAGTAGCGCTGAAGAAGTCATTTCTTCATTGAACCAAGCGCCCATAGGGACCTTTAAAATGACCTGTGCAACGACCTTTGGTGAACGATACATAGCGCCAGTGATGAACGATTTTTTAACCACTCACCCTAAAATTGAACTGGACCTACACCTTACTAATCGTGCAGTGGATTTGATTGAAGAGAATTACGATCTGGCCATCCGTATGGGGGCGATGAAAGACTCTAGTCTACTGTCTAGACGACTTTGTGACCGCCAAGAATACTTGTGCGCTTCTCGTGAATACATTAATCAATATGGCATGCCGCACACCTTATCTGAGCTCAGTAAACACAAGTGTTTGATTGGCTCTAAAAATCACTGGTTGTTTCAACAAAATGGCCAACGAAAAGAAGTTAAAATCAGTAGCCAATGGCGTAGCAACTCTGGTTTAGCCCTGTTAGATGCCGTAAAGAAAGGGTTAGGGATTGCTCAGCTGCCTGATTATTACGTGCAAGAAGAATTCGATTCTGGTCGACTTGTACCCTTATTATCGCAATATCAATACCCTTACAGTGGCGTTTGGTTGGTGTACCCAAAAGTCCACCACCCTTCTCCAAAACTAAAAGCCATTTGCGATTATTTAATTCACTGCTTTAAAGATAATGCGCCATTTAAACCAGCGCAGGCCTATGATTAAATAGGCTGCAAAATTGCTTGAGAGTTTGCTATGTTTGCACAAGAAGATCTAATCCAAGTCGCCCGCCAAACCATGCCCTTCGGCAAATATCAGGGACGCACCTTGATCGATCTGCCGGAAGCTTATTTATTATGGTTTGCCCATGAAGGTTGGCCAAATGGCAACCTAGGAACTTGGCTACAGCTTTGCTTAGAGATCAAGATCAACGGTCTGGAAACGTTAGTCGAACCGTTACGTTTGCCCAAACAAACTCAAGCTGACGAACCCAAAGTACGCATTCTCTTTGATGATTAATTAATCCACTTCGCGAACAAAATACAACACCTCGTCCTTTAGCTCTTGGCAGGTAAACCCCGCCTTTTCAGCGACTTTTATAGACGCTAGATTGTCGCTTTTAATTTGCGCGAAAAAAGGTCCTGTCAGAGAATTCAGCATGGCCAGAACCATAGGATAAGCCAAGCCTTTACCTCGCATGTCTGGCGCTATCGTCCAAGACAACAACCAACCCTCTTGTTGACGATCTGCTCGGCAACTACCAATCATATTCTCTTCCACTTGCGCCATCCATAGACGACGATCCTTATCGCGCAGCGACGACTGAAACCAAGAGAGATGGTTGGCTTTAGTGACTTTCTCAGGCGACAAAGACGCTTTTCGAGTCGCCGCATCATTGCGCCATTCCAGCAACAAGTCTGAGTCTTTCATTGTCGCAAGCCGTAATTCAACTAACACAAATATCGTCCTTTTTTCAGTCATTGTTTCTTTACCAAGATGGAGAAAAGGTACAGAATTTGCTTTGCTAACAATACCTTTTTACTCAAGGTTTTTTTTCATTAAGAGCTTCATTTAGTATGGACATTCGATTAGACGATTTAAACGGACCGGAAATCAAGGCGTTATTACAAGAACATTTAGATGACATGCATCAGACCTCACCTGCAGAAAGCGTTCACGCATTGGACTTGTCTGAGTTAAAGCAAGACGACATTCGCGTTTGGACCGTTTGGGAGCAAGATCAACTACTCGGCTGTGGTGCATTAAAAACCCACAATACAGAGGAAGGTGAGATCAAATCCATGCGCACTTCCCATACTGCTCGGAATAAAGGCGTCGCCTCCATTTTATTGCAACACATACTGAATTATGCCCAGCATCAAGGTCTCACCAAGATATGTTTAGAAACAGGTCCACAAGACTTTTTTGCGCCAGCAAGAGCTTTGTATAGGAAGCATGGCTTTGAAGAGTGTGGACCATTTGCAGATTATCGGCTCGATCCTTACAGCACTTTCATGACCAAAACACTGTAACACTCGCTGAGACTAGACTGAGCAAAGAAAAAGCCAGCAAAACTTGCTGGCTTGATTTCATCAATAGTGAATGAAATGACAGGCAAGGGAAAACCTATCGGAACTATTGATAAACTTACAGACCACCATGGGTCAATTTCGCAGGATCGAGTAAAGTGGTGAGCTCTTCTCGTGTTAAATCCGTTTCTTCGTCTGCAACATCGATCACAGGCCGTCCTTCTTGGTAAGCTTTTTTGGCAATTTCTGCCGCTTTCGCATAACCAATAATGGGGTTCAGCGCCGTTACTAAGATTGGATTACGGTGTAAAGCTTCGTTCAGCTTGTCTTCATTTACTGATAGCGTAGCAATGGCATTATCCGCCAACAATTGACCACTGTTCGCCAGCAATTTAATGCTGCTCAACAAATTCTTCGCAATCACAGGCAACATAACATTCAGTTCAAAATTGCCTGATTGCCCACCAATGGTAATGGCCGCATCGTTGCCTATTACCTGTGCAGCCACCATCGCAGTGGCTTCAGGAATCACTGGATTCACTTTGCCCGGCATAATAGAAGAGCCTGGTTGTAAGGCTTGTAAGGTGATTTCTCCTAAACCGGCCAGCGGACCAGAATTCATCCAGCGTAAATCATTGGCGATTTTCATATAGGTTACCGCCACCGCTTTCAACTGACCTGACAAAGCCACAGCCGTGTCTTGCGAACCTATCAATGCAAAGAAGTCCTGACCTGGAGAGAAGGTTTCTTTTGTTAACTTAGACAAGGCTTTCGCAAAGCCTTCGGCAAATTCCGGGTGAGCATTAATGCCTGTCCCCACCGCCGTACCACCTTGCGCTAATTGGCAGGTCTTACTCTTGATATAAGTTAAGTTGTCAATATTGTCTTGCAGCTGAGCTGCCCAAGCATTAAAGGTTTGATCCAAGCGCACAGGCATAGCATCCATCAGGTGTGTACGACCTGTTTTTGTGTAACCCGCTAGACTTTTGCCTTTTTCAACAATGGTGTTTTTTAAATGTTCCAAGGCTGGCAATAGATGTCCTGCCAATTCCAATGTTGCACTCACATGAATCGCACTGGGGATAACATCATTACTGCTTTGACCAAAGTTAACATGATCGTTGGGGTTGATGGTTTCACCATTATATTGGCTTGCCAAAGTCGCAATCACTTCATTGGCGTTCATGTTCGAACTGGTACCAGACCCAGTTTGATAAACATCAACCGGAAAATGCTGCATCAAATCATCCGCATCTAACAGTTCATTACAAGCGTTTTGGATTGCTTGCGCTTGTTTAGGTGTAATGCACTCTAGCGCTTCATTCGCTTGCGCTGCCGCGGCTTTAATTAAAATCAAAGAGCGAATAAAAGCCTCTGGCATGGCTTCATTACTGATTGGAAAGTTGTTGATTGCTCGCTGAGTTTGGGCGCCATAAAGCGCTTTTTCTGGCACTTCCAGTTCGCCCATACTGTCTTTTTCAATGCGTGTTTTCATGCGGTATTAGATTCCTTTGTTTACGACTCAAAAGAAGAGATGAAGTAATGGCTCAACACCCTAAGATTATGCTCCATTTTGAAATAATTTCTCGCATCCTGATAGGTCACGATCAGACGTTTGAGATGAGAAAGAGGCAAGTACACTTTATCCAAACAAGTTTGTCGCCAATGTGGCGCAATATTGGTATCGCACACGGTATCCAACAACACATTAAACACTCTCTGATGCAGCTCAGCCGCATCGGTAATGTTTAAACGCTCCGCATATTCTTCCGTTAAATTCAGATAGTGATACAACACCTCTGGCGAGTCGGCACATTGGCCTGCCTGAATGGTTTGTTCAAGTACAGAAAATGGCACCAAGTAACGACTCATAGCCCTACCCTCCAAACATTATAAATGATAACTATTATCAATAATGTTCGGTGAAGCCATTCCTGTCAAGAAATTGATAACGATTCTTATTATTTTTTAGTAATTAACTCTCGAGTTTTGATTGAGATCATCAAACAGTAGGCATAAAAAAGCCCCTGCTATGAAAACAGAGGCCTTCTCAATTCGGATGTATCAGTGGTGATGACCACCTACCCCATGCGCATGACCGTGAGCGATTTCATCGTTGGTCGCTTCACGAGTATCAATCACTTGAATATTGAAGGTTAAATCTTTGCCTGACAGAGGATGGTTGATATCAACGGTAGCGTGTTTTAGCCCCATTTTTACAATCGTTACCTGACGCACTCCTTTGTCCGTTTGTACGGTTGCCACCATCCCCGGTTTCCAACGCTTAGCACCTTGCAAATGTTTCACTGGCATTTGTTGAGTGTGATTTTCTTTGCGCTCACCATAGCCCTCTGCTGGCGTGACAGTGACTTCGAATTCATCACCTTCTGCTTTTCCTGTCATGGCTTTTTCCAAACCAGGAATAATGTTGCCGTGACCGTGCAGATAAGCAACAGGGTCTTTGCCAGCGGAAGTTTCAATCAGCTCATCACCACTGCGAAGAGTGTAGTGGAACTGAACCACTTGGTTGTCTGCAATCGACATGGGGTGTCCTCATTTCAATAGGTTACTGCGGAATACATCGCGCCATTATAAAATGCTTCATTCAGCTAAAACATAGATAATTCAAGGGAATCATCTTTTATTTCGATGTTCGACACCAGTGAAGCCGCCAATTTTTCGAACGGTGAGTGATCCAAAGTATAAATAGGATGTTGATCAAAATATTGACGCAACACTTGCTCTACTCTGTCCTGCAAAGAACCTAATGCTGTCCGTATGACTCTTTCGTCAAAGCTAGAACCCTTGATTGCTACTTGAGTTAATCTTGGTGCCACTAAAAACAGGTCTTGATCTTGAAGACGAATGCCAGCTTCAAACTCAGGATTCACTTGTGTGGTTAATGAGAAGTTTTGCCCAAACGCCGACACTTCACCAGTTAAGTCACACATCAAAGCGATCGCAATTACGCCACCATCACGCTCAAGAAAGTCAACATTGGCCTGCCTTATGGCCAGATTTAATGCCACGGCTTGCCCTTCAGCCGCCAATTCAAAACGAGTGTCTTGAGCGGTTTCTATTTGCTTTGTCAGATCGTCGTTGATTTTACTTTCGCTAATCCGAAAGCTATTACAAGCCGTCAAGGTTAAGCAAAGTAGCGCCAACAAACTCAGGTTAAGAGACTTTTTTATCAATATCATAATGCTTCCTAGTTCGCCTTCTGCATTAAAAACTCTTGGCGTTTATCAAACCAAAAACGCATAAAGTCTTCCGTTACTTTTTGTTCTATTTCTACCGCTTCATCGGTTGGACAAAACAAGGAAACCGTAAAGATATTATAACCCTCTGGGGTAGTAGTGATGCGCACTCGAGGCTCAGGACCCGAAATATTAATGTCCAAGCGCTTTTCAATTAGGCTGTTGTAACGAATGGCCACTTCGTGAAAATGCTCACTGTATTCTTTAAGCTTAGCCAATATGTGCTCTTTGATTTCGAACAAATTCACTTCATCGGATTGTCTAGAAATAGAGAAACTGTGCGTGACATAACGGCGCATGTAATTCAAATTTTGAACGGTATGAACTAATAAGACGCTATTTGGCACGACGGTTGTTCTTCCAGTATAAGCATAACTTCCGCCTTTTAAATCCACTTCAAATAAGGTTGTAGACAACCAGTCGCTGTCCGTCACTTCGCCTTCGAAATTGGCCACTTTAATCCAATCTCCTACTTGGTATGGGCGAGTACTGGCTCGATAAAACGCCCCCACAATACAGGCAATAAACTCTTTCGTTGCAATCACCAAAGCCACCATAAAGGCCGCAATGGAAATGGCGATATTTTGAAGTTCAGACGACCAAATCAGAATCAGGCCAACAACAAACAGGAAATTAAAGGAGTTGTCCGCAGCATTGATTCGTTGACGCTTTTTATCATGATCAATGTGTTGATTGAGCCGAATTGCTCGTTTGGTATAACGTCGAATCAAATACACCAACAAGATTAATGCCAGGGTAAGCGCTAGCTCTACATGGTCTGTGATAATGGATAAATCCAATTGAGAAAAATCGAAAGGCATAAAGAGTCACTTCTATACGGAAGACGCTACTTTAACAATCATTCCTTGTGACAACAATAAAGTATAGACAAGATAAAAATTTATACTGTATATTTGTACAGTATAAATTTTTGTGAGGTGACTTATGTCCGTCATTATTAAATACGTCGTAGAACGCCATGGAATCGAAAAAATGACCTTTACTTCAAAAGCCGAAGCAGACGCTTACGACAAGCTTCTGGATACCGCTGAAGCCCTAACGCAGATTCTCAGTGATAGCCAGCTCATTGAAAACGACCAACTGCGCGAGTCATTGTCTATGTACTTAGCTGAGCATAAAAACAGTGTCATTAATGCTCTCGGTCCCAAAAAGAAAATCGTAAGTAAGAAGAAATATGATCAGACGTCACAAACAAAACTGACGCTAAACGACACACCGAAAACACCAGGCACCTCATTAGAAGACTTGGTCATAGAGACAGATGAAGAACAGCTTTATCAGGAAGAAGGTGATGCCGATCCATTTTCAGAAGACAGCTTTGATGAAAGCCATGCGGCTTAGTTGATTCATGACGATTTGAACCCGCCCACCTTGTCCTCAGAACCGTAAGTTAGGCAGTCATCTTGGCTGCTTAACTTTCCATACAATGACTTTCCCCACAGATTTTCTGTGCACAAGAACATACAAAATAAGAACTAATTGCCATTCTAATTTATTATATGTGAAGAAAAACATGCACAAACAACAACAATTTATTCACATTCTTTTCAATTTGATAAATAATAACAACTGAAATTATTCATTCTTTAGGATAAAGAAATGCAGTTTGCCGTCATTCTATTCTTCGCAGTGGTCTTCAGTTTATCTTCCATGTATTACATTTACACCTATCGTGGCAACATTCGCTACACTTGCTGGACGGAATATTTACGCAAGGGCTGGCCGATTTTTGCGCCCATGAATTGCTTGTTATATTTGTTTTCTAACAAGCAAGTGAAACAACCTATTATCGATACACTGCAGTTTAAAGAACTAGACGAACTGCGTGATAACTGGGAAGTCATCCGAGATGAAGCGCTAGCTCTCCAGCAACAAGGCGATCTGGAAAATATTAACCAGCCTGGTTCCGATGCTTACTATGACGTAGGGTTTCGCACTTTCCATAAATATGGCTGGCGTAAATTTTATTTGAAGTGGTATGGCTACACGCACACATCAGCGCAAACCATGTGCCCTAAAACAACTGAAATCCTTAGCCGAATAAAGAACATCAATGGTGCTATGTTTGCTTACATGCCAGCCGACTCTGAGTTAACTCGCCACCTCGATCCTGTGGCTTGTTCTTTGCGTTATCATTTGGGCTTGCAAACACCTAATTCAAAAAGCTGCTTTATTAATGTGGATGGCCAAGAATACGCTTGGCAAGATGGCAAAGATTTGTTGTTTGATGAAACCTATTTGCACTTCGTCAAAAACAACACAGAAGAAAGCCGTTTAATTCTAATGTGTGACTTTGATCGTCCGGTAAACATTTTTGGTAGGGTTATCAATTCTTGCTATAAGGTTTTAATGAAAGCCTCTCTTGTCCCCAATACAGCAGAGGACAGAAGTGGTCTAGCGAATAAAATCTTCAAAACAGTTACGCCTATGCTGCAACGTAGTAAGGAATTGAAAAAAACCAACCGAAAAGCTTATAAGTACTTAAAGTACACAGTAAACACCTTGCTATTACTGATGATTTTTGGGGGGATTGCAGGCATCATTGGATTATTCAGTTGGCTGTTTTTCTAACGCAGGAAGACTGATTTTATCTTTAAACAGGTTTACCTCTGTGAGCCTGTTCTAATAACCAATCAAAAAACACTTGTGCTGCGGAAGGTAATGTCGCGCTCGACGCTTTCACTAAATAGAATGACTCACTGGCTTCAATATTTTTCTTAAAAGGAGCAATCAAGCGCCCTTCTGCAATCAAATCTTCAACCATAGACGATCTTGCCAGTGCCACACCTTGCCCCAGTTCCGCCATACGTAGCGTCGAGACTAAGGTATCAAACTGCATGCCTTTGGAAAAATCGACCTTATCTTCCCCCATAATATTAAGCCAATACCCCCAGCCTTCTTCATAGCCAAGTACATGCAATAAAGTATGATGAGCCAAATCCGCTGGCGACGCTAAGCGATTACTCTGCAGCAAACCAGGTGAGCAGACGGGCATCAAGCTATCCCATGTTAGACGCTGCGACAACAAACCTTGCCAGTCACCGTGCCCCCAACGGATTTCCATGTCCTCTTCAGCATCCCATTCCGCCAACCAGATATGGCTCGCATAACGAATGTCTATATGAGGATATAACGCATTGAAGTCGGCTAATTTGGGGGCCAACCAATAGCTAAAAAAGGACAAGCTACCACGCACTTTAACAATACTTTGATTATCTGGAGAGAAAATCTCGCTGGTACCAACAGACAAACGGCTAATGGCGTCTTGCACAACAGGGTAATACGCTCGACCATCTTTGGTCAGGGTCAAGCCACGAGGCAAACGTTGAAAAAGCGCTGTGCCAAGATGACTTTCGAGCAAGCGTATGTGCTGACTAACCGCGCCTTGAGTCAGACACAATTCAGCCGCAGCATGCGTAAAATTAAGATGGCGTGCAGACGCTTCAAAGGTATGTAGCCAATTTAAGGGAGGGAGAGATTTTTGATTCATACTCGGTGCCTAGCAAGTCGCCTTGATCATAAAGAGCAAGGCGACTTTAACCGAAAGCACGGTAGACATAAAGTCTAAGCGCTTATAGCACTTGACCAAGGAAACGCTGTAAGCGTGGGTTATCCGATTCAAAGAAACGCTCTGGCGACTCTTCAAAGACCAACTCCCCATCTTCCATAAAGACGACGCGATCCGCCACTTCACGGGCAAAGCCCATTTCGTGAGTCACAACCACCATGGTCATACCGTCACTGGCAAGACTTTTCATGACATCCAACACTTCCCCAACCATTTCAGGATCAAGGGCACTGGTTGGCTCATCAAACAACATAATTTTTGGCATCATTGCCAGTGCACGAGCAATGGCAACACGTTGCTGCTGACCACCGGACAAGTGCGATGGGTAGTTATTCATACGCTCTGCCAAGCCCACACGTTTCAGTAGTTCACGGCCTTCGCTGTCTGCTTCCTGTTTAGACTTTTTTAATACCTTGATCGGCGACAACATGACATTGCCTAAAGCGGTTTTATGTGGAAATAAGTTGAAAGATTGGAACACCATGCCCACTTCTTCACGAACTTTATTGATGTTGGTTTTCTTGTCAGTCAAGCTAACATCATCAATCAGAATTGTGCCTTTTGAAATGGTTTCCAGCTGGTTCAATGTGCGCAAAAAAGTTGACTTACCGGAACCACTAGGACCAATAATGACCACCACTTCACCGCGCTTAATGTCCAAAGACACCTGTTTCAACGCATGACAGCCATTTGGATAAATTTTGTCGACATTTTCGGCGCGAATAATTCGCTCGTCTACTTGCTTAGTCACTGGCTGACAACCTCTTCTCTAGATATTGAATCGCCCAAGATAACGCACCCGTTAACACTAAGTACAATAGGGCTACCGTAAACCAAACTTCAAAAGGCGCGAAAGTAGAACTCACGACTTCACGACCCGCTTTGGTCAAATCGGTAATCGAAATAACAGACACCAAAGAGGAGTCTTTAATCAAGTTAATGAACTGACCAGCCATCGGTGGCAATGTTCGCTTAAACGCCTGTGGCAAAATAACATTCACCATGGCTTGAACATAGTTCATCCCCAAACTACGAGCCGCTTCCATTTGTCCTGGGTGGATTGATTGAATACCAGAACGAACGATCTCAGCAATATAAGCCCCAGTAAAAACAGAAAGCGCGGCGACACCTGCTGTGAAGCGGTCCAAACTTAATACGGTACCAATAAAGAAATAGAAGATGAAAATCTGTACCAGAAGCGGCGTACCACGAATCAACTCAATATAGGTAATGGCGAGATAACGCAGTACTGGATTATGAGAAATACGAGCCAGACCGGTAAACAAGCCAATAATGACTGCAAAAATCAGTGAAACCACAGACAATTTCAGTGTAATCCATAAGCCCCAGGTAATGGGTCCAATAGTCCAACCGGTTTGCTCAGCGACGGCATCGCCTTCAAACACTAAATCACCATCATAGATCATGGCCTCATCAAAATCCTTGATGATCAAAGGGTCAAGACCAATATCGGATTCAATCGTGATGGTATTGGTTGCATCGTCTACATAAGCCGTGCCATCAAAAGGTGCCCGAATTTCAGTCGGCTCAGTACTCACAATGTATTGGGGAATACGTTCCCAACGCCAAGTGTAATCAATGCTTTTACTGGAGGCGTAAATACCAAAGCCCAATCCAACTAGGATCAGCAAAAATAAGCCTTTCCATAAAAGCAGGTGTGATTTATTTTCCATCGATGAGAGGTTCCCCGTCGTGTTTCCAACTTAAATTAAGAATAGGCATCCAAACCTACTAGGACACTAGCCACCTTAACTAAGGTGAATCGCTAGCTGTTATGAAAACAAAAAGTGGCGCTGTCAGCGCCACTTTTTATAACAGGAGCGGATTTTACTGGATGTTTTTCATCCATGCATCACTTACGAACCATTTGTTGTAAATTTTATCGTAAGTCCCATCGCCTTTGATCTGAGTTAGGTAGTTGTTTAGGAAGTTCATGAAGTCTGGATCACCTTTACGAACGGCCATACCAAGAGGCTCGTAAGTGAAAGGAGTATCTAGGTGAACAACCTTAGACGAGTTTTGAGCGGAGTAAACTGAGTTGTATGGTAGGTCATAAACAAATGCATCCGCATTACCATTAATCACTTCCAAAGCACCCTCAGACTCTGTTTCAAACAGGTTAAGTTTCGCTTTGCTTAGGTATTTCTTCGCCGCGTAATCTGCCGTTGTGCCTAATTTAGTCGCTACTGTGTATTGGCTATTATTCAAATCACGGTATGACTTAACTTTGCCTTCCAGTTTAGGATTCAACAGAATCGTTTGACCAACAATGATGTAGGGGTCAGTAAAGTTAACTTTTAAGTTACGCTCAGCCGTGATAGTCATACCAGAAATGATGATGTCACACTTGCCAGTTAACAGCGCTGGAATAATGCCATCCCAAGCAGTGTTACGTAGGTCTACTTTTACACCCATCGCTTTCGCCATTGATTTTGCGATATCCACGTCAAAGCCAACAATGTTGCCTTTTTTGTCACGCATATCAAAAGGAATGTAACCCGCTTCAAGACACACTTGCAGCTCGCCACGTGTTAGGATTTCATTCAAAGTGGATTTTTCCCAAAGGTTAATGTCTGAAGCAGACGCAACCGTTGCGCTGACCATAGCAGCAAAAGCAATCAGTACTTTTTTCATTGTTTCATGTCCCCAATTTAAATTGTGGGTTAAGAAAGACGACTGACTCGAACTTTCCCAACATTTATTATCATAGTGTTATAACTGGCCGCACATAATACATAAATTCATTAAAACAGTCCTTAGGAAATACGGAATTTCTACTGTATTAAAATGAGCTTGCGTCCTAGTGCTTCAAGCAAGCTTACCTGCAAGAAGCATTCCGAACAAACTCAAATGCCTGCTTAAGATCAAAAATTAAATCTTCAGTCTCTTCAATGCCCACAGAAATTCGCACTAACCCCTCAGAAATCCCCAAAGCCTGACGTTCTTCTAACGTGTTTTCCACATGACTCGTGGTTCTCGCTGGACCATAAATGGTTTCGACGGCCCCCAAGTTACCCGCACAATGCGCGTACTGCAATTGCGGTAGTAAACGTGTCACGATCTCCATACCTCCTGAGAGCACAAAACTAACCATAGCACCAAAACCGTGCATTTGCTCACAAGCAATTTGATGACCCTTGTGATTTGCTAACCCTGGGTAATTCACAGCCTCCACCATCGGCTCAGTCAGCAAAAATTCGGCAATGGCTTGTGCACTTGCTTGCTGCTGACGAATTCGCAAAGCTAACGTTTTGATGCCACGAATAATCAAATAAGCCGAAAATGGGTCCAATGAAGCACCGTTTATTTCACGATAATGTCTGACCTTCACCATCAAGGCTTCTGAACCACAGACCAAGCCGCCCATAGCATCAGCATGACCACTTAAAAACTTGGTCGCACTGTGAATCACAATATCCACCCCCAAAGCCAACGGGTTTTGGTTCAACGGCGTAGCAAAGGTATTATCCGCCATGACAATGGCACCTACCTTTTTAGCCGCTGCGGTTAAACGCTTAATATCGACAATTTTTAACGTCGGGTTGGTGGGGGTTTCCAGATAAAGTACATCGCAGCCTTTGGCAATTTCTGCTTCTATCTGCTCATGACTATGAGTCTCACATAACACCACCTCTACCCCCATACGCGGTAAAAACTCTTCGAATACTTTATTCGTTCCGCCATAGCTGTCTTTGGTGGACACCACACGGCTACCATTTTGTAGAAAGGTATATAGCGCACTACTAATAGCGGCCATGCCAGTACTAAAAGCCACGGCTGACTCCGCTTTTTCCAAGGAGCAAATTTTAGCTTCAAGAGTTTCAACCGTCGGGTTACTCATTCGACTATAAATAAAACCAGGAGCGTCACCTAATGCTACATCATACCAATGATCGATATCTTGATAGCCGTAAGCCGCACTCGCGACAATAGGTGTTTGCGTTGCTCGATATGGATGCCCGTCTTCTTCACCACCCCATACTGCCTTAGTTCCAAGACCTATTTTTCTCTTCTCTGTCACCCTAATCACCTACTAAATTCTGACAAAATTACGCTATTAATAACGCCTACTATAAGTAAGTCATTCGATAAGTAGTAATCATCAAATTCGAGGTTAAGGGTCGATTTTATTAATGGCCGATCTAGTAGTCCCTTAATGGTTATCAAGCTTTCACTCTTGTTGGAACGTTAAGCTACGTTGACCCATAAACCCAAACAAGTGATGACAGAAAAATTGCCTAAAACACCCTGCATACATTAGAGTAAATGCCCTTCTTCATTGTTTTCGAGAACCGCTTTGCAAAAGAAAAAAGGCTTCGCCACCATCTCCGATGTTGCCAAACATGCCAATGTTGGCAAAACCAGTGTGTCACGATATTTAAACGGCGAGCAGAATAAACTATCAGAGCAAATGGTAGATAAAATTGCTAATGCCATCAAAATGCTGGATTACCGCCCGAATCAATCTGCTCGCATGTTAAAAGCAGGACAATCAAAATTGATTGGTCTGTTATTAGCGGATGTAACCAACCCTTATTCCATTGATGTTTTGCAAGGTATTGAAGATGTCTGTCGTCAGCAGGGTTATATGTTGATGGTATGCAACACCAATAATCAGCAGGACCTACAAGCACAATATTTAAGTTTATTGGAAGCTCATCGTGTCGATGGATTAATTATCAACACAGCAGGTATGACCCCCAAACAAGTCACTCATTTTCAAACCCTAAGTTGCCCATTGGTACTGGTAGACAGAATCAATACTTCTCTCGGATATGATTCAGTTGGACTGGATAATCATCAAGCCGCTACTCAAGCCTGTCAGCATCTATTCAGCGAATCTTATGATGCACTATTGGTCATCACAGAATCATTAGAAGTTGAGCCAAGGCAAGCACGAGTGAACGCAATAAGTGACTTTTTTGACCAAAATACAAGACTCCAACACCAAGTGTTTGAAATGGATAAAATGTGTGTTGATTCCATCGCACAAGCCATCACAACATTCACGGCAGCATTTCCTCAACAAAAGAAAGCCATCTTCACCACCAATGGCGTTGCTATGATGAGCACAGCAAAAGCCTTGAAGGTGCTTAATCTACAAATCCGCCGTGACATTGGTTTAATCGGCATTGATGATCCTGAATGGGCGCAACTATTTGAAGGCGGTATCACTGTCATGCGACAGCCTTCTAAAGTCATAGGCCAAACTGCGTGTGAGCGCCTACTAACTCGCATTCAAGGCAGTCAAGAAGCACCACAACACCTAACACTTTCCGCTGAGCTTATCGTTCGAGAATCCACTTAAATAGACGACCAAAAAGCCGACCGAGTTTCACTAAGATTGAAAATGGAACCGGTTCCATTTATAGTCATTCATTCCAATAATAACGATAAACTAAAAGGGGTTTACCATGTCAAATACGCCAAGCTTTGTCACCATAGGGGAAGCCATGACCATGTTTGTGGCGAACACCCCTGGAGAATTGTCACAAGTGACTTCATTTTCCCGATCTCTCGCTGGCGCTGAAGTCAATGTCGCTATTGGTATGGCAAGGCTGGGATTTCATTCGACGTATGTCACTAAAGTCGGTAATGACAGTTTCGGAGACTTTATCAAGCAGTCGGCTCAGCACGAAAAGATTCAGGCCAATTACATTTTAGAGAGTACCACCAATAACACGGGCTTCATGCTTAAATCCAACGTCACGGATGGCAGTGACCCAAAGGTGGAATATTATCGTCGCAACTCGGCGGCTTCGACCTTAAACACCGACGATATTGATAGTGAACTCTTTCATCCGCAACCTCACTTGCATCTTACCGGTGTATCTGTTGCCGTTTCCGAAACACTTCGCGGTGCGGCAAAGAAAGCATTGAAACTGGCCAAAGCACAAGGTTGTCGAGTTTCTTTCGATACCAATTTGCGTCCAGCTTTGTGGCCAGATCAAGCTACCATGATTAAAGAGATCAATGATTTTGCCTTTGCAAGTGACATCGTTTTACCCGGCATTGAAGAAGGAAAGATCCTTGCAGGAAGCGATCAACCTGAAGCAATTGCCGACTTTTACTTGCGTCATGGCAGTCAAGCTGTGGTAGTAAAACTTGGTAGTCAAGGCGCATACTATAAAACCAACAAAGGTGAATTTGGTACGGTGGCTGGGTTCCCTGTCGACACAGTAGTTGATACGGTAGGGGCTGGAGACAGTTTCGCAGTTGGTGTCATTTCCGCTTTATTGGACGGCCAAGATATTGCTCAAGCGGCACGCCGAGGAAATTTGCTAGGCTCTTTAACCGTACAGGTTCGCGGGGACAGTGAAGGCTTACCAACAAGAGACGTACTGAATCAATTAGAAAAGGTGAATAAACATGAAGCCCAAAGTACTGCTCTATAAACCCCTTCCTAATGACGAACGACAGCGTCTTGCAAGGCACTTTGAAGTCATGGCATTCGATGGTTTTCATGGTCATAATGAAGATGAATTCTTGGCCGCTTTACGAGAAGCAGAAGGCATCCTTGGCGGCTCAGGTATCAAACTATCAAAAGAACAACTTGAACAGGCCGTCAATCTTAAAGTAGCTTCCACTATTTCCGTTGGCACAGATCAATATGATTTAAACTATCTTGCACGTCGTAACATCCCTGTGATGCACACTCCTGGCGTACTCAACGAAACCACCGCCGATACTCTGTTTGCTTTGATTATGTGTACTGCCAGACGCGCCGTTGAACTGTCTTGCATGGTAAAAGAAGGTCGCTGGAAACAGACGGTAGGTCCTGAACTTTACGGCACCGATGTACATGGTAAAACGCTGGGCATTATTGGTATGGGACGGATTGGTCAAGCCTTGGCAAAACGCGCACACTTAGGCTTTGACATGAAAATTCAATACACCAATCGTCGTCGTAATCCAGATGCAGAACAGTCCTATCAAGCAAGTTATATGGACATTGACAGCTTACTTGCTAGCTCAGACTTTGTCTGCGTTATGACACCATTAACACTGGAAACAGAAGGTATGATTGGCGCGCGAGAATTTGCTTTGATGAAAACCGACAGCATCTTTATTAATGGTTCAAGAGGCAGGGTTATAGACGAAGCAGCCTTGATACAAGCACTACAGAACCAGCAAATTCGAGCCGCGGGATTGGATGTTTTTCAACAAGAACCTTTGCCTGCCGATTCCCCATTATGCCAATTAGACAATGCTGTGCTCTTTCCACACATAGGCTCTGCCACAGTGGAAACGCGCCATAAAATGATTACTTGTGCTGTCGATAATCTAATCCACGCTATGTCAGGGGATTATTCACAAAACTGTGCGAATGGTCATTTATTAAAAAGCGTAGATTAGCGGCTTATCCGTCATTCATCTATGGTCTTTCTGCTATATATTACAGAGGTCAAGTCTGCAACTTTTGTGCACACTGTTAGGGATAACTTGCCGCATGCAAGCTAGGCCGAGTACAATCTGAAAAATTTTATTTAGCCGTATTTGTAGAAGGAACACTTCTTGACCACCTTAACCAATGCACTACAAGCATTAGCGGATTTTTGCCAGCAGTCTGACTCCTCTACAGCCATCACTTTCCATCGTGGTGTAGAACGAGAAGCGTTACGAGTTGACCGTTCAAGCGGGCGAATTTCCCATAAACCACACCCTAAAAGTCTTGGTTCAGCTTTAACCCATAGCGCCATTACAACAGACTACTCTGAAGCGCTTATGGAGTTCATTACACAAGTGCACCCAAGTGTGGAAGGGGTAACTCAAGAATTAGAAGACATCCACAACCTCGTTAACCACGAATTGAACCAACTAAACGAATCCCTCTGGCCAGCCAGTATGCCTTGTTTTTTAGAGGGTAACGACGATGTACCAATTGCTTATTATGGTGAATCCAATACCGGCAAACTAAAACGAGTTTACCGTGAAGGCCTTTCCAATCGATACGGTCGTATTATGCAATGCATCGCTGGCATGCATTACAACTTCTCCTTTGATGAGAGCTTTTGGTCCTTTCTTGAAACCTATAAAGGCCATACCAATCTCTCAGAAGCCGATAAGCAAAAATTTCAGTCCGATAGCTACTTTGCTTTGATTCGAAACTTTCGACGTCACTCTTGGTTACTTTCACTCTTATTTGGTGCCTCGCCTGCCATTGACGAAAGCTTTTTAAAAGATAAGCCTGACGCTCTTAGCACACTACAAGAGAGAACTTGGTTTGGACCAAAAGCAACCTCATTAAGAATGAGCGACTTAGGCTACCAAAATAAGGCTCAAGCGGATTTATACGTTTGCTATAATGAAGTCGATACTTACATCAGCACCATCAAAAAAGCCTTACAAACGCCTTATCAGAAGTATCAGAACATTGGCTTAAAGGTAGATGGACAATATCGTCAGCTGAATACCAACCTATTGCAGATTGAAAACGAATACTACAGCGACATTCGCCCAAAACGCGTCACCCAACCCGGTGAGCACCCAAGTGCAGCACTTCAATCTCGTGGCGTTGAGTACATCGAAGTGCGTATCATGGACCTAGATCCAAGCTCTCCAATCGGCATGCAAACCGCCACACTCTACTTTCTTGATGTATTTCTGCTGTATTGTATGTTGCGTGGTGATGAACACTTGGATGCACATGAATGCAATAAATTGAGAGAACTGCAGCAACAAATCGCGTCCCATGGACGAGATCTGGACATGGCATTCGACTTTGGTCACGGGGGGGTGAAACTTCGTGACAAAGCTAACACTGTGATCGAAGCCTTATTGCAAGTGGCACAATTTCTTACAAGCCAAACAGGTAACACAGCATATCTAGATGCCGTCCAACAACAAGCAGATAAGCTAAAAGACGAAGCAAAATTACCATCGGCACAAATGCTCAGCCTTTGCGAAAACCACCAAGGCTACCAAAATGCCATGCTGGAACTATCAAAGCAGCAACAAGCTGACTGGTTAACGCGTCCGCTTTCAGCCGAAATAAAACAAGCATTCGCCACTAAAGCGGACGCCTCTATTGAGGAACAACAGGCCATTGAAGCGGCCGATTCGTTGGACTTTGATGACTTCCTAAAAACCTATCTCACACCACAATAATTCGGCTTGGAGCGGAATCAAATCCTCTTAATAATGACAACTTGATTCCGCTATGTGGATTTTGACATAATCACGTTCATCAGCAAGTAATACCCTCTTCCTCCTACCTACTAAGACCTACCAACAAGGAATAGCAAGCGATTATTACAAATTCCTTTCATCGGCAAATAGACAGCTGGATTGAAGCCTAACTCTAAGTTTCTCACCACAGAGAAACTCCTCCTAAAAGCACTTTAATATGCTATAACTTGAAGAGAAGACGATAAAATGACCTCCATCTTGAACCGTGCCCTTAGTTAGAATAAATATTTTATGCGTATCATACAAACAGCTTGGCGACTTATAGAAAACAGACTATTTGCACTATTTGCTTCTTTTTTAATCACCCACAGTGCTTGGGCACACTCTTCGTTTACACTTATATTCGATGCTGAAATGTCAGTTATCAATGATGCAAAACAAGGCACTTATGCGCAATTAGCGACTCTAGTTGAGCAACAAAGACAACAAAAAGACAATGTCTTTTTTATTTTTGGTGGAGAAAGCTTAGGACCTAGTATGTTGTCTTCAATGGATCGAGGATCACATATTATCGACCTATTAAACAGCCTTAGTCCTAATGTCATGGGAGTCTCAAAACGCGAGTTCAGCTACCAAGAAGATGAGCTGACATTACGCTCCTACGAAGCTTCATTTCCTATTGTTTCTAGCAACTTGTATGACCCTCTAACAAATGGCAATCTTGAAGGTCTGAAAACCTACAGTATCCTCCAACAAAATGAGGTTAAACTTGGTTTTTTGTCTATTGTTTCTCCAAATATCACCCAAAAATACCCCACTGACCGAGTACAGATTCTACCTCCTCAGGCGACCGTGAAAAACACAGCTCAAACATTAAGGCAACAAGGGGTAGACTTTATTATTATGCACTACTCCACTTACTCTCCTCAGGTAGATGAATGGCTGAAAAAAGGCATCATTGATCTGGCATTATTCGTTGATCAAAACTTCCATTTGACACCATATTATAATCATCCACACCATCCGCGTAATATAATATTAAGCCAAACTGCTTATGCGCTAATATTAGACATAACACCAGTCAATACTGGGTACAGAGAAGTCCAAATAACCAAACAAGAAATCGATCTGAGAAGTTTAGCATCTAAAGCAGATGTATTGTCTCAAGAGATGGATTATGGGAGTCGATTAAGTACCTTACTATCAAAAACCATTGGCACTACCAGTACGAATATCAACTTGATTAGGCACGACATAAGAACCACAGAAAATGCTTTTGCCAATTTTGTAGCAGATACCTTAAAAGACTTTACAGGGGCGGACATCAGTCTATTAAATAGCGGGACATTACGAGGAAACAAACGCTATCCTGCTGGTAGCCAGCTTTCTATCAAAGACATTCGCAGCATCATGCCTTATCGTAATACCATGGTGTTAATAGAAGCTAAAGGCCAACAAATATTACAAGCCTTAGAACACGGTCTATCTGGTTTAGCCACAACCAGCGGACAATTTCTTCAAGTATCTGGTATACAAGTGATCTATAACAGTAAGCAGCCCATTGGCAACAGATTAGTATCAGTGTCATTCGAAGGAAGACCAATCGAACCGGAATTAACCTATAAATTGGCCACCCTTGATTATCTTAAAAATGGCGGGGACGGATTTGAGATGTTCATTCAGAGCCAGCATTTTGATTACAAAAAACCATCCAGTTTAATCCTATCCGATCTCATATTAGAAAAGGTATATAATGAAAAAATCATTTCCCCCAGAATAGATGGCCGATTACAAGACATACACTAAAAGAAAATAGGAGCCTCATTTGCACTGGCCATTTAAAATAACGTTAAAAAAGCAATTCAGCCTACTCTTACTTGTTGTCATTATGCTGTTTGTTGCCGTCGGCTATGTACTGCAAAAAAAACTTGAAGAAACCCAAAGTATTCTGCACGAACTGTCTAATAACACCCTACCCTCTATGGCAAATGCCAGTGAAACCGCCATTTTATCCACTGAACTGTTTTTAGCGATTGAGCAACTCACCAAGGCCAATAGCCCAGCAGCCCGTCGTATTGCTCAACAAGAAGTCCAAATCAAAATAAACGAAACGGCTGATCAAGCCTATAAAGCTAGAAACAACCCTACAGAAACACTGCAATTAAAAAGCCTACAAGAAGAAGTCAGCCAACTGACACAATTTATTGATCGCAAACTCAATTTAGCAGAACAAATTTCGAACACACTGGACCAATTAATTCATTTTCAAAGCGTTGCCAATCAACATCTACGGCCTAACCATTATAAAAGCGAGGCCCTTACTCTATGGCAGCTCAACTTCAGTAAAAGTATTGGACTAGCCTATCAAAGCGCTCATTTAGAACGCCTTAACGAACTATCATTACTTGAGCAAAAGGCCAATATACTATTAGAAACCTTAGACTCCTATGCCAAGCAATCGCAACCAGATTTGCAATTGTTTTTATTGCAATTTAATGATCAATTACGCCTTGCTCTCGTCTCAGAACAAGGCTTGATTAACCTTCAAAAAAGTTATCTGAAAATTGCGGGGCGTACCCGAGGTCGAGAACATTTTATTCGCAAATTGGTCGAAGACTACACGAATGTAAATGACCAGCTGGCTTTCAATGAAACCGCTAACTTAAAACAAGAGGTTGTGGATTTAACGAAAGATATAGAAAAACAAAAAAGCTGGCTAATAACAGCCTTACTGATTTTCGCCTCTATGATAGGCGCCATATTAGTTCATTACAGAAGAGTCATTTCTCGACTCAAACGATTGACAAACAAGCTTGAAGGCATGGCGACACCCAAAATTGAGCACAATACCCAAGCGGATGAGATAGATGAACTGTTTGAGGCATTTGAACATTTTTCCAATACCATCAAAAGTCAAACCCATCGTTTAGAAGCACTATCATTGACCGACAGTTTAACTAATATTGCCAATCGTCGTGCCTTTGATCAACAACTGCAAATTGATCTAGATACGAATCAAATAACACAAAATTCCCTTTCCATCTTGCTTATCGATATCGATTATTTTAAACAATATAACGATACCTATGGTCACCTTAAAGGCGATGCAGCCTTACAAAAAGTGGCCAGTGTTATACAAGAAACCTTAGGTAATCATGGCCTGGTCGCCCGTTACGGCGGAGAAGAATTCGTTGCTATTCTACCGAACCATGATATGGCGGCGGCTAAAGACAGAGCACATCAAACCATACAAGCCATCGCTACAGCTAATATTGAACATAAGAAAAGCCAAGTTGCAGAGCATCTAAGTATCAGCCTTGGTCTCGTCACCCAGTCACAAGGACAAACGGACAATTCAGACACACTAATGAAACAGGCGGATCAAGCCCTTTATCAATCCAAAGCACAAGGACGCAATCAGGCAACACATTATAATGAGTTAAACTAATGCGCAGCGGTTTGACGACGACAGATCGCTTTTAACAAAAAGACCAAGATCTACGGCATGAGAGTGTTCGCTCTCGGTCATCTAACGGACTAAATAGAAAACTGCCAAACATACCAGAAACACCAAAAGCAAAAGCAAAAGCAAAAGCAAAAGCAAAAGAATCAGCGTCGTAAAATGTTCACACATAAAGCCTATCTGCTGAAGAAAAGGCTCAATACTGTGTAGTATGCTGAAACAAAAACAACATACCTAAAAATATTTAGACATAACAAATTGATTTTCAAAAATTATCACTAAAATGAATACCAAGGTCTCTAGCCAGAGAGTAGCTCATAAATACTATCTCCCTCTCTCTTAATGCTTTTCAACTTACTTGCACTCATCTTCTAGGTGCCAATCATCCCCTGCTCTTACCTACGCTGTTTGAGCTTTGAATGAATCGTTTGAGCTTTTAGTCAAATTCAACATCAAAAAAACAGCATGAAAGTGATAAACTTCCATGCTGTTTTTATAGCCACTAATCAGTTCAGTAGGTTTACTAAAGCGACAATATCTTGCTTTGCTTTTTCGACCGATAAAATGTGACGATCATCCGAAAATTCTTGGTATTCCGAACCAATTTCATAAAACTGATCAACACCCAAGTATTTGGCCAACTCTTTTATGTGCGGGCTAAGATGATTCATCTGTTCGCGTACACCACCAGTACCAAAACCAAACTCACCAGATGAAGTCAGTAAAACTAAGGTTTTGCCTGACAAGATAGGTTCAATCGGAAAATCCCCTCGCGCTAGGTCAAAGGTGAAGGTTTTATTCACTCTCAGCATTTGGTCAAACCACGCCTTCAATACCGCTGGCATACCGTAGTTATACATAGGCGCAGTAATCACAATAACATCCGCTTGAGCTACTTCATCAAAATACGTATCGGACTCAGCTAAAGCTAGTGTCTGCGCTTTGCTTCTATTTTGTTCTGAGGTAAAGGCTGCTGCAATCCAATCTTGGCAAATGAAGGTTGGCGGATGAAGACCAAGGTCGCGATAAACCACTTTGTCTTGATGATTTTTATTCAGCCATGTATCGATAAAACAACATCCAAATGACTTAGAGATCGAGTTGTCAGTACGACGTAAACTGGAGTCGATATGTAGAATAGTTTTCATATTTTATGCCTCTTTCATTAATAGTGAGTAGACATAGTGTGTTCAGCAATCGTTTTAGTGACAAATGGTCTTATTTTTCCTATAAAGTAGTTATTCTCATCCATAGAGTACCTTTATGTTTCAGCAACTCCCTTCTTTAAATGCCATCAAAGCCTTTGAATCCGCAGCTCGATTAAACAGCTTTAAAGACGCCGCCAATGAATTGAATGTGACACCGACAGCCATTTCTCATCAAATCAGAACACTTGAAGACAGCTTAAAAGTAAGATTATTTGAACGAAAAACACGAGCGGTGATCTTAACGAAAGAAGGCGAATTACTGGCAACATCTGCCAATCAATCTCTGCAGGAATTACTCTCAACGATTAATCAATTAAAAGGCTCTCCTCGAACATTAACCATCAGCACGACCAACTCGTTTGCAGCAATGTGGTTAGTCCCAAATATTGTGGGCTTTCAGCAGCAGCATCCTGACATCGACATTCAAATAAGAGCAGAAGAGTCCCTTATAGATATGGAACATGATAGACGTGTCGATATAGCGATTCGTTACGGGGAGCCGTCTAAACAACTTGAAACCAAGGCACTTATTCATCAACCTTTAATTCAAGAGTCAATTGGCTTCTTTGCGACACCTGACTATTGGAAAAGACACAGTCACAATCTGTCTGATGTCGTCTTTTTCTGTACACAATGGAAGAATCCAAACCTACCTGATTTAGGATTAGAAGAAACGATCAAAAACATCGTTGTCGACTCTCAACCAAATATTCGCTATTTTGATGATGAAAACCTAACCGCTCAGGCTGCACTTTCTGGGCAAGGTATCGCTATCATCAGTCAGCTTGCCGTCGAAAACTCGATTAAAAACGGCTGGTTAACCCAAGGCACAGACAAGCTGTCAAAGTCTATCATTGGCTTACACTACTACTTAGTTATCCCTAAGCGGGTGCAAACCAGCCAAGCAGCAATTCATTTTAAAGAATGGTTACAATCGACATTAACCATATTCAGCTCATGATTTAGACTCTAATCGCTTATCTTCTTGTAAAAATATTTACGGCAAGTGCTTTCATCTATTTACCTAAAAGATAGCAACATCACCGTCGGTGACGTTGCTCTTGTGAAACCAGAATTGAGCGGAAATAAGCTGGCCTTGCTGGTGTCGGTAGAAATGGAGCGGAATCGAAAAGATGTGTATGACGCCTTTAAACACGTTATTAGCAAAACCAATGAAGTGAGGCATTGCCACCAAATAACAGGCGGTTATGATTTTATCATGGTCGTTACTGTGCTAAATGTCCAAACTTATAAAAGCGTTGTTGATCGATTGCTTCACATCTAAGCCAACATCCGAAAGTTCCAAAGATTGGTATCGCTGTTAACGGTAAAGTCCTCAACCAAAGTTTAGTTTAGGGAAGAAGCAATCTAGGTTATGACTTCGGTGCGGCACAGACTTGAAGATAGTCATCACAGACATCTAAATCATAAAGGGTTTTGATTAAAACAGGACGTTGCGCATATCATTTTAAGGCAACAGCAAAACACTCTTTGCAACGGCTTGAGTTCGAGGAACAAATGTATCGAGTAAACAGAGCTCCTCCTCGGTATGCATTTTTGCCCCAACAGGCCCCGTACCACACAAAGTTGGAACCCCCATGGTAGAAGTAAAACCGGCGTCAGAACATCCTCCTGTAAACTCTCCTTCAACCGAGAATCCTAAAGATTCTGCCTGTATTTGATAATGCTTAAGTAAAACCTCACTCATGCTCGATTCAAATGGATGAAACGCCGATAATAAACGTACAGACGCCGTAACCCCTTTGATTCTCGGCTGGTCGACAATATCCTGAATGTTATCCATGGCTTCGACCATTTGCGCTTTAGTAATATAACGTAAATCTAAACTGGCACTGGCTTCCGGTGCCACGGTGTTCGAGGACATCCCCCCGTGAATTAAGCCAACATTGGTGGTAACACCAATCTCATAATTGGTTAGCTCATGAAGCTCAGTGACAATCTGTGCTAAAGCCCCAATTGCGCTGGCTCCATCAGCGTGGTTTACACCAGAGTGCGCAGCTTTGCCTTTGACTAAGATTTCAAAACTCGCACCGCCTTTTCGAGCCGACACAACATTACCACTGATGCGACCGGGTTCGGCATTGAATACCGCTTTCGCGCCCTTAACCATCTGCTGAATAACGTGTCGACCTTCTGGTGAGCCAATTTCTTCATCGCCAGTAAATAAGCCAACAACAGGATGAGGCAATTCGGCGATGTCAGAGTTATTCAATAAATACTGCAAACCTCTTAAAACGAAGCAATTCAATACCAAACCGGATTTCATATCTGCTACGCCTGGCCCAAACGCCGTCATGCCGTCACGAGTAAAACCTCGCGTCGCTACCGTTCCTTTGGGAAAAACCGTGTCTCTATGCCCCATAAGATAGATAGCAGGCTGCGAGTCTTTTTTATCAAATCCAGAAGCAATACGTGCTTCCAATACATCGCCAGAGCTAGCAGATTTATGCCATCGACATTCGATACCATCGGCTTCTAACCAAGACGCTATCAGCTTTCCTGCCGCATCAACGCCGTCTTTGTCATAGCTGTTCGAGTCGGTATCGACTAATTCCTGTAGACATTGGATCATCTCGTCTTCTTGTGTTGCCAACCAGTCACAGAGTAAATCCGCATAAGGTGCGAGTGCGCTGTTGCTTACCTTTTTTGCTGTAGATAATATCATTATGCTCTCCTTAACGTTTGGCCTGAATCGATGAGCCTTGTTCGGATAAATCCCAAAAAAGCCCCGTCATTATCTGTAAGGCTTCACGACATACGGGCGCTAGAACGTGTTCATTTGGCGCATGTTGACTGCACGCTGGGTAAGAATGCGGTACCCAAACGGTGGGTAAATTGAGAATATTGGCAAACACATCATTTGGCAGCGAGCCACCTAAATTAGGCAGTAACACAGGTTTCTTACCGGTAGTTTGAGCAAGTGAACCCAACGCCCAATCCACCCAAGGATCTTCAGGATCAAGACGCGTAGCCTCCATGACATGACCACTATCAGTGACTTCAACATCGTTAAAACCATGACGATCAAGGTGGTCACGAATATGTTTTAAAAAGTTTTGGCTGTCGCTTTCTACAACAAAACGCAACTGACAATGAGCGCTAGCGTAACCGGGAATAGCATTTACAGGCATATCTGGATTACCTGTTTTACAGGCCAGCATTTCCAGCGTATTCCAACCAAACACTTGTTCTGCTGGCGTAAGTCCCGGTTCTCCCCACTCAAGATCGATCTCTGGGCTGTTCGCGCCTTCCCCGACAGGAATGCCTTTTAATGCCTCACGAACAGAATCCGGCAGACGTGCTGGCAATAAACCGGAGATTAGAATCTTACCTTTCACATCCACCATAGACGCCCAAGCGTGAGCCAAGCGCGTTCCCGCGTTGCTGAGCAAGCCACCCCAGTTTCCTGAGTGATGAGCGCCTTCACGAAGTTTCACAGTAAGGTCAAAATTAAAACCACCACGAGAGCCAAGGAAGATAGTCGGATGATCTGCACTCAATCGCGGGCCATCTGAGGCAATAAAAAGATCCGCCTTCAATTCTTCTTTATGAATTTCACACAATTCGGCAAGACCCGGAGAGCCCGCTTCTTCACCCATTTCTAAAATAATCTTAACGTTAAAGCCTAACTTTCCGTCTTTGGCAGCCATTACTTTTTTTAGCGCGGCAAGGTTAATCGTATGCTGACCTTTGTTGTCGGCAGACCCTCGACCGTACCAACGATCGCCTTCTTCTTTTAATTCCCAAGGGGATAAGCCTTCTTTCCACTGCTCGTCATAGCCACGAACCACATCACCATGACCATAAGTTAACAATGTCATTTGTGCAGGGTCTTCAATACGCTCTGCTAGCAAAAATGGCCAAGACCCCGGCTGGTCCGCGTCTGTTACTGGGTTCGCAATAATACGAATATCGAACCCTAATTCAGTCAATTCAGGAACAATGATGTCGTCCAAATAAAGACGTAATTTATCAAAACCCTCTAAATTTTGGCTCTCACTTTTAATGCTGACACGTTGTTTTAATACTGCAAAAAACTCACCAGAATCGAAGTAAGACTCAGCGGTTTGTATGGTATTTTGACGGCTCATGCTGCCTCCTAACACAGCTTTTTTATACATAAAAAGCTGATAACACTGAATTTAGAAAACACTAATCCCATCGCCGAAAAGTGTCAGGCAATGAAATGAGTGATAAAGATTAATAATATTTATGATGCCTGAGCGCTGTCCCATGCACTCGAATCTAACACTTCAGGTAAACCCAAAGCGGGTTCTGGCGTCAGTACAGAAGACAATAAAGCCTTGGTATAAGGATGTTGAGCATTCTGGAAAATCTCATCACGGGTACCCTGTTCGACAATTTTTCCTCTGTACATCACAGCAACACGGTCAACTAAATGCTCAACCACACCAAGGTTGTGGCTAATAAAGAGGTAAGTAAGCCCTAACTCTTTTTTTAGATCCATGAGCAAATTCAGAATTTGAGCCTGTACCGATACATCCAATGCGGAAGTCGGTTCATCACATACCAAAATCTTAGGTTTTAAAATCAGAGCACGGGCAATGGCAACACGCTGACGCTGTCCACCAGACAATTGCCCCGGATACTGCTTAAGCAAACGTTCAGGCAAGCCGACCAAATCACAGGTCTCTTTCACTGCTTTTTTCTGGCTGTCGCTGCTTCCCTCTTTATGTAATTGCAATGGCAAACGAATAATTTGCTCAATGGTTTTACGAGGGTTCAAAGACGAATAAGGGTCTTGGAAAATAGGTTGAAGCTGACGCGCCATAGATAAGCGAGATGAAACACTTCTCGCTTTATCGTTGATCAACACATCGCCATCAGTTGGATCTAGCAGCCCTAAAATCATTTTTGCGAGGGTACTTTTGCCACAACCTGATTCACCCACTAGACCTAAGGTTTCACCGGGGCGAATACGCAATGAAATGCCATCAACCGCTTTTAGCAAAGTGGGTTCTTTAAAGGCACCATTCTTCAAATAAAAATGGCGTGAAAGGTTTGATAATTCCAAAGCATAATCTGGCATTACATCGCCTCCTGAAGTGTCGTTGCAGTAATAGGACAACGCACCTGATGAAGTGAAGTTGAATTCGACTCTAATTCCAAAGAAGGAGTTCGTTGGCTACATTCACTGGTTGAAACATGGCAACGGTTAGCAAAAGCACAGCCTTTTAGTTCACCAATTAAACTCGGCACCACGCCCGGAATGGATTCCAAGTGGCTTCCCGGTTCGGTTTTACCCGGAATAGGAATACAGTTTAATAAGCCTCGCGTATAAGGGTGCATTGGATTCGAGAACAACTCTTGGGCTGTGGCGGTTTCGACTATTTGTCCTGCGTACATAACCGCCACGCGGTCGGCAATTCGCGCCACCACACCAAGGTCGTGAGTAATAAAAATAACCGCGGTTCCAAATTCTTGTTGTAACTCACGAATCAATCGTAAAATCTGCGCCTGAATCGTCACATCCAACGCGGTCGTTGGCTCATCCGCAATAATCAGATCAGGTTCACACATGAGCGCCATCGCGATCATAACCCGTTGACGCAAACCACCAGATAGCTGATGTGGATATTGATCCAAGCGTTTCTCTGGCATTGGCACACCAGCGCGAGTTAATAAGTACACAGCCCTTTCTTTAGCTTCTGCACTGCTAACGCCTTTGTGTCGCATGATGGCTTCACAAAGCTGATTGCCTAGCGTGTAAGACGGATTCAATGACGTCATCGGCTCTTGGAAGATCATCGACATACGCATGCCACGGATTTTATTACGCTCTTTCTTCGGCAAAGACAATAAATCCAAACCGTCAAAGTCCAAAATCTCGGCGGTCACATCAGCGCGTTTTGGTAACAAGCCCATAAGCGCCATTGAAGTCATTGACTTACCGCAGCCAGATTCTCCGACAATGCAAAGCATCTCACCTTTATCCACATGCAAGTCAATACCTCGAACCGCACGTAACAAGCCGTTAGCCGTCGGTAAATTCACTTGTAAATTTTTAATGTTTAAAATTCGGTTCATCATACTGTCCTCTGGCCTCAGTTACGTCCTTCCGGTGCGTTCATATCACGCAAACCATCACCCACTAAATTGATCGCCAATACCAAGACCATTAACGTAATACCAGGAATCGCAATCACCCAAGGTTTGAAAAACATATAAGCCTTACCTTCAGAAATCATTAACCCCCAAGATGGCATCGGCGCTTGCACCCCTAAGCCTAAGAAAGACAAGGTTGCTTCTAGCAAAATGGCATGGGCCATCTCTAAGGTCATGACAACAATCAAAGCGCTTAAAATATTAGGCAATAGCTCACGTATTAAGATGTAAGATGTGGAGGCGCCAATTACTTTTGCCGAAGCAATGAACTCAGCATCCCTCAATTGCTGTGTGGTCGAACGAGCCACTACGGCAAAACGATCCCATAACAACAATCCAAGCAGCACCACCACGGTTTCCACCGAACCACCGCCAACCAAGGACGCCATAGCCAAAGCAACAAGCAATACTGGCAACGCTAAACGGGTGGTAATGATGTAACTGATTACCGCATCCACTCGGCCACCAAAGTAGCCCGCTAAAACACCTAACGTGGTACCAATTAGCCCAGAAATAAGCGCCGCCAATAAACCAATACTTAACGAAATTCGTGCTCCGTAAAGTAAGCGACTCAAGTAATCTCGACCCAGTTTATCCGTACCAAAAATGTGATCCCAAGTGCCTTTATCGTGCCAAACGGGGGGAATCATTCGTTGGGAAATGTTTTGCGCAAATGGGTCGTGTGGCGCCAACCAAGGTGCGAACAAGGCCAATAAAACAATGGCACCCAAAATTGTCGAGCCTAATAACAAGCCACGATGACCTAAAACACGATTCATCATGCGGCGCCACTCAGGAACCTCTGGAAGCCCAGAACTCATCACACTCATAGCAGAAGTAGATTCAGACATAATTAGTAACCTCAGCGAACACGCAAACGTGGATCAAGCATGGCGTTGAGCACATCAGCCAATAGCGTTAACAAGATATAAAACACGGCTATAATCAGCACTACTGCCTGCACAACCGGATAATCATTACGAGAAATAGCATCCCATGCCAACTGCCCTAAACCTTTTAAAGAAAATACAGACTCAATCACAATCGAGCCGCCTAGCATAAAGCCCAACTCCACAGCAGCCAGCGCCACTACAGGAATAACAGCATTTCGTAGCGCATGTTTGAATACTACTGAGGTCTCACTCAACCCTTTAGAACGTGCCGTACGAATATAATCAGAATTTAAAACTTCCAACATACCAGTACGAGTCAAACGCATCATGGCTGGCGTTGCGTAATAACCCAATGCAATCGATGGCAAAACAAAGTGCTGCCAAGTGGAACTCCCACCAGCAGGAAGCCAATGTAGATTCACCGCAAAAATTACGATAAGCGTAAGACCAAACCAAAAACTCGGCATTGCTTGACCAATACAAGCAATGGTCAGTGCGAGACGATCCACCCAAGTATCTTGTTTAATGGCCGCAACAACACCAAGAGGAATAGCGATCACTGTAGCCAAGGCCAGAGATATTGCTCCCAATGTCAAAGTCACTGGCATACGCTCGCTAATAAGCGACATTACGGAGTCTTGAAAATAATAAGAACGACCAAAATCCAATTGCAATGCGGACCACAGCCAATCTAAATATTGATATACAATCGGCCTATCAAGACCAAAGTCGATTCGGATTTGTTCTACCTGCTCCGCCGTTGAATCAGGGCCCGCAATAGATATTGCCAAGTCTCCTGAAAAATGAAGCAGCATAAAGCTCACAACCGACACAGTGATCGCAACACTAAACGCCACCAGTAATCGGCGAAAGATAAACACCAACATAAAAAACCCCTTGAATGATCAAATATCGAGTCGATAACCATGTTTACTTCATTCGAAAAGAAACACGGTTATTTGCTCTTCTTATTTCCAGCTGGACTCAACAAAGCGAGGTAATTCATCAGGATAGGCTGTAAAATTCAGATCATTACTAAATGCATAGTTGCTAGAATATGAAAACATTGGAGCCCAATACGCTTCCTCCGAAATTATCTTGATGGCAGCACTGTAGTTCTCTTTTCGAATCACAGGATCAACACTACTATCAGCCACTTCTAACAAGCTAATGACACGTTTGTCACGAGACAAGTCGTCCGCTCCACCTTTAAAGTAAACGCTGATCATTGCTGACGCATCATTCACAGAATAAGAACCCCATGTTTGAAACGCGATTGGCACATTCCCCGAGCGTTGCTCTTTACGAAGCGCGGCATAAGTCAACATGTGCAACTTCACTTTAATACCAACCGCACGTAAATCTCCAAGCATCGCTTCTGCTAAATCCATTTCTCGATAGGCATAAAAATCGGTTTCGAAGCCATCTGGATAACCTGCTTCAGCTAACAAAGCTTTTGCTTTTTCTGGGTTATAGTCGTATTTCTTAGCCGCTGCAGTGTCGCAACCAAACTGGGTTGGGAAACAAGGGGTATAAATTGGACGACTTCCACCACGTACTAGTTCATTCGCTAAACCTTCACGATTAATTGCGTAATTCACCGCTTCGCGGACCAGTTTATTTTGGAAAGGTGAATTCTTTTGTTGCTCGCTTGCTACATCCATGGCCAAATATCCAACACGCATAGTTTCAGAACTGACCACTTCTAGATTCGGCATCATGCGTAATTCATCCGCTTGATCCGATGGCACACGCCATGTCCAATCAATGCCGCCAGTCATCAATTGCGCTAGACGCGCATCTGGGTCGGTAATAACTTGAAATTTGATTTTACTGATAGCAGGCTTTGCAATCGGCCCTCCTTCGAAGTAATTTTCGTTGCGCTCCATTTCAACGCCTTCACCACTTAATACCTTGGTGATCTTATAAGGCCCTGTACCAATTGGCGCTTTTGAATAGCCATCAATACCCATTTGTTGAAAGTATTTTGCTGGATAAATAGGAGTGGGCCCTGAAAGATATTCCAATGCGGCTGGAAAAGGCTGTTTCAACACAACACGCACAGTGAAGTCGTCCACTTTTTCAGCGCGATCTATCCAGTTAACATTTTGCTTCGTTACGACTTTTGCTTCCGGTGTATTTACGTAGTTGAAAGTAAAAACCACATCATCGGCCGTAAAAGCATCACCATTTTGGAATGTCACGCCTTTACGTAGTGTAAGCAAAATATGCGTTGGATCTTCCCATTTCCATGTTGTCGCCAAAAGCGGTTTGTATTCGCTGGTTTTAGGGTCACGGTAAATCAAGGTATCCCATGCTAAGCGGGAAAGGATGATACCTTCCCGTGCATTATTGTGGTATGGGCTGACATTTTCAGGCTCTAAGCTCGCCGCAAAGACCAAAGTATCACTAGCCTTATCTGCAAACACTGGCGCTGCGGCTCCCATTAACGAACCAGCAACAAGAATGCTAAGCAAAGCGCGACGTGGGGCAAAATTTTTATGCGTATTTTTTTTCATCTAATTGTTCCTTTTGCGTCCGATTTAAGAATGAATCATGCGTATTTCATTTAACATTAAGGAAATATTTATATTGCCGCAATTAAAATAAATGCAAAGAATCATTGCCAAAAAAGCATGGGTATGGCGAAATAATAATGATTATAAATACATAATTTTTTCTCGTATAACACACTAATAAAATAGAGTGATCGAATATGAAAGCCTCACTTCGCCTACAAGACACTGCTTTACGTTACTTTTTAGAGGTAGCACGACATGGCTCCATTAGTGAAGCGTCTGTGCACCTAAATGTGGCACCTAGCGCAATAAGCAGACAGATAAATAATCTAGAAGATATTCTCGGTACAACCTTGTTTGAGCGCCGACCTCGAGGAATGGAGTTGAGTACAGCAGGTGAAATGCTCGCCGTTTACGCTCGTAAAAATGCCCTCGAATCTGACCGTGTTGTGGCTGATATCGAAGCACTTGCAGGACTTCATAAAGGAAGAATTAAGCTCGCTTGCTCAGAAGGTTTTGCTATGGACTTTTTGCCCCGCATCATTGCAAATTTTCGAAAAGAATACAGCGGCATTCATTTTCATATTCATGTTAGTACGCCTGGCGAAGTATCGGAAAGAGTGGGTCATGGTGATGCAGACATCGGCATTACATTGACTATAGCACCAGCAAAAGACATTCATGTTGTGTACCGACAACCTTCACCTATCATGCTGCTTGTTCACCCAAACCACCCTCTGGCACAAAAAAAATCCATTACTTTATCGCAATTACAGCCCTATCCAGTTGCACTAGCGGAACCTAACACAACGGTTAGGCAAGTGTTTGACATTTGTTGCAGTAATTTAAATTTATTATTCGATCCCGTTTTAGAATCAAATAATATCGCCGCATTAAACCATTTTGCTCAATTTGAAGGTGCAGTCCATTTTGGAGGAGAAATATCAGGTCGTCACCAAATAGCCAATCAGAACTTAGTCGCGATCCCCATTAGAGACAGAGGAATGAACATACGTAATATTGAAGTACAAACCTTATCAGGGCGAACACTCCCGGCTGCAGTCAAAGTATTTTTAGACTTCCTTGTCGAGAAAATGAAATCCGAAGTAGACTTAAAAAACACTACCCCCTAATCCGTTTACTCTAAAATAAGACTAGAGCAACGCCTGTCCACAGGAATAATAGTTTTGTCTTTCTTCTTCTGGCACCATGTCGCCGCCAGTTGCCCACATAATATGTGTCGCTTGTGACATTTTATCGTTGATTTGGTGAGCCGTTAGGTAATCACACCCTTCGGTTAAAATACGCAGTACGCCACTTGCACCCGCTGCGCCAGAGGGCTCAACTGGAATGTTTTCAGTATCCACCAGCATAGCCAAATGACGATACAGGTTGTCGTCAGAAACGGTATAATCACCACTGAGCAATGCATCCATCATAGGACCAACAAAAGCAGAAGGTCGGCCAACGGCTAAACCATCAGCACAGGTTTGGTTATCTATGCCCAGCTCTTGTACCGAAATACCATTATGCAAGCTCGTTTCCATACCTAAAACCATGCAAGGAGAATGTGTCGGCTCCGCAAAGAAACAATGTACATAATCACCAAACACTTGCTTCAAGCCAAAGGTAATACCTCCTGGCGCGCCGCCGACACCACAAGGCAAGTAGACGAACAAAGGGTGATCGCCATCTACAGCAATATCCTGCTCGACCAACTGCTTTTGCAAGCGTAACGCTGCCACGCTGTAGCCTAAAAACAATGTGGTAGAATCTTCATCATCGATAAAATACGCCGTGTCTTTTTGCATGGTTTCCTGTCGCCCTTGCTCCACCGCCACGCCATAATCAGCAGTATGTTCAATAACATTGACGCCTTTACTTCTCAACAAGGCTTTTTTCCATTCACGGGCATCCGACGACATATGAACCGTGACATCAAAGCCCAATTTAGCGCTCATAATGCCAATGCTTAAACCAAGGTTTCCAGTTGAACCAACGACGATCTGATGCTTTGAAAATAGACTTCGAAAACGCTCTGAATCAAAAACCCGATAATCGTCGCTAGTTTTTAATAAGCCATTTGTTAGCGCCAAACGCTCAGCATGCAACAAGACTTCATAAATGCCACCGCGGGCTTTGATGGAACCAGCAATCGGCAATTGATTGTCACACTTCATCAATAAACGACCCGGGATTTCTAGATTTACCGAATCCGACAAAGCTCGCAGCATAGCAGGAATGGCCTTTAAATCAGATTCGATGATGCCGTTAGTGACAGCTGTTTCTGGAAACACTTGAGCAAGGTAAGGCGCAAAACGCGAGAGTCGATCCGACGCATCGAGCATGTCTGACATTTGCAGAGACAGCTTAGATTGAACTTCATCAAATTGCGCTTTTTTCGGATTGAACCAAGTGATTTCCTGTAATGCAATTAGCGACTGCACAACGGGGGTAGAAATATAGTCGGTCACTCAAATACTCCATGAAAGCTTTCGATAAATTAGAATCCCATAAAACCGTCTGTATTTTTCAACGCTGTCAAACGAGACAACATGGCGATATCAACTCTCGGTCGCGCTAGATCAGGCGTTTTTTCTAACAAGGTTTCTAGCGATTTGGCAAACGCCAAGGTGGATAAATCGTCGCCTCGACGGCCAATGATTTGCAAACCAAACGGCATGTTGTTTTTGTCTCGCCCCACTGGCAGAGTTACAGACGGATGCCCTGTTAAGGTCGATGCGTACGCCATAGAAAGCCAATGATAATAGCTTTGTGTCGGCTTGCCATCAATCTGCTCTGGGTAAAGTTCATGCCAGTCTCGCGGACTGATCGTCGTGGTTGGCGCAAGGATGAAATCATACCCCTCAAAAAACAGCTGCCACGCACGATACATAACGCCTTGTTTGTTTAGAGCGCTCACTACATCCAAAGCGCTGTATGACTCGCCTTCTTCAATATTCATCAAAATATTTGGCCCCATTTGATCTGGGTATTTGTGGGACAAATCACGGTGATGACCAGAAAAGTTAAGCGCTCTTAGCACTGCAAAAATATGATCGGCGTTATCACAGTTAGGATGCGCATTGTCACATTGGGCGAATACAGAACCAAACTTGTCGATTTTTTCTTGGAAGGATTCTTTGATCAAATTTTCCGTCATGGCAAAGCCAAAGTCGTTGGTAAAAGCGACTTTAGCGCTACTCAGATCAAAATCTGGTAAGTGACGATAAGCATCGGCATTGTGTTGCCCAACGCCTTCCACCACAGAAACCCAAGGGTCGCGACGATCAGGACGAATCATTTGCGATAACATCAAGCCAACGTCTTCGACTGAACGCGCCATTGGCCCATTGGTTGGTAGAGGAATTAAGCCAATCGGCCGACTATGACCCGGCACCACACCCGGTGACGGACGAAAGCCAACCACACCACAAAAGGCCGCTGGATTACGCAAGCTGCCGCCAGTATCCGATCCAGTTGCTAATGGCGTCATGCCGCAAGCCAAAGCCACCGCCGAGCCGCCAGAGGATCCGGCCGCCGAACGAGTCACATCAAACGGGTTTGCTGTCACGCCATAAACCGCATTACGGGTATTGCCACCCGCACTCCATTCTGGGTTATTAGCCTTACCCAACGGCAAAGCGCCTGCTTGGCGTAATTGCGCGACCATTGGGTCATCTGATGTAGCCATATTGTCTTTGTAAATAGAGCTACCAAACGTCGTTGGAAATCCCTTCAGATCAACCATGTCTTTCACGCTCAATGGCAAACCATGCAGTACGCCCAAGGGCTCACCTTTATCAATGGCTTTTTGAGCTCGTTTTGCTTGAGCCATTAGATCGTCTGGGTCACAAGCAACAATCGCGTTGACCGCATGATTCACCGCATTCATTCGTGTAATACAACTTTGCGCCAACTCTATAACAGACAATGACTTTTGCGCCATCAAACGACGCGCTTCGGCTGCATTTAGATCACAAGCTTCCATCCATACCTTCTTAGTGAGTGATTCACATCGTAATTAAATTAAAACGATATTAAGCCTCAAAAAAGCATCGAAAAAGCGGAATAATTCGAAGGTACCCATGCATTTTAGGCAAAGCAAGTGACCTCCTTAAAATAATAAAACACTCTCGATAATTTCTTATCCATGCATCTAAACCAATCTATCTCCCATCACTTAATTTCACAGTAAGTACCTTTCAAAGAGCCGCAACCTAGTGTTGACCTGTCCCTCAATGAAAAGCTCTGAAAGACCCGTAAGGCATGGTCTAAAAGCCTGAATTCTTTGTTGAGCACCTCGACAATAAAGCAACTATTTACATTCGGTACTCGCCTCGAATAACAGGCTTTTATCAATATGCTGATGCCTACATGGATGTAGGCTATTAGGGCAATGCAGGAGCGATTGCCGTGACAAGAGGACTTATTCAGATCTTCCCTAAAAACCCTCTACATAATAAAAACATCTTTCAGTTTATTAAACGGGAAGACGTTTTATTCCCCTAACCTACCCGTTAATGCTCTTACGTCACGACTCGATTCTCAATGCTCAGCCAAACACGCCAGTCCCTGTTTCGTGGCATGGTCATCGGGGACATAAATCACAAGTCGCTCACCATCTTTTGGCGCGGACCACAAATTTACCTGATTAAACGTCATGAGGCCTATCCTTGGTATATGAAATTTTTTAGTATGATTTTCAATCTCTAAGATTTCGTATTGATCCCACAAGCGATTAAAATCAGAGGAAGAGACCTGCATCATGTTAAGCCTCTCTTGCCAATTCTTCTCATTCACATGCTTCACCATAGCAGTACGAAAAGCCCCAGCAAGGCATGATAACACCGTCTCTTTATCATCCATGCGCCTCTGCCATTCATCGTTAGTAAAGGCTAAATATAAGCTATTACGCTGATCATCAGGTAAGGCGGCTAAGTCAACCCCCATTAAACGATTAAACGCTTGATTAAATCCTAAAATATCAAAGCGGGCATTTTGTACCACAGCAGGCATGGGGTTGAGTTGATCTAAAATCATTTGATTCGTATGGGACAGTTTTTGACACTCACGCTGATAATCCGCCTCCTTGCTTAATCCTGCTAAAGCAAACAAATGGGTGGTTTCCACGTCACTGCATTGTAAGGCTTTAGCAATGGCAGCTAGGGTAATAGAGGAAGCATTCACCTTTCTGCCCTGCTCCAACCAGGTGTACCAAGTCGTACTCACTTCCGCAAGCATCGCCACTTCTTCACGGCGTAAACCTGGTGTGCGTCGCCGCCCACTGTGCAATACACCAAGCCGAACTGGGTCCAAACTTTCACGGCGACGGCGTAAATATAAACCTAGTTCTTTACGATTATCTTGTGACGAAGACCTTTCTTGAGGATGATCAGCGCTATTCAAATCCAATAAACTTACTAATTCGGTCATGTGGCTTCTCTAAAGTTAAAAGCATGTTCATTAAAACCATTTCACCTCCAAACAAGTAGTTCTAATACTAGGATAACCACTTACTGGTACCTGTTTAACCATTTTTGCATACTGCTGCCAAACCGTCACTTAATCAAGGGAAAACTGTCTTTATGAGAACGGAACCAACAATCCTCAATCGCGCTGGACTCATTATATTAATGGCTGGCCAATTGCTGCCATTGATCGACTTTTCCATCGTCAATGTGGCACTCTCCGCCATCGCACAATCTCTCAATGCCAGTCACCTTCAACTAGAATTAATGGTCGCGGCCTATGGTATTGGCCTTGCGGTTTGCCTAGCCATGGGTAGTCGTTTGGGAGATAACTTTGGCCGTCGTCGATTATTCACTCTGGGGGTCTGGGTATTTGGACTGGCTTCTTTAGCCTGCGGCATTTCTTCTTCCATCAATGGCTTGCTGTTTGCTCGCGTAATACAAGGTGTTGGTGCCGCCATGATATTGCCGCAAATTCTCGCTACGCTACATGTGAACCTATCAGGTAAACGACATTCTTTTGCTATTGGAGCCTATGGTGCGATTGGCGGAATGGCGTTTGTGCTAGGACAAATTCTAGGCGGTTTTTTAGTGTCTGCTAATGTCGCAGGGCTAGGCTGGCGCAGTGTCTTCTTAATCAACATTCCAGTCTGCATTGGTGTACTGCTGTTTGTTAAACACTGTGTGCCAGAAAGTCGCTCAGAGCACCCAGCTACAGTGGATTGGGCTGGCACCTTACTGCTCGCTATAGCACTGCTCTGCTTGCTCATTCCTGTAGCATTAGGGCCAGAATATCATTGGTCATGGCCCTTTATAGTCATGCTATTTTGTGTCGTACCACTTTCATTGGTCTTGTGGAAAGTAGAAAAGCACAAAGAAAACGGCGGTGTTTTTCCCTTAATGCCGCCACGTTTGTTGCGCCTGCCTTCCATACAATTCGGTTTTATTCTCGCGCTAACCATGTTTACCAGTTTCGGCGGCTTTATGTTCGCTGTAGCACTGACGTTACAAGCGGGCTTGGGTCATTCCGCGCTTGAATCTGGCTATGCCTTTGTCGCTATGGGCGTGTCGTATTTTATCGGCTCCCTATGCAGTGCAAAAATTGCCAATCGCCTCGGTAAACTCAACACCCTATTTTTAGGCTGTGTATTGCAGATACCGGCTTTGTTAGCCCTCATTTGGACCTTCTTTCAATTCTGGCCCAACATCAATGCCGCTACCCTAATGCCTGCAACCTTAGTAATGGGCGTCGCCCAGTCCTTTATCGTCAGCAGTTTTTACCGTATCGGTTTATCGGAAATGCCCAGCAAAGATGCAGGGGCGGGAAGTGCCATGCTGACAACAGTACAACAGGCCGCATTTGGTCTCGGCTCAGCCTTGTTTGGCACCATTGTTTATCAGGTTTTTTACCTTACGCAGAGTCATCAAACCGCAGTTATCGCAGCGTTATTTTTGGAGTTAGCCTTATTCTCGATTTTAGCCATATGCGGGCTTGTTTATCGTCGTCGGTTGCACGGTATTTAAATTACCGTGCAACCGAAAACTTAAATTTACTCACTTCCTGAAAAGTGGGTAAATTTAACCGCTATAAAGAAACCTTTACACTGAGTCGCTTAGCAAAACATTTAAACTCTGTATTGGCGTCCTTCAGTCGCGCAAAGGTTCCATCAAACTAGCAAGTGTAGCTAATGAAGCATAAGGAGGAGTTGTTGCTCGATTCTGAAAAGACAAAATTAAGGGGTTTTTAATAATACCTTCGTCTATGTTAATCGCACGACGAATGGTTTCATTTTGTTGCCAGCTATCCCGGCATTCTAAGACGTTTCCCATGTACACAATAAGCGCTGCAGAAATCGAACGAGTGGCACTTTCCCAAAGATAACTTGGGGTATGATCCACTGCGTAATAATCTGTGGTGTTGTACTTAAATATAGGCTCTTTGAAGGACGTTGGCTTAGCAAAGAAAAAGCCCATGCCTTCGTCGCAACTGACATCAATGATTAAACAATTCGGTTTCAACGATACTGCTTCGGATTCGATAATAAAATTGGTCGGATGATCTGTTTCTTGAAAAGTGCCATTGACGATAATATCCGTTTCACTGATCAATTCCGTCAAAGGGCGAATCGTGCCATCGTGTTCAACCACGATCATACGAGCTTCGCCTGCTTTGCCTTCGCGCACTTTCACATAATGGCAATCAAGTACTTCTTCACGTACTTCATGGTCTGGTCGCTGAATACAAATGGTGATATCACGAAATCCGTGGGCTTTAAGCGCATAAATCGCGCCGCGACTTACCGCGCCGAAACTAAAAATAACCACTTTACGCTGGTTACCATAATGTCCATCGATGCCTTTTAACTGCAAGGCATGAATCACCGCACAATAACCAGCCATTTCGTTGTTCTTATAAAAGGTATGACGCCCAACTTGTCCCGTTGACGACCAGACAAACATGTCTTCAAAAGCAATCAGGGTAAGCTTGCGATCCAGCGCCGCCTGAGTAATCTCACGTTGCTGCACACAGTGAACGTAACCCCACAAAATGCCGCCTTCACGTAATTCTTCTAAATCAGCCAAGACAGGTTTGGTAATAATCACAGCACCAATGTCGGCAAGAATTTCGTGACGCGTGGCAATGCCGCCCGTTTGTGCCGCGATCTCGTCATCTGAAACATTAAACGCTGCACCGTAACCTTCTTCAAAAATTAAACGATGACGAAGATACTTAGGAATGCGAGCTAAGTGTTCAGGGTGAATGGGATAACGACGCTCATCTGTTTTTCTAGACGTACCGATCACGCCGAAAGTTAATTGACTCATACTGTTTCCTTAAAAATAAAACGTGTTTGAGTTCATAAACGCGCGATCAAAACGCCGATAAACTGATGTTAATGCTTAGATTAGTTATGTCATCTATTGATGGATAAAAGATATGAAGTGGTCTGAAAGAAAGTCTTAGCGGTAAACGCTAGTCGATAATGACGGGCATGGATCATTGCGGAGACGAACCACTATAGCACTCATTTCGAAAGAAACGATTTTATACTGACAATAACTGACAGAGGCTGGCGATCAGGTTACTCTTTCAACCATCACTCAGGAAGAGAAACACATGGCAGAAGCTTTTAAAAACCACTTCAATATCAGTGTTATCTGCAACATGGCGGAGCACTTTCAGCGTCACTGGCAAGACTTCGACAAACAAGGCTTTATTGATGTCGCCTCTCATCAGCTTGAAGCACTGGAACTAAAAGCGCGCTCACAACAAATCACTGTTACCATGAGTCGTTATTTACCGGATGATTTCAAGCACGCTGGACAGATTTTACTCGCCTCTTTAGCACCTGAATTAAAAGAAGCAGCACCTGAGTCAGAGGAAGAAGCTGCAATTGAGAGTGACGGTATTTCTGGTTGGGCAATTATGCCAATGGGCGATTACGCTGGGATTCATGGCCTTGCACATCATGATCTTTCCATGAGCTTACTGAACGCAATGACGCGTCGTTTTACGTCTGAGTTTAGCATTCGGTTTTTCTTATTGGCCTCTCAAGAGGAAACACTCGACACGCTAAGAAGCTGGCTTAAAGACGACAACAAACATGTGCGACGTTTGATATCCGAAGGCACTCGACCACGCTTACCTTGGGCCATGCAGTTACCGAGCTTTATTCAGAATCCTGCACCAGTGATTGAATTACTTGACGCTCTAAAAGACGATCCAGAAGAATACGTACGCCGTTCCGTAGCAAATAACCTCAATGATATTGCCAAGGATCACCCTGATCTTGTGGCAGATATCGCAAAAAAATGGATGCAAGACGCCGATGCAAATCGTCAAAAGCTGATTCGCCAGGCTTGTCGTACCTTGTTAAAACAAGGCAACCGAAAAGCTCTTGAAGTATTTGGTTATGCCCAGCCAAAGTTGGACCATATTAAGCTGGAGATACATGATGAACAGGTGAAATTGAATGGCAATTTGGAATTTTCACTGTTAGTCGAATCCACCAGCGAGAGTGATCAAAGCTTAATGATCGATTACGTCATTCATCACCAAAAGAAGAATGGTAAAACAACGCCCAAGGTATTTAAGTGGAAGAAAGCCACTTTACTGGCTGGAAAGTGTTTACCAATGAGTAAGAAACACCCTTTCAAAGCCATCACAACTCGAGTGTATTATAACGGCAGACATGAAGTGGAAATCCTTATAAATGGTCAATCAGTCGCTAAAGGCGGTTTCTTTTTATCAACCAACTAGCCGACCATAACGCGATTACGTCCAGCGCCTTTGGCTTCATAAAGTAAAACATCAGCGCGTTTTACAATGCGGCTTTGATCATCAAAATCTTGATAATCCGTCACGCCCAAGCTAATAGTGAATGGCGGCATACCGCTTTTATTGAGTGCTTCGACCTTCTTACGAAGTTGCTCGGCCAACATACTGGCATCCTGCAGACTGGTATCTTTTACCAACACGGCAAACTCTTCGCCACCCACTCGAAATAAGACGTCAATCTCACGTAGACAATTTCGTAATGTATTAGCCAATAATTTAAGTACATTATCGCCAACGTCATGGCCATAGGTATCGTTGATTTTTTTGAAATGATCAACATCTAGCAAAATCAAACTAAAATGATGCCCACGATTCGCAAGCGCCAGTTCGTCTTTAATCAACTCATCCCATTTATGGCGATTAAAAGCGCCGGTCAGCTTATCTCGTGTTGCTAGCTCAATTAGTTGTGCTTCGACTTTATGTCGATTACTCATTTCTTTCGAAAACTGTCTGACTAATGCTTTTAAGTCTGTCTCTAATTCGTCCAGTTCATCTAAGTCTTTATGCTGAGCTGAGGTTTTATCATGCTCGATAACAATTGAACGGTGCAGAGACTCTATCTGCCCACGTAGGGACCAAATTCGTTTACGAAAAGTAATGATGATATATAAGGTTAGATAAGTACCAATACCAAAAGCCGATATACCTAAAACGGCATTCATAACCACAAAATGACGCTCTTGACTTTCAACCGTTGCCGAGACACTAATGGTTAGTTGATTAATTTTTCTGAGTAACGCATCAGTTTGAGTATCCAACTCTTTATCCTGTTGCTCTAGCATTTGCCAAGATGTTGAAAAGCCCTGCTTACCTTGCTCAAAAAAGTCATCTATTAGATGGTCGAATTTTATTCGATGCTGATGTAATAAGTTAATCTGTTGAAGCAACGACTGATGATCGAGCAGTTTAATTCTAACACTACCAAAACCCAGCCCCGTACGAAGTATTTCCGTAGACTTATTTAACTGAGTTGCAAGCTGTGCGCTGAAACTGTCAAATCCTTCTACGCTTTTTTCTTGCATAGATTTATCAGAAAAAAATACATCGCCTTGCTGACGAATACTCTCCATCAATAAATGCTGTTTCAGTTGCAACATTTCGATGTCAGCCATTACTTCAGAAAGCGGTACGTCAATTTCTGCTACTTCTTGCATTTCTTTATAAATACGCTGAGATTGATAAGCCGAATAAAAAATCACGATAAATAAAAATGACAAGAGAATAAACGACAAGCTGCTAATTTTTCGTGTCATAGAGACATTTAACCAATTAAACATAAAGCGCCCAATATCTGTTGTTAGGCCAAGGTAAGAGGTATAGGAACAACTCCATTTAAAAGCTTACTTCAGCAACGAACACAAATACTAGCACATACTAATATGGTAAAAGTTGGGATATGTAACAAGAAAAACACGCGAAAGAGTTAACCAATCATAGTCCGATTACGCCCTGCACCTTTGGCCTCATAAAGTAAGATATCAGCACGTTTTATAATGCGACTTTGATCATCAAAGTCTCGATAGTCGGTTACTCCTAAGCTGATAGTAAATGGTGGAATATCACGTTCGTCTAAGGCTTCCACGTTTTTACGTAACTGTTCAGCCAATACTCCAGCATCTTCGAGATTAGTATCTCGTAGTAATACAACAAATTCCTCACCACCAATCCGGAATAACATATCGGTCTCACGCAGGTGTTTACGTAGAGAATTCACCAATAACTTAAGGACATAATCTCCCATATCATGACCGTATGAATCATTGATCTTCTTAAAATGATCAATGTCTAGCAAGACTAAACTAAAGTGATGTCCGCGATGAGCCAGCACGACTTCATCCTTGATCTGTTCATCCCATTTATGGCGATTAAACACACCTGTCAGTTTGTCTTTTGTCGCTAGCTCCATCAGCTTGCTTTCGACTTCGTCTCGATTATCTTGTTCCAATGAGAAGCGCGCCATCAGAATTTTTAAATCTTTTTCCAACTGATCCAATTCATCAGTACCTTTATTAGGTATCATGTCACCATCCCCTTCAGTAGAAATAGAGCGATGCAAGGACTCAATCTGACCACGTAAGGAGCCTACCTTCCGACGAAAAGATAAAATGGTGTAAAGAGTTAAATAGCCACCGATAGCAAAGGCTGAAACACCCAGAATGGCATTTATGGCCATAAAGTCTCGTTCTTGCTTTTCCACTGTCGCGGCCACTTTCATTGTGAGTCGCTCAATATTTGCAAGCAATTCTTCAGCTTGAGAATCTAATGAATTATGCTTCTTTTCCAGCTCCTCCCAAGATATCGAATAGTGTTCTTCACCTTTTTTCAAAAAACGAGAAAACAAACTTTCAAAGCCGATTCTGTGCCTATGTAATAAACTAATTTGTTGAATCAAGGACTGATGTTCTTCCACACCGATGCGAATAGTACCAAATGACAAACCAGAGTGAAGTATGCTGACACTCTTATCTAACTGTGAAGATAACTGCTGGCTGAACTCGTCAAAACCTTTAACACTTTCGGTCTGTAATACGTCATCCGCAAAAAATGCATCGCCTTGTAGCCGAATGCCTTCCATCAATAAATGTTGTTTAAGCTGTAACATTTCAATATCAGCGATGACTTCAGAGAGAGGAATATCAATCTCGGCGACTTCTTGCATTTCTCTGTAAATTCTTTGTGTTTGATACGTCGAATAAAGAATCACGACAAAAAGGAACGACAAAAGAATGAATGAAAGACTACTGACTTTCCGTGTCATAGAGACATTTAACCAATTAAACATAGAGAGCTCTTATTCAGTCACATAAAGACATACAGAATACAGGCACAATATGTCTATTGCACCTTAACAGCTGTAGACTTAATGCCTTTAAAAGATAGGAAAAATAGTACCAGTCACTCTAAATAGCCATTAAATAGAACACTTATTCAACAGTGGTTTTAATACGCTTTAATAAGGTCAAAATCACTAGAAGAGCACAAAGACCTAAGATAGCCCCGGTGAAACCAACACTACCCAGGCCGACAAGTTGAATGACCTGACCACCAATTAAAGCACCCGCGCCAATACCCAAATTTATAATGCCTGAATACAAAGACATAATAATATCAGCCGCTGTATCATCTACTTTCAACACTCTAATTTGCATACTCAAGCCAATAACCATCAACGACGCGCCCCACAAAAGAACACAAACAATCAGTAAAGAGGCACTGGGGGCAACAAAATACACAATACTCATAGACAGGGATACAATGATAACGCCGGAGAGTAACATCAAGGTATTCGCCCTTTCACCAAAGTAGCTAAACAGTACACTGCCGAAAATCCCTGCCAATCCAAACAGCAATAATACTAATGTGGTGAACTGGCCACTTGCTGAACCTATCTCTTTCAAAAAAGGTTCAATGTAACTGTATGCTGTGTAGTGTGCTGAAAAAATCACAAAGATAAAGACATACATTCCTAACAGAATACGGTTCTTCAAAATTTCAGGTACTTTGCTCAAAGAACCGGAAAACAAACTTGGCAACCTTGGTAACAGGCTAAACAAAACCACAGCAACCACGATCGCAATCGCAGTAATCACGGCAAAAGTCGCTCGCCATCCCAGTAATTGCCCGATGATGCGTCCCACAGGCACACCTAGCACCATGGCCAAGCCCGTTCCGGTGGCTAACACACTGAGCGCAAAGGTTTCTTTACCTGGTGGCGCAACACGAATCGCAATCGAAGCGGTGATTGACCAAAAGATCGCATGCGCAAAAGCAATACCAATCCGACTGACCAGCAAAGCACTATAGTTCCATGCAAAGACAGTTAACAAATGGCTCACGATAAAGAGCACAAAAAGACTTAATAAAAGGGTTTTACGCTCAAAGTTACGTGTCAGTAGCATCATAGGCAAAGACATGACCGCTACAATCCAAGCGTAAATCGTCAGCATCCAACCCACTTGTGCAGGTGCGATGGCGAAGCTGTCAGCGATGTCTGATAACAGGCCGACAGGCACAAACTCAGTGGTATTAAAAATAAACGCACTGAAGCCTAGAATAAAGACACGTAAATATTGGACACGGCGGGAAACCGTCTCCTCTAGTGGGGGAATCGCAGTCATATTAATGTATGAAAAAACCTATCGAAGAGTAAGTGCAAATGAGGCGCACATTGTCCATTTTTTCACCAATAAAGAAATAGGCGAATTATGGATTTTTTCGACAAATGACTATTTAAGATAAATTAAAGAACCATAAGTTTGATTTAAGTACTTCGCTCGGCCATGAGTTCCCAAAATGCAGAAACCATGGGGTTTTTAAGGTTTTTCTGTAGAGTAAACAAACCAATATCATAGGGCGCTAATTCTGGTAGCACCGGCCATATTTTTACTCGATCTTGCAAAGGGCTATTGTCCAATACAATTTTAGGCACCACACCAATCCCGAATCCCAAACTGACCATACTCACAATGGCCTCATTTCCTGCTACTTGAGCATAAATTTTGGGACTAATATTTTGCTGATAAAACCAATCATCAATACGATGACGCGACACCCCAGCTTCAGACAGAATCATGGGGACATTTGCCCATGCCTCAGCAGAATCTGGGGGAGTCATAGGCACACTGGGTAAATGTTGTTCATTTGGCGCAATAAACACTAAGGGAGAAAAGCTAATGCCTTTAAACGCCAAACTGCGTGGCATATTGTTGGGGCGAGCGGCGATGGTCAAATCTTCTTTGCCATCCAAAATACGAGAAATAGCCTCATCTGGGTCGCCAGTATGAAGTTTAATCTCGATGCCAGGGTGCACTTGACGAAAACGATTCAGCAGTTCAAACAAAAAACTGTAACTGGCGGTTACCGAGCAATAAATGCTAATTTCTCCATGCAATTGATCGGAATCGTCTAACAATTCATGGCGAATCAAGCGCCATTGGCTACTCGCCTCACGGGCATACACCAGAAATTTTTTGCCTTCTTGTGTGAGGGTTACAGTACGATTATCTCGTGCAAACAAAGCAACCCCCACCTCGTCTTCAAGCTGACGAATATTACGAGATAAAGCAGAAATACTGATGTGACACTCTTCACTAGCACGACCAAAATGCAGACTTTCAGCCAACGCTAAAAAGTGTTTAATGGCTTTAATATTCAATCTAATTCACACTCTCATACCTTATAGAACCACCATCATAACGCCATGTTGCAAAAAATGGGATGCTGTATTGCAAATATATCAATTTACGAAAAGATATCGATCCATTAAAGTAGCGTTCATCGGTTACCAACTTTTTCAGCCTGGTAACAAACATTTCATATCTGTGTGTCTTCATCACGGATACCAACACAACAATTTAGGAAAAGCTTATCATGGCTAACTATTTCAATACCTTGCCGCTACGCGAGCAATTAGAACAACTAGGCAAATGTCGTTTCATGGACAGCTCTGAATTTGCAGATGGCGTAGACGCGCTGAAAGGCAAAAAGCTTGTTGTTATCGGTTGTGGTGCTCAAGGTCTTAACCAAGGTCTTAATCTACGTGATTCTGGTCTAGACGTGTCTTACGCTTTGCGCCCTGAAGCCATTGCTCAAAAACGTCAGTCATGGAAAAACGCCACTGAGAACGGTTTTGTTGTGGGTACATACGAAGACCTAATCCCAACAGCTGACGTGGTATTGAACCTAACACCTGATAAGCAGCACACGCCTGTTGTGAAAGCGGTTATGCCTCTTATGAAGCAAGGCGCTTGCCTATCTTACTCACACGGTTTCAACATCGTAGAAGAAGGCATGCAAATCCGTGAAGACCTAACCGTTATCATGGTGGCACCTAAGTGCCCAGGTTCTGAAGTACGTGCTGAATACGTTCGTGGTTTCGGTGTTCCAACACTGATCGCCGTTCACGAAGACAACGACCCTAAAGGCGAAGGTCTTGCTCTAGCAAAAGCCTACGCTGTGGGTACTGGCGGTCATAAAGCGGGCGTTTTGATGTCTTCTTTCATCGCAGAAGTAAAATCTGACCTTATGGGTGAGCAAACCATCCTTTGTGGTATGTTGCAAACAGGTTCTATCCTTTGCTTCGACAAAATGGTTGAAGAAGGCATCGATGCAGGTTACGCGTCTCGCCTAATCCAGTACGGTTGGGAAACCATCACAGAAGCATTGAAATACGGCGGCGTGACCAACATGCTAGATCGTCTTTCTAACCCAGCTAAGATCAAAGCATTCGATCTTTCTGAAGAGCTTAAAATCATCATGCGTCCGCTTTACAACAAGCACCAAGATGACATCATCGATGGTACTTTCTCTCGCGTGATGATGGAAGACTGGGCGAACGATGATAAGAACCTACTAGGCTGGCGTGCAGAAACCGCTGAGACAAACTTCGAGAAAACACCAGCGGGTGACGTTGAAATCTCTGAGCAAGAGTTCTTTGACAAAGGTATCTTGATGGTAGCTATGGTTAAAGCTGGTGTTGAACTAGCGTTCGAAACCATGACGGCGGCTGGCATCATCGCAGAATCAGCTTACTACGAGTCTCTACACGAAACGCCACTGATCGCGAACACCATCGCTCGTAAGAAACTTTACGAAATGAACGCGACGATTTCTGATACTGCAGAATACGGTTGTTACCTATACAACCACGCTTGCCTACCGCTATTAGGTGACTTCATGAAAGGCATCAAAACGGATGTGATCGGTAAAGGTCTAGATCTTGAAGATACTGGCGTAGACAATGCTCGCTTGATCGAAGTAAACGCAGCGCTTCGCAGCCACCCAGTGGAAGCCATTGGTGGTGTTCTTCGCGGCCACATGGCGGACATGAAGAAAATCGTATAAGTCGATTATTGCGATCATAACATCGCATATTAACGACACATAACGTCAAAAAGCCGAGATTATTTATAGAAATACATCTCGGCTTTTTTGTGTGTACTTTAACTCATTTAATTTTTGGAAGGCGAATATGGACTCCAACATTCATTTAAACCAGCTCACCGTCGACTTTAATGAAGACTTTGAACTGAATGACATTCATTGGACCATACAAGCTAACCAACATTGGGTAATTACTGGTTCGAATGGCTCAGGAAAGTCAGCCCTCGCCGCCCTACTGGCCGGTATTGGCGACGTTAAACATGGCACCATAACGGGTTTGCCAAAACGCCCTGCCTTGGTTTCTTTTGAAGCACAAGCAGAGCTTATCGCCCGCGAGTTAAAAAAAGACGATGCCGACATCATGGACGTGATTTCAGAAGGGACACCAGTTCACGAAATCCTCTTTGAGAATTGTCAAGATTCCGATTTAGCCAACGACTTGATTCAAAAATTCGGCCTTCAAACGCTACAAGATCGCGCTTTTCGCAAGCTATCAACTGGGGAAACCCGCAAGGTCATGCTGATTCGTGCCCTCTGTAGTCAACCCGATCTACTGATTCTAGATGAGCCATTTGATGGCTTAGATGCTGACACTTTAACGATGCTGCAAAATCACCTTGCGTCCATTGTAGACAGCATACCTATGGTATTGGTATTAAATCGTTTTGATGAAATGCCTGACTTTATCACCCATGTAGCCTATATGGAAAAGTCTCACAACGATGCCGCTATCGATTCTGGTCGTCTAGCATTAACCATTGATAAACAAGATAAAATAGCTTTCGAGGAACTCGCTCAACTGTTCCACCTAAAGACCACCAAGCTAACCATCCCAGACATTGACGCGGCAAACCAACTGCCCGAACTTGATCCAAACCAACCGCTTGTGAAACTAACAGACATCACCATAAAGTACGGTGACACGGTTATTGTCGATAAGCTCAATTGGACGATTGAAAAAGGGCAACATTGGCAGCTTAGCGGCCCAAATGGCAGTGGCAAAACAGGCGTGTTATCTCTGATCACTGGTGATCACCCACAATGTTATGTGAATGATATTTTCGTCTTCGGTTTTCAACGAGGCAACGGTGAAAGCATCTGGCAGATAAAACAGTTTATTGGTTATGTCTCAACATCACTGCAATGGGAATACCGCGTCAGCACCAGTTGTCGAAATGTGATCATTTCAGGGCTTCACGACAGCATCGGTATGTACACTAAACCAAGCGATAAGCAAAAAGCCATCGCGGATCAATGGCTTGCTTTATTAGGCATGAGTGATCGAGCAGATCAGCCATTTAACAAACTCTCTTACGGCGACCAACGTTTGTTACTCATCGCTCGCGCCATGGTCAAACACCCACCCCTACTGATACTGGACGAGCCTTGCCTCGGCCTAGACGACATGAACCGCCAACTGGTCTTAGCCTTAATCGAGAAAATCTGCGCCGGATCAGAAACCACCGTGCTCTACGTCAACCATCATGCGGAAGATCGCATTAATGGCATAGACAATTATTTGGCATTAAAGAAACACAACTAACCTTGCCTTATAAAACCAAAAAGCCAACTCAAGGAGTTGGCTTTGAATTTTGATTCACTAAATGAATATACTATCTCGATGAGGTATACTTTAAAACATATCTTACCTTTTATCACCCTAGAAAATTATTTATTAAATCAGAAAAAGCCCATAAAAAAGTACCAAGCCCTAACATTTTAAACTCCCAACCTCGTAGTTTTTTAGACCATATATCTAACATTTCTTTAAGCCATGCTTTTATAAAAGCATCTTCGCCATATTTATTAAGCCCATCTACGCTATTCATTTTATCTAAAAATTCGAGAGCATCTTTTTCATTAAATCCTGGCTTAATTTTTTCAAGCCTATCTTTTTTCTTATGAATAAATGATGAGGCCCACATTTCAAATAACTTTTCTTTACCAAGAAATTTAACAACTTCCTCAAAACTCATATTACGCAGATCCACATAGAAATCTCTATAAGCCATTGAAATTGCAAGCAATGTAATAACAGCTCCAGCTCTTCCTAAATGAGTAAAATCACCGCATAGGATTGATACTATCAACCCTGTTAGAAACGTTAAAACAGCACAAATAATATAGATAATAAATTGAAGGAAAAAATTGAAAGCAAATGAATTCTCATCAAACGCCCATTTGTTTTCATTTTTCATTAGTCAATCCTTTTTTAAAGATATAATTTAACAATTTTAGCCTAAAAATCAAACTCGCTTCATCGCCTTATTATAAACCTCATTACGCTCCCGTTTTCCTACTGCAAGCACAGTGACAATAACGACATCATCTCGCACTTCGTAGACAAGGCGATAACCTGATTGGCGTAATTTGATTTTGTAAAGATTGTCAGCCCCTGAAAGCTTTGAAGCAGGAACATGTGGATGGTCTAAACGTTCGATCAGTTTTTTCTTAAATTGCTGTTGCAGCGTAGCACCAAGTTTTTGCCACTCTTTCAAGGCGCTCTTTTTGAATTCGAGTTTATAAGTCAGCGATGCTGACTGAGATACTTTCTTCATTAGCGCGTTCCTTCGCGATTGCTACCAGTTCCATATCTTCCAATTTATCCATTAAGGCTTCATAAGCTTCAGCAGGGACACAGTAAAATGCAGGTTCATTGCGATTTAATACCGCAACGGCTTTACCGTGAGCACTTGCAGCAACTTTCATCGGATTGGCTTTAAATTCAGTAATGCTTGCAGCCACGTCGGAAAGGATTCTAGAAGTCATTTAAAAGCACCTTTAATCGACCTAATAATAGGTCATCTTAATTTACAGATGATCATTTATCAAGCAAGACCTTTTTAACAACCTCAACAAGTTCATTTTCCGTGGGAGCTAAAGTGTCTTCTGCAAAGAGGGTATAATAGAGATTTATATTGGTATGTTAACCATCATGCGGAAGATCGCATTAATGGCATAGACAATTATTTGGCATTAAAGAAACACAACTAACCTTGCCTTATAAAACCAAAAAGCCAACTCAAGGAGTTGGCTTTTTCAATAATGGAAACGATTTAAGGAAGGTAAATACCTACGTTGCTATAGCCTTTCCCTAGTAGATAAGACGCATGGATACGGCTCATTACGCCTTTGCCACAGTAGAATAAGTGAGTCTTATCCGCTGGCATATCGGACCAGCCAGATTCCAGCGCAAAGAAAGGAATGGCTTTAACAGGACGTCCACTGACTTTTAATGGCCTTCTTTCTGCCTCATCAGGATGACGAATGTCGATGATGATTTCATCGCCAACCGGCATGCGTACCACAGGTACTTCGCCTTGGTACTGCTTCTCCACATCGTCCATCACATTTTGAATCGACATCACTCGCGCATCTTCCACCGCCTTTTCTAGTACCGCAAAATCGAACTTGCTTTCTTCACGTTCAATGCGATGCATCTTGGCTCGCGTGGTCGGCTTGACTGAAATCACACCGCAAAACTCTGGCATACTAGCGGCAAACGGCGCGGTTCCAATTTCAATCGCTTTATCTATGATTTCTTGCTTGTTAGTCGTAATAAGAGGACGAATTACCAACTCATCGGTTACCTGATCGATGACTTTTAAATTGATTAAAGTTTGACTGGAAACCTGCGCCACACTTTCACCCGTTACCAAGGCTTTGGCCCCAACGCCTGCCATGACTTCTGACGCCGCTCTTAGCATCATACGTTTCAGTACGACACCCATTTCGGAATTATCGACCTTGGTCAGAATCTCGCCAACAACCGCCTCGAAAGGAATGGTAATGAACTTAACATTCAATGAAGATCCGTATTTTTCCCAAATGTAATTCGAGACTTGCTTCACACCAATTTCATGGGCATCACCGCCCAGGTTGAAAAAGCAAAAATGCGTTTTAAGCCCGCGACTCATGGTCAGGTAAGAACTTACGGTTGAATCAAAACCACCAGAGATGAGTGACAAAACAGAATCTTGTGACCCTAATGGGTAACCACCTAGCCCCTCAATACGTTGTTCAATCATCCAAACTCGACCATCGCGAATATCAATTGGGACTAAGACATCTGGATTTTTCAAGCGCACACCCAGCGCACCACTTTTGGCTTTTAGACACCCGCCAATATAACGCTCAGCTTCAACAGAAGAGAAGTCATGCTTACCGACACGTTTTACTCTCACCGCAAACACTGCGTCTTTTAGATCTTCCGCATAGGAAGATAACGCCTCATCGACAATGTTATCCAAGGTCGTCAGAGGGAACTCTCGAACAAACTGGAAGTGAGCTATGCCAGCCACTCGTGAAAGCGCATCCGTAAAATCCTCACGTAACTCATCACGATTAGACAATACTTCGATGAAGTCCCAGTTTCCTGCGACCACCACCTCCGAGTCATATTTCTTTAACACCAACTTGAGATTATGTCTCAACTGTTTGATGAACGCTTTTCTGACAGGACGACTTTTGATGGTAATTTCAGGGAAGAACTTAACGATAAATTTCATAGAGCTTGCGGGTTAAATACCAAGTGGTTAAAAAGAGAGCGCATTATAAAGAAAAGGACAGGGATACGAAAACTTTATATTCGCACCAAAAAGAAACATCAATCAATTTTATGACCCCAATTGGTGCAATATGATCATATCGCGCCCTTTAAGGAGTCACCATTCTGTGCACAAAAAATAACCTATAAGTATATCTGTTTGTTTTTTATGGTTTTTTTCATTCGCACAAACTTCTGGCACAGCTTGTGCTTTATATTGGGGAAATCGTGCTTTGCATTGAAGCACTATCAAACGAAAAGCTATTTTGCTTTAACAACGACTGGAGAATAACTATGTCAGACAAGACCCTTGCCTTGATTGCCGAGCATGACGCGAAGTGGGTTGACCTTCGTTTTACTGATTTTAAAGGTAAAGAACAGCACGTTTCAATTCCGGCTGTTACTGTTGATGAAGAGTTCTTTGAAAATGGTCAGATGTTTGATGGTTCTTCCATCGCTGGCTGGAAAGGCATTAACGAATCAGACATGATCATGATGCCACAGGATGATACGGCTATTATCGATCCTTTCACTGAAGAGCCTACTGTTATTGTTCGTTGTAACATCATCGAACCTTCTACTATGCAGGGCTATGACCGTGACCCACGTTCTGTTGCATTGCGTGCGGAAGAATTCCTAAAATCAACAGGTCTTGGCGACACGGCTTTCTTTGGTCCTGAGCCAGAGTTCTTCGTATTTGACGACGTTCGTTGGAAAGCTGACATGTCAGGCTGTTCTGTAGAAATCAATGCAGAAGAGGCCGCGTGGGCATCTAACTCTAAAATCGAAGGCGGTAACATGGGTCACCGCCCTACCGTTAAAGGCGGTTACTTCCCAGTACCACCTGTAGATTCTCATCACGACCTACGCTCTGCAATGTGTGGCGCGATGGAAACAATGGGTCTAGAAGTAGAAGTTCATCACCATGAAGTAGCAACCGCTGGTCAAAACGAAATCGGTGTTAAATTTAACACTATGGTTAAAAAAGCGGATGAAGTACAAGTGCTTAAGTACTGCGTACACAACGTTGCTCACGCTTACGGCAAAACAGCGACTTTCATGCCTAAACCTATCGTTGGTGACAACGGTTCTGGTATGCACGTTCACCAATCTTTCTGGAAAGATGGCGTTAACCAATTTGCTGGTGACAAATATGCAGGCCTATCTGAAACAGCCCTTTACTACATTGGCGGTATCATTAAGCACGCGAAAGCATTGAATGCGTTTACCAACGCTTCAACTAACTCTTACAAGCGTCTTGTTCCTGGTTTTGAAGCGCCTGTTATGCTGGCTTACTCAGCTCGTAACCGTTCTGCTTCTATCCGTATTCCGTACGTTGCAAGCCCTAAAGGTAAGCGTATTGAAGCACGTTTCCCTGATCCAACCGCTAACCCATACCTAGCTTTTGCCGCTATGTTGATGGCTGGCCTTGACGGTATCAAAAACAAAATTCACCCAGGCGATGCCGCTGACAAAGACCTTTACGATCTTCCAGCAGAAGAAGCATTGGCTATCCCACAAGTGGCTGGCAGCCTAGAAGAAGCGCTTAAGTGTCTAGACGAAGACCGTGAGTTCTTAACTCAAGGTGGCGTATTCTCTGATGACATGATCGATGCTTATATCGACCTGAAAACAGAAGAAGCATTGCGCGTTTCTATGACAACTCACCCTGTAGAATTCGATCTTTACTACAGCGTGTAATCCGTCATAATTTCTGATTCAAAAGCCCCGACACAGATCGGGGCTTTTTTTTTGCACTAGAAAATTCACCCGCCGTCAAATGCACTATAATTGTGCAAACATCCCCTGCATGAAAAATAAAAGACTTGATAAATAAGCGGTTTTGGATTGCCCAATGTTGGTTCGTTTTTTGCAGTTAGATTAAGGTCAGAAAAGAGGCGATGAGTGTGTACAGTTTATTAATAGATCATTTATCCACGGCAGTGGTTGAATTAAACAGCAAATTAGAGATTGAGTACCTTAATCCAGCCGCCGAAATGTTATTAGCGGTCAGTCGTCGTCGCATCTATGGAAATGACTTAAGTGCTGCTTTTCGTGAAGGTGAAGAAAGCATTGAAGCCTTAATGTCAGCCATCGAATCCGGCCACCCTTTTACTAAGCGCGAGGCCGAAATTGAATGCAGCAATGGCAAAAAGTTGTTCTGTGACTACACCGTCACCCCAGTGATGGGCTCTTCTAATTTTACCGAAAGCCTGATCATTGAACTTTACCCAAGAGACAGAATGAAGCGCATCTCGAAAGAAGATGAAATCATTGCCAACCATGAAACCAGTAAAGAATTAGTACGAGGCTTAGCTCACGAAATCAAAAACCCGCTAGGCGGCATTCGCGGCGCAGCGCAATTGATCAGTCGAGCCTTTACAGATGAAGCGTTAAAAGATTACACCCAAGTGATTATCGAGGAATCAGATCGATTACGAGATTTAGTTGACCGTTTACTTGGGCCACGCCAACTACCCAAGAATAAAGAACTGAATATTCACAAAGTCATTGAGCGCGTCAGACAATTGATTTCCGTTGAAACCGATAATCAAATTAAGCTCATTCGAGACTACGATCCAAGTATTCCAGACCTAGTCGGTGACGAATCTCAATTAATACAAGCCTTGCTGAACATTACTCGAAATGCCATGCAAGCCTTAATGGCCGATGACAGCAATCACAACAAAACCATTCAAATCGTGACACGCACTTTACGCCAATTCACTATTGGCTCAAAGCGTCATCGTTTAGTCTGCAAAATCAGCATAATAGATAACGGCCCAGGTATTCCAGACAGCATTCTAAACACTTTATTTTACCCCATGGTCAGTGGCCGTGCCGATGGCACAGGATTAGGCCTTTCTATCGCCCAATCCGTGATTCACCAACATCAAGGCATTGTGGAGTGCAACAGCGAACCACAACGCACAGAATTCAACATATTAATACCCATTGAGACGACAGTCCAAGAGCAGGAGAAACACTTATGACAACTGAAGAAACCGTATGGATTGTTGATGATGACCGCTCCATTCGCTGGGTTTTAGAAAAAACGTTAGAACAAGAAGGCATTCAATGTCGTCTGTTTGATTCCGCTGAAAATCTAGTACACATGATTGACAAAGAGCAGCCCAACGCCATCATCAGTGATATTCGCATGCCAGGAATGGACGGTTTAAAACTGCTTGAAAAGCTGCAAAGTGACTACCCTTATTTGCCTGTCATCATTATGACAGCACACTCAGACTTAGAGAGTGCAGTAGCATCTTACCAAGGCGGTGCATTTGAATATTTGCCAAAGCCATTTGATGTTGAAGAAGCGGTTAGCCTAGTGAAACGCGCCATGCTCCACCATAAAAACGCCATGCCCAGTACAGAAGACATGGAAGAAGAAGTCGAGCAACAAGTCGATAAAGAAATCATTGGTGAAGCCCCTGCGATGCAGGAAGTCTTTCGTGCCATTGGCCGTTTAGCGAACTCTAACATTACCGTACTGATTAACGGCGAATCAGGCACGGGGAAAGAGCTGGTCGCCCAAGCTCTGCACACCCACAGTCCAAGAGCCGCTAATCCTTTTATCGCTTTAAACATGGCCGCCATTCCACATGATTTGATTGAATCAGAACTGTTTGGTCATGAAAAAGGCGCTTTTACCGGAGCAAACACACAGCGACGTGGTCGCTTTGAGCAAGCCAATGGTGGGACATTATTTCTAGATGAAATCGGTGACATGCCGGCTGAAACGCAAACTCGTCTATTACGCGTTCTAGCCGATGGCGAGTTTTACCGTGTCGGTGGCCATACGCCTGTTAAAGTGGATGTGCGTATCATTGCAGCCACACACCAGGACCTCGAAACCTTGGTACAGAAAGGCTCCTTCCGTGAAGATTTATTCCACCGTTTAAATGTTATCCGTGTCCACCTGCCTAAACTGGCTGAGCGTCGCGAAGACATTCCAAAGTTGGCTCGCCACTTCCTGAGTCGCGCCGCTGAAGAACTGTCGGTTGAACCTAAACAGCTAACAAAAGAAACGGAAAACTACCTTACTCAACTAGACTGGCCAGGTAATGTTCGTCAGTTGGAAAACACCTGCCGCTGGTTAATTGTTATGGCATCAGGTCGTGAAGTACTAGTCGAAGACTTGCCACCAGAGTTGTTAACCGCTGTTCCAAATGAGCAACCTTTCTCTTCTTGGGAAGAAGCGTTGAAGAACTGGGTCGACAGCACCTTGGCCACAGGTCAAAAAGGCATCCTTGATCAAGCCGTGCCTAAATTCGAGCGCATTATGATTGAAACGGCACTTGCTCACACTGGTGGCCGCCGTCGCGACGCTTCGTTATTACTTGGCTGGGGGCGCAACACCCTGACTCGTAAAATCAAAGAGCTCAACATAGATCACGCTGAGCAGGACGACGAGTAATTCTTTCCTCCTTCAAACAAGAAGCTAGTCACATCAAGGTGACTGGCTTCTTGTTATCTTCAAGCCAATTTAAACTTGCTTTTCCGGCCACAATCCCATACTAATTAAGGATACGCTTTGTACACTAAAAATAGGGAAAACTCATATGTATCCAACACTTCAGTCAATGGGCATCACCAGCCTTCAAGACATTGAAAAATTCACTCTACGCTATGAAGCTGGCCATGACGTTTTAAAAATCTACTACCGCCGCGAAAAAGGCTCTTTGTTACCTAAGAGTAAAAAATTCAAGTTTGGACGCTCAACCAAAACAGTATTAGCAGATGGCGGCCAACAAACTTACCGTCAAGTACAAGAGCCCTCCCTAGTTGTGCTAAGAGCCATGGAAGAGCTGGAACAAATCGTTGGCAAACAACATGAAAGCAAAGCGTCTAAAGAAGATCTAATCAAAGAACTAGAACACCTTGAAAAAGTCGTTAATAGCAAAATTAACGAAATCAAAGAAAAAATTGATGCCATGTCGTAACACTCAGTTTTCCTCTTAAACTACCCATTGGCTGAGGCTTTAAGTCCAGCCAATACTGGCTCATATCAATCATTATCGCTACAATTCATTTCCTTTCTCCAACGTTTTTTACTGGTCTATCATGAAACTCCTAACCTCCACGACTGAACTTGCCAACCTCCTCCAACAAGGTGGTGTGATTGCCTATCCTACAGAAGCCGTTTGGGGGCTAGGATGCGATCCATTTAATCAAGCGGCAGTGCAGCGAATCTTAACGTTAAAATCTCGACCAGAAGCCAAGGGTTTAATCCTCATTGCTGGCGAACCTTCTCAGCTACAACCATGGATGAAGACCTTGACGGAAGAGGCAGCACAACGCTTAATAAGCACCACCGATCGCCCAACATCATGGGTTGTTCCAGACATTCAAATCACTCCAAGTTGGGTACGTGGTGAGCACCAGAGTGTTGCCATCAGACTGACACAACACCAGCCAGTACAAAGGCTTTGCCGCGCATTTGGTGGTGTCCTGGTATCCACCTCCGCCAACCCAGCAGGGCTTGAACCAGCCATGACAACAGCAGAGGTTAATCATTACTTTGGCGACAAGATCGATGCCATTTACCAAGCACCGCTCGGACAAGCCAATCAACCCTCTCAAGTGAAAGACATAATGACAGGACAGTTGTTTAGAGCCTGAGCATCCATGTTTAATAATGCTGTTGAAAACCCAAACAGTTATTCACACCCATAAAAAAACGACGCCTTGTGCATAACAAGACGTCGTTTTTATTGACACTTATTTGACTCAGTGACCGCCTAAATAAGCTTCTCTTACTTCAGGGTTCACTAACAGCTCATCACCGGTCCCGGACATACGAATCTCACCATTCACCATGACATAACCACGATCAGCTAGCTTCAGAGCATGGTTAGCATTCTGCTCCACTAGGAAAATGGTCATCCCCGTACTAGCAACGTCTTTCAGAATCTCGAAGATCTGCTTCACAATAATGGGGGCCAACCCCAGACTAGGCTCATCCAATAGCAGCAGCTTCGGGCGGCTCATCAAGGCTCGAGCAATCGCTAGCATTTGTTGCTCACCACCAGACATAGTAGAGGCACGTTGATTACGACGCTCTTCTAGACGTGGAAATAAGTCAAACATCTTCCGCATGTCTTCTTCCGCATGGTCCATACCAATTGGGATGGTCCCCATCAGCAGATTTTCTTCCACACTCATCCCTGGGAAGATACGTCGACCTTCTGGCGATTGTGCCAAACCATGCGAAGCCACATAGTGTGATGACTTTTTGGAGATGTCTTCGCCGCGATAAATAATCTCACCAGAGGAAATCCTTGGCTGACCAAATATCGACATCAGCAAAGTCGATTTACCCGCCCCGTTCGCCCCAATTAGCGTAACGATTTCCCCTTCGTTTACTGACAAAGAAACTTTCTTCAGAGCTTGAATTGGACCGTAATGAACATCAACCTCTTTAAATTCCATCAAGCTGCTCATAACGTCACCTCTTCACCTTCTTCTGCTCCCAAGTAAGCCGCGATGACTTTTGGATTCGACTTAATATCCTCAGGACCACCTTTTGCAATGACTTCGCCATGATCCAGTACCACAATGTAATCTGAAATATTCATGACCATGCCCATGTCATGCTCAATCAACAATACCGTCGTATTGTGTTGGTCACGCAAAACACGAATCATCTTAGTTAAGGCTTCTGTCTCAGAAGGGTTAAGGCCCGCTGCAGGCTCATCCAGACAAACGATTTCTGGATTGGTACACATGGCACGCGCAATCTCCAAACGACGTTGCTGCCCATAGGAAAGCTCTCCAGCCAAGCGATTAGCAAACTCTTTCAAATCCACTACGCCAAGCCAATAAAAAGCGCGCTCAAGTGCCTCTTCTTCTGATTTTTTGAACGCCTTGGTATTCAAAATACCGGCGACCAAGCTGCGATTTGCACGCATGTGTTGCGCCACCAACAGGTTTTCAACCACCGACATTTCTTTAAACAAACGAATGTTTTGGAAAGTACGCGACAAACCAGCGCGATTAACCAAGTGTGAACCACCAAACATTTTGTATTTAAGGCGTTTGGCGAAAGCGATCGGATTAATAAAGTCACTCGCTTGGAAAGGTTCGCCCAAGACTTGAATCACACTGGTGGTTTTACCACAAGCATCCAACATAATGTTGCCGCCAGTGGCTTTATAGAAACCAGTCAGACAGTTAAAGACCGTGGTTTTACCCGCACCGTTTGGACCAATTAATGCTGAAACAGAACCACGCTTGATTTCAAAATTCACGTCATTTAACGCTTTAATGCCGCCAAAATGCATGACCAAATTGTCTACTTTTAAGATACTGTCTTGGCTCATTTTACATTCCCCTCACGCTGCTCTACACCAGTACGAGTCATACGCACTAGACCACGAGGTTTCCAAATCATCATTAACACCATCAACATACCGAAAGCAAGCACACGATAGTCAGCAAATTCCCTTAATAATTCAGGTGCAACGGTCAGAACAAAAGCGGCAATGACCACACCCAAGGTCGAGCCCATTCCACCTAATACGACAATGGCGAGAATCAATGCCGACTCAAAGAAAGTAAAGGATGAAGGGTTAACAAAACCTTGGTAGGTAGCAAAGAATACCCCAGCCAGACCACCAGTGGATGCACCGATCATAAACGCTGACAGCTTCACCAACACGTGATTTAAACCCAATGAACGACAGGCAATTTCATCTTCACGCAAGGCTTCCCAAGCACGACCAATGGGCATTTTGGTGAGGCGTTTTTTCACGTACAGAACCCCTAACACCACCAACAACAACACCAAATAAATAAAGATATATTTATAAGCGGAGCTGTAAGGGATACCAAAAAATTCATGGAAAGGCACATGACCTTCACTAGCACGACGCTTAAACTCCATTCCAAAGAAGGTTGGCAAAGGCGCGTTCATACCATTAGGGCCTTGCGTCAGTTCCGTCCAGTTGGTTAACACCAAACGAATGATTTCACCAAAGCCCAGAGTAACAATTGCCAAGTAGTCACCGTGCATACGCAACACAGGAAAACCAAGAATAGCCCCAAATATGGCGGCAATAATGGCGGCAATAGGCAGCATAGACCAAAAGCCTAATCCTAGATGTTCATAGCCCAATGCCAACCCATAGGCACCAATGGCATAAAACCCCACAAAACCCAAATCCAATAGCCCAGCAAGACCAACCACTATGTTCAAGCCAAGACCCAATAAGACATAAATCAGTCCTAAAATCACCACAGTCAAAATATACTTCGAAGCAATAAAGGGCACGAGTAAAGCAATGACAATGGTCAGAGGAATAATCCAACGTAATTTGGATTTATGACCTGGTGGCAATACATGCACACCTTCCTCTTTTGAACTGTGTTTATATAGGAATGCAGCACCTTTAGATGTTTGGAAAAAGACAGAAGCGGCCAAACGACCAGCCATCACTGTCAAAACAATCCACATCAGACGTTCTGGCTCTGCATTAAAGGCATAACCATCAAGCACAATGCCGACAATGGGACCAAAGACGATGAGCGCCAATAACCCTGCAATAACGGCATCTATTACACTTTTTTTGTAATTAATACTTACCACGGCTTGGCTCATTACACCTTCTCCACTTCAGGTTTACCCAACAGGCCACTTGGTCGGAAGATCAAGATAATGACTAGCAAAGAGAAAGAGAAAACGTCTTTATAATCTGAGCTAATCAAGCCAGCAAACAAGGCTTCAGACAGGCCGAGAATGATGCCGCCTAACATAGCGCCAGGCAACGAACCAATGCCGCCTAATACCGCAGCGGTAAAGGCTTTAATACCAATAATAAAACCGACATAGAAATCAAAACCGCCATAATCAAGGGTTACAAGAACACCAGCTAAAGCTGCCATAGTGGCACCAATAACAAATACGGTTGAAATGATCTTATCGGTATCGATGCCCAAGATAGACGCCATTTTAGGGTCTTGTTGAGTAGCACGACACATACGACCTAATTTGGTTTTCTGGATGATATAGGTCAGTACGCCCATACCAACAAAGGAAGCACACAAAATAAACAGCTTCATATAAGTCAGCTGTACAAAGCCATCACCCACGTCAAAACGAATTGCACCAGACAATAACGTTGGCACCCCTTGCTGCTTTGCACCTTGGCTGATTTGTACATAGTTCTGCAAAATCAGCGACATACCGATGGCTGAAATCAAGATAGAAAGACGACTAGAGCCGCGCAAAGGACGATAAGCCACACGCTCGATCACCCAGCCATAAACGCCAGTCACAAAAATCGTAAAAATGAGTGTACCTAGGATAACAACAGGAAAAGACTCAATACCAAAGAAAGAAAGCAATGCAATCGCAATTGCCGTGACGTACGCGGACACCATGTACACATCGCCGTGGGCGAAGTTGATCATACCAATGATCCCATAAACCATGGTGTACCCAATCGCAATAAGCCCATACACGGAGCCAAGGGAAAGCCCGTTAACCAGTTGCTGGAGAATGATATCCATCAAAAACCTCTTGGGAACATAAACAGAAAGGCACATGGGCCAGCGATGTTTAGCCAGCCCATGATTTTAGAGAGCAGTAAATTACATGTCTAGCATGCTGTATTTGCCTTTGTCATCCCACTCATACATCACGTAGTCAGACACCAGCAAGTCACCTTTTTCATCAAAAGATTTGGTTCCCATAACTGTTTCCACTTTATGACCATGTAGCCAGTCAGCCGCTTTAACAGGGTCCAGATCCGCTTGTTTAAGCGCTTCCGCAACCACTTGCATCGCAGCATAGGAATACATCACGTAACCTTCTGGCTCAATACCGTCCGCACGGAATTGATTAACAACGTCTTTACCAGCGGCATAAGAGGTTGGATCAGCACCAAAAGTCATTAAGACACCATCGACATACTTAGGCGAGCCAGCAACTGACACGAATTCGTCCGATACGATACCATCACCAGAGATGAATACCGCTTTTGAACCTTGCTCACGCAATTGGCGAACAAACGGACCTGCTTCAGAGTGCAGGCCACCGAAGTAAACAACATCAGCATCAACGGAGCGGATTTTCGTCACTAGGGCGTTAAAGTCTTTTTCACCACGAGTCAGGCCTTCATACAGCACTTCTTTCACGCCATAAGCATTCAAAGTCGATTTCATGGCATCCGCCAAACCTTTACCGTAAGTGTCTTTGTCATGAATAACAGCGACGTTTTTTGCTCCTAGTGTGTCCACAATATAGCTAGCAGCAACATCACCTTGCTGATCATCACGACCACATACACGGAACACATTTGGCAAGCCTCGATCTGTATAACCAGGGTTAGTAGAGGCAGGCGTTACCTGTAATACACCCGCTTCTTCATAAATGTTAGAAGCTGGGATTGAAGAAGAAGAACAGAAGTGACCAACCACTGCGACGGCTTCATCAGAATCCACCAAGCGGTTAGCAACAGAGACGGCTTGCTTGGGTTCACAAGCATCATCCGCTTTTACCAGTTTAATCATTTCACCATCGATACCGCCAGCGTCGTTAATCGCTTTAGCCGCTGCGGAAGCCCCATTCCATAGCTGAGCACCAAATGCTGCATAAGCCCCTGTATGAGGACCTGCAACGCCGATGACCACGTCCGCATGCGCCAGTGTTACTGACCCTGCGACAGCAAGAGATACCAATGTTTTTCTAATTACCGCATTTGACATAAGAAAAGCCTCTACTCGTTTTGTGTTTTATCGTTATTATCCAAAAGCAAGAAGCGTTCCAATCAATACCAAACCCTAAATCTTGTATTGAAAAAGGAAACTGCCATGCAATTATTCAAAAAATGTGCACTAGAATAAAGCTACACATTAATGTTTGTTTAAAGTTTGGTCAATAGTGGTGCACTGTTATTTCCAATAAAAAGAAAATAATTCACCACATAAAAATACAAGGTAAGAATAATCCACTAAATAAGCGCGAAAAAATAGAATTTATGACTGACGAAAGAGAGCCTTCGCACCGTGTCATGACATGGTATGAAGACGAATAAGAAAGACGATTAGACACTGTATTAAAAAAAACACTTATACAGTACTTATAACTTAGTACAAAGCGCTCGAAAAAAATTGCAAAAAAGTACGATTTTTATATCAAAAAAATCTGATAAGCTTATTTTTTTGCTGTTTCAGAAGTCTTTGATGGTTCAAGCAATTCTGAAAGTGCTACCAAACGCACCCCATCTTGCTGTAAATCGACCAACCTATGCTGTAAATAAGACATAGTTTCTGGGTATGGATGGCCAATGGCCAACGCACGTCCATGGCGACGAGCCAGTTTCAACAAACGAGAAAATTGCTTATCGATGGCTTTTTCCGTACGAATGTTATCCAAAAAAACATCTCGACGAACGGTTCTCAAGCCATACTCTTTTGCCGTTTTCTCCGCCACACTGTCGGGACTGGTTAGACTGTCTATAAAAAACAGGGAGCGCGCTTTTAATACTTCCATCACCCATTTCATGGATTCTGGCTTCGTTGTCAACAAACTGCCCATATGATTATTCGCCCCTTGAATCCCAGGAAGGCCTTCAAGATCTTTAATCAGCACCGCTTTTAATTCTTGCTCAGACATCTTGGCATAAAGTCCCCCCGGCCCAAGCTTTAACTCCCTTTGATTTTCCATCGGTGCATGCAATAACGTTGTACGTAATTGCGCTTGCGCCCGTGTTGCAGTTTGGTGGGCATAAGGTGTTTCAGGCAAAATAGCTAAGGCCACCTCAGTTGGTAACGCTAAAGACGATTCCATACCACGACGGTTGTACCCCAAATCATCGATTAGAATGGCAATCTTAGGAGGTTTAGGATGCTCGTCCACAAATTTTTTTGTGGCCATCAAGTCAGCCTTATCGAAAGACGTTTTATCAGGCTGAGTCAGTGTTGGTGCCGATAAAACATTGGGTACTGTTTCAGGTGAGAGTAAAATTGGCGCTATGATAGGTTGCCAAGTGTGCTCTGAATCAATAATAGGATACGACTGCTCAAGACTTTTTGGCTCAGGCGAAACAGGTAAAACTGGGCCAAGCCACTCTGGCTGTTTCGGCATTTTTTGCTCTGGTAGCGCCAAATACTCACTAAAATCGAAAACCTCTTCCGTTTTAGGAGGCTGCTGCAAAGTAACATAGTTATCCACGGCCCAAGCTGCGGGCAAGAAAAACGCATTACTAAAAATAAAAAATATAAACAAAGACGCCAGTTTAAACCTAGCGTCCATTAGGCGTATTTTCACAGGGTACATCATGATTATTGAATGAGTTTAGGAAGCGTCTTTAACAAGGTCACCGCTTGGAATAATTGAAAATCCGTTTTGGCCAGTTCAGCAATGCCCGTTTCCACATCCGCACTGGTTCGCTCCTCGCCCCCAGTGCCATTACCAAGGTGGCCTTTTAACTCAGCCTCTTTGACAAAAAATTGGCCTTCATCAAAACTTAAACTGGCTTGCGGCACCACTAAATCAGGCTGGATCCCCTGCGCCTGAATAGAGCGACCATTTGGCGTATAATACAAGGCTGTGGTTAATTTCACAGCATCACCATTGGACAGTGGCACAACCGTTTGCACAGACCCTTTGCCAAAAGTTTCCGTGCCTAAAATCACCGCTCGCTGATGATCTTGCAAGGCGCCTGCAACAATCTCCGATGCTGAAGCTGAACCCTCATTGACCAATACCACCAAAGGCACTTTCTCAAATAAGGTCGTGCGACTGCTGGCGACAAATTGAGTTTTGGACATCTCATGACGTCCATCGGTATAAACGATCATACCGGAATTAATAAAGGCATCTACCACACCAACGGCACTTTGCAATACGCCGCCTGGGTTATTTCGTAAATCCAATACCACTCCTCGAACGCTTTTCTCTGCTTTTAATGCTTGGATGGCGTCACTAAACTCATCATCGGTATCACTTTGAAACTGACTGATACGAAAATACGCAATGGCACCTTCTAACCATTTATAGGACACACTGGCATCTTCAACCAAACGCCGCGTCAATTCAAACTGCTGAATCTCGCCATTACGCTCAATGTCTAGACTGACCTCAGTGCCCACCTCTCCTCGCATCAAGGTAATGATATCCTGCATCCCTAAATCCGTAATCAAGGTATTGTTAATACGCACAATCACATCGCCCGGTAAAATCCCTGCCTCAGAGGCAGCGGAACCATCAATTGGCGTGACAACCGTCAGACGTTTGTCTTTCATCTCCACTTCAACACCAATGCCCGCATAATTACCTGACGTCAGCTCATTAAATTCAACCAACTCAGTTTTGGTAAAATACTCAGAATGGGGGTCAAGCCCTGCCGCCATCCCCTTTAAAGCCTTATGAAGTATCTCCTCATCTGACATGACTTCAACATAGCCTTCACGAATGGTTTCGAAGGTTTCAACGAAAGATTGGATTTCCGCTGTGGGTAAAACAGACTCTTGGTTTGCGTCAGCAGCAAAAGCAATGGGCGTAAAACTCGCCAACAAACATACCGACATGCCATAACGCAGAAAATTAACCATATTCATTCCTATAAACTGATCTTTAACCTGACACCCAAGACAGTGGATTCAACGGCGCACCATTGTGTCGTATCGCAAAGAATAAGGCGCTATCAGGGCGGCCACCAGTACTACCAGCCATGGCTACAATATCATTAGCACCAACCCATTCGCCAACTTCTTTTAATAAACTTTGATTATAACCGTACATAGACATATAGCCGTCGCCATGATCCAAAATCAGCAAAAAACCAAAACCACGCATCCAATCTGCGAACACCACTCGACCTTGTGAAATCGCCCGCACCGGCTCACCTTCTTGAGCTTTTAGGGTGACGCCCCCCAAATCAATACCGCCACTCGAAGGCAGTTTCGCCATACGTTTTAATGGGTTAACTAACTGACCACGAAGCGAAGCAAAGGGGATTTCAGGGTCGGGGATCTGAATATCGGCTAACGCTTCTTCCAATTGCTGTAACAAAGCTTGTAGATTTTGCTGGTCTTGCTTCAACTGCTTAGCCCTTTGACCTCCTTTGGCGAGATCACTGTCCAGCTTAGCCAATAAGGTACGTCGCTGAGATTGTTGAGAAAGTAAGCTTTTGCGTTGTGCTTTTAGCTCCACTTCTTCTCGCGCTTGTTGAGCACGATGACTGCGAATGCTTTTTTCGACCAAATTGAGATCATTCACTTCGGTAATAAAACCATTAATCAATGACTGGCGAGCGTTCGAAAAGTAGCGGTTATACTGCACCAATCGCTGTGCATCTTCTGAGTTGTCACCGTTTAAAAAGAGTTTAATACTTTCTTCTTTACCTGAACGATAAACCGCCCTTAATTGGGCGGCTATTTGATCATTCTGTTGTTGGATGCTTAATTGCAAAGACCGTTGTTGAACCCTCAACTCACTCAGCTGTTGTTCGCCTTTTTTTAGACTGTCTTGAATGCTTTGGATTTTCTTCAAGAGCTCTTGAATGTCTTTCTCTTTTCCTTCAAGTTGCTTTTCCACATCCGAACGTTCTGATTTGATTTCTTTCAGCCAGCTATTGAGCTTCTTCAAATCTTTTTGCAAAGCTTGAATCTGCTGTTTCGCTTCCTCTGGCGTCTGTGGTTCGCCTGCCGCCAAGCTGACGCTTGGTAGCAGAAGAAGGCACAATAGAAATGAACGTATAAACCCTATCATTATAGCCTCATGAGCGCGTTAAAAGACTCACGCCTGTCATTTCGCTAGGAATCCCCATGCCCATCATATCCAACAAGGTTGGTGCCAGGTCACACAAAGAGCCAGAGTTAAGACCAACACCTTGAACCGCTGAATACAACACTAGAGGCACTGGCCCATTAGTGTGGGACGTCAAAGGTTGGCTACCATCTTCACTTAGCATTTGCTCAACGTTACCATGATCCGCCGTAATCAAACATTGTCCACCGTTCACGTCTAATGCCGTCATAATTCGACCAAGGCAGGCATCCACTGCTTCCACAGCTTTTACAGCAGCGTCAAAAATACCACTGTGTCCTACCATATCGCCGTTTGCGAAATTACAAATGATGGTGTCGTATTTGCCCGCTTCGATCACTTCCACCAGCTTATCTGTGACTTCTGGCGCACTCATTTCAGGCTGTAAGTCATAGGTTGCGACATTGGGAGATGGAATCAATTCACGCTCTTCACCATCAAACAACGCTTCCTCACCACCATTAAAGAAGAAAGTCACGTGTGCATATTTTTCGGTTTCCGCAATACGTAATTGTTTCTTGCCTTGGTTCGCTAACACTTCACCCAACGTGTTTTTCAACGATTCAGGTGGGAACGCCACATCCGCAGCAATATCAGACGCATATTCTGTAAAGGTCACGAAGGCAGAAAGATTGGGAACCACTTCACGCTCAAAACCATCGAAGCTTGGATCGGTGAAAGCGCGCGTCAATTGACGAGCGCGATCTGGGCGGAAATTAGCAAATACAATGGCATCGCCATCTTCAACCTTAACCTCGTCACCGATTACAGACGCTTTTACAAACTCATCATTTTCGTCTCGCTCATAGGCGGCTTGAACCGCTTGTTCAGCCGTCTCGGCTTGAAACTCGCCTTTACCTAATACGATGGCATCGTAAGCGGTTTGAACTCGCTCCCAACGATTGTCTCGGTCCATGGCATAGTAACGCCCGGTCAAGGTCGCAATTTTACCCACACCCAATTCAACCAACTTACGTTCAAGTTCAGCAACTGGCGTTTGTGCCGAGCGAGGCGGTGTATCGCGACCATCCGTAAAGCCGTGTACGTAAATAGCTTTCGCGCCACGCTTCGCAGCTAACTCACACATGGCCATGATTTGCTCATGATGGCTGTGTACACCACCATCCGATAACAAGCCTAAAATATGAACAGCTTTTCCGGCTGCGACGGCTTTATCTACGGCATTCACCAACGCAGAATTTTCAAAAAACGAACCGTCTTCAATGGCTTTACCGATGCGTGTGAAATTTTGATAAACCACTCGACCCGCACCAAGGTTCATGTGACCCACTTCTGAGTTGCCCATCTGGCCGTCAGGTAAGCCCACGGCTAAACCAGATGTTTTGATCAAAGTATGAGGGTAATTTGCCCAAAGCTTGTCCCAGTTAGGTGTATTTGCTGCTTCAATTGCATTGGATTTAGAGGTTTCACTGTAGCCCCACCCATCAAGGATGAAAAGTGCTGTGGTTTTTTTGTTCATGGTAATCTATCCCGTAAATTGATCATGATTATTATTTGATACTATCACAGGCATGTAATTTTGTTACAGACTGCCCAACCTATTCAGGCCATTAATTTTGTTTATGGTGCTCTAACGTCGCTAAAAGCCAATCACGAAAAACCACCACTTGTTCAAGATCGGCCTTATCAACTGGATACGACAACAGGTACTCATGAGGCGTCACCACAGGTCCACCAAACGGTGCGACCAGCTCACCACTGGCCAGACTTTTCCGCGCTAAAATACAAGGTAAAATAGCCACCCCCATGCTATTCTTCGCGGCTTCCAGAAGCATATGAAAATGCGCAAACGAAGCCCCCGCAAACGAACCACTTTCTAACCCCTGCGATACCATCCAATCTGGCCAAGCATTAATTCTCGACGACAAATGCAAAAATGGAAATTGCGTCACATCCCCTGCTTGCCAAACAGACTTACTCGCGTCCATTCGTTCTAGCAACAGCGGTGAGCACACGGCTAACACGTCTTCTCTCATTAACTGATGAGACACGGCTCTCGGCCAATGATCGCCACCGTAATGCAAAATCACATCCACCGCATCAGGGTCGATTTTAGCCGCATCGTCTAATGAACGAACTTTGATTTGGAATTGTGGGTGAAGGCGCTGAAACTCGGCCAACAATGGCATTAACCAATATGATGCTAAGGTAGGTAAAGCCGATAAGGTTAAAGTGGTTTTTTCGTCTTCACGATGCAACATTCGTAACGAGGCGTTTTCCATTCGATCCAGCAGTGGCACGACTTCTTTATAATAAGCCGCCCCTGTTCCCGTCAGCACCAGTCGCTTATTAAGCCGAATAAAAAGATCGCGAGAAAGAAACTCTTCAAGATTACGAATTTGACGACTGACGGCACTTTGAGTCAAATGCAACTCTTCTGCAGCTTTGGTAAAGCTTAAATGTCTAACCGACGCTTCAAAACACTTCAAAGCCGTAGAGGATGGGATATAACGACGCATGTTAGGCGCTACTCATTCGCTGGAAACATAAGTCAACCACTGTATCCTATAACGCCAAAATTCCCAACCAGTAATCAGCAAATAACGCGTAAAATCGCACCAAAAAGATGCAAACTTTTCAATAACTGCTAACGCAAAACATGTACTTTCTGTCCAAGATGATACGTTTGCGCCCCCAGTTCATAAAAAATTCGTTGAATTTCACGAAATGGAATGTCTTTAAGCTTTGTCATCGGCACGGATAACATTTCTCGTTGCCCCGTTATCCATTGCGCTAACTCCATCCCCATCACAGTACCAGGGCCAATACCTCGTCCACTGTAGCCAGAAATACTCAACAAACCGTCTTTAAGCTGCTGACAATGAGGCAAGTGATCTGCACTGTAGGCAATATTTCCTGTCCAACTGTACTCCCAAGCCAATTCGCCCAGCGACGGAAAAAGCTCTCTGACTCTTTGTGATGCCCAATTTGACAAGACTCGCCCTTCTGCTCCCATGCCGCCAAAAATCAGCCGTCCTCGCAGGTCTAAACGAAAAGAACTCATCACAGTACAAGTGTCCCAAACGCCCTCTTTATTAGGCAACACCTGCGCCAACTGAGAAGAAGTTAATGGCTGGCTCGCTAATTGAGAGTATGCAATGGGGACAAATTTACTCGACTGATTCGCGACACCATGTTGGCAGTAGGCATTCGTGGCTAGAATCACCTTACTGGTAGTGACTTCCCCATGCGGCGTTTTAACTAACCAGTTGCCTTGCGATGACGTCAAACCGGTCACAGGGGAGCACTCAAATAATTTCGCCCCTTCTTTTATAGCGGCTTTGGCCAATCCTCTAACATAAGACAAAGGCTGAATGGTTCCCGCTCGGGGGTCAAACAAAGCTCCGTTAAACTTATCGGAGCCGATGCGCGCTTGAGCGTCTTTTGCGGCCAATAAACTCACAGGTGCACCACGCTGTTTTAACTGAGCAAAGCGACGCTCTAATTGCGCCAAGCCTGCCTGACCAACACCCGCATGCAAAGTGCCGTTACGAGTCGCCTCACACTCAATGCTATATTCCTCAATGAGTTTAAATACAAACTCCGGTGCCACTGCAAGCGCGTCATACATTTGACGCCCAGCCTCCTTGCCAAGCTGCTTATCTAATAAATCCGGTTCTAGCCAAACGCCGGCATTGACCAAGCCCACATTTCGCCCTGAGCCACCGTAACCAAGCTCATCCGCTTCCAGTAATAGCACCGCAATACCTTCTTTGGCCAAATGCAATGCCGTCGATAGCCCAGTAAAACCACCACCAACAATCACCACATCGACCTGATGCGATCCCTCTAAAGCTCTCAACTGAGGTGCATCTGTCGCACTTGCTCGCCACAGGGACTGACAACCGGATCCCATCATTTTTCTACTCCCCACTGAGACGGACCTAACTCATTCAAAGACAATGCCTTGTGCTAACGGCAAGTCACCGCCGTAGTTCACGGTATTGGTTGTACGGCGCATGTAATTTCGCCAAGCATCAGAGCCGGATTCACGACCACCGCCGGTGTCTTTTTCGCCACCAAATGCACCACCGATCTCAGCGCCAGACGTACCAATATTGACGTTCGCGATCCCACAGTCAGACCCCGCTGGCGACATAAAGAATTCGGCTTCACGCATGCTTTCTGTGAAGACTGCAGACGACAAGCCCTGCGGTACTTCATTTTGGATTTCAATGGCATCCGCAAAATCTGTGTACGTTAAAATATATAAAATGGGCGCGAAGGTTTCTTCATGAACAATTGGTGCGTCATGAGCAATTCGGACTATGGCCGGTTTGACATAATAACCACCCTTAGGCACCCCTTCGGTGACACGTTCACCACCACACACAATCTCACCACCTTGTCGCTTTGCCGACTCAAGAGCCGCCTGCATCCGCTGATAACTTCCCCCATCAATTAATGGTCCGACCAACGTACCCTCTGTCAAAGGATTGCCTATCGGCAAAGACGAATAAGATTTCGCCAAGCGAGACACCAAGCCATCTACAATATCGTCATGACAAATCAAACGTCGCAACGTTGTACAACGCTGTCCCGCTGTGCCTGCCGCGGAGAACACAATGGCGCGTAGTGCCAAATCCAAATCCGCTGTGTCTGAGACAATCATGGCATTGTTACCACCTAGTTCGAGCAATGAACGACCTAAACGCGCCGCCACCGTTTGAGCCACCGCTCGCCCCATGGCCGTCGACCCTGTCGCCGACACAAGAGGAAACGTCTCGCTCGCAGCGATGGCTTCGCCAAGATCACGATCGCCAATCATGACAGAGACAGAGGCTTTGGGTAGGTCAGGCATATCCGCCAACACATTCTGCGCAATTTGATACATGGCCAAAGCACAAAGAGGGGCTTTTTCAGAGGGTTTAAGTAAGATTGGATCTCCGCAAACAAGGCCTAACATGGCGTTCCAAGCCCAAACCGCCATCGGAAAATTAAACGCTGTAATCACTGCTACCGGACCCAATGGCTGCCACTGCTCCATCATTCGGTGGCCGGGGCGTTCAGAGACAATAGACAAGCCATGCAGCATACGTGACTGACCGACAGCAAAATCACAGACATCGATCCATTCCTGCACTTCACCCAATGCCTCTGGCATAATTTTGCCCGCTTCCAGTGAAATCACTTGCGCCAATTCGTGTTTGTACTTACGAGCTTCTTCTCCAATACGACGAACCAGTTCACCACGACGCGGCGCAGGAATGATACGCAAGGCTTTAAACGCCGCGTTCAATTCAGTACTCACCTCATCCAATTGATTTGGTGTAGCGTTCAAAAAGCTCGATGAAACGCTTCCATCAATAGGACTATGGGCAGAAAAAGCCGCGCCATGGCCTAATGACATCGTGTTCCCAGTCATCACGCTGTAATAAGTATCACCGTCTTTTAGCTTGTTGATGCCCAAGGTTTCTAAGCAAGTCTGTGACATGTTTCGCCTCTTTTGTAGGTTAATTCGAAAGATGCCTTCACCTTATCCCAGCCAAGATAGAAATGAGAAATATGCTTTTTCTGCTAGTGGTCTAGTTTTTTCCTATAGCATCGCCTAAAACCTATAGGTATATTGAAGATTCAGCTTTTCCTTGAGGTTCTGATGGACATTCGATCTTTGCGCTATTTCATTGCCGTGTACGAAGAAGGCAGCTTAAGTGCTGCCGCTAAACGCTGTTTTGTGGCCCAGCCATCGATTTCAAATACCGTCAACCAATTAGAAGAAGACCTCGGCACCAAGCTCTTTGTCAGGCATTCAAAAGGCGTATCAGCAACGGATAGCGGAACACAACTGTATCCACATGCCTGTAAAATGGTGAATGACATGAGCAGTATGCGTCAGCTTTTTAGCCAGACACCAGCACCACTTACGCTGTCTATCTCTCTGGCACCGTTTTTATCCGGAGCACTGATAAGCCAAGTCATCAAAACCATGCTGGATGAAGTCTCTGGACTGACCTTAAAACTGGTCGACGAATCGGAAAGTGCCGATTTACGATTCACTTGTCATCGTTATACTACGGAAGAAGACGTGTTTTACCCTTTGTGGGAAGACGATTATGTCATCGCCATGCCACTCGACCACTGGTTATCTGACTTCCCTTCCCTGTCTATTAAACAAATCGACAAACAGCCTTTTATTTCTCGCACACCTTGTGACATCTTCGAGTCATGGCACTATCTCATGCAAAAACAAGAGCTTACGACAGATGTCAGGGCACAAGTAAAAACCGAAGAGTACGCTCTGGATCTGGTTGCCGCAGGATTGGGTATTTCACTGATCCCTGAGCATTCATCACGAGGTCGAAAAGACTTATGTCTCAGGCCGTTAAATGACGTCAAGTTGAAGCGTGTGGTTGGCTTAGCGCATCAAAAATCACGAAGCTTTCCGGCGCATTTGATCAACACCATATTGGCGGCGAAACAGCAGCTATTTGTACCGTCTAGAGCAAAAGAAAATGTGCTACGTTCAGAGTAAAACCGCGCACGCTGATTCAGGTCACACAACTTTTCTGCATCATCAAATGCTTTTTTAGCTTTTGTCGAAGCCGTTAATAATGCAGTAGAGTAATGTAAGGACAACTTATTTGGAGTAACGCCATGACCTATCAGGATTTTTTCGCTGCCTTATGGCAAAAATACACACAAGTCACCCCACAAGCGCAGAGCATTCAAACCCTCTTTAAAGGTTATGGCGAGCAAGTGATAAACGATCACGTGGCTTTTCGAACCTTCAACAATTCGCCCATCTCTCTGGAGAAACTTGAGCCACAATTAATCGCTCTTGGTTATCAGGCTTATGGGGCCTTTCGTTTTGAAAATAAACATTTAAAGGCCCGTTGTTACCGCCACACCGACGATTCACAAGCGCCTAAAATTTTTCTTTCAGAATTATTAATAGACGAGCTACCACAAGAATGCCAAGACATCCTGAGTCGATATGTGGCTCAAATACCCTCCGATGCGGTTCAAGATCCCAGTATTTTTTATGCTGGATTATTATGGTCTACCCCCACACAAGCGGACTACCTAACGTTAGTCAAACACAGTGAATACGCCGCTTGGTTAACCACCATGGGATTGCAGGCCAATCACTTTACGGTCAGCATTAATCACCTTTCCACATTCGACAAGATTACGACGGTTAACCAAACGTTAATCGACCAAGGCTATGTACTTAACGACGTTGGCGGTTTAATAAAAGGCTCTCCAGAATCCTACTTAGAACAATCTTCAACCATGGCAGATAAAATCGACTACTTGTTTGCCGATGGACAAAGAAGTCTGATCCCAAGCTGTTTCTATGAGTTTGCAGAGCGTCACGAAATGCCTGATGGCAATCTATTTGACAGCTTCATTGAGGGTAATGCGGATAAGATTTTCGATTCCACCAGTACAAAGTAACCGGATAAAACACGCATTTTTATCCGTGTCGACTCTAAAATAGGCTCGAAATAGCTGAGTGTTTTTCGAGCCTATTCTGCAATCACCCAATTTGCGCCTTTCAAGACTCATGAGAGTATGTACCGATTCATCTTGCCGTGTATAATGCTCGCAGTTTAAACATGGGCTTTACTATTATGATGAATCAACTTATTGAATTTTCGATCAACCACTGGGAAATGGTCGCGGTTTTTTTCGCCATCCTGATTACCTTGATTTTTGTTGAACAAAAAGGCGGTGCTCAAGGCGTAACACCTGCGGTGGCCACCACTTTGATGAATAATGAAGAAGCCGTTGTTGTCGACATTCGTACCGAGAAAGAATTTAACGCTGGTCATATCACTGGCGCAATCAGCATTCCTGCGACGAAAATGAAAGACAACTTACATCGTCTTGAGAAACACAAAGATGCCCCCATTATCTTGGTGTGCAAGTCAGGAATTACGGCTGGCCCTAGCGCTAAAGACCTTAAGAAACAAGGTTATAGCAAGGTTTATAAGATGCAAGGCGGCATTGCTGAATGGCAATCGTCGAACCTGCCATTAGTGAAAGGTTAATGTGAAATTATGGCCACTGTGACTATCTACTCAAGTGATTACTGCCCTTTTTGTGTCCGAGCAAAACAACTTTTAAACACAAAAGACGTGGCGTTTAATGAAATCCGTGTCGACGGCGAGCGTGCTCTACGACAAGAGATGATGGAAAAAAGTGGCCGTCACACCGTTCCACAAATTTGGATTGGTGAACAACACATTGGCGGCTGCGATGATCTTTTCGCCCTTGAACGTGAACAAAAATTAGACATTTTATTGTCTCAATAGAACACGCTCAAAAACACCAGCAACATAAAAACCAAATAACAACGTGAAATGATTTAAACAAGGAACAAGCATGTCTGATACAGCGGCAACTCAAGAAACACAAGAAGCGCAAACACCACAACTGTCTCTACAACGTGTCTTTTTGAAAGACATCTCTTTCGAATCACCTCGCGCACCGATGATTTTCCAAGAAGAGTGGAAACCAGAAGTTGGTCTAGAATTAAACACGAAAAGCCGCCAAGTTGGTGAAAATGTTTACGAAGTAGTGCTCGAAATTACCGTAACAGTGAAAAACAACGGCGAAACAGGCTACCTAGTTCAAGTTCAACAAGGTGGTCTATTTGTGATTTCTGGACTGGATGAGCAACAGTTACACCATGCTCTTGGCGCTTTTTGCCCTGCTACTCTTTTCCCATACGCTCGTGAAAACATCGATGCAATGGTCGTAAAAGGCAGCTTCCCTGCGATCATGCTAGCGCCAATCAACTTTGATGCACTGTATGTGGAAAGCCTACAAAAGCAGCAAGGCGAAACGGCTCAGTAACAAACACATTTGAACTTGATTCAAGTTCGTGTAAAAAAAGGAGGCCATGCGCCTCCTTTTTTTATAGCATAAGAAAACCTTTTACTTATAAGGTCTGATCAATATCTCAAATGGAAGCTGTGATGAGAAAGAAAAAGAAGCCTTGCCCATATTGTCTAAAAGCACGATGGCTATTATTGTATTTAGCTTGTTTCGCTCTGTTTGGACTCCTAGTGGTAAATCAGTTTTTGGCAAAAGGGATGTAGAGTGAACCAGCTGTTAACTTGTTTTGTCTGTTTGATCATCACCACCTTATTATCTGGCTGTGCGACTTACCGAGATGACATAGAAGTTGGATTATCACATGCCAAGCAAGGTGAATGGAAAGCCGCTGAGGACAACCTCACTGACGCCTTGAACAATTCACAAGACCAATTGCTTTACTATATGGAGATAGGCAGTTTAGCGCAAAATCAAGGTGACTTTGAACGCAGTAATGCGCTGCTTGAAAAAGCCGAAAGGTTGAGTGATACCTTCCTCGAAGAAAGCTTATCAAATCGTACTTGGGCACTCATCTCAAACCCACGACAAAGTAATTACCGCGGCTCCGGAGTCGAACGGGTCTACATTAGTTATTTAAAATCGCTTAACTACCTCGCCCTAGCCGAGCAAGCAGAGTCATTAACAAAACAACGACAATTATTAGACTCTGCTTTAGTTGAAGCCCGCCGCATTGACATCAAGCTTAATGAGATCCGTGCTCAAACGCCAAGTTATGAACAACTCGATGCTAAAAAAGACCAGGCTTTTTATGAAAAAGCCATCTCCTGGTTAAGTCGTTTTTACACAGGACGTTTAGATCGAGACAAATTTCTATATCGTGACGATGCTTGGGCACGATATATGGAAGGCTTACAATACGAAATTAGCGACGAGTACGATGATGCTCGTATCAGCTATCAAAAAGCCGCTGAGCTTTATCAAAATGGCTATGCGGAACAATACAATCTACCCGCTGTCACTGCAGAACGCGCTTGGTTAGATACCATCCGTATGATGAAAAAAACAGGCTTCGAGGCCGCGGAAATAGCGCAAACGATCCAAGCCAAATTGTCTCCTGACATGCAGGAAACACTGCAGACCTATCAACCAGACAGTGCGGAACTCGTGGTACTTGAGCACCAAGGCTTTGTGCCCGACAAAAGCGAAATGTCACTCCTTTTATACGCCGAACCTTGGGCATACTCTCTGGTACTAGAACCATTACATGGTGGCGGAAGGATGGAAGACAACGATGCATTTCGTTGGTTTACCATGGTGTATGCTGACATCAACCCGCTGAATATGATTGCCAATTACAAAGCCGGCGGGGCTTGGGGCGCTTTTTCAGGCGTATTCACCAAACGCGTCATCCTTGGTTCAGGAATCTGGCAGCAACTGGAACAATCCAATATTGATACCTTGCTCACACAGCAGAACATTCGAGTTACCGTACCCTACTATCGTCGCTTTACACTCGATCAACATGACACTCACTTAACCGTCTCCAAGCAAATTGAAAAGACTGACAGTTTACGCATGACTTCCTTAGCCGACATCGCTTTTCAAGAACAACTAGCGAATGCCCAAAGGGACATATACGAAAGCATGATTCGTGAGTTCATTCGCAGCTGGCTAGCATTTCGCATCACATCAGAAGTGCAAGACGAAGGCGCGGCTATGTTGCTCAATTTTATTGGTCAAATATCGGTTTTAGCCACATCGGCCGCCGACACTCGAAACTGGTTAACACTACCAGCACAAGTTCGTTTAACCCGAACACCGCTAAAAGCAGGAAAGTACCAACCAACTTATGAAACCAATGGCAAACAATTTTCGCTTGGCGAGACCTCTTTGAAAGCCAACAAAATAAAAGTATGGAATCTACGCAACCCATATTAAATGAATTAAACTAACCAGAGCGGACTCACTCAGCTCCTATTAAGGTGATGTAAGGAAAAAGACTATGAATATTCAACCATTAACATCAGTGACACGGAAAGCCTTCTCTTGTCGCACTGTATTTACCCTATTTATGGCATTGTTACTCACGGCCTGTTCAAGCGGCAGTGTTAAACGTCTTGGTGATAACGAAGAAGTTGCTTTATCAGACCGTTGGAACGACACAGACTCTCGTCTTGTGGCCGAAGAAATGATGACAGATATGCTGACCTTCCCTTGGTTCCGAGATTTCAACTTCAACCAAAAAGGCAATCCAACGGTTATTGTTCAATCCATTCGTAACAAGTCCTCCGAACACATTCCAGTTGATACTTTTATCAATGACATCAAACGCAGTCTCATTCGTTCAGGGAAGGTAGATTTTGTGGTCTCTGGGGCAGAACGTGACGATGTTCGCGGTGAACGAGAAGACCAAGAGCTCAATGCGGCATCTGGAACAGCGGCTGAGTTTGGCCTAGAACAAGGAGCAGGCTTTGCCCTCTCTGGCACCATTAATTCCATTGTGGACTCAAATGGCGAACAACGTGTCAGCTTCTATCAAGTAGACCTCAAACTGATCGACATGACCACTAATCGCGAAGTATGGAATGGTCAAAAGAAAATCAAAAAACTGGCTGACAAAGGTTTCTTTTAATGACGAAACACTCAGTCATACAATGCCTCTTTATGACTGGCTTAGCCGCCAGTCTTTCGGGGTGTTTCAGTAGTTTCAATCAATCGTCTAAAGATGCAGAAACGCTACCAAGCTGGGTCAGCTCGCCACCTCAAAGCCAAACACATCTTTATGGTGTTGGCAGTGCGCCTAAAATAGACAATCTTGCTTTAGCCTTTAGTCAGGCTGAACAAAATGGCAATGCGCAAATTGCTCAACAGCTGACGACTCAAGTCAGTCAAATCAATACGCAAAACACCCAAGTCTCGTCTAGCAACGGCAAAGAGCAAGTATCAAAAGTACAAACGGCTTACACACAAGTGGCCACCGCCCCCATTGAGTTAGAACAAGCCACGAATGAAGAGAGGTACGCTGGCAATCAATATGTGTACGCCTTGCAATCCATTGATCGCTCTCGCATTGTTAGCCGACTCAAAAGTGCCATTCACGATCTTGATTTGAGCATTATCAACAACGCAGAATCGCTCACCACACGACTCGGTGAAGACGCTGCGCCAGCGGATTGGCAAACCTATATGCGATTGATACCCGCTTTTGCACAACGCCAATCTTATGTCGAAGAATTACAACTCTATTCAACAGAGCGCACTTTAGCCGGTCGTGCCAGTGATGAGGTGATCAGCATTGAACAACAACTTAATCAAGCGCTGTTGAGCTACGGTGTTGACCCTTCAAAGACACAGCAAGCCAATGCCCTCGCCAGTGCTTTATCTGAGTTTGGTATGACGCCAAAAAGCCCAGCCTTGTTCCGTTTAGAGAGCAATACCAGCCAACACAGCGAACAGCAATCTGGACGTCATTATGTGTTTGAAGAAGGCAGCCTTGCCTTATTTGGTCCAAATAATGCTCGCTTGGCCTCTTGGACAGTCAGTGCCCGAGGCATTGCTAAAGACGCACAAAGAGCCGCAGATGCCGCCACCACGAATTGGTCGAAACAAGCCATTAGCGCCATGTTCACTTGGCTAACACGTTTAGAATAAAACATTTTACTGGCATAAAAAAACGACTCACTTCGGGAGTCGTTTTTTGTTTTAAGAGCATGTTCAATGCCATCATAGGACTTTCAGCGAATTATTTTAGGTCTTCATAAGGCAAGCCAACGTATTGCATGGCAATGACTCGACGACCTTCTTCTGTATCGGTATAAAAATTCAACTCCGAACTCATGAATCGCTCATGAGTTTCAGCGTCTTTACTGCCTTCATCACTAAAGTCATGCAACATATTGGTCATCCACCAAGAGAAACGCTCACCGTGCCAGACTCTACGTAGACAAATTTCAGAGTATTGATTGATGCACTCTTTATCGCCTTCTTTATACACTCGGGTCATAATTTTATTCAGGGTCGCTACATCCGAGGCCGCTAAGTTCAAACCTTTCGCCCCAGTTGGTGGCACAATGTGCGCCGCGTCGCCGACAAGAAACAAATTACCGTACTGCATAGGCTCACATACAAAAGAACGCAAAGGAGCAATGCTTTTTTCAATGCTTGGGCCCGTCACCAATCTTTCAGCCACATCATCTGGCAAGCGATTCTTAAGTTCCGTCCAAAAATCGTCATCACTCCAATCTTCTACCTTGTCCGTCAGCGGTACTTGAATGTAGTAACGTGAACGAGTCGCTGAGCGCATGCTGGTCATGGCAAAACCTCGATCGGTTTTACAATAGATCAGCTCATCATTCACAGGTGGTGTGTCAGACAAGATACCAAGCCAACCAAATGGATACACGCGCTCAAATTCTTTACGAGATGACTCTGGAATGGTTTGACGAGACACCCCATGGAAGCCATCACAACCTGCGATGTAATCACAATCCAAACGATGCTCTTTGCCATCCTGTTCAAAGGTAACGTAAGGGGTTGCCGATTTCACATCATGCAATACCACATTACTGGATTCATAATAGGTCGTTAAGCCTTTCTCAGCTCGAGCTTCCATCAAGTCGCGAGTCACTTCCGTTTGGCCATACACCATAACCGTATTACCACCGGTAAGCTTTTCTAACTCAATCTGTACGCGCTTATTGTTAAAGGCGAGCTCAACCCCTTTATGAACCTGACCTTCCCGATCCATACGCTCGCCAACACCCGCCTCTCGTAGCAAGTCAGTCATGCCCTGCTCCAATACACCGGCACGAATACGGCCCAATATATACTCGCCAGAAGCACGTTCAATAATAACGTTATCAATACCTTGCTTTGCAAGAAGCTGTCCCAGCAATAGCCCTGAAGGACCTGCCCCAATAATTGCCACTTGAGTTTTCATGCTCTCTCACCTTCATTTATTGTTTTTGTTTGGTGCTGGCTTTTTAGACTCTATACTAAATAACAGCACTATTTGATCTTCATCATAGAAGCCAAGAGGTCTCTTGGTTAGGTGAAAAATGATCAAAAAATTGTACTTTTTGATCAAAGAAGAATAGAGTGAAAATATCTTTTTTATGTAAAAGCCTTATTATTGTTGGCTTTCCATCCTATTTTAAGCAATATAAAATTCAGCTTATAAAAATAAAAATGTAAAAATAGCTTATGAAAAAAAATCAGATTCCACACTTTGGTTTGTATGGAGAGTCCAGTTGGATTAATGATCCAGAGTTTTTCCATATTGAAGACATAGAAGACAGAAGCAGCAATCTCGGCTGGAAAATCAGCCCTCATCGACATGCCCAGCTGTTCCAAATTTTGATCCTAAAGTCAGGACAAGCCAAGGTCCAACTAGACGATCAACAACAAATTTTACTGGGCGCTTGGGCCATCATCGTACCAGCAGGCGTCGTGCACAGCTTCCATTTCGCGCCAGATACCGACGGGCGGGTCATTAGCATCGCGGAGCCGTTACTCGAAGACGCTTACCAGGAAAAAGCTGCAAAATTCATCAAACCATTACTGAGCCAAGCCTGTCATATTAATTTTAATGGCAACCGTAATAGCTTTTCAGAGCTATGGCCATTGATTCAACAACTGGAAAGTGAGTCTTTCTACATTCGAGAAGACCGTGCTTTGATGAGCGAATATCTGATCAAAGCCATTTTGCTCATTCTACATCGCCAACAGCAAAATAACGGTGATGAAAGTTCGACGGAAGTGACTGAAAGTAGCCGCATACAAAGGCTAAAAGAATTAATAGAAAGCCATTTTCGAAAGCACTGGAGCACACAAGATTACGCTCAAGCTCTCAGTACCTCCACCAGCCGTTTAAACCGATTAAGCAAAGCCTCATTTAATAAGAGTGTGCTAGCACTAGCGCATGAAAGACTGCTAATTGAAGCGAAACGCAGCTTAATTTACACCGCTCGCTCAGTGGATGAAATCAGTTATGATTTAGGCTTTAAAGATCCTGGCTATTTCTCTCGTTTTTTTAAACGTGCTACCGGCATGCCACCAGGTAAGTTTCGCGTGTTGAGCAACCAAACCTCTATTTGATGAGTTTTTCTAACCTATTAGCTGAAAATTGATCGTTTGCTGAATAATTGGTCAAATTTTATAATTCGTAGTGTAAAAACAAACTTCAATATTTCAGGAGATACACTATGAAAAACGATTACAAATACGATGCTTTCGGTAACCTAGACGCTGACTTTTATGTAGAAAAAGCTTACGAACTTCGCCGTGCTTACTACGCACAAGCAATCAAAAAAGTGACGTCTCGTGTCAAAGCATTTTTCACTGGTCTAACCATTGCTCGTCCTTTCAAGTCAGCGTCACAACACTAAGTTTTCTGTGTCGCTCGACTAACCTATGTTCCCGATGATCGAAAGGCTAAAATAAGAAATCGATCCGGTAACAGGTTAGTATTTTTTTGTCCCCTATCTCACCTTTTTTATTCATCCTTATTATCGTCTTTATTTCCTCTTTGCCGTTCATTAAATTGTCATAAATGTGACATAAAATTCTCTATTAATTAATCACTAAGATGTATTAGAGAGAAAATGAGTCAAATAGACGAAGCTGCCTTATTGCAAAAAATACTCAACAATGGGTTGATCACACCTTATTTTCAACCTATCTATGATTTGAGTAATGGTGAAATCTATGGTCACGAAGCCCTGTCTCGCGGCCCTAAAAACTCGGCACTATTTTCCCCTGATGCACTCTTTAGCTTAGCGCTAAAAGAAGAGCAACTGCACCGGCTAGAATTATTGTGCCGCGAAAAAGCCATTAGCAAATTCTCTAAACTCAACCTTAAAGGTCGATTATTCTTAAATGTCAGTGCGTCACTATTAGGCTCTCCAGAGCATCAATCAGGCATGACATTAGGCATTCTCAATGACTTAGGGTTAGATCAAAAAGACATCGTGATCGAGTTATCAGAACAACATCCATACGATCACAATGGCTTACCAAGAAGCAGTGTTGAGCATTACCGTAAAATGGGGTTCCAAGTGGCCATCGATGATTTAGGCGTTGGCTACTCAGGCTTGCAGCTGTGGTCTGAATTGCAGCCTGACATCGTCAAAGTGGATAAGCATTTTATTCAAGGCATCGACAAAGATGAAATCAAACGCGAATTTGTGCGTTCAATTCTCACCATAGCACAACGTTTGAATTGCATTTTAATCGCCGAAGGCATCGAAAATCAGCAAGAGCTGGATCAATTAATCGAGATTGGCATCACGTTAGGGCAAGGCTATTTCTTAGGTCGTCCAACCGAGACGCCCGCCTTTAGCACTCACCCTTATTTGGTAAAGCAAGCGCAACGTCGCTCTCAGTTTCAAAATGATCACTCCGAAACAGTACAAATACTGTGTCGTCCTACACCTAGTTTGCAGCAGAACAGCTTGTTAGATGAAGCTTCGCTGCGTTTTAAAAAACACCCAGATTTAATTGCCATTCCCGTGTTAGATCAAAACGATCATCCTGTTGGTGTCATTCGTCGTCACCAGTTACACGAACTGTTTTCGACCCCTTATGGCCGTGCTTTGTATGAACACAAACCTGTGACTAACTTATTAAGTGATGATGTGCTCATTGTAGAAAGCAATGTCAGTTTGGCCAGCGTTTCGACCATGGTCACTAACCAAGAAGCCGATACTCTAAACAACGAAATCATCGTGGTTCGTGAGGGTAAGTTCTTAGGAACAGGGCATTTAAAAGACCTTCTGAAACGCATTACAGAATTGAAAATTCAAAACGCGACTTACTCTAATCCGTTAACATTACTACCAGGCAATGTCCCCATTCATCGAGAAGTCAGCCGTCGCTTAGCCGCCCAAGATGACTTTTATGTCGCTTATTTTGATCTCAATGATTTCAAACCGTTTAATGACTTTTTTGGCTATTCGAAAGGCGATGCCGTCATTCAATTAGTCGGCTCTCTAATCAAGGAGTTAGTCGCCCCGAATAATTTTATCGGCCACATTGGCGGAGACGACTTTGTGGTGATTTTTGGCGATCACGACTGGCAATTACAGTGTCAACATATTCTTGATGCTTTCGCGATTAAGGTAAGAGAGTTTTACACTCAGGAAACCTTAGCGGAAGGAGGCGTTTGGACTAAAAATCGCCATGGTGACACTCGTTTTCATCCTATCCTAAGTCTCGCTATTGGCGTTGTACACCCTACGCATTGTCGCAATCATCACCAAGTAGCCGAACTGGCCGCGCAAGCCAAAAAACAAGCGAAGCAGACAGGCGGTAATCATATTCACTTGCAACCCCGCTTGATCCCAGAAACCAAACAAACCGTTGGTGAATTGTGATCTAACTGTCATAAAGCACTCACAAGTCTGTCATAAAGCCTCTTTAATCTGTTCTTTAACAGGGCAACACCCTTTAAGGAGGCGATTATGCAAACTCGATTTCGATCCGTGTTCATTTCCGATGTACATTTAGGTACCAAAGCGTGTCAGGCGGTTCATTTATTGAACTTCTTACAAAGCATTGAAACGGACACCTTATACTTGGTGGGCGACATCATCGATTTACAGGCCATGCGCCATAAAGCGTATTTTGTTGATGCCCATCATCAAGTGGTGGAACAGGTTTTGGCGATGGCAAAATCCGGTACCAAAGTGATTTACATCCCAGGAAATCACGACGCCTTCTTTCGTCAGTTTGCCGGTCAAACCTTATCTGGCGTAGACATCCAATTGCATGCTCGTCACAACACAGCAGATGGTCGATGCTTTTATGTTAGCCATGGCGACGAGTTTGATCAGATGGTGAAAATTAGCCCTTTGATGTTGGCCATTGGTGACAAAGCTCATGGCTTAATGTTATCGCTTAATCAATCCATTAATGGCGTTCGACGCTTTCTCGGTCTGCCTTACTGGTCCCTTGCTGGCTACCTCAAAAGCCACATAGGCAAGGCCAAAGAGTTCATCGAACGTTTTGAGACTGCTGCGTTGAAGTCCGCGAAAAGTCACAAAGTGGATGGTTACATTTGCGGGCACATTCATTTCGCTTCGTTTCAAATGAAAGAAGGTATTTTGTATTGTAACGACGGTGATTGGGTCGAACATTGTACGGCACTCACCGAGTCCTCTTTCGGTGAACTGAGTCTGTTACATTGGTCAGAAAACCCTAAGCACCTTGGCACAGAACCTAAGCCAGAAGAATGGGATTTAGCGCCAAACTATTCGCGCAATACAGCTTAAAAAACTTAAACAAAGGCACCTTTGTTTTTCCCGTCTGTCGCCTTGTTTAACGGGGCGATAGACGGCTTCGGCCTCCCGCCATCAGACTCAAATCATACAAGCGGCAGTTCTTCCCTTGGTAGGCAATTTGTGCCAATAGCAATTCCGCCGTCGCAAGCGCATCCGTTAAGGCATCATGCCCTTGATACTCTGGCAAGCGGTAGCGTTCTCGACAGTGATTCAAACGAAAACCGCCTTCTTGAATCGGCTGCTGCGCTCGATCCGCTTTGACTTTTTCCAACATCAAGGTGTCGAGCCAAGTTAATCCATAAGATGGAAAAAGATGTTTCTGCCAGGCAGCTTTCAGAAAGCTAATTTCCAACGGTGCATGGTGTACCACCAAAATGCGCCCACGCAGAAAATGCCGTAAATAACGTAATGCACTTTCTTGTTTTTTTCCGTATTGTTGAATATCCGCATCCGTAATCATATGAATACCGACATTTTCACCGACCTCAGCTGTGTCCAAGACCAGATGACGAGCACTGTCTAAATCAATTACCCCTTGTTTAATACAAACCCAACCTAGACTCACAATATGGTCCCGCTTTGCATCCAGCCCAGACGTTTCAATGTCCAGCACCACATACTCCCAATCTGACCAAGCTCGGAGCAAAGATTGCCGTTGTTGTTGCCAATGTTTAACCCGTGATAAAAGACGACACCACATTAACTGTAACCTCGAAGAAACCTCTGTTGAGCAATGTCTTGTACATCGCTAATGATGCTAAAAGTTGTCTTCAAATGTTTTCGCTCTAAAGGGCTTAGTTTCTTCGGATCAAGGTAAGCACTCGCTGTCCCCGACATTTGCCAATGACGACTTTGCGCTTCAAGCCGTAAACCATTCAAATGATCCCATGCGTCCATCAGGTTACGAGCCGTATCCACGCTAATAAGCTGTTCGCGAATGGCCTGTTCTATTCGCTCTAGTGTCGACTCCCGATAAACCTTGCAAGACAACCCATATAAACGGCTTAAATCATTAATCAAAGCCAACCCCTGATGTTTCAAATCCAGTTGATGTTTGTGCTCACCAGAAGACTCCAATAGGAAATGGCGAAAGAAGCCCAATGGCGGTTTTGTGGCAATCGCAGTGCGAGTCAGAGTGGCGAGAAACATACTGTTTTGCGCCACCTCGACCTGCATGCCTTTAATCAATCGTTTTACCGGAGCATCGTCACCAAACACACAGCGAATATCAAAGAAAATACTGGCATGTAACAACGCACTGGGAGCGGCACTTTTAATCCACTGTGCAAATGCTTGCTGCCAACCTTGTTGTGTTTTACGCCACTGAGGATTGCTGGCCATGATGTTGCCAGGGCAAAGACGAATACCACAAGACGCCAAACCTTTGCAGACAAATTCTGATAAATCCGCAAAATAAGCGGCTTCTGTCTCATCCGGTTCTCTCTCCAGCATCAAACCATTGTCTTGGTCACTGCCCAAAGACTGATCCTGACGAGCTTGGGAACCAAACACCAAGAATTGAAAGTCCATGGGTGCCTCGCCCAATGCCATCACAGCCAACTCAATCAGACGCTTGGTCAGATTATCACTGACGGTGGCCAGCACTTTACCAATGTCTGCTGGTTTCATGTCAGTGACAATCAGATTGATGATCAAGGTTGGCCACTGCTGACAAATGCGAGCCAAGCTTTCCACAGACGTTTGTCGATGAATCTGGTTGATAAACAACAGAGGACTCAATTCTTGATGTCGCAATAAGTCCGCTGCGGTCAGCATACCCACCACCTTTCCCGTTTCTTCAACAATCGGCAGGTGGTGTATGTTGCTTTCGCTCATCAGGGTTTGCGCCTGCATGACCAAGGCGTCTGGCGACAGGGTGACTGGGGATTGTGTCATAATGTCAGCCACAACGGCTTGCGCCGAACCTCCCAAGGCTAAAATACGTGACCTCAAATCACGATCTGTGACAATGCCCAGCAAGGACTCCTCTTCAAGGATTAATATAGAGCTCACTCTGGCTTCCGTCATTCGCATGGCAATGGTTTGCACACGTTCACTGGGACTCGCTTGGACTAATTGACGGGTCATAATATGTGAAATTGAGGTTGATAATTGCAGTGCCGGTGAAGCCAACTCACTGTCCCGTCGACGTGACAATTTTCGCCGCCGATGCAGTTGAGTGTGTTCGAAGAAAAGCCCAAATGCATCATTCTGCTTTAACATGTCTTGAAATCGACTCTTATCAAATCGATACACCAAGCTGTCTTCCATCGCGACCACTTTTAAGCCATCAGGATTCTGCGCCATCACACTCGATACACCAAAACATTCACCATCGGCAATTTGATCAACCAAACCATCCTTTGGCGTGCGAATTTCACAGGCACCACGACGGATCAAATGCACGGTGGCCGCCTCCTCTTCCAATACCAGCGTCTGGCCTTGCCGCACATACAACATGGCAACGCCAGAGAGAAGCTGCTTGCGCTCTTGATCACTCAAGCTGGCAAAAGGTGGAGTGGACTCAATAAATTTATGCACTTCAGGAATGTCGATGGCGGCCATATTGATTTCTTCTTATTTTGTGTAAAGCACATTGTGCGCCTTTCTGTTACAGAGCTAAATCCAGTTTAGACCAATGTCTAACAAGATCACTCTAGGTTTTCCGTCTAAACAAAAAAATATTTCCTTAGATATCAAGCATCTCAATACGATATGAGTTTTTTATCCAAAATCGCCTTGACTAAGATAAAAAGTTACCGGTAACATTCACCCGCTAGTTACCGGTAACATTTGTTATTGGTTAACTCTGAATTTCCTAAAAAAATAATCAATGGGAAACCATACTATGAAAAAGCTCAGCACCACTTTGTTAAGCGCCACTCTAGCTTGCGCACTATCCGCACCTAGCTTCGCCGCAGACTATACCTTCAAATTCCAATCTTCTGATCCCGCTGGTGATAAGAACTTTCAAGTTCAAAAAGAATGGGTAAACCGTGTCAAAGAAATGACCGGTGGCCGAGTTGAGATCGACCTTCTTCCTGTTGGCAGTATCTTCAAACATACTGAAACATTAGATGGCATCAAGATGGGCATTCTGGATGGTCAAATCACGGCGACCGAATTTTTCTCAGGCAAAGACCCAGCCTTTGGTTTAATTGGTAACACAGTCGGAGCTTGGTCAAATACTTCGCAATTACTGCAATACATTAACTACGGTGGTGGTTACGAGCTAATGAATGAATTGTACGCACCTTACGGCGTTAAATTCATTGGCGGTTCAACTACTGGTGTTGAATCGTTGGTTTCTCGTGTACCGTTAAATGGTGTTGAAGATCTTAAAGGTCTTAAACTAAGAGCACCTGAAGGTTTGGTTCAGCGCGTCTTTGCCGCTGCTGGTGCCGCACCGGTTAACCTACCTGGTTCTGAAGTGTTTACTGGTTTGAGTAAAGGCGTCATCGACGCCGCGGATTACACCGTTTTCTCAACTAACCAAAAAGCCGGTATGAACGACATTGCCGCTCACCCAGTGCAACCTGGTTTCCACTCTCTACCATTAATCGATATTTCGATGAATAAGAAAAAGTGGGATAAATTACCAGCCGACTTACAAACTATCTTAACCGTTTCGGTTCGCGATTTTGCTCAGGACATGACTACCCAACTGCGCATTGCTGACCAAGCAGCGGTAAAAGCCGCTCAAGCAGATCCAAACATCACCATACATGATTGGTCTGCAGAAGAACGTAAGAAGTTTCGTGCCATTGCTCGAACTCAATGGGAAGAATTTGCCAAGAGTTCAAAAAATGCACAGAAAGTCTATGACTCTATTACGTCTTACCTAGAACAAAACGGTCTTCTATAAGCATTCGGCTGTATTAACTAGTTTGCTTGAAGCCAAACAGGCGTCTTCTTGTTGACGCCTGTTTTCCTATTGGATCAAGATCATGAAAAATCAAACTCCCCCAGACTCACAAGATTCATCAGAGCAGCCTCGCAATGCCCTTGACCGCTTAATTTATAAGCTTGGTAATATGTTGAGTTTGCTCTTTATTTTTACTGTCGCGATTTCCTTTTACGAAGTCCTAATGCGCTATTTATTCAATGCTCCCACGATTTGGGTTCATGAAACCGCATCCTTCCTCGGCGGCTGTTTGTTTGTCTATGGTGGTATTTATGCCCTGTCTACCAACAAGCATGTCCGTGTGGTGCTGATTTACGATTTGGTTTCGGATCGTGTGCGCCGCTGGCTTAATGTTTTCCACCACATTATGGGCATTGTTTTCTCCGGTCTACTCAGTTGGGCGGCTTATCAAATGGTGCAAGATTCTTGGTTTACGCCGTTTGGTGAGATTCGTCTTGAAACCTCTGGCTCGGCCTTTGATCCATCTTTCCCAGCGTTAGTGAAAGGCATGATTTTTGTCACCCTGTGCATCATGTTTATTCAATTTATCTTACATCTGCTACAAGAATTAAACGGCCTAAGGAAACAAGACAATGTTTGATTTATCGGCTTTAGGCATTGGCTACGGCAGCCTGTTAATGCTTGGCTCTATGATTCTTTTACTATTAACGGGCATGCAGCTGGCATTTGTCACCGCATTGGTTGCTTTGGTTTTCGCAATTGGTTGGTTTGGCTTTGGCGCTCTACCACTGATTACGAGCCGTCTTTATGGTTTTGTCGGCAGTTATGTTTTCCTCGCTGTGCCGATGTTTGTGCTCATGGCAGCCCTACTCGACCGGTCAGGTATCGCCCGTGACTTATTTGACGCCATGAAAGTATTTGGGCGTCGTTTGCGCGGCGGTGTGGCCGTACAAACCTTGCTGGTTGCCATTGTCTTGGCCTCCATGTCAGGCGTTATCGGTGGCGAAACCGTATTGCTAGGGATTTTAGCCTTACCCCAAATGCTACGCTTGGGCTACAACCGTAAGTTGGCGATCGGTACCACGTGTGCGGGTGGCGCCCTTGGAACCATGCTACCGCCTAGCATTGTGTTGATTATTTATGGACTAACCGCCAGCGTTTCGATCGGTGACTTGTTTAAAGCCGCCTTCCTACCAGCGTTAATCTTGGCCTTTTTCTACATGGCCTACGTTCTCATCATTTGTCGCTTAAATCCAGAGTACGCGCCTCTGCCAAGTGAAGAAGAACTGGCAGCCGAACAAGACGTTAATTACTTCAAAGCCTTACTCTTTCCATTACTTACTGTGATGACGGTACTGGGCAGTATTTACACTGGTATCGCTTCTGTGACCGAAGCCTCTGCATTAGGTGTGGTAGGGATTATGATCAGCGCGGCAATTCGCGGCGAATTAACCCTAGGCATGTTAAAAGACAGTGCCAAGGCGACCATGAGCACCTGTGGCATGATCATCTGGATCGGCATTGGTGCCACCGCCTTAGTCGGCGTTTACAACCTCATGGGCGGTATTGATTTCGTTGAAGAAACCATTCTCACCTTGAGTGGTGGCAGCGTTATGGGCACCGTCTTGATCATGATGTTAGTACTCTTGGTGCTTGGTATGTTCTTAGACTGGGTCGGTGTCGCCTTACTGACCATGCCAATCTTTGTGCCCATCATCTCCGGCTTGGGTCTAAATCCAATTTGGTTCGGTGTGGTGTTCTGCCTCAATATGCAGGTCTCCTTCCTCTCACCGCCTTTCGGCCCCGCCGCTTTCTATTTGAAATCCGTGGCACCAAAGGACATCAGTTTAGGTGAAATTTTTAGCTCACTTTTGCCTTTTATTGGATTGCAAATCACCGTTCTAGCGCTCGTCATTTTCTTCCCAGAATTGGCGCTTTGGTGGCAATAAACACAAAACCAAAAGTCTGACGAAGCTTATACGAAGACCTCGCCTTGCCAACTAGCAAGGCGATTAAGGAATAACAGAATGACGAAAAGAATTGTTGTATTAGGTGTTTCTGGATCCGGGAAATCCTTAATAGGTAAAGGCCTAGCGGATCAGTTAGGTTACCCTTTTTTTGACGGTGATGATTTTCACAGCCCTGAAAATGTCGCCAAAATGAGTGAAGGCACACCATTAACCGATGACGACCGCAAAGACTGGTTGGCAAGTTTAAACCAACTGCTGCATGAAAACCCTACCGCTGTCATCGCTTGTTCTGGTTTAAAGCCTGACTATCGGACCATATTACGTCGAGGGCTTGATGACGTCGCCATGATTTATTTAAAAGGCGACATCGATACCATTTGGCAACGTCATCAGAAACGTCATGGACATTACTTCAATGGCCGCGGCATGTTGGAAAGCCAGTTTGAGACATTAATTGAACCAACCACAGAAGAAGCCATTGTGATTGATATTTCACAGGAAGCTGAGGTCGTCTTAAAAGAAGCCATGAATGGACTCAAAGGTTATGCTCAAAAGGCATAATTTGAGTGAGTTTTCTTTCTTGCCATGATTTGCTTATGGTAATGTTACTTGTAACAAATCATGGATATGGCCATTAAGATGAAGAATAAACGCCCTACATTACAAGATGTTGCAGACTTAGTCGGTGTGACAAAGATGACGGTAAGCCGTTATTTAAGAACACCTGATTCTGTCTCGGCACCTTTGCAAGAAAAGATCTCAGCGGCGTTAGAAACCCTTGGCTATATTCCCAATCGTGCTCCGGACATTTTATCCAAGTCAAAAAGCCACGCCATTGGTGTGTTGCTGCCTTCTTTGACCAACCAAGTTTTCTCTGAAGTCATAAGAGGCATCGAAAGCGTCTTAGAACCCGCCGGTTATCAGACCATGCTGGCGCACTATGGCTATAGCAAAGAGGCCGAAGAGTCCCGTATTGCGACCTTGCTGTCCTACAGTGTGGATGGGTTAATCATTTCAGAAAGTTACCATACAGATCGCGTACGAAAAATGCTTGCCGTCGCCGGTATTCCTGTCATCGAGATCATGGATTCCGTATCGCCTCCTATTGAGCAAGCCATTGGCATCGACAACCAAGCGGCCGCTTATGCCATGACAGAATGCATGATAAAACGTGGTCGCCAGAAAATTGTCTATTTTGCGGCTCGCATGGACCAAAGGACCTTGCTCAAAATTCGTGGCTATGAAACCGCCATGACGGATCACGGGCTAACGCCTTTGTGCCTAAAAACTCACAGCGCCTCTTCCTTTACCATGGGGGCCAATTTTCTAAAAGAAGCATTAGCCCAACAACCGGATACCGATGGTATTTTCTGCACCAACGATGACTTAGCCATTGGCGCACTCTATGCCTGCCAAAAATCTGGCATTCGTATTCCTGAGGACATTGCCATTGCAGGGTTTCATGGTCACGACATCTCGCGTGCCATGGTGCCGTTATTAGCCACGGTCATCACGCCACGAGAAGACATGGGACGACTGGCCGCCGAACACTTATTATCAAGGCTCCAGGGCAACCCAATTACGCAAGCCGTCATCGAGCTCCCTTTCAAAATTGATATTGGCGAAAGCATTTAACGACCGTCCTCACTTTTTAGCGATGACGGTCTTTCACATAAATCCTTCATGCCTAGGCGACAAAAATTGACTGAGAAGTGTTATTATTAATATATTCTTTAAGCAATTAGGCGAAATCATGAAACGTTGGCTTTCCGTCATCCTGTCTACGTACTTTATTCTCGTTTCCTTTACCGCGACGGCCGTTACTGTAGAGGATAGCAAAGGCCTCTTCACACTGGACTATCAACCCAAACGTATTGTCGTTTTGGAATTCTCGTTCGCGGATGCACTCGCTGCGGTCGGTGTCAGTCCTGTTGGCATTGCCGATGATAAAGAAGCCGATCGCGTTCTCAAAGAAGTGAGAGATGTGATTGGCAGCTGGACATCCGTTGGTACTCGCTCGCAGCCTAGCATGGAAGTCATCGCCTCTTTAAAACCAGATTTAATCATTGCCGATATTAGTCGACACGAAGCCGTGTATGCCGATCTGCAAAAAATTGCTCCGACCTTAATTCTGCCTTCTCGTCGCGAAACCTATGAAGACAGTTTAAAGGCCGCAGCCATCATTGGTAAGGTCATTGGTAAAGACCAAGCCATGCAGGCACGATTACAGCAGCATCGAAAAGCCATGGCGCAATATGCTCAGCAATTACCTAAAAATATTGAAGTGCAATTCGGCGTAGCACGAGATGACGCCTTGTTTTTACACACCAAAGACTCTTATGCTGGTGGCGTCATTCATGCTTTGGGCTTAACCAATGCGGAAAGCGGTCGCGACGATATAGCGTATCGTCAAACTGGTTTGGAACAACTGGTGGCCATCAATCCGGAATACCTCATCATTGGCAATTACGTTACTCCAAGCATCATTGATAAATGGCGCAATGAACCACTATTTTCTGTACTACAAGCGGCGCGTCAAAATCACATTTATCAAGTCAATCCAAATATCTGGTCTCGATGCCGAGGCATTATGGCGGCTGAACGTATGAGCCAGGACTTAGTAGATATACTTGTACCCTAGATGAAATTCTCTTCTTTTACACTCACTAGCCAATGCTTAGCATTGGCCAGTCTTATGCTGTTAATCAGTTGGCTTAGCTTGTTTACTTGGTCTAGCATCGCGATTTCACCTCTCGATGCATTACAAGCCTTATATCAGTTTGATCAAGACAGCATTGCACAACATATAGTACGAGATTTGCGCTTACCCAGAGTGCTGGTTGCCTTGTTGGTCGGTGCCTGTTTAGCCGCCGCTGGGGTCATTATGCAAGGACTCACCCTTAACCCTCTGGCGTCACCTTCGGTGTTAGGCGTTAATGCGGGAGCGGCTCTCGGCATGGCTTTAGTCTCTACGATCACACCTTGGTTTGGTTTACTCGGTACAACAGTGGCGGCCATGATAGGGGGCGGCTTGGCATGGAGCTTAGTGATGCTGCTCGGCAGTGGTTGGCGAACGGGGAACGAACAAGGTCGGCTGGTCCTTGCTGGCGTGGCGATCTCTGCACTGTGTGCCGCCTTAACCAAGGCTCTGGTAATTATCGAGGAAGATCAAGCTTCTGCTGTGATTACTTGGCTGGCCGGCAGCTTAACGGACGCTCGTTGGCAGACGTTTGACGCTTTTTGGCCGGTAGCGATTGTCGGACTATTGGGTGCTAGCCTACTGTCGCCCAGTCTGAACCTGCTGCAATTAGGTGATGATAACGCCCGAAATTTAGGGGTATCCATCGGGCTTGTGAAACTGATCGGGAGCTTTCTCGTGCTCCTGTTGGTTGGCGCTTCTCTTGGTGCCGTCGGTTCAATCAGTTTTGTCGGTTTGCTGGTCCCCCATATGGCCAAACTGCTCATTGGCCAAGATCATCGACGTTTCTTACCCATTGCGATCTTATTGGGCGCCAGCTTAGTCGCTCTTGCAGACACTTTAAGTCGCGCCATTATCTTTCCCATGGAGACGCCCGCTGGTGCCATCCTCGCCTTAATTGGCGCGCCTTTCTTTATTTATCTGGTGAGAAAGAAAACCTTATGAGACTCGTGTCCTGCTTTTTTATTCTCGGCTTCCTGACTCTGATTTTAATCCTCACCAATTTACTCTTCGGCGCAGTCTCTGTGCCATTAGAGACGCCCGCTGGTGCCATCCTCGCCTTAATTGGCGCGCCTTTCTTTATTTATCTGGTGAGAAAGAAAACCTTATGAGACTCGTGTCCTGCTTTTTTATTCTCGGCTTCCTGACTCTGATTTTAATCCTCACCAATTTACTCTTCGGCGCCGTCTCTGTGCCATTAGATTCGATTATCGACGCTTTTTGGGACCATACCAACCCAAACCACTTCACCATTCATGAATACCGATTTCCGCGAATCATCATTGCCCTGTTGGTTGGTGCAATGATGGCGCTGGCCGGGGCATTGGTACAAGGGGTTATTCGCAACCCATTAGCCTCACCAGACATTCTAGGCGTCAGTCATGGTGCCGGATTAGCGGCAGTGATTTACATGACCTTTTTCCCCGATGCCGCCATTGAATGGCTACCTCTTGTTGCCCTATTAGGCAGCTTTTTAGCCGCCATTATTCTATGGCGTTTGTGCGGCCAACATAGCACCACGGTCAAATTAGCCATCACTGGGGTTGCTCTCGCTGCCCTGTATGCCAGCTGTGTGGATTTTCTTATGCTGGTCAAACCCTTGGAGATTAATAACGCTCTATTGTGGCTGACCGGTAGTTTATGGGGGCGTGGTTGGACGCAATTGAGCCTTCTCTTGCCCTGGCTGGTATTAATACCCGCAGCACTTTGGCTCGCCAAACCACTTAATTTGATACACCTTGGCGATGAACACGCCACCAGCTTAGGGACTCATACCAACACCGTTCGCTTAGCCGCCCTAGCAATTGCAGTAGGATTGACGGCGTCTTGCGTCGCCATTTGTGGTCCGATTGGCTTTTTAGGTTTAGTCGCACCTCATTTAACCCGCAAACTGGTCGGCGGTCGCCATCAAGCCTTGCTCCCCGCGACCATGTTGGTTGGGGCAATTTTGCTGTTACTTGCCGATCTGGCAGCCAGAACCATAGATCCACCAATAGAACTCCCCGCCGGCATCATGACCGCTATTATTGGGGCACCGTATTTCTTGTGGTTACTCTTGAGGTCCAAATAATTTATGTCACTTAGCACTCAACAGTTATCGGTTGGCTATCATCAAAAAGCCATTGTGAAACACATTGATCTGGACCTACCAGAAGGCAAAATCATCGCTTTGCTGGGACCAAATGGTTGTGGTAAATCCACGCTGTTAAAAGCCTTAGCGCGTTTATTAACGCCCATGCAAGGTGAGGTTCAATGGCAAGGTAAAGCTTTACATAAAATCCCCTCCAAACAATTGGCCAGACAAATCGCGCTGTTACCGCAAACTCAGCCAATCCCAGAAGCCATTAAAGTCAAAGACTTAGTCGCCTATGGCCGCAGCCCCTACACAGGATTCTGGGGCAGAACCAATCAAGCAGATCAAGAGATTATCCATCAGGTCATGCAAGAAACTGGCATATCCGAACTGGCAGAACAATTGGTGAGCGAGCTGTCCGGTGGTCAACGTCAACGTGTTTGGCTGGCCATGACACTGGCGCAAGATACGCCTTATCTATTACTCGACGAACCAACCACCTATATGGACCTCAACCACCAAGTGGAACTCATGCATTTGTTGCGACGCCTGAATCAGCAAGGTAAAACCATCATTACCGTCTTACACGACATTAACCAAGCGGCCCGTTACTGTGATCATCTAATTGTGATGAAAGAAGGGCAAATCATTCAACAAGGTTTACCCTCCGATGTACTCACCCGAGAACTGTTAAAGTCCGTCTTCTCACTGGAGGCGCAAATTCATCAGGATCCTATCGCGAAGACGCCAATGTGCGTTGTGGAATAAGATCCGTTATCTGCCTATAGACACTTTATCCTGTGGCAATAAAGCAAATGCTTCATCTTGGCTAATGACGGTGGCGTATTCGCCGTGCAGGTTCGCTAAAGACATGGCATGCACTTCATCCGCACTGCGTAGCAGACCAAAAAAGTCTTCTTTTTCAAAGGCAAAACAGGCGTTTTCCACCACATAGACCATAAAGCCCAAGTTACCTGCGGAGCGCACCGTCGACTCTACCGAATTATTCGTACTGACACCCACAATCACTAAGGAGTCTATTTGTTGCTCTGCTAACCAATCAGCAAGCTCGGAATGGATAAAGGCATCTGGCACGCTTTTTTCGATCACTTTTTCATCGTCTAGCGGCTCAAACGCTTCTTGGAACAAAACCCCGTCTTGCTCCGGCCAAAACAAGGAATCAGGCTCAGTCGATAAGTGACGAACATGAATAACAGGCGCTTGGCAGGCTCGCCAATGAGCCAAAAGTTCGGCTATGTTGCGCTCAGCCTGCGGGTTATTACGCTCCCCAGCTTGTGGCCAAGACATGCCTTGCTGCATGTCGATAATCATTAAACCAACGTGATTCATGACATTTACTCCTTCACATTCAACCCTTCCGTCCGCTGACGTTCTAATAGCTCAAGACGCTGGTGCTGCTTGTGTGATCGCCAACCTAAAATCAATAACGCCACCACTAACAGAAACAGCAGATTGGATAAGAAATCGACTTTATCACGTACAGTCGTCACCTCATCACGCAGAGCATTCAACTCTTCCGACGAGGCTTTCGATAATTGCAAAATAGCATTGCTACGTTCAAGCTCAAACACCGTTTGATCGAGACTCGATAACGGTTCATTTATCAACTGCGATTGTGCCATGACAGTCTGCGACAGCATGATAATCACCAACCAAAACACCTGTTTCAACATAATCCATTCCTAACCATTGATCCGCTTGTTAGCACGTGAGCTCTATTTACCTAAAGCGCATTGAGCTTGAGCATACTCTGCTGATTTCGAGATGAAAACCATCAGGTCAATTTTGTTCAATACCCAAAAAGTCGACAGAGACATACTGAGGTTTATTTTACAAACCTTTGAAGGACGTCATTATGACCTTATCTCTTCTCCTCTCCATGTCGCTATTTGCTTTAGCCGCTTCCCTTTCTCCAGGGCCTGTTAACCTAGTATCTCTCAGTTGCAGTGCCCGCCATGGCTTACGTGCTGGGCTTAATTTCATCACAGGTGCGACCCTTGGCTTTATTTTGCTGTTTTTGCTAGTAGGCTTTAGTTTACATCAAGTTCTCGACGCCTTACCGCAGCTCACCAAGATTTTAAAATGGCTGGGAGCTGGCTTTTTATTTTACCTAAGCTTCCAGTTATGGCGTGATCAAGGGGATTTGAGCATACATCAAAGTCAATCTGCGCCTCGCTTCATGACGGGTGCCATTATTCAATGGGTAAACCCCAAAGCTTGGCTCGCTTCGGTTTCCGGCATTGCAGTGTATGTTCCCAATGCAGACACCAACGACATCCTAGTATTCGCTGGGCTTTACTTACCTATATGCTGGCTTTCTTTGGGAGTTTGGGTCGCCATTGGTATGTTGCTCGGGCAGTACTTCCAAAGCCCAGCCAAAATGCGCTGGCTCAACCGTAGTCTTGCGACGCTATTGGCAGGCAGTAGTGTCTATATCTTGATTTAATATCTTTGATTTAAGGCTGCTTCAAGAACGACGATACTGATCTGGTGTGGCGGCGACACGCTGTTTAAACACCCGCTGAAAATGGGCTTGATCATTAAAGCCCACACTGTGAGCAACATTCACAATACTTTGACCTGTTTTCAGTGCTTTCTGACCTAATTGAACGCGACGATTTAAACGATAAGCATGGGGCGTTAAATAGAAGTGGCGTTTAAATGAACGAACCAAATAGCTCGTACTGTAACCAAATTTTTGACTAATTTCGGCGATGGGCGTCTCATCCAAGCAATGTTCGTTCAAATAATTGGCCACGTGATAAAGAGGATTATGTGGCAAACTAGTCGACCTAGACGCCTCGCTTTGATTGAGTCGGCAAAATAGCGAGCACAACCACCTAACCAATGATTGTTGTTTCTCTTTGTGGCTAAGATCATCGCGCATCAATTGGCCACACAGACAGACAAAACCCTCATATAAACGCTCATCTAACAAAGTATCTAAGCAAGTATTTTGCCACTCGCTCTGATCTCTCAATTGATGATCAGATAACATACTAGTCAGCCAATCTTTATCTAGGTGCATCATGTAATAAGCCCAAGGCGAATCTTGTAATGGATTACAAGCATGCACTTCCTCAGGGTTCATCATCACCAAATGCCCTTTTTGCACCGCATGCAGCCGATTCACACATAGAAATTCACTTTGGCCAGCTAAAATAGCACCAATAGACCAAGTTTCATGAGAGTGAGGCGCATAACTCACTAGACGCCCATCAAGGACCTGCCTAAGCTCAACAAAAGGCAAATGTTCATCTCGCCAGAAAATAGGATGGGTAGAAGGTTTCATGACGTTTTCCTCATTTAAATCGACCTAATGAAAGACCTGAGCTAAACATTCCTCATCAATCTCACCATGACAAACAGACGTCACAGAACCGTTCATACTAATGCGAAAATCATGACTGATCTCTATGTCGATTTGACCACCAGGCATCATTACTTCAATACGAGCATCACACAGTCCCAACTTATACGCCACGGCTGCGGCGGCACAACTACTACTGCCTGATGCTAAAGTATAACCTGCACCACGCTCCCAGATTTGGATCGCAATGCGATGTCGATCAATTACCTGCACAAACTGCACATTGGTGCGGTTGGGGAAATTCGGATGGTGTTCAATCAATGGGCCAAACTCTTTCGCTTTGGTTTCAGTCGCTTCGTCCGTCAAGATCACACAATGGGGATTGCCTATGGTCACACCACTGTAGAAATGCTGCATGCCCATCACATTTAATTCTTCCAATAACACCTCTCGAGGGTCACCCCAGATCGGAATGTCTTGGCTATTGAAGGACACCTGCCCCATTTCCACATTGACTCGTTTTCCCTTTTCAAGCACCTGAGCTTTTACCACACCACCTAGGGTTTCAATGGTAAACTCTTGATCCTTCACCAGCCCCAAGTCCCACAATGCTCGACAGAAAATACGCAGACCGTTGCCACTCTTTTCCGCTTCGCTGCCATCTGGGTTAAAAATACGCAAACCAAAATTCGCCACATCCGATTCAAATGGTCCGATTAACACGCCATCTGATGCGACACCATAATGACTATGGCAGATGTTTTTGATTTTCAACACCGCAGGCTCATCTGGAAACTCATCCGGTGACACCACCAAATACACATTCCCCAACGCATGATATTTTCGAAACTTCACTAACTACCTCTAAAATCTGAATTAGGACATGAATCTTTCGATATAAGGTTCCATCGCCTGTGCCCAAACCTCATATTGATGTGCATTAGGATGCAGAAAGTCATCCATCACATTACTGGTTAAATGGCCATTTTGATCCAAGAAATGATGATTCAGATCGACAAAAAAGACGTTTTGATCATCCGCATAGTCTTTAATAAGGTCATTCACTTGCTGATTCAATACTCTCAACTTTTGCGTCGGTCGCGCACTGCGAGGGAAAATGGCCAACAACAGCACTTTGGTATTAGGTAATTTTTCCACAAGCAGGGTTAAAATCGCTTTAATACCTTGAGCGGTTTCCTGAGGGGTATCCATTCGATGTCCCGTGTTGTTTGTACCGATCAAAAGCACCACCAACTTAGGGGAAAGGTCATCCACTTCACCATGCGCTAAACGCCACAACACATGCTCGGTTCGGTCGCCATTAAACCCCAAATTAAGCGCCTTTCTCGGTTGATAATAGGTTTCCCATGTGGCTTTTCCCTCTTTCTCCCAAGCCTGCATAATGGAGTCTCCTAGAAACACCAGATCAACCCTATTCATAGCCGCCTTTTCCTGTAATTTCGCTTGATGTCTTGGCAGCCACCATATCGCTTGTTGCGGCATCATTTGCAATGAGACAGGCGTCATAAACATCTTCCATCTATTGGTGTGTCTAGATATTTTTCATTCATTCTCTTGAATCGCCCCTAATCCGAAACAATGGTCGAGTTTGAAAGCGACTCCCCAACTCGCTCTTTAGCAATTTCAATCACCGCATGGGCGAGTTGTACCAAGGTGGCAAAGTTGGGCTTGGTTTCAGGCTTTAAAGACCGATAAGCACTGGTTCTACTTTTAATACCCGCTCTTGCTATAACGGCACGATGACCAAATAACTCAACATAAGAGCGAATGGCAGCTTGCAAGATATCTGGACGACCTTCTTTCATGGAGTCCCATGACGCCTGTTTAATCACTTCTTCCATTAGCTCTACATCAAGCCGCATAGCAACCTGATAAGCTCCTTTTGTGATGCCTCGTAGTGTCGAGGCAGTCAGTTCATTCCCATTCCAGCTCAAGGCGCCGTCTGAGGTTAAAGCAAAGCGTTTAAAATCTTTCAGGTTAGCAAATGGTGGTTTTGAAAAGTAATCATACAAGTCTACTTCGCCTTCAAATCCGTCACTAAAGGTTAATGCTAAGATGTGATCTTTAGCCCAGTCGACATCAATAATTTTTAACATAAATCCTCCAATTCCCCCAGATTCTGACCCTTCACAGCTTTATTCCACATCTGCATAAATTGCTCTCTATGCATGCTTATGTGAGCTTCAGCACGTTTACGCTGCTTATTAGGCAAATCCCCCTCTAAGCATTCACTTGTTTCTATCGCAATAATCAATTCATAGTCACCATATTTCACGTGTAAATGCGGAAACTTGTGCTGTTGATTATCAAAAAAATATAAGCAAAACGACAACCCTAATAGCGCATCGATCTCAGGCATCCTTACCCCTCGATATTTGTATGTATAAAACCATAGCTCAGTCTCTCAAAAGAGACAAGTGTATTTTTTAGGCAAAAAAAAGCAGCACCCAACAATGAGTACTGCTTTTCTATTACTTCAAGAATCGAGTAATTTCTAACTCATCAAACCTGAAACAGAAAGTTCTTAATCAGGTCTTTACCGCCTTCAGTCGCAAAGGATTCGGGATGGAATTGTATACCTTGAATCGGATACTCTTTGTGGCGCACGCCCATGATCTCAAATTCACCACCTTGACGAATACCATTAAGGTCGGCAAACGCCTCAGCACTTAAACTGCCCACCGCAGCAGTTACCTCTAACACCTCTGGAAAACTTTCTGCCTGCGCAATCAGCGAGTGGTAACGCATGACTTCCAATTGGTCTGGAATATCATGAAAAATGCCTTCGCCATTGTGCTGAATTGGACTGGTTTTACCATGCATAGGCAATGGCGCTTTAACCACCTTGCCGCCAAACACATGACAAATCCCCTGCATGCCTAAGCAAACGCCCATCAAAGGAGTGGTTTTCCCAAACTCTAAGATGACATCCGCACACACACCAAAATAGGCCTTATCGTCTGGTGAACCCGGCCCAGGTGAAATGATGATGCGATCTGGGGCGGCTTGTCGAATGTCCTCTAACGTCACTTCATCATTGCGTTTCACGATAACGTCAAACTGCTCGATACGCCCCTGACTTTGCTCTGTCTGTAACACTTCACCAATAAATTGGTAGAGGTTGTAAGTGAAGGAATCGTAATTGTCTATGATGTAAATTTTCACCCTTTCGCTCCTTCACTGAAACTGTCTAATACTCGCTTGGTTCCGGCAAACTTACGTTGAATTTCTTCATACTCGTCTTCCGCATTGGAATCGTATACATTACCACCACAGGTTTGCACGTAGGCTTTATTGCCATTGGCAAACACGGTACGAATCGGAATCGCAAACATACAATCACCGTTAAAAGAAAACTGACCAACCGCACCACCGTATGGGCCACGACCATCACCTTCTAGATCATCGATGATTTTCATCGCCTCAATTTTAGGCGCACCGGTTAACGTACCAGCCGGGAAGTTGCTGGCTAAAGCAGAAAACATGTCATGCTCTTCCGCCATAATGCCGACAATCTCACTGGAAATATGCTGCACGTGACTGAAACGTTTAATGTCCATTAGAGAGCGTACTTTCACCGTACCAAAACGCGCCACGCGTCCAATGTCATTACGATGCAGATCGACAATCATATTGTGTTCAGCAATTTCTTTCGGATCGTTCAGCAAAGCTCGGGCCAACGCTGTGTCTTCTTTTTCATCCGCACCACGCTTCGCTGTGCCCGCTAATGGGAAGGTCTCCATTTCGTCCTGACGCACTCGGAACAATAATTCAGGGCTGGCACCGATGACTTTCTGCTCAGCAAATTTGATGTAATACATCTGTGGCGAAGGGTTTACCTCGCGCAATTCCTCGTAAAGGTTGATGGTATCGCCTTCCAGCTCGAACCACTTTTTAAAGCCCACTTCACACTGGAAAATCTTACCTTCAATGATGTCCTGCTTGACCTTAGCCACCGCCTCAGCGTGATCCGCTTTGGTCATGGACTCTCCCAATGGTCGCACCACCAAAGGCCCGTTTTCTGGCGTGGTTTCTGCCATCATTTGATTGACCAGATCCACGCGATTGTCTTCATAATAAAAATAGAAAACCTCGCCTGTCATCTTGTCGAGAATCAGCCCGTCGGTGTACAAACCAAAGCGAAACGCATCAAACATTTCACTGGCTTGCAGGTCTAAACTCGGCTCAAAATAATTCATACTATCGTAGCCAATATAGCCTGTCAGACCACCAGCAAAGCCTCGAGACAAGATATTTTGTGGCACGATACTACGCAATAAATAATAAGGATTGTCCGACTCATACGCTTGCGTCGCACCATCTCGCTCTTGAATGAAGAGCTGCTTATCTTCGGCCCACAACAATTTTTCAGGATCAAAGCCAATGATGGAATGACGAGAAATAAAGCTCTCCTCCCCTAAAGACTCCAACATAAAGCAGTTTTCAAAGCGCTTTTCTATTTTTTTAAATAGACCAAAAAAATCGCAATCGGAACTGATGGTCACGTACTTTGGTTTACGCGGTAGCTCGATGCGAGGCGGTTGTTTGTTTTGTTCAGGACTCATTTTCTTTCAATTCCTTCAATGCTCGGGAACCACGCGTCACTGTGGCAATACCAACCCCTAACTGTTTCGCAATATCCCGTTGAGGCACACCTTGCTCCAACAAAGACAAAATTTGTAGACGATGCAACATTTCGTTAATTTCATTCGGCGTCAACAATGCACGCAGACGCTTTTCTAACAAAGCTTGATCATCGACTTGGCTTAAAAATTCAATTAATGGCTGCATAGGCAGGATTTACCATTCATGTATTCACGTACTAGTACAATATAGTTTTATATTTTATTAATCAACAGGTAGAAAATAAATAAAAACGAAGTTATCATTTATGATAACAGTCTGGAGGGAACCATGAACTGGAAAATTGAATTTTATAGTGGCGTTGACGAATCAATTCTCAAGATGCCACCAAGAATACAAGCGCGAATGATCAGGCTCTTAGAGCTAATGGAAAAGCATGGCGCAAACCTTGGGCCGCCTCATACCGAATCGATGGGCGATGGTTTATTTGAAGTACGGGCAAAAGCCCAAGAAGGCATTGGTCGTGGCTTATTTTGCTATTTAAAAGGTCAACGAATAATCCTTTTACATGCCTTTGTAAAAAAATCACAGAAAACACCGAAACGTGAGTTAGAGCTAGCTAAACGCAGACAACAAGAGGTTCAGTCATTATGAGTCTACAAAATCTTAAAACACGAGCTTTGGCGACCCCTGAAGTTCAAGCTGAATATGAAAAACTTGAAAGCGAATTTGCCTTTATAGATCAACTTCTGTCAATGAGAAGCCAAGCGGGTTTAACCCAAGAGCAATTGGCAAAACTCATGAATACGCAAAAAAGCAACATCAGCCGATTAGAACGCGGTAACGCCAACCCAAGCTGGACGACATTACTAAAATACGCTCATGCTTGTGGTTTTGAACTATCACTCAATTCTCATAAGATTTAGTTCCACATGCTCAAGCAAATAAGCTCATCTATCCAAACTAGATTAGTGTCTAGCTTGATAAATCATTGGTTCAAGAGGTCAGATCCCTACACAAAAGTCATTTCAATGACATAGCTCTTTAAGGGATCTGACCATCCCCCTCGACCTTTTACAAACAGCCCATTAGTCAGTTATTTGTTTGCTGAGTGCCTGTTTCTGTCACTTTCCTGAAAAGCTTTTTAAAAGGCCATCCAAATACTGGATTTTAATGGGCTTCACTGCATAGAATCATCGGCTTTTATTTGGGAATTTTTTTATGTTCGCTCGGTTTATGAGTTTGTCTAGTACAGTACTTTTATTGTCTGCTTGTTCCAGCGGGCCAATCAGTCACAAGAATACTGCGGGCTTTTCCGAAGAAGGTGGCGCAAGCTATTATGCAGACAAATATCAGGGTCGAACCACGGCAAGTGGCGAGCCATTTAATCAAAATGCCATGACAGCTGCTCATAAACGCTTACCCTTTGGTACTCGAGTAAGGGTGACCAATTTAGACAATGAGAAAAGTGTCATAGTACGCGTAAACGATCGCGGGCCATTTGTTCGAGGTCGCGTGATTGATCTGAGTAAAGCCGCGTTTCAGCGCATCGCCAACACTCGCGTGGGAGTAGTGGATGTGGAGGTAGAAGTGATTGGGCGCTAATGAATTAGTTCTATGCTTATTGCCAATTATGGGTAGACATTGAATGATTGGGCGCTGTTATTCATAACCATGCGATATAAAAAAACGCCTGCAGGAAAGCCTGCAGGCGTTTTCAATAAGCTCAGAACGCTTAGCCGTTAAGGGTAAGGACGTTAGTCTTACTGATACGGTGACGGTAAATTTCACGCAGATATTTAATGGCGTTTCTGACGTTATCAATGTCCAGACGAATGTCATTAATGGAAACGAACTGCTGCGTATTGTCGATCAGCTCACGGTATTTTTTCTCATACATTGGCTTGATCGCGTACCAGTTGGTATCCAAAATTTTGGCTGGATTTTCGTGACTATTGAAGTATTTATCGACCAGGCTGTCGTCAAAGTCTTCCATTTGAATCATATCAATGATCGCTTGATCCACTTCATCCGTGTAACGGTAGTCATCTTTTGCAAAACAACGCTTCATGTAAGCCACCATCAGCGTTAAGAAGTCATCGCTCAAACATGGGCTCTTAGCAATCAAGGTGGTTAATGATAGATTCGCTGACGCGCCAATCACCAAGGCATAACGTTTAAGCGTGGTGTTTGGACACAAGCGGTTCAAGTGCATTTTCAGGCGGTTTAACGCAGTGAAAGACAGTTTGAAGTCACGAGGCAAAGAAATGATCGACACAATAGACGAACAGTTTTTGAAGAAGTGCAAGTCACTCAATTTGGTGATGTCATAACCACTCTTACGGAAATCTTTAATGGCTTGACGGTAACGATCTGATTCAACAGGCAAGACACTCACCCCTTCAATCGCCGATGTGTCTTCGTTAAAGTGAGGCAATTCAATCGAACGGCAGAACAGGTCATCAATGTCGACCATATCCTGATGAACACCCGGTCCCACTACGCTTTCAGCATAAGCAACGGCCACAGGGCCAGCCAAACTCATAAACAAGTCATTGGCATCCAAACGAATGGTTTCTGAAATATCAATTCCTGCACGACGGAAGTAATCTTCATCATAGTCCGTTGTCACCGCTTGCGCCGTCAGGATGTTGAAGATTTGCTGAGAAATATATTGGTTTGCGTATTTCTCCATCGTATTCACATCAATACTATCGGCATCACCACCATCTTCTTCTTCCGCATAACGCATAATGTCGTTTGAAATTAGCATCATGGAGTTCCAAGGACGAATACGCTCCATCACATCGGCAGGCACTTCGTCTTCTTCACGCTCTTCGTTGTAAGAGAAATTCCACTCTTCCGAGATGTATTTCGTCAACAAACGACCAGCATTAATATGCAAAGCTTCTGAGATTTCCACGTTCTTACCGGAAATATTCGGTAGGATACAAATACCAGAGGTAAAAATAGGCTCAAAGACAAAGCTATGACGCTTATCTACCAATTGCGATTGGTCTGAACGATAGTCAAAGGTTTTGCTTAAGTATGAGAATTGCTGAGCCAAACCAAACTCAGAAGCCATACCTGACCCCGTACCACCGCCCGCACTAAAGATGTAAAAGTACAGGCGAGATTGGTTGGCTTTGATACCACAAGAATCCACCAAGTAAGAATGCAGATGCTTCCAATCTTCGTTACGGAAGGTCGAGGTATCTTTATTTAGAATGATTTTCGCTAGGTACTGACCTAGGATAGGCGCGTTACCGGCACCACCAGCATGCACTTCGGATAAGTCCATGATTTGTAGTTTTTTGTACTCTTCCAAGAACTGCTCACGGCCTTCTTGGTTTGAAAAACGAATCCGTCCTTCAATGTCTTTATCTAAGTCACCCAATAAGACAATCGGTTCAATTAAAAATACCGGCTTGAAGCCATCTTTGCCTTCGATCGGTAAATGCTTGCGAATCCAACGCATCGGACGGAACTCTCGTTCAGTGTCCAACAGCTCTTGGTTTTCTACTTCACGCATGTAGTTTGCACGCGCATCGTAAACCAAAGATGCCACATCCAAAGCAATATTAGAGCCACAACGCCCTAAGCCAATCAGACAGACTGATGGAAAAACCTGATCACTATTTTGTGCGCCTTCTGTCGTCACCGGTGGGTGAATCTGACCGCGAACAACGTCCAAATTTTCTAAGATTTTCTCTAGATTCGGTTCCGTATAATAGAGGTGTTCTATTGGCAGGTTGTCTTGACTCATGTGGCATCCTTTTTTGAAGCAATCTACTTACAACAGGCGATCTGCTTATCGCAACTAAGGCATTAAGAAAACAAACTTTTTGCTCTGTTAAATGCACGTTTTTTTCAATATCTATACTCAAACAATATCATCCTTATATAACAAAGGCACGAACATGATGAGGCAGAACGCAAAATTTTTGTCAGTTATCGTCAATCTTTTGTATAAGCTCTTCAATTAGGCTTATTCCTTTCAAATCACACCGATTCTTTAGAACAGATAACAACACTTACAGCTTGATAACAAAAAATTACACTATTTCAAACAGAAAGTTAATCTTTGTACTAAGCTTATTTACAAAGTTGTGTCTTAGATGGCTATCGAGGTACTACTGTGTCAATTTCATCCATACCATTAAATCGCCTTACCATACCGACGATACAGCCGGCGGTAGAAGTGCGCTCGCAAACATCATCACAACAAGAGCGGGAACCGGCAGTAGACTTATCGGAGCAAGCAAAACAGCTGTTATCGTCATCCCAGTCCCAATTAGATGAGACCAAAGAACACAAACAAGGGAAAGAAGAGGAAGGCAAGGAGTCCGTTCAACTGACTTCCAGCATTGGCCGAATGTCACGAGTCTCAGGCCTACAAAGAGAAGAAGTGGCTGCTTTGTACCGCACCATCGAAAAACTGAATTAGCTAACATCACAACGAAAGATGTTGGCTCTCGCTCTCATGGTTATTCAAACGTCAGAGTGTAGCCGTTAGGCGCCAGTACTTCGGCTTCACGCTGTAAGTTCGCCAAAGTCAAAGGTCGGCTGTCCAACCAATCCGCCAAGAACTCTGCATGCAAACTTTTCTCAGACGCTTTCAATGTAAAAATCGGCATGTCGCCCTCTTTGCGATCATGATGAAGCAAAATAGCCAAGCGCAACAAGATCGAAAGTCGATCCAGATCCTGCTGATCCCCTTTGGTAAAACGATAGCCCAAAGATTGAGTGAACTTACGACGATGGCGCAGGATCAAATTTGCCAGCGCTTGTTGCTCTTGTTGCGAGAAGCCCGGCATATCAGATTCACTAATAATGTAGGCACCATGTTTGTGATAACGGCTGTGCGAAATCCCCACACCAACCTCATGCAACAAACCAGCCCAACGAAGTAAATCCTCACTCGAGATGCTACTCAATCCCCAGTCATCTTTCACCTGAGCTAATGCAGAGAGCGCAGTTTGAGTGACTAATTTCGCTTGCTCGGTATCAATATGGTATTGATTCAGCAGGTAATTAACGGTGCGCTCACGAATGTCCGTTTCCGCGTAACGCCCCATAATGTCATACAACACACCTTCTCTGAGCGCACCATTGGAAAAGTCCATCTGCTTAATATCAAAACATTCAAACACCGCTGTTAATATAGCGATACCCGCAGCGAAGGTACTTTTCCGCTCAGGCTTCAAGCCAACTAGGTCAATATTATCGGCATGCCCAGCTTGAAATAAGGCTTTCTGAATTTGTTTGAGGTTCTTCGGCGTAATACCCTTCTTACCCCAATTATTTTCTTTAACAATATTAAACGCCGCTTTAATGGTACCGGAGGAGCCAATAGAGACATCCCAAGCTTCGTCAAGATAGTCATCCTGAATACTCAGCAACTCAAGACGAGCCGCCGTTACCGCTTTCTGGAAGTTTGATTTGGAGATTACGCCGTCATTAAAGAAACGCTTAGCAAAACTCACACAGCCCATGTGCAAGCTTTCTGTTAAAATAGGTTCCAGCTGTTTGCCGATAATAAACTCGGTACTACCACCACCGATGTCAACCACTAGACGCTTCGATTCACCATGGTCCATGGTGTTGGAGACACCCACATAAATCAATCGGGCCTCTTCTCGTCCTGCGATGATTTCCACTGGATGGCTCATAATGTCCATGGCACTGCCAATAAAGTCATAGCGATTTTTGGCCACGCGCAACGCGTTAGTGCCCACCACTCGCACCGACCCAGGTGGCATATCCTCAATGACTTGGGCAAATTGCGCCAAACACTCTAAACCTCGTTGCTGGGATGCTTCGTCTAGATAGTCATCTACCAGCCCCGCTGCCAACTGCACTTTTTCACCAAACTCGCCAGTGATACGAAGCTGTCCATGAGTAACTTGAGCAATCACCATATGAAAGCTGTTGGAGCCTAAATCAATAGCGGCTATTTTTTCAAAAGGAAAATCATGAGATTGTTGCAAAAAGAGTGACTGCATCCAGTAAACCTTATCTTGCTGAAATCAAAAAGGTGTTGAGTGGAGAGTATATCAGTTAACGAAAGAAGCATTGATGGATCTACTCATAAAAACCATAAGATTGATGGCTTTTTTTACAGCGAACCAAACCTTTTCTAAGAAAATCAAGAGAACAAACGACTATTTTTTCTCTGGAACCGCCTAAAAACCGTATTTTGATCAAAAAATTACCAGAAATTGCTTTTTTCCTAGTTTTCTCTATAGACCTTGCCTTTAAGTCGATCTATAGTATGGATGGTCTTAATGAAGAGCTAAGTAAAAATGGCCTCTGAAAGATTCCAATCAAATTGTTTCGCGCTGTATTGGCTTAGCCCTATCCGGGCCCTTATAAATAGAGCATACTTTAAAAACATTGCTCGTTTCTTTGGTGCCGAGTGGCTGATACATTGTTAGATACTTCCAGACACAGATTAGTCTGGCTTAATAAGAAGCCCTTTTAATCCTGTCAATTTTCCTCAAATGAGCTAATACAAACCCGTTTATGAACCTTACCGAATTAAAACAGAAATCAGTACACGAACTTTTAGAAATCGCATCAGAAATGGGCCTAGACAACATGGCTCGTTCACGCAAACAAGATGTTATTTTCTCCATCCTTAAGCGTCATGCAAAAAGTGGGGAAGACATCTATGGCGATGGTATCCTTGAAATTTTACAAGATGGCTTTGGTTTCCTTCGATCGCCAGATTGTTCCTACCTAGCTGGGCCAGACGATATTTATGTTTCGCCAAGCCAAATACGTCGATTTAATCTTCGTACAGGTGACACCATTGCGGGGAAAATTCGTCCACCGAAAGACGGCGAGCGTTATTTTGCTCTTCTAAAAGTAAACGAAATTAATTTCGACAAGCCAGACAGTGTCCGCAACAAAATCTTATTTGAGAACTTAACCCCTCTCTTTGCTGATGACCGTTTGGCCATGGAAGCGGGTAACGGTTCAACCGAAGACGTTACCTCACGCATCATCGATCTGGTTGCCCCAATGGGTAAAGGCCAACGCGCCTTGGTAGTATCACCACCTAAAGCTGGTAAAACCTTTATGCTACAAAATATTGCGAATTCCATTACTCGCAATAACCCTGAATGTCATTTGATCGTTCTATTGATCGATGAACGCCCAGAGGAAGTAACTGAGATGTCTCGTACCGTTCGCGGTGAAGTGGTCGCCTCTACCTTCGATGAGCCACCCGCACGTCACGTTCAAGTGGCCGAAATGGTTATCGAAAAAGCCAAACGCTTGGTTGAGCATAAGAAAGACGTTGTCATTTTGCTAGACTCCATTACCCGTTTGGCTCGTGCTTACAACACCGTCATTCCTTCTTCAGGTAAAGTCTTAACCGGTGGTGTGGATGCCAATGCCCTTGAACGTCCAAAACGTTTCTTCGGTGCGGCTCGTAACGTTGAAGAAGGTGGCAGTTTAACCATCATCGCAACGGCACTGGTCGATACGGGATCAAAAATGGACGAAGTTATCTTCGAAGAATTTAAAGGTACAGGTAACTCTGAGCTTCACCTAGACCGTAAGATTGCTGAGAAACGAACCTTCCCTGCTATCAACATTCGTCGTTCCGGTACGCGTCGTGAAGACCTACTGACATCCGAAGACGAACTGCAACGCATGTGGATCCTTCGTAAACTACTTAATCCAATGGAAGACATTGCCGCTACTGAGTTCCTCATTGATCGACTTCGAGTCACTAAGACCAATGACGAATTCTTCGAGTCGATGAAAGGCAAGAATAAGTAAGTCGATACACAACTTGAAAAACCACTTTTTATAAGTGGTTTTTTTTCCATTCTAGAAAGCATAACGGACATTTGTCTTTTGGCTGACAAATGCGCGACGGAGTAACAACATGAATGAAGTGACCGCCAAGGTAAAGGCTGTTGAACTGGTTAATAAAGATGTTTATCAAGTCACATTGGAAATGGATTCCTTTTCTTTTATCTCGGGTCAATACGTTATGATCCAGCTACCGACGGGCGAGCAAGTGCCTTATTCCATTGGCAGTGCGCCTGGCGAATTGCCACTTCTGACCCTATACATTCTTGTTAGTGACCCCGACTCCCTTGCTCACAAGGTCGTGGAACATCTTCGCCAATCGTCAGAAGTCAGCTTAAAAGCACCAGGTGGAGACTGCCACCTAGAAAGTGAAGCCCTGAGCCTGAACTCTGAGCACATCTTACTTATTGCCGGCGGTACTGGCTTTGCTCAAGTAAAAAGTCTATTCAGTGACTTAGTTGCACGTCGCTTTCAAGGCAAAATATCTTTTTATTGGGGCGTTAGAACGCCACAAGACACCTTTGCAGAAGCGTGGTTAGAAAGTGCCAAGCAACATGACAACGTCTCTGTGAGTCTTGTGGTTAATGATGGTTCTGATGAGTGGAACGGCCGCACGGGTTGGTTGTATGAAGCCATATTAGCCGATCATCCAGATCTATCAGACAGCGCGGCTTTCATCAGCGGTTCAGTCGGCATGGTCTATGGCACATTAGACCAACTTGAAGCAAAAGGCTTGAAAGAGAATAATTGTTTTTCAGATGTCTTTGCGTATGCCCCAAGACCAGAAAAGCCGCAACTTTAAAATTTACTGCGAAGGCAATAAGAAGTCAGCAAAGCAAAAATAAAAAAGAGAAGTCCAAGACTTCTCTTTTTTATGGCATACAAAGAACGACAGCTTACGCTATCACAGACGTCCAAAGCTGCAAGATTTCTTGCTGATCCGCTTCTGATACGCCTTCGGATTCAAGTGTTTCTTTCAAAGTCCCTTCAAAGGCGAAGTCAAATTCATCCGCGCCCTCTCCTTCTACACTGCTGTGCAACCCCAGCAAGCCTAATAGATAAGCACAATAAAAGAGTTGATCCCCTTCTTCTGCTTGATGCTCTAGTTCGCGCAATTTATCACACAGCTGATCTGCCCGATCGGCAAAGGTTACTGACATAATTTCTCTCTACTTATTTGACGGATACAAAAAAGCTGGGCCACATTCCCAGCTTTTGAATGGCATGAACACCGGCTTATGGCTTTAATTCCAATGTTGACAGGGTACGATCACGGATCGTCAATAACAAGTCCGTATTTTCAACCAATGACTCGCCGTAAGACGGCACCATTTGCTTCATTTTCGCTTGCCATTCACTGTCATTTAAACGATCAGCGAAACAACGCTCAAGAATGCCAATCATGGTATTCACTGTAGTCGATGCACCAGGTGACGCCCCCAGCAGAGCAGCCAAAGAACCGTCTGCTGATGTGATTGCTTCAGTACCGAATTCCAGTTTGCCTGCGCCCTTCTCGTCTTTCTTGATAATCTGAACTCGCTGCCCTGCGTACGCCAACTCCCAATCTTCGTCTTTTGCATCTGGGTAAAATTGACGCAAAGAATTACAACGATCTTTATGAGACTGCATCACCTCACTGATCAAGTAACGAGTCAGGTCCATGTTGTTCTTGCCGACACTCAACATAGGTTTGATGTTGTTGAAGCGAACACTCTTTGGCAGATCCAAGAATGAGCCAGTTTTTAAGAACTTCGTGGTGAAACCTGCAAAAGGCCCGAACAAAATGGCTTTTTTCCCATCAATGATACGAGTGTCTAAATGTGGTACTGACATAGGCGGGGCACCAATTGGAGCCGCACCATATACTTTAGCGTAGTGCTGCTCAACCAACTCTGGTTTATCGCAAACCAGCCATTGACCACTAACAGGAAAACCGCCATAGCCATTGCTTTCTTTGATACCGGACTTTTGCAGCAACGGCAACGCGCCACCACCTGCACCCAAGAAAACAAACTTGGCGTCAATTACTCGCTCTTTACCATTCACGTCTAAAGTGACTTTCCAGCGACCATCTGAACCTTGCTCAAGGTCTGTCACTTCACTCTTCAAGCTAAGTTCAAACTGATCCGTCCCTTCCAGCAACTTACTCATGTTACGAGCAATGGCACCAAAGTTAACATCAGTACCATGCTCAACACGGGTCGCAGCAAGGGGCTCATCTGAACCACGATTTTGCATAATTAATGGCATCCATTGCGCCAAAGTGTCACGGTCTTCCGTGTACTGCATTTCTTTAAACGCCGGATGAGCACTCATGGCTTGATGACGTGCTTTTAGCATTTTCACATTACGCTCACCCCAAACAAAACTTTGATGAGGTACACGGTTAATAAATTCTTTCGGCGCTGGCATTAACCCTTTTTCAACTAGGTAAGACCAGAACTGTAAGCTCACTTCAAAAGCCGCATTAATGCTCACCGCTTTATCAATGTTCACAGAACCATCTGAATTTTCTGAGGTGTAATTTAATTCGCAATACGCGGCATGTCCTGTCCCTGCGTTATTCCAACCATCCGTACTTTCTTTTGCGACACTGTCTAAACGCTCCACCATTAAGATGGACATATTAGGATCAAGTTGTTTTAGCAATACGCCTAGAGTGGTGCTCATAGCACCGCCGCCGACGAGTAAAACGTCTACTAAATTTGAAGTCATAAAATTTCGCCGTGTCATACCCAATTGTAAAGTTGAGACTGATGTAGAAAGGGGGCTTTTGGCCAGCAGCTAGTTATTATTAGAGGAGGTACTGCAATACTTTCTTCTCGGTTCCTCAGAATGCTTTTGTTTGCATTGGCAAGCAGCTAGATTAAAAAACAAACAAGCCAAAAAGGATTCTAAGTGGATAAAAAGTGATTATACGGATTTTGTCACCAATGTCTTGAGACCTTAGTCTAAGTTTGTAGATATATTCACATTTCGAGTAACACGATCTATGACATTTTATTGACTTTAGCGACAAGAAATAGGATTTTTAAGACATTAACAAAAAACCTGCTTCGATTTTGCATCTATAATTAATTCATAATATTCGTTATCACTGCACGAAATTCAATTTTCACTGGCATGGAGACTTAAGCAATGAAAGCCCAAGACATTATGGTGAGCAATGTTATCTGTGTCGACATGGACGAAAGAGTGCCTGTAGTGAAAAACCTGCTCCAGCAACATGGTTTTCACCACCTGCCGGTTACCGAACATGGTCGTCTGGTTGGCATCATCTCGGACCGAGATATATTACGTTTGGTAAGCCCATTCATTGACAGCGTGTCAGAGCAAGCAAGAGACCTAGACACACTGAATCGTGCCGCCCATCAAATCATGACACGTCAGCCAATTCGCGTAAAAGCTGATACTCCGATTACAGAAATTCTAGCTTGGCTCAAAAAAGTGGATATTTCATGCTTCCCCGTCGTCGACGAGGAAGATCATGTGATTGGCATCATCACTTGGCGAGATTTGGTCAACCACGCCAAGTATTGATCATAGAAAAAGCACTCGCTTAGTGCGTTTGTGCCTGATCTCCTAGCATATCGACTAGGTCGGCCTCTTTGAATTCATACTGTTCAGCACAGAATTGACAATCGACCTTAATGGCACTTTGCTCAATCAACAGCTGACGAATTTCTTCCGCCCCTAATGACATCACGGCATCCAACATACGTTGACGAGAGCATGAACAACCAAACTGCATTGGTTTCGAGTCGTACATGCGCACTTCTTCTTCATGATACAAACGATGCAGTAAGGTTTCTGTATCCAATCCCAACAGCTCATCTTCTGATACCGTTGAGGCAAGATGCGTAAAACGGTCCCAAGCATCGGTATCACCCGCTTTGGCTTGTTCTTGCGGCAATCGCTGTAAGAACAAGCCACCACACTGAGAACCATTCGCCGCTAGCCAAACCCGACTTGGTAACTGCTCAGACTGCAAGAAATATTGTTCTAGACATTCTGCCAAAGTATCACCAACCACTTCCACAATGCCTTGATAACGCTGACCATTGCGTGGCTGAATGGTGATTACCAAATACCCACCAGCCAGCAGTTCTTTCAGCGAAAGCGTGTCTGGTACGGTTTGCTCCTCATCCCATTGCACAATGCCGCGCAAGTTTTGGAATTCATCGCATTCCGTCATCAAAGTAGAAAGGAAACCATTCCCTTTGGCTTGCATGGACAAAACACCATCTATCTTGATAATGTCACGCAACAAAGCAATGGCGGCGACAAATTCGCCTAATAGCTTTTCCAATGGTAAAGGGTATTCTTTACGCTGAATGATTTCTTGATACGCACTGTTCAACAACACTCGCTCACCACGCACATTGGTGTGATCAAACGAAAAGCGTTGAATCTCATTCACTGATAAATTATTCACAAAAAGCACCTTCTCAGCTCAAAGCTGATGATAAAATTCATAACATAGATGCGCGCCATTTTACCCTCGCGAAAAGCAATCATCCACTTTAAAACAGTGTAACCACCACCTTTGCTATTTCGTTTCTTATTAGGGCGCTCTAAAATACCCCCACACAGACATTAGTCCTCGTTTTTTGAGGTAAGAGACAGTTCGCTTATATGATTCAATTCACCGAAGTCAGTTTACAACGTGGCACGCAATTCTTATTGGAAGAAGCCGACCTCACCATTTTCGAAGGCCAAAAAGTCGGTCTTATCGGGGCGAATGGCGCCGGTAAATCCTCTCTGTTTGCCATGATCAAAGGCGAGTTACAAGCAGACACAGGTGAAGTCATCCTGCCAGGCCAGCGTCGTATTGCGTTTATGGCGCAAGAAGTTGAGGAAACACAACGCTCAGCACTGGACTATTGTCTTGATGGCGATGACAACCTCAGAAAAATACAAGCGAACATCTTGCAAGCCGAAACCACTGGGGATAATCATGCTCACGCCACTTGGCTCGCGGAGTTTGAGAACGCGCAAGGTTACACGGCAGAATCCCGCGCCGAGACATTATTGCAAGGTCTCGGTTTTAAAATGTCTGACATGCACAAACCTGTATCGGATTTCTCCGGTGGTTGGCGCATTCGATTAAACCTTGCTAAAGCCTTAATGTGTCCTTCTGACGTGTTACTGCTTGATGAGCCGACCAACCACTTAGATTTAGACGCTGTCATGTGGTTAGAAAACTGGTTACGCCAGTACCCAGGCACCCTATTATTGATTTCCCATGACCGAGATTTCATCGACGGTATTTGTAGCCACATTGTGCACCTGTATCAGAAAAAGCTGACGCTTTATAAAGGTAACTATTCTGACTACGAACGCCAACGAGCGGAGCATCTTGCCCAACAGCAAGCCAACTATGAAAAGCAACAAACCAAGCGAGCCCACCTACAACAATATGTGGATCGCTTTCGCTACAAAGCAGACAAAGCCAAACAGGCTCAAAGCCGCTTAAAAATGCTGGAGAAAATGGAATTCATCGGACCTGCGCACATTGATTCCCAGTTCGAATTCAGTATTCCTGTGGCCGAAAAAACCTCTCAACAGCTGATTAACCTGATTCAAGCGAATCTAGGCTATACATCAGAACAACAAGTCCAAACACAACAACTTGGCAATACCAACTTTGCTATACGCGATGGGCAACGCATTGGCTTACTGGGCCCAAATGGCGCGGGTAAATCGACCTTGATCAAATCCATTGTGGGGGAAATTCCGCTTTTATCCGGTGATCGAGTCACAGGCGAAAACCTAGCCATTGGTTATTTCTCACAACACCAACTTAGCGCGCTGGATTTGGAAGCCTCCCCTGTTTTGCACATACAAAGGCTGTCACCCAAAGTGTTAGAAAGCGATATTCGCCGCTACCTAGGCGGTTTTGGCTTTATTGGGGACGACGCGTTGCGTGCTGTAAAAGGCTTTTCTGGCGGAGAGAAAGCCCGTCTGGCCCTGTCGTTAATCGCTTGGACTAAACCCAATTTACTGATTCTCGATGAGCCAACGAACCACTTGGATCTCGAAATGCGCCAGGCCTTAACCGAAGCCTTGCAAGCGTTTCCAGGGGCGATTTTACTGGTTTCACACGATCGTCATTTGTTAAACAGTACGGTGGACGAGTTCTATTTGGTCGCTGACCACCAGATTCAAGCCTTTGATGGTGATCTGGCCGCGTATCATGCTTGGTTACAAGCTCGACAAGCTCAATCGCTAAGAGAAGAAAAAGGTGAGCAGGAAGTCAAAGTAGACAAAGTTGATCGTAAAGAAGAGCGACGAAAAGCCGCAGAACTTCGCGAAAAACTACGACCACTGCGCAAACAAATAGAGCAGCATGAAAAAGCCGTCCAAATGGCGCAAAACAAGCTGGATGCAATCTCTGAGAAAATGGCCGATTCCAGCCTTTATGAAGCGAGTCAAAAAGACAAATTACAAGCCTTACTCAGTGACGAAGCGCAATGGAAAAAGTCATTAGAAGAAAGCGAAGAAGCTTGGTTTGAAGCACAAGAAGAACTCGAAGCAGCGGAAGCAGCGGAAGCAGAACTCCAATAAAGCGCTAACTGAGTAAATAATGGGGTAAAGCCTCTCGAATTGCCTAATCGCAAGGCTTTCCTCATGACGCTGTCTTATTATTGTCACATAACTAACGTACATTCCTACACTGCGAAAAGGAGATATGTGGATGACCTTTCCATACACTCGTATGCGCCGCATGCGTAAACACGATTTTTCTCGTCGTTTGATGCGTGAGCATCGACTCACTGCAGACGATCTGATCTACCCAATGTTTATTATTGAAGGGGAACAAGTTCGCGAAGCGGTCCCTTCCATGCCAAACATTGAGCGTGTCTCTATTGATTTCCTACTAGATGAAGCCAAAGAATTGGTCGAGTTAGGCATCCCTACTGTGGCTTTATTTCCGGTCATCGCAGCGGATAAAAAATCGCTCCTCGCCGAAGAAGCCTATAATCCAGATGGTCTAGTTCAACGAGCAGTTCGTGCACTAAAACAAGCCTTTCCAGAGCTTGGTGTGTTAACGGATGTGGCCCTTGATCCTTATACCACACATGGACAAGATGGCATCATCGACGATGATGGCTATGTCTTGAACGATGTCACCGTTGACACGCTTGTGAAGCAAGCTTTGTCTCATGCTCAGGCGGGGGCTGATGTGGTTGCTCCGTCAGATATGATGGATGGTCGCATTGGTGAAATCCGTGAAGAGTTGGAAACAGAAGGCTTCATTAACACCTTGATCATGGCGTACGCCGCGAAATACGCATCCGCCTACTATGGTCCATTCCGTGATGCGATTGGCTCAAGCGGCAACCTCGGCAAAGGCAACAAGTTCACCTATCAAATTGATCCGGCGAACTCTAATGAAGCCATTCGAGAAGTCATGCTGGATCTAGACGAAGGCGCCGACATGGTCATGGTGAAACCAGGGCTACCGTATTTGGACATCGTTCGTCGTGTTAAAAGTGAATTAGAAGTGCCCACCTTTGCCTATCAGGTCAGTGGTGAGTACGCCATGCACATGGCTGCCTTTGAAAAAGGCTGGCTAGATAAAGACTCGGTGATGATGGAATCACTGCTGGCGTTTAAACGTGCCGGAGCTGACGGCATATTAACCTATTTCGCAAAAGACGCAGCTCGCCTGCTAAAAGGTTAAAGAAGGGAAGAACCGATTCCTATTTTCTTTAATTTCATAAATATTGAAATAAAACCAGAGAATCTGGTGACCAGCAGGCGGCATTGGTGTAATTTGTTTATTGCTGCTTTCAACAATTGAAAGCAGCAAAGACAAGGAATACCAACAACATATAAAGGTATTTGGAGAGAATAGAAGCACATGTCTGAGCAGCCTGTTAACGACGTTGAAAAAAAGGACGTTCCTACCGCATCGCCGATGGAACTGGATGCCGAATTGGTTCTTGAGCCAATTCCAGAGCAACCACAAGACCCGACCAAGATGGCCATTGAGGAACGCTTACCAGAAGAAATTGATCTGGGCGATCCTGAACTGTATTTCAACCGAGAGTTAAGTCACCTGCAATTCAATGCCCGCGTGCTTGAACAGGCCATGGATGAAAACCACCCGATTCTCAATCGTTTGATGTTTTTGTGTATTTTCAGCTCCAATATGGACGAATTCTTCGAAATTCGTGTCGCTGGATTAAAGAGCCAGCTGGAATACAGCCGCGAGAAAAACGGCCCAGATGGCATGCACCCAAAGAAGGTGCTGAATCTAATCAGTGAGCATGCCCACAAATTAGTACGTCGCCAATATCGTATACTCAATGACATCATCTTCCCTAAATTAGCGGAAGAGAATGTGCAATTTATTCGCCGTACCCTCTGGACAGACAAACAATCCAACTGGGTACGTCGCTACTTTAGAGATAATGTACTGCCTATTATCAGCCCGATTGGCTTGGACCCAGCGCACCCTTTTCCTAGGCTGGCGAACAAAACCTTTAACTTTGTGGTTGAGCTAGAAGGACGCGATGCCTTCGGCCGTGAAAACGGACTGGCCATTGTACCTGCACCAAGTTCCTTACCGCGTTTGGTGAAACTGCCTGACGATGTCAGTGAAGGCGGCGACAACATGGTCTTCCTGTCTTCAATTATTCACGCTCACGCTGATCAATTGTTTCCTGGCATGACGGTCAAAGGTTGCTATCAATTCCGACTCACTCGTAACGCCGATTTAGAAGTGGATTCCGATGATATTGGCGTAGATTTGGCGGGTGCGCTTCGAACCGAATTACAAAGTCGCCATTATGGTAGCTCTGTTCGTCTCGAGATTGCAGAAAACTGCCCTGACCATATTGTTAGCTCCCTACTCAAGCAATTTGACCTTGAGCCACAAGATTTATATCAAATTGACGGACCAGTGAACCTAAGTCGTTTAATGGCCGTATTAGAGTTAGTCGATCGTCCTGATTTGATGTACTCTCCTTTCTCTCCTGGCTTACCAAGAAAGCTAGCGAGCGCAGGTGGACTATTTGAAGCAATTCGTCAGCGCGATTATTTATTAATGCACCCGTTCGAGAGTTTTTCGCCTGTTATCGACTTATTAAGCGAAGCTGCGAAAGACCCGAACGTGGTAGCAATACGCCAAACCCTTTATCGAACGGGTGCTCGCTCTCCTATTGCTAACGCTTTAGTCGAAGCAGCTCGAAATGGTAAAGAAGTGACGGTTGTTATTGAGCTACGCGCTCGCTTTGACGAAGCAGAAAACCTAGCCTTGGCCAGTCGACTTCAAGACGCAGGCGCAATTGTGGTCTACGGTGTCGTACGTCATAAAACCCACGCCAAAATGATTTTGATTGTGCGTCGTGAGGGCAACAACCTTACCCGTTATGTGCACCTAGGTACAGGCAACTATCACGCAGGTAACGCTAGGCTGTACACGGATTACAGCTTCATGACGTGTAACAAAGAAATCGGGGATGACGTGCATCGCGTTTTCCAACAGCTCACCGGAATGAGTAAAGAGCTGAAGGTGAAAAAGCTTCTGCACGCCCCTTTCACACTCCGTAATCGTCTGCTGGAAATGATTGATCGTGAAGCAAAAAATGCGCAAAACGGCGATCCATCTCGCATCATTATCAAGGTCAACTCTCTGACCGAACAGATGCTTGTACAGGCCCTATACAAGGCTTCACAGGCAGGTGTTAAGATTGATTTGATTGTGCGTGGTATTTGTACTCTTCGCCCTGGCATTAAAGGCATTTCATCGAATATCCGAGTACGCAGTATTATTGGTCGCTTTTTAGAACATACTCGTGTTTATTACTTCTACAATAATCGTAACCCTGCCGTCTATTTGTCCAGTGCCGATGGTATGGATCGAAACCTCAATAACCGAATTGAAGTCGCGTTCCCATTACAGGATTACAAACAAGTACGTCGTGTGAAAAAAGAGCTGGAATATTACTTAACAGACAATACACAAAGCTGGATTCTGCAAAGTGACGGTTCATACCAATTGTCTAAGCCAAGAAAAGGCGAATATCGCAGCGCACAACGCGCCCTATTGAGCGAACTCGCTGATAGCACACGACAAAGCTAACATTTTTGAGGTCTCACAAAACAAAAAACCAGTTCATGAAGTGAACTGGTTTTTTTTCGTCTTACTGACTGCTTAAACAAGATTTTCTGGCCCGAACGAAAAAGGCAATAACTCATTCATCGTCAAAGACTTGCGAACCCCTTCTGGTCCACAAATGTGAATCATGGTGTCCGCAGAAGAAAATTCGCGAATACGCTGACGACAACCACCGCAAGGTGTCACCAATGCATCCCCTTCCCCCATCACGTAGATTTCTTTAATCTGTGTCTCACCGTCACGAACCATGGCGGCAATGGCGCCAGCTTCCGCACAAGTCCCTTCTGGGTAGGAAGCATTCTCCACATTACAGCCAGAATACAGCTCACCAGATGCCGTCAGAATCGCCGCGCCCACAGTAAAATGAGAGTACGGCACATAGGCTTGGCTCATCGCGGCTTTAGCAAGATCAAACAACTGCCCGCTTTGCTTTACATCCGACATATTAAGCTCGCTCTTTCACGTAGGGTCGACCAATCGCTTTTGGACCTACTGCTTTACCGATAAAACCAGCAAGAAGCAGTACCGTTAAGACATAAGGCAAGACCTCAATAGCCTGAACTGGCACTTCACCAATGCCAGGTAACACCACACCCTGCATGCGAACAGCAACGGCATCTAGGAAACCAAATAGCAAACAAGCAAATAACACTGGGACAGGACGCCATTTACCGAAGATCAAGGCAGCCAGTGCCATGTAACCCTTACCCGCACTCATGTCTTTTAGGAAGCCTGCATTATGCGCTGTCGACAGGTAAGCCCCGGCCAAGCCACACAAGATGCCACAAACAATCAAAGCTCGGTAACGAATGAAGGCAACCGAAATACCAGCAGTATCAACCGCATGTGGGTTTTCACCCACAGCACGTAAACGTAAACCAAAACGGGTTTTATACACCACCCAAAATGTCATCGGCACCATTGCAAACGCTAAATACACCAAAATATTATGGCCACTTAACAATTCGGAATAGATCAAACCAATCACAGGGACATCCGCTAAAGCATCTGCAAATGGCAGGGTAATGGACAGGAAACGCGCGTCACCTGACAAAGTAGGAGTTTGTCCACCCATACCAAACCAGTCCATAGACAAGGTAACCGTCAAACCCGCGACGATCGTATTGATGGCGACACCAGAGACAATGTGATCACCGCGGTGCGTAATACACGCAAAACCGTGGATCATTGCCAGTGAAATGGACGCCATGATACCAAAACATAAACCAATCCAAGCAGAGCCAAAAATAGCCGCGCCTGCTGCAGCCGCAAACGCACTGCCCAAAATTTTACCTTCCAGACCGATATCTACGATGCCTGCACGTTCTGAATACAGACCAGCCAAAGCAGCAAAGATCAGTGGTGTCGACACTCGCATGGTCGCGTCTAACATAAGTATTAATGTTTCAAACATAATGGTTCCCCTACGCTACCGCTCTGCGAATAAAAAAGCCTTCGATACGATCTTTAAACATGTGTTCAAGTGCACCAGAGAAGAGAATCACCAAACCTTGGATCACAACAACGATCTCAGGCGTGATAGTCGGGATTTCAAATGCTAGCTCAGCACCACCTTGGTATAAGGCGCCGAACAGGATCGCCGCTAGCACAATACCAATAGGATGGTTACGCCCCATCAAGGAAACCGCAATACCAGCAAAACCATAACCGGCGGTGAAGTTCAGCAACAGATTGTGGTTTACACCCATGATTTCATTGATACCAACAAAACCTGCTAGGCCACCGGAAATCAACATCGCCCAGATAGTCACTTTGGCGGTATCGATGCCCGCATAACGTGCTGCCGTTGGATTGGTGCCCAAGGTACGCAACTGATAACCCCAGCGAGTGTGCCAGATCAATCCCCAGACAAACACACAACAAATCAAGGCGATAATAAAGGCCAAGTTCAATGGCGAATCACCAATATCAATCCCCAGAGGCGACAAAAGTTCATGTAAGTAAGGTAACCAAGCACTTTCTTCAAACGTTCGGCTATTAGGGGCCATGCGGCCATCTTCTTTTAGCCAGTTTACGATTAGGTAAACCATTAAAGAAGAAGCAATAAAGTTAAACATGATGGTGGTGATCACGATGTGACTACCACGACGCGCTTGCAAATAAGCCGGAATGTAAGCCCATGCAGCACCAAATACTGCGGCACCAATAATCGCCAATGGCGCAATAATATAAAGCGGCATCGTGTGATCGAACGCCAGACACACTAACCCAACCCCTAAACCACCAATATACGCCTGACCTTCACCACCGATATTGAACAAGCCACCTTTAAAGGCGACAGAAACCGCCAAACCAGTAAAAATTAAGTTGGTGGCGTAATACAAGGTGTAACCAATACCTTCGTCATAACCGAACGCACCGTAGACCAAATAGCCAGCCGCCTCAATCGGGTTCTCACCGATTGCTAGAATCACCAAACCAGAAACAATAAAGGCCAATAAAATATTCAAAAAAGGAATCAGCGCAATGTTCACCCAAGCTGGCACTTTTGCTTCACTCATGCTGATACTCCTTGTTCTTCTTTGTTGTAGGCATTAGCCATCATCAGACCAAGGGTTCGTTCATCCGCGTCTTTAGCATCAAGTTCGCCAACGACTGCACCATCAAACATCACTATGATGCGATCACTCAATGCCATAATTTCATCCAATTCTACTGACACAAGCAAAATGGCTTTGCCTGAGTCTCTCAATTTAACAATTTGTTCGTGTATGTTTTCAATCGCGCCAATATCGACGCCTCGAGTCGGTTGACCAATCAACAGCACATCTGGATTTTGCTCCACTTCACGAGCAATAACGATTTTTTGCTGATTACCACCGGAGAAATTTGCAGTTTTTAAATGAGGATTAGGTGGACGTACATCCCAATCCGCCATACGCACCTGACATTCCTCTAACATGGCTTTATGATCCATTAGAATCTTACCGTTATAGGAGGAAGAGTTATGGTAACCAAGGACCGCCGCTTCATAAGCCTCAAAGCCTGTAACAAGCCCCATCTTATGACGATCTTCTGGTACATGGGCCATTTTTAAATCACGCATTTGCGCCGCATCTTTTGGGGATTTAGCGGTAATGCTTTGACCGGCAAACTGTATTTCGCCTGCATTCATCGGCGTGATGCCAGATAAGACATTGAGCAATTCACTCTGACCATTACCCGACACACCAGCAATGCCTAGAATTTCACCCGCACGCAATTCCAAACTGACTTCTTTCAGGCGTTTCACACCTTGGCTGTCAAATTGCGTCAAATTCTTCGCGGAAAGGAAAACGTCACTTGGTTGAGCGTCGTCTTTATTCACCGTTAAACGAACTTTCTTACCGACCATTAACTCAGCCAACTCTTGCGTGTTGGTGTGCTGAGTTTCACGGTGAGCAACCATTTCACCTTGACGCATAACAGAAACGTTATCCGTTGAGGCCATAATCTCACGAAGTTTGTGGGTAATTAACAGTACCGTCACTCCCTGCTCTTTAAGGGATTTCAAAATACGGAATAGATGGTCCGCTTCTTGCGGTGTTAATACCCCAGTTGGCTCATCTAATATCAAGATGCGAGCACCGCGATACAAAGCCTTTAAGATTTCCACACGTTGCTGCAAACCAACCGGAAGTTCTTCAACGATTGCGTCTACATCAATGTCTAAGCTGTACTCTTTCGCTAGGCGTTGAAGCTCATCCCTAGCCGCAGTCAAACCACCTTTTAGTAGAGCACCGCCCTCTGCACCTAAGACAACGTTCTCAAGTACACTAAAATTTTCCACCAACATGAAGTGCTGATGCACCATGCCAATGCCAGCATCAATCGCGTCTTGTGAACTACGAATATCAACTCGTTTGCCGTCTACTTCGATGAACCCAGTATCGGCTTCATAAAAACCATAAATGATACTCATCAAAGTGGATTTACCCGCACCGTTTTCACCAATAATGCCGTGAATGGTACCAGCCGGAACTTGTAAGCAAATGTCTTTGTTGGCCTGAACGGCACCAAAGCGTTTGCTGATATCTCGCAATTCTATTGCGAATGGCACTGTATTATTCGTCATATCAAAAAGTTATTCGTCTGCTTAAATGGAACGCTTAGAGTCTACCTCTAAAGCGAAAACACCTTAGGGTGTTTTGTATTACAAGATCTCTCTTAAATTAAAAAGCCCCTAGTTATCTATATCGTCTACAGATAGGCTCTTTAAATTTCCATTCAGTCGCGTCCTAGCATTATGAATGAAATACTTTACATAAAAAAAACAGTTGCCCGCACCAGCGGACAACTGTTTTCATCGTAACTTAGTAGTTACAAGTGTTGTCTGACATGTAGTCATGAACCTGGATATCTCCGCCGATAATTTTAGCACGGATATCTTGGATTTTAGATTTCATGTCGGCCGTGATTAGGCTCGCGTTGTTATCATCAAGCGCCCAGTCAACACCGCCTTCAGCCAAACCTAGAACCACAACACCTGACTTCCAAGAGCCATCTGCGGCACTCTTGTAAGTATTGTATGCTGCTAGATCAACACGTTTAACCATAGACGTTAGCATAGTGCCTGGTTGCAAATGGTTTTGGTTAGAATCGACACCGATCGCTAATTTACCTTCGTCTTTCGCCGCTTGGTAAACACCGATACCTGTTCCGCCTGCCGCTGCAAAAACAACGTCAGCACCTTTAGAGAACTGACTCTTCGCAAGCTCAGAACCCTTGGTTGGATCATTAAATGCCGCACCAGTAGACCCTGTCATGTTCTGTAGAACCGTTGCATCAGACGTTACGTATTTCACGCCTTGCTCGTAACCACAGCCAAATTTACGGATAAGAGGAATATCCATACCACCAACGAAACCCACTGCATCGGTTTTAGATGCCATGGCGGCTAGCGCACCAACAAGGAAAGAACCTTCGTGCTCTTTAAAAACGATAGACTGAACATTTGGTAGATCAATCACACTGTCGATGATGCTGAAATGAATTTCTGGGAAGTCTTTCGCGACTTTCTCAACAGCAGAAGACATGTTGAAACCAACGGCAACAATAGGAGAGTAACCACGCTTTGCTAAACGACGAAGACCCTGTTCAACCTGAGCTTCGTTCTTTGGCTCAAATTCACGAACTTGTATACCTGTTTCAGACGTGTACTTTTTCACGCCATTGTATACGCCTTCGTTAAAAGACTTATCGAATTTACCCGCTTGGTCGTATACCACAGCTGGATCAGCTGCTTGAGCCATGCTTGCAGAGATGGCCAACGCCGTTACTGACGCAATAAAGACACCTTTCATTCCTATTCCTCTTTTTATGTAATTAATCTAGGCAATACAACCTTGCCTAACTGGTCAAAAATAAACCTATTCAAACAATACCGCAACGAAATATGCACATTTTAATCAAGGTTTTTGCGCAAATTCCGAGAGGCACTCGAAAAACTTCCCTTTGATTGACGAAATCAAACTAATTTACAGCAATTCTTGTGCCTAAATTGAACAAAGAGTCAGGTTTGGCATTTTGCACAATACACCGTACTGCGTTGCGCCTGACGAACTTCCGCTAAAACCTGCTGGCATTGGGTACATGGCAAACCAGCCCGGCCATACACCGCCAGCTCTTGTTTAAAATACCCAGGCTTACCATCCCCACCGACAAAATCTTTCAATGTCGTGCCACCTTGTTTGATCGCATTGGCAAGCACTATTTTAATGCACTCAAGCAATTTCCGCATTCTAACTTTGGAAATATTCCCTGCCATACGCGTTGGACGAATACCCGCCATAAACAGAGCTTCATTCGCATAAATGTTGCCAACGCCAACCACCACCTTACTGTCCATTACGAAGGTTTTAATCGGTACTTTACGGCCTTTGGCTTTGGCATAGAAATAATCCAAATCAAAGGCATTAGACAAAGGTTCGGGGCCAAGATGACTCAATAAGTCATGCTGTAACCAATCTCCAGTAGTCCACAAGATGGCACCAAAACGACGAGGATCTGTATAACGCAACCATTGATTCACACCCGCAATCTGAAAATCTACATGATCATGAAACAAAGGCGGCGTATTTGCTGGTACAAAATACAAGCTACCCGACATGCCTAGATGGATAATCATGGTGCCTTTTGTCGTATGAACACCTATGTATTTACCCCGACGTGATACCTGTACCACTTCCTGACCTAAAATATCTTCGCTTAACTCAGGTGTAATCAACCAGCGTAATTGTGGCTGGCGAATATCTATTTTGGCGATTTTCTGCCCCACTAAATGCGGTTCAATACCGCGCATCGTGGTTTCCACTTCAGGTAATTCAGGCATCACTACCCCCAAGAACAAGACGGATAAAACACTGACCAAACGAACAAAGTATATCTACTAGATACAAAAAAACCGACTCAATGAGTCGGTTTTTTTGAAGAAGTCAAAAATTACTTAATTTTCGCTTCTTTGTACATTACGTGCTTACGTACTACAGGATCAAACTTTTTCATTTCTAGTTTGTCTGGAGTATTACGCTTGTTCTTGTCAGTTGTGTAAAAGTGACCAGTACCAGCGGAAGATACCATGCGAATAAGATCGCGAGCGCCTTTAGAAGCCATGATTCAGATCCTTATACTTTTTCGCCGTTGGCACGAATTTCAGCAAGAACTGATTCAATACCTTTTTTATCGATAATACGCATACCTTTAGAAGATACACGTAAACGGATGTAACGGTTTTCGCCTTCGACCCAAAAACGGTGCCAGTGAAGGTTTGGAAGAAAACGACGTTTAGTACGACGCTTTGAGTGAGAAACGTTGTTACCTGTAACAGGACGCTTCCCAGTAACTTGACATACGCGAGACATAATTAAATACCTTTTGCTATCCAGAAATTATTGGAAGTGTGCTTCACTTCCTCAGGCGGAGCATGGTTCCGAATAAACCAAAAATATCCCGTACCGAGGAATAGCGGCGCGAATTCTCTCACAGCACAGCTCCGCAATCAAATAATTTGTCAAAAAATGATCAGGTTAGTCATAATAGACATATACAGACACAACCCTATGAAAAAAACTACACCAAACCTCTTTCTGCTAATGACACAGGAGAACCATCACCTACCACAAAATGATCCAATAAGCGCACATCAATCAGTTCTAACGCTGATTTAATTCGACTCGTAATACTGATGTCAGCTTGACTCGGCTCTGCTACACCACTGGGGTGATTGTGCGCTATGATGACAGCCGCCGCATTATACTGCAAAGCAGCTTTCACAACCTCCCGTGGATACACAGCAGCAGCATCTATGGTACCTAAGAAGAGCTCTTGGTAACGAATCAACCTGTGTTGGGAATCCAAAAAGAGCACAGCGAAGATTTCTCTTTGCACATGGCGTAACTGTGAGGATAAATAGGCACGAACCTGCTCGGCACTGGAAAATACCGTCTCTCGCATCAATTGCTCTTGCAAATGACGCTTCGACATTTCCAGCACAGCTTGCAGTTGGGTGTATTTCGCGTCCCCTAACCCAAAGCCTTGGCAAAACTCTTCTCGACTGGCTGAAAGCAAAGCGCGTAAACCACCAAAATGCTGCAGCAACTGTCTCGCCATTTCCACAGCACTTAAACCATGAGACCCAGTGCGTAAAAAAATCGCCAGCAACTCAGAGTCGGAAAGTGACGTCGCACCTTGATGGATAAGTTTTTCCCGTGGGCGATCTTGTTCAGGCCAGTGTTTAATACTCATGATCTACTCCTTGATCCATGATAATCTTGTTGTATTCGGCTTCCTGCCTACAAAACTAACCATATAGATCAGTGAACGACTTGAGAAGTTTTTTATGTCAAACCTAGCGGAAAAACGTATTTTATTAGGTATTACTGGCGGCATTGCCGCTTATAAAAGCATTGAATTAATTCGTTTTCTGACGAAAGCTGGTGCGGACGTTCAAGTTGTCTTGACAGATGGTGCCAAAGCCTTCGTAACGGAAATGACGTTGCAGGCCATATCAGGTAAACCGGTAAGAAGCACGTTGCTCGATCCGACAGCTGAAGCCGGTATGGGACACATAGAGCTCGCAAAATGGGCAGATCTAATTGTTATTGCGCCTGCGTCAGCGGACTTTATGGCACGCTATGCACAAGGTATGGCCAATGACTTATTAACCACGCTTTGTTTAGCCACCGAAGCTCCTGTGCTAATTGCTCCAGCAATGAACCAAGCGATGTGGCGCCACCCTGCCACTCAAGCCAATTCAAGGCTATTAACCGAGCGCGGAGTGTTAAGTATTGGACCTGCCGATGGCGCGCAAGCTTGTGGCGACATTGGTCCTGGACGTATGAGTGAGCCTGCAGACATTTTCTCCAATGTGAATGACTATCTAGCGGCGGGTGCCAAACCACAAGATTTAACTGGCCAGCATTGGGTAATTACCGCAGGGCCAACCATGGAAGCCATCGACCCTGTACGTTATATCAGCAACCACAGTTCTGGTAAAATGGGCTATGCACTAGCTCAAGCAGCCCAACGGCGTGGGGCTAAGGTCTCCTTAATTTCTGGACCTGTGGCCATCTCGGCTCCTCAAGGTGTGACGTTAATAAAAGTAAAAAGTGCTGACGACATGTTGGCAGCTTGCCAGCAAGTCATGACGCAAAAAGCCGATGTCTTTATCGGTGCCGCGGCGGTGGCGGATTTCAAAATGAAGTCCCAAAGCAATCAAAAAATGAAGAAGCAAACCAACAGGGATGAACTGCAACTGACCTTAGTGAAAAACCCTGACATTATTGCCACGATTGCCGAACAGAAAGGCGCAAATTGTATGGTTGGCTTTGCCGCTGAGACACAAGACGTGATCGCCTACGCGAAAGACAAACTTGAACGCAAAGGCTTAGATATGATCATTGCCAATGACGTGTCACGCAGTGACATCGGTTTTAATCAGGACGAAAACCAAGTCACCGTGATCACACACGAGAAAACATGGTCACCAGAAAAAGCCAGCAAACAACAACTGGCCATGCAGCTGGTAGAACATATTTACCAACACACTCAATCCTCATCAGCAGATTAAGAGACTCTCATGAAACAAGCTATTCAACTAAAAATCGTTAACGATAAAATTGGTAACGACATTCCATTACCAACCTATGCCACCGAGGGCTCAGCAGGATTAGACTTAAGAGCCTGCCTAGATAAGTCCATCGAATTGGCACCAGGTGAAACCACTTTATTACCGACTGGTCTGTCCATTTATATTCAAGACCCAAATCTGGCGGCGACTATTTTGCCGCGTTCTGGTTTAGGTCATAAACACGGTATCGTGTTAGGTAACCTAGTTGGCCTGATCGATTCAGACTACCAAGGCGAGCTAATGGTGTCTTGTTGGAACCGTGGCAACACCAGCTTTGTGATCGAGCCTGGTGAACGTGTTGCACAGCTTGTTTTACTTCCGGTCGTACAAGCAGAATTTGATATCGTGACAGAATTTGAAGAGACCGAACGCGGCGCTGGCGGTTTCGGTCATACCGGCACAAAATAAAAAACCACATTAAAAGGGTGAGTAAAACTCACCCTTTTTCTCGTGCTGACCAGCCTAGCTCAACCATCTTCAACCCTTGTCCAATTTTTTACTTTCATAAGTCAGTAATTGGTAATTTTCATACATTTTTCTGTAGTTAATCCGCCAAGTTCACGTTATTATTTCAACCCTAAGTGGTTGCTTACACTCGTTATCCGCCTTGTATGTCATCGTTTTAACATAGCGGAGTAATATTTTAATGCTGGATATCTAGCTCTCTTCCAATTTACTGAACTAGATAACAGGCAACCTTTTCGTTTGGCTAACAGGAGTAATTAAAACGTGGCTTTTTCTCGTGAGTCTGCTTTAGATGTTGCTAAGGTTTTGAGCGAATCTCTACCTTACATTCAACGCTTTGCTGGTAAAACATTAGTCATTAAATACGGCGGCAACGCTATGACAGATGAAACACTACAAGCTGGATTTGCTCGAGACATCGTTTTAATGAAAGCCATCGGTATTAATCCAATAGTGGTACACGGTGGTGGCCCACAAATCGGTGATATGCTGGCAAAACTCAACATTGAATCAAAGTTCATCAATGGCATGCGCGTTACCGACACGGCGACAATGGACGTAGTGGAAATGATCCTTGGCGGTCAGGTCAACAAAGAAATCGTTAACCTCATTTGTGAAGCTGGTGGTAAAGCCATTGGAATCACAGGGAAAGACAGCCACTTCATCAAGGCCAAGAAACTTTTTGTGAAGCAACAAGTAGAAGGCGCAAGCGCACCAGAACAAGTGGACATTGGCCATGTTGGTGAAGTCGCCAGTGTCGACACCAAATTCCTCAAGCTGTTTGAAAGCAGCGATTTGATCCCTGTCATTGCGCCTATCGGCGTAGATGAAGAAGGCCATGCCTATAACATCAACGCGGATTTAGTGGCTGGTAAGGTAGCTGAAGCCGTCGGAGCGGAAAAACTGATGTTGCTGACAAACATTTCAGGGGTTCAGGATAAACAAGGCAATGTCTTAACCGGGTTAAGCACGGCACAAGTTGATGCCTTGATTGCTGACGGTACCATCTATGGTGGCATGCTACCAAAGATCAGTTGTGCTTTATCCGCTGTAAATTCCGGTGTGACTAGCGCGCATATTATTGATGGTCGAGTACCTCATGCTACGCTATTAGAAATCTTTACCGACACAGGTGTCGGCACATTGATCTCTAACACCAAAGCAAGTGCTTAATAAGGCTCGCATCATTAAAAAAACATCGACAATAGGTTATTACTGGGTACGAGACCATGAGCAATAAAAAAATCGATCGCCGCACTCAAATCTTGCAAGCACTGGCTCAAATGCTAGAAAGTAGTCCGGGGGCTCGCATCACAACCGCTGCTCTTGCCAGACAAGTTGGCGTTTCAGAGGCTGCGCTTTATCGCCACTTTCCAAGCAAGGCGAAGATGTTTGAAGGCTTGATCGAATTTATTGAAGAATCTCTTTTTTCTCGTATCAACCGTATTATTCAAGAAAAAAGTGACGTAGTGTCTCGGATTGACATGATGATGACGCTGATTCTCGGCTTTGCTCAGCAAAACCCAGGCATGTGTCGATTGCTCACAGCGGACGCGTTGTCTGGTGAGACAGAACGCCTAAGAGTACGTATTGCGCAACTATTTGATCGCATTGAAACACAGCTTAAGCAGATTATTCGTGAAGCAGATTTGAAACAAGGTTTGCGATCGAAAATGGGTGTCGCACCAACGGCGGATTTTTTAATGGCGGTGATCGAAGGCAAAGTACGTCATTATGTACGCAGTGAGTTCAAAACGAAGCCAATGGAAGCTTGGAAAGAACAATGGCCCATATTGGCACAAAATTTGATGCAGAATCGCTAAGACTCAGCCGCGCTGAGCCTTAGCGTGACGCTTACTTAGATTCCGTATTGGTCTCGGTAAGCTTTTACCGCGTCCAAATGCTGGGCAAACTCTGGAGAGTCTTGCTCAGCCAAATACGTCATGATGTCGTTGAGTGACACGATGCTGATAACCGGCATACCAAAGTCTCGTTCAACCTCTTGAATGGCAGACAATTCGCCTTGGCCTCGTTCTTGACGATCCAATGCGATAAGCACACCAGCTGGCGATGCATTCGCTTGTTGGATAATGGCCATGACTTCACGGATAGCGGTTCCTGCGGTAATCACGTCATCAATAATCATGACGCGACCAGCAAGAGCTGCGCCAACGAGAGAGCCGCCTTCACCGTGAGTTTTTGCTTCTTTGCGGTTGAATACGTATGGTGTATCTAGATTATGATGATCATACAGGGCAACGGCTGTTGTCGTAGCCAAGGGAATGCCCTTGTAAGCAGGGCCAAAAAGAACATCAAATGGAACATTTGCTTCCATGAGAGAGGCGGCGTAAAAACGGCCTAACTTCGCTAATGCTTGGCCTGAACTAAATAAGCCAGCATTAAAAAAGTAAGGGCTTACGCGGCCTGATTTAAGTGTAAATTCGCCAAAGCGCAAAACGTTTTGCTCAATAGCGAATTTGATAAAGTCTCTTTGGTAAGGTTTCATACCGGCTCCAGAAAGATAAAAATTCACAACACAGCGTCACCAAGATGGTATAAAAAGCCATGCTAACTTAGGATAGGCGCTAATATAACACACGGCTAGGAATTGTAGGGACCAGAAATGAAGGTCATCAGCCTTAATGTAAACGGTATAAAACAAGCAGCCGATCGCGGCTTTTTTGAATGGATGGTTCGTCAGAACCCGGATGTTGTGTGTCTACAAGACATACAGGTCGATGAACGTAGCTTAAATGACAGCGTTTTCTTTCCACCTGAATACAACACCTATTTCTTTGATTCGATGGAAAACCCTGATCAAGCAGGGGTTGCCATCTACTGTAAGAGTATGCCAAAAGCGATTATGACTGGCATGGGCTTCCCTGAATGTGACTTTGAAGGTCGTTTCATTCAGGCGGATTTTGACAAGGTTAGTATTGGTGCTTTTTTAACACCACACGGATCGAATCACGAAGAAGCCTTACAGGAGCATAAATATCGCTTTATGGAAGGTTTTAAGAATCATTTGATTAAAACCCGTCGTAAGCGTCGCGAATTTATTTTTTGCGGCACAGCGAATGTGGCTCGCTCTCCGATTGACGTCAGCAGTTGGTTTGTTAATCAGCGTAACTCTGGCTTTTTACCAGAGGAGCGCAAATGGATTAATGAAATTTTTAACGAGCTAGAATACATCGATGCTTTCCGTCAGGTGAACAAGCAAGATAAGCAATACACTTGGTGGCCAGACTACGAACGGGCTTGGAAATTAGATGAAGGTGGTCGTTTAGATTATCAAATTGCCACACCTGGCCTAAAAAACGTGATTCAAGGTGGCACCATCTACAAAGGTCAGCGTTTTTCTGATCATGCGCCATTGATTATGGAATACAACTTAGACTAAGCGTTTAAGCGACCACAAAAAACCGCTGCATGCATTTGGCATCCAGCGGTTTTTTAATGGCGACAACAAACAGAAAATCTAGTCTTCCATTAGTGGCTTGTGTTTTACCTTTAACTTCAATTGGTGAATGTCACCTGGTGCAATCACATAAGCATCTGACAAAGCATTACCAGCTTCAACACAAACAAAGCGACGATAGTCCTCTTTGTCCATATCGGCTCGTTTCTTTGCCAATTTACCGCCTGGGTTCCACAGAATCGTGCTACCACTGCCTTCCGTTTGAATAATCAAGCGGCGCTGCAAATCTGGATCATGTATCTCACACTCTTCTGGTGACGACACATACACTCGATCCATATGATTACAAGGCGTCACGACACCTTGCTGCTGATATTCACGCCCCTCATCAAACTTATCAATATAGGTAACTTGATCTAAACCATGTACTTGCGCGGCTTTGTTATCCGCCACATGGAAATAAGTATGCAAGGCCTCACTTACCGGCATGGGCTGATCGGATAGATTTGCCGCAGTAAAGTTAATGCGAAAACCTTTACTAGAGAAACGAAACACCTGACGCAACTCAAAGACATAAGGCCACATTTCTTCAATCAATGGATGGTCTTCCGAAGCAAGACGAATGACAATTTTCACATCGCCGTTTTTAAAGCGCCCTGCTTCAATAAATTCCCAACGGAAATAACGCGCCAATCCGTGCGCAGGAAAATCTTCCTTCTCTTCATTGGCACCGAACCAAGGCCAGCACACTGGCACCCCAAAATGTCGACGCCCAAAACGGCCTTCACCGCCTTTATTTTCCGATTGAAACAAGAGATCAGGTTGACCTGATGGCGTAAAGCTCACCAAGTGCCCGCCCCATAGAGCAATAACGGCGCTAAAGCCGGGTTGATCTATGATGATTTCATCACATTTTTTTAAGCTTGCAGGACGTATTTCTCCGCCTAGCTCTTCCAACTCTTTCATTAGTTGGCCATTCATTTATCACCCCAGTTGCTATTTCTTATACGCACATAGTAACCCCACAAATGACGATTACAATAGTTTGTGTTTATACCGAAAATTCGAACACAAAAATTATTCCAAAAGGAATGAAATAACGCTTAACCTGAAATGCCTTTTAAGCTATAAAGCACGGGGAGAATAGATGGCCATCAAGGCCACTTTAGGCTTCCTGTTTCTTCCCTATTTTCTATAGAGTTAAAAGTTTATGAACCAAATGAACGAAGCCAAAATGGTTGTTGGCAGTGATGAATGGTGCGCCTTTCCGTCACTAAATATTCCTGCCATCAAAGCAAAAGTGGATTCAGGTGCCAAAACCTCATCATTACATGCGGTGAACATTCAAAGCTTTCCCCGTAACGGCGAGCAATGGGTGAGCTTTGAGGTCCATCCACTACAAGACAATCGCAAAACAAAAGTCCACTGTGAAGCCCAGATCATTGACCAACGTTTTATCAAGAGCTCCAACGGAGATAAAGAAAAGCGTCACGTCATTCGTGTACCGATTTCTTTAGGTGAAAAATCCTGGTCAGTAGAAGTCACTCTGACCGATCGCGACAGCATGGGATATCGCATGCTGTTGGGCAGAGAAGCCATGACCGGACGAATTCTAGTCGACCCCGAAGGCCAATGCCTACTAGGAGAACGCTCCCAAGACGTGCTCGCAGATTTATACAAGTCTCCTGACATTCGTACTGGTGGTTTAAAAATCGGTCTATTGGCCAGCAATCCAGACTTATATAGCAATCGTCGTATTATTGAAGCTGCCGAAGCTCGTGGCCATGAGATCCAGTTTTTAAACGTCAAAAACTGCTACATGAAATTGGATGCCACTACTCCAGAGATTCACTACCGAGGTGGCCGAGTATTAAATGATCTAGATGCCGTCATCCCACGCATTCGTCCAAGCATGACATTTTACGCTTGCACCTTACTTCGTCAGTTTGAATCCTTAGGCATTTATTGCCTGAATACTTCTATTGCTATTTCGCAATCAAGAGACAAGCTTCGCTCCCTACAACTGCTACTGGATAACGGTTTAGACATCCCCACAACAGGGTTCGCTAACTCACCATTAGACACTGGTGACTTGATCGATATGGTTGGCGGTGCACCGCTTATCATCAAGCTCTTAGAAGGTACGCAAGGAAAAGGCGTGGTACTGGCTGAAACCCGCAAAGCGGCAGACAGTGTGATTAATGCGTTTAAGAGTTTAAACGCCAATATTCTAGTCCAAGAGTTTATCAAAGAAGCCAGTGGTAAAGACTTACGCTGCTTTGTTATTGATGGTCGAGTCGTGGCGTCCATTCAGCGAGTCGCCGCACCGGGAGAGTTCCGTGCCAATATCCATCAAGGTGGTCATGCTGAGCTGATTAAAATCACACCAGATGAAAAACGCATCGCCATCAAGGCTGCAAAAGCGATGGACTTACGGGTAGCTGGGGTAGATATCATTCGCTCCAATAAAGGTCCATTGCTGTTAGAAGTAAACTCGTCTCCAGGTCTACAGGGCATAGAAACTGCGACGAATGAAGACATTGCAAGCCGAATGATTATGGCGATTGAGAAGCAACTGTTGCACAAGAAATAATCCTAACCAGCCCAGTTAGCCAACAAGGCTAAGTTTATTGCCTGTGCCGTATCATCAAAAAGCCACCTTAAGGTGGCTTTTTTCGTTAGGCTTTGGTTGTACCTTGTCGAATGGCCTCAAAGGCCATCTTATTCGTCGCCACATCGGTGACGTCATATACGACTAAACAAACTTGATTTATCGCACCATCAGGGCCAGAAATAGGACGGATTGCGATATTTTGATACATATAATCCGCAATACTAGTCAGTGGTCGGTAACACTTAAATTTGAATAAGTGGGGGCGCTGTTCCCAAGAAATGTAGATGGGAGTTTTCAAACCAAACACATTATCCAACTTTTGTTGCAGCCAACTCTGCTCAAGGTCAGAGAAGACCGTAAATAAAGATTGCTGCTTAGCAATAGAAGAACTCACGCCACTATGATTCTCCATAAAGCTATTCCACAACTGTATTTTGTATTGTCGATCCAATACCACCAACCCCACGTCAATGTGGTGAAGTAAATCAAACATCCAGTGAAAATCGGCTAAGCCATCAGACTGCATACTCATTCATCCTCCGCCAGAAATGACAACAAGTGCTCTAATGTCGGCACAGAATCTTCTGTGAACAACAACATCAAATCACAATTGATCTGGTAGTTCTCTACTTCATACACAATCTCGACCGCTAAGGTACGTTTCCACGACGCTTTTTTCACATTAATTAAATCCGCAATTCTAACATGCTGACCAAGCAAGGTTGGATGGCCATGGCTAAAATCAATGTTCAACTGTTTACCCACTGCGGCCATGAAAGGCCCGACAAGTACAGAGGACACATCCATTAAGAGTTCCGTTTCATGTTCACGAGAAATCGCATCCGTCATTCCCAGCAAGGTAGCCATGTCAGGAAAACTGGAATCGTTAAAAATCAGCAAAGCTTCAAATGCAATACCAGAGCCCACAAAGCCTTGTGATACGGCAGAGCAACTGTCCTCTTTCACACTGTATTCTAGTGCCATTTGCAGTTCGCCTACTTCCAGAATACTTACTCTAGGCACAGGCAACTTGATAAACACATTGAGCATTTCTGCTAGCACGCTAGCGGCACGTCCCATGGCAATATTAGAGACCTCTTGTAATGTCTCTTGCAGGGTGAAGCTTTCCGCCGCGGTCACCACCTCATTCGGGGTCCCACTCGCTTGAGCGTTGGGCGAGAATAACTCTAGTTCTAACAACAATGTTCGTATGTCTTCTGCGGCAGCGGGCTTTTTATGGAACGCAGCGGCGCCCATCGCTTTCACTCGCTCAATGGCTTTTGGCTGGACGTCACCAGACACCACAATCACCACAGGTGCATTAGCGACGTCTTGAAGCGCTTCCAGAGTTTCATAGCCGTCTTTTACCGGCATATTTAGATCCAAGAATAAGACATCAAACGCATTCGCTGCTATTTGCTCCAGCGCATCCTGACCATTCTCAGCAAATTCAATTTCGACATTCCAGTCATTTGGCAAAACCTTTGCCAGCTGCTTCCTTGCAATTTTTGAATCATCACATATCAGTACCTTTGTACTCATGACAGTTCTCTTGTTATCTAGTATCTCTACTATCGCAGCTAAGGTGATGTTTCGAAAAACACAAAAGTGTTACGTCTCGTAATTTTTTTTATCCCACTTTAATAAAGTGTGCATTTTATTCTCTGCTAAAATGCATTCTCTTCTCACTAAAAAGTAGCATACGTTCTTAAACTTCGCTTTTATACGAGCGACAACAAGGCCTTAGTCACCAGTCTTTCATCGTACTTTTCAGGTTTGTGGGTGATAAGAGGCGTTTTAATCACGGCCACATTAAGTCGGTCGAGTTTATCAAAATCTAATTCGCCATAATCATAGCGATCATCAAGCAATACGTAATCTAATGCAGAATAGTTCGCATGTTCTGGCACATCTTTTATGATGGCTGCAATGAGGCGCTCAACCCGCTCAGTAAGAGACAAACCCAACTGCTCTGGGTCCATTCCTAAATTCGGCACATAAACCTTTGGGTTTGGGTTTCGGCAAATGGCCTGACCAACCCCCTGTGGCGTTAAATTAGCCAATAAGCTGCTGTAGAAGCTACCTGGTGGATAACAAATCAAGTCCGCTGTCTCGATGGCATCTTTCCGATCATCGGCAATCTGACAATTGGTTGGCTGTGGTTGCTTCAATCCTTTATTCAACCACATGCGTTTGATCGGACTGGCAAGCGCGGAGGTTTCTTTGCCCGTTATATTGTGTTGCCCCAACACCACATCACCATTTTCCAACTCAACACCCAGATGCAAATCAGCATCCAGAGTGGTTTTCACTTCCCCAAGCGCTTTGATCAAACGAGAAAACAAGAACACGATTGGATCAAGCTGATGCTGGTTGTTTAAAAAACCGCCCGCCATAATCAGATTTCCAATGCTTGCTCCGCGTAAATCAAACGCTTCATCTATTTCAGCCTGAGTCACAGCCAATTGGGTTTGAATCAAAGCCTTCATCGGGTTTGGTATAGTAACGATTAACTCGTGCTCACCTTTCACCAAGGCATCCAATTGCGCACTTAGCTCAGCCAAGGAGTCCGTATGACTTAAACGATGAGTGAACAAGGCATACACTTCTGGTTGCCCCAAAACGGTTTCATCCGCTAACGCCATCAAACGACTTCGCAAATCCCCTACCGCAGGAATATCAAACGCCGCTCGTAACCTCGCTGAACTACCACCGGAATCAAACGGAGTCACCAAATGTATAGAGTGGTGGGTATATTCTTTAAAGACTCGACTGATTTTATTCAGCGCTGAACCACCACTAAAAAACAACACTTTTGGACCTTGCTCAGGCAAACTCTGATAACGATGCACACGAACAAGATCTGGCATCACCATGCGTCGCCAGATACGTAAAGCATCCGCCATATTAACCACTCCGTCTATTGACTCTTAATCCTACTGAAAACGAAAAAGTGTTTTGAAATATATTCTCTTAACTGACAATGTTAAGATAAAACACATTCTAACCATAACATGTTTTACAGACAGGAAAGATCATGGAAAAAAAACCAACTGGTTCTTCTCTTAGCAAAGCACTCACTATGCTGAATCATGTATGTACCTCTCCTGTCCCATTACGCTTTGCCGAACTGGTTGACCTATCTGAATTACCTAAAGCCACAGCCCATCGCCAACTCAATACCTTGTTAGAACATGGCTTGGTGCGTTTTGATGAACATAAGCAAGCTTATTATCCTGGCTATGGATTGCTGGCTTTAGCCCATCGTACTTGGGCCAACTTAGATATCCGTGATGTGGCCGCCTCACCAATGCGTGATTTATGGTCTTGCACTCAAGAAACCATTCATTTGGCGGTTCTTGATGGTGCCGATGTCATCTACATAGACAAATTAGAAAGCCCTAAAAGCCTTAGGTTGTATTCCGCCGTCGGCAAAAAAGGCCCAGTTTATTGTACTGGTGTCGGCAAAGCCATGTTGGCGTTTTTACCCACACACATACAACAACAGATCATTAGTGAACAAGCCTTTACTCGTCATACTGAGCACACACTCACCACACCAGAAGCGCTGCAAGACAATTTACAACAAATAAAAGACTCGGGTATTTCACTCGACCTTGAAGAGCACGAAATCGGCATCAAGTGTGCTGCGGCTCCTATTTTTAACGCACGTCACGAAGTTGTGGCAGCCTTCAGTGTTACCGCACCAGCGTTTCGAACTCCTGATGATATTTATGAAGAAATGAAAAAAGCGGTAAAATTAGCCGCCGAAGTAATTTCAAAGCATCTCGGGGCATGTGATTAAAGCGAATTTAACAAGGAAATCATCATGGCGGTAACTGGATTATTAGCACTGCTAGATGACATAACGACCCTTCTAGATGATGTGTCTGTCTTATCTAAAGCTGCCGTCAAACAAACGGCAGGCGTGTTAGGCGATGATTTAGTACTCAACGCTGAGAAAGTGTCTGGTGTAAAAGCCGATCGTGAATTGCCCGTGGTTTGGGCTGTCGCCAAAGGTTCCTTTGTCAATAAATTAATTCTGGTACCGTTGGCCCTTGCCATTAGTGCTTTTATCCCTTGGCTGATTCAGCCTTTGTTAATGCTGGGGGGGTTGTATTTGTGTTATGAAGGTGCCGAAAAAGTTTGGCATTTAATCAAAAAAGACCATCAATACAAAGACAAGTTCAGAAGCCACCTTCAAGCAGCGAAAACCCCACAAGAGCTTCTCTCATTAGAGAAAGCCAAAGTGCGCGGCGCCATTCGTACAGATTTTGTACTATCAGCGGAAATCATCGTCATTGCACTTGGCGCTGTTGCCAGCCAACCACTACTAACTCAAAGTCTAGTCGTAAGTTTCATCGCTATTGTTGTCACTATGGGAGTGTATTTTCTTGTTGCCTTGATTGTTCGACTGGACGATATAGGAGTATTTTTAAGTCGGTCCAAACAAATCATTTACCAATCCTTAGGACGCTCTCTTCTAGTCAGCGCACCATACCTGATCAGACTACTCAGTGTTGTCGGGACCATTGCGATGTTTCTTGTCGGTGGTGGGATTTTTATTCACGGCTTACCTGCTTTACATCATGCGGTTGAACTTATCACTCTGCAGGGCATGGATCATTTTTCCCTAGTTCAGGCAGCCGCCAATACTTTACTTAGCTTTATCACAGGTTTACTGATAGGCCTTAGTGCTTTGATTATAATGACGCTTTTTTCCTATTTACGCAGATAAAGCCAACAAAATTCAACACTTGGCCTCTGCGGTAAATAAACCGGTAAAACAGAAGAAAAGTACATTAATTCTCTTTAGCCGTCAGGATAACAGCAGCCAGTTCAGCAAAACCAAGGCCGCCAGGCTGGCTGGTTTGAAACTTTGGATGATGCTGCATTTGCGCTAAATGATGCGCTATATTCGCCACGCCGACACTGAGAGGAAAGCGCGCAAACATACTTTCATCATTCGGCGCATCACCTACATACAACACCTGCTCACGCTGCTGCTGCTCACTCAATTCATATACCTGACTGAGTACACGTTGAGCCATCGAAAACTTGTCATAGCCATCGGAACAAACGTTAATGTGAATCGAGCTGGCACGAGCATTCAGTCCTAACGCTAATAGCGCCTCCAAACAAGCCTCCTTGGAAGCAATGGCCGGTGGGTTCACATCTTGAGCATAATCAATCGCCACATCAGTCAAACGATAGGCCTGATCGCGCGCAAGCTTTAAATCTGGAAACTGACTAAGCACACGCCCCACTTGCACTAAAATATCTTGCTGCTCGGCTCGCATTACGGACTCTTCACGCCAAAAGTCATAAGTCAGGTGTTGTCGTTCATCACGACCAATAAAACACGCACCGCCTTCTGTTATGACACCTTCAACTGGCAAGGCCCTAGCAATCATATCTGACCAGCCAGCACAGCCGCCAGTGACTGGAATCACCTTAATGCCTTGAGTTGCTAGTTCAGCTAAAGACCGTAACGTTTCGACTGGCAACTGCCCTTGCCAAGTCAAGGTGTCGTCAAAGTCCGTTAGAATAAATCGCAAACGCTGACAATCCTGCATTGCCAATTCAGAAAGAGAGTTAATAGACATAGTCACCTTATGAACAAAGTTGTATTTTTACGCCATGCAAAGTGAGTAATTGCCGTTGTTTTTCAGATAATTTATCAGTGAAAACCTGATCAATTGCCGAGAAATTATGCACCCGTGCCATGGCCTTTCGCCCCCATTTATGCTTATCAGCCACCAGCAAACTGTGTCGACTTTGATCTACTAAAACACGACTAACAGCAGCTTCTTCAGGATCAAAGTCCAACACGCCCTGTGCTTCATCTAATCCACCACAACCCAACACACCATAATCAAAATAATATTGTCTTAGACCTGTTAAAGTTTCCTCACCAACCAAATCATAATGACGATGCCTCAGTTTCCCTGCTAACACTCGAACACGGATGTGGGGGTAGTTACCAAAGATACTGGCTACAGTGAGATTGTTGGTAAATATTTGCAGATGCTGATGAGAAACCAAGGCTTTCGCCACATACTCAACCGTTGTCCCTATGCCTAAAAAGACCGACGCACCGTCAGGAATAATTTCAGCGACTCGAGCCGCAATCGTGGCTTTTGACTCACCGTTTAGTAACTGACGATGATCAAAAGGCAAGTTCTCGGTACTTGATAGAGGCGACACACCACCATGGGTACGGCGCACTAGATGACGCTCCGCCAACAAATTAATGTCTTTACGAATGGTTTGGGAAGACACGTTAAATCGTGCCACCATATCTTCCACTAACAAAGCGTCTTCCTGCTGAACCCAATTTAAAATTTGATTCTGTCGGTCACTTAATGCCACATCAAAGCCTTTCATCTTCGACTAAAAACGCAAACTGAGTAGGGTCATCGGTAATCACCGCATCCATCCCCCACTCCCAATGAGACGTCACGGTCTCAGGGTCATTTGGTGTATAACAAAGCAACTTATAGCCCGCAGCTTTCACAGCTTGCGCTTGCTCCTTAGTTAAACAGCTATAGTCACAATTCAAACTATAGGCTTCAATGCTCTGCAATTGTGCCAGCCAATCCTCAGGAATCACTTCGTACAATTGTGCCAAATGTCGCCCATCGGCAATCTCATAGCACAGTTGCAATGCCTGATGATTAAAACTTGAAATAATCAATCTATTATTGTCCTGCCAATGATCGCGTAATACCGCCATCACCGCTGGCACAATATTCTCCACGTCCTCTTCGGCGTGTTTGATTTCCAAATTGAGACCCAATCCCAATGATTGAATGCATTCCAAAGCTTCTAACAAAGTGGGCATTTTTTCATTGATAAACGCCGCTGAAAAATACCCACCCGCATCAAGTTTGGAAACGTCTGCTGGCAGCAATAAACGCGTGTTACCCGTGCCATTTGTGCAACGCTCTAGAGTATCATCGTGAAAGATCACTAAACCACCCTCAGCGATCAGATACACATCAATTTCAACCCAAGTCGCCCCGGCTTCAGCCGCAGCCTTAATGGATGATAAGGTATTCTCCGGTGCCAATAAGGCCGCACCACGATGTCCCATCACCTTCGTATCTAAAACGGTTTCCACTGTCATACTCACTCACAAGCGTTGTTGCGTTACAGCATCAAAAACATGCCAATGATCCAAAGGCGCTTTTAGCCACAGTAACGAGTTGATTTCTGGCCAATGAGGACCGGATAGTCGGACCACCATTGACTCTTGCTTAACGCCCAGATCCACAGTGCCGTGTATTAAGGTTTCAGCGCCTAACGATTCTACCGCTTGAATGCGCAAAGCGAAATCCGCATTTGCTTCATCCACAACTTCTAGGTGCTCAGGGCGGATTCCCCAAATAATGTTCCCTCTATGATCGTGAACCAAAGGTAAAGACAACTGATCCGATAAACAAATGCCTTGCTCATCTAAATTCGCTGGCAACAAATTCATCGAAGGTGAGCCAATAAAGGCAGCGACAAAAGGCGTAGCAGGCTTATTGTACAAATCCATCGGTGTGCCAATTTGCTCAGCTTTACCTTTGTTCAGCACCACCAGTCGATCAGCCAATGTCATGGCTTCGACTTGATCGTGCGTCACATACAAAGTGGTCGTACCTAACTTTCTTTGTAACTGGCGAATCTCGACTCGCATCTGCACTCGCAATTTGGCGTCTAGATTCGATAACGGCTCATCAAACAAAAACACCTTGGGATCTCGCACCATGGCACGCCCCATAGCAACGCGCTGACGTTGACCACCTGATAACTGCTTAGGTTTACGCTCTAACAGCTCTTCCAGACCCAGCATGTTCGCCACAGAGGTGACTTTTTCAGCAATGACTTCTTTACTTTCACCTCGATTCTTCAAGCCATAAGCCATATTGGCATACACTGTCATATGAGGGTAAAGGGCGTAGTTCTGGAACACCATGGCAATGTCACGATCCGCGGGCTCTTTATCATTAACCTTTGCCCCTTTGATCATCAAATCACCTTGAGAAATGGTCTCAAGCCCTGCCACCATTCGCAGTAACGTTGACTTACCACAACCTGACGGACCAACCAGAACAATGAACTCACCTTCTTCTATCGTCAGATCGATACTTGGAATCGCGTGATACCCATTGGGGTAGGTTTTACCAATATTGTTTAATACTACATCTGACATTTTCTTATTTCTCCGCGTCCACTAAGCCTTTCACAAACAATTTCTGCATACCAATCACCACGGCGACTGGCGGAATCATGGCGAGCAGCGTAGTGACCATGACATGGTTCCATTCAATATCCCCCTGATCCACAGCCAACATACGTTTAATACTCATTACCAAGGTATAATAAGCATCGTCTGTGGTGATGATCACAGGCCATAAATATTGATTCCAACCGTAAATAAACATAATGACAAACAAGGCAGCGATGTTGGTACGAGACATCGGCAACAAGATATCGAAAAAGAATCGAATCGGGCCTGCACCATCAATTCGCGCCGCCTCAATCAACTCTCCCGGCATGGTCATAAAGCATTGTCGAAATAAGAAAGTTGCCGTCGCACTGGCAATCAAGGGCAAGATTAACCCTGAATAACTGTTCAACATATCGAGATTCGCCACCACTTCATAAGTCGGTACTATACGTACCTCTACAGGGAGCATCAGGGTAATAAAGATCACCCAAAAACACGCCCCGCGAAAGGGAAAACGAAAGAACACAATGGCATAAGCCGACAATAATGAAATAAACAACTTACCGACGGTAATGCCAAGCGCCATGATGAAAGAGTTCAGCATCATGTACCAAACAGGCACATCCACACCGGAGCTGGCTTCTCCTAAAAACACAGATCGCCAATTCTCTAGCGCTTGATCACCAAACCACAAAGGAATTTCACCGGCACCAAAAGCGGAACTGGGGTGAGTCGATGCCACCAAGGCGACCCAAACAGGCAAGGCGACGACACCAATCCCGAGCAACAATGAAAAATGACTGACGAAGGTAAGCCAAGGACGATTTTCTATCATTAGTATTCCACCTTACGTTCAATGTAACGGAATTGAATCACCGTCATAACGCCAACCAAAAACATCAACACAACAGACTGAGCCGCTGAACTGCCCATGTCTAAACCGATAAAACCATCATTAAAGACTTTGTACACCATGGTGGCTGTGCTCACACCAGGGCCACCTTGAGTGGTCGCGTCAATTACTCCGAAGGTATCAAAAAAGGCGTACACTAGATTAATCACCAACAAAAAGAAGGTCGTCGGTGAAAGCAATGGGAAAACGATGGTCCAAAAGCGTTTAAACGGGCTAGCACCATCAATCGATGCGGCTTCAATTAACGAGCGCGGCACAGCTTGTAAGCCAGCCAAAAAGAACAGAAAGTTATAACTGATTTGCTTCCATGTGGCCGAAATGACCACCAAGGTCATTGCTTGGTCACCGTTTAAGAAATGGTTCCAGTCGACACCAAAGTACTGCAACCAAAGAGCAACCGGCCCCATGCTAGGATCAAATAACAGCCACCAAAGCACACCAGCCAAAGCGGGCGCGACTGCATAAGGCCAAACCAGTAAGGTTTGATAAGTCAGTTTGCCGCGAATGACTCTGTCCGCCATGACGGCTAGCCAAAGCGCGATAGCCAAACCAGAGAAGGCAACGGAGAAACTAAACACTAAAGTGACCCAAATAGACTTGTAATACTGTGGATCATTAAACAGATAGACAAAGTTATCAAAGCCAACAAATTCTCGGCTTAAGCCAAACGCGTCTTCTTGATAGAAAGCTTGTTCAAACGCTTGCTCTGCTGGCCATAAAAAAAAGATAAGAGTAATAACAAGCTGAGGTAAAACCAACAGATAGGGTAATTTTTTATGAGGAAAATACACAGACATTAATACCACGCCTTGCCATAAGTTCAAATACAAAACCCTCGCTCATCAAGAGCGAGGGTCACACCGTAATTAGCTAGCGCTAATTACTTATTGGCTCTTTCAAACTTACGCAGCAACACGTTACCGCGCTTGACCGCTTCGTCTAGTGCAGCCTGAGCAGATTTTTGGCCTGCCCAAACACCTTCTAACTCTTCATTAATGATGTCACGAATTTGTACAAAGTTACCTAAACGTAAACCTTTAGAGTTTGGCGTTGGTGTACCTGAGGTCATCTGCAACACACCTGTTTCTGTACCAACATTTTGAGCATAGAAACCTTGTCCCTTGGTTAGGTCGTAGGCAGCACGAGTAATTGGCAAGTAGCCTGAGAACTGGTGCCAATCTGCTTGAACTTCTGCACGAGACAAGAAGCTTAGGAAAGACGCTACGCCTTTGTATTCTTCTTTTTTATGACCCTGCAGCACCCAAAGAGACGCACCACCAATGATGGTATTTTTCGGCTCAGAGATCGCACTGCCTTGATAAGGAAGCTGTGACACACCAAAATCAAACTTGGCGTTTTTCTTAATACCAGCGTAACCCGCTGAAGAGTTCATGAACATCGCACACTCTTCACTGTAGAATTTTGGTGCAGAATCACTGCGACGACCACCATAACTAAAGATGCCGTTCTGCTGCCATTCACTCATTTTTTCAATATGAGCCACTTGCAATGGACCATTAAATGTCAGTTTCGTATCCAAGCCACCGAAACCGTTTGCTTCACTGGCAAAAGGGGTATTTTGACGAGCGCTGAAATTCTCTAGCTGAACCCAAGACTGCCACGCGGTGGTGAAGCCACATTTAACGCCATTGTCCAACAACTTCTGAGAAACACTTTCCATTTCTTCCCAAGTCGTTGGTGGATTTTGAATGCCAGCCTTAGCAAATAGGTCTTTGTTGTAATACAGAACTGGCGTTGAACTATTGAATGGCATAGACAACATGTTGCCTTCTTGATCAGAGTAGTAACCCGTAACGGCACTTAGAAAACCACTTTGATCGAATGATTGACCAGACTCACGCATTAATTCGTAAACAGGGTAAATGGCCCCTTTTGCGGACATCATGCTGGCCGTACCCACTTCGAATACTTGTACTATGTGTGGTTGTTTTTTAGCACGGAAAGCCGCAATAGCGGACGTCATGGTTTCCGTATAATTTCCTTTATAAACAGGCTTAACGGTATAGGCATCTTGAGAGTCATTAAATGCTTTGGCGATCTCATTTACTTTTTCACCATTCGCACCACCCATTGCATGCCACCATTCAATATCGGTTGCCGCAAAGCCGGAGCTTGCAATAGAGAGTCCAATCACCGCTGACGCCAATTTCAATTTATACATTTCCGTGTTCCTCACAATGAGTTGTTTTTAGAAAAGAAAGAACGACTATAGAAACTAAATATTTCAATTTGATGATAGATAAGTTTCATTTGAAACACAAACACACTCAAATGAAATTGAAAACGAAGATTAAAACCATAAAACAGAGGATAAACAGACGCTTACACCTTGTTTACTATTGATTTGAAAGGTCTTAATAGGAAGAAAATAAGAGGCTAAAAATAGCGAGTGAACAAATTATTTTAGAATTTCGTGTTTTAAAGCCAAAGAGAGACGATCAAATTCGGTATTTAAAGCCGACATTACTGTATTTAATTGAGGTGCTGCTTGGTTGTCGATAATACGCTGCAAATCATTAAGCTTTTCGCAAAACTGGTAACCAGATACCTCTAAACCTGCGCCTCTCAAGCGGTTTGTGACCACCCCTAGATTATGCCAGTCACATTCCATTATATATGTATCTAGCAAGGCTAGCAGACCCGTCGCTTCTTTCAGGAACTCCGCCGCCACGAGTGTCATCAACTCCTCATTACGAGCAAGGCGACTTTCAAAGTCTGAACTATCAAATATGATTACATCCAACATAGTCTTACTACCTAGTCTATTGATTTAAGCCATTTCGTTAGAGCTTCCACTAACTTATTCTGGGATACGGGCTTCGCAATATGGTCATCCATACCGGCAGCAAAGCACTCATCCTGATCCCCCTTCATTGCATTGGCACTTAATGCAATAATAGGGACATTCGCTGCGGTTTTAGCATCGTTAAACTGCCGAATATGACGCGTCGCCTCATAGCCATCCATCACCGGCATTTGACAATCCATCAAGACCAAATCAAACTTGGTTTGCTTAGCTAAACTCACTGCACGCTCACCATTTTCAGCAATCTCTACCTCGACGCCATACAGGTTTAGCAACCCACGCGCGACGATCTGATTTGTCAAATTATCTTCCGCTAACAACACTTTGACATTAAAAACAGGGCGATTATCTGACGTTGAGTTATTGCTATTGGTCGCCATAACTTCTCCTAAAACGGGTGGCTTCAAACTTTCTAGAACATCTAATAACGGCGTGCTAAGTATAGGCTTCATTACAGATGTTGTTATCATTTTATCACTAAAATTAAACTCGGAGCGAGATCGTAATAAAATGGATTGAATCTGCTCTTCTAGACACATTTGCTCCAACTGAGCAATCTCATCAGATGACGCATTTTTAAATGCATTAGAGTCCAATAAAATCAGCTTTTCAAGCCCTTGTTCACTGGCTAACGCATCACTAAAATTAGAAAAAGTAGTCACCTTACAATCTAATGAATCAAGCAAACTGGCCACATAAGAACGCCCTGTATCATTTTCATAAATGAGCGTCACACGGACTTCGTAGCTCACCGTCTGTGGCGTCTCGATTGCATTCACCTGGATTGGGATTTGCACATAAAAACTCGACCCAACTCCTTGCTGCGACTCTAAACGTATTTCCCCCCCCATCGCCACAACAATGTCCTTACTGATGACCAATCCTAAACCTGTTCCACCAAAGCGTCTGGTCGTAGAGCCATCTGCCTGTTTGAAACGCTGAAATAATTGCGATTGCGCATCCTTCGCAATACCAACTCCTGTGTCTTCAACCTTAAATGATAAAACATGATCATCGCCTGCTTGACGGTCAATAGTGACCGTTAAATTCACCTCACCCACCTGGGTAAATTTAACCGCATTGCCTACCAAATTCATCATGACCTGTTTCAGCCTGACACGATCCCCTAACAAGATTAAATTAGGTACCAAGCTCGCAGGTACATTTAATACGATGCCTTTGTCTTGCGCTTTGAGGCTGGCAATATTGGCCACTTCTTCTACTAAAGCATTTAATGAAAATAACGTTCTTTCAATTTCCATAGCCCCAGCTTCAATTTTAGAAAGGTCTAAAATATCATTTATAATATCCAATAAAGATTCAGCACTTTGTTTTGACAGCGTCGCCAATTGAATTTGATCCGCCTGCAATTTACCGTTCAACAACAAGGTTAAACTGCCAATCACACCATTCAATGGCGTACGAATTTCATGGCTCATATTCGCTAAAAACTCACTTTTTGCGCGGTTTGCTTGCTCTGCTTCATCTTTGGCTTTGCTCTGCTTCAATTCAGACAATTTGAGATTATCATTCGCTAATTGCAGATCTTTAGTGCGCCGCCGAACTTTATGCTCAACATCTGCTGCATGACTACTTACAATCAATAAGAACCAGCCAAATAAGCCCGCCACAAATAGACCAAAAGCTAAGACTAACTGGACAATCCAAGGCTGTTTAAAAAAGTAATCTTGACTCACTTGATAGAGTTGCCAAGTTTTCGCACCAACACGAATATCAACTTTTACAGCGTGTTGAAAATCGCCCTGCTCATAAGCCAGCACTAAATCAGAAACGGTTAAACTTGCCTCTCTATTTTTCGCCACTAACACCGATGAACCACTGTGACCAAACTCGTCCACTAAATACAAATCCGTGTTCGGTAAACGACCTTTTTGAACAATGGTGTCTGTTAACGTAGATAAAGCGATGACTGACGCAGCCACACCTAAGAAAGTATCTGTTTGTTGATCAAAAAAAGGTAAAAACAACAAAACCCCTTTCGTATCCTGAACAAGGCGTAAAGGGGACGTAGGGTAAACTTGTTTGCTTTGAATAGCCTGATCCAGAGCAAACTGTCTGTCTGCTTGAGAATAGACGTCATACCCAAGGGCAGCACTATTACGCTCAAGTGGCGAAATAAAGGTCACTACAATGTGACTTTTTCTAGGAATGACTGGGACTAAACGCCCAGTTGGAGACCTTTCTTTCACTCGAAACTCTCGATCCTGATAAAAGCGTTGAATACGCCTTTCAAAGTTCAAAATATCGTCACCCGCAACGGAGAAGTTCAACGAAACCCCAACAATTGAATCATCTCTTTGCATTACTCGGTCAGAAAAAAAGGCAAACTCCTCCGCATTAATTTCTTCACTGCTATCAATAAAAGCCACAAAACTGTAAAGCATATCCACGGCATTTTTAATACGATTTGAAACAGAAACTTCTAACCGTTCTGCGTTGGATTGAAATTCCTTTACTTGCCGATTCCATTCTGCATACCCTCCCCCCCAAGACAAAATAGCGATCATCAACAACACCACGATCAGACCACTCATTAAACGCATTGGACGATCAAAATATTCACCAAACAAAGAAGGTAAAAATACCGCTAACCATGGCACAATAAAGATCACACCAATCATGTCGCCGGCCCACCAAACACCCCAGTTTGTCCAATATTGCGCGTAATCTATAGCCCCAAAAAATAATAATGATGAAACCCCTACACTTGCCCCTATCAAGGTTGACAAGACACCACCCAGAATCACAAAACGCAATGCCTGACGACTACGATGAAACAAACGTGACACATCAACAAAGCGACGCACTAAATAACCACCAACACACGATTGCAATACCGCCCCCATGGCGATACATGCCGGTAACGCCAAAGCAAATTCTTGATGATTTAACCAAGTAGTAGAAACATTGATGAGCCAAGAACCAAGGAAGACACCCAATGGGGCAAATTTTGGAAAAAACACAACAGCAGTAAGTGCTAGCCCAGAGGCCGGCCAAATAATCGTGGAATAACCTGGAGATATAGCAACCGTCAAACCAAGTGCTCCCAACACTGAATATCCCAGCGCTGTCAGCAAAATAATCTTAACGATTTTTGTCATCATAATATCCCTTGTGATCAGTCATCTAAGCATAGACAAGCTGGATCAAGGCATAAGTAAGATATTAGTTATGTTATGTAATAAAGAAGCTTACAAATAGATAGAGATACTCAATCCAAAGTAGCTTAAGTCGCTAACCCCATCTTAATGATCTCAGGGGGCAGATCCCAAGCAGCGTAAGCCACTGACGACGGCAGTGGCGCAAGGCGTTACTGTTTGGGATCATAAATCTTCTACTTCTACCAAGTTGATCTATCGCTACTTTGTTATTTAGTTTGTTTCTTTATCGGAACAAAATAAATTTAACGAAAGAGAGACGCTTATTAAAGCGCCGAGGTAGAAAAACCCTAATGCACGCCACCTTGGCATTGGAGTCGTGCTGACGCGTTGAACTTGCGAAACAGGCGCAA
>NZ_JBHZSP010000006.1:38736-239434 GCF_043643765.1 Marinomonas posidonica | reverse complement strand
TCACTCAAATTCGAAACACTCACAATTTTACTTAATAAAGCGAATTGACGTGTTTGACTCTCGTAAGACTTCAATTTCTTTTTTGAAGCCCCAGCGAGCGCCCACACAAATTATCTGATTATCTATTTTAAAGAGCGTTGCCACTACATTGTGGCGAGGTCGTGTATATTACGACTTTCTATTCGAGATGCAAGCGTTTTTTCAATAAAAATACCGTTAATTTCTTAATTAACGGCATTTCAATGAGTTAGCCAAATGGATTATTAAATAAAGCGTTTTTATTTAATCTCAATCGCTTGAGCTTCGATCTTAGACTTCCACTCTGCAGGGCCAGTAATGTGTACCGACGTACCTTGAGAATCAACGGCAACCGTGACAGGCATATCCACGACATCAAATTCATAAATGGCTTCCATCCCTAATTCAGGGAAGGCAATCACATCTGCTTTTTTGATAGCTTTAGAAACCAAGTACGCAGCGCCGCCAACAGCCATCAGATAAACCGCGCCGAATTCTTTAATTGCTTCAATTGCAATCGGGCCACGTTCAGATTTACCTATCATACCAAGTAGACCCGTTTCATCTAAGATTGTACGAGTAAATTTATCCATCCGAGTCGCTGTTGTTGGACCTGCTGGACCAACCGCTTCATCTCTTACAGGATCCACAGGACCAACGTAATAAATAAAGCGACCTTTTAGATCCACTGGCAGCTCTTCGCCATTGGCGATCATTTCTACCATTTTCTTATGAGCGGCATCTCGACCTGTTAGCATCTTGCCATTAAGCAAAACAGTCTCACCAGGTTGCCACTCTTTGACTTGCTCCGGTGTGATTTCGTTAAGATCCACTCGGCGAACACTGTCACCCACTTCCCATGTAATTTCTGGCCAATCATCTAAAGATGGTGGCACCAAATCCGCAGGACCAGAACCATCTAACACAAAGTGCGCATGACGAGTCGCGGCACAGTTAGGAATCATAGCAACAGGCAAAGAGGCGGCATGCGTTGGGTAATCCATGATTTTAACGTCTAACACCGTCGTTAAACCGCCCAGACCTTGCGCACCGATACCTAAATTATTGACTTCTTCAAAGATGGCTAAACGCAACTCTTCTACGCGGTTTTGCGGACCGCGTGCTTTTAGCTCATGAATATCGATTGGCTCCATCAGAGATTCTTTTGCCATTACCATGGCTTTTTCTGCTGTACCACCGATGCCTATACCCAACATACCTGGCGGGCACCAGCCAGCCCCCATAGTTGGAACAGTTTTCTTAACCCATTCAACAATGTCATCTGAAGGGTTCAACATGGCCAACTTGGATTTATTTTCCGAACCACCACCTTTAGCTGCCACATGAACTTCAACGGTATCACCTGGAACCACTTCCATATGAATAACAGCAGGGGTGTTATCTTTGGTGTTTTTGCGTGCACCAGCAGGGTCATCAAGAATGGAAGCACGAAGAACATTATCTGGATGAAGGTAAGCGCGACGTACACCCTCGTTAATCATGTCAGCGACACTTTTCGTGCATTCCCACTGCACGTTCATGCCGACTTTAACAAACACGGTAACGATGCCCGTATCCTGACAAATAGGACGCTTACCTTCCGCACACATACGAGAGTTAATTAGAATCTGTGCCATGGCGTCTTTCGCCGCCTGACTCTCTTCGCGTTCGTAAGCCTCATGAACCGCATTAACAAAATCCAGCGGATGGTAGTAAGAGATAAATTGCAGCGCGTCAGCAACGCTATCAATCAAATCATCTTCTTTAATAATGCTCATGCTTCTCTCCTGCTGAGTATTATGAATGAATCAAAGATCGAAATGGTAAAAGATGCGGGGCCGCAAAGAAAGCTTTATGAGGGATTTTGAAAAGATATACCCCTTATTATTGACATGAATAAGGGGTATATTCAGGAAGGAAACTAATTAATTTTGTGCTCTTTGGTTGAGTTGGGCTTCTGCACAGAGTGCTGAATATACTCTTCTAAGATTTTTGCGGTAAATTTTTCACGCTCAGGCAAAGATACAATCTGCTCAGCCTCCCAATTAATCAAACGAATAAACACAGAATATTTTTTGATATATTGATAACCGATATCTCGAACACCAATATCATTTGACTCCATTAAATAAAGCACCTGCTCTAAGCTCTTCTGCGCCTCAAACTGCCCACCTTCACTCGCAGCAACCAATAACCTTTGAATTTGCTGAACAGGATTCTCGGATCTTTTCGTTTCTTTCTTGCTATAGTTTGAAGTTAAGAACTTATCCAGCATCTCTTCGGTATAACCTTCACGCTCCTGAACATCAGGAATGAGTGCCGACTCCCGTTCTAGCAAACGAATAAATAAACTCTTATTCTTGATGTCAGAAAACTCAAGATCCTTTAAGGACAAGCTGTTTTCTTCCATGATTTCAATCACTCTATTGTAAGACGTACTCGCCTCACTTCCTGTCGAGACTGACAACATGAGCTGCCGACGCAATTCATGCATAATTTTAGCAGCTCGATAATCTTCTTTTCTCTGCAAGTGTTGCTGAAAAGCATCTTTATTCTGCTCTAGCGCCTTACTTACTGACTCATAGCCCTGAATGGCCTCTTGCTCATCCCTTAAGCGGTCCATGCGAATATTATTACAACTCGCTTCCCAGGCCTCATAAGATTTGGCTCTCGCTTGAAAAGCACGCTCAATTGCTTCTTCAAAGCTCTGCTCAATTCTGGCTCTTTCAGCACGCTCAAGCACCTCTTCCTGCTCATGCTCGTAACGCTTTTTCTTCTTTAACTGAAGATTTTCTTGAGCCAAAGTCAATTGAGTACCCAGATCTTCGATATCAGACTGAACTTTTGCCTCATCAAAGTCGGCTAATTTTTCGTATACACCAGACCAATACTCATCCTCTGAAAACGGCACACTTGGATCACTGGTGGAATATTGGGTTTTAAGCGCTTCCCCAAAGTCAGTATGAGCAGGACGAAATGCCTGCGCAGCATCAATCACATTGTCATTAAATGCATTGGTAGAGGACACTACCTCCTCTTCCTCTTGATTGCTGGCATTTTCAACATCATCAACAAGATTTTCAGCGGCCATATTATCCATATCCTGATCATCTAACATATAAGTATCGATATCTGAAACCGTATCATCAAAGGTCTCGACCTGAGAATCAGGTCTGAAAGTTTCCTGATCGCTTTCTTTTGAATTGAAATGATGATTAGCGTCACTGCTCACATCTTCTTCCATATCATCTAAAATTGTTCTAACTGACTCATAAGCACGATTAGGATCTACTGTAGACTTTTCGCTAAAACGGCGCTGATACACCGAATCAGATTGCACATTTTTCGGAGCAGGTTCCTTTACAAATCTTGGCGCGCTATTACCCCAGCTTACTTTATAAAGCATGGAACGATCACACAGCTGCAACATCGGCAATTCTCGCTGCGCGATGCTGTATTGCCGAATTAAAGACTCAGCATGGCGCAAGGCCAAATTAGACTCACTCAAATTGCTTGATGTCGCGAGATTAAGTAGTTTAACAACTTTCTGAATGGCCTTTTTTCTTCTGCGTGTGCTCATAAAACAGGCTTCCAAATGGGCTTAGTCAAATTAAAGACAATAATGAATACAAACCAACAACCTAATAATACAAATCCGCTTCATCACTAGGCAATTGCAAATCATCACTTAACAATACTTGAACCTTTTGCAAAACTTCAGCCAACTTTTCCTTATCATACGGAACAGCAGGGAATTTCCCCCAAATAGGGCCAGGCCAGCAAGAGTCCGTATCGTAACGAACAATATGATGGATATGTAATTGTGGAACCTGATTCCCCAAAGCGGCAACATTTAGCTTAGTTGCGGTAAAAGCATCATGCAGGGTTTCCGCCAGCAGGCAACTTTCTGCCATCAATTGCTGTCTATCCTCATCAACCAACTGATAGATTTCAGTAATATTGTTGCGCCGAGGAACCAAAATAAACCAGGGAAATTGAGCATCATTTATCAAACGCAATTCACACAAAGGCAAGTTACCCACCAAGATGGAATCACGGCACAACACGGGATCTAACTGAAACATCTTCACACATTCCTATTTACAAAAAACTCATTCATAAGCACTATAGCACCCTATTTCAAAAACACTCAGTGACTCGGAGCTTCCATGACGGATATGCAATGTGCTGTGGACGCACAAGCAAAATTAGCAGAATGCCCACGTTGGGATGAACGTACACAAACCTTGTATTTTGTCGACATAGACTCTTTTGTACTATACGCCTACGACACACAATCGAAAACCCTAAGCAATCGTAAATTTGATGAAGAAATTGGTTGCTTCTCTTTAGCTGAGAACGGTGGATTCATTGCCGCCTTCCGCTCTGGAGTTTACACATTCGACCATCTAAATGCCGAACTAAAGCCTTATTGGAAAGCCGATTACGACCAGCAAACCACCCGCTTTAATGATGGCCGCTGCGATGCAAAAGGCCGTTTCCTTGCTGGCACCATGTATTCTCCAAAAGATGCTTTTAAAGGCGCACTTCACCAATTTAGTCAAGGTCAACAGAAAGTACTGGATCAAGCCGCTTGGACATCAAACGGCTTAGCTTTTTCCCCTGATCAAAGCATCATGTACTACTCCGACACCCCTAATCATGTGGTATATCAGTTTGATTATGATGTAGAGACTGGTGAAGCGACCAATAAACGTGAGTTCATCCGCTTCCCTCATGGCAACGGACGACCAGATGGCGCGGCAGTTGATACGGACGGAAACTATTGGTCGGCCTTATATCAAGGCCAAAGAGTTGTTAAAATAAGTCCAGCAGGTGACATCCTAGAAGAATACCCAGTGCCAGCGACTTATCCGACTATGGTAGCCTTTGGCGGGCCAAACATGAACACCTTGTATGTCAGCACGTGTCGCGCTGCACAAACAGAAGAAGAGCTGCAAACATTCCCGCACGCTGGCGGTATTTTTGCACTAGAAACATCCGTAACAGGACAGGTTGAACCTCGCTTTGCAGGCTAACCGTCACTCAAATTAATTTAAAGAACTTATATTACTATGCGCGCTAGCAATTATTTATTTTCCACATTACGTGATGCCCCAACCGATGCGGTTGTAACAAGCCACCAACTGATGGTGCGAGCTGGTATGATTCGCCAGATATCCAAAGGACTTTATACTTGGCTCCCTACTGGCGTAAAAGTATTTCGCAAAGTAGAAAGCATTGTCCGTGACGAAATGCAAAAAGCCGGTGCCCTTGAGGTCATCATGCCCGGCGTGCAACCTGCAGAGCTATGGCAAGAATCTGGCCGCTGGCAAAAATACGGCCCTGAATTACTGCGTTTAAAAGATCGCCATGATCGCGACTATTGTGTTGGCCCTACTCATGAAGAGGTTATTACGGAATTAGCACGCAATGAACTAACCAGTTACAAGCAACTGCCTGTTAGCTTCTTCCAAATTCAAACTAAATTTCGAGACGAAGTTCGCCCACGCTTTGGCGTCATGCGCTCACGTGAATTCAGCATGAAAGATGCTTATTCTTTCCACGTTAGCCCAGACTCACTACAAGAAACCTATGATGTAATGCACCAAGCATACTGCAATGTGTTTGACCGCATTGGCTTGGATTATCGTCCAGTCCTCGCCGACACCGGTAGCATTGGTGGCGCCTATTCTCATGAGTTTCATGTATTAGCGGATTCCGGTGAAGACGACATTGCCTTCAGCGATAGTTCAAACTTCGCAGCCAACGTGGAACTAGCAGAAGCCATTTGCCTAAAAGAAAAAGCCGACCCAGCCACTCAAGAATTAACAGAAGTTTTCACCCCGGATTGTAAAACAATTCAAAAAGTCGCTGAATTCTTAAAATTAGAGGTCACGGAAACGGTCAAAACCATGCTCGTTAAAGGTACTGACGAAAACGAACAAGAAACCATAGTGGCTCTTGTTCTGCGTGGTGATCACAACATCAATGAATTAAAAGTTGAAAAGCTGGATGGTATTGTTTCACCATTTGAGTTTGCTAGCGAAAGTGACATCATTCATAAAATTGGTTGCGCGCCAGGCTCCATCGGTCCAAAAGGTCTAAAAGAAAAAGGCATTCGCATTATCGCTGATCGCTCAGCGGCCATAATGTCAGACTTCTGCGCGGGCGCTAACAAAGACGATTACCACTTTACCGGCATCAACTGGGAACGTGACTGCCCCGAGTTTGAAGTCGCTGATTTGCGTAACGTTGTAGAAGGCGATCCTTCTCCAGACGGTCAAGGCACTATTGTAATCAAACGTGGCATCGAAGTAGGTCATATTTTCCAACTTGGCCAACAATATGCTCAAGCCCTGAACGCCAGCGTTCTTGATGAAAACGGCAAAGCACAAATCATGCACATGGGCTGTTACGGCATCGGCGTTTCTCGCATTGTTGCTGCCGCTATCGAACAAAACTTCGATGACAAAGGCATTTTATGGCCAGAGAGCATCGCACCGTTTGATGTTGCCATTGTGGCAATGAATTACGACAAATCTGAAGCCGTTCGTAAAGCTTGCGAAACACTCTACCAAGAATTGACAGCAAAAGGTCTGGACGTGCTACTGGATGATCGCAAAGAACGCCCAGGTGTTAAATTTGCAGATTGTGAACTACTTGGCATTCCGCATCGTTTTGTGATTGGTGACAAAGGTTTGGCAAATAATACCTTTGAATACAAGAATCGTATTCAAGGCGAAAACCAAGACATTGCCATCGGTCAAGCATGTGACTTCATACTGTCCACAAAGAAGTAACAAACCAAACGCCATTCTTTTGAGTGGCGTTTTTCTTTAAAGCAGATTAAGCGACTTAACTATGACGATAATTTACCACAATCCACGCTGCTCTAAATCACGACAAACGTTGGCGCTGTTGGAGGAAAACGGCATTCAGCCTGACATTCGTCTTTATCAAAAAGAGCCTCTCAACAAGAGCGAACTTGAACAGCTTATTGCGCAATTAGACATCCACCCCATTGAACTTATGCGCACTAAAGAGACGATCTACAAAGAACTTGGCTTAAACAAAGACAGTTCAGACGAAGAGCGCATTCAAGCCATGCTTAATAATCCAAGTCTAATTGAACGCCCTATCGTTGTTCACAACAACAAAGCTAAGCTGGGCAGGCCACCAGAAAATGTATTGGATTTATTTTGATAACTTCATCGCCTTACATCTTAATACTCTTCTATAGCCGACATGGCTCCATTGCCGAGATGGCTAAGCATATTGCTCGTGGCGTCAATAAAGTCACTGGAGTGGAAGCTAAAATACGCCAGGTGCCAAATGTCTCGAGTAATACGGAATCAACCGAGCCAGCCCTTCCAGATGAAGGCGCACCTTACTGCACCTTAGAAGAACTGAGTGGATGTGCTGGCCTAGCAATGGGCTCACCGTCTTACTTTGGTAGCATGGCCGCCCCTCTCAAGCACTTTATAGATCAAACTTCGACCTTGTGGATGACAGGTCAACTGATCGACAAACCCGCTTGCGGTTTTACCAGCGCCAGCACAATGCATGGCGGCCAAGAGCAATGCCTACACAGCATGATGACGCCACTTATTCATCACGGTATGATTTGGCTTGGACTTCCTTACAAAAATAAAGAATTGATCAGCACCACCAGCGGCGGCACTCCCTATGGCGCAAGCCACTTAGCCAGCAGCACACAGGAAAACACCCTGACTGCAGAAGAAAAGAAACTGTGTGAGGCTCAGGGTGAGCGAATTGCCCTCATGGCACTTAAGCTTACCTAAAAGAACCCAGCATAATTCAGCAATAGCCATAAAAAAGCGCCGTTTATTTTCATGGAGGCGCTTTTTTATACAAGATTCGCTAATGACGAGGCAGTTCAATGCCTTCAAATAATTGTTCGACTTCTTGGCGATTAGGCGCTTCCATAGCTGCCACAACTAAGTCTTTGGTCAAATGCGGTGCGAAAGACTCGATAAATTTGTACATATAGCCACGAATAAATGTATTGCTTCGTATACCGATTTTAGTACAGCTATCCGCAAATAAGTGCGATGCATCAAGCGCAACTAAATCTGAATCCAATGACTCATCATAAGCCATGGACGCAACAATACCGACACCTAAACCGAGACGCACATAAGTTTTAATGACATCCGAATCCGCCGCAGTAAAGACGACATTTGGCTCTAACTCAGCTTTCTGGAAAGCCTCATCTAACTGAGATCGCCCCGTAAAACCAAACACATAAGTCACAATGGGATAGGCCGCGAGAGCTTCTAGAGTCAATTCACCAATGCCGGCCAAAGGGTGATTTTTTGGCACAACGACAGAACGATTCCAAGTGTAACAAGGCAACATCACCAAATTACCGAACAATTCCAATGCTTCTGTCGCAATCGCAAAGTCCACCACACCATCATTGGCCATTTCTGCGATTTGCATGGGTGTCCCCTGATGCATATGCAGACTGACTTCCGGGTAACCTTCGATAAATTGATTAATAACCTTTGGCAATGCGTATCTTGCCTGAGTGTGTGTCGTTGCTATGTCTAATGAACCTTTGCGCTCGTCACTAAATTCACTCGCGACACGTTTAATATTCTGTGTCTGATTAAGCACTTCACCTGCCAAAGCAATAATTTTTTCACCGGCAGGCGTGATGTGCGTTAAGTGCTTGCCACTTCTTGCAAACACCTCAACACCCAACTCATCTTCCAATAAACGAATTTGCTTACTCACACCGGGTTGAGAGGTATAAAGGCTTTGCGCAGTAGCCGACACATTCAAGTCATGACGCGCTACTTCCCATATATATCTAAGCTGCTGTAACTTCATCGACTACCTTATTCTAAAAAGAGTTAAAAACATAAGAAAATATTACTTTATAGAATAGTAAAAAAGCTCTAAGGTTGCCAGCTCAAATCATTTATTTACGGCAATTCGATGGATTTTATTTGGTATATTTTTGCGGGTGCAGCCGTTGGCTTAGCCGTCGGCATCACAGGGGTTGGTGGCGGTTCATTAATGACGCCACTACTGCTGCTTTTTGGTTTTCCACCACACATCGCAGTTGGAACCGATCTGATGTATGCCGGCATTGCCAAAAGCACCGGCGTTGTGATGCACGCCAAACGTGGCAATGTAAATTGGAGCATTGTCTTTGCCATGGCATCAGGCAGTGTCCCCGCTTCAATTTTAACCATTTGGTTGTTATCACAATTTGACAAACCAGATCATTACCAAGAAATTCTCACCACAAGCTTAGGCTTGATGCTCACACTGACCGCCATTGTTGTACTTTTCCGAAACAAGCTTATTCAATCCCTAAAGCTGAATTTTACAGAACAAAAAAGCCGCAGAATCATTATGGTTTGCGGCTTTATTCTGGGCGTTTTAGTAACACTCACTTCGGTCGGCGCTGGCGCATTAGGCACAGCCATTATGATGCTCCTTTTCCCATTAATGCGCGCCAAAAATATTGTTGGCACCGATCTCGCTCATGCCGTTCCATTAACACTTATCGCTGGTACAGGGCACATTTTCTTAGGCAATGTAGACTACGCACTATTAGCCGCGTTATTAATCGGTTCAATTCCTAGCATTTATATAGGCACACGCATTGCGTCCCATGTTCCTAATAAAATACTACAGCCTATCTTAGCAACCGCCCTACTTTCGTTTGGAGTTAAATACCTTTTCTTCTAAAAGGCTTACAAATAAAGAAAAATCGCCTTCAAAGGTTCATTCGATTTAAAAAAAAGGATATGGTTGACCGCCATAACTAAAAAAGCAGCAAGCAGGAATCCCCCGCAATGAGTAACAAGCGTCTTGAAGACCTAAACATCGCTTCTTTTGACTCCTTGGTAACCCCAAGTGAACTAAAACAAGCACTCCCAGTCAGCGACATTGTCAGCAATCACGTTGCCGAATCTCGTGACACGATCAAAAACATCATGGACGGCAAAGATCATCGCCTAGCGATCGTGATTGGCCCATGCTCCATCCATGACCCAGAAGCCGCTTTGGACTATGCGAAGCGCTTGAAATTGCTGTCAGAAAAATTAGACGACACGCTATACATCATCATGCGCGCTTATTTTGAAAAACCTCGTACGACGGTAGGCTGGAAAGGCTTAATCAACGATCCAAATCTAGACGGCACGTTTGACATCGACAAAGGCATCCGCATTGGTCGTAAATTACTGATTGATCTTGCGGAACTGGGTCTACCACTCGCGACGGAAGCACTTGACCCCATTTCACCTCAGTACATTCAAGACCTTATTAGTTGGTCCGCCATTGGCGCACGTACAACTGAATCACAAACTCACCGTGAAATGGCCTCCGGTTTATCTGGCCCAGTTGGCTTTAAAAATGGTACCGATGGCAGCATGACCGTCGCCGTAAATGCCATGCAATCCGTTTCTCATGGCCATTCATTCCTTGGTATCAATGAAAACGGCAAAGTCAGCATCGTTAACACAAAAGGCAATGCATACGGACACTTGGTACTACGTGGTGGCAATGGCAAACCAAACTATGATGCCGCCAACGTTGCGTTGAGCGAAGCCGCGTTAACGAAAGCCAACCTAAAACACAACATCATGGTGGATTGTTCACACGAAAACTCGAACAAACAACCAGAACGCCAAATAACCGTAATGGAAGACTCAACTCAGCAAATTCTAGCGGGCAATCAATCCATTATGGGCTTAATGATCGAGAGTAATATCGGCTGGGGCAATCAAAAAGTCCCTGCCAATCTTAGCGATCTAGAATATGGCGTTTCAATTACCGATGCTTGTATTGACTGGGAAGCCACAGAAAAAGCCTTAACTCAAATGGCAGATGAACTTCGCAGCACATTACCAAAACGCCAACGCGGCTAATTTTTTTGGCGTTAGTGACTTGAAACAAAAAACGCGAACCTAGGTTCGCGTTTTTATTATCCTGAATGTCTTTTCGCTTTTAGTAACGTTTAAATAAAAGTATAAGACATTACATAAAGGCGTTGTCTGTCACAGTATGATCGGTAGAGTCTTTTACCGCAGTTAAGCCCGCAACTTTTTCAATTAATGTTTTCTCAACACCTTCTTTTAAGGTCAAGTCGACTGCACTACAACCTTGACAGCCACCTCCAAATTTCAATACAGCCACGTCACCATTAATCACTTCAACTAAACTAACTTCGCCACCATGAGCGGCCAAGCCTGGGTTAATTTCAGAATACAGCACATAGTTAATCTGATCTTCAATTGGACTGTCTTCTGTGACTTTTGGCATTTTCGCGTTAGGCGCCTTAATAGTCAGCTGACCACCCATTTTTTCAGTGGCATAATCCACGAATGCCTCATCTAAAAAGTTAACTGAATTTTTCTCAATATAAACTTTTAATTTTGGCAAATTCAGAATTTCATCTGTTTCATTAACTTCATCAGGGCGACAATAAGCCAAGCACGTTTCTGCGTATGGCGTACCCGGTTGTTGGATAAAAATACGCACAGCCATACCTTCAATCCCCTGTTTTTCTAATAAAGAAGCAAGGTATTCTTGAGCGGCATCGGTAATAGTAATGTTCATATACAACCTTAAATCTAGGTAACGATTAATAAGACTTATATTAACTCAGTTAAAGGATAAAACCAAAGACCCAGTAAAAAACTAAGGTATTTTTCCTCTTTTTATTGAGAGTGTTTATCAACAGCATTTAAGAGCCTTTCCCAACAAAAATATGCGAATAAGCCTTATTAGGAAAACCCCTAAAGATATAGATAAATATTCATTTTTAGAATAAAGAGTTTTTGCTAGTATTCGCTTACTTAATTTTATTAATCACGGTTCAATTCAATATGTATCAATACGACGCCATTGACCAACAGCTTGTTGAAGAGCGTGTTGCCCAGTTTCGCGACCAAACTCGTCGCTATCTAAACAAAGAACTAAGCGAGCAGGAATTCCTGCCATTGCGCTTACAAAATGGTTTATATGTGCAGCGCTATGCGCCGATGCTACGTATTGCCATCCCATACGGTATGCTGTCTAGTGTTCAGCTTCGTAAACTGGCTGACATCAGTCGTCGTTATGACCGAGCTTATGGTCACTTTAGTACCCGCCAGAACCTACAGTTAAACTGGCCGAAACTAGAAGATGTTCCAGACATTCTAGCTGAGTTGGCTGAAGTACAAATGCACGCGGTACAAACCAGTGGTAACTGTATCCGTAACACCACCACAGATCAGTATGCTGGCGTCATCTCGGATGAAGTGGTTGATCCTCGCCCATATTGCGAGCTGATTCGTCAGTGGTCTACTTTCCACCCTGAATTTGCGTTCTTACCGCGCAAATTTAAAATTGCCGTCAATGCCACTGAGTCCGCTGACCGTGCAGCCACTCAAGTACACGACATTGGTTTGCATATTAAAAAGAATGACGCAGGCGAAATTGGCTTCAAAGTCATTGTTGGTGGTGGCTTAGGTCGTACTCCAATGGTTGGCGTTACCATCAGTGAATTTGTTCCTCGTGAAGATCTATTGACGTATCTTGACGCCATTATCCGTGTCTACAATCAGCAAGGTCGCCGTGACAACAAATACAAAGCCCGTATCAAGATCTTAGTAAAGGCACTAGGCATCGAAGAATTTCGCCGCCGCGTTGATGCGGAATGGGCGCACCTTCGCGGTAAAGAAAGTACCGTGCCAATGAGCGAATTTGAGCGTTTAGCGTCTTTCTTCACAGCACCGGCTTACCAAACATTGAGCGACCAACCCGCTAAACTAAGCAGTAAGCTTGCAGAAAGTGCTGGCTTTGCACGTTGGTATGAGCGCAATACCTTCGAACATAAACAAGCCGGTTACCGCATCGTTACCCTCACTCTGAAAAAAGCAGGACAAGCACCAGGCGACGCAACATCAGAGCAAATGGAAAAAGCCGCCGATCTTGCGGATCGCTTCAGTTTCGGTGAATTGCGTGTCAGCCATGAACAAAACTTGGTCCTAGCGGATGTTCGTCAAGACCAATTGATTGAACTTTGGGAAGCCGCAAAAGAAGCAGGCTTTGCAACACCAACACTTGGCTTACTCACTGATATGATTTGCTGTCCAGGCGGTGACTTCTGTGCTTTGGCTAATGCCAAGTCCATTCCTATCGCAGCACAAATTCAAGACACCTTCAGTGATCTAGACTACCTGTATGACCTAGGCAATATCGATCTAAACATTTCAGGCTGCATGAATGCCTGTGGACACCACCATGTAGGTAACATCGGCATCCTAGGCGTTGATAAGAAAGGCGAAGAGTTTTATCAAGTCTCTATTGGCGGTGCTTCTGGTCACGACGCCAGCATTGGTAAAATCTTAGGCCCTTCTTTTGCACAAGAAGAAATCAGCAGCGTCATTCAAAAACTGATGCAAGTCTATGTCGATAATCGCTCAGCTGAGGAACGTTTTATTGACACTTTCCGCCGTATCGGTATTGCTGCATTTAAGGAGGCCGCTTATGCCAAAACTAATTAAAGATGGCGCCATTGTCGACAATCAGTACGAATGGCAACAAGACGCAGAAACCACTGCTAATGAAAACAGCATAGTGGCGGCTCAACGCTGGCTAGCAGAGAAAGATTCAATTGGTAAAGTAGCGGGCATCTGGCTGGAAGCTGGTGATGGCACTGAAATCTTAGAAGGCATTGACCTCAACCAATTTGATGTCATCGGGATCCACTTTCCTGCTTTTGCTGATGGTCGCGGATTCAGCTATGCACGACTGTTAAGAGAACGTTTTAATTATCAAGGCGAAGTACGTGCTCTGGGCGGTTTCATTCCGGATCAATTAGGCTATTTATTGCGTGTCGGCTTCAACAGTTTTCAATTCGCCGAAGAAGTGGATCTGGAAAAAGCCTTGTTACTGCATAAGCCTTTTTCAGTCGCTTACCAAGGTGATGTGGCAGATCCTAGACCGATATTTTTACGCCGCTAACTCTCACATTAACTATTTGTCACATAAAAGGCCATTTCGATGGCCTTTTTCTATTGCGTCTTGCCTAAGTCATGATTATCGTTGTAAAAGATCGATTCATTGTGAAAGGAATAACACGTGACAAAGATGCACCTAATCAGCCTATTGGTAGGCAGTGTTCTATCCGCTTCCGCTTCTGCGGTGACGGTATATGTTTCCGACATTCAGTTTGTGGCTATTCGAGAAGGACAAGACAATAGCACCAGAGCTGTCGAGCGAGGCATCAAAAGCGGCACGCCATTGGAGGTGTTAGAGCAATCCAATGGCTACAGTAAAGTACGCACACCGAATGGAGCGGAAGGCTGGGTAGCCGATTATTATCTATCCGACGATATGGTCACCCGTGATCAACTAGAGGAATTGCAAAAACGCCTCACCACCGCCATTCAACGTCGAAACAACATCAACAATGAGCTAAAAGAGAGCCAAGCAGAAGCCCAAGCATTACTCAACACCCAAACCGAACTGCAACAAGAAAACCAAGCGTTAAAAGCACAATTAGAAGATGTTCATTCTATTGCAGAAAAAGCAGAAATCATCGTATCGCAAAACGACACGGTTACGTATCAGATAGAAAGCCTAAAGCAACAAGCTAATATTGCCGAGCAAACCAGTCAGCAATTGCAAAATAGCCACCAACAAAAGTGGTTCATGATAGGGGCTGCCACACTGTTCGGAGGGTTATTACTTGGTACCCTTCTCCCCTTGTTAAGACGAAAAAAAGCAGGCACCGGCAACTGGTAAGAGAGCATACATAAATGGCTGACGTTTCGATTGTTCACTCCTTTTTTCTGATTTTTTCTGGAGCGGCAGTCGTTGCTTCAGTCGCACTGTACACCCGTCAACCCATGATCATTGCCTACATTGCCCTCGGCATTCTACTAGGGCCTTCTGCCCTATCTTTAATTAATGAACCCAAACTAATGGATGAAATGAGCCATATTGGCATCATTTTTCTGCTTTTCTTACTAGGGCTGGATATGCAACCTAGCCACCTTATTAATATGCTAAAGAAAGCATCCTGGGTGGCACTTTTAAGTTCCGCCATATTCGCAGCGCTTGGTTATCTGGTTTCCTTCCTGTGCGGCTACACCCAGACCGAAAGCCTTATTATTGGTGTGGCTATGATGTTCTCTAGCACCATAGTCTGCATCAAACTGTTGCCCACGACCGTATTACACCACAAACATACAGGTGAACTGGTTGTCGGCTTATTACTGCTTCAGGACCTAATTGCGATTGCGGTATTACTCGTCTTATATAGCATGTCTGGCAATGACAGTGCCGGCGTGATGAACTACTTGAAACCTCTCTTTGCTTTGCCCATTTTAATCTGCGCGTCTTTTTTATTCGTTAAATACGTTTTATTAAAATTGATCACTCGATTTGATCGCTTTCACGAATACATTTTTCTCGTGTCCATCGGCTGGTGTTTATCCATGGCAGTACTCGCCGAGACGGCAGGACTGTCTGCTGAGATGGGGGCATTCATTGCAGGCGTGAGCTTAGCCACAAGCCCTATTTCACAATACATAGCAACCCATCTAAAACCCTTACGGGATTTCTTTTTAATACTTTTCTTTTTCTCCATTGGTGCCAGCTTCAATTTAGACTTACTAGGGGCCGTTATCGTACCGGCTTTGATTTTAGCCATTGGCGCCATGCTCATTAAACCCGTCATCTTTCGTTATCTTTTAAAAGGTATGAAAGAAGACTCAAACACAGCTTGGGAAGCCGGTTTTCGTCTTGGGCAAGTGAGTGAGTTTTCGCTATTAATTGCTTATTTAGCCGCTAACATTGGCCTGCTCGGACAAGAGGCCTCTCATGTTATTCAGGCGACTGCAATTTTGAGCTTTGCTTTCTCAACCTATGTTGTGATTCTCAATTACCCAACCCCCATTGCCATCTCCGACAAACTTAGAAGAGATTAACCCCGAATGCGCCATTTTGTTAGGCTAAAGAAAAACGAAACCAACAATTATCAATTGCTTCAATCTAACCCTTTCTTTAGTCACACAAAATATAATAGAATAGCGCGAAATACCTGACTCTTCTCGAGAAGTCTTGTATAATAACGCGCAAATTTCGTCCTCACTTATTTAGAGTAATGTAATGGCTGACTTATCAAAATACAGAAACATCGGTATTTTTGCCCACGTAGACGCGGGTAAAACAACCACAACAGAACGTATTCTTAAACTTACTGGTATTATCCATAAAATCGGTGAAGTTCATGAAGGTGAATCGACTACAGACTTCATGGAACAAGAAGCTGAGCGTGGTATTACCATCCAGTCTGCTGCGGTTAGTTGTTTCTGGAAAGACCACCGTTTCAACGTTATCGACACACCTGGACACGTTGACTTCACTGTAGAAGTATACCGTTCCCTTAAAGTTCTTGACGGTGGTGTTGGTGTATTCTGTGGTTCTGGTGGTGTTGAGCCACAATCAGAAACAAACTGGCGCTACGCAAACGAATCTGAAGTTGCTCGTTTGATCTTTGTTAACAAACTAGACCGTCTAGGCGCAAGCTTTTACCGTGTTGTTGAGCAAGTTAAAAAAGTTCTTGGTGCGACACCTCTAGTTATGGTTCTACCAATCGGCACTGAAGATGAATTCGTTGGTGTTGTTGATTTGCTTACTCGTAAAGCTTACATCTGGGACGAAAGTGGACAGCCTGAAAACTACAAAGTTGAAGACGTTCCTGCTGACATGGTTGACCAAGTTGAAGAATACCGTGAAGCTTTGATTGAAACAGCGGTTGAGCAAGACGACGACCTAATGATGTCTTACATGGAAGGCGAAGAACCATCTTTGGAAGACCTTAAGCGCTGTATTCGTAAAGGTACTCGTGACCTTGCGTTCTTCCCAACTTACTGTGGTTCTGCCTTCAAAAACAAAGGCATGCAGCTTCTTCTTGACGCTGTTGTTGATTACCTACCTAGCCCAACAGATGTTATCCCACAGGATCTTACTGATGAAGAAGGTAATCCAAACGGTGAGAAAGCAATCGTTGATGCTAGCGAACCATTCCGTGCACTTGCGTTTAAAATCATGGATGACCGTTTCGGCGCATTGACATTCGTACGAGTTTACTCTGGTAAGATCAATAAGGGTGACACCATCCTTAATAGTTTTACAGGTAAGACCGAACGTGTTGGCCGCATGGTAGAGATGCAAGCGGATGACCGCAAAGAAATCAGTTCAGCACAAGCTGGTGATATCTTAGCAATCGTAGGCATGAAAAACGTACAAACTGGTCACACTCTTTGTGATCCTAAGCACCCTTGTACGCTTGAAGCCATGGTTTTCCCAGAGCCAGTTATCTCTATCTCTGTGACACCTAAAGATAAAGGTGGTAACGAGAAAATGGGTATTGCAATCGGTAAAATGGTTGCTGAAGATCCAACGTTCCGTGTAGAAACAGACCAGGATTCTGGCGAAACAATTCTTAAAGGTATGGGTGAACTTCACCTAGATATCAAAGTAGATATCTTGAAACGTACTTACGGTGTAGACCTAGTTGTTGGTCAACCACAGGTTGCTTACCGTGAAACCATCACCAAAGAAGTTGAAGATACCTACACGCACAAGAAACAGTCTGGTGGTTCTGGTCAATTCGGTAAGATCGATTACCGCATCAAACCAGGTGAGCTAGGTTCTGGCTTCACATTCTCTTCTTCTGTTGTGGGTGGTAACGTACCAAAAGAATTCTTCCCAGCAGTCGAAAAAGGCTTTAAGTCTATGATGGAAGAAGGCGTTCTAGCAGGTTTCCCTGTACTAGACGTTGAAGTTGAGCTGTTCGACGGTGGCTTCCACGCAGTTGACTCCTCTGCTATTGCCTTCGAAATCGCTGCTAAAGGCGCTTTCCGTCAGTCTATCCCGAAAGCTGGTCCTCAGTTGATCGAGCCTATCATGAAAGTTGACGTATTCACGCCAGACGATCACGTTGGTGACGTAATCGGTGACTTGAACCGTCGTCGCGGCATGATCAAAGACCAAGAGAAAGGCGCAACTGGCGTTCGCATTAAAGCCGACGTTCCTCTTTCTGAAATGTTTGGTTACATCAGTACACTACGTACAATGACATCAGGTCGTGGTCAGTTCTCTATGGAGTTCTCTCACTACCTACCATGTCCATCAAACGTAGCAGAAACTGTTATTGCTGCGCAAAAAGAGAAGAAAAGCCAAGACTAATCTTTCTTGAGCGAATAAAAAAAACCGATGCTTGGCATCGGTTTTTTTTGCCCTATTGGTTGGGCTTTAGTGAAACCAGCCAATAAAAAAGCCGGGCGCATAAAATGCGGCCAGCTTTTCATAAGTCACAAAAGAAAGAGTAAAGCCTTAGAAAGGAACGGGGTACTCTTTAAAGACCGTCATAATGTCATTCAATGCCTGATCACTAAGCATCATATCAAAGGCAGCCATATCTTCTTGCAACTGATCTAACGAAGTAGCACCTATGATGGTCGAGGTGACACCATCCACTTGGTCACACCAAGCCAATGCCAGTTGCGCTGGCGTCATATTATAAGTATGAGCCACATCCAAATACGCCGACACAGCTTTATCCACTAACGGCGTATCACGAAAAATACCATTCCGTTGTGCATAGCTCCAACGACTGCCTTCAGGGCGAGCACCACCAAGATATTTACCCGTTAACGCTCCAGCGGCGAGGGGCGACCATGGCAAATAAGCCACATCTTCATGGACACAGTTTTCAATCAAGTATGGCCAATCTTTGGTATGCAATAGACTGAACTCATTTTGAATGGATGCCACTCTTGGCAAATTATGCTTTTCACTCAAACGAAGATATTCATTAATGCCCCACGTAGTATCATCAGACAAACCAAAGTGGCGAATTTTGCCCGCTTTTATACACACCTCAATGCCTTGTAAGATATCCAACATCTGATTGGAGTGCTCAACACCATCCACATCAGTGAAACGAATGTGATTCGGAAAGTGCTTAGCAAAATGAGGAGATGTACGATTAGGCCAGTGCAGCTGATACAAATCGATGTAATCCGTCTGCAAACGCTTCAAAGACGCATCCACCGCCTCAATTACAGCCTGCCCAGTAATCGGACCGCCATCACGAACGTACTTCAATCCAGCCCCAGCTATTTTAGTCGCCAGTACAAAATCCTCTCGCTTAGAAGGATGTCGCGATAACCAATCACCAATAATCGTTTCAGTCTTACCATAAGATTCTGGTGTCGGCGGAACCGAATACATTTCCGCCGTGTCCATAAAATTAACGCCGTTGTCTAACGCATATTCAATCTGCTCATCTGCGTCCGCCTGCGTGTTTTGAGTTCCCCAAGTCATGGTCCCTAGACAGACCCTTGAAACCTCTAAACCTGTTCGGCCTAATGGCACATATTTCATCGTTCATATCCTTCTTAGGAAAAAGAAAGTATCCATGAAAACAAAAAACTGGTCATCAGACCAGTTTTATCAATGAAAACAATGAGGACGTGAAATAAAAAGCTAATCGATTACGGCAGCGGAATCATCCAATAAAGGCTCATAACGCTGATCTGTTAGCGTTTTCAGAAAAGCGACAATGGCATCCACTCGCTGATCGGGCAATGCAGGCCCTTTTTCCAATTCGACAAAATCAATATTCTCAGACACTTCCGGTTCTGCCCAAGGTTTACCTGTTTCTGGGTTAATTGTGCGCGTTGGGTTGTTATATTTGTCATAGAACAACACCACAGTACGCAAATCTTTAAATACCCCATTGTGCATGTAAGGCCCAGTAACCGCGACGTTTCGCAAAGAAGGGACTTTGAACTTACCCGCCTGCTTAGGATCATGAATATCAGGATTATCCAACAACCCTCGATCAATCACACCGCCACTATGTGCCACTAAAGCCGGATTAGCAGGCACACCAATGTTTCTGTATTCGTAATTTGTAAACGTCTCTTGCGAATTAAATGGCGAACTATTTAATTGGTGGCAAGCATTGCAGTTGGTAAATTGTTGTGAGAAAAATAAAGTTTTGCCTAACTCTTCTTGTGGCGTTAATTTCACCTCTCCGCGTAACGCCCTGTCATACTTCGAGTCAAATGGCATAAAGAGTTCGGTTTTTTCAAAGCTGGCAATGGCGTCAGCAATGGCATCATAACCCGCTTTAGGGTCATCCAATATCCCGTCACCATACAAAGCATTGAACGTCTGCTGATACTGTGGGTTTTCCTTCACTCGCTGAACCACCGCATCGCCATCTGACAACGCCATTTCAACAGGGTTTACAAATGGACCTTGAGCCTGCTCCGCTAACCCTGAAGCCCGACCATCTAAGAACTGTCCACCACGGTATTCGCCATTAGACATTTTATGAAAAGCGGGAGAGAAGGCAGCATAACCCGCCGCTGGTGTATTACGCCCACCCATTGAATGCCCATCACTGCCCAACGAAACAGCCCCACCAACCGCATCTAAGCGTTTATCGACAAACGCCGTGGCAATCGCATGACAGGTCGCACAAGACTGATTTCGCTCTTTGGATAAGTTGGTATCAAAAAACAACTGCGATCCCAACAAAGCTTTAGGATCGGTTAGGGGAATTGGTAACTCGTTTGACGCCTGAGACTGAGACGTTTTGGCGTGATTTACCGCTTTAGTTTGACTGGCAACCTGATTTGACTCGCCACAAGCAGCCAAAACAATAGCAGCGGTGATGCCCAAAGAAATTCGCAATATCATTGACTACTCAGCACTCTGTTTCCATTGTGAGGGCATAATACACCCAAGACAAATATCAGTAAAACAATGACAATCATTATTATCCAATTTCCCCCAAAGAAAGCATTTACCACGATGTAAATCAAACAAGGTGACAAATGCCCTTACACTGGCATGGATTAGATATGAATTATTGGTCGGGAAGGGTCACATTTAATTCTAAAACAGAACATTCATCTGTATTGTCTAATTGAATCTGGACATCTTCACTGCCAATTTGCACATACTTTCGAATGACATCAATAATTTCTTGCTGCATTTGTGGCAAATAATCTGGCTGCTGTCGCTTAGTGCGTTCATGCGCTACGATTATTTGCAGCCGATCTTTTGCTACAGAAGCCGAACTTGGTTCAGCTTTGCTCTTAAAATAATCAAAAATCCCCACACTAACCTCCTAACAGGCGCTTGATAAAGCCTTTCTTTTGAACTTCTAAAAAGCGAAATGGTTTTTCTTCACCCATTAAGCGATCAACCGCATCAGTATAGGCTAAGCCCGCTTCGGACTCAGTCTCTAAAATCACTGGCGTACCTTGATTTGATGCTTTTAAGACGGCCTCAGACTCCGGAATCACACCCAATAGAGGAATCGCCAAAATGTCTTCCACATCAGACACACTCAACATTTCACCCAGCGCAACACGTTCTGGATGGTAACGAGTTAAAAGCAGATGCTCTTCGATTGGCTCTTTACCCTCTTCAGCACGTTTTGACTTACTTTGTAAAATGCCCAAAATACGATCCGAGTCTCGCACCGAAGACACTTCGGGGTTTGTCACAACAATGGCCGCATCAGCAAAATACAAGGCCATCTGAGCCCCTTTCTCAATACCGGCTGGTGAATCACAAATAATGTAGTCAAACTCTTTGGAAAGCGCTTCCAGAACCTCTTGAACCCCTTCGATTGTCAATGCATCTTTATCTCTGGTTTGAGATGCTGGAAGAATAAACAAGTCTTTGGTACGTTTATCTTTAATCAATGCCTGTGATAGGGTTGCTTCTTTGTTGATGACATTAACAAAGTCATACACCACTCGACGCTCACACCCCATAATCAAATCAAGATTACGCAACCCCACATCAAAGTCGATGATGACGGTTTTGTGCCCTTTCAGTGCAATGCCAGTACCAATTGCAGCACTAGACGTTGTTTTCCCAACACCACCCTTACCCGAGGTAACGACAATAATCTTTGCCAATGTTTTATCCTCCAATGACTCGAAATGAACCATTTTAATTAATCTATCAATCTACAACGGAACCACTTCTAATTGTTCGTCCGTTAAATATACTTGAGCGCTGTCTTTCCATACTATCTTCTGCAATGCATCACTCAACATAAAATTACCCGCAATCGAGACCAGCTCAGCCTCTATGCTTTTGCAAAAAATACGTGCTTCTGTATCCCCTTTCACGCCTGCCAAAGCACGCCCACGCAACGCACCATAAACATGAATATTACCATCAGCCAACACTTCAGCACCGGCACTGACTTGGGTTAATACAATTAAATCCCCTTCCGCATACACTTGCTGACCTGAACGAATCGGCTTAGTAATGATTTTTGTGGCTTGCGGAACCCGCTTTTCTTCAACAACCGTTTTGACCACAACATCTGGACTGACCTCGGCTGACGACACTGGCGCCATATTGATCGCACGGGCTTTACTGGCAGGTAACAAAGCAATCGATACCTGCGCATGCCATACTGGCAGCGCTTCGGGATCACATCGCCAACCTATGACACTTAGTCCAAGCGTCGAAATAGCTCGTATTAATGCCTCAAACTCTTCGATACGAATGCCACGCTTCATCTTCGACAGATCTATGATAATCGGTGCTTGATTAAAGAAATTCGGCACTTGTGCAATTTTTTGCTCTAATTGAGTAACAATCCCCTCTAATGAAAACGAGCGAATCTCCAACAAAATAGTAGTAACCACACTTCCTTTTAATTGGAAGCCAGAATCAGTCATCTACATTATCCTTATTAAACAGTCTAAACAGGGCCACATACGCAAGAAATAGCTCACAGCCTTAATACCGCAGCATTCTACCAAGGCCGCCAACGAAAGAAACGCTAATAAACCGTATTTTTACAATAAAGAAACACAATTATTTGCTCTCTTATAGTGCCTCATGTAGCTTAAGTGCTCAATATTGAGCGATCTTTTAACTTTATGATTCCATTAAGGTTTTACAAGTTACTTACATACTTGTTCCCATTAAACTGGGGAAAACTTTTGCACCATAGATAATCATTCTGTAACGGCAAATTCAGGCGCCAATCGACTCACCCCCAAACCACTTTGCTTCGTTAACTTAATTTGCACCGGAATTCGCTCTTTCAACGCACTAATATGACTGATGATGCCAATGGTCTTACCTGAAGAATGCAAATTGTCTAATGCGTCCAAGGCTGATTCCAGCGTTTCACTGTCCAGCGTGCCAAACCCTTCATCAAGAAACAAAGAATCAATGCTGGTTTTATGAGACACCAAATCAGAAAGAGCCAAAGCCAAAGCCAAACTCACCAAGAAAGACTCGCCACCAGACAAGGTTTTGGTGTCTCGACTGGCGTCGGCCTGCCAAGTATCAACAACCTCAAGGGAAAGAGAATCTTCCTCACGACGTTTTAGTTGATAACGACGATGCAATACCTGCAAATGTTGGTTTGCCAAATACACCAAATGATCCAGCGTTAAGCTTTGCGCAAACCGCCTGAACTTAGCGCCATCCGCCGAACCAATAACATAATTGAGACGCTCTAAATGAACAAAATCGATTCGTTTATTCTCCAGCGCCTCAAGCAAACTCGCCACTTGCTTGCTGCGCTGCGCTTCTTGCTTCAACTGTTCAGTGACCACGCCCCATTCGCGATGCAAGGCTTGTTGTTGAGCTTGCAGTTCATCACGTTTTATTTTTAATTCGTCCAAATTAATCAATAACAAAGACGGATCGGCAATTTTTTCTTGCGTCTCTTGGTGCCGCTGCAAGTTCTGCTGCGCTTGAGTGAACAAAGTTTGATGCTCAGCAAAGCGAGTCTGTAAGGTTTTATCCGTTGCTTGCCATTCTTGCCGTTGTTGCTCTGAAATACGCGCAGCTTGCCAGCTTTGCTCGTCGCTAAAGCCTACCTCTTCCAAGCTTGCTAACCATTTAGGTTGCAAAACTTGCTCTTTTTTCACCTGTTTTTCAATGTTAGCTTGCATGGATTTAAGCTGAGTCGTCAGAGCCAATAAGGCATCCTGCAAGTTCTGCCACTGAGTTTGCTGCGTTTGTTGCTCCTGCTCAGCGTTTGCCAACTTCTCGTTCATAGCCAGCTGTAGGGAGTCAATCGACTCTCCCCCAAGCAAATCTGATAAAGCAGCATGAAGCGTCGTACTCTGCTGATTTAGTTGACTCAGCTTGTCTTCAGCTTTTTTCACATTACTCTGACTTTCTTCTAGGGCAGATTTTAGTTTACCCTGCTCAAACTGAGCCTGCTCTCGCGTTTGCAAGAGCTTATCCTGTGACGTTATAACCTCTTTCCACGCCATAACATCTTGCTGTAAACGTGCGATCGCTTGAGTCATAGGTTGATCAAACAAAGACGGCAACACACCAGCCTGTTGCATGGCTTGCTGAAGCGCTTGCTCTGCTTGAGCGATGTTCTTCATCACCTCTTTCTGTCGGCTTTGCTCTGTTTCTAACGCTTGTTTGGCTAACTGCAGATGTGCGTCCAATTCGGCTAATCGAGCATCATAGTTTTGACGCTGCTCTTGCAAAGCTTGTCGCTCTTTTTCGAGCTGCATAACAACATTGTACTTTTGTTGAACACTAGATTGTGTTTGCTGAACAGTTTGCCAAGCTTGCATAAAGGGTAAGATCTGTTGCTGATTGTCCACAACATCAATTCGATCATTTTGGCTCTTTTCTAGATAATGAGGTGACAAACCTAAGCTAGACAACAAAGGCAAAATTTGTTGTTTTCTTTGCTCTTGTTGTTCTTGCAAACCCAATAACTGCTGACCGAGTAAGACTACCTCTTTTGCTAACAGTTTCTCATCTGCCGCTAACGTTTGACCTTGTTGCTTCACGTCTTCTAAAGACTGATTCAAAGCCATCAACTGCTGCGGATGACCGGAATCTTGCTGGTACAAGGCTTGATGCAAATCGTGTTGTTGAGAGCCACACAATGGACAAGCTTGCTCTTCCTGAAGCTGCTCACGAAGCGTGGTTAACGCGGTAATATGACGTTCCGCTTCCACCAGTTGCTCAAGAGTTTTCTGATGCGCTGCTTTTTCTTTATAAGACTGTCGCGCCTCCACCAATTGTTGTTCTATGCTTGCTATTTGATGGTTTAATTGACGGATCTTCTCTTCAAGCTGATTTTGCTCAAGCTCGTAGGACTGATAGTCCTGCAATAATTGCTCTATCTGCCGACTAATTTGCGCTTGCCTTTCTACCTGCAAAGCCTGATCCGACCAAGTCTGCCAATCTTGTCCGCCAGTAAGCTCATGAAAGGCTTGCAAAGCTTCTGCATGCTGTTGTTGATTGACTTGCCAGGCATGGCTTGAGGTCTCACCAATCATCACATGCCGTTGTTGCTGACCCAGTGCATCTTTATAGGCTTGCTGTTTTTCCTGCACCAAGGATGACGATTGCGCTAATGTCTGATGGTTTGCAGACAGACTCTCTAACTGATGTTGCCAATTGGCCAACTCTGCTTCAATCTTTTCCATACCTTGGTATTGGTCAAGCTGTTGCTGGTTATGCTCAATAGAAACCTTGATTTGAGCGAAGACATTTTCTCTTTGGGTTTTTTCATCTAACAGTAATTGATGTTTTTGATGAGCTTGCTCAACAAAATCCTTTTGCTCTTCTAACTGGCTAGATAACGTTTGCTCTTGCAAGACCAAAGGCTGAATTCTATGCTGGATCTGTTGCTGTAATTGCTCAGCTTCCTTCTTGATCGCCGCCAAATTCTCTGTACTGACCTCAAGATTTTTGGTGATCTCTTGTTGTGTTTCAAACGTTTCTTGTTTGCTCTTTTCCAGAGAAACTTGCTCTTCTTTGAGCTGAGACAAAGCATCACGAACATCCACCAGCTTGGCAAAATCTGCCTCAAGGCTTTGTGCTTTCTGAGCCTGTTCCAATGCTTTTTTCTGATCGGCAAAGGCCTGCACTGAGGCTTCAGTGTCGGCTAATGACCGAACAGCATTGCGCTCTTGTTGTTTGAGCTCTGCTTGCTTTCGTTGCCACTCAAAAGCCATTTGATGAAGCGCCACTTGCTTGGCATAAGTTGTGTCTTGTTCGGCAAACCGTGTCTCTTTTTGCTTTAAAGCTTGCAGATCATCGGCTGACATTAAAGGGGTTTGTTGACTGGCCAGTTCTAAAGCCGCAATAGCTTGTTTTTCTTGCTTGTGCTTATCAAACACCCATTTCGATACTTGCCCATAAATTTCCGTGCCAGTAAGCTCTTCCAACAATTCGGCACGCTCATTGGCTTTTGCATTCAAGAAAGCCGAAAAGCCTCCCTGAGCCAACAACATGGATTTAGTAAAACGTGCGAAATCCAACCCAGTTAGCTCGGCAACCTTGTCGATTTTATCGTTTATCTTGGTGGTAATGATGCTGCCATCGATCTCACTCAATTCACAGCTCATGGGTTGCAGCTTGCCATCACTGACATTGCGCGCTCGTCTCTGCGACCAAAAAGCTCGATAGCCCTTACCTTTTACTTCAAATTCCACTTCTGCCAAACATTCCGCAGTATGTCGAGTCATAACATCATTTTGACTGGGCGAGACTTTTAATCTAGGCGTTTCATGGTACAAGGCCAAACAAATGGCATCCAATAAGGTGGATTTGCCTGCACCAGTGGGTCCAACAATGGCAAACACACCCGCGTCATCAAATGGGCTTTTGGTAAAATCGATTTGCCATTCCCCTTTTAGGGAATTGAGGTTCTTAAGTCGTAGCTTACAAATTTTCATTCGACCGTCTCCACTTGCACCTTGCCATGACCTTCCATCTGCTCATTCACGTCTTCTAAGCATTGTTGAAAGAGTTGCGACAAGGCAGTTTTTTCCTCGTCTTTTAAATCTAAGCTGGCAGTAACACTGCGATCAAAAACCTCTTCAACCGATAACTCAGATAAGGTTTGTCGCTCAGTAAATGCCATTGACGTTTCGCCTTGTGCTCTCCTACGCATTACCCTTAACAGTTCAATGGGCTTTCCTTCCACCACTTGTAATAATTGCTTATGCAAGTCACTCAAATATTCGTCCGCTAAGACAGATACTTCCAGCCAAATGGTTTTGCCTTCTTCACAAGACAGACCTTCGATCTGAGACAACAGACTTTGTAGATCCCCTTGTAAGCTGACCATGGGTTGAAAACACGGAATCGGTTTTAACACCACAGGCTCTTCTTGCTCGGCAAACAGATCCGTCATGACATTGCAGTCTTTAGACAGCATGGCTGTAGACAGTAACTCCGTATCAAGGATAACCACCGACTTGTCACGCCCTAGTTCATCAAAACTCAGTGCGATGGGCGAGCCGGAATAACGAAAACAACCATTATTACCGATCGCTTGTGGGCGATGAATATGGCCTAACGCAAGATAATCAAAAGGTGGGAAAACCGAGGTGGGTAAGGTATCCAAAGTGCCCACATACAAGTCACGCACCGATTCGCTTAACTGACTACCAAATGCAGTAAGATGACCCGTTCCAATAATAGGCAATGGCTTTTTCCTATCGGCATTACGCAGTGCTGCTAGTTGATAAAGGCGAAGATAAAAATCTTTAATTTGCTTCAGCAAGCCTTCTTTCTTGTCTTGCTCTGATTGCCCTGATTGGCTTTGCATAATGTCTTTTGGACGCAAATATGGCACAGCACAAAGCCAAGCCGCTTCATTGCCTCGACGATCTTTTAGAGTTACGACGTGTGAATCCAAGTCAGTTAAATCCGCTTGAGAAATGACTTGAACGTCCAGATAGGCCAATAAACTCTTCGACTCGTTGAGCATACTCACTGAATCATGATTGCCCGCTATGACCACCAGCTGACATGTTCTGGCGCGCATTTCCAAGACCAATTGATGGTACATTTCGCGAGCGTAACTTGGTGGTGAGCCTGTATCAAATACATCACCCGCAATAATTACGGCCTCAATTGACTCTCGCTCTACCACAGTCAATAGCCACTCAATAAATGCCTTATGCTCTTCACGACGGGATTTACCCATGAAATGCTGCCCCAAATGCCAATCTGAGGTGTGTAAAATCTTCATTTGGTAACCTAATATGATTATTCAGCGTACGAAATGCAGCTGATGAGTTCGAATACGTAATGGTCTTAAATAGTCTTCCCACTGTTGCAGGGAACGTTTTTGACCATGATACAGAATGTTTAAATCAGTCGAGTTAGTTTTACTCAAAACTTGCGAAAAAACCTCGTTTAAAACAGCCTGCTCCGCTAGGTTTTCAGACTCATCGGATAACGTACAACAGGCTAATAGATCGCAGTTTTCATTCGCAAGCACCTCTCGCCAATGGATTTCATAAGCGATATTTTCGGCGGCCAAAACCACCAACCAAGGCCCTTGATCAACCCCTAATTCATACAACAAACGGCCTTTCCTAACCCCCTGTTGAAGCTGCAAAAAAACACGATCCGCTGGTGCAAGACTCATCGCTTTATGCCAGTCTCTAGCCGATATCTGCGACTTTGCTAACACCAGCGTCAAGGCTTGCCCTGCCGCATTTAAAGCCATGAATTCTTCCGCCAAGCCTTCTTGATCAAATGACAAGCGCAAACGATCCCCAAAAGACTCATCGCTTGGCCCCATCAAGGTCAATTCAATGCTGACTTCATCTAGCTGCTTTTTGGAAATTAAGGAGAAAGGAATACGTGTTGACACAGGTTGCGTGGTCAATGATAAGGAAGAAACAAGCTGAGTTTGGCAAGCCAAGATCGACTCACCATTATTTTGATCGTACAAACGACATGCGCCACAAGCCCCAGCACGGCAGCCATAATGAACGTCAAATTGGTTAGTAAGCAACGCCGTCAGTAAATTCTCACCCGCGGTTACACCAACCTTTTTACCATTCAGACTTATCGTCAGTCCTTGCGACCCCATGATCAAACCTAACCGAATTGAAAGCTATGATTATGACACAGTTTATCAGGGGAAGCTTGGATCCTATTCTCAGGATATCAAGCCAATTTCATTTTACTGTCACTTGCTTTATACGCCTAAATCACTAATCTGTAAGAGTGATCAAATCCCATCCATCACGCTTACAAACAAACCGTCGGAGGTTGTTATCCAGTATAGTAAAGCCATCTACAGTATGATTGTGACGCTAACCTGTTTTGGTATTAGCAACCTAGCCGCGGCGAATCATCAGGCTAAATACGAAGATTCGCCTAAAGTACAGCATGATCATTTCGGCCCAATTATATTTGGCGAACAACTCACGGACACCAAATTAGCGTTTACCGTCCAATCAACGCTTGTTGATGATTGCCAATATATTCGTTTCGACGCCTACCCGAATGTGTCCGTCATGATCATTAATCATGTTATTGAACGCATTGATACCAACCAACTCAATGTCATTGATAAAGAAAATCCTTTCTATGAATTGGCGACACACTCACTTAGCTTGACTGACTTTTCTAGGAAATACCCCACCATTGAAGTAGAACCTCATGAATATGAAAATGGTGTATATTTACGCTGGTATAATCAAAACAAAACCAAGGCCATAGTCGTGGATTACATTAACAATAAAATAGATGTCATCAAGGCTGGACTTGTGCCAAGCGTGTTATACATCGAAGGCTGTGCATAATGACAAAATCAAACCATTCATTCTCACGCCTCTGTTTGCGATCTCTCCACACTGGCCTGATCGCCTTCGTACTCTCTATATTGCTACTTTTAATATCGGCTTGCGTTCCCGTGTTTCGAACTGAATTCACATCGCCGAGCTGGACTGGCACCCTGATTGATATGGAAACGGGAAAGGCTTTATCTGGCATTAAGGTCACCGACTTAACCTCTCTTAACTCAACACTGACTGATTCAGATGGTTTCTTTAAGTTGCCTGCCACAACACAAGAATTCAGTTTCAAACTGCCCGCGGCCAGCATGGCTAAAACCTATCACATGGACATTTCGTTAGAGCAGAGAACGCTTCGTTTCAGCGGTCAACATTTGGCTTTTGACGACCAAGATCCGGACTTTCATCTCGGTTTTTTTCCCATTGAAACACACTATAAAAACGCCCCATTCATGCTGGGCAAGGATTTACAAACTGCGCTGCCAATAGCGCTTATAGAAAATTGCGGGGTACCTCTAAAAAATGCCATCAGCCTAAGTCGAGCAGCACGTCTTAGCCAATCCCTCGCTGAGCAAAAACACTCATTTGGTGGACTCGAAGTTAGCCAAGATCAGGTCTCATTAACGTATTACTGGGCATCACAAGCATGGGAAAACGTCAGTCAACAATGCTTTAAACAAGATTACAAGCAGACGGTGGCGTTTAGTACACTACATGAAATGTTTTTTGAAGAAGCCTATCCTTACTTTGAACCCCTTATCTGACATGTGTTAAGCCATTTACTAAAGGATATAAAATCGATGCGCCAAATACAGATACATACTCTTAGCATTTGCTTTACAACACTACTATTAATGACCGCTTGTGAAGCAAAAGTGGGCGGCGCTTGCCAGTATATTAATGGTGCTGAGCAAGCAACCGTCTCTCATGTCGATAAGAATTATGTAATGTTAAGCAATGAGCATAACCAGTTTGAAACAGCGCACAATCTATTTTCTTCCTCCCCCATCAAAGGGCAAAAATACACAGTCCATTATCAACACATTTCTAAAGGTAGTTGTACACCAATACTAATTGAGTCCGTACGTTTAGAAACAATGCCTTAATCAACCCTCTAACCTTGATTAAACGTCTCTCTCCTGAGTGCCACCTTTAAACCAATTTAAGGTGGCACTATAACAGCGCCTTACGCTTTTGGCGTTGACGCTAATAAGGCCACCAGTAAATCCCAAAAATCAGAGACGGAATCAATTTCCATTCGCTCCGTTGGCGAATGCGCACCACGTATGTTGGGGCCAAAAGATACCATTTCCATGCCGGCATACTTTGCCCCTATGATACCGCATTCTAAACCTGCATGGATGACTTTAACGTTCGCCTCATAGCCCATGACTTCTTTATGCACTTGCAAAAACGCTTTCAGTAAACCGGCATTCGGATCGGGTCGCCAACCAGGATAACCATTTTCCATACGAACTTGAGCATCAATCAAAGAAAATGCCGACTTGGCAACATGAGCTTGATGTTCCACAGCAGAATCAACTAATGAACGGACCAACAAACAGGCATCAAATTTCTTTTTCCCTGATGTAGCCTGACAGAGGTTGATGACGCCTAAATTGCACGATGTTTCTGTCACCCCCTCTAACTCGGTGCTCATTCTATGCACCCCATGAGGCGCACAGTATAAGGCATTTAATAGACGGTCTGTGGTCGCGGCATCCAGCTCAGAGTCGAGTGTCGCTGGCGTTAAGCCCACTTTTAAATCTGGCTCAATGACTGAAAATTCAAGTTTGCAGCGTTTCTCAAATGTTTCAATAAAGCGAAATAAAATGGCTTCGTCTCTGGCTTCCAGATTAATTGTCGCCTTGGCATCACGCGCAATGGCATTACGAAGGGTGCCACCTGAAAACGCGCTTAGCCCAAAATCACATTGTTCTTTCAACAAGGTTAGCAGCCTGACAATTAATACATTGGCACTGGCACGCCCTTTGTGAATGTCCAAGCCTGAGTGACCGCCGCGTAAGCCGGAAACCCTAATCTCATACGCCTTCTTGTCTGCTGTCGCCGGAATCGGCGTATAAAGCTTATCGATGTTGATATCGACCCCACCGGCACAACCAATGTAGACATCACCTCGATCTTCGGAATCTAAATTGAGTAGAATTTTACCCTTTAAGATCCCTTCCTCGAGCTGCAAAGCACCTCGTAGGCTGGTTTCTTCTTCTATGGTAAACAAGGCTTCAATTGGCCCATGGGCAACGTCAGTAGACTCCAATACTGCCAAGGCGGCTGCAACGCCAATACCATTATCCGCACCCAGAGTCGTACCTTTTGCCGACACCCAACCGTCGATGATTTGGGTTTGAATTGGATCCTTGGTGAAATCATGTTCAAGATCCGCTTCTTTTTGCGCCACCATATCCAAGTGACCTTGTAAGACAACGGTTTGTCTGTCCTCCATTCCCTTGCTAGCAGGCTTACGAATCACCAAATTACCCACTGGATCAATATAAGTCGATAAACCAAGTGACTCCGCCCAAGAGATCAGATGATCTCGTAATTGAGCTTCATGAAAAGAAGGCCTTGGAATATTGCATAAGGTTTGAAAATGTCGCCAAACAGGCTCTGGTTGCAAAGTGCTTAATACTTGGTTCATTCGATACTCTTAACAATGGTCGATTTTCACTAGGGTAAAGAAGCCCAAGTACTGAGGCAATCGAAATTAAGACTAGCTCTATACAGAAAACGCATGTGACTGAGTATAACTACCTCATGCGAACGTAAAATTATGAAATGGCGTTTTATTTTATGGATTCGCGTTTGATATTTCGCTAATATGAAAACCAACACCGTCTCTCAAATAATACAAATAAAGAAAAAACAGGACGTCATTATGCAAGTTGTACTGGACTATCTTACTCAATACGCGGAGACTATTTTGCGCGATTATCGCGACCCTTATCATGGCACGCCTTTATTTTTTGATGGTTGTGACCTTCACAACAAACAAGCCGTTGCTTGGAAAAATACCGATGGCCGAATTTGGCAACCCTCCAATATTGCCAGTCAACAAAACCTATTTCGTTTTTTTGTTGGTCTATCCAATATCACACAAGACCCCAAGTACAAACAAGCCGCTCAACACGCCATTCAATGGCATTTTGATCATGCCGATTCCAGTGGTTTGATCCGCTGGGGCGGTCACTCTTTTATTGATTTGAAAACCCTAGATTCAGTCGGTCCAGAAAACAAAAACATGGTGCATGAACTCAAACACCATTGCCCATTTTATGAACTCATGTACGAAACCGATCCGACAGCGACTCGCAAACTCATCAAAGCGATCTGGAACACCCACGTCACCGATTGGCAACAGATGGCAATGTCCCGTCATGGTCAATACGGCTTGGAATTCGATGAATTAAGCGTTTGGGACAAACCAAAGCAAGCCAACTTATCACCGTTACGAGAAATGAAAGGCTTGTCCTTCGTGAATATTGGCAATGATCTGGTGTTCAGTGCTGGCATGCTATACGCCATGGATGGTGATGAAAAAGCCTTATCTTGGGCGGAACATTTGATGAATCAGTATGTTAACTGTCGCCACCCTGACACTCAGCTTGGTTGTTATCAATATAACCAACCCCTTAAAACCGGCGACGCACCAATCGATGAACACCACCCTCAATACACTTTTTCGTTTTGGGGCGACAGAGCACAAAGACAATTTGGCCCAGAATATGGCGATGTCGCCAAAGAAGCCTGGGTGCTATTCAAAGTGGACGAAGACGCGCTCAATGGACCTGAAGGCATTTACGGAGATTGCGCACTGGCTCAAACCTTATTGGCTCGCGATCTAGGAACAAAAGGTGTCGACGCAAAAGGGAAGCAACTACTGGATTGGACCACACAAGGCCTAGAAGCGTGGGCGAAATACGCTTACGATCACCAAACCAATGAAATCAAACCCATGTTTGCCGATGGCAAAGACCTCACTGGGCACAAGATCCCTCGCTTTGGTTACTATGGTCAAAAAAGCCAAGAACTAATCCGCCGCCCTCTGCCAGTTCATGTATTCCTTGCCTATGTTACTAACTGGTGTGAGTCACAAAGCGAAGCTCTCTGGCCGAGCATTTGCGCTATGGCCCAACATTTTGGTCTAGGGAATTGGCAAACACGACAAGATGCAAAATTAGATGGACAAAGCGATCCGCTTTTGCTCTTTGCCAGCTTAGAAATGTACCGCACAACGCAGCAAGCGTTCTTTTTAGCCCTAGCGGATCAATTGGCAAACAAACTGTTCGAACAAACAGCCCATCAAGGGTTATTTACTCCTTCATCGGAACACATTTATTGCCGCTTTGATGATGTACCCCCCCTCGCCCTGCTTACTTGGATCGCCCATAAAAACGGGACATATAACCAAATACCGGTTTATCGCAGCCGAGGTGGCTACATTCATGGGGACATATTGCTTGATAATGGAGAGGTGAAAAACATCATGGACGTGAAGTTTATTTATAGCAAGAAAACTATTGATGACCAGAAGAAAGGGTAATAACAGTGAATTTAAAACCCACTCTAAAGGGGGAGTAAACAGAGTGGGCTTCAAACTATATTGCTTAAAATTGGTAGCCAAGACCGATAGAAAGTGTACTCATGTCATTATCGACTGTAGGATTATTTTTCAAATCAACTTCCATGGACACAAAGGAATAATCAACAGAAAGAAGCAAGTTTTCTTTAATTGAGTAACCTAAGCTTGCACCATAATAAAGGTTATTACCTGAGTCCGAACTCTTATAATTATATAGATCATCTACGCTCTGTACATCATACCCTCGTTCGAAGTCTAGATCCCAAAACATCAATCCGAGTCGAGCGTTCAAAGATAATTTTTCGTTCAATTCTATTTCTTTTTTAATCCCAACAGAAAAAGAAGATACGGATCGAGTGTCTTGACCTGTGTCATTATCACTATCAATGAAGTTAGAAGAAGCTTCTCCGTAATCATAATAAGCAACTTCAGCAGACCACGTATCTAAAAACTCATACCCAAATCTAATTGCAAGAGAAGAGTCACTTGCATCATCTATATTATTGAAACTAATTGATTGGTCTGTATTTCCCAATAATACCTCTGCGGTAAAAGGCTTTTCGACTGCAGCAGCCATAGAAGCACCTGAAACGGCTAGTAAACTCACTAATACTTTTTTCATATCCTTATAAACTCCATGTATTTGTAAAACAGCGTATAAATTACGTAAGGATTTGTAATTTATCAAAACAAATACCGTTAAGCAATTGGAATATAAAGCTTTTATAAACAAAAAAGACGCAGTAGGCGTCTTTTTAGAGGTGGTTATTTATAACTTACGATTCGATTAATCACGCTTTTTCAACGAGCCTTCCGAGAAAGTCACAAATTCTTCTGCGCTGGTAGGATGAACCCCAACCGTTGCATCAAAATCGGCTTTGGTCGCACCCGCTTTAATAGCAATGCCCAGACCTTGAATGATTTCGCCGGCATAATCCCCTACCATGTGCGCGCCAATCACTTTGTCATTCGCGTTGTTTACCAAAAGCTTCATTAATGACCGAGAGGTGCTGGCGCTTAACGTGTGTTTCATTGGACGGAAATCCGTTTGATAAACGCGGAAATCTAAACCTCTGGATTCGGCTTCTTGCTCACTCAAGCCCACAGTACCAATCGCCGGCTGACTGAATACCGCAGTCGGAATATTGTCGTAATCGAACTTAACAGGGGTACCTTCAAACCAGTAATCAATCAAGGCCATGGCTTCTTTGATGGCAACAGGTGTTAATTGAATATTGTCGGTCACATCGCCAAGTGCGAATACACTTGGTGCTGAGGTAGTGAAGTTACTATCAATGACTACCGCACCATTTTTACCTGTGATGATATTGGCGTTATCTAGACCTAAAGAACCAACATTAGGCACACGGCCTGTCGCATATAAAACCAAACCAAATTCTTCACTGCGTCCATCTTTAAAGTGCACTAAACGTGAGCCTTTAGGTTGCTTAGGATTAACCAACTCAATACGTTCCACATCCGTGTTTAATTGCACATCAATACCAGATTTTTCGTATTCGAGGCTAGCAAAGTTGCGTACATCTTCATCAAAACCACGAAGCAGTTGATCACCACGATACGCCAATGTGGTTTTTACCCCCAAGCCATTCAAAATACCGGCAAACTCAACGGCAATGTAACCACCGCCGACAACCAATGCTCTACTAGGAAGTGATTCTAAATAAAACATGTCATTGGAGCTGACCACATGATCATTACCTTCGAAGTCAGGAATAAATGGCTTAGCACCAACCGCGATCAAAATACGCTCGGCCGTGTAAGTTTGACCATTGACTTCGACTGTATTGGCATCAACAAAACGGGCATAGCCTTTGATCAAGTCCACTCCAGCATTGTTTAATAAGTTACCGTAGATGCCATTGAGTCGTTCAATTTCTTTGCTCTTGTTATCACGTAATACAGACCAATCAAACGATACGCCTTCGTGCTGCCAACCAAAGCCCGCCGCCTCTTCAAACCCATGACCAAACTCTGAGCCATAGACAAAGAGTTTCTTAGGCACACAACCAATGTTCACACAGGTTCCGCCTAATGCGCTGCCTTCTGCAACCGCGACTTTGTAACCTTTTGACGCCGCCACTCGACTTGCTCTTACACCACCTGAGCCTGCACCGATAACAAATAAATCGTATTGATAAGCCATTGTGTATTTCTCCAACATCATGCTTTATAAATCTATCTCGCCAGTGTAGCAGGGCTAGGCAAAAAAGTTCAAAAGAATCATTCTATTAGGGTGATCGAAAAAAGCATTTAAATGTGCAAAGCAAAGACAAGATTGACGTAGCCACATCTGCTATTATTGGCAAAAATACAGTTGGAAGCCTGCTATGAAATTTGTCTCTTTTAATATTAATGGTCTGCGCGCTCGACCACACCAAATTGATACTTTAGTAGAAAAACATCAACCTGATGTCATTGGTCTACAAGAAATCAAAGTCCACGACGACGCTTTTCCTCATGAAATTCCTCAAGCCGTTGGCTATCATGCTTACTATTATGGTCAAAAATCTCATTACGGCGTCGCCATATTCAGCAAACAACAAGCCACTCAAGTTGAATACGGTTTTCCAGGTGATGATGAAGACGCACAACGCCGTATGATCATTGCCACTTTTGACACGCCTCACGGACCAGTCAAGGTTTTGAATGGGTATTTTCCACAAGGTGAAAATCGCGATCATGAGACGAAATTCCCCGCGAAACGCAAGTTCTACGCCGACTTAATGAACTACCTTGAAAACCATACTGCGGATGAAAAAATCATTGTCATGGGTGACATTAATATCTCACCAACGGATCTTGATATAGGCATTGGTGAAAATAACGCTAAACGCTGGTTAAAGACAGGGAAATGCAGCTTCTTACCAGAAGAAAGAGAATGGTTTAAAACCTTATTAGATTGGGGGTTCACAGATACCTACCGTCACCTGAACCCCTCTAAAAATGACCGATTCAGCTGGTTTGACTACCGTTCGAAAGGCTTTGACGACGAACCCAAAAGAGGCCTTCGAATTGATGTTATCTTATCCTCAGCTGGATTAACGCCTTATGTGGTCGACGCTGACGTCGACTATGAATTACGAGGTCTGGAAAAACCATCAGACCACGCACCTATTTGGACACGTTTCGACTTTAAATAATCAAGATTCCACAACGGCCACTGTTTGTTTTTTAAACAAATTAGACAGAGGCCGTCTTACTTGATGAGAATATATAGTAACTAACACTACCCCCAGATTTATCCACAGACATTGTGGATGACTTTGCACCTTGTGAAACAATGCAAAGCAATGCGACAGAAAGGAAAGATGTATGGCCCACAATTCAATGACAATGCAGGAGATGATCACACAATCGTCTCAAGCTGCCGTGTTTTTAAAAGCACTGAGCAACGAGAACCGATTGTTAATTTTATGCCATTTACTGGAAGGGGAAATGTCGGTCACAGCCTTGAATGAAAAACTACCGCTGAGCCAATCGGCCTTATCGCAACACCTTGCAGTGCTTCGAAAAGACAATCTGGTCGCTACTCGTCGCGAATCCCAAACCATCTATTACAGCTTAGGCGACCAGCGAGTCAAAACCTTGATTGAAACCATGCACAGTTTGTTTTGTCCAACATTGTAAAAGCCACCAGCTATTCAACAAAACACGCCCTCACGTATTTGGCAAACAGCTGAGGCTGCTCTATCGGCACCATATGACCACAAGCATGGATATCAAACCATTCTGCGGCTTGACTGTCCTTAAACCGTTGTCGATCAGATACTGACAACAAACCATCTTCCGTTCCTGCCAAGACATGAATTGGTATCGTTAACTCTTTAAGAAGAGCAATTAAATCTGGTCGTTCTAAACTGGCTGTTAATTGTTGCACAAAAGAGGCTTCGCCCAACGCGCCATCCATCGCCTGAATCAGGGCAATCAAATCCTCCTTGTCTCGAGCAGATGCCGCCAGCATCGACTGCGCTTTCTTTCTCGGTATACCAGAATAACCTTGCTTAGCCACCCAATTGAGTGCTACTAGCCTTTGTTGACGTTCTGCTTCAGGCAATCCCGTTGCAAGATTAGAGACCAGCATCAAGCGTTTGATTCTATGAGGGTGTTTTACCGTCAATGCAGCGGCTATGTACGCTCCCATCGAAAAACCCAGTAAATTCACTGGCGAGTCAGGCAATCGCTTTAACAAACAAGCCACCATCTCATCCAATGAATTTTCAAACGGAATCGCTTGATGATTTAAAACCGTACTCTGATCTAGATATCGACTGACTTGCTGCCAGAGTCGGTCATCACACATAGTGCCAGGTAAACAATGTATTTCCGTCACGGTTCACTCTTTAGTCATTTAATAGACGGAATATCTTAACCTTTGAAAGACCGCAAAACGAGGAATACCTCGCTGGGTAAAGCCACTGTGCTTGAAGATAACCATTGAGCCCACTGCTGGCGGATGTTCTCTTTCTTGATCACTGAAACCACTGCCAATTTTAAAACGCACACCTGACGGCATTTCGACCAAAATCGCCCCCATTTTATGCTCATATTTGCCCTGACCCGGCAACACAGCAACTACTTTTGCTTCTTTTTCCTCATAAGGTTTGAGCTTCAATAAATTGTCAGTTCGACCACTTTCAAACACCGCCATTTTACGATGTAACATCAAACCTTCCGCACCGGATGCAACGTATTCATTCAAACGATCGTACAGTTCAAGCAAGCTCGTTACGGTAAATTGTTCCACTGGTATCACGTGAGCCAAATCAAGGTGCTCTAAAATACGTTTATAACGAGCATACCGCTGTTCAAACGTCATGCTTCGTTCTTGGTCTGGGGCATCAAAGATCATGTATTTTATTTGTCGCCACTCATGCTCAACTGGCTGCTTCTTTCGCACGATCGACATAACGTTGGCAAAGTCATCCCGCTGAGTCCAAAGCTCACCATCTAACCAAATATTGGGCAGCTTTTCCGTGAACCACAGCGGCGCATTAATGTCATTTCCTTTACGAGTAATCAGCTTAGATCCGGTCCAGATGGCTCGAATACCATCGTATTTTTCACTAATAAGGTAATCTTGAACGCGAGTTTCGTCACTAAATTGAGTGGCTAATTGCACATCTGTTTGAGCAACGCTTAAGGCGGGAAGGCTTATCATAAGCCCAATCAAAAAAAATCGAATCCACATATCTCACTCCTTGAGATCATTTCAAAGTTATCTGTTCCTAAGTATAAAACTAAAGTATTTAATTCTGTTTAGCAATTTTTAAGAAAAAGTTGTCTTTTTTCAAGAAGCGCCCACAAAAAAGCCAAGCATATGCTTGGCTTTTAAACTTGCAAAGAGACTGGCTTAAGCTGCTGATTGACGGCCATATTGAACCGCCTCTTTAATGTTAAATCGAGAAATACCCAACTCAGCCAATTCGCGATCTGAGTAAGATTTCAATTCATTAATCGCTTGTTTCGTTTCACAATTGTCTTTTGTGCTAAAAAGAGAAACAAGGGATGCGAAGAAAGTCGTTAGTTTAGTCATATTGAGCCTCATATGAATGATCGAATTAAACAATCTTGACCCCAATTGCATCTTGAAGCGGTTGCTTTCAAATGCATGACAAGGTTCGTTTTAGGCTGCCGAGCGGCAATTGTTATTTTTCTGAGGCTTTATCGAACGTCTTGACAATGGAATGTGGTAAAATCACCACTTGATCAAGTCGTGCATAGATTAATTTCTAACCAACTTTATGTCTAGTCTTTTACCCCTTAAAACACACTCTTTTCATAATTTTTCGTCATTAACTCACCTCCTTTTCACAACCAACAGATCGATAGACCTCACTCATCAAATATTTCACTCGATTTGGTTGTAAACGACCTTTTCTTTGTACTAAATACAAAGGCTCAGTCACACGATTAGACAGACTATGAACACGGATTAAATCCTGTTTTGCAAACGCCTTTACAGCATAATTTGGCAAAACCGCAAAACCAATTCCTCGGCTAACGGGTTCTAAAATCAAACTAATTTGATTAGAGAATGCTTTTTGGGGAATTTGTCCGACATGTTGAAAGTCCTCAAAGTTAGCCGACAGCAATAAACTGGTATGATGCTTACCATCAGGATGATCCACTAAGCCCAGTGACAATAAGTTTTGCCAAGTCACCTCACAAAATTCAGCCGGTGTTACCAATAGCAAGGCTTCTTCTGCTAATTGACTTGAAACGACATCAAGACTTTTCGCTGGGTAGGTCATCAAACCAAAATCGATCCTATCCTCCAACACCGCGACTTCAACATCCTCGTTTGAAGCAAATCGGTACTCTAACACCAATTCTTTATGGGACTGCTGTAGATCCAGTAGTTGAGGATATAACTTTAATCCAACACTGCCTGGGGACATGATACTCACCCTCCCTTCATAAGGCGGATCGTCAATAACTTTACGCTCAAGGTTGTTCAGCGACTCTAACAACCGCTTTGCCTCTTGATAAAGTTTCTGTCCCCTGTCGGTTAAGCTGAAGCGCTTACCTTCCCGCATTAACAATTCAACAGACAAATGCTCCTCTAGTTTTTTCACTTGCTGACTGACGCCAGACTGCGTCATATGCAAACTGTCGGCCGCTCTGGTGAAATGCCCAACGTCCACCAAGGTAACAAATGTTTTAAGCCAAACCGGATTAATCATTACAAAAAATACTCAAATATATAATTTTTAATAATTTTACAGAATTAAAAAGGGATTGTAACCTGCCTTCCATTAAACGAAGGAGATCATTATGCAAAAGCAATATCCAAGAAGTTTTTCTCATATCGGCATTTCTGTTCCTGATCTAGAAAAAGCCGTTGAATTTTATACTCAAGTATTGGGTTGGTATCTAATCATGGAGCCAACAGACATTACGGAAGATGACAGTGCCATAGGTGAAATGTGCACTGATGTGTTTGGGGCAGGGTGGCATTCATTTCGCATCGCCCACCTTTCCACCGGTGATCGTATCGGGGTAGAGCTTTTCCAATTTGAAAACCAACAAAACCCTGAGAACAATTTTGAATATTGGAAAACTGGCATCTTCCATTTTTGTGTGCAAGATCCAAATGTAGAAGAGTTAGCCGATAAAATCGTCGCTGCAGGCGGAAAAAAACGCATGCCAGAACCAAGATACTACTATCCTGGCGAAAAACCTTATCGCATGATTTATATGGAAGACCCGTTTGGTAATATTTTGGAAATTTATAGCCACAGCTACGAATTAATTTACAGTGCTGGCGCTTACTAATATTCCACAACCGAACAGGCTGCCCTAGCCTGTTCGATCAAGTCATTTTCACGTAAGCTAGGCTTTTATCAATTGAGAATGAAACAAGCTGATGCGTGTCGTTATATTGCTTTCTATTTTGTTAATCAGTGCCTTTGATCCAGTATTAGCCGAACCTGATTTTGCTCACATAAAACACATGGCACAACTGTCTTCGGATACCTATGAAGCCGCTCAGCAAGAAGAGCTGAACACAACCGCTTTAGCAAATAAATTGGCGCAACAAGACGAAGTTTTATTACATGATTCCGTTATACCCAATTCGGATGTACTGTATTTTTTATCGGAAAACAGCCAATACCAAACCATCGCGATTCGTGGCACTGCTAACCTAAATAATGTCATTGTGGATTTAACCGTCTCGCTGCAACCTAATACAGTACTGGGTATCTTGCTACATCAAGGCTTTGCCGAAGCCGCTCAGCAAGTGTTAGAAGATGTTAGACCCTACTTAAGAAGTAACAAACCAATTCGCATCACAGGTCACAGTCTAGGAGGCGCGATTGCCGTAGTATTGGGTATGTTGGTTCAAGAGGAATCCCTACCGCTTGAGCAAATTACGACATTTGGGCAGCCGAAGGTGACCAATGTCAGTGGTGCCAAAAAGTTTGCAGACCTACCTCTAACCCGTGTCGTGACACAAGACGACATTGTCCCCTTAGTACCACCCATCAGCCCATTGCAAATTCGGAATTTAGACATTTTTTGGCACATGGGAGAAGAGATCATCCTGTTAGCACCTCACCAATATTCCATCACCAGTGGCCTGAAGAGTGCCATGAGAGCAACCAAGTTCACTAATAAATTACCGAGTGAAGCGAACTTGCTCGCCCATACCATGGCGCAATATTTGAGTTTATTAGAGCAATTGCAGCAGGACAAACAGGGCATTCCCTATCGCATGGACATAAACCTGTTTGGCATTTCCATTGACTAGTTAGAAGATAAACGCAAACCAATGGGCAAACTCTCGCCCACTAACGAATTTAATTCTTCCGAACTGATTTCGACCTGACTCTCAAGACGGCTTGCCCATTGTGATGGGCATTTGTCTTTGACTAACTTTTTAGACACTTTGTTGCGATAGTCAGACAACCAATCCGATTCCCCAGTTGATATCTGGCACATGAGCACAGCGGCCAAACCGGCTTGCTTACGTTTCTTCCAATCTTCTTTCAATGCTCGATCTAAAATGGCCGGTAACTCCGGCTCAGGCAATCTAGCAGACGCCTCTCCAGACAATAGACGACGAGAAGCAATTCGTCCCAACGTCCACCAAGCAGTGTCTGGCTCAGACGATTTCGTCAAACGTTTTAACAACCACTCGACTAAAGTTTGCTTTTCAGACAGAGGTAAGCTTTCCAACGCGCCCATCAATCGAATGAGATCATCGCTAGAACGGGTGGCGAGCGCCTTCATCTTCTCTCTTGAGCGCTGTCCTGCAGGTGAATAGAACTGGCTGAATTGCTTAAATAAGGTCATTTGTTGATCTAATGACAAACCACCCGCAATACGGCGATACAAGGTCCAATATTGTCCCCAAACGGCCGCACTATCGAACTGAGTACCTGCTTTGGTTAAATTAATGACTTGCTGAACTCGGCTTTCATCGCCTTCTGCGCCATAACCCGGGCGCAGACAATAGCCCAATAACTGAAGCCACTGCCGTTCATGCTGGGCACTTTTCACTCGACCAGACTTTAATACCAGCAATTTATCCACCACTCTTCGAGAAGTGGCCAAACTCCAGTCGTCGCGAGCGCCGAGCAATTGATCCAGATCTTGTTTTAACGATTTCACCAAATCTGGTGATTGCTTTTGACCCGCACTGGAAAAGCATCGCGCCAAATGCTCTTCTGCTTCACCCATTTTGGCGGCGAGTAAACCTTCATTGTCGCGGCTAACACGCTCTTCCGAAGCTTGTGTGGAAAACTCCAAACGCCATTTATCAGATGAACCCGCACTTAACAGTTCCAGCTGCAGAATGCCCACCTCAGTCATTTGCGCAGCAACATTGACCAGCACTTCTGCACTGTCTTGCTGCGCATCCAGCTCAGTGGCCAAGGTAGAAATATAATGCAGACCTGACTCGTCACGCACTTCACCAAGCTTGCCAATAATATGGTCGCCTGCACGATAAAGAGGAAATTGCACTTCCTCTCCCAAGGTCACCATAAAATCCCGTGACAATGTCAGGGGTTCAGCCGTCAATGTGCCTTTCGGCAAGATACAAACAAACTGCTGCTCTGCCAGTTTTAAATACAAACTATGCGGCACACCGCTCTCAATTCGGTGCCCTTCCCCAGCTAAGGCTGTCAGGTACCAAGCAGCCCCTTTGGCAACCGCCTCGTTCGGCGCTTCCGCAAGGCATTCTAAAATAGGCTGATCACTCCAAGTATTTAACTGCTTAAGCAACTGGCTTTTTAGAGGCTCACTGTTAAATAAACCACCATTAAAAAGTACAGCGTCTGGCATAGACGACTGAGTCGCTTGCTGAATATCGGCTTGGTGTTGACGAATAAAATCCGCGATATGACGTGTAAAAGCCGGATCAGATTCATAGGCTAATCCGAGCGTATGCATCGCATATGAGCTTTTATGTACGCTATCGTTCAATGCGACCATAGGGAAAAAGCCAGAGCTAACTTGATCTAATAATGCAGCACGAGAGACATCGAATTTTTGTGCACCTCCAATCAATCGACTGCCGCCGCCTAATACCGTAATACTCAAGGATTCAGGTGCGTCATCACTGAGCAAGGTTTCTTTTGCTCGGCGGGTTTGCTGCACCAAGGCCGCTAATCGAGACGCCGATAAAGCAGAGATTTGCTTGGGATCCAACTGAAACGCCAAAGCTTGATCAAGGTTATCGCCGCCCAATAATAAGTGTTCACCAACAGCGATTCGCTTCAAGGCAATGTGGTTGTTCTTCGTACTAGGTAAAATCGATACCAAACTGAAGTCACTGGTGCCACCACCAATATCCACTACCAGCAGCATTTTTTTATCCGCAAGATCCGCTCGCTTTTGATCATCACTAATATAGTGATAACAAGCGGCTTGTGGCTCTTCTAATAAATACAGATCATTCAAACCTGCTTTCTTCGCCGCTTCTAGCGTCAAAGCTCGGGCTTCTTCATCGAACGAGGCCGGCAAGGTTAACGCCACTTGCTGCAGCTCTAAAGGTGCATCGGCAAATTGCTGATTCCAACTTTGACGAATGTGCTGCAACAAGAGTTCGCTGGCTTTGAGTGGACTGATTTTATTTTTCAGCTCACTTCCCCACGGCAGAATACCCGCACGGCGATCCACTTGACGATGACTAAGCCAACTTTTAGCACTTTGTACCAATTGACCCGCTCGACGTTGACCTAATGCCAAAGCTCCCATACCAACAATGTAGTCTTTATCTTGGCTATTATGCCAGGGTAAAACAGGGTCAATCTTACCCTGTTCATCGTCGGCTAAAAGGTAAATGGCACTGGGCAGATAATCGAACGTTTGTACTGACGCATCTGCCATGAATTGCGGCATGGATAATAACAAGGGTGCAGACGAGTCTGGTGCTAAATAAGACACCACACAGTTTGTTGTCCCTAGGTCAATACCAACTCGATAAGCGCCTTTTGTCATTAACCTTCCCTCACCTGAAACTCAATTTTCCATTGTAAATCCGAACGAGTATCGTGAGCTTGTAACAGCAACAAACCTAAATCTGTCACTTGCGCAGTAACGTAAACACGCACCATCTCGCCCTTGGCGTAATGTCCCTCATCAAGTTGAATACTTAATGGGTTCAATTCGTTTAGCTGAGCCAAGGAGAAAGAAGAAATGACCTTACCCAAGAGTTCGGCTTCACTTTTTTGCGATTGAAAGAAACGGAAATGAACGAGCTCACCCACAACCAATGAGAACTCATTTGGCAGCATTTGTTCATCACTCCCTTCTTCCAACCCAAACGGCGCCACACAGATAGCATCTATTGGTGGCGGCATTCCCGGAATCGCCGGCATGGGACTGGCAACCCCTATGTAATAGTTCGCTGCTAAACCACTTTTTACTTTGACACCGCCATTGGCTTGCACCTGAGCATAATAAGTTGCGCCCTTCGCAACCGCATGATCTAGGTGAGCAGGCGTCAACATAGTAAATTCCGCACCATCAAGCAGCTCACTCAGCCGAGAAGACAAGCTTGTCACCATAGGCAAGGCGTTAAACACACCACCGTTTAGCAAGACTTTGCTCGGTTTCACCTGATGTTGACCTATGAACTCACTGATATGCCGAGTGATCGCCGGGTCACTTTCGTAATCCAGATTGATCGTACTGATACCAGAGCGAGCTATTTTTTGAGTTTGCTCACCCGCGCTCACCGCAGGGAAAAAGCCCTCAATTAATAACTGCTGAACATCACTCTGCGTTAACGTCGCTTTGATGCTTTTGTTAAAGATGCTGCGCCCACGGCTTGGCACAACAACCGAAGCGTCCGTTAGCTCAGGATTAGCGAGCAGACGCTCTTTCGCATCCCGACACACTTGAGTCAAACCACTAATTTGCCATGGCTCTAGCTGGGTGCCTTGTTGTGCTAATTGCCCAGCCAAATGGTAGGTTAACGTCATGTCCATATTGTCGCCGCCAAGCAAAATATGACGACCAACAGCAATACGCTCTAAACCCAACACTCCCGATTCTTCGGTAACTTGAATCAAAGATAAGTCGGTAGTACCACCGCCGACATCAACCACAAGAATCTGTTCGCCTAGCGTTAACTGGCTTTGCCAATCCTGCTGATCCGCTAACCAAGCGTAAAATGCCGCTAAAGGCTCTTCGATGAGTCTCGCCCTTAAGCCTACTTTCTCAGCCGCTTGTTCAGTAACCGTTCGAGCCGCAGGGTCAAATGATGCCGGCACCGTGATCACAACATCTTGTTGTGACATCGGAGACATTGGAAAAGCATGATTCCAAGCAGACACCAAATGACTAAGCAAACTTTCAGTCACCTGCGCGGGCGACACCTTGTCGACTTCTTCCAAAGCATCGATTGGCAATACCGCTTCATCTGGGCCAACTTGCGAATGGCATAACCAACTTTTCGCACTTTGCACCATACGCCCCGATGATTTTGCACCCAATTCACGGGCCAGTTGACCAAGAATGTACGAGGTTTTCCCCCACGGCAACTGTAAGTCACTTTCAAGAAATTCCGTGGCATGAGGGTAATACACAAAGGATGGCAATAGCGGACGTTCTACCACCTGCCCTGCAGCACTTAACTGAGGAATCAGTAATTGCTGTAAGCCAGGAGACAGCTCATTCGCTTTGTTTTTCTCTAAAAAGTAGACAGCCGAATGCGTGGTACCTAAATCGATACCAATAACATACTCACTCATGATTACACCTCGACTTCAGCAGGCGCCAGAATAGACAAGCTTTGGGTTTGGCTGACTTTAGGTAATCGTATGTCTGTCACTTGCCAGCCTGGGTGAATCAAGTTCCCCGAATATGGACCTGTTCCTTCGACACGACCTTCCAGCTTGATTTGCTGTGCATCATAATCCGCTGGGACAGTCACCGAGGTATTTTCAGGCGCCGAATTCACTACCTCAATGGTAAAGTTTTGCGCCAAAACCTTGCCGCTACCAGCGTGAATTTGACGCGCTGCAGCACCCACTTCTTCATCGGAATAAGCATCGATGCTTTCCTGCACGAAGTCAATAAAGCGCGCTTCTTGCTGTAAAAGTTGCAGCAATTGCAATGCACCATCTGTATTCACAGACGCGAGAGCTGGCGCTGCCACCTCGATCTCGCGAATCACTTCAACTTCTTCTGTGATGACTTTCGGCTCTACTTCAAAGGCCAACTTTTCACCTTGGCCTATGGCAAGACAACGTGCCGCATAATCCCCATTGCTCAAATATTTAAAAAATTGACCAAAGGCACCAAATAAGCGCGGAATAAAAGACACTTTCGTTAATGTTTGACTCATGTTTTATCCGTTCTGCATTTCTTCTAACTCAAGCCAACGCTCCATTGTTGTCTCCAGTTCTTGTTCTTTTTCGGCCATTTTCGCTAAGGTGTCCTGTACCTTTTGCGCATCGCCGCTGTAAAAATCTGCCGCACCTGTTATTTGTTGAAAGGTTTCCAGCTCAGCTTCTAACTTAGCAATGGCATCTGGCATGCCATCGAACTCTCGTTGTAATTTGTAGCTCAGCTTACTTTTCGCTTTACTGGCTGGCGCTGGCTTGTTTACTTCCGTTGTCGAGGTATCAGCTTTAGCTTTAGGCTTGCTCTCGGTCGTCTGTGAGGTAGATTCCGCTGGGAACTTACCACCCTGACGTATCCAGTCTTGATAACCACCCACATACTCGCGCACCACGCCTTCACCTTCAAAGGCAATAACGCTGGTCACCACATTGTCTAGAAAAGCACGATCGTGACTCACCAATAACAAGGTACCATCGTAGTTCATTAATAACTCTTCCAATAACTCAAGGGTTTCAACGTCTAGGTCATTGGTCGGTTCGTCCATCACCAAAAGGTTTGCAGGCTTAGTAAAGAGTTTCGCCAGCAAGACGCGATTTCGCTCACCACCTGATAACGCTTTCACTGGAGTACGCGCTCGCTCTGGCGGAAACAGGAAGTCACCTAAATAGCCAATGACGTGTTTATTCTGGCCATTGATCTCAATCGTTTCTTTGCCTTCACCGACGTTTTCGGCCACGGTTTGTTCTGGGTTGAGCTGTTCTCGTAGCTGATCAAAATAGGCAACGTTAAGCTTAGTCCCTTGACGTACGGTACCTGAGCTCGGTGCTAAATCTCCCAGCAGAATTTTTAAGAAAGTACTCTTACCACAACCGTTCGGACCGATTAAACCAATGCGATCACCGCGATTAACCATAAAGTCCATTGGCTGCAGAATCACTTTGTCTTCGAATGCATGACCGACTTGCGCAAACTCAGCGACCAACTTACCGGATTTCTCTTTGGTCTCAATCGACATCTTAGCGTTACCTTGACGATCAATGCGCTCTGAACGCTCAACTCGCAAAGCCTTCAATGCTCTGACTCGACCTTCATTGCGAGTTCGACGAGCTTTGATCCCCTGCCGAATCCAGACCTCTTCCTCGGCCAAACGTTTATCGAATAAGGCATTGGCACGCTCTTCTTCTTCCAAGAGCTTTTCTTTGAAGACTAAAAATTCATTAATATTGCCAGTAAAAGACAACAAATTACCGCGATCTAATTCGACAATACGATTGGCCAATTTTTCAAGGAAGCGTCTGTCATGGGTAATAAACAGAATTAAGCCACGAAACTGTAATAGCTGTTGCTCCATCCATTCGATTGTCGGTACGTCCAAATGGTTAGTTGGCTCGTCCAGTAGCAAAACATCTGGGGCCGAAATTAAAGCTTGCGCTAAAATCACTCGACGACGCCAACCGCCAGACAATTCAGACATCAACTTATCTGCAGGCAACGCCAAACGCTGAATCATGTGATTGACACGTTGTTCTAAATCCCAACCTTGTAGACGATCGAGATCATTTTGAATGTGGCCCAGTTCATCGGAATGATCCTGCTCCATATCTTCCAAAAGCTTAAAATAGCGCGTCATCAATTGATGTATTTCACCCGCGCCTTCACTGACTACTTCACGTACCGTTTTACCATTTGCTTCTGGTAACTCTTGTGGCAATTGCGCAATGCGCATGCCACCTTCTAGACGCACCACACCTTCATCTGGAATTTGTTCACCAGATACCACTTTTAAAAAGGTTGATTTACCAGCACCATTACGACCAATGATTGCAACACGTTCACCCGCCTCTGCGGAAAAACTGATTTTTGACAGCAGCGGGTTATGCCCAAATGCAACACTCACCTGCTCTAAAGACAATAGACTCATATCTATCCAGTTATAATAGGGAAAATTTGTGGCGCTATCATATCACTCTTCCTTTGGAAGGTTTAGCTTAGAGCTTGTGTTATCACTAAGAACTTAAAATTAAAGAATTTTTAACAGGCATTAAGGGCGAGTTTAAAGCAGTTTCAGACATGTGGAAAAAATAAATAACTGATATAACGACATTCTATATACCTAAAACAGTTTTTCTTTATATTATTTAATATAATTATTTCGTTATAACTATATATAACTACAAATTTTACAATTCACGGAGTGGTCGATGGAATTAAAAAGTAAGGCGGGAATGATTACGGCAATCGGCTTAACCTGTGCCGCTGTCGCTTGGATGGTCCTTGGCGGAAACGGCATTACTGTCAGTCCAACTAACACAAACAACGTACCGCAAGAAAATACTCTTGTCACTCAAACCAATGAAAGCCAACTCGCCTATTCAGTACAAGCTAAAACACTGAGTGCACAAATCATTGAAGTTCACCTACCATTAAGTGGCCAAACAGCAGCAAACGAGACTTTAACCCTCGTAAACAATTACCAAGGCAAAGTGTCTAAGTTAGCTGTTGAAAAAGGCGATTCAGTCAAACAAGGTCAAGCGATTCTCGCCATCGACACGCGAACCTTGAAAAGCCAGATTGAACAAGCTCAACTCTTAGTTAAGCAACGTGCTTTGGAATTAGACGGCATCAAAAAATTGAACGCGGGCAATTTCAGCTCAAAAGTCAATCTAGCCCAAGCTGAAACCGATCTCGCTTCCGCAAAATCGGCGCTAAAAGCACTAGAGATCGATCTTGAAAATGCCACCCTAACGGCACCCTTTTCTGGCATAGTGAACAGCTTGGATGTAAAACAAGGACAAGTATTGTCTGTTGGAACACAGGTTGGCAACTTGGTGTCATTAAACCCGATTAAAATCAGCGTGAACATTCCGCAAAACAAAATCCAACAAATTCAGCTCGGCACTGTGGGTAAAGTCACTCTAGAATCAGGCTACGAAGCCGAAGGTGCTGTGTCGTTTATTAACGCAACCGCTAACTCATCCAGCCGAACCATTCAAGTCGAAATGGAGGTGGACAATCCTGATAGCAAAATCGCGGCAGGCTTAACCGCCAGTGTCGATTTTATTTTAGAAGCGCAAAAAGCACATGCTTTCTCACCAGCCCTTCTTACTTTAGATGACTCTGGGCATACAGCCGTAAAAACCATCGATATTGATAATAAAGTGAAAATCATGCCTGTTGTTATCGTAAAGTCGGAGCGTGATCAAATATGGGTCAAAGGCCTACCAAATAATGTGAACATCATCACCGTCGGTCAGGGTTTTGTGTCCGAAGGCGATACCGTTAACGCACATTACCAGGATTAACGAGGCTTTAACCCTATGCAAACATTAATTGAAGCCGCTTTGGCCCGCTCTAGAACCGTTATGATGTTCTTTGTACTAGTGCTGATTATGGGCACCGTCTCCTATATTGAAATACCGAAAGAAAATGATCCAGACATTACGATCCCTATGGCCTATGTCTCGGTGACACTGGATGGCATATCTCCAGAAGACGCAGATAGCCTATTGGTCCATCCTCTGGAAAAAGAGCTACAAGGCTTAGAAGGGTTAAAAGAACTTAAATCCACCGCTTCTGAAAGCCATGCCTCAATCATGCTGGAATTTGAATCCGGTGTAGACATTGATCAAGCGATTAGTGATACACGAGACAAGGTCGATCGCGCCAAAAGTGAGCTGCCTGATGACGCTGAAGAACCCACTGTCACCGAAATAAATCTATCCACCTTTCCAGTCATTCGAGTCAATTTGTCTGGTAATGTTGATTTCGCCACGCTCAGTCAAACAGCACAACACTTACAAGACTCTATTGAAGCCATTGATGGTGTATTGGAAGCCGACATCAGTGGTGATCGCGAGCAACAAGCACAAATTATCATCCGACCTGAACAGCTTGAAACCTATAATTTGTCCTTGACCGAAGTCGCCAACTTTGTGGCGGGAAACAACCGTCTTGTAGCAGCAGGTAACTTGGATACGGGCGCAGGTCGTTTTTCTCTGAAAGTCCCTGGTTTGCTTAAAACCAAAGAAGACATTCTAAATCTGCCCGTCAAAGTTGATGGAGATCAAGTCGTTTTATTAGGTGATATTGCGACTGGCGAACTGACGTTCGAAGACCCAAATAGTTATGCCCGCGTAAATGGTAAGCGCAGCATTACACTCGGCGTTTCTAAGCGTGTTGGCGTTAACATCATTGAAACCATCGAAGCGGTCAAAGCCGTGGTTGAAAAAGAAAGCCAATCTTGGCCTGATGGCGTGCAATATAGCTTAACGGGTGATAAGTCAGTTGATATTAAAACGTCTCTAAACGATCTCTTCAATAATGTTTTAGCCGCGACCTTACTCGTGATGATCGTTATTGTTTGGGCGCTAGGCATACGCAGCTCAATTTTAGTCGGTTTGGCCATTCCAGGGGCTTTTCTAGCAGGCATACTATTGCTTAACCTACAAGGATTCACCATTAACATGGTGGTCTTGTTTGCTTTGATCTTGAGTGTCGGCATGTTGGTAGATGGCGCTATCGTCGTGACAGAATACGCTGACCGAAAACTCGCAGAAGGGGCATCTAAACGTCAAGCTTACAGTGAAGCTGCGAAACGCATGGCCTGGCCTATTACGGCATCGACGGCCACAACCTTGGCCGTGTTTATGCCATTGTTGTTCTGGCCAGACATCGTTGGTGAATTTATGCGATTCATGCCCATCACGATTATTGCCACCCTTGCATCTTCTCTTGTGATGGCCTTGATTGTATTGCCAACCATTGGCTCGATTATTGGCAAAAAAGGTGCTTACAGTCAAAAAACCATGAACACTTTACGAATCACAGAAACTGGCGATTTAAGCCAATTAAGTGGTTTTACGGGTGCATATGGTCGAATGCTAACACGCTTGGTTGAACGCCCTATTTGGGTTTTACTCTTTACCATTACGCTACTGATTTGTGTCCTCGTAGGTTACGGTAAATTCGGTAAAGGTGTTGAATTTTTCCCTAATGTAGAACCTGAATCGGCTAACTTAGACATTCGCGCCCGCGGCGATTTATCCTTGGATGAAAAGGATGACTTGGTCAAACAAGTAGAGGCCCAAGTGCTTGGTACACCTGAACTAAAGAGCGTTGTAGTAAGGTCCTATGCCACACCAGGCAACAGTGCAGCATCAGACAGTATAGGTTCAATCAGCATGGAATTTGTTGATTGGTATGAGCGCCCTTCCGCAAGCCAGATTTTGGACAAAATACGAGAAAAAACTAAGCAAATACCAGGCATTGAAGTCAGTGCCGAGAAAGAGCAAGGTGGTCCACAATCGGGTGCCGATATTCAATTACAACTCAGTTCTAATTACAGTGAAGCCCTGAATATGGCTGCCGACCAGATCTCTAGAGAACTGTTACAACGAGACGAAATCGTTACGGTTAGTGATGATCGTTCCTTGCCTGGAATAGAGTGGCGAATTGATATCAACCGTGAAGAAGCGAGCCGCTACGGTGTCGACGTAAACAGTTTAGGGAATGTCATAAAACTGGTAACCACTGGCATCACCTTAAGTGATTTCTTGCCAGAAGGCGCTGACGATAAAATTGACATTGTCTTACGCTATCCAGTTAACCAACGCAGTCTGGAGCAACTCGACCAACTGCAAATCCCCACTAACCAAGGCAGCATTCCTGCGAGTAATTTTATTCATCGATATGCGGCACCTAAACAAGGAGTCGTAAACCGTACCGATGGAAAGAAAACCATTGCCATTGATGCGGATGTGGTCGACGGACTGGTCGTGGACGAAGTCATCAAGAAAATCAAAGCCAAGCTAGACGCCTCAGATCTAGATCAAACAGTGTCGTATGAGTTCCGCGGAAATACTGAAGAACAACAAAAGTCGATGATTTTCTTGGCAAAAGCTTTTGGTGTGGCCTTTTTCATCATGGCCATTATCTTGGTGACACAGTTCAATAACTTCTTCCAGTGTCTACTCATTCTAAGCGCTGTAGTGTTTTCAACCATGGGAGTTTTCATCGGTTTAATGGTGAAGGGACAACCTTTCGGTGTGGTCATGAGTGGCGTTGGTGTCATTGCCTTAGCCGGCATTGTGGTGAACAACAATATTGTCTTAATCGACACCTTTAATGGCCTACGAAAACAGGGCATGAAGGTAAGAGAAGCCGCCGTACGCACTGGTGTTCAGCGTTTGCGCCCTGTTATCTTGACGACCATCACCACCATTCTTGGTTTAGTCCCCATGGTGTTCCAATTGAACATTGATTTGGTTCATCAGTCACTTAGTGTTGGCGCACCTTCCGCTCAATGGTGGACCCAACTGTCGACAGCCATTGCTGGCGGTTTAACCTTCGCGACCCCGCTTACTTTGATCCTAACACCTTGTCTTTTAGTATTAGGCTACCGTCGCAAAGAACGCAAACAGCTTGAAGCATTAGAAGTGGTAGAAGACTCTGAATTTGACAACATGACCAACACGCCTAATGAGCCGTCCACCCCCCAGTCAACTTAATACCCCTCCTAGTCTTGTTGGTTGAAATTACATTGATTGAAACCAATAAGACAGACACAAAAAAGCGGGCTTAGACTACTCTAACCCCGCTTTTTTTTATTTTCTGTCATTAAGCCAGTTGCGATAATGCCGCTTCTACATCGGCAATAATATCTTCTACATCTTCCAGTCCAACCGAAACACGAACTAGACCTTCTGCAATGCCCGCTTTGGCTTTTTCCTCATCGGTTAGACGACCGTGAGTGGTCGTTGCCGGATGCGTCACGAGGGTCTTGCTATCCCCTAGGTTACCAGTGATCGACATTAACTTAGTGCCATTAATGAATGCCCAAGCAGAATCACGTCCACCCTCTAATTCAAAAGACAACAAGCCACCAAAATCTTTTTGCTGCTGTTTAGCAAGCTGATGATATTTATGACTTGGCAAACCACCATAATTGACCTTGAGCACTTTTGGATGCGCTTCAAGGTATTCCGCCAACTGCAACGCACTAGCAGAATGAGCTTTCATTCGCAAGGATAAAGTTTCAAGGCCATTCAACAAAACCCAGGCATTAAAGGGGCTCATACAAGGGCCAGCACTGCGCATAAACGCCGTGAACACATCCACAATTTCCTGGCTGGCAATTAACGCACCGCCCAAGCAACGCCCTTGCCCATCGATGAATTTTGTTGCTGACTGCATGACAATATCCGCCCCTTGCGTCAACGGATTTTGCAACGCAGGCGTGGCTAATACGGTATCAACACACAATAAAGCGTTTTTCTCATGAGCCAGATCAGCCACCTTAGCAACATCAACCACTTCGTACAATGGATTCGATGGCGTCTCAAAATAGCACAAGCGCGTTTTATCATTAATCGCCGCTTGCCATGCATCGTAGTCGGTGGCATCGACATACACTACTTCCACCCCGAATTTGGTCGTGTAAGTATTAAAAAACTTCACCGTTGAGCCAAAGATGTTACGTGAACAAACGACTCGATCACCCGCACTTAATAGGCTGTACGCCAAGGTCATTAAGGCCGCCATACCAGAACTGGTGGCAATCGCAGCTTCACCTTTCTCCAACGTCGCCAAACGCTTCTCGAACAACTCTACTGTTGGATTGGTAAAACGTGAATAAACATTACCATCCTCATCACCTGAAAATTTACCCGCCGCCTCTTCAGCGCTGGCATAGGCAAAACTGGAAGTGACAAAAATGGCTTCACTGTTTTCTTGCTCTTGAGTTTGACGCGTAGCCGCATGAATCGCATTCGTTGCGTCTTTATAAGCCGACATTTTGTTCTCCACCAAACAATCTAAAACACTTCATTAATAACGCTTTCCAAAAAACTAAGCCAGGTTAGACCTGGCTTAGAATGAACACTAATTAGGTCGAATGAGTATTACATAGGGTGCATCATATCACTAGCTTGCACCGTCTCAACAGAAGCCTTGTTCTCATCATTACGACTGCCTTCCAACTTAGTCAAATACTCTAAGTCAATGTTACCCGCAATGTAAGTTGCATCAAATACTGACGTATCAAACTCTCTTACTTCTGAGTGCTTCTCATCGATACATGCTTCAATCAAATCTTGTAAGTCTTGGAAAATCAGTTTATCCGCGCCAATTAACTCACAAATTTCATCGACATTACGGTTATGAGCAATCAGCTCTTTCGCTGCAGGCATATCAATACCGTATACATTCGGGTAACGGACTTCCGGTGCCGCCGAGGCAATGTAAACTTTTTTCGCTCCTGCCTCTCTTGCCATCTCAATAATTTCTTTACTGGTGGTCCCACGAACAATCGAATCGTCAACCAATAAAACCGTTTTGTCTTTAAATTCAAATGGCACTGGGTTCAATTTTTGACGAACCGATTTTTTACGAACTGATTGCCCCGGCATAATAAAGGTACGACCAATATAGCGGTTCTTCACCAAGCCTTCACGAAATGGGATATTCAATGTCTGTGCGATTTGTAACGCGGCGGTGCGGCTGGTATCCGGAATCGGAATCACCACATCGATATCGTGCTCTTGCCATTCACGGCGGATTTTTTCGGCCAAACGGTCACCCATGTTCATGCGGGCTTTGTAAACCGAAATACTGTCAATCACTGTGTCTGGACGAGCAAAATACACATATTCAAACAAACAAGGACGAGGGGTCTTTTTCGGTGTGCACTGACGAACATGGACATTGTGATTCACATCAAAAAAGATGGCCTCACCCGGCTCTATGTCACGCTCAAGTTTGAAGCCTGCTGCATCCAGTGCCACACTTTCAGACGCCACCATGTATTCGATACCATTGTCTGTTTGGCGAGAGCCATAAATCAAAGGACGAATACCATCCGGATCACGGAAAGCAAGAATGCCGTAACCAGTAATCAATGCGACGACCGCATAACCGCCTTCAATACGATGATAAACACGCTCCAAAGCATTAAAAATATCATCAGGTTTAGGCACTAACTTGCCTTCTTCATGAAGTTCATGAGCAAGCACGTTAACCAAAACTTCTGAATCCGACGTCGTGTTGATATGACGCAAATCAGACTCAAAGACTTCCTGCTTCAACTTAGCCGTATTGGTTAAATTACCGTTGTGCGCCAACGAAATACCGTAAGGGGAGTTTACATAGAATGGTTGAGCTTCTGCTGAACTAGATGTTCCAGCGGTTGGGTAACGAACATGGCCAATACCAATATTACCCAATAATTTTTTCATATGACGAGTGCGAAATACTTCACTCACCGGACCATTGTCTTTGCGCAAACATAAACGTCCATTATGGCTGGTCACCATACCTGCAGCATCCTGCCCACGATGCTGAAGAAGGGTTAACGCATCAAAAATTGACTGATTAACCACCGACGTGCCTACGACACCAACGATACCACACATTATCTAGATCCTCGTGTTGGGGAATTGCGGCTTGATAAACCGCACGATTTTCTCTCTAATTTTCAATCACTTATAAAGTGATTAATTACTCAGGGCGCGCTCAATGAGAGCCGGATCAATCAGTTCCGAACTCTTGCCTAACATATCACGCGTCCAATCATTCAACTGCCCTAGCTGAGGGATCAATTGCGATGTTTTCCAAAAATCTGTTTCTTGGATGGCTGGACTCAAACTCAACAAGGAGACAAACGCCACTACAATTAAGCTACCACGTGCAAAACCAAACAACATACCCATAACTCGATCGGTACTGGATAGCCCAGTCACCTGAATCAATGAGCCTAATAAAAAGCTCACTAACGCCCCCACCACTAAGGAAGCAACGAATAAAGAAATAAAGGCAACGATATAGCGAATCTGATCATTTTGTACCTGTTCAACCAGCAAAGATTGCATCTGATCAGAAAACTTAACAGCCACCACAAAAGCAATAACCCAAGTTAATAAGGATAATACCTCTTTGACAAAGCCTCTTTTCAAACTTAACAAAGAAGACATCACCACGACTGCAATGATCAACCAATCAACTGTTGCCATTAATAACCTTGCTCCATGAACATGCTCGAATCGCGAGGCAGTGTATCAGATGAACACTGGATTCCAAATACTGTTAAAGACAAGTGACATTAATTCACTGAATACTTCACCACAAGACCCGCTAAACCAAATTCTTTTTTGATGTCATCACGAATTTTTTTCGAGGTATCTCGTTTAAACTCAGGTCCAACAAAGACCTTATACAAAGAGTTCGTCGTCATACTGTAGGCGTCATAATTCGCCTTTTTCAATTTCTCGACCAAACGCGTCGCATTACTTTTACTTTTAAAGGTGGCGATCTGAACGGCCCATCGATCTGCCACTTTTTTAGGCTCAGTTTTAGCCGTTTTTACGGGCTCCGGCGTTTTCACTTCTTGTTTAGGCTGAGTCGCTGACGGTGTAACAGACTTAGCAAGTGGAATAAGCTGAATGTCTTGCGGGGCTTTTTCAGCCTCTTCAGAAGCAATTTCTTGCGCCGACTTAACCGGCGAAATCTCTACCACTTCAAACGCCGGTGGATCAGAAACCACTACCTGCATATCCAGTTCAGGTGGTCGCTCGCCATCCAATACTAATGGCAGCACGATGGCAGCAGAGAGTACCATCAAGCCCGCGCCAATCAAACGATAAGTCAAACGTCTGTCAATCATAAATCATTCTTTCCCTTGGCGAATTGTAGATAGTCAGAAACCGTGACAAAAGACCCAAATACCACTAACGAACGCCCTTCTTGTCTTGCTTGTTCAGTCGCACTGATCAAAGCACTAGCCACACTAGAGTAACACCGAGCGCTGACCTCAAGCGGCGTCAAATACGTCACCAACTCTTGCGCTTTTGCTCCCCTAGGCCCAGCTAAATCAGCACAATGCCAAGTCTTAAAAGAATTAGCAAGAATGGACACGACTGAGGCAATATCTTTGTCATGCAACATACCACACACCGCAATGGGTTGCGTATCAAACGCAGCTAATCGCTGTTGTAACTCAATAGCGGCCTCTGGATTATGGGCCACATCAATATACACATCAGGTTGCAGAGATACCTTTTGAAAACGACCTGTCAATTCGACACTGGCAAATAACGCTACCAAATCGGATGCCTGCGGCTCTAACCCCATGTAGGTCAACACCGCCACGACGGTGGCCGCATTTTGCAATGGCAATGACGGAATCGGCAAATTCTCAAATCGATGTTCATTATTTTGCCAAGACCATGTCTTTTGTTTAGCCCAAAACTGGAAATCAATGCCTTTTTGTTTTAGCACAGCACCAATATTAGCCGCGGTATCCGCAATCCCCTTAGGCGGGTTCACAACACCACTGACTAGTAATTTCCCTTCACGCGCGATACCTGTTTTTTCGCAAGCAATGACATTAATGTCGTCACCCAACCAATCAACATGATCGAGAGCAATGGACGTCACCACCGCTACATCCGCATCAATCATATTCACCGAATCAAGCCGTCCGCCTAAACCCACTTCCAATACCCAATAATCCAGTTCAGATTGGTCAAACACCCAAAGGGCAGCTAACGTACTAAACTCAAAATAAGTTAACGGGATATCAACACGCACCTGCTCGATCAACTCAAACGCTTGGCAGATCAAAGCGTCTTCACAAGGTTGGTTGTTTAAGGCAATACGCTCATTGAAATGAAGAAAATGCGGGGAAGTGTAGGTACCGACAGAATACCCTTGAGACACCAAATATTGGGTTAGCATAGCACAAGTGGAACCTTTGCCGTTGGTACCAGCAACGGTAATCACCTTATGCTTAGGGCGTTTTAAGCCCAGTTTTGCTAAGACTTTATTCCCTCTTTCTAGACCCAGCTCAATCTCAGAGGGATGTTGGCTCTCAATGTATGAAAGCCAATCCGCTAATGACGTTGGCGTCATTTAATTATGCAACCTTGTGTTTGGTCAACAACGACAATACATTAAACAAGCGATCACGCATTTCATCACGTTTGATAATGGTATCCAACGCGCCCTTATCCAATAGGAATTCACTGCGCTGGAAGCCTTCTGGCAACTTTTCACGAACCGTTTGCTCAATTACACGAGGACCAGCAAAACCGATCAATGCGTTTGGTTCAGCCACGTTCAAGTCACCTAGCATTGCCAACGAAGCCGATACACCACCGAACACCGGATCTGTCATCACAGAAATGTAAGGAATTCCTTCTTGCTTCATGCGCTCAAGACCGGCACTGGTTTTGGCCATCTGCATCAAAGAAATCAAGGCTTCTTGCATACGTGCACCACCACTGGCAGAGAAACACACCAATGGGATACGCTTTTCAAGACAAACGTTTACTGCTTGAATAAAGCGTTCACCCACGATGGCACCCATGGAACCACCAAGGAAACTGAATTCAAACGCCACCGCTACGACAGGCATACCATTCAATTCGCCTTGCATCGCGACCAAAGCATCTTTTTCGCCCGTTGCTTTTTGAGCATCGGCGATGCGATCTTTGTAGCGCTTGGAGTCTTTGAATTTCAATTTGTCTTCTGGCTCTAAGTGCGCACCAATTTCAGTACGGCCCTCTTTATCTAAAAAGATGTCCAAACGACGACGCGCATTGACACGCAAATGATGATTACACTTAGGGCAAACATCCAGATTTTTTTCTAACTCTGGGCGATACAAAACGTTTTCACATTTTGGGCACTTCTTCCAAAGACCTTCTGGCACAGAACCAGATGATGTACGTCGTGATTCACTACGCACAATGGAAGGTACAAACTTATCTAACCAGCTACTCATTTATTTCTCCATACTTCTGTATTTGCTGCCACTCAGGCGTCCATTTCACTACGCATTGGAGTCAAAATTGCCCCCAGAGCGTCAGCTATATATTCTTTTTGTTGATCTTTATTTTCAGCGATGCAGTTCACTAATACGCTACCGACAATGACACCATCAGAGCAACGACTTACAGCCGCTGCGGTTTTGGCATCACGAATACCAAAACCTACCCCGATGGGTAAAGATGTCACAGTACGTAGGGTATCCACATGCTGTTTAACACTGTCCACGTCCAACTCACTGGAACCTGTTACGCCTTTCACTGAAACGTAATAAACATAACCAGACGCTAAGTCGCAAATTTTCTTTGCTCGCTCAAGTGTGGTGGTCGGTGACAATAAGTAAATCAGATCAATCTCATTTTGTCGGAAGCATTCTACTACATCTGTCGCCTCTTCTGGAGTCAGATCTACTAATAAAACACCATCCACACCAGCTTGTTTTGCCGCATCAGCAAATTTCTGGTAACCGTAAAACTCAATCGGGTTCAAATAGCCCATTAACACGATGGGGGTAGTCGCATTGCCTTGACGAAATTCAGCAATGATATCCAATACTTTTTTGACACTCGTACCGGCCGCCAAAGCGCGCTCACAAGCCAGCTGAATAACTGGGCCATCCGCCATTGGATCTGAAAACGGCATACCGATTTCGATTACATCGGCACCCGCATCTACCAAAGCATTCATCATGGTCACAGTGTATTCAGGTGAAGGGTCGCCTGCTGTGATATAAGGAATGAGCGCCTTTTTACCAGATTTTTGTAGATTTTCAAAACATTGCTTTATTAGGCTCATACTTCAATCCCATCCAATTCAGCCACGGTCAAAATGTCTTTATCACCGCGACCCGACAAATTCACCACGACAACCTGATCAGGACGCATGCTAGCAGCCAACTTCATACCATAAGCAACCGCATGACTGGACTCTAATGCTGGCATTATGCCCTCAAGGCGCGTTAAATCACGGAACGCGTCCATGGCTTCATCATCATTAATAGCCACATAATTGGCACGCCCTACGTCTTTCAACCAAGCATGTTCTGGTCCTACGCCTGGGTAATCCAACCCAGCCGAGATAGAGTGAGTACCGATAATTTGTCCATCATCATCCGCCATGACATAAGTTCGATTACCGTGCAGAACACCGGGACGACCAGCAGATAGCGGCGCAGCATGACGCCCCGTTTCAAGACCATCACCGCCGGCTTCAACACCGTACATGGCCACAGACTCATCCTCAATGAAAGGGTGAAACATACCGATTGCATTGGAGCCGCCACCGACACAGGCAACAAGTGCATCCGGTAAACGACCTTCATGCTCAATACATTGCTGCTTCGTCTCACGACCAATAATGGCTTGAAAATCGCGCACCAACTTAGGATAAGGGTGAGGACCAGCCGCCGTACCTATGATGTAAAAGGTATCATCCACATTACCAACCCAGTAACGCATGGCTTCATTCAAAGCATCTTTCAGCGTTTGCGTACCGGACTCAACCGAAATCACTTCTGCGCCCAACAGTTTCATACGATAGACGTTAAGCGACTGACGACGAATGTCCTCTGCCCCCATAAACACCTTACATTTCAAGCCAAGACGAGCGGCAACCGTTGCCGAAGCGACACCATGTTGCCCTGCTCCTGTTTCAGCAATGATATTCGGCTTGCCCATGTGCTTGGCTAGAAGCGCTTGACCTATGGTGTTGTTAATTTTGTGCGCACCTGTGTGGTTTAAGTCTTCACGTTTTAAATAAATTTTTGCGCCACCGGCTTTTTGTGTCAGGCGCTCAGCAAAGTACAAAGGAGAAGGCCGCCCCACGTAATGAGCCAAATCGTAATCAAAGGCGGCTTGAAAATCTGTATCCTTTGATAAAGTTTCATACATTTTCGACAAATCATCCAATGCCGACATCAGTGTTTCGGAAACAAACACACCACCATAATCACCAAAACGCCCGTGCTCATCTGGCAAATTGATATGATCTTTCTTGCTATCCACGCTTTGCTCCCGTTATAAACTCTGTCACTTTCATATTATTTTTGATGCCTTTTGATTGCTCAACACCACCACTCACATCAACTGCATAAGGCGCCACTTGGTCCACCGCTTGAGTGACGTTATCTGGTGTTAAGCCACCCGCCAATACAATAGGTTTAGGCAAATCACTTGGTATCAAAGACCAATTAAAGGTTTCACCTGTGCCACCGGGAACCCCTTTCTTATAAGCATCCAACAGAATGGCACTTGCACTGGGGTATTGTGACACACTGAGGGCAATATCATCACCCTCTTTCACCCGTAAGGCTTTCATATAGTGACGCTGATAAGACACGCATTCCGCCTCAGATTCATTACCATGAAACTGAATCATCCAACGAGCACTGGCACCAATAACCGACTCAATCAAACTTTTTTCGGCGTCAACAAACAACGCCACTGGCACCACAAATGGCGGCAACTGAGCAACAATGTCGTTCGCCACATCAGGACTCACATAACGTGGGCTTTTTTCATAAAACACAAAGCCCAAAGCATCCGCACCCGCTTCACAAGCCGATAGCGCATCCGCTAAATTGGTCATTCCACAGATTTTAACTCGACAACTCATAACAGGACTCGTCTGCAAAGGGTAAAAAATGAGGGCCTAATTTGCACACAGGCACATTAAAATGTTTTGGGTATTCCGCATCAACAAAATACAAACCATAGGGCGATGCAGTAGTGCCGCCTTTTGTCCTGTCTTTAGCGTCTAATACTTGTTGCGCCCATTCCAACGGCTGCTCACCAGCACCAATCGTCATCAACACACCAGCAAAGTTTCGTATCATGTGATGTAGAAACGCATTTGCTCGCACATCCAAAACGATGTACTGACCTAATTGATGAACGTCAAAATTTAAGATGGTGCGAACCGGTGTATTGGCTTGACAACCAACCGCACGAAAAGACGTAAAATCATGAGTACCAACAAAGGTCGCAGCGGCTTTTCGCATGACATTGACATCAAGTGGCTTGTAGGTCCAAGTGACGCCTTTCGACAAAATAGCGGGACAAAAGTCTGCTTGATAGATCACATAACGATAGCGACGACTTAAGGCACTGAATCGAGCATGAAAATCATCGTCTACGTGGCGGGCTGCCACAACGCTAATGTCATCAGGAAGGTAGGTGTTAACACCCAGAGTCCAAGCTCGCTCATTTCGCTCTGCTTGAGTCTCAAAATGCACAACTTGCGCACTAGCATGAACACCCGAGTCTGTGCGCCCTGCACATACGACTTTTACCGTATGATTGGCGATCACAGACAAGGCTTTTTCTAAATTTTCTTGAACACTTGGAACATCAAACTTTTGGGCTTGCCAGCCCTTATACGCTGAGCCGTTATACTCAACGACCAATACCACTTTCTTAGTCACTTGGGAACATCCGCTCCATCATACTTTGTGCTTCAGCAATTTGCTGTTCATTACCGGATTCAACTACGTCTTCTAAAATCACACGAGCACCTTCTTCGTCCCCCATATCCATATAGGCTCTGGCTAGATCAAGCTTGGTCGCAACTTCATCACCACTGGCATCAAAGAAATCAAACTCTTCTTCATCATCGCTGATTTCTTCATCCGAAGCCGCCTCGGCCTCACCAAATGCTGGCACATCGATCTCTTCGACCTCGTCCTGCATTTCAGCAAGTGTTTCTTCAATAGAATTTTCAACGCTGTCGTCTGGCACACCATTAAAGATCGCAGACTCATCGACATCTTCTTGCTCAGTGTCTTCTAACAAATTTGAAACAAACGATTCTTCTTCACTGTCAATTTGAAGGTCTTCTGGAGCGGTAAATTCGGATAAATCGTCTTCCGCTTCTGCCTCATCTAAAGCATCAAACTCATCCAGCTCAGGCTCCATGGTTGGAATATCATCAGCTTCAAACGCCTCTTCATCAGCACTCTCTTCATCGGCCAAATCCAATACAGGATCAGGCAGGTCATCTATGTCTTCGAACCCAGGAAACTCCTCTTCTGGCTCATCAGCATTTTCAAGAATATCTTCTGCTGCCACCTCTTCCTCAAAGCCCATATCCATGTCATCGGCCACTTCTGGGAAATCAGTTGAAGCAACCTCTTCATCAAAAGCATTAAAGTCTTCAGGCTCGTCTTCTGGTGTGTCAAAATCAAATGCAAAAGGGTCTTCTTCCGCTAATTCTTCTTTCGCTTCTGCCTCATCAATGGATTCATCTAACGCCACAGCGGCCGCAACCGGTGCTGCTGCCACTGCGGCAGTAGATAAATCAAATTCATCCTTTTTTGCGCTGTCGACATCCTCAATTTGTTTCTTACCCGAACGGCGCATGATTAAGCCGATCAAGAAACCTAAAAGAAGCAATACTCCAGCACCAATTGACAAGATGATAGGATTACCAAAAATGGTATTCATCAAGGAATTCGCTTCCGCCTGCTCTTTTTCGCGGCGAATCTGATCGGCTTCTAAAAGCTGATCAACGGTATTTTTTTGCTCTTGTAACGCCTGTTGAGCGCTGGCGAATTGTTGCTGTAATTCCGCCATTTGTTTATCTTTCAGACTGATCAGTTTTTCAAGGGTTTCTAACTGTTTATTTAAGTCTGTTAGCTTGTCAGATAACTCACCTTTCTCTCGCTGCTCTTTGTCTAGCATTTCTTGTGACGCAGACAACTCACTCTTCAATGAGTTCACTATCGCACTGTTACTGTCGCCCGCGTTCGAACTGGACTCTTTTTCTGGCAACACACTTTGTCCGGACGCCAAAGTAAGTTGATCACCCGTTTTGTCAGCAGCAGTCGCTGCAGGCTTGGCTTCGGCCTGAGTATTAAGTTGTGCTTGCTCAACGTTCCCTTGATCACCTTTCGCAGCTTTTAAAGCCATCCAAGCATCATGCTGACGCTGAAATTCGGCTTTGGAAACATTGTTATTAAACAGGGCAATTTGCTCTTGTGTAGGCAGGCGCAATACCGCACCTTCCTTAAGCAAGTTGATGTTTTCAGAATAGAACGCGTCTTTATTCAACGCTTGAATCGCCATCATCGTTTGATAAATGGTCAATTGATTAGTTGAACGATTGCGACCGGCGATAGACCAAAGGGTATTCCCTTTGACCACATTTAGTTCCGCTTGCATAGGCATGCTTTCAGCCGCTGCGGTTGCCTCAGCAAACGCAGATGTGTCCGTTGTTTGATTCGCAGTAGGCGCAGGCGTCACAGGAGCTGCTTGTATTATCTCACTTTGCGCTTTATCCACCAACGCCGTTTGATTTAGCGGCACTTGATATTCCCGCACCACTTGACCACTCGGCCAGCGCGCCGCTAGCACAAAATGCAATTCATCCACCATCAAAGGACGATCAGAGGAAACAGAAACGACAAAGTCGCCATTTTCCTGCGCCACATCGAACGTCAGTTGAGATAAAACACGCGTTGGCATAAAGCCAGCCTGACGAAATTCACTTTCGCTGCCTAAGCGCACCAAAATATCGTCACTGGTTAATGCGCCCACATCAGAAAGCTCAATTTTCCCGCGGTATGGCTCATTTAAGCTTGACTGCGAGGTTAACTCACCCAACTCTAGCGCGTAACTGCTGGAGACATACAAAGCTCCAGACACAGCAATACTGACGAGGGTTTTTCTGAGCATAAGCTTCCCTTTATTTACGAATAACGGACACAAATATTAAACAAGTATCTTACACAGGTGAGCATTTATCAATAGCTTTAGAATCAATGGTTTGGACTAAATGAGTTAGGCTGACTTTTTCGTTCAATATTTACACAAAAGACGCATTCTTAAAAAATGAACAGCCTCTCTAAAATCCCTTCTCAAAAAACTAAGCCCACTCTGATATAAAACGCTCTTTGAAATAAAAACCTTGCACATAATCTACCTCAATCTGACGAGCAAACGCCAAATCAGATTCTTTCTCCACCCCTTCCAATACCACTTTTTTGCCAGTCACCTTAGCAAAATCGATCATTTTTTCGACGAACACCATAAAATTAGCATCTAATCTTTGTTCTAGCACACATTTATCCAATTTAACCCACTCAACCAATTGCAGTACCGCGACCGACAACATGGATTTGGGGTTACATAAATCATCTAAAGCCGTTCTAACACCAAGCTTATTGAACACTTCAATCATCGACAAACTCATCAAGGCATCACTCATTTCAGAGTTTTCAATTAACTCAACAATCACTCTATCTTGGTCATGGTCTTGAATTAACTCTATGAAAGGATTCTCTTCGACGTCAGTTCCACATGCATAAAAGGCATCCTGATCCAGGTTTACAAACACCCTTTGTTGACGAGATAATCCTTCTAACTGAATGCGCTTTTGCGCCAATTCAACTTGCAACAATAACAACGGATTATCATGCAAAGCCGCATACACAAAATCAGGGCGAATCAAACTGCCATCCGCCATCTTAAAGCGCGACAATGCTTCATAGGCATACACATCACCGCTTTTTAATTCCACAATCGGTTGAAACTCTGCACCAAAGCGCTGTGACTCAATTAACTCTAATAACTTTCTATTGGATAACATTCTAAACAAGCCATATCTAACCGCTAAAAAAGGCTAATGATAATGATACTCATATAAAAAAAAGGCAAGCCAATCCGACCAAAAACCATATTTTTATAAGTATTTTCAAAATGTTAGAAAAAAAACAGACAATCAAATCTGCAGCACTTCACCCTTCAGAATCAAGCATTCTGATTATCGACCTAGTATGAAAAATGCGCCTCTTCACTTTTCTCTCGAAATGAGCAAGACACCACAATATAAAATTAAATCAACTAGCCAAGGAGACACTTAAATACCTAGCAGGCCTCATTAATGACACGAACACAAAAAAGCCCCGCTACCTTCCGGCAGCGGGGCTTCATTTTCAGCTAGGCTGAGGTGTTAGGGGCTGATTTACATCATGCCGCCCATGCCACCCATTCCGCCCATGCCACCCATATCTGGCATCGCTGGTGCGTCATCTTTTGGAAGATCCGCAATCATCGCTTCAGTGGTAATCATTAGACCAGCAACAGACGCTGCGGCTTGAAGCGCAGAACGAGTTACTTTCGCTGGATCCAGGATACCCATTTCCAACATGTCGCCGTAAACACCAGTGGCCGCGTTGTAACCGTAGTTACCTTCGCCTTGCTTCACTTTGTCTACCACAACAGACGCTTCGTCACCTGCGTTAGTCACGATCTGGCGCATTGGCGCTTCCATAGCACGAAGTGCTAGTGCAATACCAACGTTCTGATCTTCGTTGTCACCTTCTAGGCTAACCACTTTAGTCAATGCGCGAACCAAAGCAACACCACCACCAGCAACAACACCTTCTTCAACGGCTGCGCGAGTCGCATGAAGCGCATCGTCAACACGTGCTTTCTTCTCTTTCATTGCTACTTCTGTTGCAGCACCGATCTTGATAACCGCAACACCGCCAGCCAATTTCGCTACGCGCTCTTGCAATTTCTCTTTGTCGTAATCAGAAGAAGAGTTCGCGATTTCTGCACGAATTTGCTCAACACGAGACGTAATGTTCGCCGCTTGGCCAGCACCGTCTACGATGGTTGTGCTTTCTTTTGTCAACGTAACACGCTTCGCTGTACCTAGCTGCTCAAGTGTTGTACCTTCTAGGCTTAGACCAACTTCTTCAGAGATCACAGTCGCGCCCGTTAGGATCGCAATGTCTTCCAACATCGCTTTACGACGATCACCGAAACCAGGCGCTTTGGTTGCCGCCACTTTGACAATGCCGCGCATGCTGTTAACAACCAAAGTCGCCAACGCTTCGCCTTCAACATCTTCAGCAATGATCAATAATGGACGAGACGCTTTTGCAACACCTTCCAATACTGGTAGCAAATCACGGATGTTAGAGATTTTCTTGTCAACCAATAAGATGAATGGGTTTTCAAGTTCCGCACTCATGCTTTCTTGGTTATTGATGAAGTAAGGCGATAGGTAACCGCGATCGAACTGCATACCTTCTACTACGGCCAGCTCATCTTCAAAGCCAGAACCTTCTTCTACGGTGATAACACCTTCTTTACCAACACGCTCCATTGCTTCCGCAATGATTTTACCAACAGACGCATCAGAGTTCGCAGAAATAGTACCTACTTGCTCAACTGCACGCGTGTCAGCACAAGGTGTAGACAAGGCTGCGATTTCAGCAACAACGGCTTCAGCCGCTTTGTCGATACCGCGCTTAAGATCCATTGGGTTACGACCCGCTGCAACGGATTTAAGTCCTTCCGTTACCAAAGCTTGCGCCAATACTGTCGCCGTCGTTGTACCGTCACCCGCTACGTCGTTTGCTTGTGACGCCACTTCTTTGACCATTTGAGCGCCCATGTTCTCGAATTTGTTTTCCAATTCGATTTCTTTCGCCACGGTCACACCGTCTTTTGTCACTAATGGCGCGCCGAAAGATTTTTCGATGACAACATTACGACCCTTAGGTCCTAACGTTACTTTCACCGCATCGGCTAGTACGTTAACGCCTTTCAGCATTTGCTGACGTGCACTGTCTCCAAATTTAACTTCTTTAGCTGACATGCTCTAATACCTTTTAACTGTTTTAATGTTACAAAAATAAATAGGAAGGATAAGACGAATTAGGCTTCAATAACGCCGTAAATTTCATCTTCTTTCATGATAAGCAGTTCCTCACCGTTGATTTTTACTGTTTGGCCTGAGTATTGACCGAAAAGAACAGTATCACCAACACTAACAGCAAGCGCACTTACATCGCCATTAGACTGAATACGGCCAGTGCCCACAGCCAAAACCTCACCTTGTGTTGGTTTTTCTGTAGCAGATCCAGGTAGGACGATACCAGATGCGGTTGTTGTTTCTTCTTCTTTACGGCGAACAACGACACGATCGTGCAAAGGACGAATATTCATCAATCATTTTCTCCAATTAAAACAATACCAGGACTCCCCTGGCAGGACTTATCCCGCTTAGCTGCGAGAATCTCTATCGGACTTTTATATACGGTTGCTAATTTATTTTTCAACCCATCCAATAAATTATTTTTTATCAATTAAATCATTGTCTTCGTTAGCGTACTCGCCTTCGATGATGTCACCCTCTTTAGAGGATTCATAATAACCACGACTGCGCCACTGAGTACCGCGTGCCATTACAGAGCTCATTAACTTAACCACCAAACCTGCAGCAAACAACTTACGCAGCATAGGAATCAGCAACAAACCACCAATGGCATCGGTAACAAAACCAGGAATGAGCAAACACAAGCCAGCAAACAGCAACATCACGCCTTCAGCGACTTCTGATGCCGGCAGCTCACCACGACGCATTTTTTCTTGGGCCTTTAAAGAGGTCTCTAAACCTTGCTTACGAATCAGACTCACCCCTACAATAGCGGTTAGAAAGACCAAGCCCACTGTCGCCAAGCTACCGATTTCACTGCCAACTTGAATCAACACGGTCATTTCGATAATGGGCACAAGGATAAATAGTAACAACGCAAATCTCATGATTACCTTCTTTTGTTTTTGACTTACTCTATAACTATGGGCAATACCTTGACTAATCAAGCAATGACGCATTTTAAATCTCAAGTATTTCTGATTTTGCACCAGTCACAAACGGGTGAATGTTTCAGCTACGGAGAAATCGCCAAATTGGCAGGCTTCCCAGGTTACGCCAGGCAAGTTGGTCAGTTACTCAAAAAATTGCCTAAAGACACTAAGCTACCTTGGTATCGAGTCGTCAATGCTCAAAAGCGCATCAGCTTTGCCGAAGGAACAGACGCCTATATTCGACAAAAAGAAAAGTTAGAAAGCGAAGGCTGGCTAATTATGGGTGGAAAACTAAAATACAAAGACCAATAAATCTTGATAAAAACAGCCACCCACATTAGGTGGCTGTTTTTGCTAAAATCAGTCTCTAAAATTATTAAACTGCACGGGCTGTGACAAATCGGCACCGCGCAGTAAGGTCATAACCTGCTGTAAGTCATCACGTTTTTTACCCGTGACACGCAACTGATCACCTTGGATTTGCGCCTGCACTTTGATCTTACTGTCTTTGATCATTTTGACAATTTTTTTTGCTTCTGCTGTCTCAAGCCCTTCTTTCATTTTGACCGCTTGTGAGACACGCATATTGCCTTTTTCAATGTCTTCTTTTTCTAAACTTTTCAGATCAATACCACGATTAACGAGCTTTTGATTCAAAATATCCGACAATTGACGAAGCTGAGGCTCAGCTTCGGCTTGCATAACCACGCTGGATTTATCTTTTATTTCAAAGCTGGCTTTGACACCTTTAAAGTCGTAACGTGTTGTAATTTCTCGGTTTGCTTGATCTACGGCGTTACTTACTTCGTGCCAGTCCAGTTCAGAGACTACATCAAATGATGGCATTTTCTGCTCCTTTGCATTTTCAATCAGTTCGTTTGGCGCGATAATAGCAAGAATTGAAATAAAACACCTAATGGATCAAGTTATGAAACAATCTCCTTGGTTAGTGGTTGGCTCTGGTGCCATCGGCCTATTTTGGGCATGCAAACTTAAAAGCCTCGACCACAAAGTGCATCTGGTTTACCGAAGCACCGACCCCGGAAAAAAAATCACCCTAGATTCCTTAGTGGATGAAAGCGGACAACAGCAAGCCGAAACACACACTTATAAAATAAAGACGTTCACCGCCAACACTCTCGAAAAGCAATATCAAAAAGTACTCTTGTGCACCAAGTCATTTGACCTTGTCGAAGCGTATCAGCAAGTATCAGAACACCTAAGCGATGACGCTGACATCATTTGTCTGTGCAATGGTTTAGGCGCACAGGATCAATTACAAAAGCAAATAAAGCCTAAGCAGATCCTCTGGGCCGGCGTAACCAGTGAAGGGGTGCTTAAAATCGAGCACAATCACATCAAACACACCGGATTAGGCGATACTTATTTTGGCCCTTGGCTACCCTCGAAGGCGACCGCAGATTTTCCGCTAGAAGGGTTTGGGGTGCGTAACATTCACCAAAGAATCATCGAAAAGCTGGCCGTCAATGCCGTCATCAATCCCATCACCGCGATTTTCAATCTACACAATGGGGATATTTTGAATGATGAATATGACACCTTGATGGAAGCAACCCTAGCGGAATTAGAAAGCATCTTTACTCACCCTAAATTTGCTTACGCTGAGCACAGTCAACACTTGTCTTACGACAATCTTAAAAATCGCGTCAACACAGTCGCCAAACTTACGCGACTAAATCGTTCCTCCATGTTTGAAGACCTGCGTTTGCAAAGGCAAACTGAGAACGACTTTATCTCTGGCTTTTTGATGGAAAACAGCCCAATCAAACTAACGGTACAGCCTCTTCTCTACGAAGGCGTTAACCAGCCAAATTCTCGCCCTGAAGTACAAAAAAAGCTGCTAAGTCTTACTTAGCAGCTTTTGATAAACATACCGTTAACGTGAAAATTACAGCTTAGTCACTTTCTCTTTACTCAGGGCGATTTTCTTATCTTTATACAAAGCACCGAGTGCTTTTTTATACGTCGCTTTACTCACTTTAAATACTTTATAGATGGCTTCCGGAGACGCTTTATCAGTCAAATCCGATTCCCCACCTTGTGCATCCAAATAGTCCAATACATCATCCAGAATGTTACGTACTTTTTTGTAGCCGACCTCTTGAAGACTCAAATCGATTTTCCCGTCTTCACGCATCTGCTTAATATACGCGGTGGCTTTCTCGCCTTTGTACAACTGACGAAAAGCGTCTTCGAAGAATAATACCCCCCAAAAACGATTATCAATGATGCATTTGAAGCCAATATTAGTCTTATCACCAATCACCACAGAGACTTTATCACCCACACGATAAGGCGCGTCTTCTCGATTCAATAAAGGGTCAACCTTTGTCGTTGCTACGATACGATTGGTAATTTGATCAAGGTAAATAAACAATAAATGTGTTTCACCTTCTTCGACACGATTTTTTTGCTGGCTAAAAGGTACCAATAAATCTTTCGGCAATCCCCAATCAAAAAATGCGCCGACTTGATTGACCGCAACCGATTTCAAGGCTGCAAACTCACCAACTTGCGCTTTCGGAAAGTCAGTGGTGGCAATCAACTTATCATCGGAATCAAGGTAAACAAACACCTCAATTTCTTGGCCAATTTCAACCTGCTTAGGCACGTAGCGCTTTGGCAGTAAAATTTCACCCAATGTATCAGCATCCAAATAGACGCCAAACTCTTTTTCTTTAACGACTCTTAAGGTATTTAAGCGTCCAATTTGTGTAGCCATGGTTTCTCCGGCAAGGAATTTTTCACGCACTATACTGACTTATCTGTCGAGCGCAAGATTAGTTTGCATCCATGCAAGCTTTAAAAATGTCTTCCAATTTATTTCGCCCTAAGGCTTCCATTTTAGCAATATTTTCATCCGGTATTTGAGACGTATCGCCATAAAACTCAATGGCTTTATCCAAGCTGGCCTCTCGTAATATATGCAGCATAGGGTAAGGCGAACGGTTAGTGTAATTAGACACATCCTCCTCTTCTGCACCAGCAAAACAATAATCAGGATGAAAGGTGGCCAATTGGTAAACGCCTTCACATCCCTGATCAAACATAAGGTTCTCAGACATTTCCACGAAATCCAAGTAACGCTGAAAATCCTTAAACAAGGTAGGGAAAATGAGCAGCGTGGTTTCCGTTTCAGCATGCTCATCTAGCCACTGAATTTCAGACATCAATTCTTCTAAAGCGACATCGGTTTTTTTCGAACGTAACACGACAAGGCGCACGCTGTCTTTTTCCACTTCTCGCTTGGCAAAAGGGCAGACATTGTGACCCACAATAAAGTTTTTCACCCAATTCATTGTTTGGCCAACCACCAAATCATCTGATAACAACATACGACATTCTTCTTTCATAGTGACATTAACCACCGAATTAAATACACCTGTTTTAAAACGGCTTTTGATTTCGAAACAACATAAAACAAGGTATCATTCTGCTTATTAGCCTTTTGTCACTTTTATCGATACGAGGCACTTTTTTTATTGCAACAGAGAGATTACATGTCATTTGCTGAATTAGACCTAGATTACACGATCGAAGAAGCAATCAATAGCCTAGGTTTTGAAACACCTACCGAAATTCAACAGCAAGCCATCCCTGTTATTTTAGAGGGCTCCGACCTATTGGCGACCGCCCCAACTGGCACTGGCAAAACCATCGCGTTTTGCGCACCCGCCGTGCAACATGTTTTAGACCGCGATGAAACCTCCACAACGGCACCTAAAGTACTTATTCTAGCGCCTAGTCGTGAACTTGCCCGACAAATTTTCAATGTCATTGGTGGCCTAACACAACACACGCGCATTCAATCGCAGTTGATCATTGGCGGTACGCCATACGGGATGCAACAACAGCAACTTAGCGAACCTTGTGACATTCTGGTTGCAACACCAGGCCGCTTGGTAGAGCTTGATGAAAAGCAATGGCTAGACTTAACGGATGTCAGCTACTTCGTCATTGATGAAGCCGATCGCATGTTAGACATGGGCTTTGTTAACGCCATCAACAAGATTGCCAAAGAGCTTCCACAGGAACACCAAACCTTAATGTTCTCAGCCACCTTAGAAGGTGAAAAAATGGGACGCTTTGCCAGCGCCTTATTGAGTGCTGAAACGGAGCAAATTCGTCTTGGCGAATCATCGCGCACGGTTCCCGCTCAGATCCGCCAAGTGGCCTATCGAGTTGACGACGACGCACACAAAGAAGCCATGCTAAAGCATCTACTTAATAAAGAAGGGGTACAACAAACCGTGGTTTTTGTCTCCAATCGTGATCATGTGGATGTGTGGGTGCAAAAAATCCGCAACATGAACATCATGTGTGATGGCTTACATGGTGAAATGAAACAAGGCGATCGCAGTGAACATTTAAAACAAATGAAACGCGGACGCTTACAAGTACTCGTCGCCACCGATGTCGCATCACGAGGTATCGATTTACCAGAAATAAACACCGTGATTAACTTACGCTTGCCACGCAAAGCGGACTCTTACATTCACCGCGCCGGTCGCGCTTCACGAGAAGGTGCGCCAGGCGAATGCATTTCTTTGATCGACGTTAATGATTTACCGATGATTGAAAAGATTCAGCGTTTTATGCAAACCAACATTAAATTTGGCCGCATTGAAGGGCTCGAAGCGAAAACTAAAGCTAGATCGCCACGCAGCAAAAAGAAAAAGAAGAAAACAAAATAGACGCTAATTTTTTCCAGCTGAACAGAACAAGCGCCACCATATAAAGTGGCGCTTTTTTGTATTAAGGAAGATGCGAACAAGTCCTCTTCCTTAACACCCCTCAACAGACGTGGCACGAACCACAAACTGTTTGGCCGGACAAGCGACCGAACTCGGTACTTGTGTGGTATCACCAAAGCAGCTTCCCGCATTCATATTGACATGATTTCTCAGCACACCACGGTGTACCACAGGCCCGGTGGACGAACATTGCACGGTGAAATTTACATTCACACACGACACAAGCTCTGGCTTGATAACGGGTAATGTAGCAAAAACATGTTTTTCTCCATAACAGCTTCTTGCCCCCATACGTGCGCCTGACGTCAGTTTGCTTAGGTAAATCTGCTTATTTCTAGCCTCTTCCTCTTTGGCTCTTTGCTGCGCCAATACACGCGCCTCCTTTTCCTGACGACGCTTTTCTTCCGCTAGACGACGTTCTTCATCTTGCTTACGACGTAACGCTTCTGCCTGACGTCTTTGCTCCGCCTGACGTCTTGCTTGTTCTTGTTGTTGCTGTAAATTTGCCATAGCTTTTTGTTGCTGCTGTTGCACACGACGTTGTTGAGCCTGCTGCTCACGCTTTTGACGCTCTTTTGCTTGGCGCTGCGCTTCAATTGCCTGCATTTGACGATTAAAATCCGCTTTCTGACGGGCTAAATCCGCCTGTAGCTGGCTATTCAACTGAGTCAAAGCCGAGCTCAATGCCGCCATAGTACCGCCCGATGATGAGCCGCCTGAGTTATAGCTTGGCGCCTCGTCACGACAGTCCCAAGAATCCAAACGCCCAGCAACACATTGAGAATATTGTCGAGCAATGGGACAACGGCTAGCACAACGAGCTTCTAATTTACGCTGAGCAGCAAGGCGTTGTTTTTCTTTGTAATATTTCTCTTGATCCTTACGATAAGCAATTAACTCGTTAAGACGTTGCTTTGAATCCTGATTAAACATCAAAGGACGCGCTTTCTTGATCTCTTTATCTGCACAAACAAAGTCTTCATCGTCCGCACAGCGATAACCTGCCTCAATGGCATCATCGAACTCCATTTGATCCAGACGATCCAATTGATCCAACTGATCAAGCATTTTCAGCGTATCTTGTTGCGAGGTTTCAGCCATCGCCGTCATGGTCACTGGGCTCAGCAGCAACAAACAGATCAAGCCACCGGTTAATATGGGTTTCTTCATTAGAACAAGGCCTCCAAAGTCTCAATATTATCGAGCGTTTGCACCAGCTCTTGCTCTAGTACTTTTAGCTCTTTCATCTGCTGATGATCGTCTGGTACCGCTGACGCCATCATATTGAATATTTTCTGCTGCGCTTGTTGCGAGCCACATTGCCAATCTGTATTAGACTGAAAATCTGCTAACGCCCCAATATCAGGAATGCCATCAAAACGTGGCACCAACATTTGTATTTGCAATAACGGTTGCACATAGCAATGCTGTAAAAGTTGCTTGTCCAAACTGTTCGGTAAAGCCTGAAGTTGCGCCTGCATAACGTCTATTAACTGTAACTCAATCACAATGTCGATCACTTTACGGAACAGTTCAAATCGCAAAAACACCAACTGTCGCTCTTCAAGCAATAACTGCGCCTCCAACAAATAATCATTGTTGGCTAAGGTCGCATACACAGAATCAGACACCAATACGTCATACATTCGCTGAGCTGCGCGAGTTTGATCATATTGTTCTAGGTTTTCATAAGGATACGAATCGATCACATCCGCCAAGGCAATTAATGCTTGTTGGTAATACATGCGATTGCGAGGAAAAAAGTAACCTTGCGATTCAGCCTTTTCCAAGGAAGCCAACACCTCACCACGTGTAAATGGACTACTTTTCAATGTGTTGAACAGTGAATCTGGGCGAAGGTAGTTCAGCTCTGCATCAGATTGGCCTTCCAGCTGCAAAGCCTTATTCAATAAATCCTGCAGCAATGTGGCGCAATTGGCAGTAATAAACCGATAATTACCTCGATAGCTCCAATGGATTTCCGATAAGTCCCTTACGACTTGTTCAACCTGCTGAGCGGATAAATTTAATGGTAAAGAATACAAATCGCGATCAGCCAATAAGGTATTAGCACGAAATACTTCACGGAAAGTCGAACCAAATAAATGCGCATCATAACCACCGAAAAAGCCCTTCAACAAATTCATGGAAAAGCCATCAATCCGAGCCACATACCCTAAGAACACATGGTTAAACAGATTTCGCTGACAGGCCTCTAAGCTAGATGACATGTCTGGACACACCAGCAGTCGTACCGACACATGGCCAAAAGAAGACGCGATACCCTCACCTTCTGACGCAAACACCAGATGAACCTCTCGCACCTGCTGTGGATCGATTGACACCAATTGACCGCCTTGATTGGAGTCAAATAGATAAAAAGGAACAGGCTCATGGCAGTCGTCATAACTGACGTGCGCTTGATAACGACGAGCGAAATATGAGGCATAAATCGGATGACGGCAGGCAAAGTCTTTCTCTATTAGATATTCGCGTAGAATCAACGCATAAACGGCTTCTTGTGACTGATGCCGGTCTTTAATGAGTTCGCGAGCATGCTGAAAACGTTCATCGGCTTGCAATTCGGATGAAAGTAAATCAACAGAAAACGATTCAGATTCAGTCGGTATCTTATGCACATTGGTCAACTGAGACAACTGCCTGCACAACAAGGCGTCTTGCTGTGCAGTCATCATTAAGGCTGGTGCTTTATCAGATAGCAGCAAAACCATTGCCTCATCACAATGATTTTCTGGCTTATTTGCCTTAGGCGTTATCGTGCATCCTTGCAATAATATAAGCAGGCTAATCAGCGCACTTATTGGTATACAGCGCATCATATTATTCTACTGAGAGGCTTTTGCGACCATAGAATCCGGTTTTGCCCATCGCACCGCATGCCCTTCGATCGCATCCAGCCTTTCTTGAATGTCTTTACGGTCCGAGTACACAGTTGGAGAAGAGATAATGTCACTGAAAGTAAATAATGGCAGCCCCGTCATCAGCGTCGAACTTTCTGATGCATCTGAATTTTGAATCGCCCGTGGAAATGAGTTCAGAAAATAAAAATAAGGATTCTCATCCAACGCTTTCTCCAAGCTTTCAATTTTGGCTAAGCGATCTTTTTGCGCTTTTTGTACGGTATACTGGCGCTGCCAATACTCAGCCTGTTCTTGGCTTTTCTCCACACCATCACCGCTTTCATAGCGACCAATCATGCGCTGCATGGCAGCCAAATCCCCTTGCCCCGCTTTAGCCCAATCATCTTCCAGCGCTTGCTTGGCTAGACGCTCATTTTCAAGCGCCAATTTGCGGGCCGCTTCTGCATCTCGTTGCTTCTTCATCGCCAAACCATAAGCCGTTAAACTGGCCTGTTGCGGCATGGTGATACGAACTCGCTGGGGACGGTTGGAAGTCGCATCCACTTGCTGAGAAAAAACTTTCTCTTGCTCTTTGCTAATGCTTTGCACAGCTTTTACTTGATAAGAACCTTCCTCCAACACCACAGCTTCACGAGCAAAATCCGAACACTCAAACTTTAATTCGTCATTCACATACACCTTGACACCATTAGTGTTTTCCTGACAATAAATTCCGATTAATGCATTATCGGCCATGGTGATTGATGACCCTAAAGCAAGCAAAATAAGAGACGTTTTTTTCATAACCGCACCCTTTTAATGGTTCTATTACTGCACAACGTTATAAAAGCAATTTTTTGATCTATCTGGCTTTTCTGTCAAATATTGGTCAAGACTACTCAAAAAATGCACAGAGTCCAATTCATCAAGGCACAAAAAAGCCCCTTTCGGGGCTTCTGAAACAAAATTTAACATTTTCGCCAAGAGCTTATTAATCAAACTTCAAGGTATGCTGTTTGCGCTTCGCCTTGGTTTCTAGATACTGACGGTTGTGCTGGTTTACATGTACCTTGGTTGGCACCAATTCAACCACATCAATGCCGTGCTCTTTTAGTTGTTGAGCCTTGTCTGGATTGTTGGTGAGTAATCTCACCTTACTCACGCCCAGCGCAAGCAACATATCAGCCGCAACCCCAAAATCACGACCATCGTCTGGTAAATGCAACATTTCGTTGGCCTGATAAGTGTCATAGCCTTGATCTTGTAAAGCATAGGCTTCTAACTTGGCATACAAACCAATACCGCGTCCTTCTTGTCGTAAATACAGAATGTAACCACCCTCTTCGTTAATACGATCAATCGCTTCATCAAGCTGCTCACCACAATCGCAACGGCCGGAGCCAAATACGTCTCCGGTTAAACACTCTGAATGCAGACGAACCAATGGCACATAGTCCGTTTGTTCCGTGTAAGCTGGCTTGCCTTCAAAATATATCCCTATGTGTTCTTTACCAGAGTCATCCCCATTAAAGGAAATAAACTCAGCGGTCACGTCACCGGCGCGTACCGGAATCATTACTCGACGCTTAATGGTCAAATCTGTCATTACTGCTCTCTCTAGGGATGATTTATGACACAAAGTATAACGCCCTTACATTTGGTCAAATATGAAAAAATCAATATTAATCCGTTGTTTCTTTCATTCTTTTCTACTTGATTCACTGATTGCGGATTCACCGGCTTAGGCTAAATGATCTAACGGCAACGCAGTTCGGTTAATAATACGCCTCAATAAAAAGCTGGAATGCACACCTGTGACGCCCGCTATGCGTGTTAATTTCCCCAGTAGAAATTCCTGATATTTATCCATGTCTTCCACCACGACTTCTAATAAGTAGTCTGCAGATTGACCCGTTACCAAATTACAGGATTTCACTTCTGGGTAGGATTCCACCAAGGACTCAAAGACTTCAAACCGTTCCGGTGTGTGCCTGTCCATACTGATCTGGATAAAGGCGGTAAGTTTTAACCCCAGTTTCTTTTGATCTAATAAAGTCACACTGCGATCAATCACACCGGTCTCTTCTAACGCTTTCACACGACGTAAGCAAGGCGAAGCCGATAATCCAACGCGATCCGCCAACTCTTGATTGGTCAAGCTAGAATCTTGCTGTAACTCACGCAAAATATTCAAATCAATCTTATCAAAACCCAAAACATAAGCCTCATATTGCCAATTTATTCTTTATGTACGCAATATAATGCTATTTAGATTGAAAATTCCATAAAAAACGCAATCTTTTACCCTAGAAAATTCGCTATTATATAACCATAACGAAATCACTGAGGAAGCCACCATGCTTCCTTACGACGCAAACTGTTTACCATCGGAGCTTATCCGCTCCTTAACATAAGAAGGGAAAGATCATGACCTCTTTTGATCACACTAAGTACAGACCATTCCAGCCGGTCGCCATTGAAAACCGCACTTGGCCAGACCAAGAAATCACTAAAGCACCGATTTGGTCTAGCGTTGACCTGCGCGATGGCAACCAAGCTCTGGTTGAACCTATGACTGTGGAACAAAAGAAACAATTCTTCGCCTTACTAGTAGACGTCGGTTTTAAAGAAATCGAAGTTGGCTTCCCAGCCGCTTCTCAATTGGATTTTGATTTTGTACGTTGGTTAATTGAAGAAAACCAAGTACCTGACGATGTCTACATTCAAGTACTAACACAAGCACGCCCTGAGTTGATTGAGCGTACATATGAGTCTCTTAAAGGCGCAAAAAAAGCCATTGTTCATGTTTACAACTCAACGTCTAAAACCCAGCGTGAGCAAGTCTTTCGTTTAGGTAAGGACGGCATTAAAGAAATTGCCGTAAAAGGCGCTCAATGCGTTAAAGAACATGCCGCGAAACACCCCGAAACAGAATGGGTATTCCAATATTCACCTGAAAGCTTCACAGGCACAGAAACGGACTTCGCCGTCGAAGTGGTGGATGCCGTTGCCGACGTGTGGCAACCAACCCCAGACAACAAAATCATCATTAACTTGCCTGCAACGGTAGAAGTGGCAACACCAAACCGTTTTGCTGATCAAATCGAATACTTCTGTCGCCAAGTAAAACAGCGTGACAGCATGATCATCAGCCTTCACACTCACAACGACCGTGGTTGTGGGGTTGCGGCGGCAGAACTTGGTCTAATGGCTGGCGCTGACCGTATTGAAGGAACCTTACTAGGCAATGGTGAACGAACCGGCAACATGGATGTGGTCACTATGGCCATGAACATGTACAGCCAAGGCATTGATCCAGAGTTAGCGTTAGGCGACATGGACCGCATCATAAGTGTGGTTCAAGCTTGCACCCTATTACAAGTTCATCCGCGCCATCCTTACGCAGGTGAATTGGTGTTTACCGCTTTCTCTGGCTCTCACCAAGACGCCATCAAGAAATGCTTGGCGAATCAGACTGACGACAAACCTTGGGATGTGGCTTACTTGCCAATCGATCCTCGTGATGTGGGTCGCAGCTACCAAGAAGTCATTCGTGTTAACAGCCAATCAGGTAAAGGCGGTGTAGCTTACACTCTTGAGCAAGAATATGGCTTGGCGTTGCCACGTTGGTTGCAAGTTGAATTCAGCCCAATCGTACAACAATTTGCTGAACAAGATGGTGGTGTGGTAAATGCCGAATCCATGAAAGATTTGTTTGAATCTCGCTTTATGACGGGCAACAAGCCATACCAGCTTGGTAAATACGATCACACTAAAGACGATGTGGATACGGTACATGCAGATCTTAATAGCGAATCGGGTGCTGTGAAGATCACAGGAACGGGCAATGGCGCTCTGTCTGCTTTCAGCGAAGCCTTGGGCAAGCACTTCGGTATGCGTGTGGACATCATTCAATACCAAGAGCATGCGTTAACCGTTGGCAGCGACTCACAAGCCATCGCTTATGTACAAGCGAACATTGACGGCGATCGTTTTAATGGGGTTGCCATTGACAGCGACATCGTATCGGCCTCTGTGCAGGCCTTGATGGCAACGGTAAACCAAAAAGTATTACAAAATACGAATGCCAATGTCGCCTAACTGAATACGCTCTTCCAATCAGCGTTGTTCGAAACGCTGATGATCCCAATCAAAAGCCAAGCTGTTAAAACAGGTTGGCTTTTATTTTGCGACTTCCTCTCTTTTTTTCTGACAATCATGACGTTCGGCATCTGCATCAAATGATGCTAAACTGAAGTTCGAAAAATCTGCAGCAGTCGAAAAAGCCACATGATGCGCCGCGCCAATTAAAGCCGTTTCATAAGGCTTAATCGGCGCTAATATCAAAGTATCCTTTAATGCTTCATCAATCGTCTTCTGTGTCTCTATTAGATGCTGACAAGCATGAGTATCTTCCAAACCATAACGATAAAAACAAGCAAGTGTGTTTGAACATTGGTAACTTAATACTGACAACGCTCTAGCCAGTGAGAAATGACTCGCTCTAGCATTTTTATGCGCTTTTTTCTTTTGGTCGTTCACAGTTTCCTCTCCTGAAAACACAAAACGCTCCATAAACTTCACAGAACGAATATACAAGTTAGCGAATGTATAGCTTAGGATCGTATTTCAATACGCCGTTAGTGAGCTTCTCAATTCGCAATGCTTGTTTTTCAGGGATAACGCGACCCCATTGAGAAACCGAACTTTTAGAGATACTCAACATATTAGCCAGCTGTTGCTGAGTACCAAAATAACGAACGACTTTTTCCTTGTGCATGTTCACCAAACCATAAAGTTAAAAGTTTATTACTTTAAACAATACAAGTGAATAAAAATAAACTCAAGTTAGTTTAGCATTCTTAACATGGATATTTCAGATCGTATTCGACAAAAAATGACAGAACATCACCTAAGGGCTGTCGACCTAACAAAGATGACAGGTGCGACCAAAGGATCGGTCAGCCAGTGGCTTAACGGCATTTCATCGCCTGGTGGTAAATACATCATCCCGCTTACTAAAGCATTACAATGTGATGCCAATTGGTTATTTGGTGGCGTATCAGCCCAGCCACATACCTCATCACACCCACAGCAGGATACATCCTTCAACCCATGCTTTATCAGCAAGCAAGTCCCTATTATCAGTCACGAACAAGCTGAGACCTGGCGAGACTTTGCTGACAAAGCCAGCCTAAAAGACCAATTAGAGTGGGAATACGCGCCTGCCGCCATAAGCCATCAAGCTTTTTGGCTAAAAGTCATTGGTGATAGTATGGTCTCTCCAGTAGGCCACAGCATTAGCGAATCCCACATCATCTTAGTAGACCCTTGCATGCAAGCCCAAAACGGTGACTTAGTGGTCGCAAAGATTGATGCCACAAAAGAAGTGACCTTTAAGAAACTCATCATTGATGCTGGTCAAACGTATCTCAAACCCCTAAACCCGAACTACCGACCAATAGAAGTCACCGATAAATGTCGGGTGATTGGCGTTGTCAGAGAAGCCAGATTGAAACTCTAGGCTATTGGAAACACCAATGAAAAAAGCGAGCCTGGCTCGCTTTTTTCAGGTTTGGACTTTCAACAAATTAAAAAGTTTATTTTTATTGACTTTAAATAGGTTGTTTTTATAAACTTCTCATCATTCATTGCATCCATATTGAGGACCCCATGCTGATTTTAACCCGACGAATCAATCAAACCATCAACATTGACTCGAACATTCAAGTCACCATATTAGGCATTAAGGGAAAACATGTTCGCGTTGGCGTCAGCGCTCCAAAAGACATCACCGTACACAGAGAAGAAATTTTCAAACGCATTGAAGCAGAAAAAGTAAAAGACGATAACCTATCCTATTGGCCTTAATCATCGCACTAAAGGCAAATCTTTCCATTGCGTGGTATAGCAAGGAGATAAATGCTCGCGTTTCATGGACCATTGTGGAGTCACCCCCTGAGCTGCAAAAAACAGATTCCCCAAGCCACTCTGGTTAATATGGTCAACCACTATCATCAATTGCTTTGATTTAGCGTTATGAGTAGCAGAGTCAAAAAGGTCGGTTGGAAAGGCGCCGTGTTCATAAAAATCAGACAACATCACACCAGCCTTCATGTAACGAAACCCAGACCGCCAAATACGATTAAAAATAACATTGGCGACGTCTAGTAAATCCCGCGTATCGTCAGTGGGATTAGGCAATTCAACGGATAAGGTTTTGGCATAAAAAGGCTCATGCGGAATGTGTGGGCTGGTGCGAATAGACACACTCACCACCCGACAACAACGCCTCTCAGCACGTAATTTTTCGGCCGCACGGCACGTGTATTTAGACACGGCTTCTCGTAATTCTCGTTGCTCGGTGATTTTGTAACCAAAAGAACGACTGCAGATAATTTGCTGCTTTACGGGCCGAACAGATTCCAGAGACAGACAAGACACGCCATTAAGTTCTCGCACCGTACGCTCTAATACCACAGAAAACTCACGACGAACCAGCTTAGGATCAACTTGCGCCAGATCTAAGGCGGTATAAATCCCCTGTGCACGCAAACGCTCACTCAAACGTCGTCCGACACCCCAGACCTCACCGACATCGACTAAAGCAAGTAAACGCCGCTGTCGATCAGGGGCCATCAAATCCACCACAGCTCCTGTCGCCGGGTATTTTTTTGCCGCGTAATTCGCCAACTTAGCCAATGTTTTACTGGGAGCAATGCCGATACCAACGCTAATCCCTGTCCATTTGTCTACTTTCGCCTTCACACGCCGACCAAACGACAACAGACCTTCTGCCGCTGCGACACCACTCAAGTCCAAAAACGCTTCATCAATAGAGTACTCTTCGACTTGTGGTGCCTCTTGCTCCAACAAGGTCATCACTCGACTCGACATATCCGCATACAGAGCATAATTAGATGAAAAACATACCACCCCATGCTGCTCAATATCCGCTTGCACCTGAAACATGGGCACCCCCATTTTTATGCCCAATGCTTTGGCCTCCTTCGAACGAGCAACAATGCAACCATCATTATTCGATAAAACCACCACAGGCCTGTCTTTCAGATCTGGACGAAACAATTTCTCACAACTGGCATAAAAATTATTGCAGTCCACCAGAGCAAACACACTTTTCATGCCCCGCGCTCTAGCTTACGAATCACACTGGTAACGACACCAAACACTTCGAATTCTGACTCCTCAGTAATGGGGATCGCTTTATAGGCTTTGTTTTTCGGTCTTAGCACTACATCTGGCTTTAACTCCAATACCTTGACCGTCATTTCTCCGTGTAAGCAAGCAATAATGGTGTCACAATGACATGCCGTTAATGAGCGATCCACCACTAATACATCGCCACTGCGAATACCCGCTTCGATCATAGAATCCCCTTGCGCACGAACAAAAAATGTTGCTGCCGGATGGGGAATACACAACTCATTCAAATCCAATGTTTTCTCAACAAAGTCCTGAGCAGGAGAAGGAAAACCCGCTGATACCGCCTCACCATAGAAGGGAATCAAAATGCTGTTTTCAGCGATATAGGAAGCAGAGCCAGACGCTCCAAGATAAGTCAAACGCATACACGACACCCAAACCATACTGTATAAACATACAGTATAGTTACCAAATCCAAACTGACCAAGTGTATTTTTGTGAAAAATGCAGATTTCAGCCCAAAAATTAAGAAAGACACCGACAAGCAACTATCGAAAATCACCTATTCGATGACCTTTCCACCACTCATCAATTAGGGCCCATAACAAGAAGCCAAAAACCGAACACCAAAACTTACAAAACGAAAACAAACACCAATAGAATAAAACCAGCCACTACGCATAATAAAAACAGGATATGTGTGTACAAGGTTTAACGGTTATCTCGACGCACACGCCATTGTCGTTTCTGACCTTCATAGCATTATGATGAGCGCTTACATAAAGCATGACCTCGACAATATAACTATGACACTCATGATCAAGTAGCTCTAAATTAAGAGGAAGATTGCATGATATCCAAGCTAAAAATCTCTCATAAATTCTTCATAATGAGCACCATTCAATTGCTGTTAATTATGCTTGTTGGTGGCTTTTCGATTAATCAATTCACGAAAATTGGTCACGAAATTGAAGAAATCGCACATGATCACCTCCCTTTAACAAAAGCCTTAACTCTCATTACTGAACATCAGCTACAACAAGCCATTGCGGTCGAAAAAGTCATTTCTCACGCATTATTAGATGACATTAAAGACAAAGGCGTCTCAGCAGAATCAACGACATTAATTACCGATTTAGAAACCAATATTAAAAAGCTACATGGCGAAATCGTCACCGTTGAAGAAACCATAAAAACATTACAAGCCAATCTCGAAAGCGCTGAAGCAAAGCAAAAATACGACCTCATTTTAGAAGAATTTATCAATGTTGAAGCTGAATTTTTTGAATTGGAAAACATTCTTCTGAATTTTTTAGACACGATTAAGAACAACGGAATCAAAAGTGCTCTTGATTCTATCACTGAGATCGAGCATGCAAATGAGAAGCTGGACGAACACATTATTTCTATTTTGAATGAGTCTCAGCAGTTTGCATTAGATTCGGCCAACATTGCTTTCGACGACGAACAATATGCTGTCAATATCATTACGACCGTCCTAGCGGTTGCCATACTGGTAGGGATCATCATTCCGATCCTAATTGGTCGCTCTATCCTTGGACCATTGAGAAACCTGTTAACTCGCTTAGACGATTTGGTTAATGGGGATGGGGACTTAACCCTTAGAATAAACGTCAAACGCAAAGATGAAGTGGGCGAAGTAGCAAGTAAACTGGATCACTTCATTAGCAAACTCCAAACCACCATCACTGGTATTGCAGAATCCTCAACACGCTTAGAAGACAATTCAGCCAAAGCGTCAATCATAGTGCAGAACACGCTCTCCTCAGTCGACAAGCAAGAAACCGAAACCAGCCTTGTCGCTGAAGCGGTAAGCGAAATGAGTGACGCAACCGAAGAAGTCGCCAGAAATACCATTTCCGCATCGGACGTGGCCACTCAAGTGCTAGAACTCGTTGAAAAAGGCAAATCTACCGCAGAAGAAAACCAAAGAATAACCTCTCAACTATCACGAGACGTACAAGCTACGTCCCACAGCATTGATAACTTAGCCAAAGAAACAGACAACATCGGCGTGGTCTTAGACACAATCCAAGGCATTGCAGAACAGACTAACTTACTGGCATTGAATGCCGCCATAGAGGCCGCACGCGCTGGGGAATCCGGTCGAGGGTTCGCGGTTGTTGCCGATGAAGTACGTTCATTAGCGCAAAAAACCCAAACCTCAACAATCGACATTCAGAAACTGGTGGAAAATCTTCAGGCAGGCGCAAAAGAAGCCATGGACAGTATGAATAAAGGCATCGAAGTCACAGAGCACTGCACCATTATCGGCAAAAAAACAGCGGAACATTTTGAAGAAGTGGTCAGTGCCGTCAATAACATCGCCGATTTAAACCAGCAAATTGCCGCCGCAACCGAGGAACAATCCACCGTAGCAACTCAAATTCTCGACAGTGTTAAAAACATTAGTGAGATCTCTCAAACCACCAGCCGAGACACAGGTAAGGTCGCTACCGTCAACTTCAGCATGGCTGAAGAAGCCGAAAGCCTTAAAAAGCGACTATCTCAATTTAAAATATAACCCCAGCGTCATCCCCCATGAGTCTGCCACTGCAGACTCATGGGTATTCCTCATTAAGATCACCTAAACAATCAAGGCGATGGCTTCCACCAAGTGGACAATGCCGGTACATCGTTTATCGAAAAAATACGACCAAACTCAGGTGTACTTAACGTCACGGCTCGGCGTTTTGATTCCGTGACGACTCGATCAAAAGGGTCATACCAAGTGTGAAAAGCCAAATCAAAAGTACCATTATGAATTGGCATCATCACTTTACCTTGTAAATCGATATGAGCCTGAACACTTTCTTCTGGTGTCATGTGAATATCCGACCAGTCTTTATCATAGGCGCCCGTTTCGACCATGGTTAAATCAAACGGTCCATACTTTTCACCGGTTTCTTTAAAGCCTGGAAAATACCCCGAATCACCACTAAAGAAGAGACGGTATTCGGGCGTTGTAATCACCCAAGCCCCCCACAAGGTTCTATTTCCATCGCCCATACCACGACCCGAAAAATGTTGCGTCGGTGTAAAAGCCACTAAACCTTGTTCGGTGCTCAACTCTTGCCACCAATCAAATGTGACGATTTTATTTGCTTCGACACCCCAAGCAATCAAATCGCCATCAACGCCTTTAGGCACCAAAAACTGCTTACTTTTATCTAATAAAACTTTAACGCTGGCCTTGTCCAAATGGTCGTAATGATTGTGAGAAATCAACACTTTATCAATGGTAGGTAAATCTTCTAGGCGAATCGGTGGCTGATGAAACCGTTTTGGCCCGACAAATTGAAACGGCGATGCACGATCTGAAAACACAGGGTCAATCAGCCAATATTCACCGTGATTTTTTAGCAAGATAGAAGAGTGACCAAGTTTAATAATATGCAGGGTATCATCGCTCAGAGCCTCTAAATCGGTTCGACTCACCGCATGAACTGGAATCTGAATGTCTGGCGTAGTATCCACTTTTTTCTCGGTAAAAAAGCGAATCCATAAAGCTGCCATATCAGTAAAAGATACCGGATGGCGTGGCGCAGTATTATGAAACTTAGCGTCTTTATAGGGTGCTGACGCAACCTCTTTAATAGGAGGGACCTTAGCCTTAATATTTAGATTAACAAGATAAACGGTTAGCACGAGCGCAGAAATTACAGCCACAAAGAGCTTTATCATAAGCATGGGAGAGCCAATTTTAAGTTAAACAGCAGTTCATAATTTGGGCTTATAGAGGCATTTCAATCATAGGATTGTGTGAATAATATGCAAACGACAGCGATAAAGCAGAAAACACAGCAAAGACAAGCAATGATCCTTTCGATAAAAAGTACTAAGACATTCTCCGAATTGTTTATTCACTCGATACCACCGACTAGGCAAACTTAGGCTTAGGCCACCTACCCCCTCGCAATAATGTCATTTTTCTAACAAGACGATAGCGATATCACGGCTTTATTGTCACTACCAAACGTCGCTTTAGCTGACGGCTTGCCTTTGCTACTTATCTCGACCGAAGCATTACGCATTTCCGCACCGATGACACGAATGTTGCCTAACTCACTTTGAGGCAATGTATCGTCAACATCAATGGTAAAACTCACAGAGCCATAAGCATCGATTCGTCCAATACTGACCGATAATACGGAATCGCCATCTTTTACATTAGAGGAAGACAATAACGTTAAATCGCCTCGACTAACCTCAAAAGGTTGAAAAACCTCCACTCCGGCACCCGCTTCAGTCGTATCAAAAATAAGCCGTCCCGCACTGTTCGATAGATCCAAGTTCAACACCAAATTTTGTAACTTACATTGCCCAGTATTACTTAAAACAAACCTATCTTTGGGAGCACTTTCAACAAATACGACCTCAACATCCGCATAACTGAACGACACGCTGCCTAACAATACCAAGGCCAAGGCGGGTAAACGTGCATTTAACATAATGATCGCCTTATAAGGTTGATTTCGACATGACGTAAATTAAACGACAAAACCAACAAAATAGATCACTACCTAACCAAAAAAAGGATTTAAAAACCACCAACAAGCCATTTTCCAAATTGAGTACGTAGGCATACCAACCAGAATTCTCCCCTATAAATGCATCGTCATGACCGCGAAAAAATATCTGTATTGGGACCAAAATACACCACAGCATGATGCCGTCATTTTCTTATTTTACGGAGACTATCTAAGATGGATCAAAACAACCATATTGATTTCGAAGGTCAAGAACATCAGCAAATGATGTATTTTTTTATGCATGAAGATCATGGAGAGTTAAAAATCATAAGAAACACAAAAGAAAGGGATAACAGAGAAATCCACTTTACCGTCGAGCTCTCTACATTGGAGGAAGAAAAGAAGAAGAAAAAGAAAAAGAATATTCGAACGACTGTCACCGTAATAATTGAAAACGAGAGCGAACTAATTTGGGAAGACAGTCTTACTAGCGTGTCATCCATAGGCTATGGAGACATTCATTTACCTGAAAACATGCAAGGTAAAAGTATCATTTATTTACTTCATCATGTCTTTGCGCTAACTGGATTGGAATTAGGTGTTCAAGTATTTGAAGTCAGATCTATCGTGAATGAAGCACTAAATCACATTTGCCCTCAATGTGGTATGGAATGCTCTAACCCTTCCAGTTATGTGGGTGGCTGCAATCATGTTCAAGCGATGTCTCTTAAAAAAGCTCAAAGTCATGGTTGGTGCCTAAAATCAATAAGTAATGATATGCATTGACGATCAACGAAAGCTTAGTCTAATAGTGAAGAAAGAATACAACTTGATTAAGCTTTACTGAGATTAAGAATGGATAGAAAAGATTAGGTGGCATCTCTACCAGCCGCACCTCGGCACACAAGTCCATCGCTGTGGCTGCTTCCTTCCGGACCTGACCAGATTCACGATTTATTGTTGCGAGGGGACCAGCAGAGACACCATAAAGGAGGTCTGTTGACCTTGGGGCGAGATTATACGCGGCCAATTTGAAATATCAACCGCCTTCTTAAGGTTTTTCAAATACTTACCTTCATTGCAAGATATTCGACTCGCTCGACATAGTATGGCTTGTGATTCCTCTGCTATATCCTGCTTTTTAATTAGGGTAAGATACGCGCCATCAGATTTAAGGAGTGGCACGTTGAAGCTATTTGTAAAAAACCTAACGCACGTGGATTTTTCCTACTACGATGCTGAACGTGGATTGTTGGGTGAAAGCTGGCAGACAGACATTGTTCTGACCGGTAAATTAAACGATGAAAGCATGATTTGCGATTTCAGTATCGTTAAAAAACAAATTAAGAAATGGCTGGATGACAACATCGATCACATGCTTGCTATTCCGGCTGAGCATCCAAGCACTCAACTCATTGAACTCGACCATGATCGCGTGTCTTTTCAGTTCGCACATGAAGACGGGCGATATTTCCAGTGTGATGCACCATCACAAGCCATTTGCTCCTTACCGTGCCAGCAAATTACGCCTTCTCTAGCAGCAATTTGGGTAGAACAACAAATTCTCGATCTGTTACCGGCTGAATTGGAAGCGGTCAGTATTCGTTTCACACCAGAACCGATAGCAGGTGCTCAGTACCAATATAGCCATGGTTTAAAGAAGCATGCCGGTAATTGTCAGCGTATCGCTCACGGCCATCGATCCACCATTGAGATTTATCGAGATGGCCAAGCCGATGCAGCGTTAGAAGACGATTGGGCAAAACGCTGGCAAGACATTTATTTGGGCACCCAGGAAGATTTGCAAAAAATCGTCGACATTAATGGTCGACCACACCATTATTTCAGCTATACCAGCCAACAAGGCTTGTTTGAACTCACCATTGATAGTCAACAAGTCTATATGTTGGATTGCGATACCACGGTGGAATCTTTATCCGCTCACGTCGCTTATGTATTAGCCCACGAACATGTTGGTAGCCTCATTGAAGCGCATGGTTTTGAAGGTATTGGAAAAGGTGCCATTTCTGAATATAAGGTAACAAAATGAGTTTAAAAGCCTATGAACATTTAGCCAAAGGCGAGCAATTGCCATTGGACACAATACTAGCCAATTTAAAAACAGACGATGCTGGATTAATTGCGGCCATAGCTCAGCAACACGATACGGGTGAAGTCTTGATGTTGGCTTACATGAACGAGAAATCGATTCGCGAAACCTTAGAAACAGGACAAGTCTGCTACTGGTCACGCTCTCGCCAAACTTATTGGCGCAAAGGTGAAAGTTCAGGTCATCGTCAAACATTGATTTCCATGTCTTTTGATTGCGATGGTGATTGCATCTTATTGCAGGTAGACCAAAAAGGTCCTGCTTGTCACACCAACCGCCGAGATTGTTTCTTCTTCAAAGTAGAAGGGAATCACGTCGTCATCAATTCTGCACCAGAAAAATGATCTGAAGACCAACCAGGCATAACAAACGCACTAAAATTGGGCATAAAAAATCACCAGATCCATTTTATGCCCTATTTTTTAACCATCTTATTTTCTAACCACCTTGCATAACTCAGATCTTGTTATATTCTTTTTATTTACACACTCTTGCCATCTTGCCTATCTCACTTCTACACGCAATAATAATAACAAATTATAAAACAAAGGCCTTAACCAAAAGGTTTCCCCTCCTCTACGACTCCCAAAAGGAGAAAAGCACAGTGAAAAATAAACAGCATTTGTATCTAGATGTAACGTTAACTGGCATAGGGATTGCTCACCTCACGACAAAGACAACTCAGGAGCAACCATGCTAAATTTGTCCGTACGCACCAAAATCCTTTCCCTAATTGCTCTATTCTCCATTGTCATCATTGGCTTGAGTATTAGCTCGGCACTATCCAGTAAATCCGTCTCTTCTGAATTGCAAAGCCTTTCCTCGCAAAGTTTGCAACTGGTGAAGCATCTGGAAAAGAGCCGCCAACTACTATTACAACAATCCGTTGAATTTGAACGAGGCTATTTCCAAGTATCGATCGCCAAATCCATGGGGGGTTATGGTACTGAGCTGATCGCTGAATCGGAAGAAAAATTCAAAGCCTATACTGACGAACTACTGACCAGCATTGACAGCGTAAAAGGCATTCTAAATGAGATGCCAGAAAATGACGGACTAACGACTCTATTAGGGCACATTGATTTATTGGAAGAACAACAAGCGACCTTCTTAAAAGCCAGTACCGAAACCTACGGTTGGTGGATTAAACTGAAAACACTGCAGGCCAATAAAGCTCGCCGAATTGCTGACGCCAGCCTTGAAAGCGTGAATGCTCAAATGGAAATTATCATCAGCTCCATCAATGAATACAGCAATCAAGTGGCCGACAATCAAAACAGTAAATTGGACCAAACCATCTATGCAAGTGGTGGTTTAGCCGCATTACTCATCATGATTGGCGTCACCATCAGCTTATTAATCATCAATGGCATCTGTCGTCCTCTTATTAAAGCGGTTCGTCGCGCAGAAGGCATTGCCTCCGGGGATTTATCGCAAGAACCGGTTAACAGCAAACGTACAGACGAAATCGGCATGTTAGAAACCGCTATGGACAAACTGGTTGTTCAACTCAGTAGCATTCTTCACGATGTGGCCAAGTCCAGTGACATGCTAACCAATGCCGCCAACGACCTGAACCGTATCACAGATGAATCTTCCGACATGGTGGATCGTCAACAAGAAGAAACGCAATTGATTTCTCAGGCCATCAGCGAGATTCAGGCCACGGCGGTCCATGTCTCGGAATCCACAACGGATGCCAGTAATGCGGCTCATGATGCCGAAACCGCGGCCAATGAAGGGGCAGAAATTGTCACCAGAACCATTAACAGCATTCAAGAATTGGCAGAAGAAATCGCCGGATCAGCCCAGACGATCAATGAATTGCAAGTGAACACCAATGAAATCAGCAACATTCTGAATGTGATTTTAGGCATTGCAGAACAAACCAACCTGCTGGCCTTAAACGCGGCGATTGAAGCCGCACGAGCGGGCGAACAAGGCCGAGGCTTTGCCGTGGTAGCCGACGAAGTTCGTCATCTCGCGCAGAATACTCAGGATGCCACTCAACAGATTGAAAAAATGATCACTCTGCTGCAATCCGGCACCTCTTCTGCCGTTGCCGCGATGACATCAAGTCATCAACGCTCAACCAATGCCGTAGAGCAAGTGAAACACGAAGAAGAATCGTTATTAAACATCAATCAGTCGGTGTCTAAGATTCGAGAAATGAACGACCGCATTTCAGCCACGGCGGAAGAGCAAGCCTCAGTTACTGCCGAGGTGAACCGAAATGTGTCGAACATTACAAGCATTACAGAAAAAACCACCAACTCGATTCACTCAATCAGCCAGTCGGCTGGGCAGCTGGCCAATTTGGCAAAACAACTTTCAAACAAAATCAGTTACTTTAATGTCTAATCATTAAGATACCTGCAGAGCAAAAGGGAGACATATCGTTTCCCTTTTATCTTTCTAGCCTTATCGGCTTCTTGCAGTCAGGAGAGCAATATGTGTCGTTGGATGGCCTATCAAGGGAGCGAGGTGTACCTTGAGTCATTGTTATTTGAACAGGAGCATTCACTCGTTCACCAAAGTCTGAGCGCGAAAAAATCCGAAGTGACCGTCAATGCCGATGGCTTTGGTTTAGGTTGGTATGATGAGCGTAGTGAACCAGGCTTATATCATGAAATACTGCCAGCATGGAGCGACAGTAACCTAAAAAGTCTCGCGAGACACATCAAAAGCGGTCTCTTTTTTGCTCATGTTCGTGCCTCCACTGGCACCGCCACCAGCCGCTCTAACTGTCACCCATTCAGCTATAAGAACTGGCTGTTCATGCACAACGGACAAATTGGAGGTTATGAATCCATTCGTTATCAGCTAGATCGACTGATTCCAGAATCCCTCTATGGTGAACGCCAAGGAGCAACCGACTCTGAAGTGATTTTCTTATTGATGATTGCCAATGGTTTGGAGCAAGATCCAGAACAAGCCATTGCCGACACCTTGGCACAGATTCTCGACATCATGAAGCAAAAAGACATTCAAGAACCGTTGAGGTTTACCTCTGTGGTATCCAACGGTGATGAAATGATCGCCATTCGCTTTTCCAGTGACGAGCAAGCGCCCAGCCTCTACTGCAAAGCATTTGAAAACCACATTGTCATTGGTTCCGAACCGTTAGAACTGTCCAATCAAGGCTGGACATTGGTACCGGCAGGGCATATTGCGAAAATCAGAGGCAATCAATATCAGATTCAAGCGCTACCCGATCTAATGAAATTGAGCGCGTAGCGCGCTCAATTTCATTGCTGACCGTCAACGCTTCTAACAACCACTTTTTAGTGCTTGTCTTCTCGATACGCATAAGTGGCATCAAATCGCGATTGAATCCAATCTCCCGCTAGAACTTTTTCATACTTAGCGGGCTTACTTTCAGACTGACAACTTGGCACACAACTCACTTCCGTCTCATAGTCAGGCTCAACAAAGAATGGAAAAGAATAACGATGCACATCCGGTAAAGATGCCCGCACACGATGAGCGGTCGAGACATATTCGTCGTTTGTCCAGTGCTGCATTAAATCACCGATGTTTACCACTAAAGCATTCTCTATTGGTGTAGCATCCACCCACTCACCATGGCGATTTTTCACTTGCAAACCACCAATTTGATCTTGTAGCAACAAGGTCACACAACCATAATCTGTATGTGCGCCAGCACCATTATCATGAGCCGCTTCAGGACGTGGCGGATAGTGGATCATGCGCAGCACAGTGACGTGATCAGTAAAGCAACGAGTAAAGAAATCATCTTCTAGAGACAAGGCTTGTGCCATGGCCGTTAATAATTTTTGCGCCACCTGAAACGTCTCTACGTAATAGTCTTGCAAAACTTCAACCGTGGCAGGATCACTTGGGTTTTGGTTTGGCCCATACATGGTCGGGTATTTTGATACCAAAGGATGATCTGTTGGAAAATCCAACGCCATATCAAAGGTTTCTTTCCAGTCCGCATGAGTCACTTCATCAAGCTGTTCTTCACCAATGTTGCCATAGCCTCGGTGATTAGGGCTGTTTTTGATATCAATGGCATTTTTAACCTCTTGAGGCTGGTTAAAAAAACGCTTTGCCTCGCGCATCAACGCCTTCGTCAAAGACGCAGACACTCCGGTGTTGGTTAGATAGAAAAAGCCGATTTCACGACAAGCCTTATCTAAGGCTTTCACTTCTGCTAAGCGTACTGAATCACTTTGATGCGTTAATTTGGCTAAATCGATGAGTGGAATGGACATATAACGTCTCCTGTTACGGATTAACTCCGTGAAGAAAGCTTCACTAATTTCGTATGTTTTGGGTTAAATCGCTTCAACCCGGCTTCGCCAAAATCAACAATAATCATCTGCCTATCGTCTTCTTCTTGTCGGACAACCACCCCTTGACCAAACTGATCATGACGTACCTTGTCCCCCGGCTTGAGTCGCCCTTTACCAGCCACTTTATGACGAAAAGTGACATCAGGAGAAGGCTGAACAAACGCCAAGTAGCGCTGAAAAACAGAGCCTTTTTCCGTATCAATCACATCACCATTGCGAGCCTGATACCAAGCCTCGCAAATCTGGCTGACCGCATGAGGCTGAGCCTCAAATATAAAACGGGATAATGACAACGATTTTAAACCGGCTCGGGGAATGCTCCCCAGCTTCATTTGTTTGTTCTCTTCCGCACTCGGTGTTTCCAATAGCACCAGTTTCTGACGTGCTCGCGTCATGGCTACATAGAATAAACGCCGCTCAGCCGCCAATTCATTGGCTGCTTGCTTGTCGATCGCACTCAAGTCTTCTTCATAATACGGAAACCGACCTTCCTGCAATCCACACAAAAGTACTTGCCCAAACTCCAAGCCTTTGGATTTATGGATCGTCATCAGATGCACACCTTGTGCCACATCAGACTGGCTTTCGTTGAGGCTGGCAAGTTGTTGTAAAATGCTCGCTGCATCGCCTCCAACCCCTCGCACGTAAGCAATAAACGCCTCGCAGGTAGCGATTTTCTCCTGTGCTTGTATGTCTTTACTACTGGTACTTTCGAAATAGCGATAAATTCCCAACTTTTCCATCGTATGCACCAAACCTTGCGCTGGATCCTTGCGATATGCACTTAAACTTCGCAACCAATCCGCTCTTTCATACAGCTTCTTCGCACGCCAACCATCACTCGCATCGGCCATGTTTTCAACAATCTGCGGAAACAAATGTGGCGACTGTTTCGCTTGCTGAATCAGCTGCCGCCGTTGCGCCACCGCGCCACCTAAACTGGGCACCGTTAATAGATACTCAACATCGTCGGTATGAAAAAAATGACTTGCTACTTCAAGGCCACCCGCCATCACAGCGAGATACGCCATTAACATACGAATTTGGCGGTTCTCTAATAAGGGCGAATCACCATGTAACTGATACGGCACGGCTTTGTGCATCAGCGCCAATTGCACTGGTACCATATCACTGTATAAACGCACTAAAACAGCACAGTCAGTTAAAGCTTTGCCCTCTTCAACCCAAGCTTTTAGTTCCCCTAATAAGGCTTTACCTGTTTTTGGCGATTTGGCAAAAGACACCCGTGTCCGTTCACCAAGCCCCACCACTAACGCCTCGGGATCATTCTCACTGATGACACTTGACGCCATTAGCCCGATAGCATGACCAAAGCGAAAACTGGTACTCAATGGGTAGGTTATTGTGCTGGCAAATTCCGCATCAAATTGACGCGCCATAATATCAGGGCTAGCGCCACGCCATTCATAAATGCATTGCTGCACATCACCCACAATCATCCATTGACAAGGCACTGGGTAAAGCCGTTTTAACAATTCATACTGACAAGGATTGATGTCTTGAAATTCGTCAATCAATAAATATTGAAAATTGGGGACTAAAGCGCGCACACGCTGTAAATCTGGTTCAGATAAATCACTAACCAATTGATAAGGGTCGCTTAACAAATCGGCGAAAAAACGTATATTCTGGCGCTGGCGCAGCCCTTCTAATTCGTCAAACAGAGCCACAAAAAAATGGCGTTCCTTCGACCAACCCAGTTGCTCAAACACATCATTTACTGACAAGTTCGACGCTTTTACTTGATCAATAAAAAGTAATACGTCTTCCAACCACTCTTTCTCATCTTGAATGGTGATTTTTTCGCCGCGCTTTAACAGCCGTGACATGGCCTCTCGCAACAACTTAATTAAGCTAAAATCGTCTGTCAGCAATTTAGCGGATGCCAACCAATCTTGCTGCTCTAAGCGACGACAAAAGCGCATACCAAAAGCGTGAAAGGTCATCACACTCGGTGAGCGAATCCCTTGTGGCAGGAGTCGCTGACTCAGGCGTTGGGAAAACTCTTCTTGCGCACTTTTGTTAAACATAAAGACGCCAATTTGTGACGCGTCTATGCCTTGCGATAATAAATACTCAATACGTGAGATGAGTGTCGTGGTTTTACCTGCGCCCGCCACCGCAATGACCTTCGCTGGCTGCTGCAAATCATGATGAACCACCGCCAATTGCTCAGGGGTTAAATTCAGTGACTGGGTAGAAAATGGAGTATCGGTCAAAATAACAGGCCTAGTCTTCAAATAAATGACCGATTTCACGGTGAGCGAGATGTTCTTTACCCGCGATCTTAGCAATGGATTCGCCACACATCACCAAACGGCGTTGCACTCTGGCAAACAACACGCCGTTGGCACGAGAGACTAATGGATAATGCGACGCTTCCACATCATCGTCTAGTAAATTCACCACCTCACCAATCACTTCACCCGCTTCCACAGACTCGCCGATGGCTTTGTGATAACAGACAATCCCAGCACAAGGCGCTTTCACCAGATCCATGGCATCCAATGGGTAATAGTTAACAGCCGACACATCGGGTTCTACAACAACGCCTTGTATGACATCTCGATATATCAAGTAATCGTACAAAGCCTGCGCGTCTTGGTCTGCAAACTCATGACTAATGTCATTTTCCCCTCGTAATTCCACAGTCAAAGAACGACATCCCCAGGGAATTAAATGCGCATAATGAGCTTTTAATGAGCGCCAAACACTGACATTGGTTTCATCAAACGACGCCGCGCCGGATTCCAGTTCAGATAGACCTACAGTTGAATTTAAAAGCCCTAATAAAGGTTTGAAATAGTCTTCAAATTCTTGCGGTACATAAGCATGCATACAAGCTTCACCAGAACAGTGCAAATCAATCACTTCGTCCGCGTCCATCGACAAAGCCAATAAGGTCTTTTTCATCCCTTGCAACTCCGTCATTTCTGGTAACAAAGCCAATTCTTCACGAATTGCTTGACGCACTATGGATACATTCACTTCGGTTTCAGCGGCCACATCTCCCTTAATGCGCTTCTCTACCTTTTCCCCTAACCGAGGCCAGTTACGATTAAAATTGCCACCGCCATCAGAAAAAGCAAAACGACCAGGAATATAGCCATGGAAATTCTGCGCCAAGCCAATCGGATTCGCCACCGGCACGATAATCACTTCACCTTTAATCCACCCAGCTTGCTCGGCTTTTTTCAACCTGGCGATCAGCTTATTCAACACTAGAAAACCGGGCCATTCATCGGCATGAAGACCCGCTTGAAGGTATATTTTAGGACGAGCGCCAGCCTCTCCAAAATGATGCGCTTTCAGTACTCGTTGAGTACCGGGAGAAGCACTGGGTAAGACGTGAGAATAAATTTGGTAAGACATACAACCTCGAACTTGATGGAGCACTAAAATAATAACCTTGGCTCACAAAATAAATTCGTCCATGTTACGCTAAATCACCGTGTTAATAAAAACCAAATACTATAATAAAATCAGTGTAATAAATGGCTCATGTGGTACGTCTAAATCCTAATAGCACGTTAAACATGTGACATTCACCACAAAAATCAGGAGCACAGAGTGATCAAGTCCATCCTAGCCGCCTCCATCAGCAGCGCTTTATTATTTACATCCCCAATCACCAAGGCTGATTGGCAAGACATACAGCAAGAAGCTCAAGGTCAAACCGTCTATTTCAATGCTTGGGGTGGTGCAGACAACATTAATCAATATATTCAATGGGCCGCTGATCGTATTGAAGACCAATATCAAGTCACCTTAAAACAAGTAAAACTTACCGACACGGCCGATGCGGTGAACCGTGTATTAGCCGAAAAAGCGGCAGGACAAGACAAACAAGGCTCTATTGATCTTATCTGGTTAAATGGCGAAAATTTTCGTGCCATGAAAGACAATCAACTCTTGTTTGGGCCTTTTAGCCAAGCTTTACCAAACTACCAACGCTACATTGACGAAAATGCCCGTCAGAGTTTGACTCAGGATTTTGGTACTCAGGTAGACGGCATGGAATCCCCATGGGGTATGGCGCAAGTCATTTTTATGTATGACACAGCCACACTGTCGACACCGCCCAAATCCATGGCTCAATTATTGGCTTACGCACAGGACAATCCAGGACGCATTACTTACCCTGAACCACCACAATTTTTGGGTTCAACTTTCTTAAAACAAGCACTTTACGAACTGTCTCCCCATCGCAAAGTCTTATCACAACCGGTTGATCAAGTGGACTTCAAAAAAGTCACCGCGCCACTCTGGGCCTATTTAGACCAATTACACCCTGTGGCTTGGCGCCGCGGTCAAAACTTCCCCTCTGGTTCTGAGGAAATGATGCGCTTACTCGATGACCAAGAAATCGATGTGGCACTGAGTTTTGATGTCTCTGCTGCATCGGTACAAATTGACCAAGGCAATTTGCCAGATACGGTTCGCTCTTATGTGTTCCAAGGCGGTACCATAGGCAACACTCATTTCTTAGCCATTCCCTATAACAGTAGCGCCACCGCAGGCGCGCAAGTGGTGGCCAATTTTTTACTGTCACCAGAAGCTCAGATCCACAAACAAACCCCGACGGTTTGGGGTGATTTAAGTGTCTTGTCTTATGACAAACTCAGTACGGCAGATCAGCAAAAATTTGATGATTTACCGCGCGGTATCGCCACGTTATCCATTGAAGAGCTTGGCCAAACCCTACCAGAACCACACAGCAGCTGGGTGAGCGCGCTCGAGACAGAATGGCGTAAGCGTTATGCACATTAACACCGCTTACTAATAAACGAACTCACGTGTTGAGAAATGCCATTTCATCAACACGCTTTTTTCAATTTTTGCTCTGGAATATCACTGTTTTATGCCAACCAAATACCGTCGTATGACCACTGGGCTAATTTGCGCTTTATTACTTCTGCCCATTTTAGCCGGACTGGTTGGCACCTTACTGCCTGCTTTTCACTATTTTCCGCCACTTGGGGAAACCAAATTTTCTTTCGCCGCGTGGCAGAATCTGTTCAGTCACACCGAATTTTTCGCCAGCCTCAAGCTCACTCTGATCACTGGCATTCTAGCGTCTATTATTGCTCTTTGGCTGGCTCTAGCCTTATTAGCTTGGGGGTATGAAAAGCCGTTTTTTAGGCCCATTGAAAACCTTCTTGCGCCTATTTTGGCCATTCCTCATGCTGCTATAGCAATCGGCTTAGTGTTTCTCCTCAGCCCATCTGGCTGGCTAGTACGCTTATTCAGCCCATGGCTCACCGGCTTTGAACGACCACCGAATTGGATCAGTGTGCAAGACCCTTATGGGCTTTCTCTGATATTTGCCTTAGTCATAAAAGAGATGCCCTACTTACTCTTTGTGATGCTGGCCAGCATGAAAAGCATTCAAGCACGCGACAGCTTGCAAGCTTGTCAATCACTAGGCTATGGTCGTTTTACCGCTTGGCGTAAGGTTTTGATTCCCCAACTTTACCCTTTAATCCGTTTACCTTTATTTATCGTCATTAGCTTTAGCCTAACGGTGGTGGATTTGGCATTGATTATTGGTCCAAATACTCCTTCTACCTTAGCCGTTACCTTGTTTCGCTGGTTTAATGATCCTGATTTAACAATGCGATTTAATGCCAGCGCAGGCGCCATCAGTTTAATGCTGGTGATTGTCTTCGTGCTCGCCGGTTGGGAGTTAAGTCATCGTTTCTTAGCAAAACTGACTCGTGCTGAGCGAAGTAACGGCAAACGACGAGGGCTGTCTGATTATCTGTTGTCCCTTGGCGCCATGTTGGCGTGTTTGAGTTTGCTGGTTGGTCTGCTGGCTCTGGTCATATTGCCCATCTGGTCTCTGACCAAACGCTGGCGCTTCCCGGATGTTTTCCCTGCCACATGGACATTGGACAATATAGAACGCGCCACACCTTTGTTAATGGAACTCACCAACAACACACTGCTCATTGCACTGGTTAGCACGTTACTGGCGAGCGTGATTAGCCTAATCATGTTAGAAATCAAACGCGTGAGTCATGGCCCATCACAATACTCATCAAACCGACCATCACATGTTTTTGATTGGCTTATCTACGTGCCGATCTTGTTGCCACAAATTGGCTTTCTATTTGGCCTACATGTGTTGTTAATCCACCTCAACCTAAACGGTGATCTCATCACCGTGATGATGCTGCATTTTTTATATGTGTTACCTTACGTCTACCTCACACTAAAAAACCCGTATTTGGCTTACCATCAGGCCTATCTCGAACAAGCAAATCGACTCAAGCCCTGTATTTGGCGTAATTACCTCACGGTTAAACTGGCCATGCTTAAACCCGCTTTGTTCACCGCTTTCGCCATTGGCTTTTCGGTCAGTGTGGCACAGTACCTTCCCACCCTGATTGCCGGTGAAGGACGTTACAGCACCTTAACCACCGAAGCGGTAACACGGGCCGCATCCAGTGACAGAAAGCAAGTGGGCAGTATGGCGTTGTTACAAACTCTGTTTCCTATTTTCGTCTTTTGGCTTGCGTTGGTGGTGCCACCACGCTGGACGAGATGGCGACTGGCCTTTAACTCTCTCTTTATAAGGACGACTCGTGCTTAGTGTAAATCAGTTTTCATTAACCCTAGGTCAGCAACCTCTGATTCAAGACCTAAGCTTTCAGATCCAGCCTGGGGAAGTTTTGTCGATCATGGGCCCCAGTGGCATAGGAAAATCCAGCCTATTGCACTTTTTAAGCGGCACCTTAAACCGCTCGCTTAACGCCAGCGGTCAAGTGTATTTGGACAAGCAAGCCTTACAGGATCGCCCAACCAATAAACGCAAAGTGGGATTGTTGCAACAAATGCCACTGCTGTTCCCTCATATGAGCATCATTGAGAACTTACTCTTCGCCATACCTGCGCATATGCCGAGCAAAACGCGCCAACAAAAGGCATTACAAGCGTTAGAAAAACTGAGCATTCCTGACAAAGCCAATGCCTTGCCATCAGAACTGTCTGGCGGACAACAAGCACGCGTCGCTTTACTGCGCACCTTATTAGCTGAACCGGACTACCTACTCTTGGATGAACCCTTTAGCAAACTCGACCCCGCCCTGCGTCGTGACGTGAGAGCCTTTGTACTAGAGCAAATTCGCCAGTCAAATATACCAGCCTTATTGGTCACACATGACCCAGAAGACGCCAAAGCCATGCAAGGGCGATGTTTAGATCTAAAACCCTTTAAAATGAAAAAGTAGCATTGTTTACGCATTGATACCCTGATCCAGTAGCGATAGTGAGATACGCTAACCAACACCATATTCGCCCAATATCGCAGGGGCATCTGAAGGAGAGCAGAATGAGTACCGTACTGAACCATACCGTTAACAACATTCAAGGCGAGCCAGTCGATTTATCCCACTACCAAGGCAAAACATTACTCATCGTCAATGTGGCCTCAAAGTGTGGCTTAACCCCTCAATACGAAGGATTAGAAGCACTTTATAAAAAATATCACCAACAAGGTTTTGAAATTTTAGGCTTTCCTGCCAATGACTTCGCAGGACAAGAACCCGGTTCCGATGAAGAGATTCAACAATTTTGCAGCCTTACCTATGACGTCACCTTCCCCATGTTCAGCAAACTGGTTGTCACCGGTGAAGACAAGCACCCTTTATATCAAGACTTAATCAAAGCTGTCCCTGTCACACCAAACCGTGAAGCCATGGAAAGTATGCTTAAGCAGCATCAAATTGAGCCAACCGCTGCTCCAGAAGTGGTTTGGAATTTTGAAAAATTCCTCATCACTAAAAATGGTGACATAGCCCGTTTTGCACCGGATACCACACCGGACAATGAAATACTGGTCAGTGCCATCGAAGCAGATTTGTAGAAGCCCTCGTCTCTTCCACCAAAAAAGCAGGAATATACGTATTCCTGCTTTTTGTTTTACGCCATCAAAATACCCGACAAAAGAGCATTAGAAGACACTCTAGCCGACAAATTGCTCTGCCCAAAAGGCGACAGGAGAAGCCATTAATATGGTCAATGCCACACGCTGATACCACACCATTAACATTTGCTTAATGTTGAGCGGAATGTCTGTCGACAAGATACAAGGAATGGAAGCAGAGAAGAATAGAATCGATGAAATCGATACAACACCCACCACAAATTTCACCACAAACACACTTTTCGCCGCGATTAAGGTGGGCAAAAACATCTCAGCTAAGCCAGTTGCAGAAGCGGACGCCACCATCATAGGATCTGGCAATTGCGCAATCCATGCAAACGGATACAACAAGTAACCCAACCACTCGAAAATCGGTGTGTATTTGGCCAACAACAAGCCCAACAAACCAACGGACATAATAGAAGGCAAAATACTCATCGCCATCACCATACCTTCTTTCAAGTTTTTCCAAATGTTCGTGCCAATACTGTCTGCCTGAGTGGCTACGTCTACCCCTTCGATCAAGGCCTGCTTAAACCGTGAATGCTCAAAGTTTTCCGTTTCTCGGTTGGCGGCGGTATCGTCCATTTTACTAAGGGGGAAAATTCGCACTGTGATAGCGGTTACCACAAACGTAATGAGTAACGTCGACCAAAAAAATACATTCCAAACCGACATCAGCCCCAATGTTTTCGCCACAATCACCATAAAGGTGGCCGATACCGTTGAAAAACCGGTTGCTATAATAGCGGCTTCTTTGGCCGAATATTGACCCGATTTATAAACGCGATTGGTGATTAGCAAACCTATCGAATAACTGCCCACAAAAGACGCCACCGCATCAATAGCAGATTTACCAGGGGTTTTAAACAAAGGCTTCATGATGGGTTGCAACAACACACCGACAAATTCCAACAAACCATAGCCGATTAAAAAAGCTAAGAATACCGCGCCAATCGGCACAATAAGCCCAACAGGCACCACCAATTTGTCGAATAGGAATGGCAGCATATCTTTCTCAAACAAGAAATCTGGCCCCATGGACAAAAATGCCATAAACGCCATTACGACACCCAGTAATTTCAGTACAGACAAGACTATCTGTGTGGTAGAGGCTCGCCAATTCCCTTTATAAAAAGGGTAAAGCCCACCAGCGACCACGGCAAGCAATGCGTAAAGCTTAGCCAATTCTAGATGATGACCACGTATCCAAGAGACAATGTGATCTAACGGGATAGTTTCTTTTCCTGCGATTTGGATAGGAACAAAAAAGAAGAACAGACCAATGGCACTAAACACCACCAGCTTAATCAATGAGGACCAAGACAACTCTTTCGCTTTAAGATCGCTCGTATTCATAACGGATTTCCTTTAAAAGTGATCGTTCACATCAAGAAAAGCAAAAATCACACCAATTTGTATATACAACTCAAGAAGGTAGATTTTTGCCTTATTTCTTAACAGACCAATCGTATTTATTTTTGTTTTTTACTTTCAAATTGGTTTTTAACATGGATTAATCGCACAAATAAAGCGCAAAAAACAATTTTTGCACTATTTCGTACCTTTGTAGGTTTAATAATACGGCAGTATTTTATTTACAAAAACACTAAGAATGACAAGATATAAACTTTAATGTATATACATTAAGGGGCAAATTTTTGAATCAATGAATAATAACGCGCCAACACATTATCTAGGTGAAAGTTCGTCACGACAGGCGGCTTTATGAGGTGTTGAGCATAAGATTGTATTAGGTTAGCCGCACTGCTGGCTTCTTTTTCCAGATCATTGAGATGACTTTGATACAAGCATTCAGCGCCAAACAATTCAGGATACACTTGACGGTTAGGCAAAACAGGAACGCAGCCTACTGCCACCGCTTCCAATACAGACAGACCTTGAAATTCATGTAAAGCGGTGGAGAGAAAAAGGTCTGATGACGCTAATATAGCAAAGTATTGATCTCGACTTTCGGCGTAACCAAACTGAGTAATACGGTGTGAAAACTGATGCTGTATTTGAGTAAAAATCTCCGGCACAGTTCGAAACTGCTCCCCCATGATAGCCACTTCATAGTCCAAATCCGTTGTTTCCAATGCTTGTAGAATCGCAAACAATCGCTCTGGACCTTTATCAAATTCCCAACGCGCTGACCAAGCAATTTTCAGCTTAGCGGACTCTGTAGAAATGTCAGCTTGGCGATCTACACCAAACGACCTTTTCAGCAGAGAGCGACTCGGCCACTCAATTGGCACAGGGATGACCTGTGAATTTGTTTCCGTATTCGTTAACCAATCCGGTGACACATAGTCCGGCAGTTTTTTCAGCAGCGCCTTCGCCCCTTGAAAAAAAGACGTTTGATTAAACGCACTATTAAACACACAAAGATCCGCCGCCAAAGCGCTGTATAAGGTCACCATTTGCATCTCGATCAAACCTTGCTGGTTATCACTCGCTGGATAAGCAAACTGATTTTCATGGAAATATAGAATCCAAGGAATGTTTTGCAGATCAGGACAAAAGGCTTTTAGCCCGACACAATCGGTCATGGAGGTCGCAATGACCAAATCGTACGGCTTTTGCAATGCGTCTTTAAACTTGGGATCGAAAGCGAAACTCATGGCATTCCCACGGATACGCCAAGCAAAGTGGCGAGCTGGCAGCGAGATATATTGCCAATCATGTTGATTAAGGCCGCTCATTAACGCATTGGCCCAAACCTTATGACTGCTCGCTTCGTAAGCACTGATGATTAAAATTCGCACAACGGGACCATTTATTTATTCAGTTAATAGAAACACACCATAAGACGACATGCTTTGCGTCTAGCTCAATCAAGGCTGGTCGCTTATCATGTAAGAAAGCAACAACGCCTTTAAGGACTCACATGATCATTCAGCGTCACGACCAAGATATTACCACGCCAACCGGTACAATGCGTTGCACCGTCTATCGACCTCAAGCGGAAGGTCGCTTTCCTTGCATTATTTTTTATTCTGAAATTTTCCAACAAACAGCCCCGATTGCTCGTTCCGCCGCCATCATGGCCGGACACGGTTTTATTGTCATCGTTCCGGAAGTATTCCATGAACTGAATCCGATCGGCACCGTACTCGGCTATGATGACGAAGGCAAAGACAAAGGCAACAATGATAAATTCACCAAGCCTCTGGAATCACACGATTCTGACACCGTCGCTATGCTAACCTACTTTGAGCAGCAAGATTATTGCACTGGCCAATTCGGCAGTATGGGAGTGTGTCTAGGTGGCCATCTGGCGTATCGAGCCGCTTTAAACCCTCGTATCCAAGCGACTTTTTGTCTGTACGCAACTGACATTCATTCCAACACCATTCCTTGCCAAGAAGGCAATGATTCCTTTACCCGCACGAACGAAATACAGGCCGAATTAGTCATGGTTTGGGGGAAGCAAGACCCACACGTGCCCACCGAGGGGCGAAAGAAAATTTATCAGCAATTGATCGATACAGACCGATTATTCACCTGGTACGAAGTCAATGGTCAACATGCCTTTATGCGTGACGAAGGCGATCGATACGATCCGGCATTGGCTCTAGAATATTACGGCAAAGCCGTGGCGCTATTTCAGCGCGCATTAAATAAAGCGGTATAACAGAAAGGACGTGGTGAGCTTATTGCTCGCCACGCCATGTTGGTGTTAACGCACATTCCCCAAGCTCACCAGAAACCCACATTTCACCATCCTGAATGGTCACATTTAATTGCATTGAACGCTCACATATTTTGGCCAGCGCTAGCACTTGATGCTCTGGAAATTGCAACACACGTAGGTTATCAAAACGGCTATTTTTACCTCGATTTTGTTCCCACCAAATGTCTGATTTGTCATTGTAATTCACTACCACAACCTGCTGAGCACGACCACAGGCTTTACGCAAACGTTTTTCATCGGGTTGACCCAACTCCACCCAAAGTAAAATCTCATCGGAAAAGTTTTTCTGCCAAAGATCTGGCTCTTCTTCTGTGCTGATGCCTTTGGTAAAACTTAATTGCTCATCGCCCTCTTTTTCATCGGCCAACAAGGCAAAAGCAGCAAGTCGTACCATCATCCGCTCTTCCGTTTCAGACGGATGCAATGCCAAGGTTAAGTCGTATCCTTGATAATGATGTCTATCCATATCAGACACCTGTACCGAGGCTTTATATACCGTTGCTTTAATCGCCATAATTACTTCTCAAATAGGAACAGGAAAAATTGCGGAGCATTGTACAGTAAAAATGCTAACCACACCTTTTTATCGCAAAAAGATAAAATACGTTATTTCGATATAATGGTTTGACATAAGACAAATAATAAGGCTCAATTAAAAGGCTCAACGAGCAAAATTACCTAAATGGACCAACAGACACTAAGGAGAAGCAAGATGACCACATTCATTCTGAATAATCACCGAACTTCTTCTATGGCAACTTGTAATAAACAAGTTCGATCAACCTCAATCTGTTCGCGTTCAATGCCTGTGTAATTTTACTTCATTGACCGCGGAATTTACGCGGTCATTCCTACTAAAAACCTCGTAAGTTCCGCCTTAAATTTCATTATTTTGGAGAACACTTATGAGTATCATTGCCTTATTCAACGCCGCTAAAGACTACTTCGAAGCTCGTCGTACAAACCAAGTATTCCGTCATCTGGATGACCACTATTTAAAAGACATTGGTTTTTATCGCGATAATGGCCGCATTCGCCCCATTACTGGCGCAAACCATGATGAAAATGAATTGCAGCAAAAAAACATCCTACCGCCGGGAGAACAACCGAGCGACAGCTAGTCAGACCGTCGCATTAGAATGATCTGATGCGACGGTAAACGCCAAGCCATGACGGCATAAAACGCCTTTCCCTCAACGCAGCGAAAGGCGTTTTTATTGACATCGCTTTTCATGGTCAATTAACAACTCCGTCTCACTCACTTCTCCCTTCGTGGCCAATGCGGTTAAGCGGATATATTTTGCCGGACACCTGTGATGAACGTGTAGCCAATTCCAGACATGTGATTGCTTAACGCCTAATATTTTAGCCAACCCAGTCTGACTCCCGACGACTTCGATTGCTTTTTCTATCGCTGACATACTACCTCCTTATATACAACCTTTGCTGTATATAAAAACAACCTATACTGTTTGTCAAATACAGATAAAGTTGTAACTATCATTAGATGAGTATTTCAAAGCGCGTTAAAGAAAAACGAATGGAATTGGCACTGACTCAAGTAGAGTTAGCCAAACGTGTTGGCATTACACAGCAATCATTGCAGAAAATCGAAGATGGCCGAACGCAAAATCCGCGTAAGTTACTGTCCCTTGCCAAACAACTTCATTGTGATCCAGAGTGGCTGCTATCAGGTCATGTTGACGAGATCCGTGAAAAGCAAACCCAGTATCAACAAACGACTGCACAAATGCGTCCGCTGCTAAATCAAGACACACTGTTTGGCAAACAAGACCCGACAACTGAAAAAACCATGCTCGAAGCCCCAAGCAATGTATCACCGAACGCGTTTTGGTTTAAGGTAACTGGCGACAGTATGAGCAGCTTATCTGGCTTAAGCATTCCTGAAAGCTATCTCATTTTAGTCGAACCAGAAACCCAACCAACACATGGCGACCTGGTACTGGTCAAATTGCATACCTCACAAGATATTACGTTTAAGCAACTGGTAATGGATGCTGGAAATCGCTATTTAAAGCCCCTTAATGCCAGCTATCTTCCTGTGCAACTGGGCGCTGACATGGAAATTATCGGCGTGGCAACAGAAGCCAAACGACCGCTTCGCTAAGCCTCTATGAGAATGAATAAAAATAAACAACAAAAACTGTTGACCGCAATACAGCTTTAACTGTATTTTTAAACAGTACTCATAATTAAAGGAATATCATTATGCTCGTAGTCACTCGACGTCCAGGTGAAACCATTAATATTGGCGACGATATGGAAGTCACTGTACTCGGCGTACAAGGCAACTATGTCCGAATTGGGGTCAAAGCACCGCGCAAAATTAGCGTGCACCGCCACGAAATTTATAAGCGTATACAAGCCGATAAAGCGAAGGAACATGCGACCGAGTCGAGTAGCATGACCTAATTTTCTGAAAGATCCAATCGCAATTGGCTGTGTTTGGTTTATCACTTTTCTACCACTAAACAAGACAATTGAACCTAGTTTAGTGATTGTTAAGCGGATTAACCCATATCACGCAGATTATCTGGTCAGCTCGAAACACATTTGCAAGAGCAAACAGCATGGCGGGGACTTATTCGCATGTTCCCTTATGTTCCCCGCCTTTTTATAGATGCTTGATATTGATTCACAAGGGACTATTCTAATTTTTCCAGTACTTTCCTTTTTCTGTTTTCCCAATCCCTGGATTTAAGCTGTTCGTCGGGTCGCTCTCTTGATAAAACTTTTTAAGTGGCTCTTTAGCTTTATACAACTGCCCCACATTATGTTCAGCGGGATACTCCGCGCCTTTTTGGTCTAAAAAGGCCAACAACTGGGCCTTCACTTTTTCCGCATCGACTCCTTTTTTAAGGAAATAATCTTGATGCATAACGTGACACATGAAATGCCCCGTGTATAACTTTGTCTCGATCAAATTATCGATTTCAGGTGGCAATGTTTCAAACCAATCGGTTTCATTACGACGCAATGCAATATCAAGGGACAGCAATTCTCCAAATGTTGGATTTAACGCATAATAACGTTTCGAAGCGCCACCTGCGACAAAGCGATTCAAGAACGCACGCTTCCCTTCGTCATCGGAGCACTCGAAATACTCCCCCTCATGTTGATCAAAGAACTGACTAAGGTATTCTTTCGCTTCCTCTATCCCTTCATCAGACATTTGCAGCATTAAGTGATGTTCATATTCGTCACGATAAACACGCATCTTCTTCGGTATATGATCTGGGAAGAGCCCAGCAATCGCTTGCAGCATTTTATCGGACAAATTGTCTGGCAACATCGGCAGCTTATTGAAAAAGCGATCGACTTTATTTTTCAGTGAAAATAGCTTAGGCATATTTTCACTGCCCAACTTTTGAATAACGATAAAAGCGTCTTTGCCATACTTTTCACAAACGTCAAAGTAACTACGATGAACATACTCCCCCGCAACGGGAAGATGCTTAAAACCACTTAAAATATCTCGTCTTAAACTCGTGAGCGTCTCGGGGTTATTCACGCCTATATAAAATACCTTTTCTTTCTTCACTTTAGGGAAGGTGTCCAAACGAACAGCAAACACAATAAGCTTACCGGCACAGCCCGAAGTCTCGTATAATCGACGGCTGTCATTGTTAAAACGCGACGGCGTATCAGCGTCAACATCTCGTACACGTTCTTGATATTCTTGATCACTGGCCAAGCGCTCAGGATATTTTATATCGCTTTCTGTATAACCCCTGCTTTCTAACTTACTCAGTATCTCTTCAGGCTCCTCACCCAGCTCAATGCCTAGATGATTCACTAAGGTAAGTTGCTGATTTTCATCGATTCGTGCGTACAAAGCTAATTCCGTATAAGCTGGGCCACGTTGAACCAAAGCGCCTCCCGAATTATTGCAAACGCCGCCAACAATCGATGCTCCAATACACGAAGATCCGATAACAGAATGCGGTTCGCGATCATATTCTTCCAACGCTTTCTCTAATTCATATAAACGACTACCAGGAAAAGAGACAACCTGCTTTCCTTCATTAATTAAATGCAGGGACTGTAACTGAATGGTGCTAATGATCACCACATCTCGATCATACTCTCCGTTCGGTGTTGATCCGCCAGTTAAACCAGTATTCGCAGCTTGCATGATCATAATCACATCAGCCTCAACACAGATTTTTGCAACACGCCAAAGCTCGATGAGCGTGCTAGGGGTAATAACCGCCAAGACTTTTCCGTTTCCAAAACGAAAACCGGTCGCATAAGCAGCCGATTTTTTGGCATCGGTGATAACGTTTTTATCACCGACAATTCTTCGCTGATTAACTAAAAAATCCTTTGAATCAAAACTCATCTTTTTCATTGGGCTGCCCATATATAAACGCTAGATTTCATGGAAAAACAAAAGTAAGGAACCAACTATCCGTATATTCTAAATATTTTGTTGGTGATAACAGTATGTCAATTGATGCGGTAAGAATAATGCAGCGCCTTATTGGATACAAGGCAATCATAAGGACCAGAAAGTGATTGGAAATCAACGTAAAATCGAAGCCAATATCAGTCAATCTTTGCTTGCTTCAAACCGCCTCAGAAATAGGTTGTGATCGAAGAATGGCCTCGTCATACCATGGGCAAAGTTCAAAATAACCTACTTTTTGAGTAGTTCGGCAACGTAGTTACTGCCCAAGATCGCTAGCAATAACACGAATCACAACTTCGTCTTCTTTTGCTATTGAATATAAGAATAAGACCCTGTCATGAGACAAACCTATTTTAAGCCTTCAAGCCTTAACCACGCTCTTGCTCACACTAGCATCATGAACTTCAAGTATTCATTATAGAAACACAAACTATCACGCCAGCTTTTTAAAGAAGTAAATACATGCTTATCTGACACACCCTAAACATACTGCCCAGCAGCGAAGCCGCTACTCCAAGCCCATTGGAAGTTATAGCCACCGAGCCAACCGGTCACATCAAGGACTTCCCCAATAAAGTAGAGGCCTTTTTGCTTTTGCGACTCAAAGGTCTTAGAAGATACTTCATTGGTATTGACGCCACCTAATGTCACTTCTGCAGTGCGATAGCCTTCTGTACCATTGGGCGCCACATCAAAATGACTCAAGTACTGAAACAGTTGCTCAATTTGCTCATTAGACACTTGAGCAAACTTTTGGTCTAACCAAGGGAATGCTGCTTTTATTAAGTCAACCAATCGTTTTGGCAATTCGTTAGTCAGGTAGTTTTCCACTGTCTTTTTTGGTTGTTGATCCCGCTCTCTAACCAAGATCTCTAGGCTGAGGTGTGGTGCGATGTGAATTTGCAAGTCTTCGCCAGGCTGCCAAAAATTGGTAATTTGTAATATTGCGGGGCCACTGACACCTCGATGGGTAAAGAGCATAGGCTCTTGAAACGCCATATTGTTAGACGACGCCGTAATGTCACAAGCAACACCAGACAAAGCAGCAAGCTGTTCTTTTCGTTCTGGTTGAACCGTAATCGGTACTAGGCTTGCTCGGGTTGGTAAAACATCGTGACCAACTTGTTTCGCCATCTCATAACCAAAGCCCGTCGCCCCCATGGTTGGAATCGACAAACCACCAGTAGCAACCACTAATGACTCACAAGAGAACACACCTTGATTGGTCGTCACTACGGTTATGTCATCTTGATACTCTACGTTTAAAATACGAGTATTCAGTTTTACTTGTGCACCAGACCATTCCAATTCCGTCATGAGAATAGCCAATAAGTCTTTCGCAGAGTGCTCACAAAACAGCTGCCCAGGGGCTTTTTCAACATAATCTAAACCATGACGATCCACTAAATCGACAAAATCCTGTGGTGTGTAGCGACGCAATGCTGAGATGCAAAAGTGAGGGTTATCCGATAAGAAGTGTTTAGGCGCGGCATCCATATTAGTGAAGTTGCAGCGACCTCCTCCAGACATAAGTATTTTTTTACCTGGTTTATTCGCGTGATCAAGTACTAAAACATTTCGGCCACGATACGCTGCCGTCGCTGCGCACATTAAACCTGACGCGCCTGCTCCAATTATGATCACATCTAGCTTATCCACAACCTACCTCACGTTAATTTTGGCTGCATTATAGTGCCTTAGCTGTATTTTTTCATTGCTTACTCTTTCCCTCCTGCAAAAATAGGCAAAATTTTATTGTGCATTTTATTTTCCACAGAATCCGTGAAGAAGCTTGTGGGAAGATTGTTTTTTTCCATGTTTTTCAATCAATTACACAAAATCAAACATTTTTTATTTTTTCTTTACAAAAAAGGCAATAAGACAAAAGCAAGTGTTTTTTTAAAAAAGTTCCTAAATCCATCATTCTGAGGCTTTACATATAAACTGTATACTTATACAGTACTGTATAAACAAACAGTAAAAATTCATATTCTTAACATGAAAATAAGGATTTGGTTATGATCAAGCGCTTTGCTTCTGCCCCTAGCCTTCAAAAATTGGCTCTATTAGGACTTGCTGTCCTCGCTCTGTACGCCCCAGTAAAAGATCTTATCGATTACACGGGAACCTTGTTTGCTAAACAAAACATCCAGATAGTCGATGTCTCATTTGGTGCGAACATGCCATGGCAGAAAAGTCAGGGGCGTTATTTAAATGTCAGTAACAACGCTCAGAACAGTCTTTCACGGGCTCAAGTCATTTACACCAAATTGCGTTTTGAAAACCCCACATCCGAACCACAAACCTACCGTAAAATTTGGCTTAATTTTTCCCATGACAATGGTGATCTGGAATACACAACAGACTATACGCTTTACAATAAAGAGACTCGTCAACGCTTAATTGGTCAATCTGTACAAGTTGGCCCACACAGTTCTGTCGATGTCATTGCCGCTTATCGGTTTATTCCAAGCTACAAACATAAATCCCCTGTTAGCATGAGTGTTTCTTGGGAAGGTAAGAGCTTATTGCGTGAAAAAGCATGCGAATACGATTTGGCTAAGACAGCCGAAAATGCGTTTTATCATCAGTGCGAACTATAAGCATAATTTATCACTTAACTAAGTGGTTAACATTAAGATACAAATTACGTAAAGAGCGTGTAAAAGGACGCATTGATAATCGTTTTCATTTCAAATATAGTGTTGCAACAATTCAATATTGGAGCATCAAATATGAAACGATTACTGACCCCCGTTGCGGTTTGTGTAGCGGGTGCGCTGCTAACAGCATGTGGCACAACCAATCTTAAAAATGATTCCGCTTCTGTCACAGCAGATTCTGTTGTGACACATTATGCAGACATTGCAGAAGCCATTTATGGTGACTCTTTAACTACTGCGCAAGACCTTCGCACATCGATTAATCGTTTCCTAGACAACCCTACCGAAGCCAATCTAACAGCGGCTCGTACTGCTTGGGTGGCTTCTCGTGTTCCTTATCAGCAAAGTGAAGTTTACCGTTTTGGTAATGCCATCGTTGATGACTGGGAAGGCAAAGTGAATGCTTGGCCACTGGATGAAGGTCTTATCGACTATGTATCAACCAGCAGTTACGGTAGTGAATCAGATCTCAATCCACTTTACACAGCGAATGTCATCGCTTCTAAGAGCTTAGTGATTGGCGGTCAAACCGTTGACACAAGCAAGATCACACCAGAACTTATTGCTGAATACTTGCAAGAAGCCGATGGTGTAGAAGCCAACGTCGCCAGCGGTTACCATGCCATTGAGTTCCTGCTTTGGGGTCAAGACTTACACGGCACTAACCCAGGTGCAGGCGAGCGTAAAGCCACTGACTTTGACCTAAACAATTGCACCAATGGTAATTGTGATCGTCGTCGTGAATACCTAACTGCGGCAACAGATTTGCTAATTTCTGACTTAGAAGAAATGGCTGATAACTGGAAACAAGACGGCGCAGCACGCCAAGCCTTATTAGATCAGTCTACGGAAGAAGGTCTTTCTACTATCTTAACCGGTATGGGCAGTTTAGCTTACGGTGAGTTGGGTGGTGAGCGTACGAAATTGGGCTTGATGCTACATGACCCAGAAGAAGAACACGATTGCTTCTCTGACAACACTCACTGGTCACATTACTACGATGCGAAAGGCATTAAAAATGTATACCTAGGTGAATACCAACGTGTTGATGGCAGCTGGGTTAAAGGCGCTTCTTTATCACAACTAGTTGCACAGCAAGATACCGCGCTAGACAGCGACATGAAGCAAAAATTGGAAATGACAGAAGACGCAGCACAAGCGATGGTCGATGCCGCTGCGCAAGGTCAAACCTTTGATGTTCTGATTGCAATGAACAACACACAAGGCAACCAGTTGGTTCAAGATTTTGTTGATTCCCTAGTGCTAGAAACTCGCGTAACGGAAGAAATCATTCAAACACTTGATCTACAAGGCATCGCATTAGAAGGTTCTGATAGCCTTGATAACCCAAGTGCTGTATTTGAATAATAACACTGTTATCAAATAGTCCTAACGCGATAACAAAAGACCGTCGCGTTATAATAGGGAAGGCGTGAAATACCGAGTCATAACACACTCGGTATTTTGCCCCTTCCCTTTTACATGTATAGGGTTACAAGACGTTTGTGTTAATGAGTCAATCAATGGTGTTTGCCTAACCTATGACCAGATCGAAAAATGAAAACTTGCTCATGTTCACTGGCCTTTTCGCCAGTTTTTTGGGTTTTACCAATATGTCGGTTGCCAGTGAATATTCACAGCCACTGCCTAGCTTATCAGCAGAAGAAAAGCTGGAATTTCGCATTGGCGAAGGCGTGTTTCAGAAATTTTGGGTCCCCTCTCCCTCCTCCACAACCGCCAGTGATGGTTTAGGGCCACTGTACAACACTCGCTCCTGTAACAATTGCCATGTCAACAACGGCCGCGGCCATGCACCAGAAGCGCATGTCAGTGGTGCGACGATTCCCTCGTTTATGGTTCGTTTTGGCAAGCGCTATCCAGGCTCAATGCAGCATCACGATGGCATCTTCCCGAGTGTTGGTGACGCTCATTATGGCGGTCAACTTCAAGGTCAAAGTGCCAACGGCACTCTGCCGGAAGGCGACTTTCATCTTACCTATCAAACTCATGTCGAGGTCTTAGCTGACGGCCAGCAAGTATCACTTAGAAAGCCTATTTTGCACTGGGACAAATTGCATTATGGTCCTTTTGAAGCCGATACAGGCGTTACGCTACTTAACACCCCGTCACTGGTTGGTATGGGACTACTCGACAATATTCCTGACCCATACATAATAGCCAATGCCGACCCAGATGATTTAGATCAAGATGGCATTAGCGGTAAAGTCAGTTGGATACCGGGGCAACACAACCCAGTCGTTGGTCGTTTTGGCTATAAAGCCTCTACCCCCAGCGTCACCGCGCAGAATCAACTCGCATTTAATACCGATTTAGGATTATCAACCCTTCTGTTTCCTGCACCTTCAGGCGACTGTACCCCATTACAACTAGAGTGCTTAAACAGCCCAAATGGCAATAGCCCTCATTTGGATAATCTCGAGGTCGACAAACAGCAATCTCGACTGGTCGATTTGTTTGTTTCCTTAGCCGCGCCACCCGCCATGCGTAATTTATCGGAGCCTGATTTCCTTGCAGGAAAAGACATTTTCATCGACTCTGGTTGTGCCAGTTGCCACACTCCCAAAATGGTCACTGGCAATGATTCACCGTATTCGGTTTTAAAAAATCGCACTTTTTACCCTTTTACCGATATGCTTCTTCACGATATGGGGGCAGAATTACGTTCAGGGTTTCCCGTTTACTCTGCCGAACCTCAAGAATGGCGAACCGCCCCTCTTTGGGGAATTGGCTTATCCGAAAAGGTATCGGGACGAGTAGGCTTTCTTCATGATGGACGGGCTCGCACGATCGAAGAGGCCATCTTATGGCATGGCGGCGAAGCCCAATCGAGCCAGCAAGCTTACAAACGTTTAAGCAAAGAATATCGCCAAAAACTCATTTATTTTCTGGAGTCGTTGTAATGAAGTACCTTCCAAAAATCATGGCTGTTGCGATTAGCGCCAGTGCCCCTTTACTAGGCTTTGCAGGACAATGGCAAGGCCCTCTAAATGGCATTATTTCTGACGTTATTCGCAGCGGCTATGACTCTTATGCCGTTTCTGCTAACGCACTCGCACAACAAGCCACTCAATTATGCCGTGTTCCAAATAAAGCAAACCAAGCTGAGGCGCAAACCGCTTTCCAAAAAAACGCTCTCGATTGGCAGCAAGTACAATGGTTAAACTTTGGCCCGGTCACTTATTTCATGCGTTATTATGCATTTGAATATTGGCCAGACAAAAAAGGCGTTACTCAGCGCCAGTTACGAGCGCTGGCTCAGCAAGATCCAAGCGTGATGAAAACACCTAAATTTTGGACGTCGGCCAGTATTGCAGTACGCGGCCTAACCGCCATAGAAAGCCTTTTGTATCACCCAGACTTCTCTCCAATGGCCTCCAAGGACCACTGCCATGTATTAGAGAAAGTGACAGAGCATCAATATAGCAGCGCCAACGCTGTGGCCAAGCAGTGGCAAGACAGTCGAGCGCAGGATTGGGTATTTGCAGAAGATGGCGCGGAGTTCGATGCAGAACAAGCTGCACTGGAGCAAGTACTACAACAGTGGCTTGAGCACATGTCTGCCGTGAAAGACGCCAAACTGGAAACACCGATTGGCTACAAAGGACATGAGAATCTAAAACTGGCGGAATTTTATCGCAGCAATCTGTCATTACCTTCTATTCAAGCCAATTTATTGTCTTACCGTAAAATTTATCATGCAGGACAACCGTCACTGTACGACATTGCACAGCAACAGTACCCAAAATTGGCCGATCAACTTGAAAAAACGTTAATCAATAATCAAAAACTGGCTCTGCAACTGCCAGCGGATTATTTCCAATCTGGCTATTCAAAAACACAACGCATTGAGATGGCGACGCCACTCATCAAATCCATTTCGGCCAGCCAAACCTACTTGACTCAATTGGTTACCCAGCTTGGTTTCCAGATTGGCTTTAACAGTCGCGATGGAGATTAGCATGTTATCAAGACGACGTTTTTTAGCACTGGGCGGAGCGCTTGCTAGCGCACCGTCTTGGGCTGCAATTGCCGTCTCTGATGATAAAAGCTTATTTGCTTCGGCTTTCTCTCAGAGTAAAACAGAACATTTTTTCGGTCTATTTAACGCCAAAGGTAACCTAGTTTGGCAAACCGAGTTACCGGATCGCGCTCACGCACCAGTTGTCCACCCAAACCAGGCTATTGTTGGTATTGTGGCACGACGGCCTGGCTTTTTTATCGATTTTTTCAATGTCACAAATCATGAAAAAATAATGCGAATTGAACCAGAAAAAGATCACCACTTTTATGGCCATGCGCTCTTTACTCGAGATGGCCAACGTTTAATCACACAAGAAAATCATTACCCTTCTGGTGAAGGCAAAATTTTTGTACGCGAATGGCCAAGTGGCCAAATTTTAAACCGTTACGCCAGCCACGGCATTGGTCCTCATGAAGCTGTTTTACTCAATGACGACATTCTGGTCATTGCCAATGGTGGTTTAAAAACTCATCCAGACAATGACCGCCAAGTTCTTAACTTGGATACCATGTCACCAAATGCGACCTATTTATCATTAAAGGATGGCAAGTCATTAAACCAAGTTAGCAATGCCAAAGAGTTACATCAGCTGAGCATTCGTCACTTAGATGTTAATCAAAATGGCACGGTGGCACTTGGTTTTCAATATCAAGGTCCACTATGGGACCAAGTCCCCTTGGTTGCTTTATCTCGCATTGATCATCCTAAGTTAGATTATTTACCCATCCCAGAACAAGTAAGAACCCGTTTTAAACAGTATTGCGGTAGCGTGTGTTTTGATCAGTCCGGAGAAGTGTTAGCTATTAGCACCCCTCGTGGCGGTTTTGTCGCCTACTGGCACGTAGACACAAAAACCTTTTTAGGCGTTGATAATTGCCGTGACGTTTGTGGTTTAGTCGCTCATGACAATGCTCATGAATTTATACTGACAGCAGGCACAGGCAACCAATATGTCAGCAACCCAGTTCGTGAACACATTGATTTGATTAATAAACACCCAGCAGTTCACTGGGACAACCATTTACGGCAAATTAATACATAATTATTTAGATATAAGCCATTTCTTGCATGGTCAAAGCCATTATTTTTCGGTACTGTCTAGAACGAGCCGTTAGATGTGGTTTTTTTCTTTTTACATTATGAAGTTGATTAATGTTGATAGACTCTCTTAAGCAGTATTTTTTTATTGATTCGAATCACACCAGTGAACAGAGCGAGGGCTCCTTTCAACTGAGCATACTTCGAATCTTGATCGCATTGACCATCAGTATTTTCTGTATTTCAGAGCTACACTCACTGTTTACCCATGGTGAGCTTTTCTTCTTTGAAATGAACAGCTTATATTTATGCGTATTATTCGCTCTGCTGTATTTTAGTAAGGATCATTCTCAAACCTGCGCTTTTTTATTCGTCTTATCGCTTGTCCTTGTCAGTGGCATTATGCTATTCACCAACCCAGAACAAGACTCTGAGAAATATGCCCTTATCGCACTTTACTCCATCCCTTTAATTACTCGACTACTGTTTAGCTTCAAAGCCTCTTTAGTCGTCATGATGCTCAATTTTGTCCCTTTTTATCTCGTCACAACACAATGGCTAGACAGCTTAACGGTCAATGAATCCTCTTCATTTTACTTCCAATTGCTAACCTTTATGACGCTAAATATCGGCTTGCCCTTGGCGGTTTCACAAATCATACATTCATTAGAAAACCACAGTGCTCGAATGCGAGCCTTGTACCGTAAGCTCAACGAAAACTATCTGTTGTACGAAGAATTCTTTGAGAATACAGGCACGCCGACTCTCTTGTGTGATCAGCGCGGCGTGTTAATAAAAGCGAATCAATTAGCCAAAAAATTACTCGGACAAAAAGACAGTGCCGCATTTTCCGGTACTCGAATGGGCGACTGGCTCTCTCCACTTAACAATGACTCAAAGCTCTTTTGGCAGTCAAACAAAGCCGAGTGCACACTAAAATACAACACAGATACCCACATTCAAGTTCGTCGTGCTTCTCTCACCAATCATGGTCACTATATTTTACATTTGGATAATATGACCGAGTTTCGCGCAATCCAGCAAAAATTGGAAAACACGCAGCAAACCAACAGTCGACTCGCACACTTTGACCTACTGACCTTACTTCCCAATCATTTAAATTTTTGTCGCCAAGTAAACATCAAGATTAATGAGCAAGAGCATCACTTAACTGGTGCCATGTTTATTATTCGCATCAGTCAGTTCAAACTGCTCAATAAGCAATACGGTAAAGACAATGCCAATAAGATCATTCTCAATTTTTCCAAAGCCTTGCAGAGTAAACTTTCAAAGCAGGCTATTGTTGGTCGTTTGCGTGGCGTAAAATTTGCGTGTTTTGTGCCACTCAGCCAAACTCATCTGATCCAAAAAAATCTATCTACTCTGATTCAATCTTTACTGCCTACACAGCTAATGTTAGATGGTCAGAGACTCAATATGGACTATCAGCTCGGTATTTCTTACTACCATACAGATGGCAAAACAGCTGAAGAATTATTAGAACACTGTGAAATGGCATTAGAATATTCCACCAGCACAGATAAATTTTCTTTCTACAATCACAACCTAGAAAGCAAGCTGGTCAGAGAGCACAACCTAGGTTTAAAGCTTAGCGCCGCCATTAAAAACAGAAAAATTGATATTTGGTTGCAACCACAAGTCAGCGCGAATGGTGAAGTCCGCTCTTTTGAAGCCCTTGCCCGTTGGAATAACGAGGGAGAATTCGTTTCCCCAATGGTATTCATCAAGCTAGCGGAAGATTTAGGCATGCTGCCATTATTGGCTGAAAACCTGGTCAGAGAACTGGTCGAGACTCTAACCGTTTGGCATAAAGAACACATCAGAACGCCCATTGCGCTAAACTTAGCCGGACAAGAACTGATGAATGACGCGTTCTTTGCCTTGCTGATGACCCTGATCGCAGACAATCCTTGGTTAAGCGACATGTTAGAGCTAGAGATCACAGAAACCAGCTCTGTCATGACTCACCCATTAATACATAAACGCTTACGCAGTTTGTCGCAATATGGCTATTCCATTGCCATTGATGACTTTGGGACAGGCCAAGCCTCTCTTGGACAATTAGTCGACATTCCAGCCAACATTCTGAAAATTGACCGTCGCTTTGTGTCGCCATTACCGCAAGACCAACGACACGTTGATATTGTAAAATCCACCATCCAACTGGCTGAGTCTTTAAACATGCAAGTCATTGCAGAAGGGATTGAAACTAAAGAGCAAGCCACGCTACTTATTGCCCTTGGCTGCCACACGTTACAAGGCTATTATTACGCCAAGCCATCACCGCTTTCGGACTGGACAGCCAATGGCCACGAAAAAGCCAAACAACATAGAATGGTGTATTAATCCGCCATCTGACACCGCACCCTTTACCACTTCATTCATACAACCAACAGACATACCTGTCTTCAAGACGTCTTAGTACTTAATCACCTAGCCTCTCATCGCAAGACCATCACACCTTCCTAGTAAAATACAGAGTCACCTCTTCACCAAAACGTCCCATTAATCTATGTAAAAATAATCATTGAATTCAATGACAAGACCATGACCGACTAAATTCAGAGCAAAAAAAACCAGAACCTAGGCTCTGGTTTTATATTGAATAGAATCAATGCAGATTAGAACGCCATAGTAACAGACGCGGAGAAAACGTTTGCAGAAGATTCATAGTCTGCGTTTAACGTTCCTCGTGAAGCATCTTCCGTTAAGGAGCCATCACGATTTACTGTAACATCCTCGATCATGACGTGTGTGAAGGCAAAGCTCGCCGACGTCATATCATTGAAGTCATAAGTGGCACCAACCGAAATCCACTTACGGTCACCATCTGGTGTACGCGCTGAGCGGTATTCATCCGTAACTGGCGAGTTATCCATCGCAATACCAGTACGAAGCGTTAGTTTGTCAGAGTAAACGTAGTTTACACCGGCAGAATACATCCACTGATCTTCAAATCCAAAGCTTAATACAGAGTTAGCTTGATTACTGTCAAAATCAATGTTGATACCATCCATTGACCCCCAGCCCGTTCTAATTGCAGACAAACCAAGAGTTAATTTATCTGAAAGATCGTGTTCAACACTCAGAGTTAAAACAGATGGAAAAGTGATTGAATCAGTTACATCAGCATTTTCAAGGCTATTATTTGCTGCTAATGCGGCTGTTACATTTGTATATTTGACATCACCTTCAAAATCGAAATCGACTTCGCTTCGATAACCCGCACCTAGTCGAGTCCCTTTAACGGGTTCAAACATCACACCAACACTAAACCCTACGCCTGTAGCATCCGCTTCAATACGGCCAATACCCTCTTGTAGAGTAGGATGATTAGGTGCACCAACCGCTGATTCTAAAATAACTTCGGCTTGATGAAGTTGTAAACTCGCACCGACTGAAAGCCGTTCAGAAACACGATGAGCCAAGGCAAAACTTAAAGCAATATCTTGAATACCAGTTTCGGTGGCATGTAAACGACCAGACCATTCTTGACCATAATCTCCAGACAAACCAAAAGGTACATTTAAGGAAATACCGGCGACTGTTTTATCAGAAATAGGTTTGGCAAAATACAATGCAGGAACCAAACTATTGTCAACAGAATCGTCCGTTGCTTCAGTTCCTAAGCTACCAGTCGTTGCATCTGTAGAAGAATTAACAGTCACATCCATACTCGGCATAACATAAGCACCAGAGGCTACGAAAGTCGTACTCTCAGCATTTGTAAACAGCGCAGGGTTCCAGAAGCTAAAAGAAATGTCACTAGTCGAAGCGGCAGCACCAGCAAGCGCTGCACCAGAAGCGGTCGCACTGTGGTCGTTTAAAGCAAAACCAGCTGAATAGGCACTAGACGCTGCTGCAACGGATACAGCAACAACACTTGCTTTAAACAAACCTTTAGATGAGGTAGTCATAATAATCTCCATTATTATTTTTATTGGAATATACGATTGATCACTTTATACGTTTCTATTATAGAGTCCCGTCACATGATATTACCAGTATGTATTTCATGCGCAATACAATATGCAAAAAATAACTTCGAAACATTACGTTTGGACACATTAAAAACCTGCTGCAACAGAAAGAATATAGTGAAAAGTATAGACTTCATTCCTTAGACTAAACGTAGTAAATAAGTTCCGTAAACCCGACAAAAACAAAGGAAATGAAACAACATTGGCCAACGGACACCAAGAAAAAAACGATAAAACTGCTTTTGAATACATCATCTATCACCAGCGACACCTAAGTGGTGTAGTACTGACGTACTAACACTCATATCGGTACTATCGACTCAAATACTAAGATATAACAAGAACCGCTTATCCAATCAAAAAGCCAATCTGCCGCCCTATTTCGTTTAGAAAAGCAGTCAAAGATAAATTTCCCTTTGTGCTTTCGGACCTTGTTCGCTTGGCACTGATCATTGGCTTTCCAGCTTTAGCTATTGGCCTTATATAAAAAGTCAAGTTGATAATATCAACAGGTTACGTTGCAATTATCAACTTAATACTAAAGGTTTTTTTTCCTAATATATTGCCCATGTTGAAAAACAAAATAACAATAAGAGGTATCTTATGAAACCATCCAGTACACGACGTATTGTCGATTTATCTGTATCCTTAGACAACAATCCTTACACAGATCCACCACCTCTCTTACCAAAAATTGATTACACAGATCATCAAGAAGGCTGGCCCGAAATGGCCGCTATGTTCCCAGGTCTAAAAAAAGAAGACATGCCTGGTGATGAGGCGTGGGCGGTGGAAAAAATGGTAATGAGTGCTCACAATGGCACTCACATGGATGCGCCTTGGCACTATGCCTCTACCACTGATGGTGGCAAACCCGCATATGGTATCGATAAATTACCGTTAGATTGGTGTTTACAGCCAGGCGTAAAACTGGACTTTCGTAAGTTTCCAGATGGCCATATTATTACGGCAGCCGAAGTCGAAGCCGAGCTAAAACGCATTAAACACAAATTGCAACCTCTCGATATTGTCTTGGTTAATACTCGTGCTGGTGCGATCTACGGTGAAGCAGGCTACTTAGAAGCGGGGGTTGGCATGGGACGTGAAGCCACTATGTACTTACTAGAACGTGGGGTACGAGTGGTGGGGACCGATGCCTGGAGCTGGGATGCGCCGTTCAAATACACACGAGAAAAATTCGCCGAATCGGGTGATGCTTCTATTATCTGGGAAGGTCACAAAGCCGGACGAGATATTGGCTACGGACAAATGGAAAAACTGTCCAACCTAGAAAGCCTACCTGCGAATGGCTTCATGGTGTCTTGCTTCCCTTATAAAATCAAAAACGGCTCAGCGGGTTTTATCCGTGCCGTCGCAATTTTTGACTAGCAGTCGCTTATCAAAAGCACTCGTCGCTAAGCAAAGCATGAAATAAAAAAGCCAATACTAAGAAAGTATTGGCTTTGAACAAAAAGTTGTTAGAAAAATTTATTTATTAAATTGTACGATTGGTAATACAACACGAGGTAAACGCAAACGCTCGCACTGAGAGCTTAAAAACTCACGCCAATATGGCCAAACATGGAAACTAGCATTTTGATGCGAGAATTCGTCAATGGCTTCTTGTTCCAGTGGTTCTGTCATTTGATATTCAGCAATAAAGTCAGCTTCAACAAAGGCCTTAATATTAGGTTCTTTACTGTCGGTTGTAGCAACCCAACGCGCTCCTAAACGAATATAAATCCTCACTAGCAACTCGTCCGTATTGATTCTTAATACTTCACTTTTTATTACTGCATGCATTTGTTGGACAAGCAGTTCATTTAATTCTGTTGACTTAGGGTCAAAGTCATCTTCACATTGAGCTTGCGACGATTTTAAATAGACGTCTTGAATCTTTAATTTATCAATAGCCCGTTGTAAATTTTTACTGATCTTAGTCGCCATAACAGGCCTCATACTCAGTGAAATGAGACGTAATTAATTCTGGCTTTTCCATATTTCTATAGTCTGCAAAGTTAACTACATCAACATTGTCCCACTGAGTAGTTTGCTTACTGCGAATACCTGAATTTGCCATTAACTTATCTAACGCAACAGGTACTTCACCTGCCACTCGTAATAGCTTATCCATAGCATCGGATTGCATAATATCGTCTGTCTCGTATTTAGAAAAAGCAACTGGACCTCCACCGAAAACTTTTGCGGCTTCATCTTGGCTCAATCCCCAACGCTTACGTAATTTACGTACTTGCTCACCCGTCAATAAGCCTTGCGCCTGCTTTTTAAAAGCCACCATGGCACGTTTATTCAAACGAGCTTCTTTTGCACCAGCTTGCTCACTACCGCAAGCATCACACTCTGAATAGTGGCTTTCAATTTTGCCTTGTTGGCCTAAATGCTCAACGTTAATCCATTCACTTTGCGTATGTAATTGCCCTGCTTCACAAATCGGACACATCCTTTTTTTCATCACCATTCTCCTACTGCGATAAATGACAAGAGACAAGTAGCAATAGCTTCCCGCTCTTAGCAATCGCAAATTTCACATAATATTCGTAGCGCAAGTTTTTATAGGCATTGTCATTCCACTCATCACGGAACAAACGGTAACTATCACAAGCTGCCCAAGGACCCGTTGGCCTTTGAACACACCATTCCGAATTAACATATATGCCAGTGGTTATAATGCTTGTTTTAACAGTTCACGAACATCGGCGGTATCAAAAGCTAATTGCGCAACATCCTGTATACACTTTCGAGTCCACAGGTGCGTTTTACTATCACCTTTAGCCAATAGAGCAAGCACATCTGCAACATTATAAAGAGGGCCACCTGTTATTCGAGACCGTCCATTACTAACCTCGTTAGGCGGATGTCCCTCATAAGCGCTAATATTTGATGCATTATTTACCATAATGGTAACTTTATCCAGTTAAATTTATTCTTTCCATAATTAATGCAAAAAGAAAACAGACTTCTCTTTTGCGCTTCAGTTATTCATACAAATACTTCTGAAAACCAATAAAGGTGTCGCCTATTGCAGCGGGTGAACCAAACTCTGCGGCGGCGTCGCTTATGGTGTTGTATTTCAGTTCAACCAAGCTACGCATTTTTTTAGCCGCCAGTTCTTCTACACCATCTTCTATGTATTTATCTAAAATGAACTCGATAAACTCGACTTGTTTGTAGGTAAAAGCTTTCGATATATTTGGCTTAGCGTTGAAGACACGTTCCTTGCGGGTATGGGTCTCTCTTGCATAAGCGACAAAGGCTAATAAGTCATAAACATCACTGTCTTTGGCGTCGATAATATGTCTCATGCTATCGAGCTTTTCATCGTCGTAACCCGCTTCATGCAAATCCGTTAGTAGCTTTTCACGAGTCATCGGGTCGCTCCATATTTCACGCAATTCATCTTCGTTACCAAAAAAGCGCGGCAAGTCGCCAAACAACTGCTCGACAAACTGTGCAGCGGTGAGCATTTCACCGTCAGCGCCCATAAACAGCACGCTTTTCATGTGTTGGATTTGACGAGCTTTACCGTCTTTTAGTGTGATGACTATTTTTTCTTTACCGCCAGTTTCGCCATCGTCTTCGTCTGTATTACAAAGACAAGGTGCGTAACCACAGTCGCTACAAGGCTCACCGTTATTACCAGCACACAAACAGGGCGATTGACGACACTCATCACAAGGGTCATCAAGCGTCTCGTCTGGGCAATTACACGGGTTAAAGCCACAGGTATCACACACACAAAGACAGGGGTGACTTTCGCAAATATCGCAAGTATCAGCATCTGGTTTTTCATCGGGTGGTAATGGTTCACCGTCCCACTCTGGGTCTGAAAAGTTATGGTGCGCTTTTACAAAGTCGTAAACAGTGAAAAAGGATTTGCCATCATACATGCGCGTACCACGGCCAATAATCTGCTTAAACTCAATCATGTTTTTGCATTCACGCATCAACACAATATTACGCACATTTTTAGCGTCTACACCGGTCGATAACTTACGCGATGTGGTTAATATGGTCGGAATGGTTTTTTCGTTATCGCAGAAGGTACGCAAATCGTTTTCGCCTGCTAGGCCATCATTGGCTGTAATGCGCACACAATAATCGGGGTTTGTTGTCCATTTTTTTGCACGGGCGTATTGGTTAATGTAATCGCGCACCATGCCAGCGTGTTCTTGAGTGGCACAAAAAACGATGGTTTTTTCCTTTGGATTGATGTGATCCATCCAATACTGAACACGTTTCTCTTCCCGTTTTGGAATGGTGATAATGCGGTTAAAATCACCTTCTTTGTATACTCGGCCGGGTTCGGGTTCACCTTTAAAGCTGGCGGCATCGCCCGGCGTGTAAAGGTATTCGTCCATAGTGCCAACAATGGGATACACCTTAAACGGCGTTAAAAAACCATCACTAATGCCCTGCTTTAAGGTGTAGCTGTAAACGGGTTCACCAAAGTATTTATAACTGTCGGCATTGTCTGTGCGTTTTGGTGTGGCGGTTAACCCTAATTGCACGGCGGGAGAAAAGTAATTAAGAATATCGCGCCACGAACTTTCGTCATTGGCTCCACCGCGGTGACATTCGTCGATGATAATGAAATCAAAAAAGTCTTCTGGGTAGTGTCTGAAATTACAAGCGCTGGTGTCGGTCAATAATGGTTGTTCATAGTCTTCACTTTCCTGCTCTTCTTCTGAATCTGTATTCCCATTAGTGGCGGCATTCGTTGCTGAATCTGTCATCAAGGTTTGGAAAATCGCCATAAAGATACTGGCGTTTTTAGGCACGCCTTTGGCTTTTTTGATTTCGCTCGGTGTAATCCGTACTACCGCGTCCTCGCCAAAAGCACCAAAGTCGTTAAAGGCTTGTTTGGTTAATACATTACGGTCGGCAAGAAATAAAATACGAGGACGCTTTTTCGCATTGCTGGGATTTTTTGCCGCCTGCAAGCTCCAGCGGCTATGAAATAACTTCCATGTAATTTGAAACGCAATACAGGTTTTACCTGTGCCTGTGGCAAGAGTCAGTAAAATACGGTCTTTGCCTTGGCCGATGGCTTCTAAAGCTTGGTTAATGGCGTTTTCTTGATAATAGCGCGGTTGCCAATCGCCTTTTCTTTCGAAAGGGATTTGAGAAAAACGCTCACGCCATGAGCGGGTAAACTCAGGTTCTGCGACGCCATCGTCTCCATTAAAGACGGCTGCCCACATTTCCTCAGGGCTTAAATAACGCTCTACTTGTTTTTCTTCACCCGTTACCCTGTCTATTTGGTAAATGTCATGACCATTGGTGGCGTAAGCAAAACGACACTGTAGGCGCTGGGCGTAGTCTTTGGCTTGGCGTACGCCTTCGGTGTAACTTAGGCTTTCTCGTTTTGCCTCAACCACCGCGAGTTTTCTGCCTTTAAACTCTAATACATAGTCGCACTTGAGGTTTGCAGCACGCTTGCCGCCACCTAAAATACGGCCAGCGGTTATTTCTACTTCACGACGAATGAAACTTAGGTCACTAGCAGTCGGATCACTAACATTAGAGTCGCTAACATTAAGGTTAATTGCGCCCCAGCCGTCTAACGCCAATTTCGGCGAAATTAACTCAGCACGAGTTTCAGATTCATTTCTAGTCATGATTATCGTCCGTTTGTTTGACCGTGACATAACGCTGTTTAGGGCTTTTAGGTTTGTCTGGAATGGTCATTTCTAGTTGTCCTGAATCGAGCAATGGTATTAACAGGCTATCCCTAAAATGCTCTCGGTGACTGAGCTCTAAATGCGTCATCATTTCTTTTGTCGTTCTTGGTTCTACGCAATAGAGTAATAGCGTTTCAGCTTGTCCGGTAGCTTGTCCGGTAGCTTGTCCGGTAGCTTGTCCGGTAGCTTGTCCGGTAGCTTGTCCGGTCGCTTGCGCCTTCGTTTCCAGTACTTGGCTAAAAGGCAAAACCAAACGGGTGAAGTTATCGGTAAAATGAAAAGCGTCTTTGCTGTAGCTTTGTAATATACGCGGTATGCCAGAGCCTAGCTGTTCCACTAAATCCACGTCTCTGAACACCCGCATGAGTTCTTTGTTTTGCGGTACCGAATAGCCCATAAAGAATTCATCTTGGCTAAAGCCTTGTGGCAAACTGCCTGCGGAAGTGATTTCTAAACGATCCGCAAACAGCTCAAATTTAGGCGGTACATCGCGGCTGTAGGCATTATGGATAATCGCATTAATCACGGCTTCACGTAGGGCTATCGGGTTTAACAGCTTGGTTTCGTTACGGGTGCTATCGGTAATGGTGGCGAGGGTTTTGTTTTCTACCTTGAGTTTTTCTAGCACGGCTTTGGTCGCTTTGATCAAACAGCAATAACCGTATTCTTCGTTCTCGATGAGATCCACACGATCCAGCCCAGCGTATTTCGCCACCTTGATCGACATGCCGTTATCATCGGCTAATAAATAGGCCGCATAGTTAAAATCGCCTTCCGTGGTTAATAGCTCTAGGTTACGGGCAAATTGCTCGTTAAGGGGTAAACCACGCTCTTGGTAATAAATTTTAAGCTGCTCAAAGTGTAGGTCTTGATTGCGTGAGCGCATATTGCCAATGGAGTTACGTGTGCGGGTAGCAAATAAGGTTTCGATCATGCGTTGCGGCATAGGCTCCGCTGCCGAGCCAATACGAATAAAACAGCCTTTGGGTGACATACCCGCTTTACGTAAGTAATAAGGTTGTTCTGAACCACGGGCGACGACGATTTTGATGATGTTTTTATCTTGATAACCTTCTATCAAGACATCGAACAAGCCCATGGTCGAAGGGCTGATGTTTTGTTTAATGCGGTCTTTAATTTGTAATTGCAGTGTGTCGAGATGATCAACACTCAGGGCTTGGCCTGCGTCATCTAGGCCAATGTAAATCAAGCCGCCATCGTGAGCGTTTAAAAACGCCACCACTTCTTTTTCTAGTCCATCCGTCAACTGGCGTTTGAACTCCACTCGCTGACCTTCGACTAAAGGCGGTTGATTGACATGGCGATTGTTCAGCATTAGATCGTCCTTATCTAGTTACTCGACTATTTTTGTTAACTCGCCACTAAAGGCTTTTTGTAAGATGGATTTTTTGAGTTCGTCTAAAGCTAATAGTTTTTGCTTGTATATCTCTTCAGCTCTTGTTAAATCAGGTCTTATACTATCCAATTTCTTTACTAATGCCTTTTGTACTTTTATTGACGGAGTACTTACTTTGATTTTTCTAAAATCCCTGATGTTAATTTGCATTAAGGCTGCACCGTAAGTGGCATCCTTAATTTGGCTTTGGACCAAAGGGGATATGAATTGATAATAACCAAACCTACTCGAAATCAATTCTGGGTTAAAGCGAACAGGTACAATCCCTCTTGTTACGTTTGCACCAGCTAAACTTTTACATGCGATAGAAGTAATGCCTGTACTTCCTCTGACACACACAAGTAATTCCTCACCCTGTAAAACAGTTCTTTTATAACCTTCAGATTTGGCAGGTTCTATAAGCTTCAGACCATTAGGAGTTATAAACTCAGTTTTTAAGTCCGTAGGTCTGACAACTGGCAACCCATTATTGAAATCATCACCTGGTTGAACTATTCCATATGATAAAGAGCAATCATCGCTGACTAAACTTTCTAAATCTAGTTCTTCCCAACTTTCACCTTTCTGGCTGAAAACCTGCTGTAGATAGCTATCAAATAACTCGCGGGCGTTTTTTAGGTTTTGTTCGGTTTTGGCGCGGGTTTGTTCTAAGTCGAAAAACACAGTGTCGAGGATTGATACGATGCGTTTTTGTTCTGGAAGTGAAGGGAAATTAATTTCTAAATTTGATAGCTTCGATGCATTAAATCCACCTTGTGCACTTCCCGAGCTTCCGGCTTCAACCAGATCCCAGTACATCGATGTTTGAAAAAATATATATACAAATTCAGGAAGTATTTCACAGCTAGTTAAACGTAATCTAATTAAATATGATGCAGCAACAGAATTTTCTATTTCCTTAATTAGGAAGCTTTTTCCCGTAGTTGCTCCTGTTCGGGCAAAAACAATATCATTAGTTTCTAATTTATGCTTTATGAAATCTTGATCTGACAACTCACAAGATGGGACTGTTGACCAATTTACAACGCCATTTTGTATATCTGTAATCCGTAAAAATTTTGGCCCATCAGTTTCAAATGAGGCTTTAGCCGTATAACCATAATTAATCTGAGCTAACTCACCAAGTTTTGCTGTTGCCCAAACCATTACAACATCTCCTGAATCTTAGCCAATATCGCTTCCGACTCTTTATCCAGTGCAATGATGTCTTCAATGATAGCTTTCGGCTCGCGTAATGCTTCAACTTCTCCAATAGTGGGGTTTTTCACCGATAAATCGTAGGTAGTTTGGTCTATGTCGCTGATGGCGAGTGACCATGATTGGTCGGTTTCACCATCGGCTTTATTGCTGATAGCGGCTTTTTGCAGGGTAACGAATTCAGCAAGGTCGTTGTCGTTTAAAGGGTTGGTTTTGCCCATGTTGCGACCCACATTCAGCTCGTAAAACCAGGTGTTTAAGGTTGGCTCCCCTTTGGTAAAAAACAGCACCACGGTTTTTACGCCAGCGCCCAAAAAGGTACCGCCGGGGCAATCTAACACGGTATGTAAATTACAGTTTTCCAATAGTTCTTTACGCAATTTGATCGCGGCATTGTCGGTATTGCTTAAAAAGGTGTTTTTAATGACTATGGCGGCGCGGCCACCGGGTTTGAGCATTTTGATAAAGTGCTGCAAAAACAAGAAGGCGGTTTCGCCAGTTTGGATGGGGAAGTTTTCTTGCACCTCTTTGCGTTCTTTGCCGCCAAACGGAGGGTTAGCCAAAATGATGTCGTGCTGCTGGCTTGGTTGAATGTCCATGAGGTTTTCAGACAAGGTATTGGTGTGCAATACATTAGGCGCTTCGATGCCGTGCAATATCATGTTCATGATGGCGATCACATACGCCAATGACTTTTTCTCTTTGGCGTAAAAAGTACGGGTTTGCAGGATTTCTAAATCGCTGGTACTGAGTTGCTTTTTACCTTCTATTCCTGCTCTGCCACCTTGGCGTAAATAATCAAAGGCTTCACATAAAAATCCAGCGGAGCCTGCGGCACCGTCGTAAATGGTTTCGCCAATGTTGGGTTGTATTACATCGATCATGGCGCGGATTAACGGGCGCGGTGTGTAGTATTCGCCACCGTTACGGCCTGCGTTGCCCATGTTTTTGATTTTGGCTTCGTATAGGTGGCTAAGTTCGTGTTTTTCTTGCTGGGATCGAAAGCGTAATTCATCAATTTTTTCCAATGCGTCACGCAGTGAATAACCACTTTGAATCTTGTTTTTGATTTCGCTAAAAATCTCGCCAATTTTGTATTCAATGGTATTGGCGTTGTCGGCACGTTGCTTAAAGCCTTTTAAATAAGGGAATAGCTCACCGTCAACAAAGTCCATTAGGTCATCACCGGTTAAGGCGTTGTTGTGATCAAACTTGCCGTTTTCGTCTTTTGGGGCGGCCCATGCGCTCCAACGGTAAGGTTCGTCGATGATGAATTGGTAGGTTTCCATCATCATTTCGGCTTCTTGGGATTTGGTAAACTCCAGATCATCGAGGTATTTTAAAAACAGCATCCATGAGGATTGTTCGGTGTAATCTAGCTCGGAAGAGCAGCCTGCGTCTTTGTGAAAGATGTCGTCGACGTTTTTAAATACTTGTTCAAACATTTATTTTCCCTAGCGAGCCTACGCCCATTTTGTTCATCTGGGGTGTATTCCAGTCATCAAGCTGACACTCAGCTTATAAAGGACAACATTATATCGTAACTGCTTAGAGCGTCAGTAAGCATTTTGTATTTTACTGACCATGGCGTTAGTCGTTGAAATGATGACAAGAATACCTAATTTAGAGGAAGCATGTTGATTTAAATAAAAAAGGGAATGCCTTTTCTAAGGCATTCCCTTTTTTATATCACTTCTCTTATCTACCTACTTAAGACGATTAAAAAGAAGGAGGATTATCTCCCCTAGAATTGCCCTCGGTGAACACTTACATTGTTACTTAACACGGTGGAAATGCCCCAAAAGACAAACAGCCATTAAAGAAGAAAATAAGTCGACTAAGGCTGAGTGTATTCCCTTAACACTCAGCCTCTTTAAAGTAGAACAAGTAGGCTCTTACTTTGTCAGCCAGCTTATTCTTTATGCACTTGTTTCGGCTTGGATCAATTCCTGTAATTTTCGTCTCGCCCGCATACCAGCGACATCACCGGGAAGGTACACAGGTTTTAGTGCAATCAGATCTGTTTCTGGCATGCGTTCATGACAGGCTTCGACCATAGGTTCGTCTTCAAACTCGAACGCGTTATTGATTTGAATGCGTATGCCTTCACTTAAACCGGCATCGTCAAGTTTCTTATTGCGGGCAACCGCATAGAAATAATGGGAGGAATGTTCGGTTTCTGGTGTAATTAAATGAATACCGGGGAAACAAGCACCGTCTTCAATGGTGCCATTTTCTGCTGAAAAGCCTGTATCCAAATACAACACACTCGGTGGCTGCCAGCACATATGAGCACGCAGTGTGCCAATCGCGGGAGCGTCGTCCCAAAGCAGAGAAAATAATGGCGAAACCGGACAATTGTAATTCCAGTGCATAGACCACACGGTATTGCCCTCTACTTCTACTTTACGCTCCTCTCTAAAACCTGCTGGTGGCTCTCCATCCGAGGAAAGAAAAGAATGTAAGTAAGGAACATGACTCAGATCGAGCAGGTTATCTGCCACTAGTTCGTAGTGGCATTTTACATTGAGGTAACCATGTACCGCTGTCCAACCTTCACGGTTATCGCACTCACCAATATCGATAATACTGGCTGGGTCTGCTTGGCTTGCCTCGCCCATCCAAATCCAAATAACACCTTGTGCTTCAATGACTGGGTAATTTTTAACGCTGCACCCTTTCGGGATAGTTCCATCGCCATGGGGATTGTGCGTCCCATTTCCTTTAGAATCGAATACCAGTCCATGATACCCACAGGCAATATTATTGCCTTGTACCTTCCCTTTGCTTAGGGGTGCAAACCGGTGAGGACACCGATCTTCTAAAGCGATTGCTGTGCCATCTTCACCGCGGTAAAGCACAACAGGTTCATTAAGTAATGTAATAGCTAATGGTTTATCAACTAAGTCGTGGCTCCAACCAGCGCAATACCACGTATTTCGAAGAAATTTCATGCCCTTATCCTTCTTATTTTTATTGGAAGAACAGAATAGGAGATAAAAATTGGACAATATACACCACATAATCCATATTATCGGTCATATAATCCAATAATAAACATGTAGACTTCATTATGGACTTACTGAGTGACGTACTTTTATCGCTGAAATTACGCTCTACTATTATCTCGAACTGGCAGTTGAGTGAACCTTGGGGTTTTGAAACCAAGTCATTCCCTGCGGGGTATTGCTTTAATATTGTTGCGGGAGAGCTTTGGTTTTCTGCGCCTGACAGTGAGCCAGAATTATTGCTAGCCGGTGACTCTGTTCTGGTTCCCATCGGAGGTGAGTTTAATTTCTACTCGTCTGATAATGCACCGATAGCACCATTACACGCCCTTTGGAAAGGAGATAATTTTGCGGGTTTTGATCACTATCTGCCGAGTGAGTTGCATCAGATCGATTGGGGTGGTGGCGGAGCAAAGACAACACTACTCTCTTTTGCCTTTGAATTTCAGCCTAATGTGCAACTCGATCTATTAAAGGCATTACCCAGCGCGATCATTCTACGACAGTACCAAGGTACGGAGTTCCCCTCCTTTCAATCTGCCATTGCTTTTCTCAGTCAGGATGCCAGTAATAAGCAACCGGGTTTTGTGGCTATTGCGGCTCAATTAGTAGAGTTGATTATTATCGGCCAGCTTCGATCTTATATCTTGTCAGAGACAAAACACCCCAAAGGTTGGCTGCCAGGTTTATTGGATAAAAAAATCGGTAAAGCCCTCGCCGCGATTCATCGGCACCCAGAAAAACAGTGGAGCGTCACTCGCTTGGCGGTTCATGCAGGAATGTCTCGATCCAGTTTTGCACAACGCTTCCAACAATTAGTTGGCGTTGGCCCAATAACCTATTTAAGCCACTGGCGTATACAGCTGGCAGCGGAGCTCCTACAAACGACCAAACATTCGATAAGCGACATTACAGAGATGGTAGGCTGGACCTCTGACCGTAGTTTCAGGCGTCTTTTTAATCAAAGAATGGGCAAATCGCCACTGGCGTTTCGGCGGGATACAAAACAATAAATGCTTAAAAGTATATTGTGTTTCCCGCCCTCGCACTTGGACTGTTATAAACACCATTAAATGGTCTTTGCGACGTCTGCGATGAGTTGTCGTAGCCAAGTCAAGCCGGCATCGTTTTCGCGGTTACGGTTGTACTGCATGGTTTGCGTTAGCATGGGGATGTTCATGGGTGGCTCTAAAACTTTTATAGGCAGAGATTTGCGCACTATGCTGGCTAGCCGACTATGGACGGTGGCGATACGCTGGGTACCAATAATCAGTGCCGGCGGCGCAAGTAGGTTGGTGGTGGTAATTTCGACCCTTCGACTGATGCCATAGTTGCTCATAAACCACCCATCAAAGGCAGGGGAGTGATTTTTACCATAGCTTACGGCAACATGACCTGCTGTTTGATAATCCTCAAAGGTGATTTTGTCACCAATCGAGGTATTGCCTTCCCAGCAAATGCATTTATAGCCTTCTTGATAGAGTTCATCGTAGGGGTGGTCTTCTAAAACAAATTGACGAGGGATAAACATCAGGTCAACACTGCCCTTGTCGATTAATTCGATATCACTGGTGGATGATAGCTCTAAGCGTATATTGGGCGCTTCTTGAGCCAAGCGACTAATAACGCTAGTCATTAGCACCATGGTGGTGAGTTCCGAGGCGACAATTTTATAACAACGATCATCGGTTGTTGGGTCAAATTTCGGCTGGTTAATGATGGTGTTTTCCATCTCGACAAGGATCCGACGTACCGGCTTTGCTAGTGTCTCTGCTAAGGAAGTAGGAATCAGTTCTCTGCCGACTTGCACAAATAACTCGTCATCAAAGTATTCACGTAACCGAGAGACGGCCGAGCTCATGCCGGACTGACTCAGGTGTATACGCTCGCCTGCTCGCGTTATATTGCGCTCAGAAATAAGCGCATCTAATGCGACCAACAGATTTAAATCTAGGCCTTTAAATCGCATAGCTGTTTTACCATTATTTTTATCGTTATATAGGAGTCTTATTAATCTATTTTAAAGATGCCTTTTCGTAAATAAATAGAATTTTTTAAAGGCGACCTTAACTAAATCAACAAGCACGGTACTTAGGCTCACCCTTTACTATTGAAATTAGCGATACCAGCTAGCGCTGTTAAGGATTGGTGCATCGTGATTTGCATTGCTATATTGCTGAAAAATCACCGATGCTATTAACGCTATAACGCAGCGTGAAGTGATATGTCATCGGTAAGGTTTTACTGAATAAGATCACTCCGGGCAGGAAGTGGTCTCCTATATTATAAAAATAAAGATAGGAAAATTATCATTATGTATCCATTCAAATACAAAAGCTCTATCGTCAAAAACCGTTGGTACATGGCGGCTTTCTCTACCGAGATTACCCGTGAACCAATGGAACGTACGATGCTTAACAAGCCAGTTGTTATGTACCGTAAAGAAGATGGCACGCCTGTAGCCATGTATGGACTCTGTCCGCATCGCTATTTGCCCTTGGTAGAAGGACGAGTTGAGGGTGATGCCATTGTCTGTGGTTATCACGGTTTTAAGTTTGCCGATAACGGCGACTGTATCGATATTCCTTCACAAGACAAAGTTACTGGCAAGATGTGTCAGCCGGTCTATAAGCTGGTTGAACGTGGCCCAATCTGCTGGATTTGGATGGGCGATGAAGACAAGTGCGATACGGATTTAATCCCGCCTTATGAAGATTTTGGTTTGGATCAACCAGACTGGGATTTCCACTCAGAAAACTATTTTCATCTTGATGGCCGTTCTCAATTATTGATCGACAATTTAATGGATTTGACTCATTTACCCTATGTTCATCATCATGTTGATGGCAAAGATGCGATGGCAAAAATCCCATTGGTCACCGAAGAGCATGAAAAAAGCTACCGCGTTTTAAGACATGGTAAAGCGCCTTGGAATGATTATTTCAAACTAGTATTTGGCCCTGAAGCGCAATTCGATGGTCTTTGTGACTTCTCAATTCGAAGCGATTTCTACGGCCCTGAATTCATTTCAACCAGCCTGCCTATTATTTCCTCCATACCAGGAAAAACAGAAGTACCTAAAGAACTAGGTACCTTAATGATTCTACATGGCATCACCCCAGAAACCGACCACACGACGCATTATTTTGGTTTTTCTACCCGTAACTTCAGACTGGGTGATGAATCGTTAGATAACTTTCAACTGGCTGCTGATAAGAAAATTCGCGGACAAGATGTTGTTGCCATCAATGCGGTTGAGAAACGCTTAGATTTTGCCGTCACACAACAACGAGAGTTGTTAGTCATCGCAGACAAACCGGCCGTGCAAGTACGCCGGAAAATTGAAGCTATGTTAGCGGAAGAGAAGATTCCATTAGAAGAAGCATAACCGTTAAGTCGCCGTGACAGGAGGGCTTAATCGGCCACTCTGTCACACTCTTAGCAAAATATACTTAAAAAGGAAGTCGTCAATGATGCTATCTACATATGAGATATACAGCCGTGCCGCTTTGCGAGTCATTAGTGCGTTTTTGTTTATGCAACACGGTGCGCAAAAACTCTTTCATTACCCGCCCGGTGGCCATAACCAAGGACCATTGGAATTATTTAGCTTAGTGGGTGTGGCTGGCGTTTTAGAATTTTTCGGTGGTTTGTGTCTGCTCGTGGGCTTGTGCACTCGCAGTGTGGCGTTCCTACTATCCGGTCAAATGGCGGTTGCGTACTTTATGTTTTATCCCGCCAAAGCCTTTTTCCCCGTAGTGAATGGCGGGGAGCTCACTATTATGTTCTGTTTCGTCTTTTTTTACTTCATCTTCGCAGGCTCAGGTGCTTGGTCAATTGATGAAGTGATTAAGAATCGTCTAAATCGCTCTAAAAGCGATTGAGGTAAATTATGTTTGATGTTGTTGTTCGTAATAAAACCTTAGAAACACCTAACATCGCCAGCTTTGAACTGGCGCATGTAGGTAATGAAAAAATGCCTAGTTTTACCACTGGTAGCCATATTGATGTACATATAGCGGATGGTTTGATCCGCCAATATTCGTTGATTAACCATGATCAGTCTGATGAGTTTTATAAAATTGCCGTGCTGAATGACACGCAATCAAGGGGCGGCTCTGTCGCTTTGCATAACAATGTTCAGATTGGCGATACCCTTACTATTTCTGAGCCGCGTAATCTTTTTCCACTCAACGTCAACAGCGACAAGGTCATGCTCTTTGCGGGTGGTATCGGTATTACACCCATTATGTCGATGGCGATAGAACTGGATAGTCTTGGTGTTGATTTTGAACTGCATTATCACGCTAAATCACAAACTGAAGCGGCATTTTATGAACAGCTTAAAAACGCTTCATTTGCTGCCAAGGTATTCTTTCATTTTTCTGGTGAACGTGAAAAAAACGACGCTGCGATCAATAGCGCCTTAAGTACTTTTACCGAAAATGCCCATTTGTACACCTGTGGCCCGGTGGCTTATATGGATTATGTGTTTGACAGCGCTAGAGCAAATTCATGGCCAGAAGCTAACCTCCATAAAGAGATTTTTAAAGCCGAGCCAAAGGTGTCGGAATCTGGCGATGGTGCCTTTAAGCTTATTCTTAGTCGTTCTAGCTTGGAATTAGAAGTAGCAGCGGATCAGACGGCACTAGAAGTCATTGACGCGGCAGGCATTGCCGTGGATGTATCTTGTGAAATGGGGATCTGTGGGGCTTGTTTAACTAAAGTAACGGATGGCATTCCCGACCACAGGGATGACTTTTTAACGGATGCTGAAAAAGCAAAAAATGATCAATTCACTCCTTGTTGCTCAAGAGCGCTAAGCGATACGTTAACCTTGGATTTGTAGGGCAACAGGTTAGTTGACAAGGCATAGAGTGGGATGTTCCTTTTGGATAACTACAAGGTAACCGCCTAGCAACATAAAAAAGGTTCTGCCGGAAGGTAGAACCTTTTTTATGCTTTTCATGCTTTTTATGTTTTTATAGTCAAGGCGCTTTTGTATTAGCTGCCATCACTGATGGTGGTACCACCATCCACAACAATATTTTGCCCAGAAATAAAGCCACCAGCCTTACTGGCGAGCATCACGGCAACGCCGGCGATCTCTTCTGGTTCGCCTACTCGACGCAGCGGTGTTAGGGATAATCTACGTTCCATAAAGGGAGTGTTTTCAAGTAACTCTGTGGCTAAAGGTGTACGAATCAAACCGGGGGAAATACAGTTTACTCGAATCCCTTTCGGCCCCCACTCCACCGCCAAGTTACGAGCTAATTGAGCCAATCCGGCTTTAGATAAACCGTAAAGCCCGATGGCTTTGTTGCCTCTTAAACCTGCGATACTCGACATTAAAATCACCGAGCCCTGCCCGCGTTCCGCCATGTCAGGAAGCAAGGCAGAGCAAAGCCGTAGCGCGCTTTTTAAGTTGATCGACATCACAGAATCCCAATCATCGTCCGTGGTAGAACCTATCGGGCCCGCTGGACCTTGTATCCCTGCATTTGACACCAAAACATCAATGCGACCATAAAGTGCTTTAGCGCGCCCTACGAGCTCGTCAATGTCTTCATTGCGACTAAGATCACAGGGAATAAAATCCACACCGCTTTGGGGCTTATTGTGGTTATTAAGATCGGAAGCTATGACATTAGCACCATGGGAATGCATAGCAGAGACAATCGCGGAACCTAACCCGCCAGATGATCCGGTCACAAGAATCACTTTGTTCTGCAAAGAAAACAGTGTATTAACATCCATCTTCGTATTCTCTCTTATCAAGTGGAGCAGCAATATTAGAAGAGACTTTTGCACGATTATTGCGCGCAAAGACCTCGGCCTCTAGCAGAAAAAAGCCCCCCATTATTTTTCAATGATGGGAGGCTTTAAGCCATCTACGATGGCGGCTTACTAAAATGGTAACTGACTAAGGTGACAACTTACTCAAATAGTAAGATGAGTCGCCTACCATTCTGTTTTGAAGGCACCGTAAGTCACAGACTTACCTTCGGTCTCTTCTATCACAATCTTGTTACGTTGACGGCCAAGGTAGGTGATTTCAGAATCCATGACATCTCCTTCTTTCAGCCATGCTCCGCCGAAGTTTGCCCCATTTCCTGGAGGAGAACCCATAATGAAAAGGTCACCGGGCATTAGTCTAAGTCTCTCAGAAGCATGGGAAAGCACTTGTGATGGGCCGAAGATCATATCTTCTGCTGGCCAGTCTTGGCGCTTTTCTCCGTTCACATTTAGCCTGACTTGCATTTTATTACGATCAACAAACTCTTTAGGTACAGCAAAAGGTCCGAAAGGTTTGAAGTTAGGCTGGAACTTACTGCACCAGTCAAAGTTGAATTTGATGTCTGCACGTTTAAATTCATCAACCGTACCGATATCGTTTACCATAACGTAGGCGGCGATCATATCTTCAGCATTTTCAGGTTTAACATAACGCTCGCCTTTACCAAGGATAAAACCAAGCTCTAGTTCCCAATCAGGCTGTTCGCCAATTAACGGCAATGGCACATCGTCATTGGCACCACATAAAGAGGAATGCAAGCCAGTAAAGAAGAAAGGCGTGCCTTCACGACCACGACGGTCCACTTCTTCATAGTTACGTTTAAAGAAGGCTTCATCGTCTTCGCCTGGTAAACGCTTATCTTGGTTGAATTTATTAAAGGTCATCATCTCAGCAACGTGCTGACGATAGTTAGATGCCGCACAAATAAAGTTGGGATGAGCCAGGACCGGCAAAATATTCAATTCTGCAAAAGGTTTGGCAGGACGGTCAGGTTTTGCTGCGACTTCCTTTAACCACACCAAAGCATTATCCCAGTCGTTAAAGATAGCGTGGGTATCGGCATAACGATCAGAAACATTTAAAACATCCCCATTTGGCAACACTAACCCTGGGAAAGCGGCTTCATTTTTAAATTGATAAGTACCAATACCAAATGTGCCTTCAACTAACCCAGTAGCAGGGTTAATATTGTCAGGTTCAACGGCAGGTTTTACCTTATACATCATAAATTCACTCATAATTTCTATTCCTATATTAAATTTATTATCGAACGGATATTATTCAAAATAGCGATCAGGTGGATCGGAACGCCATACATCAATCTCTACTTTAGATATGTCATGTACTCGAGTACCGTCACTGGCTTTCAGTCGATCTGTGTCTGAGAAGGTTTCAAAGCGATTGCGATCTGGATCACGCCATACATCAAAGATATGACTGCCATGGGGATGGCGTCCCACGCCCCACACCAATTCATAGTCTTTAGATTCTAAATAACGATGGGTCATAAACTGAGCTTCAAAGTCTTGTGCTTCAAAACTAATGTGATGGCAAGCCGCTTCCCCTGTTTGACTTTGCATCAGCGAGATAACATGGTGATCCACCAGCTCTTCACCACGGTCAAGACGAACGAAGCCGACTATTTCAGCCTGTGGCATACCTGGAACGTGATAAATATCACTTGGTATTAAACCTAATACTTCTTTATAAAAAGGGAGTGTTTCAGCAAAGCTTGGGATAAACAGACCCACATGCCCTAAACGAAAGAGTTTTGCGGGTCCCAAATTACGCTTAGGCTCAAAACGACCGTCACGGCTATATTGACCTGGTGCGTTCATTTCTAAGTGCTTATAAGCTTCTTCCGGATTAACCCGTTCAATGCCATAAACCAGATCAATTTCAAAACCATTAGGGTCTATTAAAGTAACGGCAAGGCCACCGCCCGGAGTGGTTAACTCGCGAATTGGACTCGCACCGTGCTCACTAATCGCGCTTTCTAAATCGCTTTTACCTTCTACTTCAAAAGCGAGGCCAAGGAACTTAGCTTCATCGCCTTTTTCAGCGCTATAAGCAAAGGCATCGCCACCGCCAGTACGCATCACTAAGCGCTGCTCAGTACGTTCTACTGTCAGCAAACCAAAGTCTTGTGCAAAGGTTTCTGTTTTGTCCAGGTCTGGCACCTGGAACCTCACATGATGAGGACTTTTAATACGCATCTTGTTCTCCTGTTTATATTTATTTTTAAATGAGTAAGTCATCGGTACGCACAAATAGGTTTGCCCTCCTAAACCGCTATTCGCGCTAACCTTGTAAGGAATATAAAACTCAAACCTATCAGCGTCCAATACAAAAATAATAGTTTTACTATTGGCATTACTTATAGGTTAAGACAAATTCAAGTCCGCCCACTCTTCAGGCTTTATTAAGATTTAACACTCAACCCAAGAAGGCCCGCGGCGTTTAACCCTAGAATTTTAGCCTTGTCCTCTTCATCCAACTGATCATGGAATCCAAGCGGATCAGGCTCAGCCATATCAAAAGGATAATCTGTCCCCAGACATAAGCGATCAGAACCGTGAGTGCGGACGAGAGAAGCCAGTTGTTCCTTGTCGAAAACCAGCGTATCGAACCATAATTTACGAAGGTAACTGGATGGCAGTTCTTTACAATGTTCACTGCAATCAGCGCGGGCACGCCAACCATGATCCATGCGCCCCCAATAACCGGGAATGTAACCGCCACCATGTGCTACGCAGATTTTTAATCCCGGATAGCGATCTAATACACCACCAAAAATTAAGTGACCAACAGCAAGAGTCGACTCCAGTGGGTTACCAATCAGGTTATTGAAATAATATTCTTTCATGCGAGTTGCATGGGTAAAACCAAGCGGATGAATAAAAAGCAAGATCCCCAGCGCTTCGGCCGCGGCAAAAAATCTGCCTAACTCTTCATCATGCAAATCTTTACCATTCACATTGGTGTTTATTTCAATACCGCGCAAATTAAGCTCTTTGGCACAGCGCGTCATTTCTATGATCGCCATATCAATGTCTTGCATCGGTAAAGTTCCCATACCGACAAATCGTTCTGGGTTAGTCGCAACCGCTTCTGCAATACCATTGTTAATCGCTTGCGCCGCCTTTAAGCCGGTTTCTGCATCGGTATAGTAAAAGTACTGACCCGGGGTTGGGGAGATAACTTGGACATCAATTCCCTGTTTATCCATATCCTCAATGCGCAAGTCAATATTGTTTAAGGTTGCCCCTATGGTACAAAACTGCGCTTTATTGACTTCGTTGGTTTTTTCGCTAGAAAACTCATGGAGACCGGGCGGTGGACCAGGATACTTGGCCTGTACAATTTTATCGGCGGCTGGCACATTTAAATGGCAATGAATATCCACCACCAAATGCTTACCTTTTTGATTCACTAAAATAACATTATTATTCGAACAGCAATCAGTACTCATAAACTCAACCTAATCATAATTATTTTTATAGAAAAGATATCGCGTGTAGTAAGGCTGGCACATCATTCACTGTCGTATTTCAAAATGAAAATTAAACGTGCAATGCCTTCATTTAAACGGATAAATAGACCCACCAATGGTGAGAACAAGCTTACTCTTTCATTTAATACCTATAAGCGTCCAATCAGAATTATACTTGCAAGCAATAAGTATGGCTGATAGATTTGGCGTATGAGATTCGACGGATTAGATTTAAACTTACTGGTAGCCCTTGAGGCTTTAATTGAAGAGCGACACGTTTCTGCGGCCGCTAGACGCATACATTTAAGTCAACCGGCTGTTACCGGTGCACTGAAGCGATTACGAGAATATTTCGATGATGAGCTTCTTGTGCAACGTGGTCGCCGCATGTTTCTGACACCAAAAGCCGAATCCTTAGCCGAACCAGTACACAGAGCATTGCTTCAAATCAGAGGCGAAATCACTCGAGCGGGTAGTTTTGACCCGGCGACAACAGCACGCCACTTTGTGGTATCCGCTTCAGATTATGCCTACACAACCTTGTTAGCCAAGGTCATTGCTAAAGCGGCCACCTTAGCCCCTGCTGTTACCTTCGAAATTATTCCCCTTAATGAGCAAACCAATGAATGCTTTGATAGAGCCGAAATAGACCTGCTGCTCATTGTCAAAAAGCTCTCATTGCCAAATCACAACTTTATCGAGCTTTGGCAAGACGAAGAAGTCGTTATCAGTTGGGCTGAAGCAGGCTTCGACAACATAGATAAAGAAACCTTTTTTGCCTCCGGCCATGCCGTTGCAACCTTTGGGCTTGAACGCAGACCTTCTATTGCAGACAGTCATATCATCAGTAATGGATGGAAGCGACATGTCGAGGTCCAACTCCCAGAATTCGGCGCACTTTGCCAAGCCGTAGTGGGAACCAAACGACTTGCCACCATGCATCGTCGCTACGCACAGCACTTCGCCAAGCTTTACCCCATTAAACTTCATGACACTTGGGAGCCTTTCCCACATATCATTGAAGGTATGCAATGGCACAACGTAAGAAATTCGGATCCAGGATTGCAATGGTTAACGGGGCTATTAACCGATGCAGCCAAAGAGCTCAAACATGCTTAATATGTATGCTGGCAGACATGATTGATAGATCAGCCTACCAGTAAGCATGACTTCTTTATGAACCTAATAACGCTCGCTTTACTAGGTTTTTCAACTCCCCATCATGCTGAAAACCAGCACCATCCGCTGCTGGTGTTTCTAGGGGCGGAAAACGACCAAACAGGGTTTCAATCATTGGGTTCACTTCATAACGAATCCGTTCATCCGTAGGTTGTTGATAAACCGAGCCAATCGCCGCCACTAATTCCGCCATGCTGAAGCAAAGTGTCGGTAAGGTGAGTGTTCGGTGGTCTTGTATTTTGTTTTCTTGCACCGCGGCACCATGGATAAGGTTGTCGATGATGTTTGGTAAAGAAGACGCCCATGTTTTGGCTTGTGGCGACATGGGGCACACAAATGCATGGCCTTGGGATAGTTCACGAATGATGTCACTCAAGAAGGCGGATAACTGCCCTGTTTCAGCGGGAGGTCGTGCCAGTACACCCGGTAGGCGTAAAGAACGACCGTCTACCCAGCCTCGGCGGCTAAAGTCGTTGATCATGACTTCACCCACGATTTTATGAGCGCCATAGCTTAGCTGAGGTTTAAGGGGAGTGTCGTCGTTGACAAAGTCCGGCATCTTGCCAAATACGGCAATGCTGCTGGCAAAAACGAAGACGGACTTACCTTGCCCATTTTCCGTTTGTGACTTGGCGATTTCAAGCAAGGTCATGGTGGCGTCGATGTTGACTTTACGGGCCAAACTATCGTTTTGTTCCGCCATACCACCGGGAATGCTGGCCAAATGAAAAACCACGTCGATGGTGGAACCGCTCAGCGTGTCCCACAACCAAGTGCCATCGGCTAGGTCTCCCGCGTATTTTCCGATTTTAATTGAAGACACTTTTGTTGAAGGCATCTTTTCAAAAAGTGCCTCGTCAAATTGTCGATCAAGTAAGGTCAAACGGGTGATGGTTTGCTGCCCTATTTGACCGACCTCAAGTAATCGTTTTGTTAACCCTTGGCCGACAAATCCATTCGCACCCGTTATCACTACATGCATCGCATCAACCTTCTGACTAGTTAGAAACCACTTTTTGTTCAATCACACCGAATGGGCCATCGGTTCCATCGTCAAATTTAGCTTGCATACGTACTGTGTCGCCAAATTTCATGAACGCGGTTTTGATCTCTCCAAGGTCGATTTTTTCGATGACGCGACGTTCAGAAATACAGGCAGACCCTGCTTCACGCGCACTATTCGAGACGGTGCCAGATCCTATAATGCAACCTGCGGTGAGTTTACGACTACGAGCGGCGTGTGCCATTAGTTGCGGAAAGGAGAAGTTCATTTCGCTGCCGTGAGGTTCGCCAAAACGCTCGCCATTCCAACTTACATGTAATGGCATGTTCACTCGGCCATTGGCCCAAGCATCGCCTAGTTCGTCAGGCGTAACCGCCACAGGTGCGAAGCTAGAAGAAGGTTTGGCTTGTAAGAAGCCAAAGCCTGAGTTCATCTCACGTGGCCCAAGGGCGCGTAAGCTCCAGTCGTTAATTTGCACTATCAAGCGTATTGATTTGGCAGCTGCTTCGGGGGTTGCGGACATAGGCACTTCACCCATGACAACGCCAAACTCCCCTTCAAAGTCGATGCCGTCAGCTTCGCTTGGCATGGGAATGTCTACGGTTGGGCCTTGAAAGTCATCGCTGGCACCTTGGTACATAACAGGAATGGTGTCGAAGTCAGCAATAGGATCTGTGTTAAAAGCTTCTTCCATTAATTTGCCATGGTTCAAGAAGGCCGAAGCGTCTAGCCATTGGGGGCTTCTTGGTAATGGCGCAAGACAAGCGGATGGGTCAAAGTCAAAAGCAGCTTCCAGTTTGCCTTCATTCAAAAGGTCATACATGGCTTGCAGGTCTATCCATTTACTTTGCCAATTTTGTACAGCAGAAAGTAAGTTAGGGGTAATAGAGGATGCGTCTGCCGCCTGGGTTAAGTCCTTTGAAACAATGATTAAGCGACCGTCTAAGGTGCCATTAGGTAAGGTTGCAAATTTCATAAATATTCCATGTTAAGCTAAAGATTTGGCGAGTTCTTCATCATACTGTCCGCCAACTAAAATAAATAAAATGCGGCACATCTTTCCCGAACGGTTCGCCCAGGCATGGTTGGTTCCACGCTGCACGACTACACTACCGGGCTTTAAAATGGCTTCGTCTTTGTCAACGATAAGGGTTAGTTCCCCTTCGATGACAATGCCGTAATCAATGGATTCGGTACGGTGCATAAGCGGATGTGGTGAGTCGTCTTTTACTGTCGATGCACTTTCGTCGCCGACTTTAGAGAACATGTCTTTCATTTTGCCATGCCCCTGATTTAAGAACTCTTCGCTGTCTGGCGGTATATCTACATATCGAATGCGTGTTCCTGTCGGCGTAGGAGGTAATACGACCGGGCCAAGTGTTGGATCGGTTTGCACATGAGTGACAGGGGCGGGAGCTTGGTCTGTACTCCACACTTCATGGAATCGAGTACCAGGAACCGCCTCTAAATCCATAACCGTTTTCAGCGGACCATTTTCGACAATCATGGATTTACCATTGTCATCATGCCCCGTTACGATTCGATAAATATCAGGAAAGCCCATAAAAAAGCTCCTTTACAGAAAATTATAGACAACACATGAAATAAAAAATGGTAGCGATCAGTCTCAAACCATCACGCTACCCAAGGGAGTTTCAAATCAGAATTAAATAGGCTGAGCTAGAGCACCTAATGACTGCCCCATAATTTTTGAATGCTCAGCTTTGTCGCCACCATTGATTTCGATATGACATAAACGCGCCGAATTTTCCACGACCATACGACAACGCTCCCAACGACGCTCATGGAATGTATCTAATGCGACCTGAAGGTTGGTGTTAGCCGCCAATTCATCGGCTAAGACTATGCCACTTTCAATACCAATTCCTGCACCAGAAGCAAGGTGTGGAGTCGTCGCAGCAACGGTGTCACCGATCATAACCAAGCGACCTTTATTCCATGGTGTTTTCACCAACAAATTTGCCAGCGGGCGATAGTCAATATTGGCTTCTTCTTTTAGTGCATGTGGAATCAATGCTTTAACTATTGGGTTAGGGAAATTTTCCATCAGACTGGCAAAAACTTGAGGCCAAGTCGCTTTGTCGATGTGCTCTTTCTTAGGACGATCTTCTGTAATAAACATATACATATGTGTATCTGATACAGGATTTACACCAAGCTTAAGATGGTCGCCCATCCACATAGTCACACGATTAATTTCAGCAGGGCGTGGCATAATGGCACGCCAAACACCTTGACCTATGTATTCAGGGTCAGCCACTTCAGGGAAGAACTCTTTGCGGATTTTAGAATGAACACCATCCGCACCAACAACAAGATCATAGTCTTGAGTACTGCCATCAGTGAAAGACACAGTCGCGCCTGATTCTGTCTGCTGAATATCAGTGTAGGTGCAGCCTAAACGGACATTAACACCAGACTCAAGTGTTGCTGACGACATAATACGAGCAAGCGTAGGACGAAAAATGCCACCACTACCTCCCACAGTAGAACCCACAGGACTCGGAGTTGGCAGCTCCATAACCAGAGGACCGTGCGCTAAGTGAATCGCCACACCATCCGTTACACAACCTTGCTCAACAACTTGTTGATACAAACCAAGATTTTCTAATGCTCGCATGGAGGCACCATTAATAGTGATACCCGCTCCTAGTTCACACCACTCTGGATCAATCTCAACCAGATCGACTTGAATGCCGTGACTACGCATTTTGATTGCTGTGGCCATACCGGAGAAACCACCACCAATGACCAATACTTTATTTACTGCAGTCATTTAATGACTCCTTATTTTTGTTGTTAGTACAATTAATTAATGTCTGTGATTAACACTGAAACCATGCCCGCTTGATCCACATGAACTGGGACTTTTGCTAAACTCTGACCAAGGCAAGGGCCTTGAATACACAAACCAGTATCAGGCTCAAACAAAGCGCCGTGGGCATGACAAGCCACATGTTGCTTCTTGGCGTCCATATACGCATCCTTGCGCCACGCCATTGGTGCACCAGACACATGTGGACAAGCATTTCGCCAAGCGAATAAGCGACCATCAAGTTTCACAACGAAAAACAAATCATGTCCTGCGTCGTTCTCCAAAAACCCTCTTGTCGCCCCTTCTTCTATCTCATCGATATGACAAAGAACTTTAGCTTGAACCTCTTCCATCACTCAGATATATCCTGCGATTTTTGATCACTTGCGTATTTTGGCTTAAGTAAAAAGTGCGCCAGAGCAGGAAGAAGAATCAATGCGCCCAACATGTTCCAAATGAACATAAAAGCCAGCAACAAGCCCATGTCAGCTTGGAATTTAATTGGGCTTGCCACCCAAGTGATCACCCCGACAGCTAAAGTAACGCCAGTTAACATAACGACTTTACCTGTAAAGTTAAGCGCCCTTAGATAAGATTCAGATAAACTATTGCCGTTACGTAGTCCGACCAGAGTAATAGATAAAATATATAAGGCGTAATCGATACCAATACCGACCCCTAAGGCAATTACGGGTAGAGTAGCGACCTTTACCCCCATACCAAGTTGCACCATCAGCGCTTCTACCATGATGGAAGTCAGCATCAATGGCAGAATCGCAACGACCACGGCTTTAAAGGAGCGGAAGGTAATTAACGACAATAACGCAACCGCACCGTAAACAAGGAACAGCATTTGATACCAAGCCGCTTTTACTGAGATATTCGTAGCGGCTTGAATCCCCGCGCTACCTGCCGCCAATAAGAACTGCACATCCTCTGTATTATTGTCTTTAGCAAATTCCTCTACGTGATTTACAATATTAGTTAGTGTGTCGGCCTTATGATCTTGCAGATACACATACACTGTTAACAAATTACAGCTGTTGTTATACAAACCTCGCGGTGCACCTGCCGTAATGTAGTTCAACATACTTTGGTTCGGTAAAAACTCGTACCATTTAGGATTACCTTCATTCAAACCGGACAACACACGACGTGTTAACAAAGACAAAGAATTGGTCGATTCCACCCCAGGAAGCTGACGCAATTGCCATTCAAGTACGTCAATTTTTTTCAACGTATCGTATTGAGAACAAGCACCGTCAGGGGTTTTAACCATAATCGCCATCACATCACTAGAAGCACCGTAATGTTCATTCATAAAAGCAACGTCTTGGTTATAGCGACTGTCTTGACGTAACTCTGGTGCACCCTGATCTAGATCTCCTATCTTTAATTGGGTACTTAATGCAAAGGCACCAACAGTTAAAAGGAATCCACCAATCAAAGCGCCTATAGCCCATTTTCGTTGAGTGAACTTGTCTAAAAATACCCACAAAACAGGCATATTCTTCGTATTAGAAGAATCAATGTCATTTACGACACTACGTTGTGCCGCTTTTGCTCCTACACCAACGTAGGACAACATAATAGGCAGTAGAATAAGGTTCGTAAAAATAAGGACTGCCACACCAATAGAGGCAGCAATGGCTAATTCTTGAATCACTTTAATATCAATAACCAACAGAACGGCAAAACCTACCGCATCGGCTAACAAGGCCGTCAATCCGGCTAAGAACAATCGTCTAAAGGTAAAACGTGCTGCGACTAATTTATCAAAACCTCGTCCCACGTCCTGCATGATGCCGTTCATTTTTTGTGCACCATGGCTCATACCAATCGCGAAGACCAAAAAAGGCACCAAAATAGAATAAGGGTCTAATACATAACCTAATGTCGGTAAAATACCCAGTTGCCAAATGACCGCTAATATTGATGCAAATACCACAAGCAAGGTGGAACGCACACATCGGGTATACCAGAAGACCATGAGAGTCGCGATAATCACCGCTAACACGAAGAAACCAAGGACTGCCTCAACCCCTTCAATAAGATCCCCCATTACCTTGGTGAAGCCGGTTATATGGATCTCTAAACCTTTGTCTTGGTACTTTGTTCGTAAACCTTCAAGCGCTTCGGAGTATTTCGCATAATCCAATGCTTCTCCTGTCGCATCTTGGCTCAGCAACGGCATGTATATAATAGTGGACTCTTCGTCCGCTGCGATTAACTGACCTATTTGACCCGAACGAGCCACGTTGGCTTTTAGTTTTTGTAAACTAGCCGGTGAACCATCGTAATCTTCAGGAATCACCGGACCACCATCCAAACCTTCTTCAGTGACACCAATCCAGCGAGTGGAAGGTGTCCATAAAGACTTCATTTGCACGCGGTCGACGCCAGGAAGAAGAAACACGTCATCGCTTAATTGACGTAAAAACTCTAAATATTCCGCATCATAAATCGTGCCTTTGGGACTAACGACCGCAATTCTTAATGCATTACCTAAGCCAGTCAGCTCTTTTTCATAGGTCAAATAATTTTGAATGTACTCTTGATGTGTTGGTAAGGTTTTTTCAAAACTCGCATTGATGGTTAACTTAGTTGCTTGCCAACCCAATAAAGCAGTCAGTAAGGCACAAACAATAATGACAATTAAACGATTGTTAAATAATACTCTCTCAATAATAGAGCCCGTATTTGGATCAAACTGATCTTCTGGAGAAGCAAGCGTAGACGAATGATGTTTCATTTCAAATCTCCTACATCAATGGAAACAGGCCCATTAATGCTTAAAGCAAGAACACTACCATTGGCTTTTTCTAGCATGTTGTTAAGAGGTGGAAGGCGTTTACGTGTAAGTGGCACTAACCGATTTTCGGTTAAACCAAGTAGAATCCCAGCCTGATTGGCCATAATCACTTGACCATTTCCATTCATAAAAGACGCAAAAATAGAGGCATTAATTGGGTTTTTAATGCTTTCCCAAACATCGCCATTATTATTGGAAACAAAGGTATTTCCACGAAGTCCAGCAAGAACAAGTGTGCTCTTCCCGGATAATTGAGCCGTGAAAAAACTTCCTTCGTATGGAGTATCAAGAATATCGAAGGTTTGACCATTGTCCTTTGAAAGTGCAATAAAGCCCTGTTCACCGGCAATCAGAATACGATCAGCCTGCTTGCGAATGCTGTATAAATGAAAGCCAAAGTAGTTTTGAATCCGCCCCATCCAAGAGCCCCAGGTTTTTCCTCCATCCTTGGTTTCCAGTGCCAAGCCGTAAGCACCGACCACAATTAAATGATCTGGGCCGAGTAACAACATGTCTAAAAAAGGTTTATCAGGGCCATCGGAGACTAACAATTTTGCCTGATAAATAGCCTCTTCGTCCTTGGAGGCTTCGGCTTGTTGCAACAAATTTTGAGCGAGAGTGCGACCGTCCAGTAGAACCTTCCACTCTGCCCCGCCATTCGTCGTACGCAACACGATGCCACCATGACCAATCGCATAGCCAATTTTTTCATCTGAAAAATCGACTCCTGTTAAGGTCACACTGACTGGTGAGGGTTGCTGCTGCCAGCTTTTCCCTTCATCATCTGAACGGAGAATTAACCCACGCTCACCAACAGCAATCAGATGATCTCCTGCATAAGATGCAGCCATTAACACTGAATGCTCTACTAGGTGAGACTTTATAGCAGGGCGTTCTATCGCATCCGCAACGGCTGAAACAGCACCATCAATACGACAAAGTAACAATGCCATGATGGTATAGCGGCCAAGTTTGCGCCAAAAGTTAACCGAGGTGGCGGATGTCTCGGTAGTATTTTTATACAACATCATCCACCTCACACCACTGACTCAGATTGAGCCACCGCTGAACTACTTCTGAAAACACGCATGAAGCAAATAAGTGAAATGGATCCAAATACTAATGCGGCAATACCAATACCATGGTAACCCGCTAACTTAATAATGGTTCCACCTAAAATAGGACCAATGGCAGCCCCTATCATTAGCATTGCTGGCGTTGCTGCCATAGCACGACCCGATGTATCTAAACGGGCCAATAACCCAAACACAAAAGTATGAGTAAACAACATAATAGAAACAAAAAATGCAGCGGAAGCAGCGTAGAGAGCAAAACCTGTTGAGTTCATCATGATATTAGACAAAAGAATTTGCAGAACTGGGCCTGAAAATAAGACGACACGGGTCGAAATACGCTTTTCCAAAATCCCTGCTAGGGCCGCTGCGACAATATTAATCAACGCTAGAGCAATCAAAACCATAGTAATAGAGTCAGTAGCGAATCCCCTTTCGTTCCCTACTCGCTCCATAAAGCTAAAGGTCATAGCCTGAGTAATTGCCATTAAACTAATACCAACAATGCCATACCAAACACTAGTTGGAATTTTTTCAGCCTTAGTTAGTGACTCCTGTTGTTTTTCAGCGGCGCTCAATGAAGGGAAAGTTAATAAGCAAACAAACGAAGCCAACAACATAATTCCGCCAAAGATAATAAATAGTGAATACCCTCCGACGGCCTGAGTGATGTTAGGAGTTGCCCCCATGAAAAAGAACCCCATTACGCCTAACGTAAAGCCTGCAATAGCAAACAACTTATGAGGATTTTCACCGCGAGCTAGAGTGCCATGAGCCATACTCAATGCTGAACTTGCACTCAAACCAGCGACAAAATGCAATGCAGCCAACAACACAAATTCAGACGTTTGTGAGGCGCAAACAAAGCATAAACCCGATACAAAAAAACCAAATGTAGCAACCAAACGAGTGTTAAGGCGCTTGAATTTAGGGGCTATAAATAAACTGGCACAGACTGCACCAATTAGGAATAAAGTGACTAAGCTACCAGATTGCTGACTATCCAGCTTATAGTAAGAAACCAACACACCGATCCACAAAGGAAGAGCGACTAAATCCAACATACCAGCACAATGGGAAACCATCAAAGCGAGGTTACCTTTAAATCCAAAACGATAGCTCATCGTACACCTCCCGTTAGAAAGGCTGCTTCTCTTCGATCCGTAAAGCAAAAAATCCCGTATCTCACAGATATCATCAACATACTATTGTCATCCACTTTGTTTATTGTTATTTCGTGGTAGCTGCACATTTGCCGCTTACAACTTTTACGAGGCAGTAATAAACATCACTGCTCCCCCCCGTAAAAGCCTCTCGATTTATAATCAAACTCTTGTTTTTTTACACTTAATTAAAATAGGCTATTCGTATGCGCCGTTTTTACCTGAATCTTTACCCGGGGCCCATTTATCTCTATAACGCATGAGAAAAGTCTGTGAGGTGTCTGCATCAGAGGTTGCAACACGAGGTTCCCAGTTTTCATCATGCAAATCCATGTCTGCATCCATCTCGATATGGCAACCAAATGGACTGTTAAAGTACCAAAACCAATTTGATCCGAAGATGTGTCGACCTGGCCCCCAAAACGCCTGATAACCCTTTTCAATAAAGCGAGAGCCATTTTGCATCATCTCAGTTGGACCGCCAAAATGGAACGTAAAATGCTCTACACCCTGCATAAATGGTGGCGCACCAATCAAAAAGTGTGTGTGATGATCTAAAGTGCCAGCAGGTTGTAAGAATGGTCCAGTGCCTTCAAAACGATCAGTACAACGGAACCCTAAACGCTCCACATAAAACGCTTCCGCTTTGACTGGGTCAGGCACAAAATAAACGATGTGCGACAGTGTGCGTGGACGTATTTGTTCTGCGTCGTCATTAACCGCAAGATGGTTTACTGGGCGTTGAAATGGCGAACCTGGTACGTTCGAGATTTCACCTGGCAAGGTTAGCTGTTTACGTTCAGTAACTTTAAAACCAATAACAAAACCTGAATCATCGGTAGATTCGATTGAACCGTCGCTTAGCTTACGTACCTCGCGATCTTTACTTAACTCTGCGGTAATCGCTTGGATAGTAGCTTCATCCGCTACGCCCATAATGGTTTTACGCATCATGCAGCCATTACCAATACTCGCAGGCAAACTGTCATCGTCAGCGTGAGCTAACACAACAGAAGTACCATCTAATGCTTCAAAACGGCCGCCTTTATCAGTGACATCAACAGGAAACAAACCGTAATCCGTCAGAAAAGTAGCGCAACCAGGCACATCCTCAACCCCAAAAACGATGCTTTCTAAACCTACTATTTTCATTCTTATATCCTCTTTGGATTTAGGCTGTATGGCCTTTAAGCGTTTCAGCTACCCAATCAGCGATGTAAGCGCCAGCGTTAGCTGAATTATCAAAGCTAGAGTGCTGCACACCACCTTCACGATCGGTAAAAACTTTTAGCTCTCGGTTAGGGCTGTTCACCAATTGTTCATAGGTACGATGAGCCCATTTCAGCGGGATTTGTGAATCTTTTTCGCCGTGGGTCACAAGGAATGGCACTTTAATGCGATCCAGAACGCCATCAAGGTGAACTTTTTCCGCAATCTCCATGAACTCATCCATGTCTTTTGCACCCCAAACCCAACGCACGTGTTCCCAATAATGTGGAACCGGAAAACTGCCTTCTTTTTCTAAACGACGTTTTTGTACATCACGCCAGTCATGGTTCGCTCCCCAAACTACGCCACAAGCAAATCTTGGCTCAAACGCTACCGCACGAGGACAGTAGTAACCACCCAGAGATACACCTTCCATACCAATACGTTTCGCATCAATTTCTTCACGTGTTTCCAACCAATCCACTACTCGGCTTGCCCAATGCTCACTGTCGAAGCGCGCAGTAAAACCTTGTTGACGAATGGCATCGCCTGTACCAGGCTGATCCACAATTAATGAAGAGACGCCGCGTTTCGCTAACCAAGCAGGCAAACCTACTCGGTATTTCATTTCTTTTGTTGAATCCAAACCGTTCACCTGCACTAACACAGGCGCTTTGCCTTCCACGCCTTCTGCTCTAACATACAATGCAGAAAGGTACTTTCCTTCATACGGAATCTGAACTAACTCACAATTCTCTTTAGACAATTCAAGACCACGAGCAAAGATGTCTTGGAAACGCTTATATAACGCTTCTCGACCCGGTGAACCATGCCCTTGCAGACGCTCAGCCGTTAAATAATAAGTCGCTGCACGTCCATATTTATCACCAGCGGATATCATACGACCACGCTTTTCATCTTCTTCCGCTAACACACATAACTTATCCGCCATGCGCTCCCAACTTTCACGAAACGCTTTTGAGCCCGCAGCATCCTTAGCATCAGCTGCTTCTTTCAATGGTGCGCACATCTCTTGGATCTCACCAATACGAGCGCCCATTTCTAAAGCAAGGTTAATAGAAAGATCCCATGGGTAATTAGTGGGAAAGTAACGAAACATAAATACTCCAACTTCTTTTATTTGAAAGCGAACAAACAGCTTGATTTGCAAAAATTAAACTCATCAATCTGTTAAAAACCTGTATCAAAGGACGAGTAAAGCCAAAAGGGGGAAGGCAAAACTCACCCTTTGATACAAAAGAAACAAGATTAATCAAACATTAAATAAACTTATCGTGTACCCTGACGCGCCAAACCTTGACCAGTGAAAGTACTGGTAGGAAAACGTGCGACTGGCTTATTGTGAAATGATTTATCATTCATCACGTTCGCCACATACGCTTCACCTGAGAGCAAATTATAAAAACCAAAGGTTTGCGGAATGGTGCCAGGGAACTCAGGCATAACGTAATTGAACTGCCATAATGTTTTCCAAAGTTCACCATTTGAATCCCAGCGATCACCCAAAGATGCCTGCCAAGTATCTTCATCTAAGTAGTAACGGCTACGGACTGCTTGATGGCGTTTACCTTCAGCAAGTGTGGCCTCTACCACCCAAACACGGTGTAACTCCCAACGAACCGTTTCAGGGTTAATGTGGTTACCAGAAACAATTTGATCGTCACTATACTGAAGGAAGCGATTTTCATTGTATGGAATCAAGATTTCTTTCTTACCCAACAACTTCCAATCAAACACATCAGTACGACCTGAAAAAACACTTAGCTCATCGAAGGACATCAAGCCCGCTGTTGCTGGAGTAGGCGTATCGCAGCAAGCATTCGGCAACTTACGAACACGACGTTGACCCGTTAGGTAAACGTAAGATTGCGATTTATCTGCTTGTAGATTAGTACGACCAACAATCCTTTCACCTGCACGAATTGGCGGCCCATAATTTTCTAAGTTAATTTCGTTAAAATACCCATCAAACTCTTCGCTCGATCCCTCTTCGAAGTAATAAGGCTTTTGCACCTTCAATAAACCATCTGTTGTCAATACCACCTTACCGCTTGAGGTGATTTGATACTGATTAATTTCCGTTTCCCAACTCACGCCACGCCACGCTAAACGATGGTTATTAATGGCTTCCAACCCATTTTTCGGGATCGGAAACGGAATACCACCATATCCACCCTCAAGATCATGGCCTTTTAAAGTGGCTTTTAATGCATTTTGAGCGGTAAAGTTATAAACCCAATCTGGTGCTGTTGCCGTTCTATGTGTTGGGTAAACGTTCAAACGATATGTGTCTGGGTACTTTTTCAGCATCGCCTTCACACCATCCGTTAATTTTTCAGCATACTCATCCATATTCGCCGCAGTCACAGTATACAAAGGCTTCTCATCAGCAAAAGGATCAAGACGTTTACCGCCTAACTGTTCGCCAGGGATAGGTTTGTTATATCCTCCAGTCCACGCAGGAATAGAACCATCAGCACTGCCTGCTTTTTCAGCACCAAAAGGCGTTAAATCCGCACCTAATCGAGCGGCTTGTTCAGGGCTAACAGCTGCATTAGAAGCCATTGAAAAACAACCTAATACTGCAGATGCAACTAACACACTAAGAGAGTGTTTTTTATTGTTATACATTATCATTCTCCAAAAATTAAAAGGTGGTACTAACAGAGGCAGAGATAAAATCACGATCTTTTAGAGCTTGTTTAAACTGAGCCCTTGGCTTATCACCAGCATTAGGCCCATCGGTCAAGAAAGGACCTTCCTCACCATAATAAGTCACGTAGTTCATGGAGAAATTCCACTTATTTAGGTAAACCGCTTTTAGACCTAAGTTAATATCACCACCGCCGTCGACACCAAAAGCAGGCCCTAATGCGCCAGATTTACCAAATGCTCGGCTTATACCTATGGTTGGGTTTAAATCAACACCATCAAAGACTTGACGATATTGCGGGCTGTAGATCATTCGTATTGCAACAGCAGACTTGTCTGCTAGAGGGTTAGCCATCTCTTTATTCTTCGTGGTTTTAACAACCGTATTCCAAGCAATTTCCCCTAAAAATGAGGCTTCTTGAGCGATAAAAGTAGGCACATTTGCTATCCAGCTAAACTGAGCATGCGCGGTCTCACCGACGGCATACCCTGGATTTTTATCATTATCAAAATTGCGATTGGGGTCATCTTGAGAAACGCTGTTTAATGGCGCATTCATACGATATGACACTTCACCGGCAAGACTCCAACGACCGACCGTTTTGGCCATACTCGCCCCGTAGGATTCAATGCCTTCAGCAAACGCCCAACGGTAGGTGCCTGTACCAGGACCAGTAGGAATAAAGTAGTTGTTGCTAGGCCCAGCGGCATGATAACGGGTCGCGTAAAAACCATAATCCACATCAGAATCATAATCGGTGATACGAAGTTGCAGACCATATTGACCTGAGTCTGAAGCATCCATATCGGATTCATTTGTAAATTGATTTGGGCCAAATGTTTTGACCGAAGTACCTTCAACTGGATCACCCGCGGACAAATACGCACCTTGTGGAGGCAAACGCGACTTCTCCCATTCGTAACCCACAAATGCACCAAGAGAAACGGTGTCTGTCAAAGGCAGATCTAAAGAGACTTTACCAGTAGGACGAATGGTTTCTTTCGTCTTTGAACCCGGAACCGAGGTTAGCTTAACAATGTCCATAGGGCCGTTTGCCGCAGCAACACCATTCGCGCCATAGAACAAGCTTTCACCCCACAAAAGAGAGTGGCGACCTACGCGCACCGTACCTTCCATTCCATCTTTAAAAGGGAATCGAGCATATACAAAGGCGTCTAATATTTCGGCATCATCACCCATTACTTTTTTAGTATTATCGACAAACTCGTTAGTAACGGGACTATTTGAAGTGGAGGTATCATTATCATTTTTTTTGTTGTATTCGGCGTCGTACCAGGCCGCGCCACTTAGACGCACACCAAAACGATCTTGATACGAAACATCAAATTCACTGAATAAATCCAAACGATTGGAAACCAAACCTTTATCAAAGTTATTGTTACCATCATCTAAGTTTTTGACAGCATCTCCTGTTGATAAAGCATCGGACTGATCTTTAAGACGAAAAGCCGTACTGTATTTCACCGTATTATTTAAGCTCATTCTCAAATCAGAATTGCTTGTATCTATCTGAAATGCATAAGCTGTAGATGTGCTAGAAACAATTGCGAGCGCAAGCGCTTTCAGCCTAAATGGCGTCGAGTTGATTGTTTTCACGTGTTCTTCCTCTCAAATTTTATTTTTATGTTTTAAGAACAAGCTAAATGTAAATTACAGCAACCTTTCAGAAAAACCCTTTAAACTGAATCAACCATTCGATATCATCGAATGATCAAATAAGAACAACTATTGACGAGAATCTTTATGCGATTTAAAAAGCTCGACCTTAACCTTCTGGTGGCTTTAGATACTCTCCTCACCGTCCAGAGCATCACCAAAGGCGCAGAACAACTCAATATGAGCCCTTCTGCCCTAAGTAATTCACTATCGAGATTACGAGATTATTTTGAAGACGATCTGCTGACACAGATCGGCAGAAGAATGGTCATCACCCCCATGGGAGAGAGTCTAAAAGCAAATGTACGCAACGCTTTGAACAATATTGAAAGCACGATTCTGGTACAACCTAGCTTCGACCCCAAGACAACCGACAGGATATTCAGCGTATTTTGTTCAGATTACACACAAACCGTTCTAGCACCTCATGCCTTAGAATTAGTAGGAAAACAACAAAGTACGGCCCGTTTTCAATTTTTAGCACAGGTTCACAACCCCGACGAGCAGTTAGAGCAAGGCAAGGCTGATCTACTGATCATCCCATCGGATTTTGTCTCAACGAGTCACCCGAGCAAAGTTCTCTATGAAGAGGAATTTGTTTGCGTTGTCTGGAAAGACAGCGAAATAGCAAAAGGTAAGCTAACCACAGAAAAATACGCGGAGGCTGGACATGTCTTAATGCGCCCTGCGGTAGTTAAAAAAGACTTTTTTGAGACATCATTCGCACAAAGGTATGGCGTTAAACGTCGTTTAATTGCAACAACCTTCAGTTTTGCCTCATTGCCAGCCCTCGTTATAGGCTCCGAAAACATCGCCACGATACACGCAAGACTGGCAAGAAAAATGGCCAAAGTATGGCCACTTAAAATTCTACCACTGCCTTTTGACATTCCACCGATGAAACAATGCGTGCAGTGGCATCAATACCGAAATAACGACGAAGGGCTTATTTGGTTAATAGACACACTGAAATCAGCTGCAACTAACATGGACGCAGAATAACGCAAAGAAAAGAAAAGGATCTGTTCTGGCAGGTCAGGAATAGAACCTTTTCTTTATCTCTTGCCTCACCTTCTTTATTGGCGTTTGATGACTCAACAAACCGATCGTTTCGGACATTTTAGGTACAGCATGAGAAAAGTGTGACTTAAAGCCATCACATAGATAATTACGATTTAATAAGCCATCACTAGAGGGCTCAAATCGATGCTTTGGACAACCGCCATGACAAACTGAACGCACCTCACATTGATGACAATCGGTACTGATATTGGTCAACTTATCTTCCCCGAATTTCAGGTTTTGCGGCAAATTTACTAGCTCGATTAACGAGGTTTCATTCACATTACCCAGCTTATGTTCAGGGTAAACATAATGATCACAGGAATAAACATCCCCATTGGACTCCATTGCCAAACCGTTGCCACAGGTTTCACTAAACACGCAAGCCCCCGGCCGACCTGCTAGCTGGCTCATGGTTTGCTCAAAGTTCATGACGAAAATCTTACCCAGATCCTGCTGAATCCAATGATCAAAAATCGTATTAAGAAACTTACCATAAGCCTTCGCTGGAACCGACCATTCCGCTAGGTTAGATTCCCCTTCAAACGTTGGCTGAATCAATATCAAACCATCTCTATCTGGCACAATGGCTTTGCGTTCAACCAAAGGAATAAACTGCATATATTGACTGCCTATTCGCTTTAAAAAAGCATAAACATTCAACGGTCGCTTTACATTTTCGGCATTCACCACCGTTAACGTATTGAAATCAACATTATGCTTTTTAAGTAACGCAAGACCATTAAGGGTATCATCAAAGGTACTTTTTCCTTTACGAGAAAGGCGATAGGTATCATTACTGATGCGGTCTCCATCGATAGACACCCCAATCAAAAACTGGTGCTCTTTTAAAAAAAGTGCCCACTCCTCATCCAGCAAGGTTGCATTCGTTTGCAGCGAGTTGGTAATGGTCTTATAGCCTCGGTACTGCTGCTGAAACGCAATCGCTTGGCGAAAGAAGTCCACCCCCAACAACGTGGGCTCACCTCCTTGCCAAACAAAATCAATCACATCGCCTTGCTGGGATTGAATCTGATCACGTATGTAATTTTCTAGCGTCGTATCATCCATACGCCACTGTTTTTTTCTATCTGGATAAAGATGCTCTTTCTCCAGATAGAAACAGTAAGTACAGTCAATATTACAGACCGAACTACTTGGCTTAGCCATCACACCAAAGTGATTAATTCGATCCATTACCTTTTGACGCATCTTTCCCCCAGCAACTGACATGTCCGTTTATCGACCACTATAAGAGCCAGCATGCTCAACCACTTTGTTTGTACGAATGTATTCGCGATACGCTTGCTTCAATTCAGCCACCACTTCAGGATACTGAGCTGACAAATCTTTTGTTTCTCCGCGATCATTTGACAAATCATATAAGGCAAAAGGAACGTCTTTCGTGAATATTGGTGCTTTCTTTAATGGCGCTTGCTGACTCAACTTCCATTTACCACGAATGACATAGCTCGCCCCCATTAATTCATCGGCCAACACAGTACCATCGGAATGCACCTTAGTAAAAGTATCTGATTGCTGCAAGGCCGATAAGAACGACGCCCCTTTAGGCGGATAGATAGATTTACCTTTATAATGATCACCTGGCAACTCAACACCAACAGCGTCTAAGAAGGTAGGTAAAATATCAACTACCTGCATTCGAGCAGAAGACATCGGCTTACCCTTGGTTTGTCCAGCCAACTTAACGATGAAGGGCGAAGCGGTCCCACCTTCAGCGCCAGTAAAGCCTTTAAACAAACGGAAAGGCGCTGAACTTACCTCAGCCCAACGAGGCCCATAAGCAACAGCAGATCCAGGCTTACCCATATTATCCAATGAATTATCAAATTGTGTGCCCGGTATTTTCGGCAAATAAGCTGGAGCACCTTCCGCACCGTTGTCCGACATAAAAACAATCAGCGTATTGTCGTATTCACCAATATCTTTCAAATGAGACACCAAACGACCAACATGGTGATCTAGGTTACTCACCATCGCAGCGTAAATCTCCATTGATTTAGCTTCTTTCTGTTTTTCGTCGGAATTCAATTCATTCCAATGCTTTGGACCAACCGAATCTTTCGCTGGCTCTATCACATTATCAATTAAACCAAGGCGTTTCATTCTAGCCAAACGCTGCTGTTTAATAACATCGTAACCTGCATCGTAGCGCCCTTTTTGTGCATCGATATCGGCTTGAGGCGCCTGCAGCGGCCAATGTGGAGCAGTGTATGCTGCATAAGCAAAGAAAGGCTTACCATCTCCATGGTTGGCATCAATATAATCGATCAGCTTATTCGTATAGAATTCCGTAGAAAAGAAATCTTTTGGTAGCATTTTAGATGGAAACACTCGATCATCTTCAGCATACATTGTGATATCAAGCGGAGTGGGCGGCATCGAAGGTGCAAAATGCGACCCTCCACCATTGACCAGTGTAAAAGACTTTTCAAACCCTCTAGCAAACGGCAACGCACTTTTGTTAATCCGATACCAGAGTTTATGATTTTTATCTGGGGCTTTCACATCATACGCCAAATGCCATTTACCAACCATATAGGTGTGGTAGCCGGAATCAGAGAGCAACTCTGGCATAGTGGCGGTTTTTTCACTTATATGACCACGATAACCCTCTGGAATGTTATCAAAATCATAAGTATTCGATTTACCCCAAGGCGCACTGATTGGCTTATTTTGCAAAATGTTTATGCCAACCACTTCCCCCATGTTTCCGATGCCTGCCAAATGATGATCCACACCCGTCATTAGGCTTGCTCGAGTCGGTGAACACACTGCAGCGGTATGAAAATTCGTCAGTATTCGCCCTTGTGTTGCTAGCGCATCAATATTAGGCGTGTTTATTTCACTGCCATAAGCACTTAAATCGGAGTAACCCAAATCATCTGCCATAATCAATAAAATGTTGGGGCGACTTGGAGTAGAAGGAGAGGCATCAGCCTGAACAGCAACCGCAGGACTCAATAAAGAGACGGCAACTAGGCCAAGACGTAAATGAGGGACTTTGAATTTCAACAAGGCACTCATGCCATTGTTTTTAAAGCAATCAATCATAGATATATCCACTAACTAGCTGTGTGTTATTTTTATTAATGACAAAACTATCAGTTATTTGATTTAGATCAAGCCCTTAAAATTGAAACAATGTGTTTATGAAATCGAATGATAGGGTAATGAAATATGGTTCATTCAATTACAATGAATGATGATCACAGCTCTAATCGCTCATTGAACGCACAATAACAAGGCGAGAAAGCCCGTGTTATATCAAGTATCGTTTCACCCTTAGCACATTCTAAAAGACCTTGATCTGCGCCAAAGAGCTCGGGTAGAAAACGACCTAAACGGGTTAATCTAGGTTGATCAAATACTGGGCTGAGCATCAACAATTCCGTATCGTTTACCATTCCGCCATTGCGTTGAGTGAAGAGAACCGTAAAGCCCTCTTCTGTTTCAGGAAGCTGGCAAAAACCATAGAGATCAAGATTAGACGCCGCCATCATTTGCTCACTGGTCTGACCATCAATCAAACTCAAGGTCATTTTTTCATTGGGAATGCCCTTTAGAGACAATCGCAACGTTCGTGGAAAAATCACTATGGATTATGTACAAAGTGTCTTGATAAGGCATCCAACGTTTTTCTAACGCAATTTGATTAACCTGATTCAACTGAAGTAATAAACGATTGGACTCAGAGCTAAAGGCGCTCACCGATAACGCAGCACAACAAAACAATAGAAAAGATGATATGATTCTATTCATCACTCTTCACTCACTGCAAGGGTGTTTTCATAGATCTTCGCTTGTTGAATCAGGTAATTTTCAACTTCTCGAACCGTCCCTAAGCCATAACCCTCTTCATCCATTTTGTCTACACGATAACGCGCCGCTAAGTTCGCCATGTTTGGCAAGACTCTCTCAAAGTACCCCAATAATTCTTCGTCATCCTGCATGCTAATAATGCTTTTGCATTGCTGCGCGGCGGTCTCAACTTGCCAACCAATGTTTCCCCAATGACTCGTATTTTGTTGCTTATTTTTGGCGTCCTGAAACTGCCTGCTCAATAATGCCGTTATTCTAGCTTGCAGCACGTCTCGTGATATGACGTCACTCATGGCTAAAGGATTGGAAAGGGTTTCATCACTTTCTCTGCGATCATGCCAAGCCCCAGAAAACAAAGCTCGTTTTAGTTTAAAAATGTATTCAACTAAAGACGTCATAAGCCCTCTCCTTAATTAGACATTGACACTAGTTTTAGAGTAAACGAGTCACAACCACAATGAATTAAACTTTCAGCTTCAAAGTCCAAGCTGAGTTATGGACAGGCCTCGCTAAATCAAGCAAGATCCAACCGACCTTGCCATCGACCCGCCTTAAACTCCTGTTCAGTCACTTGATGAATCAAAGGAATAATGACTCTTAACATGGCCGTTTCAGGGCGATTCAACGACGTTGAAATATACACATCCCGCCATAAACGTGGCTCAACCACTTCCAACGCGTGTATCTGACCCACTTGTTGTAAATGATAAAATGCAGACGTTGGCGATAACAACATACCATAACCGTCAACAACGTAACGTAACGTGGTCATTAACTGCCCATAGGCTGGTTTATGAGGGATTTTAATACCGGTTTCCTTCTCGTACCGCCGTAATACATAACCTAATGAATCCCGTTCACCAGTGACAATCACTTCATGTTCGGCTAAATCAGCAAAGGTAATGGTCGACTTTTCTTTAAGCGATTGATGTGCAGGTACTTTAGGATCCGTTCCCATTGAAATAAACAGTTTTTCTTGGAACAGTCTTTCTTGACGAATCTGACTCAAATCACTGCCATCCGGAGAGGAAATCGCAATATCGATTTCACCCGCTAAGAGCTGATTAGAAAGGCTATAAGATAAGCCTGTATAGAGTTCTAATTTAATATTAGGGTAATGTTGCTCAACTAACGCCAACAAAGGCACTGAAATAATGTTACCAATAGGCTGTGTCATACCAATGGACAACTGCCCTGCTGGTTCTCTTTCAAATTGATGTACATCTAACTTGGCTTGCTCGACTTGACGAATAATCGACTCAGCATGTGCTTTAAAAATCTGCCCGCTCTCGGTTAACACAACGCCACGAAAACTGCGATCGAACAATTTAGCACCAACCTCATGCTCCAAATTTTCAAGTTGCAAACTAACACTGGGTTGTGCCACGTCTAACGCTCGTGCTGCTGCAGCAATACTATTGATTTCTGCGGTTTTTAAAAAGAACAGAAGTTGTTTGGTATTCATACTCACCAGCTATAAAAAAAATATGGAGCTACACCATAATCATTTTAGTTTTTTATATCCAGCCAATTATTTAACATGTTAACACTAAGTTTTTTCCATAAACAAAAATACCTAGAAAGAGAATTAACATGGCTTCTACTACTCCTCGCAATTTTGAACATCCAACTCGTTTTAACGACGCCGAATGGAAAGCCCGTGTCGACTTAGCGGCAATGTATCGCATTTTCGCTTACTTAAAGTGGGATGAATCCATCTACAACCATATTTCAGTACGAGTTCCAGGCGAAGACAATCATTTTTTAATTAACCCATTTGGTCTTCATTACAGTGAAGTAACGGCTTCTAACCTGGTAAAAGTCGATCTAGAAGGCAATATTATCGGTCACTCCGACTGGCCAATTAACCCTGCCGGCTTTACCTTCCACAGCGCAATTCATGACAAAGTAGACGATGCACATTGTGTGATGCATGTTCATACAACGCCGACTCTTGCCGTCTGTTGCTTAGAAGATGGATTGTCTTACAGTAATTTCTACTCGGCTCAACTGTGGGATAAAGTCGCTTATCATGATTTTGAAGGCATCACTTTGCATATGGATGAAGGCCAACGCATTTTAGACAGCGCGGGCGGCAAGCCACTATTAATGCTTCGCAATCATGGCCCTGTTGTGATGGGCGCATCACTTGCACAGGCATTCTCACTGATGTGGCTAGTCAACCGTGCTTGTGAAATACAAATGGCTTCGATGTCGATGGGTGCTGTAAGAGACATTCCTGAAGAAATTTGCAAAAAATGTACCGCTCAGTCACTTAACTTTGATCCGAAATTTGGTGCCGGTGAAGACGTTTTTGCGGCGATGAAACGCATTGTTGAAAAACAAGACCCATCCTTTAAGAACTAAGATTAAAACCTGTGCTAAAAAACCCAAAAAGGTCAGAAAAACAGGCAAAAATGCGTAATAACTGCGCATTTAAGCCTGTTTTTTAAATGAAGCATTGACCGAATTCTATGCGCCTCTCATCATCAAAAATCGGCTCTTCAAAGGCAAAAATTTCTATCTGATAAACACAAGCATGTCAAAGTTTGACGTGAATTTCCTATCGTGCCATTTGCCGTTGACTGGAAAATTATCACCTTGATGGTATGTCATACCTTAGTGACAGATGGAGAGCGCTCAACGATTACTGAACCATTAACAAAGAGAATTAGTCATGAAACCCTATATAAAAACGATGATAACAAGCAGAATAATGGCTTGTATTCTATTGCTTGGAACAGGCCCTATGTATGCAGCGAACATAAATACGCTCGAAATAACGACTCAACAAGGTCTCGTAAATGGACTGCTTCAACAAGATGTAGGGGCTTTCTATGGCATTCCTTACGCCAAAAACCCCTTTGTCAAAGAGCGTCGTTTTCAAGCCCCTCAAGCGTACGGGAAATGGCAAGGAGTATTGGACGCAACGAATATGGGCCAACCCGTGCCTCAACCCAGTCGAGGTAGAAATGTCGAGTTGGTTGGCAAACCAGGAGATTTGACGCTGAATATTTGGATGCCAAAAGATGCCATCCATTCAGATAAAAAATTACCGGTTATGGTATGGCTGCCTGGTGGCGCTTTTATTCGTGAAGATGCCGGCGAGCAAGTTTATAACGGAACCAGCTTTGCTAAAAATGGCGTCATTGTTGTGACTGTCAATTATCGGGTCGGTGTTGATGGTTTTATGCACCTTCAAGGCGCACCAGATAACCGAGGTACTTTGGATCAAATAATGGCCTTAGAGTGGGTCAATAAAAACATCTCTTCGTTTGGTGGAGATCCCAAAAAAGTGACATTGTTTGGTCAGTCTGCCGGTGCAGAAAGTGTCGCCATTTTACTCGGCATCAAAAAAGCACAAGGTCTTTTTCAAAAAGCGATCATGCAAAGCCCACCGATGCAATCTTTTACTCAAGCAGAAGCCGCTCGTATCACTAAGAGCTTTGCCGATAAACTGTCCGTACCGGCAACCATCGAAGGAATCGCCAGTGTCCCATTTACTCAACTGGTCTCAACCGTTATAGATCAAGGCCAAACCATCACCAACCATGATGAATGGGGTATGATAGCGTGGGGAGGAACGGCTTTTTTACCCGTTGTTGATAATAAACTCATTACGGGCTCACCAATGCAATCGTTGGTAAACAATGCCGATCCGTCCATCCCTATTATTGTCGGCAGCACAGATCAAGAAGCGAGATTATATTTGGTCCCTAACGGTGCTATCGACAATATCGCTAAAGAGGAAGTCTCTCTATTTATAAACGACCTTTCACTCAAGGGTCACCCTGCTGAAGCCTATGCAAATAAATCCATCGGTGAACGTTACGTCAATCTCCAATCTGACTACACATTTAGAATGCCTGCATTGCATATTGCTGAGCATTTGGTGAATAACGGTAATACTGTATGGCACTATAACTTCTCATGGTTTTCAACTGCATTTGGCGGTCGATTAGGCCCTGCTCATTTTGTTGATGTACCCTTTACGTTTAACACAACCCTTAGTGATGAAGCGAAAGGCATGGTGGGTGAGAATCCTCCCGAATCATTAGCTCAAGCGATGCATGATAACTGGATCCGCTTTGCAAAATCAGATCGCGCTGACTGGACGCCATACAATTTAGACACACGTCCGACAATGCGTTTTGATACTAAATCGCAACAGGTAGACGACCCAGAGGCCTCAATTCGTGAGCTATGGAGGGATTACCCCTTCTAGTCTCGAAGACCTTAATTTAACGCAACTCTAAGCGATTTCTCATGCATTCTTAGCAGACGAATCAGCAGACAAACAATATAAGCACGCCTTTACCCTGCGCATAAGGCGTGCTTATTTTTACTCATATCTTAGCGTCCAAAGTTACTTTTAAAATGCTCTTTAAGCCAAAAAAGTCGTTACCAACCGCCTCAGTCTAGTACTCAATAAAAAACCATGAGCTGCACCATATTTTTTAGTGTTTTGCTATCGTTATGCTTTTTTTACCATGCTGGGCGTCATAGAGAGAACATAGATTGAAAGGAAAAATAACATGAAAATATGTATCGTTGGTGTTGGGGCTATTGGCGGCTTCATAGGTGCACGTCTTGCTACGAATAGTCACTTCACTGTCAGTGCGTTAGCTCGTGGAGAAAGTTTAGAAGCCCTTAATAAGTATGGTTGGCGATTAGAGCAAGGCGGAGAAGTCATTCAGCGACCTTGTATTGCCGCTAAGTCTGCCGAAGAGCTTGGCGTCCAAGACATTGTATTTATTGCGTTAAAAACACCTGCCTTAGCACAGGTTTTGCCGACGCTGGCGCCACTGATTAATGAAAAAACACTGGTTGTTTCTGCAATGAATGGCATTCCTTGGTGGTTCTTCCGCGATCTTGAAAAGCAATCCGGACAAGCATTCCAGTCCGTTAATCCTGATGGCAAGAACAGCCTCGCTGTCCCCTATGAAAATATCATTGGCTTGGTGGTCCATGCGGCCGCCATTCGAAAAGAACCGGGTGTCATTCAGCATAAAGCCGGAGATAAATTGATCATCGGAGAACCTAGCAGTGGTAAATCAGAACGAGCTGAGATGCTGACCAATATATTGTCTGAAGTAGGTTTTGACGCCAAACACTCAGACAATATCCGAGCTGAAATTTGGTTTAAACTGTGGGGCAATATGACCACCAATCCGGTCAGTGCCATTACCGGAGCGACGGCCGATAAGATATTAAAAGACCCTCTTGTTCGAAAATATTGTTCAGCTGTGATGAATGAAGCCGCGATTATCGGTGAACAGATCGATTGTAAAATTAGTGAAGACCCAGAGACTCGACACATAGGAACGGAAAAGCTAGGTGCCTTCAAGACCTCCATGCTACAAGACGTTGAAAACAACCGCGCCATCGAGTTGGACTCCATCCTAGGCATTGTCTATGAACTCTCACAAAGACTGGAGATAGAGTCGCCACATATTGAATCTCTCTTTGGACTCACTCGACTTTTTGCGACAACCAAAGGTTTGTATAAAGAAGCCTAACCATAAAAAACGCCGGATGACCTAGATAAGTCACCCGGCGTCTCTTAGAACCCCTTCCTTAAGAAGAAACGATTTTCACTTTAGCTGTGTTTAGTGGCTACTATTTTTGACTGTCGATTTCATTGACGTATTTTCTGAAATCGGCCAAAGCGGCTTTTGCATCAACATCACGATCAGCAACTGAGTTAATCCAAAGCTGATCAATACCTTCAGCCAATTTATTTAGGTCTTTCACTCGCTGGTCATTTTCAGCAAGGAATACCACGTTCACCCCTTTTTCTTTCGCTTCCAAAATCCCGTTATCATCCGCTTTACCCCAAGCTGCACCAGCAAGTTGCGATAACCGTTCACCAGAAACACTCATAATGGCTTGTTGATCTTCTTTACTCAGATCTTCGAATACATCTGGATTCATGACAATACTAAAGGCAGTGGTATATAAACCTTTGGGGAATAACGTCAGGTCAGTACTCACTTCACTTAAACGGAAAAATTTCTGTTCCTGTGCCGGTAAAAATGTCCCATCAACCACACCTTGCTGCATCATTTCATAAGACTTAGGCGATGGCGCTGACACTGGAGTGACCTCAAGACGCTCAGCAAGGTCGTTAATCAACCCACCGCCGATGCGCATTTTTTTACCTTTTAAATCGTCTAACGAATTCACAGGAAATTTGGTATGAAGCTGACCAGGCCCATGCACAAACAAGCCTAATAGGTGTAAGCCTTCGTATTCATCCGCGGCTTCAAAATAGTCTTTGTAGGTACGCCATAAAGCGACAGAACCCGTTTCAGCATCGGTGATTTCACCCGGAATTTCAGCCACACCTGACAACTTAAAACGACCAGGCAAATAGGCTTCTACACTAAAACCGACATCATAAATACCATCTTCAACGGCATCATAAATGGTTTTTGGATGGCCTGTATAGTTTTCAATAACCACTTCAACTCGACCTTCGGTAGCCTCTTCAACCCACTTTTTCCAAGTTGGCCAAACGGTGGCATTTTGTGGATTGGTTGGCGGTAACCAGGTGGCAACACGTAATGTTGTTTCAGCAGCCGTCGCTGAAAGAGAAAGCACTGCACCAGCCGTTACACAAAGTAGGCTTTTCTTAAAATTCATCATTTTTATTATTCCTATTGTTTATGATTCCTATTTATTCGTCACCGCCTTAACCGTAAAGTTGGTGACACCCCTTACTAAACGCACACTATCTATAAAGAAGCTCTGGTAAAAACATCGACACTTGAAACACAAAAACAATGATCAAAAGCCGAAGAATATCCACACACCAAAAAGGCGTTACCCCTTTAAAAATGGTTCCCGCCTTCACGTCTTTCAACACCGCACTGAGCACAAAGACATTCATCCCTACGGGTGGTGTGATCAAACTGATCTCGGTGACCACCACAACGACAATACCGAACCAAACAAGATCAAACCCTAAACTGGCGACCAAAGGATAGAAAACAGGCACCGTAAGTAACAGCATTGAAAGGCTTTCAAACACCATACCCAACACAACGTAAATACATAGAATGACCAAGATCACCACAATTGGCGCAACATCCAATGCTGTGACAAAACTCAACAATGCATCAGGTAAGCCTGCACGGTTAATAAAGTCCGAAAATATAAGCGCCCCAATAACCACACTAAACAACATTGCTGAGGTTCTGGCCGTATCAATGAGTGTTTCGTATAAGCCAGAAAGGCTCAAGCTGCGGCGGGCGAAACCAATCACTAAGGCACCACCAGCACCAATGCCTGCGGCTTCGGTTGGTGTAAAAATACCTAAATAAATTCCTCCCATGACGATAGTAAACAGCATAAGTACACCCCAAATACCTTTTAGTGCAAGCATGCGCTCTTTGAATGTCATGCGTTCACCTGCAGGACCTGCAGAAGGGTTACGCCAAACCACATAACGTACGGCGGCCATATACAGTACGATACCCAACATGCCAGGAATAAAGCCTGCCGCGAATAACTCACGGATACTGGATTCGGTTAGTAAACCGTATATAACTAAGATGACACTCGGTGGAATCAATATCCCTAAGGTTCCACCTGCTGCAATAGAGGCCGTGGCCAAACTGTCTGAATAGCCAAATTTACGCATTGGTGGCATAGCCACTTTCGCCATAGTCGCTGAGGTCGCCAGACTCGAACCACAAATAGCCGAAAAGCCGCCACAAGCCAGTACAGTCGACATGGCAAGACCACCTTTACGATGCCCCAAAAAAGCATAAGAGGCGTTGTATAATTCTTGAGAAAGACCAGACCGAGTCACAATATTCCCCATTAAAATAAATAAGGGGATGACTGACAGACTATACTCCTGCACGGTTTCGACCACCCGACTAGACGCCAGAGTAAGCGGTGCGGTCCAGCGGAACGAAAATACGTTATCAAAGCCAAGACCTTGCAAGATAGCAAAGCCGAAAAAACCTACAATGCCCATCGCAAACGCAATAGGCATACGCAGGACGAGTATCAGAATTAACAGTACGGCAAAACCAATAAATACAACGGACACGTTATTCTCCAACCGACTGTGAAACGTTTTTACTTTTCAATACACAATAAGCGCCATAGGTCAGCATGCAAGCGGCCGTTACCCAACTCATTAATGCGATGTATTGAGCAATATGGCCTGAGGGTAACCCAAGATACTCAGTGAGCTCGCCGCGGCGAAGGGAACGCTCTGCCAACTGATAAATGCGAACGGCTAAGAAGTAAAAAGACGTCGATATAATAAAGACAGAAAAGATAGCGAGGATTTTGACAATGCGATTGCCTAAAACGTGATCTAAAAGATCAACAACAACATGACTACCGCGCCAAGTAATGATAGGCATTTGAGCAAATACCATGATAGCCAAACCGATTTGAGTCAGTTCAACAGCGCCATTAATAGAATTGTTAAAAAGGTATCGACCCGCTACATCAAAACAAGTCAATAATACGATCAATAGCAATACCGTCGCAGCGATCCCTTCAAGTATCAAACCAATCCATCGGTAGACATTGGGTTCTGGATATTGCTTCTCTATCCATCCACTTAATTGCATGGAAACTCCTACTTAATATTCTAGTTATTATTTTTATTTAGTTATCATGTTAACTAAATAGCCGTGAAAATAAAACCGCTTTTGCTTAAAAAAGAATCCAAACAGCGATTATTAAACAAGCCTATAAAACTTCAAAAATTTGCAGCTCAACTAAATCAGGCTGACGTACACCGGTTCCAACAAAAACACGTTCGGTTATCCATTGCATGGATGGCGAACTCGTTTCAAAAACCGGACTACAGCGGAAATAAATAAGCTCTGGATCTACTGATATGCCAGCCTTTATTTTTTGTGTGACTTCTGCTGATGCGACACGAATGGCTTTGTTCTGAATAAAGATTAACTCACCATTATCTAACTCAATGACGTATTGAGCATCGAGATGCGTCATTCTAGGGGTAACGATTAACTGGAAGTCCGCGCCACCTTTTAACACGCTTCCCTTCCAGCCATCGCCTTGCACATGACCACCCGTAATCGGAATGACTCGACGTTCACCATGAATTGAAACTCCCACTTCCAAGGGCGCATCAATTTCCACTTTTAACGTCGCAAAGTGTTTTAATTGCGGGGCTTGGATCATAGCGTACTCCTATCAGAATCAAACCCATTAAAGACGGCTTTTACCATAAGTAAAAGTACCATTTTCCACTGATGCTTGAGGCTTAGGAACCGCTGCTCCGGTTTGTGGCGATACTGGGAAAATGGCGTTGATTTGACCTGTTCCAGACGCACCAAAATACGGTGTTAGTACTTCTACTTTTTGATCGTATTCCGACCACCCAAGCGCCCCAAGCAACATAGCCGTGTCATGCATGAAGCCTTCGCCATGACCTTTTGCGGCGTACTCAGGTAGCATTTCACAGAACGTATCCCATTCAGCGTTTTCCCACATTTTGACCACAGATTCATCTAAGGACTCAAGGAATGGACTCCAGATTTTATGAGCAAAATCAGGCGCTGTACCGTTTTGAGCAAATCGATGCGACAACGAACCACTGGCTAAAATCGCCACATTACCGTCATAGTGCTTCTCGATGGCTTCTCGCAGCGCCCAGCCAAAACGAGCGGAATCATTAAGGTAATGAACCGTCAACAACGCCGAAACAGAAATGACTTTAAAATGCAGGTCTTGGTTCATATAACGCATTGGCACCAGTGTGCCGTATTCTGGCGCAAGTGTGGTTTCATCATGAGCGAGAGTTTCTACCCCTTGCTCATTACAGACTTTCGCAATGATTTTGCCTAACTCAGGATTACCATAAACCTCATAGTCCATATTCTTAATAAAGTGTGGTAACTCATTACTGGTGTAAGTGCCCTTGAAATGCGGGGCGCAATTGATGTGATAATTGGCGTTCACCAACCAATGCGTATCAAACACAATAATGGTATCCACGTTGAGTTCTTTGCAACGGCGGGCTATTTCATAATGCCCATCAATGGCGGCTTGACGAGTTCCCTTTCTTGGGCCATCTAACTCTGAAAGATACATGGATGGCACATGTGTTATTTTGGCGGCTAGCGCTAACTTACCCATAGGTAAAACCTCTTAACGTGTCACACCCTACTTAAAGAGAGCGTGAATATTATTTTTATTAAACTTAAGGACTGGGTGTAATTCCGTTAATTCAAATGATATTTGGCAGTAACTCGTATCCGTGATGGGTTTCATCCAATCACAGAGTATTTCAAATACTCTTTCTGCCACTTCTTGGCGCAATTCCATACTGCGACCGTGACCAATTTTGAGCGTCAGATTCAGCAAAGCAAAGTCTTCTCGCCCATCCGCAACACGATAATCATCACAACGAATGGCGCGACTGCGTACACCGCCCAATGGAAACGCCCCCGTCGAGACAACATACTCGTGGAAGGCTTTAAAAAGCGGCTGAAAATCCAATCTCTCTTCCAAGTTTGCTGAGTATTCAATAATAAAATGTGGCATATAACTCTCCTCCTAAAGAGATACTGTTTCAAATAAAAGGAAATAATTTCTCTTTTATTAAGTCCTCTTAACGACGTCATGAACGAAGCAAAGACAAGGCATAAAATGGACGAGGAAGCGGAGTTTATATGTCATAAATGAGCATTCCGAGTCCATTTTTAACGCTGTATTTGCGAGCGCAATAGTCGTATCTAAAAGTTAAACGCCCCACTTAGGAATATGATGACTCCCCATACTAATACACACATTCTTTGGTTCGCAGAAAATTTCGTAACTGTATGTACCACCTTCACGGCCAGTACCAGACGCTTTCATGCCGCCGAATGGGGTACGTAAATCGCGCACGTTTTGGCTATTCACAAATAACATACCCGCTTCAATACGACGCGCAATACGATGTACTTTGCCATTGTCTTGAGTCCACAAATAAGACGCCAAGCCATAGTCGTTGTCATTGGCCATACGAATCACGTCTTCTTCGTCTTTAAATGGAATCAAGACAGCAACTGGGCCAAAAATTTCTTCACGGGCAATACGCATATCGTTAGTCACATCACGGAAAGCCGTCGGACGCACAAAATGCCCACCCTTTAGATGATCTGGTAACTCTGCTGTTGGTTTTTCAGGTCCACCAGCAATTAGCGTTGCGCCTTCTTCGATACCGGTTTTGATATAGCCTGTAACTTTTTCCCAATGAGACTGACTGATCAAGGAACCCACTTTGGTGTTCATATCCGTCGGATCACCCACTTCAATCTTACTCGCACGGGCGGCAAAATCTTCACAGAATTTATCGTAAATAGTTTCTTGTACGAAGATACGTGAACCTGCAGTACAGCGCTCGCCATTGATAGAAAAAATCCCAAATACGGCCGCATCAAGAGCGCGGTCATAATCGCAATCATCAAAGATCATCACTGGAGATTTACCACCCAGTTCCATAGAGAACTTCTTCAAACCCGCAGTGGAAATAATATGTTTGCCTGTTGACGTACCGCCGGTAAAAGATATCGCCGCCACATCAGGGTTAGTGATCAAGGCATTACCTGTGGTCGCACCAAAACCATGAACCACATTAAATACACCAGCAGGAATACCCGCTTCCATTGCCAGTTTCCCTAGAAAATCCGTTGTCAAAGGCGATAATTCAGACTGTTTCATGACCGCCGTATTACCCAACGCCAAACAAGGCGCGGTTTTCCAAGTTCCCGTCATGAAAGGCACGTTCCAAGGGGAAATAAGCGCACAAACACCGGTTGGCTGATACAAAGAATAATTCAACATTTGATCGTCCATAGGATAAGTATGGCCGTTCATTTGTTTTGCCATTTCAGCAAAGAAATAGAAATTATTGGAAGCGCGCGGCACCAGCGCATTTTGTGTCTGATACAGAGGCAACCCGGTATCGGCGGTTTCCATTTGTGCCAATTCTTCTACATTATCGGCAATCAAATCGCCTAATTTGGTGATGATTTTAGAACGTTTTGCCACAGGCATGTTCGCCCAAGCAGGGAACGCCGCTTTCGCAGCCGCAACCGCTTCTGCTACCTGCGCATCCGAAGCATGAGCCACCTCAGCAAGCATTTCGCCCGTGGCTGGATTGAAGGTTTGGAAGGTTTCTTTGCTTTCGACCCATTTGCCGTTGATTAAGTTTTTTATCATTTTTATAGCCTCTTCAAAGCAGATTATTTTTCTTCTCTACAAGATTATTAGAACCTAATAAAAAAGATCTAAGTGACATCAAGCAGAGCAAAACTCATTAACATGTTAAGTAAATTATTCCTCATAAAGGAAATTGTCAAGAGACAAAAATAGGACAAAACAAATTTTCTTGAGTTCGATTCGGCAATCTTTTCTACGCTTAGTTTTAAACCAACCGATTTTTTTGAGTTGACAGAAGAAAAGGATTAAGCAAATATAGTTAACATGTTAAGCACATTAGGACGAACACCACATGCTCCATTACAAAACAAAAAAAAATGATCAGGTGATCAATTTACAAGCACAAGCGGCCTTTGAAGTACCGTTAGAAAACAGTCTTCTTCCGGCAGTTAGTGGCGCGGTTATTGGCGTGGCACTGAATGACAAAACACTTTATCAATCGTTAGAAAAACAATTCAACGAAAAGCCTCATGTTAGCCCTCCTAAAACGCCGGTTTTGCACATCAAAACCGACAACACCCATATTGGCTATGGCGATACCATTCGAATCCCAAGTGATATGGGCGCGGTGTTTTCTGGCCCTTCTTTGGGCATTGTCATCGGCAAAAAAGCCTGCCGAGTCACGGAAGAAAGCGCGCTTGATTACGTCCAAGGCTACACCATAGTGAATGAGGTTAGCTTAGCGGAAACGTCTTTCTATCGCCCTGCGGTAAAAGCAAAATGTCGTGACACTTTCTGCCCTATTGGGCCTTGGGTTATGGATGCGGCAGATGTCGAGACACCTCAAAACTTAGCCATCAAAACCTACATAAATGATACGCTCTGCCATGAAACCAGCACCAACCAAATGATTCATAGCATTGAACAAGTCATCGCGTATATCAGCAGTTTTATCACTCTAGAAGCTGGCGACATGATTATCGCAGGCACACCACTTCGCACCGAAAGCCTTGAGATTAAGGCGGATGATGTGGTCATGGTTGAGATCGAAAAAATTGGCCGCCTCGTTAACCCAGTTGCCGCAGAATAAGGAGTGATAACCATGAAACGCGCAAAGATTTTATTAAATGAAGAAACTGTCAACGTCACCATTAACGAGGCGAACCAAGTCCTTACCGAAACAGGCTCGGTGGTAGAAGAAGGGACATTTACTTGGTTACCACCTTGTGAAGGCAAAGCCTTTGTTTTGGCGATCAACTACGCTGACCACGCGGCGGAGCTGTCTTTCAAAGCGCCTGATGAACCTTTGGTATTCTTAAAATCCAGCAACACCTTAATCGGTCACGATCAAAAAACCTATCAACCTGACAACATCGACTATATGCATTACGAGTGCGAGCTGGTGGTGGTGATTGGTAAAGAGGCGAAGAACGTGTCCCTAGAAGATGCTATGGATTACGTGGGCGGCTACACAGTCGGTAATGACTACGCCATTCGTGACTATTTAGAAAACTACTACCGCCCTAACCTACGTGTAAAAAGCCGTGACACTTGCACCCCAATCGGCCCTTACATTATTGATGCCAGCGAAGTGCCAGACCCTCATAATTTGACGATCCGCACCTACATCAATGGAGAGCTGAAACAAGAAGGCTCGACTAAAGACTTGATCTTTAATGTGCCCTATTTGGTGTCTTACTTAAGCAACATCATGACGCTAACACCGGGCGACATGATTTTCACTGGCACACCAGAAGGCCTTGCCCATGTGTATCCAGGCGATGAAGTCATTACCGAAGTGGAAGGCGTTGGCGTATTGAAAAACACCATTATTTCAGAAACCGACTATTTGAATAGCCTCTAACAAAAACAACAAGGAACTCACCATGCTATCAGCCGACATCATCAAACAGTGTGCTCAGAACTTGCATCAGGCGGAAAAGGACTGCGTTCAGATTCGTCAAATATCGTTGGAATACCCCGATATTGACATCGATGATGCTTACGCAATTCAAAGTGAATGGCTCAAAATCAAATTAGCAGAAGGTCGTCAAATTATCGGTCATAAAATAGGCCTGACCTCTCGCGCTATGCAATTGAGTTCACAAATTGACGAGCCCGATTACGGCACCCTACTTGACGATATGCTCTATCACGACGGTTGCGAGATCGATACCAGCAAATTCATCGTGCCGCGCATCGAAGTCGAGTTAGCGTTTATTTTGAAAAAACCATTAAAAGGCCCAAACTGCACCATGTTCGATGTGTATAACGCAACAGATTACGTAGTCCCTGCACTTGAACTGATCGATGCACGCAGCCAATCTATCGATCCAGAAACCAAGCGCCCACGTTTGGTATACGACACGATTTCAGACAATGCTGCTAATGCGGCCATTATTCTAGGCGGCCGCCCTATTAAAATGGATGAAATGGATCTGCGTTGGGTATCGGCGATCATGATGCGTAACGGCATAGTAGAAGAAACAGGCGTTGCCGCCGGTGTCTTAAATCATCCAGCCAATGGCGTGTCTTGGTTAGCCAATAAACTGGCCCCATTTGATGTCGAACTCGAAGCGGGGCAAATTATTTTGGGCGGTTCGTTTACACGCCCAACAGCGGCTAGAAAAGGCGATACCTTTACCGTCGATTATGGTCCATTAGGAACGGTTTCTTGTCACTTTAAATAACCGATAAAATAACAAAAAAAACATGAGGATAATCGGATGAGCGCGCCAAAAAACGAATTTAAGATGGCTCTTAAAAACCGTGAAACACAAATTGGTTTATGGCTTGGCCTTGCCAATTCCTATACGGCGGAGCTCATTGCCTCCGCTGGGTTTGATTGGTTATTAATCGATGGCGAGCATGCGCCAAATACCTTGCAAACCATGGTTAGCCAACTGCAAGCCATCGCGCCTTATCCGAGCCATCCTATTGTGCGTCCAGCGTGGGCGGATCATGTCAGCTTAAAGCAAATACTGGACCTTGGTGTACAAACCATATTGGCCCCCATGATTGATAGCGCCGAACAAGCCGAACAAGTGGTGAAAGCAACACGCTACCCTCCCCAAGGCATTCGTGGTGTGGGTAGTGCTTTAGCTCGTGCTTCCCAGTTCAACCGTACACCCAATTATTTGACCACCGCCAATGACGAAATTTGTGTCTTGGTGCAAATTGAAACCCTAGCAGGCGTGAATGCGCTAGACGCCATTCTGGATGTAGAAGGTGTCGATGGTGTGTTCATTGGCCCTGCGGATTTAAGTGCATCCATGGGCTTTATTGGACAACCCAATCACCCTGAGGTGGTTGCCGTTATCGAAGCCAGTATTGCCAAAATTGTCGCAAAAAATAAAGCTCCGGGCATTTTAATGGCGGCACAAGAGCAAGCAAAACGTTACATCGCGCAAGGTGCACTATTTGTCGCGGTCGGCAGTGACACTGGTTTATTGATGAACAGTACAAAAAATCTGGTTGATACATTCTCAACAAAGACAACCAATACTGATGAAGGTGGTGACTCAGTTTATTAAGCTGAGCCTGTCAATTAGACCTTTCTTTTCTATAAAGATAGCCACCAAACAGGTAAAAAAACCATGACAAAAGAATGGATCCCCAATCTACAAATCGGTCAAGACTACGACAGTAAATACCGTGATGCAGACATTCATTTTGACCAACTTGGCGCCATGGCCGACTTTTTCGGTCGCGATATGCCTGTGCACATGCACGCTGATTTTTGCCAAATTCATTTTGTCCTAACAGGCGATACTCAGTTCAATATTGACCAGAACCTTTATAAAACCTCTGGCACGGCCATTTTTTATACACCACCAGCGACACCCCACGCCTTTCTTACCCAAGCAAATGCGCCAGGGTACGTGCTAACACTGCATCATTCTATTGTGAATAAAATGGCCGACGAGTTAGGCGCTCATGCACAAAATCGTTTCTTAATTCTGCCTATTTGCCTTACTTCTGAGAACATGAGCCCCGAAAAAGAAAAGCTTTTCAAAACAACATTAGAGCTAATCGGGATGATTAAATCCGAATGGAGCAGCGAATTATCTTATAAACATGATGCCATTTTAGGGCTCATCAAACTATTGCAGCTCAATCTTTTTCGTCTTTCTGAATCGGATAAAAAAACCAATAGCAGCACCCGTCATGAAGTTGAGATGTATAAGCACTTCAATCAACTGGTGGAAAATCACTATAAAGCAGAAAAAGCCATTTCCTTTTATTGCCAACAGTTAGATATCAATGAAAGCCGACTGAATTACGTCTGCAAAAAAGTCTCTGGTTCTCCCCCTAAAGCCATTATTAACAGTCGTATCATTCTGGAAGCAAAACGCCACATCCTTCACGCCAATCAAAGCTTGAACGAACTGTCTTATGACCTTGGCTATTTGGACCCGTCTTATTTTTCACGTTTCTTCCAGATCAAAACTGGCCTTACGCCCAGCGAATATAAAAAACGGCATAGCCAAGGGTAATACGATGCTAAACGCGATTAAACAAACGACAGAATTAAGCCATGAGAGTGCCGTTCAGCTGTGCCTCACCGCCATCATTCACGCCAATACCTTCTCCGCAAACATTGGCGTCGTGGTGTTAACACCAGCCGGAATAGAGCTCGCGGCAGTGCGAATGAACCAAGCACCATTACATGCCCTAAACATTGCACGAAAAAAAGCCTACACCGCCGCCAGTTTCAAAGTCTCTAGTCAATCTTGGCAGGAAAAACTCAAACACAAGCCCGATACCATGAGCGCCCTATTGAGAGAAGACAATTTTACCTATTTAGGCGGAGGCCTTCCGGTAATGGTCGACAACGAAGTCATCGGTGCGATCGGCGTCTCTGGCGCAACCGAAGCACAAGATGTTGACTGCGCGGAACAAGCCATCACAGCATTACTAGATTCATTATCCCAAGCAAAATAACAAGAGAATTAAACATGTTGCAATCAAGCTATCCCTTTTACCTTGCTAACAAACCCGTTTATGCCAATCAAGACTTAGCGGTTACGAACAAATACAGTAACCAAGTCGCGACTCATGTAGCGATGGCCAGCGTAGCCGATATCGATAAAGCCATTGCCGCGGCGGACAACGCCAAACATGCGATGCAAGCCATGCCAGCCTACAAACGTCAGGCCATCTTGCAACATTGTATTGCTCGCTTTAAAGAGCGTTATGAAGAACTGGCGTATGCTCTTTGTATCGAAGCGGGTAAGCCCATTAAAGATTCCCGTGGCGAAGTGACTCGCCTAATTGACACTTTCCAAATTGCCGCGGAAGAAGCGACACGTATCTATGGCGAAGTCATGCCGATGGACATTTCTCCTCGCGCAGAAGATTACCAAGGCATGTGGAAACGCGTGCCGATCGGACCCTGCTCTTTCATCTCGCCGTTTAACTTCCCTCTTAACTTGGCGGCCCATAAAATCGCGCCTGCCATTGCCGCAGGTTGCCCTTTTATTCTAAAACCAGCCAGCTTAACGCCAGTCAGTGCGTTGATCGTCGCCGAAATCCTCGCAGAAACCGATTTACCAGAAGGGGCATTTTCCATTTTGCCTTGCCACCGTGATGGCGCCGATTTATTCACTACAGATGAGCGCTTGAAACTATTAAGTTTCACCGGCTCGCCAGAGGTTGGCTGGACCTTAAAAGCCAAAGCAGGTAAAAAGCCTGTCGTGCTGGAACTTGGCGGGAATGCGGCGTGTATTGTTGATCACGACATCGACCTAGACGATGCCGTACAACGCATTATCTTCGGAGCTTATTATCAATCAGGTCAAAGTTGCATCAGTGTTCAGCGTATTATGGTGCATGAATCACTTTATGACGAAGCCAGAGCACGTCTTACCAGTGCGGTGAACAATCTAGTCATGGGCGATCCATTAGAAGAGACAACCTTCATCGGCCCAATGATTTCCGAAAAAGAAGCGGCTCGCTTATCTGGCTGGATAGAAGAAGCCCGTGCAGGTGGCGCAAACATTCTAGCCGGTGGTCATCGTGAAGGCGCCATGCTAGACGCCACATTGCTTGAAAACGTTCAGCCCGATATGTCTATTTCGTCTCAAGAAGCCTTTGGCCCTGTGGCTATCTTATCTAAGTTTTCAGATTTTGATGTGGCACTAGAAGAAGTGAACAACTCAGACTTTGGTTTGCAAGCTGGCATTTTCACTAAGGACATTTATAAAGCTTACAAAGCATGGGATGTCTTGGAAGTAGGCGGTGTCGTCATTGGCGATGTGCCATCTTGGCGTGTGGATCACATGCCCTATGGCGGTGTAAAAGACAGTGGTTTAGGTCGTGAAGGCGTCCGTTTTGCCATTGAAGACATGACAGAACTCAAACTAATGGTACTAAGAACACCAAAATAAAGCGTTTTAGACGTTCAAGAAAGCCGACGAGACAAGCTCTCGTCGGCTTTCTGCTCTGTGAGATACCTTAACAAGGACATGGTTATGACCCAAACCAATACTCAAACGCACTCTAAATGGATGGTTCCTTTACTTGGCTATTTAGTCGCTTTTGGGCCCTTATCAGTGGATATGTATTTGCCCAGTTTGCCTGCGATTGCCAGTGATCTCAGCAGCTCACAAGCCACCATTCAGTACACCATCACGTCTTTTTTGTTCGGCATGGCCATTGGCATGCTGTTCTTCGGTCCACTGTCAGATCTGATGGGGCGTAAAAAGCTATTGTTAATTGGTACCGCTTCTTACGTCATCAGTAGCATTGGCTGTGCTCTCGTTAACAATGGTGAATCCTTGGTGTTGTTGCGATTTTTACAATCCCTTGGTGCCGCCGCTGCCGGCGTGCTTGGACGAGCCTTGGTTCGAGATTTATTCCCGCTGAATAAAGCCGCGGGGATTCTCTCGAATATGCATATTATCTCGATGGGAGTGATGCTGATGTCACCTATTTTGGGTGCTTATATTGTCACTTGGTTAAATTGGCGATGGATTTTTTATTTTTTATCTGCCCTGTCATTTTTATCCCTGATTGGCATTTTCTGTATCTTACAAGAACCCCCACGAGACACGAGTAACAAGACCAGTATTAAAGGCTATCTAAAGAACTATGCTGACTGCCTTTCCCATCCAAAAGTCACTTTTTATTTACTGGCAAATGGCTTTTCCTTCGGTGGCATGTTCGCCTTTATTGCCGCATCGGCTTTCGTTTACATCGACTTTTTTGGCTTCTCTGAAACCACCTACGCCATCACGTTTTCCACCAATGTGGCCATGATCATTGCCGCCACCGTGATCAATAAAAAGTTAGTCAGCCAATTTAACGTCTACAAAGCGTTACGAGTGACCTCCGCCACCTCGTTAACGGCCGCCTTACTGATCTTTATGGTAGCAATTTTCTTCCCTAACACGGCTCCACTCTTCATTGCCGTCACCATGCTTTACATCAGTGTAACTGGTGCGATTGGCGCAAACAGCCTAGCCTGTTTGTTTGACCTCGCCCCCACAAAAGCCGGTACCATGGCAGGCTTACTCATCGCCACCCAATTTATTGTCGGTGGTCTCTCAAGCTCGGTCACCAATATGGTCTTTGATGGCACCGCCAGTTCATTGTTGATTGTCATGGGAATATGCGGCGGCTTAAGTTATGGCTTTCACCGCTTGTCACAAAGTAAAACCACATAATCAAAAAAGCCTGACAAAACTGACAGGCTTGGATTGTTTATGATGTTTAGCGCTTCAATCAGCCGACGCTTTAGCGGTCGGCTGATTGACTTGTTAGCCTTCGTTTATTACCGAACTAATAATTTTATTATTTGAAACATCATCACCAACTTTAGTTATCATGAATAACATTTCATTCGTATTAAAAAACTCTAAAGACTTTTCAAAATATTCTCTGTACAGAATAGAAGCCTTGCCACTCTCAACTAATGCTAAAAGTCGACTAGCACTAGAGTATTTTGAGCCCGAGCTATCTAAAATACTAAAATTAGCTCGAAGTAGCATATCGCTCAGCAACTGATCTTGCATAAAACGTATTACTCGCGTTTCAGTAACAACATTCCCCTTTTTTTCTGAGGAAACTTTTTCTTGAGCGAAACAATTCAAAAACAAGTTTAATGCTAAAGTTTCTTTATCTAATTTAATAGAGAATTTTTCAGTTCTGACATTCACACAATTTAAGTACCCGTTAAATGGGTCGAAAATTTTAGACTCATTAGGGCTGGGGCTAAAAGAAAGCTCAACATAAACATCTTGAGCAGCAGTAACAAAATAATCGTTAAAAGCAATGTGACTAATACAATTAGATAAAGACTCTACACTTGCTTTTCGACCATAACCCTCAAACTGAGCTTGAGTTTGAAGTATCCACCATTGTTGTTGCTCATTTAGTTTAAGGCGTGAAGCTATTAAAAGAGGTAAACCAAAATTTTCTGCGTAGGCTGAGTACTTTTTTAAAAAGCCGGCACCTATTTTTTTAGTTTCTATATTATTTGTTGTTTTAACTTCGACAAAAGCGTTTAGTTTTTTCAACTCACGCTTTGAATCATATATTGAGTTATTTAAATTAAATGAAGCCAAATAATCTGGCGTTTTATAGTGATTCTCTATACTTAGGCCTTGTTCAAGCCCAGAAACTGAATCACAACACCTCATGATTTTACATAAAAGTAAGAATTCATCTTCTAATAAAAGCCCTTCAACTCTTCGTCTTGCCTCATCAGTACTAAGTTCACCGGAGTATTTTTCTAAGTATTCCTCAAAGTCTAATTGGGACGTACAACCAATGCTAATTGACTTTAGAATTTTTAATCTTTCAATTGTTGAAAGTGCCTCAACCCCTTCCATATACTCGGCTCCATGATTTAGAAGGCTACGCCGCGCTCTGCGGAAAATTTATCCGACAGCAGCGCCTTGTTATGCCTAAAGCACTTTGTGAACATACAACCCGCAATATCGCTTCTTAATTAGTGCCCTAATATCATCAAGAGAAGTTAAGGCGCGAATATCATCCATTGTGATAACGATGACTCTTATTCCATCTTGTAAGGCGCTAGTTAAAATTCCTACTGCACCAGGGTCGGTGCCATCACCTCTCACAAAACCTCCAGTGACTCCATTGGCTGCCACAAAGATTCCAGTGGTTAATGCACGCCTTCTTACTTTATTTACAAAGTTATCTAACACTGGGGCACCAACTGTAGCGCTCCAATTTTTACATTCAACCAGTATGACGGAATCCCATGGGCGTAATATTTCTTCAGTTTGAGCATTCCAAAGTACTATGTCTATTTCTTCAGAAGGCATCCGAATATCATGCTCAGTAATATCTACACCTTCTAGATGCTCAAACATATATATTGACAGAAGCTCGAAAGACTGACCTTTCTGCTGATTTGTGGTCGCGGCATCAACTTGAGTGATTAAAGTTCTAAAATGATTAATATCGAACATCACTAGAACTCCTGACCGTACAGGAGTTCTCTAACTTTTGATTTCACGAGGAATAGTAAGTCGCTAGGATTTCTTACATTTATAAGATCGTCCCGATCCAACGCGATAGCGTTGATACCCTCTTCAACGCGAAGCCTATTAAGTAAATTTTTAGTCCTTTTATCATTTAATCCAGTAGTTGCTAGGATAAGACCTTTGATTCCTGACTTTTTACTCATATGGAGGAACTGATGGAGCATAGAGATATTCATTGATCCAATAGCTTTAATTTCTACTGCTATTGGATTTCCTAAAATCGCTAGCTCTGAGTCCTCCTGTGAGTTCCATATTACAAGATCAAATCCCCGATCTCTTCTGCTATCAGATTCAATAACTTCCCAGCCTTCGATGCCCGCCGCGATTTCTGCAAACCACCGCTCAAACAATTGGCCTCTTCTAGAGCCCTCAGCGGCAAACAAATCACGGAAATTCCCAGACGGACTAAAGTCTTGAGATACAGAATATTGCTTTTGCTCATTTCTAGGACCGAGATAACCAGATTTTTTTCTAGTCGCATCTTCGATAGCTTCTTTGAGTTGAAACATAAAATTGTTATCAAAAAGGCTACGTTGAGACGTACTTAAGATACGCTGCCCTCTGATTTCAGGTGGTAGAGAGTATTCGTGGTCGGTGACGATAACTACAGGCTTTCTTGCTCCATGTGCTAGCCCTATTTGATAATAAAGACTGTCATTTTTATTATTTACGAAAGCAATCAACACATCACATAGATTGATTAACCCCCAAATAGCCCCTGAAATAGTCTCTTGAAATTGAAAATCTTCAATTGTCTCGATTTCATAACCTTCAATTTCAGAGATATGCTTGAGTGCATTTTTTAGCTCGTCTGCTTCATAAGAAAAGCCATTCAAAAGTCCAATTCGTTTCATTTTTCACTCATATATTGCATCTATTATCTGTGAACCACTCAAGGGCATAATTTAAATAATACGAATGCGCGTTATTATTTTTATCCACGGCCTGTTATTTCTGCTGTGGATGCTCTTATCTATTGATACTAAGAGACTTTTTATTTTTCTACCAGCGCAAACGCGCAAAACTGTGATTATTTTTTAGGCAAAGTGAGCCAGCAATTGGCAAAATCAGAAATAAACTGTGTATTTACACAGCTTTATAGCAATGACCCACAAAGAGTGCGTGATGTCTTCTAGCCCTTTCCTCCACTTTATCCGTCATGAGCTACGCCTTCGCGGTTATCGCTAAAAACAGACAAGCCTTACCTTTAATTGGATTAAATATTTTATTCGATTCCAGAAGCGACAATACCCTCAAAACATGGGTGCTGAAGAATATGCCGAGACAAATGATAGAACCCGAAATATCACGAGGTGAGCTGGTGGTTTTAGACTCCGAACAATGGGATTCATCAAATAAAATGCCACGCATCACCGCCCTTATAGCAAAACGAAAAGACAAAGCCATGGGCCCTGCTGCAAGCTTTATAATGGATGAAATAGCGAATTGCCAGACAAAGTAAAGGAAGGTCTGAACATTAAAATACTCGTACGTTTACCCATAAAAAAACAGCTTCTAGTGAAAAATAGAAGCTGTTTAATCGTGTTCTTGTTGTGTTCTATAAACGCTTTTTCTTGGCCTTTTCAATTTCAACTCGGTCTTCAGCGATCCCTCGTAAACGTAATAACTGCGCTTCAAAGCCTTCTTTATCCACCATAGGATGAAGTTCGCCTTCTTGTCGCGTTTTTAGCTTAGCAGCATTTTCTGGCAGATTATTCGAAAAGCCATGGGCAGACAAATGCACTTGTAAGGGTTTTTCATCTCGTTCAACCATCGCCAATATGGCCTCTACACTGCCAATGTAATCTTCCGCTTGCTCTTGGCTACGAATGGCATTCATACCTAGGCCGCCAACAGTGAAGGCTTGATAGGATTTACTGCCATCGTTTACTGTGTATTCATAAGAGGCCGTTCCTGGTGTGTGACCTGGCGTTGCGTAAGCGGTAAAAACATTATCGCCCAGTGTAATTTTAGTGCCATTGTAAACCACCATATCCGGCTCGATCATCTTCCAAGCTCGAGGCGATACTTTCGACATTTCAGCACCTTTTTTCGCTTCGGCAAAACCTTCTGCCGTCATCACAAAACGAGCATTAGGCAATAGAGACTTAAGCTGATAAGCGCCGCCAGCATGGTCAAAATGGCCATGAGTGATCAAAACATATTTCACGTCTTCTGGTTTGACCCCCACTTTATCTAATTTGCCAATCAACTGATCGGCGAAAGGCCCATAAAGAGTATCAATCAACACCGCACCGTCAGACGTTTTGACAACCCAGGAAGAGACCCAACAGATACCAACATAATCGACATTGTCGAACACCTGATAAGGCTCAATAGCCTGAGCCTCTGGGTTTCCAAGCCACATTCCCAACTCTCTTGGCATCTTGCCTGTTTCACCAAATTTTTCGAATTTTTCTAAAATTGGTGCAGATTGACAGCCATTTAAATCCGCCGCGAAAGAAGGTGCTGAGAGTAAGCCTAATGAACACACAGTGAAGGCAGTAACAAGACTCGATGTACGCTTAAAGTAGGTTGTTTCAAACATTGCTTTCTCCATTTTTTATCGATGAACACCATAACAACTAAGCAGAACATTGTGTCGCTTGTGCATGATGTCAAAATCAGTTTTATTATTTTAGAGGAGTGAACCCTTTGTTGATACTAAATATTGTTTAATAACCAAACAATACACTAATCTAGAAATTCTTGACCTATTACTTCCCCCTTTATTTTTTGATCAATAGGCTGAATTCCAGAAAAGTACCAGCAATTGTCTTAAATCTGCATTCTCTTCTGTCGTCATAACACCAATACTTCAAACATCCGCTTTTCCTAAAGCACCCTATAAAAATAATTAAGGTACCTACTATGCAAAGAGCGAATCCATTACTGACTGAATTACAATCCGTGCTGCCAAAAATTGCAGCAAATGCCTCTCAAGCCGAAGAGCTTCGTCAAGCCCCGCAGGAGAACATCGACCTACTGAAGCAAGTCGGGCTTCACAAGGCCTTCTTACCAAAAGCCTACGGTGGTTATGAAATTTCCTTGCCTGAATTTGGTGACTGCATTGCAGCACTCGCGGGAGCCTGCGCCAGTACCGCATGGGCATTCAGTTTATTGTGCACGCACAATCATCAAATCGCCTTGTTCCCCAAACAAGCTCAAGACGACATTTGGAAAGAAGACCCAGATGCCTTAGCCAGCAGCAGTATTGCGCCTTTTGGTAAATATCAAGAAACGGATGGTGGCGTGATGTTCACCGGTGACATGCGCTGGAGCAGTGGTTGTGATCATGCCCAATGGGCGCTGTGTGGCTTCTTACGAGAAAACTCAGAAGGGACAAAAGACCATTGCTTTGCGCTCATTCCTGCCACGGATTACACCATAGATGACGATTGGCAAGCCGCCGCAATGAAAGGCAGCGGAACGAAAACACTCGTCATTCGTGACAAATTTGTACCAGAGCACAGAATTCAAAAAGCCAAAGACATGATGGAAGGCAAGTCCGGTGGTTTTGACTTATACCCTGACAGCAAGATTTTTTATGCTCCCTACCGCCCTTACTTTGCGTCTGGCTTTTCTGCCATCAGTCTAGGTATTGCTGAGCGCATGTTGGAAGTATTCAAAGAGGCAACGCAAGGACGTATTCGTGCTTATACCGGCGCCAAAGTCGGTACGGCGACACCGGCTTTATTACGTATTGCTGAATCGTCTCATCAAGTTATGGCGGCACGGGCTTTCTTAGAAAAAACGTGGGATGAACACGCTGAATATGCTGAAGCACATCGTTATCCAGACCGAGCCAAATTAGCCGAATGGCGTACCAACCAAGCTTATGTGGTAAAAATGTGTATCGAAGCCGTAGATCGTTTGTTCAGCAGCATGGGCGCGAGTCATTGGTATCTAGATAAAGAAGCACAGCGCTTGTTTCGTGATAGTCATGTTACCGGGGCTCATGCCTACACAGATTACGATGTGTGCGCGCAAATCTTTGGACGAGAGTTAATGGGTTTAGAGCCTGATCCTTCTTTACTGTAATTTTCCTTTTTAATCTAGAACAAGAATAAGAGAGAAACGTATGAACTTCGACCCAAAAGAATTTAGAAGAGCACTGGGCAATTTCGCCACTGGCGTGACCGTGGTTACCGCTCAAGACCCCGAAGGCAACAAAGTTGGTGTCACGGCAAACAGCTTTAACTCTGTCTCACTCGATCCACCATTAGTTTTGTGGAGCTTGGTCAAAACCTCCAGCAGCTATGATATTTTTGAAAAATCGGCCCATTTTGCCGTGAATATTTTAGCCGCCGACCAAATCGATTTATCGAATAATTTTGCCAAGCCAAGCGATGATAAGTTCGCAGGCATTGAATACACCCTTGGCGTCGGTAATAGCCCGATTTTGAAAGACACTACCGCCAATTTTCAATGTGAAAAATATCAAGTCATCGACGGCGGAGATCATTGGATTATGATCGGCAAAGTGGTCGCTTTCGAGCACATTGGACGCAATCCATTACTCTATGTCCAAGGCAGTTATGCTGGTGCGATTCCGTTTACCGGGTTAACCGCAACGGATCGAAACAGCACGCCAACTGACGACTTAAAAAGATTGCACAACAATGCCTTCTATTTAATGAATAAAGTTTTGCAAAAAATTCAGGAAAACTACCTACCGAAACAAGCGTCAATTGGTTTAAATACCAGTGAAGCTCGTCTTCTTTTGGTATTGAGTGATGCCCAACAGATCAGCTTAGACACATTAAAAGACTTCGTCACCATTCCTGAAACAGATGTAGAAGCTGGTGTAGAGCGTTTAACCCAAACTGGGCTGATTACCGACTCATTGATACTGACAACAAAAGGCCAAGATATGGCGGCCCGTCTATGGGAGATAGCAAACCAACAACAAGAAGACATTTTTGGTGATTTCAGCGATGAAGAATACAGCAACTTTAAACAGCTAATACAAAGTGTCTTAAAGCAGCTTAATTAACCAGGCTGACGTCGTCGAAAAATCAATGGTCATAACTAAAAAGCAAAAATCTCCTTGTCGAGATTTTTGCTTTTCGTATTTTACAATCCATACACCACACCATGAACCGATGAGTAACCTATGCCCAGCTTCCCCATTAGCTATTTAATTTTTATCGCGATGAGCAGCCCAATTGCTATCAATATACTACTGCCAGCGCTGCCAAACATCGCTAAGCAACTCAATGTTGATATCAGCTTGGTGCAACTGAGCTATTCCCTTTACTTGTGTGCTCTCGCGTTTGGTCAGTTATTAGTGGGCGGTATTGTTAATCACTTTGGCTATCGAAAGACCATGCTACTTGGTCTTTCCAGTTTTACGTTAGGCAGTGCCATTGGTGGCGGTTTCGGCAATATCGAGGGGCTGCTTATCGGCCGTGTTTTACAAGGATTGGGCGGAGCCATTGCGATGTCGTTAGCACGAGCTCTGTTGGTGGACGGCTCAGGAAAAGAAAAAGCCTCACAAAAAATGGGCTACATTATCATGGCAATTGCCATTTCTCAGAGTATTGCACCTCTGATGGGTGGTTTTATTAATAGTGCACTCGGCTGGCAAATTATTTTTGCTGTCTCTGTCCTACAAGGCAGTCTGTTACTAATGCTGACATTAAAGCTTGTCCCTCATCAGGCACAACAAACACAGCGACCCTCATTTAGAGAAAATCTCTCTCAGTATAGAAGCCTATTAAAAGACCGCGACTTTAGAACCTATGCCATCGCAAACACACTCGTTGCGATCTGCTTTTATATTTTTGTCAGTTCATCACCTTATATTGCTGATGCCTTCGATGGTGGTATTCATGCATATGGCTATTGGTTTATGTCCATTTCCATTGCTTTTATGGTGGGAGGCTACCTGAGTACGTTAATTAATCGATATTTGACTCTCGATAAAACCATCGCCATCGGTAACACGATCAGTTTACTTGGCGCATTGCTCTTATTACTCACTCAAGTCTTTTTAGACAGCGGCTACGCTGCGCTATTCTTGCCGATGTGCTTGGTGACTTTTGGTCGGGGCATCAGCCAACCAACCAATCAAACGGCCGCGATTGCCAGTATTACTAGCCAATCCAGTATGGCCGCTGGTTTGATGGGATTTTTACAACTCTTATCTGGAGCAGTATTTGCCCAGTTTATTCCGCTCATCGTTACCAATTTGTCCACGTTGGTTTTTGGGCTCATTTTCGTTTGTATGAGCTTAGCCGTATGGTTACATTTACAACATTGGTCACAAAAAACGATGCGTAATGAAATCAAATAAATCACACTAACAGTACGAAATAGACCAAAACACAAAATAGCCGCCCATTTCGCCCTATGCAAACTGGCAAGCATTTTGCTATATTATTTAGTTAACATATTAAGCACTTTAATGACATTTACCCTCATCGAGTTACCATAAACCCTATGAAAAAATTAGAAGACTCTCTCACGCTACAATTATTAAGATCACGTGAATCCGCCATGCAGTTTTTCCGCCCTATTCTTCAAGAAACCGGCTTCACTGAGCAACAGTGGCGAGTGATTCGAGTCTTAAATGATAACAAACAGATGGACGCCAAACAGCTTGCTGAACGCTGCTGTATTTTAAGCCCAAGCCTCACCCGAATCATTAGTCGCTTTGAAGCAGATGGACTAATCATTCGTAACCGTTCTGAACATGATCAGCGCATTACCTTGCTATCACTGAGCGATAAAGCCACCGAAATTTTTAAAGAAGTCAGTCCTAAAATCGACCAGGCTTACGCCAGTTTGATTGGCAAATTAGGTGAAGAAAAAATGCAGCAATTAAGTCGATTACTCACCGAAGTGACTCGACTAACACCTTAAAATTAATGCGATTCTATTTTATCTAGCTCCGCTTTAGCACATTTTGCTGAGGCGTTAAAAACACTTGTTTGAAATACTCTCTAATAGCATTCATTGCTGGCGTAAAGCGCTTTCCTCGGCGCCAAGCAAGCCCTACATTCATAGGTAAAACGTCTTTATTTAATGAACGCGTATCAATTCGCTTCCCCTCTAAAGACCATGGTCGATAAACAAGATCAGATAAAATAGCAATTCCCAAACCATTGGCCACCATGCTACGAACGGACTCCACTGAAGACGTTCTTAAAATCACATTAGGTTGTAAGTTTTCCCTTTTCCAATATCGCATGGCACTCTGGTCTGCTTCATCGACAGTCAACATGATAAATGGCTCATCAACCAAATCATATAAATGCAAATTAACCTTTTCAGAAAGGGGATGATGACTTGGTAACCAAAGTCTTCGCTCTGAAGCAAAAAGACGCTCAGACACAATCTCAGGATGTGTCAAATTATCCGTTAACACCAGTGCCATATCGATCAAATCGTCCGCTAACCTAGCTTCAATATGCGCTCTCTCATATTCAAATAAGGCCATATCAATATTTGGATACCACTGTGACAAACGCTGTAAGTGATAAGGGAGAAAATAGCCTTGCACAGTATAGCTCGCAGCAAATCGAACCTTACCTTCTGCTTCCTCATCAGTGTGCGGTAGATTCATGGCCTCATCAACGCTTCGCAATACTTGATAAGCATGGTTTAAAAAGTCTCGGCCCCTGTCCGTTAGGCTAACTCCCTGAGTACTTCTTACAAAAAGCTCAACACCCAATAACTCTTCTAAATCCCTTATTGCCGTAGTGACAGCTGACTGAGAGATATTTAAGTGAATAGCCGCCTGTGAAACCTGACCGATTTCGGCTGTCGCCACAAAATACCTTACTTGTTTTAGTGTTAATGCCATTCAATCACCCAGCCATCTGTTTTTCAGATACTACCCTATCAAAAAATAGATCTTTTTAAACACCTTATTTCATTTATATAGTGAACACACGAATAACGCTAAGGAAAAAAAATGAAAGCTGTAGATCTTAATTCGGATATGGGAGAAGGCTTTGGCCCTTGGACAATCGGAGACGGAGTGGATGACGAGATCATGCCACTCATTAGTTCAGCAAACATTGCTACAGGATTTCATGCTGGAGATCCAACCATCATGTCTCATACCGTCAAAGTCGCGGCACAACATGGCGTTGCCATTGGTGCTCACCCTGGTTTCAGGGACCTCGTAGGCTTTGGTCGTCGTCATATCAATGCCAACCCTGAAGAGTTAATCAATGACGTCATGTATCAAGTCGGTGCTTTGAGAGAGATTGCAAAAATGCATGGCTTGACTCTTCAACATGTCAAACCTCACGGCGCCCTGTACATGCATGCTGCCAATAATACAGAGCTAGCAGAATTATTGGTCTCTCGATTACATGCGATGTCTCCGGAACTCATCCTGTATGTAATGAATGGATCCGCGGTTCACAAAGCAGCATGCAAAATGGGTCATCCTGTAATCTGCGAATTTTACGCGGATAGAGATTACGACTCTTCTGGTTCAATCGTGTTTACTCGAAAAGTTGGCGCGTTAGATGCAGATGTCGTTGCACAGAAAGTGTTAAGGGCTTGCCAGGAAGGAAAAGTTCACACTGTTGATGGTGTGGACATAGATATTCATTTTGAATCTATCTGCATACACAGTGACACACCAGGGGCACTTAATTTAGTGAAAACCACACAAAAATTACTCTTGCAAAACGGCATAGATATTCGCCCACCAAGTAAATAATTATTTTAAAACGACATTATCACAAAGATAAGGAACACATTATGACTACTATTGAAATTGTTTCACCGCTTCCCGGCATATTCTATCGAAGACCATCTCCAGACTCTGATGCTTATGTAGATGAAGGAGATGTTGTTGAAAGCACCAGCATTATTGGCTTGATAGAGGTTATGAAACAGTTTTCAGACCTTACTGCTGACACTAAAGGTAAGCTAGTGCGCTTTTGTGTCGAGGACTCTGAACCCGTCGAACCAGGCCAAGTCATCGCTCTGATCGAGGCCGAGGAGTAACGCATGTTTTTTACAAAGCATAAATTATTAGTCGCCAATCGTGGTGAAATTGCAGTACGAATTATTCGTGCAGCACAACAACTTGGCATACCAACCGTAGCAGTCTGCAGTGAAGCCGATAAACTCTCTTTGCCTGCCATGCTAGCAGACGAAGTGGTTAACATTGGCCCCGCTCGAGCGGATCAAAGCTATTTAAAAGGCGAACTGATCTTAAAAGCAGCAAAAGAAACGGGAGCGACAGCCATTCACCCTGGTTATGGTTTTCTGTCGGAAAGTGCCGATTTTGCTGAAGCGGTTGTAGAAGCAGGTCTAATTTTTGTCGGACCAAGTGCAACAACAATTCGTCAAATGGGCGATAAAGCTTGTGCCCGCTCCACAGCTCAGGCCGCTGGCGTGCCCGTCGTACCCGGTTCAGAAGGTGAAATCCATTCCCTTGAAGAAGCGATAAGCACAGCCAAACACGTAGGTTACCCTCTATTAATCAAAGCTTCTGCCGGTGGCGGTGGTCGTGGCATTCGTATCGCGCATGACGACAGCGAACTCGCGAAAGAGTTTGTCATTGCACAGAGTGAAGCCAAAGCCGCTTTCGGCTCAGGGGCCGTCTATTTAGAACGTTTCATAACACAAGCAAGACACATCGAAGTGCAAATCCTAGGTGACGGCGAACAGGCTATTCATCTCTATGAACGGGAATGCTCTTTACAGCGCCGCCGTCAAAAAGTGTTTGAAGAAGCACCGTCGCCGGTATTATCACCTTCGATTCGTGAGAAACTTTGCCACAATGCTGCGGCTTTAGCTCAGCAACTTCATTATAAAGGTGCAGGCACTTTAGAGTTTCTTTACGACGATGCCTCTCAAGAGTTTTTCTTTATCGAAATGAACACTCGCATTCAGGTCGAGCACCCTGTTACCGAAGCAATCACTGGGGTGGATTTAGTGCAATGGATGATCAAAATTGCGCTAGGAGAGCCATTATCCTTGCAGCAGAAAGATATTCATATACAAGGGTCCGCCATCGAGATGCGCATTAATGCTGAAAATCCAGCGAAAGGCTTTTTTCCAAGCCCAGGCTTACTGGAAAGCGTGTCTTGGCCAATCGGTGAAGGGGTCCGTATCGACACACATTTATTCGACAATTACATCATTCCACCATTCTATGACTCTCTTTTAGCTAAATTAATCATACACGGTAATAACCGTCAGCAAGCATTTGAACGCGCCATCATGGCGCTAGATGAAACGCAAATAAAAGGGGTTATAACCACATTACCACTTCACAAAGCATTACTGAAAGAGCCGGACATTCAAGCTGGATTATTTCATACCGGCACATTGGAAGTGTGGTTATCAGAAAACCATGAAAAGCTCATTGATGAGGAGAAGGCTCATGCTGTCACAACCCATTAGATATACTTTCGGTGGCGATGAACAACTGTTTGCGGAAATTTCTGACGAAATGTCGTTAGACGCCTTTTTTAAAAGTTTGAGCATGGTTGAAGCGATAAAAAAACAAGCAATGGAAGGCATCTTAGATGTCTGTTTAGCCAATGCTTCTTTTCAAATTCGTTTTAATCCTGATGTGATTCATCCTGATGACTTATTAATTAAGGTGAAAGCCATTGAAAGTTTAACTCGTCATCAACAATCACAATGCTTAGAAACTAGAATTGTTGAAATACCCGTTTTATACAATGATCCATGGACTCATGAAACGCTAATGCGCTTTCGTGACCGACACCAAGACCCTAATGCGACTGACCTCGAATACGCGGCTCGCATCAACGGCCTACAAGATACTCAGGCCTTTATCGACGCTCACTCAGGATCACCTTGGTTTGTGTCCATGGTAGGATTTGTTTCTGGCTTACCTTTTATGTTTCAAATGGTTGAGCAAGAAAAACAACTAGAAGTTCCAAAATACCTTAGCCCAAGAACCGACACACCCAAGCAAACCCTAGGACACGGTGGTTGCTTTGGCTGTATTTATTCTGTTCGTGGCGCTGGTGGTTATCAAATGTTTGGTATCACTCCCTCTCCTATTTATGACCCACAACAAAGCCTGTCGTATTTTAAAGATTCTATGGTGTTTTTTAGAACGGGGGATATTGTGCAATTCAAGCCACTGGCCAGAGACGAATATGATCATATTCTGGAACAGGTAGAAGCCGGTGACTATGCGCCTAAAACACGTCCTTTTTCTTTTAATTTAGAAGACTATCAAGCCGATCCTGAAGGCTATAAAAAAACCATTATGGAGGTGCTTTATGTCGATTAAAGTCATCAAACCAGGACTCGCGACATCCGTTCAAGACAAAGGTCGTGAAGGTTATTATCATTTAGGCATACCGCCTTCAGGAGCAATGGATCAATACGCCATGACTCTAGCAAATTTATTGCTCAAAAATGATGAAAATGCGGCCGTTCTGGAATGCGCGTTACTTGGTCCTGAGTTACTTTTCCAGCAAGACGCCATGGTCGCCATTTGTGGCGCTCGTATGGCGCCTAAAATTGATGGTCAAATCATGCCATTGGACACCGTCTTAAACATAAAAGCAGGGCAGACTTTAAGTTTTAATTACCCAACGTCTGGCGCACGGGCTTATTTAGCCGTTGCTGGTGGAATGGATGTCCCCATGGCTCTTGGTAGTCGGTCGACCTATACATTGGGTTCCTTAGGAGGATATGAAGGCCGTAGGTTAATCGCGGGAGACGAACTCCCTATTGGACAACCTAACGTTCATTGCCAAGTAGGACAAAGTCTTCCAGAAGAATTCATCACGAACATTGGCAAAGAAACAATACTTCGCATTATTCCAGGTATGTACATTCATCGTCTAACAGATGACGCTGTCGAACGCTTTTATGAGGACAGTTGGACCGTTGGCAGTGAGGCAGACCGCATTGGGTATCGATTTAAAGATGGTCGTCCGATGGATTTCATTCCTCGAAAACCACCTTTTGGCGCTGGCTCCGACCCTTCTAACATCGTTGACGCTTGTTACCCTATTGGGTCTATTCAAATTCCTGCTGGTAAAGAACCCATTGTCTTGCATCGTGACGCAGTATCAGGTGGTGGTTACGCAACCATAGGGACCGTTATCAGCACGGATATGGATTTAATTGGCCAGATGCAGCCAAACTATAAAGCTCGATTTAAACCCATATCGATGGCTGAAGCGTTAACCGCTCGTAAGCTGAAACAAGAAAAATTACAACGAGTCAGAGAGCGACTTAAGCACAGTTAATCTTACCAATTCAGTTGAATCAATTAACGATAGAGTGGCCAAAATAACAATACCTAGCCGCTCAGATCTTTTTGTTTCAAATATCACTGAATCATTCCCCAAAACGCTAAAAAATCATTAAGAGGAACAAAAAATGGCCAATTTAGCATCTGAAGAATCAACTCAAGACAGCTCTAGCTTGCCTATCCCTGATAGTGCAAGAATGGGAGCATTTTCACTAACCATGGCATGGTGGGCTGTTTGTAGCGCCATATTTTATATTGTCGTTGGTGCGTCTCTAGCGCTTAGCTATGGTGCACAAAATGCCATTATTGGTATGGTACTTTCCGTCATTAGTTACGGCATTATTAACGGCATAATGAGTCGCTATGCCATAAAAGAAGGTTTATCTGTTGCCCTCTTCTCTCGGCGTTTATTTGGTAACGCTGGCGCCGCATTAGCAACTCTGATCTTTTTCTCTACTGCCATTTACTATGCGGTATTTGAAGGTTCTGTTATTGCTGTCGCAATCAACAGTGTTTTTCCTTGGTTGGATTACAAATGGGCATCTTTGTTCGTAGTGGTGTACAGCGTTATATTGATTTTTGGCAGCGTGCAAAAATGGTTGGATAAATTTAACGGTGTTCTGCTGCCATTTTATATTCTGGGCTTAATTGCAGCCGTTGTCGTTTCAATTAGTGAATACGGTTATCAATCTGACTGGATGAGCTTAGGCTCTGAAAACCATACTACTTATGGATGGTGGGATTGTTTCACCTATTACATGGGGGTGTGGATTCTCATGCTGTTTACATTCGACTATGCTCGATTTGGCAAAAAGAAAGACAGTAATTATCATGCAAAATACAATTTTGGCATGCCTTTTTACCTCGTCACCTTCTTAATCAATGGTGTCATCGGCATTTACCTAATCGCCAGCATCCCTCAAGATGCCGCACTTAGTGAGGTGTCCGTTGTGTTATCCATCATTAAACTATTAGGCATTTGGGGATTGTTTTTTGTTTGGGTCACACAGACCCGGATCAATACTGCCAACTACTACCTTGCAACCATGAACATGCAGGCGTTTTTTGACAGTCTTTTATCACTCAAAGCACAAAAACTTCTCTGGTCTATCGTTGTCGGCATCGTAGTGTACGCACTCATGCTCTCTGACGTCTTCTCTTATCTTCTACAGGCATTGGCTTATCAAGGTGTCTTTGTGGTCGCGTGGGTTGGCATTGCTTTGGCTCATATTCTATTCAAAAGTCAGCATGACTCGCATGAAAACGTCGAACAGTTTAATGCTTCCGGTTTAGCAGCGTGGTTAATTAGTACACTGGTTGGTTTACTTATCATGAATTCGGGAAACAGTTTCGCTTCTTTCGCAGCGCCACTGACCTTTATCGTGTCGATTGGTATCTACACTGGACTAAAGGGTAAAAATAACAAGGTAATCGTACCAGCCAAATAAATCATGACTGGTCACAAATAAATCGCGACGCTCAATAAGAGTTACCCTATTTGAAAGAGACATCATCTCGATCAAATAAAAAGGGTAACTCTTTTTTCTTTGATCGCATTAAAAGTAACTAACTGGGCATGAAAAATTAATGAACAGAAGGGAATGTCAAACAGAATGATGATGGAATAGTTTTAGATGGTGGGTGTGGAGAGGTTCGAACTCCCGACATTCGCCTTGTAAGGGCGACGCTCTCCCAACTGAGCTACACACCCATTGCCATTTTAGATCTGTCGATCGGAGTTCTTAACTCCCGCTATCTATGCGCCTTGTTAGGACAAAATCCCAACTGAGCTACACACCCATCGTAATGATGGTATTTCTAACCAACTTACCCTATCAAAAGTAAGTGGCGGAACGGACGGGACTCGAACCCGCGACCCCCTGCGTGACAGGCAGGTATTCTAACCAACTGAACTACCGCTCCATTGTCATAGGTTGTTTAGCCACTTTCCTATAAGTGGTGGGTGTGGAGAGGTTCGAACTCCCGACATTCGCCTTGTAAGGGCGACGCTCTCCCAACTGAGCTACACACCCGACTCGTGGTTTTACATCTTGTCGAAAGATGGCGGAACGGACGGGACTCGAACCCGCGACCCCCTGCGTGACAGGCAGGTATTCTAACCAACTGAACTACCGCTCC
>NZ_JBHZSP010000006.1:38558-38636 GCF_043643765.1 Marinomonas posidonica | reverse complement strand
GTGGTGGGTGTGGAGAGGTTCGAACTCCCGACATTCGCCTTGTAAGGGCGACGCTCTCCCAACTGAGCTACACACCCA
>NZ_JBHZSP010000006.1:0-38458 GCF_043643765.1 Marinomonas posidonica | reverse complement strand
ATGGTGCCGCCACCAAGAGTCGAACTCGGGACCCTCTGATTACAAGTCAGATGCTCTACCAACTGAGCTATAGCGGCTAAACGCTAAATTAAATTGTGTATTACTACTCAATAAGTAGTAATGGTGCCGCCACCAAGAGTCGAACTCGGGACCCTCTGATTACAAGTCAGATGCTCTACCAACTGAGCTATAGCGGCTAAATAAAAGCAAAATCGTTTTTTGCATCTCACCAAGGCAAGAAACTTTGACCAAGAAATGGTGCCGCCACCAAGAGTCGAACTCGGGACCCTCTGATTACAAGTCAGATGCTCTACCAACTGAGCTATAGCGGCTAAAAACAAATTCTTGGTCGGGACGGCAGGATTTGAACCTGCGACCACTAGCACCCCATGCTAGTGCGCTACCAGGCTGCGCTACGCCCCGATGCAAACAACAACTCTGTCGTTGTCAGCGGGTGCGTATATTACTATAACGAATTGAAAAGGGAAGACTTTTATTGTTTTTTTTTCAATTTAGTCCGATCAATTCAAAAACCAAGAATAATCGATTAAGCATTGATCTAAATATCATTATTTCACTCAAAACCAGTCGATTTTATCCATTTTATCTGTCCGCAACCTCGCCATAATGTTTTCAAGCCTCATAACGACAAAAAGCCACCCTTAGGTGGCTTTTATCGTAAACAACAGATCACTCTTGCATGTAGTCTTCCACTTTAGACTTCAGCTTCTGCCCAGGCCTAAAGGTCACTACCGTACGAGCCGTGATCGGAATCTCTTCCCCTGTCTTCGGGTTTCGACCAGGTCGCTGACTTTTCTCACGAACTTCAAAGTTACCAAAGCCCGACAGTTTAACTTGTTCTCTTTCTACCAGTGAGCTTCGTACCACATCGAAAAAGCCTTCAACTAAATCTTTTGCATCTTTTTTACTAAGACCAATTGAATCAACTAAGTTTTCAGCTAAATCTGCCTTCGTCAACGATCCCATAAATCTACCCCCTTACAACGGCTCCCAATTGTTCGGACAGCGCTTTCACAGTCTGTTCGACAGAGTTGTTTACTTCATCATCACTAAGAGTGTGTGATGGATGCTGCCACGTCAAGCCCAAAGCCACACTTTTTTGCGATTCATCAATGCCTTGCCCTTGATAAACATCAAAAACCAAGACACCTTTGAAGGCATCACCAGCGGATTCCACAATCACTTTTTCCAGTTCACTAACCGGTACCGTGCGATCAACCAACAACGCTAAATCACGACGAACTTCTGGGAAGCGAGACACTGCCTTGTATTCTGGTAACCTTGCATTCAATACCGCCTCCAAAGCAATATCAAACACATATAACGTTTGGTTCGCCCCAAGAGATTTGGCTAACTGAGGATGCAACTCTCCCATCATGCCAACAAATTGAGTATCTAAATAGACATCTGCAGAACGCCCGGGGTGAAGAAACTCACACTCAGAACGCTGATACCTTGGTTGACCACCATTATTGACGGCAAACAAGGCTTCCACATGCGATTTTAGATCATAGAAATCGACTTTTTCATTATTGTGGTACCAAGCTTCTGGGTGACGACTTCCGGCAATCAGACCTGAAATTTGCAACTGTTGATCTAACTCATCTAGCGCTTCAACCGTACCGATAAAACGACGTCCAGTTTCAAATAAACGCACTCGAGACTGCTGACGGTTCTGGTTATACAAATACGCTTTCACTAAACCTGGAATCAAACTAGGACGCATGACGCCCATATCCGCAGAAATTGGATTTTCCAATGGCACAGGCTCAATCTCAGGCAAGAATTGCTTGCTTAAGTTTGGATCGATGAAGCTGTAAGTGACGGCTTCTTGATAACCATAAGACACCAACGCAGCACGCAATGATTGGATAGGCGTTTTCGACTCACTCAATGGCGTGAAGTTAACGGCCGCTGTCGGCATAGAAGAAGGCAGATTATCGTAACCATAGATACGAGCCACTTCTTCGATCAAATCCGCTTCAATGGCGATATCAAATCGATGAGAAGGCGCTTTTGTTACCCAAGCCTGATCCGTAACCTCAACCATCTCTAGACCAAGACGAGTTAAAATATCAGTTACCAGGTCTTTATCCAAAGACACTGCAAGATATTGATCCAACTTTTGACGACGTAAAGTGACTTGTGCCGCCACAGGCAAAGCGTCTTCATTTACTGCTTGCGTAATCGGCCCTACTTGACCACCGGCAATTTCTAGCACGAGCTGTGTCGCTCGCTCAATGGCTTTTTCTTGCAAAGAAGCATCAACACCACGCTCGAAACGATGCGAAGAATCCGTATGCAAACCATAAGAGCGGGCTTTACCAGCAAGGGCCAATGGTGTGAAGAAAGCACTTTCAAGGAAGATATCTTGTGTTTTCTCATTGACACCTGAACCTTCACCTCCCATGACGCCAGCAATAGCAAGTGGCGCTTGCTCATCAGCAATGACCATAGTGTCTTCACGCAAACTAATTTCTTGGCCATCGAGCAGTACGATTTTTTCGCCTGCATTGGCCATACGCACAACTACAGAACCGTTTAAATTCGCCAAATCGAACGCATGCATAGGTTGACCCAATTCCAACATCACATAATTGGTAATGTCGACAATCGGATCAATAGAGCGAATACCACTACGACGCAGTTTTTCTGTCATCCATAATGGCGTTTCAGCCGTCACGTTAACACCACGAATGACGCGACCAAGGTAACGAGGACAAGCTTCAGTCGCCTCAACTTTCACAGGAAAAGTATCCGGGACGCTCACTTCTGCCGCTTGAACCGCTACTGGTGTAAGATCAACCTTATTCAGCACACCCACTTCACGTGCCAAACCGGCCACGCTTAAACAGTCACTACGGTTAGGCGTCAGATCAACATCAATAATCTGATCATCTAGACCAAGAAAAACACGGAAATCTTCGCCAGTGTTAGCGCTCAGCGGCAATTCCATTATGCCATCATTGTCTTCACTCACCCCTAATTCAGAAGCGGAACACAACATGCCAAACGATTCAACCTGACGTAGTTTGGCTTTTTTAATTTTAAAATCTGCGCCTAATACCGCACCAATTTTGGCAAACGGAATTTTGATTCCTGGGCGTGCATTCGGTGCACCACAGACCACCTGAAACTCTTCAGAACCATCTGATACACGACAAACTTGCAATTTATCAGCATTAGGGTGTGGCTCAGCAGCCAAAATCTCACCCACAACCACACCGCTGAATGATTCCGCTGCAGGAATCACTTCATCCACTTCCAAGCCGGCCATGGTAATTTGAGCAACCAAATCATCGCTACTGATGTTTGGATTGACCCACTCTCTTAGCCAATTCTCACTAACTTTCATATAAACATCCTAGGTCGACTGATTACTTAAACTGTTTGAGGAAACGTAAGTCGTTCTCAAAGAACATGCGTAGGTCATCTACCTTGTAACGCAACATAGCAAAACGCTCAACACCCATACCAAAAGCAAAGCCTGTGTATTTTTCAGGATCAATACCAGACATTTCTAATACTTTAGGATGAACCATGCCGCAACCTAATACTTCCAACCAAGACTCTTCGCCCTTACTGTTAGTGCGCATAATGTCCACTTCAATGGAAGGCTCGGTAAATGGGAAATAGCTTGGGCGAAAACGCACTTTTAAATCGTCTTCGAAAAACACATTCAAAAACTCATGAAGAATACCTTTCAAATCCGCGAAAGAAATATTCTCATCAATCAACAAGCCTTCCACTTGGTGGAACATAGGCGTGTGAGTTTGGTCAGAATCGCAACGATAAACACGACCCGGACAAATGATTCGGATAGGTGGCTGAGAGGTTTCCATAGTTCGCACTTGAACAGGCGAGGTATGGGTTCTCAGTACGGTATTAGGATTAAAATAGAAGGTATCCTGCATCGCACGCGCAGGATGGTGTGCCGGGATATTTAAGGCTTCGAAGTTATGATAGTCATCTTCGATTTCAGGGCCAGCCGCCACATCAAAACCAATACCACGGAAGAAAGACTCAATACGCTCCATGGTACGAGTAACTGGGTGCAAGCCACCTACCTCTTCACCTTTACCAGATAATGAAATATCAATGGTTTCGGTGGCGAGCTTAGCATTCAAAGCGGCTTTCGCAAGGTCACTCTTACGCGCGTTTAATTTTTCTTGAACTTGGCCTTTTGCTTCATTTACCAATTGACCAAATTTAGGTCTATCTTCGGCTGACACATTACCAAGTTGCTTTAACAAAGCAGTCAATGCGCCCTTTTTCCCCAGATAATGTACACGCACATCATCTAACGCTGACTCACTTTCAGATGCCTCTACTGCGCTTAGCGCATCAGCAAGAATCTGCTTTAGGTTCTCCATTATACACTCCAAAAAATAAAATAGGGGAAGAGCGCTCGCTCTTCCCCTATCAAAGACTGCATTGGATAACTCGCTCTATTAAGATGCTCTCTTTCAAGATCGAATCACCCTAAGGCTACGTCAGAATTAAGCCAAGCTTGCTTTCGCTTTTTCAACGATCGCTGCAAAAACTTCTTTCTCGTACACAGCTAGATCAGCCAAAACTTTACGGTCGATTTCGATTGCTGCTTTCTTAAGGCCAGCAATGAAACGGCTGTAAGACAAACCATTTAGACGAGCCGCTGCGTTGATACGAGCAATCCACAATGCGCGGAATTGACGCTTACGCTGACGACGGTCACGGTATTGGTATTGACCAGCTTTGATGACAGCTTGTTTAGCTACACGAAATACACGGCTACGTGCACCGTAGTAACCTTTAGCTTGCTTTAAAATCTTCTTGTGACGGCGACGAGCCTGAACACCACGTTTTACGCGAGGCATAATATAAACCCTTTACTAATGAATTAATGACTAAAAATGAGACTTAAACGTATGGCAACATGCGTACGATTAACGCTTTGTCGCTTTGTGCAACTTGGTTCAAAGAACGAAGATGACGTTTACGCTTAGTCGATTTCTTAGTCAAAATGTGACTAGTATGAGACTGCTTATGTTTAAAACCATTCGCGGTACGTTTGAAGCGCTTAGCTGCGCCACTGTGTGACTTAATTTTGGACATGATAAAACCACTCTCGCATTCGTTAATGTTAGTGTAATTTCTTAATAATTTAGTCTTTAAGAGCCGAAGCCCTTAAAGCCAACTTATTTAAAATCACTTCTTCTTTTTGGGGCCTAGCACCATCGTCAATTGACGACCTTCCATTTTCGCGGCTTGCTCTACTGCACCATATTCTTCTAAGTCTGCTGCGACTCGATTCATAAGTTGCATGCCAAGCTCCTGATGGGCCATTTCACGACCACGATATCTTAGCGACACCTTGGCCTTATCCCCGCCTTCAAGGAAACGTATCAGGTTGCGGAGTTTTACCTGATAATCCCCTTCCTCCGTCCCTGGACGGAATTTCATTTCTTTAACTTGGATCTGCTTCGCATTTTTCTTTTGAGCAGCTTTCGCTTTCTTCTGCTCAAAAATATGCTTACCGTAATCCATAATTTTACAAACAACTGGATCTGAGTCAGCGATTTGCACTAGGTCAAGGCTCGCTTCTTGAGCTGCTTTAAGCGCCTCTTCAATCGATACAACACCAATTTGTTCACCATCAGCTGCGATTAAACGCACTTCAGTTGCTCGAATGTTCTCGTTGATTTGAGGACGCTGCTTGCTAGCGGCACGTCCACGATTCATATTACCTTTTATAGCTCTATCTCCACTTCTTGTTTACGGCTACGGCGAGCAACTTCTTTTTGAAGCAAATCTTCAAAATCAGAAATACTCATTACTCCAAGATCTTCACCTGTACGTGTTCGAACAGCGACTTGTTGATTTTCAACTTCTTTGTCACCGACAACGATCATGTAAGGTATTCGTTGAAGAGTATGCTCGCGAATTTTAAACCCGATCTTCTCGTTTCTCAAGTCAAGTTTTGCTCTAAAGCCATTTGAATTCAATCTTTTTTCTAAATCTGAGCAATAATCGGCTTGGCGATCGGTAATATTCATAATCACCACTTGCTCTGGCGCTAACCAAACAGGGAAAGCCCCTTCGTTTTCTTCAATCAAAATACCAATAAAACGCTCTAATGAACCAACAATGGCACGATGCAACATAACCGGAGTTTGACGAGAGCCATCTTCGGATACATATTGCGCACTCAAACGCGTCGGCATAGAGAAATCAACTTGAATAGTACCACATTGCCAGACTCGACCAATGGCATCCTTCAGAGAGAACTCAATCTTAGGTCCGTAGAAAGCACCCTCACCTGGCAACTCTTCCCATTCTAGCTTGGCAGCATTCAAGGCATCTGCCAAGGCTTTCTCAGACTTATCCCAAACTTCATCCGAACCCACACGTTGCTCTGGGCGAGTCGACAAACGATAAATAATATTATCGAAGCCAAAATCTGCATACACTTCGTGTAACAGCTTGATGAATTCAGAGACTTCTTGCTGAATCTGATCTTCAGTCACAAAAATGTGACCATCATCCTGTACAAAATTACGCACACGCATAATGCCGTGCAAAGCACCAGATGGCTCATTACGGTGACAAGAGCCGAATTCGGCCATACGGAAAGGCAAATCACGGTAACTTTTAAGCCCCTGATTATAAACCTGAATGTGACATGGGCAGTTCATCGGTTTAACCGCGTAATCACGATTCTCTGAGTGCGTTGTAAACATGTTTTCATGATACTTGCCCCAGTGACCAGACTTCTCCCACAACACTCGATCTACAATCTGTGGTGTTTTCACTTCTTGGTAACCGTTATCAAGTTGTTTTTGACGCATGTATTGCTCAACAACTTGATACAGACTCCAACCCTTTGGATGCCAGAACACCATACCAGGCGCTTCTTCTTGCACATGAAAAAGATCGAGTCGCTTACCTAACTTACGATGGTCGCGCTTTTCAGCCTCTTCAATTCGAGTCAAGTAAGCCTTAAGTTCTTTCTTGTCATTCCACGCTGTACCATAGATACGCTGCAACTGCTCATTATTAGAGTCACCTCGCCAATATGCACCAGCTAGCTTCATCAACTTAAAATGACGCAAGACACGTGTATTCGGGACGTGCGGTCCACGACACATATCCATGTACTCTTCATGATGATACAAGCCAACTTCTGTAACAGAATCATCCATATCATCGATCAAAGCCACTTTATAAGACTCACCACGATCAACAAATTGCTGACGAGCCTCGGCAATTGGCGTCATCTTTTTGACCACGTCGTAGTCAGTTTTGACCAATTCAGCCATACGTTTTTCTATAGCGGCTAGATCTTCCGGTGTAAATGGACGCTCATAGGCAATATCGTAATAGAAGCCTTCATCAATAACCGGACCAATGGCCATCTCAGCAGTAGGATAAAGCTGCTTAACAGCATGCCCAACCAAGTGAGCAAAAGAGTGACGAATGATTTCAACACCTTCGGCATCTTTACCGGTGACGATACTTAAGTTGGCATCTTCGGTGATGAGTTCGCAGGCGTCAACAAGTTGACCATTGATACGACCAGCAACAGTGGCTTTAGCAAGACCAGGACCAATGTCCTCAGCCACTTGCATCACTGTGACAGAATCAGAAAAAGAGCGTTGGCTGCCATCAGGCAAAGTAATTACAGGCATTTTATTCCCCTATCGGAGTCAGTGGTGCTCCATACCAAAGAGCACATGGAAATTTCAGGGCTTAACCTATCATTTTTCAGCTTCTCTTGCGACTTTAATTTAGCAATTAAGCAAAAGGTGCGAATTCTTTGAAGCAAACAAAAATCAAGTGTTTTTTCTCACTTTCTACCATAGACATTCTCAACACAGCGGGTAAAATTGCCATCCGTTTCACACACTTCACAAACCAAGGCGTTATGGATCTCAATATTCTTGACAATTACTGCATTGAAACCACTCAAGCAGAACCAGACCTATTATTAGAGCTAGTTGAAAAAACTTACTCTGATATGGGCTACCCAAATAAATTGTCAGGCAAGACCATTGGCCGTACATTGAAGTTATTAGCAAAAATAGCGCAACCGAAACGTGCTCTAGAAATAGGCATGTTTACAGGCTATTCAGCTTTATCCATTGCGGAAGGCATGCCTGAAGCAGGTACGCTGATTTGCTGTGAAACCAATCCAAGAGCCATTGAATTTGCTCAATCCTTTTTTGATCGTAGCGAGCACGGACATAAAATCGAAGCTATTTTTGGCCCCGCACTCGAGACAATCGAATCCTTAGACGGTGAATTTGACTTTGTCTTTATCGATGCCGACAAACGCAATTACCTCAACTACTATCAATCGGTAGTACCTTTGGTAAAATCAGGCGGATTAATCATCATTGATAATTCTCTTTGGCAAGGCCGAGTTTTAGACCCGCAAGAAAACAGCGACATCGCCGTGAATGACTTGAACCGTTTTATTGCTCAAGACAATCGCGTCGAAAATGTCCACCTAAATGTTCGAGACGGACTCAATATCGTCGTCAAACACTAACACTATATCCTTTAACAACCTCAATCACCCTTTTTAGTAAAAGGTGAGTGGAGGTTATTTGCTATTTAAAAAGACAAGCTAAGAGGCTGCAATTTTGGTTGTTTTTAAAATCACGAATAACATTTCTGGAAAACACTATATTGGTACATCGTTCAATAGTGGTTTTCAACGCTTTGAACAATATGTCGAAGCGACAAACGAAGGTCTAGACTTCCCACTCTACAACGACATTCGGGAACACGGCATGGAAGCCTTCACGGTTGAAGAGTTATTTGAAACAACAGATAAACAGGAACTTTACGAGCTAGAAACCGACTACATCACCATCTACAATGGTGAAAGCTTGCGCGGTTACAAGATCGCTCAAACCGCAGAAAAATCCCTTAATGTAAATCTTGGCAAAAAAGCCATGTTTGATGCAAATGGCGTATCAACAGCTGAGCCGGTTAAAAAACCACGCAAAACAGCCACCAAGAAAACGGTTGAATTGCCTGCAAAGGCGGCCGAGCCCAAACCGACAGCCCAGTCCTTTTTTGGCGAGCTTATTGGTGAAGACAGACTAGACAAACCTGCCGAACCCATTAAAGAAAGCAAAAAAGCACCCTCTCGCACACGCAGCAAAGCCAGCATTCAAAAAATGCTCAACGAAGCAGAGCGCGCCGCGAAAAAAGAGCGTGAAGAAAAGCTGAAGCAACAGCAACAAGCAGAAGCCGATGAAATGGCGCTGATCATGGCCAAAATTGATATCACCTCAAAATCCGCCTCTTCTGCTTTCAGAAGACGAAAAGGCTAATCAGTTTAAGGCCAGCACAAACAAAAAGACCAGCCCGATTGATTAGGCTGGTCTTTTTTATTTACTAAACACGAAAGTATTAAGCGCGCGCTTTCTTCAAGGTTTCTGAAATCATGAAAGCTAACTCTAGAGACTGATCTGCATTCAAACGTGGATCACAATGTGTATGATAACGATCAGCTAAATCCGCTTCTGTCACCTGGAACGCACCGCCGACACACTCTGTCACGTTTTGCCCTGTCATTTCAAAATGCACACCACCGGCGTAGGTGCCTTCTGCATTATGCACTTGGAAGAATTGCTGAACCTCTTTTAACACATCATCAACATGACGTGTTTTGTAGCCTGTAGACGCTTTCACAGTATTGCCATGCATTGGATCACAACTCCAAACCACCTTCTTACCTTCACGCTCTACAGCACGAATTAAGGCTGGCATACCATCTTCCACTTTGTCCGCACCCATACGCACAATCACATTCAAGCGACCGGCTTCGTTGTTCGGATTTAATGCATCACACAGACGTACCAAATCTTCCGGATCCATAGAAGGGCCTGCTTTCACACCAATTGGGTTTTGCACACCGCGCAAGAATTCCACATGAGCACCGTCTAGCTGACGAGTACGATCACCAATCCATAACATGTGAGCTGAGCAGTCGTACCATTCGCCGGTCATACTGTCTTGACGTGTTAATGCTTCTTCATACGGCAACAACAATGCCTCATGAGAGGTGTAGAATTCAGTTTCCGTGAGTTGCGCCAAGCCAGAACCAACGCCACACGCTTCCATAAACTGCAACGCATCATCAATTTTATCAGCCACACCTTGAAAACGACTGCCTGCTGGACTGGCATTCAAGAAGTCCAAGTTCCACTTATGAACCTGGTGCAAGTCAGCAAAACCGCCTTGAGCAAAAGCTCGTAACAAATTCATGGTTGACGAACTTTGGTTGTAAACCTGAATCAGACGCTCTGGATCTGGCACGCGTGCTGCTTCATTAAAATCAATACCATTAATGATGTCACCTCGGTAACTTGGCAATTCAACACCATCAATGGTTTCCGTTCCAGCCGATCTCGGTTTAGCAAACTGACCAGCCATTCGACCCACCTTAACCACTGGACATTTTCCAGCGTAAGTCAAAACCACTGCCATTTGCAGCATTACTTTAAACGTATCGCGAATATTATTAGCGTGGAATTCCGCAAAGCTCTCAGCACAATCTCCACCTTGCAATAGGAAAGACTGACGATTAGCGACTTTGGCCAATGCACTCTTCAACTGACGTGCCTCACCAGCAAAAACAAGCGGAGGCATTTTTCCCAAGGTACTTTCTACTTGAGCCAGATGCTCAGCACTTGGATAAACCGGCTGCTGAAGGGCCGTTTTATTTCTCCAACTTGTTAACTCCCACTCTTTCATAACGATTCACAACCTTATTTTATATTTACTTTTAATGTTATCGGGCAACGACCCACAATATTTCAGCATCCTTTGCTGACAAAGATGTAACAGCATGTCCCATAGTGGCATCATAATACACACTGTCCCCTTCTTTTAATTCAATTGGTTCATAGAGCTCAGAGAAAAAATTAATTTTACCTTGTAACACCAATAAGAACTCTTCCCCATCATGACGCACCCACTCTTTAAATTCAGAAAAAGCCCTGGCCCTAACTCGAGTTTTGAAAGGCACCATTTTCTTGCGACTAATCGAATAATTAAGGAGTTCATGCTCGTAAGTAGCCGTGGGATGAGGCTCCCCCTTTCCTTTACGAGTAATATCACGACGCCCGGCAATGGACTGATCACTCGCCTCCACAAACAACTGAGGCAAATCCATTTCTAACCCATTAATGAGCTTTTGCACTATGGTAAAACTAGGAGAAACTTGGTCGTTCTCAATTTTTGACAAAGTAGATCGAGCAATCCCCGTTCGCTTTCCCACTTCTTCGAGAGTCCAACCTTTTGCTAAGCGAATTTTTTTAACTCGCTTCCCCAATTCCAACGGTTCAACAAAACGATCTGGATCAGATGCAGTAGCTGTTTCTAATGACGGACGACTTACCATAAAAAATCAATACTAGCCTTTAACCAAGGGCGCCATAGATGGCGCGCAACGAGACAAATCAAACCCTTTAGCCGACACTTCTGTAACCAGATCAGCATAATCTCTACCCTTGCCATTCTCTAACAGTACCCACAACACAGAAGACCGAGTTCCGGTACGACAAAATGCCAGTGTCTTCTTTGAAGTTGGCAAGATATCACCTTGTAAATCAACATGAGACTGAGCCAATTTAGGCAATTCAATTGGGTTCCATGCATACTCAAACCCCATTGCTTCAGCGGCCTCTTTAAGCGCTTGAGCAGAAGGCTGATCTTCAGCCTCACCATCTGGGCGATTATTAATAATCAAATTAAAGCCTTGAGTCTTCAGCTCTGGTAAATCCGCCACTGTAATCTGTGGGGCAACGAAATAAGTACCATCTAATTGTACTGGCGCTATCATGACCAAACTCCTATTAAAGTAAATAAATGCTGAACGAAAACACCTTAATTTCGATACAGAACTTTAATCAAATGGAAACCAAATTGAGTCTTAACAGGCCCTTGAACCTTTAATAATGGCCCACCAAATACAGCCTTATCAAACGCAGGCACCATATCACCTTTGCGGAACTCACCGAGATCACCGCCTTTTTTTCCAGAAGGACAAGTCGAGAATTGCTTTGCCAGCTTATGAAAGTCCGCACCTTTATCTAATTTACTCTTGATAGAAGCCGCTTCTTCTTTCGTCTTAACCAAAATATGGCATGCACTCGCTGTCGGCATGAGAACCTCTAATTGTTTAATCTGCTAGATAAAATATTTTAACCCGATTAGTATAATAGAATTCCCTACTAGTCAGCACTAGTTGAATGAACTTTTGCGACATTATTAAATATAAAAATTAAGGAAGGTATGAACCAGTTTACTGGCTTCTAAGGTGTGGATACCTCTCTTTCTTTCAAGGCAAGTTTTGCAGCCAAGTATGAACCTATTGGCAAGCAACTTAACAAAGAATAAAGAAAGTTAAGATTACGCCATTTGAGTTTGCGCAAAAGACAGATTCATACCACCTTCTACAATGGGCAAGACAGTATATGAGCGCATACGCAGCAATTAGCGATTTATCTTTCCTTCTCGTTGAGCCTTCAGAGACTCAACGAAAGATTATAGGCAAAGCTTTAGAAGAAGCAGGCATCATTCAAATTGAATACGCCAGCAACATAGAAGAAACCATTTCTGCACTTGCTAACTTTCCACCTGATCTGGTTATCTCCTCCATGTATTTACCAGACGGCTCTGCCAACGAATTAATCGACCGTATACGCAGCAATCAAGCAACAGAAGAGCAATGCTTCATGCTCATCTCAAGTGAGAGTAATCGCGAATATTTAGAGCATCTAAAACAATCGGGCGTGCTGGCAATTCTACCCAAACCCTTCACTCAAAAAGACTTAAAGCGTGCGATTCACTCTACCCTCGACTTTATTGTTGAGGAAGAAATTGACCTTGAAATGTTTGACCCTAAAACATTAAAAGTTTTGGTCACAGATGATAGCTTAATGGCTCGCAAACACATCAGCAAAACCCTCAACACCATGGGGATTGAAGACATAGAGTTTGCCGAAAATGGCCGTCAAGCGATTGAACGATTGGGCGAGGAAGAATTTGATCTAATTGTTACCGACTACAACATGCCAGAAATGGATGGTCGCGAGCTAACCGATGCAGTAAGACAAAACCCAGACATCGCTCACATCCCCATTCTGATGGTGAGCTCAAATGCTGATGAAAGCCAGCTGTCCAATATCACCCAAGAAGGCGTTGATGCTATCTGCGGAAAACCATTTGAACCTGGCACCGTTAGACAACTGCTGGCGCAAATTCTAAATTAATCTCAACACATTACCGTGATAAAAAAAAGAGCTCAAATTGAGCTCTTTTTTTTATCACTTATGACCGCTTATTTTGATATCAAAGCCTCAACAATGGGCACATTTGCCTCAGGAAAAACAAACTTATTGAGTTGCGACAAGGAGACCCAACGAACCTCTTGACCTTCTTTACCATGAGGCTCACCGGAAAAACCAGTCACTTCATAAAAAACCAACTCAACTTGCTTATCACCATAATCATGAGCAATGGTTTCAAAATGCTCGCAAGTACTCACCTGAATACCACATTCCTCTTCAAGTTCACGCGACAATGCCAGCTCAACCGATTCGCCAGACTCAACCTTACCACCGGGAAACTCCCAAAGGCCGCCTTGATGTTTAGTTGAATCTCGCAATGCAATGAAAACTTGATCATTTCGCATAATCAAACCAACCGCTACTTTAACCAACATCAAGTACGATACTCAGCATTAATGGTGACATACTCATGGGAGAAGTCTGTCGTCCAAACAGTATCCGCTTGATCACCCATCCCCAAATCCACTCGAATATGAATGTCTTGTGGCGCCATGGCTTGCACACCATGCTCTTCTAAATAATCCGGTGAGCGACCACCATCACGGGCGATCTCAAAACCATTGATATGCAACTGGACATGATCCACATCCAAACCCTCAACGCCAGCACGACCCACCACAGCTAAAATACGTCCCCAGTTAGGATCAGAAGCAAATAAGGCTGTTTTCACCAAAGGTGAGTGGGCAATTTCAAACGCTGTTTTAGTCGCATCTTCAACTTGTTTCGCACCAACCACTTCGACTGTCACAAACTTAGTCGCCCCTTCACCATCGCGTACAATGGCATGAGCAAGCTCTTGCATCACTTCAGTGAAAGCAAACTCAAACGCTTGTGCTAATGGCGTATTCATCGAATCAATAACAGGATTACCCGCCATACCTGTAGCAATCGCTATACAAGAATCATTAGTAGACGTATCACTGTCGACCGTAATGCGATTAAAACTCTTATCGGTGATTTTCTTCAAGAGCTGCTGCAATAATTCAGGGGAAATCGCCACATCCGTACAAACATAACCCAACATAGTCGCCATGTTAGGACGAATCATGCCAGCCCCTTTCGAAATACCGCCAATTCGATATGTTTTACCAGCAACCTCAAACTCTCGACACGCTCCTTTAGGAAGGGTGTCAGTGGTCATAATACCTAGTCCAGCATTCACCCAATTCGCCGCCGATAAATTCGACAAGGCCGCAGGAATGGCCGCAATAATTTTATCTGCAGGCAATGGCTCACCAATGACACCAGTCGAAAACGGTAAGACAGACTCAACAGGCACACCGGTTTTCTCAGCTAAGGCCTGACAAGTCTTTAATGCATTATCAACACCCGACTTCCCCGTGCCAGCATTAGCATTACCCGTATTGATTAACAAATAACGTGCATTTGCCTGCGCTAAATGAGATCGGCAGATGCGAACTGGCGCCGCACAAAATGCATTTTGAGTAAAGACGCTCGCGACGCTCGCCCCTTCACACACCTCAAAAACCACAACATCTTTTTTGTTCGGTTTCTTAATACCTGCTTCCGCAACACCAATTCTTACCCCATCAATTTCAGGGATAGCGGGAAAATCCTGCAAGCCAACAGCCATTTATTTGTTACTCCAATTACACTAGTTTACCGTGACACTGTTTGTATTTTTTACCGGAACCACAAGGGCAAGGCTCATTACGACCCACTTTCGGTACATCTTGAGCCGTATTAGCATCAGCGTCAGCCGAGTCAGAAAGAGAATCAACAGAGTTGTGGACCATATTCATCTGCATTTTCGCTTCTTGTTCTTTTCGAGCCTGCTCAATCTTTTCAGCTTCATCAGCACTTTGTACCTTCACACGGGTAATAACTTGAATAACTTCAAATTTAATTTGCTCCATCAAACCCTGGAACAATTCAAAAGATTCGCGCTTATATTCTTGCTTAGGATTTTTCTGTGCATAGCCACGCAAGTGAATACCTTGTCTAAGCATATCCATCGTCTGCAAATGCTCTTTCCAAAGTGTGTCCAAAACCTGCAACAAAACTTGCTTTTCAAACGAACGGAATTGCTCAGCACCAGCTACTTCTTCTTTTGTTTGATAATCTTCAACAAAACAATCTAAGATTTTCTGACGCAATGGCTCTTCGTATAGTTTCTTATCTTCCTCAAGCCACTGAGATATTGGAATCGTCAAACCAAATTCATTACGAATTCTCTCTTCCAGACCAGCCACATCCCACATGTCAAAAATACTTTGCGGTGGAATGAACTCATCAATAACACCCATCACCACTTCTTCACGCATTGCAGCAATGGCTTCAGACAAGTCTTCAGAGACCATCATATCAAAGCGCTGACGATAAATTACTTGACGCTGATCGTTCGCAACATCATCGTATTCAAGCAACTGTTTACGAATATCAAAGTTACGACCTTCCACTTTGCGCTGAGCTTTCTCAATGGCATTTGAGACCATCTTATGCTCAATCGCTTCACCTTTTTCCATGCCCAAGGCCATCATCATTTTTTTGATGCGGTCAGACATGAAGATACGCATTAAGTTATCTTCAAGTGACAGGTAGAAACGTGAAGAGCCCACATCACCCTGACGTCCAGCACGACCACGCAATTGATTATCGATTCGACGAGATTCGTGACGCTCAGTACCGATAATATGCAAACCACCGGCTGCTAACACCGCATCATTACGACTCTGCCAATCCGCTTTCAGTGCGGCAATCTGTTCTTCTGATGCGGACTCACCAAGCTGATCCAATTCAACTTGTAAATTGCCACCCAATACAATATCGGTACCACGACCAGCCATGTTGGTAGCAATGGTCACCGCACCAGGGCGCCCCGCTTCTGCAACGATTTCCGCCTCGCGCTCATGCTGCTTCGCGTTCAAGACATTGTGCTTGACGTTTTTTTTGTTCAGATAATTCGACAGCAACTCCGAATACTCAATCGATGCGGTACCCACCAAAACTGGACGACCTTGTTTCACATTGTCTTCGATGTCAACAACAATGGCTTCAAACTTGTCTTGAGTAGACATGTAAATAAGGTCGTTAAAGTCCTTACGCTGAACCTGACGATTGGTCGGGATAACAATAACGCTTAAACCATAAATCTGCTGAAATTCAAAGGCCTCAGTATCCGCCGTCCCTGTCATACCAGACAATTTTTCATACAAACGGAAATAGTTCTGAAAAGTAGTCGATGCCAAGGTTTGACTCTCAGCTTGAATCGTCACCCCTTCCTTCGCCTCAACAGCCTGATGAATACCTTCAGACCAACGACGCCCAGCCATGGTTCGTCCCGTATGCTCATCCACGATGACAATTTGATCACCTTGAATCACATAATCAATGTTCTTTTTAAAGATGACATGCGCTTTCAAACAAGCATGAACATGATGCAGTAGGGCTAGATTACCGGCAGCATATAAACTTTCACCCTCCCCTAGCATTCCTTGCTCGACTAACCAAGCTTCTACAAAACTGTGACCTTCCTCAGTAAGCTCTATGCTGCGCTGAGATTCATCCAGAATGTAATGACCATCTTGACCTTCTTCGCCTTCATCCGCCTCGACATGGGGCTTCAACAAAGCCGCCAAAGCATTGATTTTACGATATTGTTCGGAACTATCTTCGACCGCACCTGAAATAATTAATGGCGTACGCGCCTCATCGATCAGAATAGAGTCAACTTCGTCTACCACTGAGAAATGTAAATCACGCTGTACTCGGTCTTCAAGACGGAAAACCATGTTGTCACGTAGGTAATCAAAACCAAATTCGTTGTTAGTACCATAAGTGATATCACATAGATAAGCGGCTTTTTTGTCATCTCGCTCTTGACCTGAAAAGACAACACCAACACTCATGTCTAAAAATTCATAAAGTGGCCTCATCCAATTAGCGTCACGCTTTGCCAAATAGTCATTGACGGTAACAACATGAACACCTTTTGAACTTAGTGCGTTGAGATACACAGCTAAGGTTGCTACCAGTGTTTTACCTTCACCAGTTCGCATTTCAGCAATACGGCCTTCATTCAGAACCATACCGCCAATCAACTGAACATCAAAATGACGCATACCCATGACACGACGACTACCCTCACGCACGGTTGCGAAGGCTTCTGGCAAAATGGATTCCAGTGACGCACCTTGCTGTATGCGTTCACGAAATTCACTTGTTTTGCCAGCCAAGTCATCATCCGTCAACGACTTAAAACTTTCTTCAAGTTGATTAATTTGCGCTACAACTTTTTTGTAACGTTTCACTTCTCGGTCATTCTTAGTACCGACGATTTTTTTAATTACAGTTCCTAACATCTCGAATTCAACGTAGCCAATTAGTAATAAATAGAGTCTATCACGGTAATGTGTGACAAAACATGAAATATCAAGGACCTAGACACAAAAAAACCAGACATATAGTCTGGTTTTTTAATTCCCGAGTTGATCACTTAATTAAGCACCAACGAAAGCAGGCTCAACGTATGACACAGGATTTTCTTGCGCTTCATCTTCAAATACAACGTATTCCCAAGCTTCTGGTTGCTCAAGAAGTGCTAATAAAAGCTTATTATTTAAACCATGACCTGATTTGTACGCTTTGTACTCACCAATCAAGCTATGCCCTAGAAGATAAAGATCACCGATCGCATCCAAAATTTTATGACGAACAAGCTCATCACGGTAACGCAGACCTTCTTCATTCAATACACGATAATCATCTAGTACAATGGCATTTTCCATGTTTGCACCACGAGCAAGATTATTCGTCTTGAAGTACTCGATGTCTTTCATGAAACCAAATGTGCGCGCACGGCTGATCTCTTTTACGAAAGTAGTGGTTGAAAAATCCAAAGACGTCGTTTGAACATCTTCACCAATAGCTGGATGCTCAAAATCAATCTTAAATGACAATCTAAAACCAGTATGCGGCTCAAGAGAAGCATACTTATCACCATCTTCGATGCGAATTGGCTTTTTAACACGAATGAATTTCTTCGGCGCATTTTGCGCTTCTAATCCTGCTGATTGCAGCAAGAAAACGAAAGGACTCGCACTACCATCCATTAATGGAATTTCGCTAGCGCTTACCTCTACATAAGCATTATCAACCCCTAGACCAGCCATAGCAGAAAGCAAATGCTCAACAGTACTAACCTCTACACCATTCTGCGACAAAGCAGTTGCAAAGTTTGTTGAGCCCACTAGGCGTGCATCCCCATGAATCTCGACCACTGGGTCTAGATCCGTACGAACAAATACGATGCCGGTATTTACAGGGGCAGGTTTCAGTGTCAAATACACTTTCTCGCCAGAGTGCAGACCAACGCCAGTTGCTCGAATAATGTTCTTAAGTGTGTGTTGGCGTACCATTCTATTCCTACATTTTTATGACTGGATACATTTGTTTACAAATATATCAATAACTCATTTTTTATACAATCCAACATTTTGATTTTGCATCATTTTTGCTCAAATTAATCAGCTTGACGACGCAAAAATGCTGGAATGTCCAAATACGATAATTTATCGCCGCCTGAATTCGCATTTGAATCAGAAGATTCAGTCGATTCATCCAGACTTTTCTCTACCGCTTCCACCTTCACACTTGGAGAAGGCGTTGACACTGACTGAACTGTTTCGTGAGGAGTAACAACTTCTTTCTCAATAGTAGGCTCAGCTTTAGTCATAACTGGTTGAGAGACAACAGATTCGCCAACAGCAGACTTCATTTCAACTGCATTTCGACCCTCTAAACCAGTGGCCACCACTGTAACTCGCATCTCATCACCCACACTCGGGTCAATCGCACAGCCAATTACAACAGTTGCATCTTCCGATGCATATTCTTCAATGATGCCACCCACCTCGGTAAACTCTGACAAACCAACTTCTTCGTTTGCTGTAATGTTCACCAGCACGCCTCGCGCACCTTTTAGGTTGATGTCTTCCAATAATGGGTTATGAATCGCCGCCTCAGCTGCTACTCTTGCTCGATCTTCACCTGAAGCAGAGCCTGTCCCCATCATTGCCATACCCATTTCTGACATCACAGTTCTTACGTCAGCAAAGTCGACGTTAATAAGACCTGGACGCATAATAAGGTCGGTAATACCTTGCACTGCGTTAAACAAAACATTGTTTGCTTCACCGAACGCTTTCAACAAAGAAATGTTCTTTCCTAATACAGGCAACAAACGTTCGTTTGGCACCGTAATTAATGAATCGACATTTTCTCGTAATTCTTTAACACCTTCTTCAGCTACTTTTGCACGGCGACGCCCTTCAAAAGGGAATGGCTTAGTCACAACCGCGACTGTTAAGATCCCTAATTCACGCGCAACCTTAGCAATGACGGGGGCTGCACCAGTACCTGTACCACCACCCATGCCTGCGGTGATGAACACCATGTCAGCACCAGTCAATAACTGAGTAATTCGTTCTTGATCTTCCAAAGCAGAGTCACGCCCTACCTCTGGATTAGCACCTGCACCCAAACCTTTGGTAATGGTTGAGCCAAGTTGTAATGAAATTCCTGTGTCAAACCCCACAAGGGCTTTAGAATCTGTGTTGGCACAAATAAACTCAACACCTTCTAATTGATTTTCAAGCATGTGACGAACAGCATTACCGCCACCACCGCCTACACCTACAACTTTAATTACTGCGTTGTCGGTCAAACTATCTTCGGCCATATCAAAGACATTCATGGGCTTACTCGCTCCTCAAAAAAATTCGCTATCAATTTTGGTTAGATATAACTTTGAAACCAATGTTTCAACTTCTGCCAAGCTTTCGTTGCACTGAAAGATGGCTTGGTTTCATTTTTCGGAGCCAAAATTGATGCATCACGTTTAGTTTGCGTCTTAGACATCATCCCTTTAGCGATTTCGGCTACATCAGCCTCTTTACTACCATAAGCCAATAATCCAACACTGGTTGAATATATTGGGTTATCGACAATATCTGACATTCCTTTAGTACAATCTGGTACAGACAACCTCACCGGCATTTGAAAAACTTTCTCTGCCAAGTCTGCTGCACCTTCCATGAGCGACGTACCACCAGTAATCACAATACCTGCAGGGATACGCTCGGCGTAACCACTGCGTCTTAATTCATCCAGAATTAAATTGTAAATTTCTTCGTATCTTGCCTCTACCACTTCCGTTAACGCATGACGTGTAATAGATCGAGGTTGACGATCCCCAACACTGGGCACCTGCAACACTTGATCAGTCGACGCCATAGAAGACATAGCGCAAGCATACTTCACCTTAATTTCTTCAGCATGCTGTGTCGGAGTTCTCAAGGCCATTGAGATATCATTGGTTACTTGATCTCCTGCTACAGGCACGACAGCAGTATGATGCAGAGCACCATCGATCCAAACTGCAATATCTGAAGTGCCGGCACCAATATCAATCAGGCAAACACCTAACTCTTTTTCATCCTCGCTCAATGACGAATCACTGGACGCCAACTGAGACAGGATGACACCATCTACGCCCAAACCACATCGCTTAATGCATTTCTCAACATTCATCACCGCGTTGACCGCACCAGTAATCAAATGAACATTGGCCTCTAATCTCACACCCGACATACCAAGTGGGTCTTTAATCCCCTCCTGAGAGTCAATGTGATATTCTTGCGGCAGAATATGCAGTACTCGCTGGTCCGATGAAATAGGCACAGCTTGCGCTGCATCTATCACACGTTCAATATCTTCCGTTTGAACCTCTCCATCCTTCACCGCAACTATGCCGTGAGAATTAAGACTTCGGATGTGGCTGCCTGCCACACTGACGTAAACCGAATGAATATTACAGCCAGCCATCAACTCCGCTTCTTCAACGGCTCGCTGAATAGACTGGACTGTTGACTCAATATTAATGACAACGCCGCGTTTCATTCCTTTAGAACTATGAGAGCCAATACCGACAATTTCCAAACTACCATCAGCTAGCACTTCGCCAACCAAACAGATAACTTTCGATGTGCCTACATCTAGACCGACTATCATTTCACCTTCCCGGTATTATGTGCGTTGTAATCCGGACCATTTGCTGTTTAAAAAAGCAACAAATGGGCCAAAATCAATTTTTTTTCTTCCAGCCCACCGCAACCCCATGAGGGTAACGCGCATCGACCGAAGTAATTTGTTCTATTCTACCTGATAAATCGCTTTTATACACGGCTATAAAGCGCTGTAATCGCTCTAAAATATCATCTCGACCCAGCTTAACGACTAAGCCGTTGCTAAAAACAATCTGCCAAGCCCCCCTAGGCTCCAAAGTGAGTCTCGCAATCCGCAATGACGTCGATGCTAACACCTGGCTAATAAGACCAAACTGCTCCAATACAACGTCACTTGAATCCACCGGACCATACAAAATAGGCAGCGGCAAATCCGGCAACACACGAGGAGAAATCACAACGGCCGAAGCGGAAATAATTTGCCCATCGCGCCAGTATGCAAGAGGGACGTATTCGTGCACAATCACCTGCAAGGTATTTGGCCAAACTTTACGAACCTCTGCCTTTTCCACCCATGGTGATGACAAAACCACAGCCAAGGCCTCTTTCACCGACAACCCAAGCAAACTTTGCCCCAATAGCGGCGAGAACTCTTGCTGAAGTTCTACTTGCGAAGTATTTTGCAAATTCCCTTGTATATCTATTTTTTCAATTGCAAACCAAGTATCTGGGGAATCTTCCCCTTGAAAACTTGCCACCACAATCAAAAGTATCGCCCCAATGAACGCTGCCAGCCTCATCAATGTTATTTACCTTGCTTGAGACCAAGCCTGCTGAGCGATTTTCTCCACCAAGGCTGCATAATCTAATCCAACATGCGCTGCTGCCATCGGCACAAGGCTATGAGACGTCATACCAGGCGCCGTATTTACTTCCAGCACCCAAAACTGCCCCTGCTGATCTCGCATCACATCGACACGCCCCCAGCCACGGCAACCTAACGATCGATACGCTTCCAAAGACAAGCGCTTTAACTCAGTTTCATCACCCTCACTCAAACCACAAGGCAAAAGGTATTGTGTATCATCTGCTAGGTATTTTGCCTCATAGTCATAAAGCTTATGATCCTCTGAGGGCTGCAAACCAATCGGCGGATAGGCTTCGTCATCAATGATGGTGATGGTAAATTCCGGCCCGTTAACAAACTCCTCAACCAACACATCCGAATCGTATTCTAGGGCCTGCAGCAAAGCGGCCTCCAGCTCTTCTTCATTGGCAACCTTATTAATTCCAATAGTAGACCCTTCACGAGACGGCTTAACGATCAAAGGATAAGACATTGTTTGCTCAATCTCAGCAACACTTGCCGCTCCGGAAAAAGACAAATACGCTGGCGTTGGAATGCCTAAACCACGCCAGAATCGCTTAGTAAGCACTTTATCCATAGCGAAACCGCAGGCCAACGGAGAGCTGCCTGTATAAGGTTTCCCCATCATTTCCAATAATGCTTGAACGCGACCATCCTCACCTTCACCACCATGTAAGGCAATAAAGGCTAAATCAAACTCGATAGATTGTAATTGGGCAATAGGGTCCGCTGATTGCTCTGCACCATATAGATCCACATCAACTACTTGGTAGCCTTTAGAACGCAACGCCTTAGACACCATAGTGCCACTTTCTAAAGACACTTCACGTTCTGCAGAACGACCACCATAAATCACAGCGATCACTGAATCTTGCAACGCTTTCAACATATCAAATCCCATCCACAGACAATTTTTTCGACACCGATCCGATATCACCAGCACCTTGTGTGATGAGCAAATCCCCTTCACGAAGCACATTACTCAAAATGGCGCGCAAATCCGATTCACCACCTACATGGATTGGATCGACAGTGCCGCGCTGACGAATGCTACCGCATAAAGAACGACTGTCCGCACCATTGATCGGTTGCTCACCTGCCGCATAAACATCCAGCAACAACAAAACATCCACTTGCGATAACACGCGAACAAAATCCTCATACAAATCACGGGTACGAGAGAATCGATGTGGTTGATACACCATCACTAGACGCTTCTCAGGCCAGCCTTCACGAATGGCTTTGATCGTCGCCAACACCTCACTTGGATGATGACCATAATCATCCACAAACATGACCTCTGAACCATTACCAAGCACCAAAGGTTGTTGCTCTTGAAAACGCCGACCAACCCCTTCAAACCCCATCAAGCCAGCTTGAATAGCCGCAGCGTCTACACCTAAGTCTGTAGCGACTGCAATTGTCGACAAAGCATTCAGCACATTGTGACGACCCGGCATCGGCAAACGTATCTTCAATGGCTCACCTTCAGGGCGATGTGCCATAAACTCACAATAACGCCCCGTCTGCTTGATATCCGTCGCGTAAAAATCGGCTTCTTGCTCAATGCCGTAGGTCAAGACTGGACGGCTCAGAGCAGGTAGTATCTCACGGACATTCGCATCATCCACACACATCACCGCCAAACCATAGAAAGGCAGGTTATGAACAAACTCTACAAAAGTGTGCTTTACCTTCTCAAAATCACCTTGATAGGTATCCATGTGGTCTTCATCAATATTGGTGACAATCACCGTTTGAGGCTGCAAATGTAAAAAAGACGCATCACTCTCATCCGCTTCTGCCACCAAATAAGAACTACTACCAAGCTGAGCATTAGTACCAGCACTGGTTAATCGACCACCAATCACAAAAGTGGGTGTCTCACCTGTGGCCGCCAACACCGACGCCATCAAACTGGTTGTCGTCGTTTTACCGTGCGTACCGGCAACGGCAATACCATGTCGGTAACGCATCAGCTCAGCAAGCATCTCAGCTCGTCGGACAATTGGAATACGATGCTCTTTACCCCAAATGATCTCTGGATTTGCTTCATTAATTGCAGTGGACACCACAATCACATGAGCATCATGAACATTTTCTTCCATGTGCCCTATGTATATTTTAATTCCTAACTCCGCTAAACGATCCGTCGTAGAAGACGCTTTAAGATCAGAGCCAGATACGTGATACCCTTGGTTATGCAGCACTTCTGCAATACCACACATCCCCACACCGCCAATACCAATAAAGTGAATATTTTGGATTCGACGCATGGTCGGGATATCGTATTGAGCTTTGTTTTCTATCATGATTTAACTAACCTTAAGCAATGTGCAACCACATCTTGTGTTGCACTCGGATGAGCAACCAACTTCGCCTGCTCACCCATTTTCAATAATGTTTCTTCACTTTCTAGCAACCCCGCCAGCATCGAAATAACTTTTTCACTGCTGAGCTCAGGCTGTGGCAACAAATACGCCCCGCCGACTTTCTCAAGATGACGAGCATTCTCTGTTTGATGGTCATCAATGGCAAAAGGATATGGCACCAATATCGAAGGCAAACCAGCTACTGCCAGCTCACTGACCGTCATCGCACCAGCCCGGCACAATACCACATCCGCCCAATAATACGCTTGATTCATATTCTCTAAGTAAGCATCAACACGCGCTTCCACCTTTAGAACGTCATATAAGGCTTGCACTTCTTGGTGATTACGCTTTCCAGTTTGATGCCATACATCCAGCCGCTGAGAAAAAGGCCATTCTGCAAGCACTTTAGGGATCACATCATTAATTGCCTTTGCCCCTAAACTCCCCCCAACGACCAATAATCTTAACGGCCTTGCCGTCTCCAAACGAGATGAGCGCACCACCTGTTGCAAAATATCACGGCGAATGGGGTTACCTAACGTTAACGCGTTAGGCAAAGCACCTGAAAACGCCTGCATTTTTAACCTAGCGATTCTGGCTAAGAGCTTGTTCGTCGTGCCAGCTACCGCATTCTGCTCATGAATTGCCAAAGGAATACCAAGCAATTTCGCAGCAACGCCGCCAGGCCCAGCAACAAAGCCACCCATACCCAACACCACATCAGGTTTTATAGATTGTAAAACAGCGACTGCCTGACCTATGGCATGAAGAATACGAAACGGTGCAGCGGCAAGACCCAACACACCTTTACCACGCACTCCTTTAATAGACAGCGTATGAAGTGGAATATCGTGTTGCGGCACAATGGACTCCTCCATACCCCCTTTCGATCCCAACCAATGCACCTCTAGACCTTTTTCCCTAAAATCATGCGCACAAGCTAAGGCAGGATAAATATGACCACCTGTACCGCCAGCCATGATGACGACTTTTTTTACCTTACTCATCGCTCACTCTCTTTATCCATATTGGCACTCGAGTCTGACCATTGAGCCCGACGATTTTCAACATCTACACGGGCCACCACAAACAAACTGGCCAGCGTAATAATTAAACTACTGCCACCAAAACTAATCAGCGGCAAGGTCAACCCCTTCGTTGGCAAAAAGCCCGTATTCACCCCAATATTAATAATCACCTGCGCCAAAATAAGAATGGCAAAACCAAAGCACATATAGGCAGCAAAAGGCCGATCAAGAGACATTGCACGATAACCAATCTTAAACGCACGACTTACCATCAAACCAAACAACAGAATTAACAGCAAACCGCCAACCATGCCGGTTTCTTCAACCCAGATCGAAAACACAAAATCCGTATGAGCTTCTGGTAAATAAGATAACTTCTGCACACTGTTCCCTAACCCAAGGCCAAACCATTCACCGCGCCCATAAGCAATTAATGCCTGACTTAATTGGTAGCCCTCATTAAACGGATCGGCCCACGGGTCAATAAAGTTCATTAGACGCTTCAGACGGTAACTCTCTGATATGGCCACGACCCCAAGCATACAAACCGCTGCGGCCAACAAAAGTAAGAATTGATAAAGGGGCGCACCACCAAGAAACAGCAACACCATCACCGTGCCCAACAACACAACGGAAGCCCCAAAATCCGGCTCAAAAAGCAAAAACAACAGAAAAATACTACACAGACAGAGAGGTAGAACGAACCCAACCCAACCTTCACGAACTCGATCGGCGCGACGCACTAAGTAACCAGAGACATACACCACCATACACACTTTGGCGACTTCCGAAGCTTGCAAGTTAAAGACAACTAGATTGATCCAGCGACGACTCCCGTTAACACTCTTACCTATGCCAGGTACTAACACTAGGATCAATAAAATCAGAGACAACCCCATCATTAGGATGCCCCATTTTTGCAATTGAGCAGTGGGCAACGACAACATCACCGCACCAAACATTAAACCAAGTAAAAGATAAAGAGACTGCCTTACCATAAAGAAATACGGATGACCGTGAATGCTTTCGGAGATGGAAATAGAGGCACTTGACACCATCACCAAACCCAACGCCAATATAGCCAGGACAGACGCCAAAAACCAAGCATCCACACGAATAAATTCGCGCAGAGATACCCGATCAAACAGAGTTAACCAAGTCATAGCTGATTAACCAAATCAACAAAATGCTGACCACGCTGCTCAAAGTTCTTATACATATCCAAACTCGAACAGGCAGGTGAAAACAAGACAATGTCACCAGGCTGAGCCAGCTGAGAAGACGCCGAAACCATATCATCAAGCGTATCAAAGCGAGACAATTCAACTCCTTCAGGTACAATTTCAGCAATGCGGTGAGCATCTTTACCAAACAGATAAAGATGACGAACATACGCCAGCATGGGCTTAGCAAGATCCTTGAATTCAGCCCCTTTACCATCACCACCCGCTAACAATAAAATATTCTTCTGATTGCTTCCCAAACCTTGCAAGGCCGCTAAGGTCGCACCGACGTTCGTACCTTTAGAATCATTAATGTAAGTCACACCCTGATGCTCACGTATTGTTTCACAGCGATGAGCCAAGCCACCAAATTCCGCCAGCACCGCGGCAATTTTCGGCGATGTCACGTCCACTTTTAGCAATTCCAACATAGCCAAACAAGCCAATACATTGGCATGATTATGCGAACCTTTTAAAGCGATTTGAGAAGTATGATACAAACGCTCAACACCACGACACAGCCATGCACCGGATTCATCCGGCAATAAACCAAATTCTTTCAGGTCTGGGCTCTTAGTAGTAAAGGCTCGAACCGGTACACCTTCTGCGAGTAAAGGCGCGGTCAGAATATCTTGTTTATTACAGACGGCCGCTTTACAACCGCGATAGACTCTTTGCTTGGCCCTTTGATAAGAATATAAATCGTCATAACGATCCATATGATCTTCTGAGACATTCAACAAACAAGCGACATCCGCTTGCAAAGCATGGGTAGTTTCAAGCTGAAAGCTGGACAACTCCAACACATAGAAATCCACATCTGGCGCCAGTAAATCCAGTGCAGGCAACCCCAAGTTACCGCCAGCAATGGCTTTATGGCCCACTGCCTGTAACAGTAAAGCCAGCAAACTGGTTACCGTACTTTTCGCATTAGAACCTGTAATGGCAATAAAAGGTGCGTTGGCGTAATCGCAAAACAAATCGATATCGCCACGCATAGAGACGCCCTGCTCAGCTAGCCGCTGTAAAACAGGGGTTTTAAGGGCGATGCCCGGACTCACAAACAACTCGGTGACACCTAAGGTTTCTAATACCTCCAGCGAACCAGTAAAAATCCGCTCAGGTGGACAAAACGCCTTTATATCCTCTAAGCCTGGTGGCTGTTCTCTTGAATCGACCACATAAAAGTCCAAGCCTTTACTCGCCAAAAAGCGCGCGCAAGACAAGCCTGTCGCTCCCAAGCCGACAACGGCTCTAACCCGATCTGACCCGATCAACGACATGACAACTCTCCTAACGTACTTTCAGCGTAGCCAAACCAACCAATACCAAACACACGGTAATGATCCAGAAACGCACAATAACTTTTGGTTCAGCCCAGCCTTTCAATTCAAAGTGATGATGAATTGGCGCCATTCTGAAAATACGACGCTTGGTCAACTTATAAGATGCCACTTGCAAAATAACCGACACGGTCTCCATCACGAATACGCCACCCATGATAAATAGCACCAACTCCTGCCGCACGATAACAGCAATCACACCTAAGGCGGCACCAAGGGCAAGTGAGCCCACATCACCCATGAAAATTTGTGCAGGATAAGTGTTGAACCATAAAAAGCCTAAGCCCGCTCCAGCCAAAGCCGCACAAAACACCAGCAACTCCCCTGTTCCTTGAACATAGGGAATCAACAAGTATTCAGAAAATTGACTGTTACCAGTCAAATAAGCAAAAATACCCAAGGCGCCACCAACCAACACAGTCGGTAGAATTGCCAGCCCATCAAGACCATCTGTCAGGTTAACCGCATTACTGGTGCCCACGATGACAAAGTAGGTCAGCACCACAAAGAAAATACCAAGCGGTATCACGATGTCTTTAAACAATGGCACGATCAACGATGTCTCAGCTGGCGTCGTTGCTGTCAGATACAAAAATATCGCCGCCGCCAAACCAAAAAAACTTTGCCAAAAATACTTCCACTTCGCTGGCAAGCCTCTCGGGTTTTTCTCGACGACTTTACGATAATCGTCCACCCAACCAATAGCTCCGAAACTTAGCATCACCAAGAGCACCAACCAGACATAATGGTTGGTTAAATCGCCCCACAGAAGCGTACTGACCGAAATAGAGAAAATAATCAACGCGCCCCCCATGGTAGGAGTGCCCGCTTTAGATAAATGGGTCTGTGGACCATCATCGCGAATCGCCTGACCAATTTGCAGACGTTGCAACATAACAATCACTTTATTACCAATTAGCAACGAAATAACCAGTGCCGTCAGCACACCCAAAATGGCGCGCAGTGACAGATAATTAAATACGGTAAAAAAGGTGTGGTACTTACTTAAATAGGTCGTTAGAAGAAGTAACATCGTTCAAGAACATCCTAATCTTTTAATCTTTCTATAATTTTTTCCATCTTAGCCGAGCGTGAGCCCTTCACTAAAATAGCATGGTTTTCATTTAGCTCTTGTACTACAACAGCCGCTTCTTCATGATTATCACAAAAATATACGCTCCCACCTTGCCGCCTAAACACCTCTCCAGCAATCGCTGCTAAAGACCCTAAACAGACCAAGTGAGTAATCCCTTTGGTTTTTGCATACTCTCCCAGTTCTGCATGAAATTCATTTTGGCGCTCGCCAAGTTCCCCTAAACCGCCCAACACCAACCAAGTAGATTGAGCAGACTGCATTGTTAAGACATCAATTGCCGCTTTAACTGAAGTGGGGTTGGCATTGTAACAATCATTGATCAACAGAGCCCCTTTTTTTGTTTTTAAGCGTTCCATCCTGCCTGCCACTTGAATTGGTTGCGACAGTTTCTCTACGGCCTTCACAAAAGTGAAGCCCATTGACAACAGCGCTAACACCATCGCCATACCGTTGGCAATTTGATGGCGACCCGGGCTTGCAATCAACACTGGCAAAGATTCACCCTGATAACAGAATATGGCTCGACTACTATCTGCGCTTAATTCAATGTCTTTCGCATACAAATCCGCTTGCTCAGTAAAACCAAAAGAAAGCACCTTTCTTTGGTCTGCTAAGCCGCACCAATAACCAAAAAAACCGTCATCCGAGTTTAAAATTACCGTTGCGCTTTGCGCCGCCCCAGTAATCAAACACCCCTTCTCTTTCGCAATACCTTCCAGCGAGCCCAAACCTTCAAAATGACTGCCACTGGCATTGGTTAAAATCACCACATCCGGCACCGCAATTCGAGCTAGATTGGCAATTTCCCCCGGGTAATTTGTACCCGCCTCAATGACCGCCACTTGATGGTCTGACTGCAATTCCAACAATGTCTGCGGCAAACCAATTTGATTATTTAAATTCGCGCGTGTTTTTAACACATTTCGACCGCTAAGGGATTGCGCTAACCAATCTTTTACAGTGGTTTTACCATTACTTCCGGTAATGCATATCACCGGACCAGTAAAGGCCTGACGTATCAAATTGGCAATACGGCCATACGCCTCTAAAGTATTAGCCACTTTCACATGACAAACACCGTCCAACTCAACCTCACTCAACACCGCAACGGCACCAGCAGACATAGCCTGATCAATAAAATCATGCCCATCAAAGCGCTCACCACGCAAAGCCACAAACAAACAGCCCGGAACAATGCGTCGGGTGTCCGTCACTATACTACTGAGTGATTGGTCGTCTCCCACCAACTCACCATTACAAGCAAGGGCGACATCACTAAGAGACAAATTAACCAACATAATCTTCTAACACCCTACAAGCTTCTTCTTTATCGTCAAAATGGTGCTTAATGCCATCAATATCTTGATAAGCCTCATGCCCTTTACCTGCTATTAAAATAACATCATTCGGACTGGCTGACATCACGACCTCTTGTATCGCCAGACGGCGATCTGCCTGCAGGTGATAACTGGCGTGAGCGTCGGTGTTTGCCAATACATCTGAAAAAATCTGCTCAACCGATTCCGTTCTTGGATTATCTGATGTTAGCCATACTGCATCCGCATTCGCCATCGCAGCCGACATCATCAGCGGTCGTTTACCACGATCTCGATCCCCACCACACCCAAAAACACAAATCAAACGTCCTGCCACATGCTCTCTAATCGCTTTTAAAGCACTCTCTAAAGCGTCTGAGGTATGAGCGAAATCGACCACAACCAATGGCGCCCCTGATACTTCCACTTTATCCATTCGACCAGGCGCGCCCTTTAGCTTTGACAAACAAGCAATAAGATCAGCCTTATTGCTTGCCGAAGACCACAAACAGGCCACAGCAGCCAAAGCATTTTGTACATTAAAACGCCCTAGCAAAGGGAGAAACACCTCTGTCTCTCCCTCTGGGTGACACAAAATAAAACGACATCCGGTCGGCTCTAACGTCAATTCCTTGGTGTAAAAATCAGCCTGCGGATTGGCCTCACTATAATAAAAGCAATTAGCATTAATGGCTGGCTGAGTCATAAAACCAACGTACCCATCATCCAAGCAAAACACGGCCTCTTCCACACAAGGGAACGCAAACAGTTTTTGTTTGGCTGCCGCATAAGACGCCATATCGCCATGATAATCCAGATGATCACGAGTCAAATTAGAAAACACGGCCGTCTGAAAAGGCACACCATTGATTCGACCTTGATCCAGTGCATGAGAAGAAGCTTCAAAAGCCACATAATCAACACCCTGCTGAGTCAGTGACATCAAGGTTTGATGCAACGTTAAAATATCTGGCGTCGTTTGATCCGCTGTTCGCAACTGCCCCAATGGGCCAATTCCAAAGGTTCCAACCAAACCGCTTTTATACCCCATCATCTCGGCAAGCTGCGCGGCATAAAAACAAATGGATGACTTCCCGTTTGTGCCAGTGACCGCCATCATCTTGCTTGGCATATGGCCAAAGTATTGATGCAAACACATCACTAACAACTCAGCAGGATCAGCGACGGCAATCAGCTCTATGTCATTACGCTCAACTTTTATTCCAGTCGGTACAATGGCAATTTGACAACCTAGAGCAACCACATTATCCAGGTAGTCCCAGCCATTAGAACCAACACCAGCAAGCGCAAAGAAAACCCCGTTCGCATCGAGCTTTCGACTGTCGATTTCTAAGTGGGTATATAAAGCAGAACGCGGGCTACTCTTTTCAGAATAGCCCGCTAAATTTAATAATTCTCGATGTGATATAACCGGCATATTGCTAGCCTCCTTGCGCTACTTGATAAGGAAGTTTCTTCGTCTTCAATCTTACCTCCCTTAACCCCTCTGGCAAATCTGGATAAATATTTAATGTTGTCAACGCACCTTCCATCACCCGAGAAAATACTGGAGCAGCAACTTCACCACCATAATACTCTCGACCTTTAGGGTCATTCACCATAACCACCATCGCTAAGCGTGGATCAGAGGCTGGCGCGACGCCAGCAAACAAAGCAATATATTGATCGTACTCATACCCTTTCGAGCCGACCTTATGCACGGTACCTGTTTTACCTGCCACCCGGTAACCCGGGATCTGAGCAGCACGACCCGAACCACGCTGAACCACAGCTTCCATCATTTTCACCACATCCTTGGCAACTTGATGAGGTATGACTTGTTTACCTTCCGCCGGCACATCTTGTTTAAAAATAGTAACAGGCACACGGTAACCGCCATTTGCCAAGGCCATGTAGGCTTGCGCTAATTGCAATGTCGATACAGATAAACCATAACCATACGACAAAGTCGCAATTTCTGAAGGGTGCCACTTTGGATGCGAAGGCAAAACACCGGACGCCTCTCCAGGGAAACCAATGCCAACTGGTGAACCAATCCCTAATTCATAATCCATATTCCACACCGCATCTTGCGGCAAGGACAAGGCAATCTTAGACGCACCAACATTACTCGATTTAATCAATAGCTTCTCAAAATCGATGACACCGTAATTAGCCGCATCACGAATAGTGAAACGTCCAAAACGCAAATACCCCGGAGAAGTATTAATGGTTGTTTCCGTGGAATATTGACCTGACATCAAGGCGGCCGATATCGTAAAGGGCTTCATCGTTGAGCCTGGCTCAAATAAGTCAATGACTGCTCTGTTTCGAAGATCTTCATACTCTAATTTGGTTCTGTCATTTGGGTTATAAGATGGCTGATTCACCATCGCTAAAATCTCCCCGGTTTTGACATCCAAAATCACCGCAGAAGCTGACGTTGCTCTATGCTCATTGACCGCCGCTTTAAGCTCACGGTAGGCCAAATACTGCAACCTCAGATCGATGCTTAACTCAATATTTTCACCCGGGCGCTCATTTTTTTCCGCACCAATTCCGCGGATAATATTACCCGACAGATCTTTCACATAACTACGCTGACCCGGTTGACCTTGCAATGCACCATCATAGGCTAGCTCAATGCCTTCTTGGCCTTTGTCATCAATATTGGTAAAACCCACCACATGTGAAGCCACTTCACCAGCAGGATAGAAACGCTTATATTCTTTTGTTTTGCTAACTCCAACCACCTTCGCCGCCATGATGGCATCCGCTTCTTGCGGTGGAATCTGACGACGTAAATACATAAAAGAGCGATTTTTGTTGGCTTCAAACTTTTCTTGTAACCAAGCTCGACCTACACCCATTACTTCAGCAAGTCGCTTAATCTCTTGTTCAGGCCCCACACCAACAGTGGGATCACTGGACATTTTCCATAACGCTCTAGGGTTGGCAATAATAGTCCAAGTAGGCGTACTAACCGCCAAAGGCTCGCCCCGACGATCCAATATCATTCCCCTCGTCGCCGGTATGGATTCCGTTCTTACTGCTCGAATTTCACCTTGATTCTGTAAAAAGGCTTTATCGACAACGGTTAAATAAAACAAACGCCCAGCCGCAACCAGAAACAATACAAAAGCGACACCGTACACAAAACGTAAGCGCCACTTTCCAATATGTTGAGAGCTCTCTACAGTTTTCATGGTTTCACTATTATTAGTTCGTCTTGAGATGGCGCGTGCATGTTTAAATCCTTAATGGCCGTCTGTTCTAATCGACTGGGCTGAGTTAAAGCGCTTTGTTCCAAAAGCAACTGCCCCCACTTCACTTCAAAATCTACTTCTTCTTGCTTAAGCTTCTGCAAATACGAAAAGTCTTGCCGAAACTCATAAACCTGAACAACCACGGCCATAGAGACCAAAGTCAGAACCACCACACCGGATAAATAAATCCACGGCGTGAATCTGGACTTAATCACTCACCCTCTCCAGCACTCTCAACACCGCACTTCGTGAACGCACGTTGTCGCCTACTTCATTTTTGGAGGGCTTAATGGCTTTACCAATCGTTTTAAATTTGATGTCTAAATGCGCATTTTGGATCGGCAAATGACGAGGCAACTCCGGCCCTTTTGCTTTTAATTTCATAAAACGCTTAACAATACGATCTTCAAGGGAATGGAAACTGATTACGACCAAACGACCACCCACTTTTAGCGCATCGACTGCGGCTTCCAAGCCTTTCTCTAAATCCCCAAGTTCATTATTGATATGAATGCGAATTCCCTGAAAAGCTCGCGTCGCTGGATTTTTACCTTTCTCCCAGGCTGGATTAGCTTCTGCGACAATTTTTGCCAACTGTAATGTGGTGACAATCGGCGTATGAGAACGGTATTCACAAATCGCTTTGGCAATACGACGAGAAAAGCGCTCTTCCCCGTATTGATACATCACATCAGCAAGGTCTTTTTCGTCAACACGGGCAATCCACTCTGCGGCACTCAACCCTTCATTTGGGTTCATACGCATGTCCAAAGGACCATCATTCATGAAACTAAAGCCACGTTCAGCATCATCTAACTGAGGCGAGGAGACCCCTAAATCCATCATGACACCATCCACCTTGGTATCACCAAACACGTCGGGGATGCGCTCAGACATATTGGCAAAACTGTCTTGAACAATGCTAAAACGAGTGTCTTCCGCCGCTAACTCACGACCAAATTCAATGGCCACTGGATCTTTATCGAACCCCAGCATACGACCGTCTTTGAGTCGGCTGAGAACCAAACGCGTGTGACCACCTCGGCCAAAAGTACCATCGACATAGTCACCATTTTCATTGGTGACCAACATATCGACGGATTCATTTAGCATCACACTGATGTGTTCGTGTTCGGCATTCGTCATAAAGAAATATCCATCATGGTTTCTGTCTGTAAGTCCTCAAGTGCATCTTGGGACAAGTAATCTTCTCTTTGTGCTTCCCACTCTTCTTGGCTCCAGATCTCGAGCTTTTTACCCTGCCCAAGAATGGTCAGCTTTTTATCTAATCGAGCAAACTCTCGTAATGGCGCTGGCAACAAAATACGCCCAGCCTTATCCACCTCTAAATCCGTTGCATGACCGACTAATAAACGCTGTAAGCGTCGAGCTTGTGGTTGAAAAGTAGGCAACCTATCTAATTTCTGTTGAATCACTTCCCACTCAGACAAGGGATAAAGCAACAAACAACGAGAAACAGGATCAATGGTGACAACCACACCCTCTTCCTCGTATTGGCTAAGTTCATCGCGCAGGCGAGCAGGAAGCGACATACGCCCCTTTGCATCCACACTGACTTGATGAATCCCTCTAAACACAATTATATCCCACTTATCGACACTTTCTCCCACAATTTAACACCATTCAACCCAAATAGTAAAAAAATATTGATTAAAAAATGAAAAAATGCCGAAACCCAGACGCAACAACGCCTTCAAGCCATAAAGAAAGTGGTGAGAAAATGCATTTATGGAAGCAAAAAAGACTTTAAAAACAAGAATAAAGGAGAAACATGGGAAAACATCCCAAATTACCCATCAAAAAAATCTAAAAAAGGGTAAAAAGTGGGAAACAAGGATTTATCAAAAGGAGATATTTAAAAAAGGAATCAACACAGAACAAAAAGAAAAGAGAAAAAGCAAGTTGGCCGATAAGCCGGGTTCTGTCGTGGACAGTCATTCATCTAATCCGTACATCACTGCACGTCTCTAGCAACCTACCCGAACTCAGCGCGGGTCACGCCAAAGAGTTCCTATTTGGTCTTGCTTCAAGTGGGGTTTACCATGCCACGAACTGTTACCAGTCGCGCGGTGCGCTCTTACCGCACCATTTCAACCTTACCGGCAGTAAACTGCTTAGGCGGTATATTTTCTGCTGCACTTTCCGTAGGCTCACGCCCCCCAGGCGTTACCTGGCACTTTACCCTGCGAAGCCCGGACTTTCCTCCCCTCATAACATGAGCGGCGACTGCCTGGCCAACTTGCGACGCGCATATTACGTTTCTCACCACAGAATAACAAGGCATTTTGACAAATTAGATAAGTTTCTATTTCATCGGCAGACAAAAACAAACTTCCAAACCACCTTCAGAGCGATTTCGAGCCGTAATTCGACCTTTGTGAGCTCGAATAATTCGCTGGGAAATGGTTAGCCCTACCCCAAAACCACCACTATTCGCCTCACGCGCCTCAGAAGAGCGATAAAAAGCATGGAATATTTTCTCCAACTTCTCATCATCGACTCCAGGACCGTTGTCCCGTACATAAATAAAAGCCTCACCCGCTTTTTCTTCTGTCACAACCTCAATGACCCCACCATCACCCGCATAAAAACAGGCATTACGTAGCACATTCTCAATGGCATGACGAAGCTGTAAAGGATCACCAAACAAGGTTTTAGGCAGTCGGCCTGTTTTAAAAACAGAAATACCTTTAAGCTGACTTTCGAAACTGACATCCGCCACAATTTCATCCAGCCAAGCCTGCAAATCCATAGGCTCTTTCACTAGAGCTGCGGCCTCTAAACGACTTAATGTCAGCACTTGACCAATCAGCTCATCCAATTCATGCAATTCAGTTCGTATACGACACAAATAATTTTTTTGAGCCTCCATACCGTGCTTGTCTTCAGCAATGGTTAAGGCCACCTCAATTCGAGCCAAAGGCGTTCGCAACTCATGAGATACATCCCGCATCAAACGCTCTTTTGAGGACAGCAGCGTTTCGATCCGTTCAGCCATCTCATTAAACTCTCGCGCCAATTTACCAACCGCATCACTTCGACGAGCCATCTTACGCTCAACCCGAGCCGACATATCACCACGACCAAACGACCTAGCGACGCGCTGCAATTTCAGCAAAGGACCTAGCAGCCAATACGCCAACACACCACTCGACACTAGCAAGCCCAACAATGAAAAACCAACAACAGCCTCAGGGGCCAAAGAGTTAATCTCTGGATTTGGCTTAAAAATCAGCAAATACTGGACATTGTTACCACCAATCACCTGAATAAACTGACTATGCAGAAAATCTGCTGACGGCTGACCATTTTCGCCCGCCGAATTTTGCTCCCGAAAATTACGTGGCAAGGCTTTCAGTAAAGGTCGACCATTTTCTTGATACAGATAGATAGATCCAGACAAACGCTTCTCTGCTTTTTTTGTTTCCTCCTCTAAGGATTCGACACCGAATTGCTCATAACTTGAAACCAACTGAACACCGACATCGCCCAAAAGATCAGCGGAAACTTGATTTTGCTTCTGAATAAAATGCACCATCCCCAAACCAATACTTACCACGATAATATTGGAGAGAAGCACCACCAGAAACACACGCAAAAAAGTGTTTTTCATGAATAACTATGCGCCCTGATCGTTTGAAACAAAAATATAACCCACACCTCGAACCGTTTTAATACGAGGGTCACCATTTTCTAAATTTCCTATTTTTTTACGCAAGTTACTAATATGCATATCCAAACTACGGTCATACATAGTCAATTTTCGCCCCAGTGCTTTTTCAGACAATTCTTGTTTCGTTAACACTTGCCCCGGCGCCATTAACATACATTCTAATAAGGTATATTCAGAGGTGGTTAATTCAACCAACTCACCTTCTAAATACACAGTACGATCTTTACGACGTAATAAAACACCCGCTAGCTCAATATCAGCGGTAGGATCATCTTCTCTTTCTTGACTAGCGCGACGTAAAATAGCCTTAATACGAGCCAACAATTCACGAGGATTAAAGGGCTTAGACAGGTAATCATCCGCACCCATTTCCAATCCCAAAATTCGATCAATATCATCGCCTTTAGCGGTCAACATAATGACAGGGACTGAGCTTTTGTTGCGAATTTGCTTAAGGGTCTCAAAGCCGTCCAGTTCAGGCATCATGACATCAAGAATCACAATATCCGGCATATCATTCGCCATTAATTCAAGTGCTTCTCGACCATTCCAAGCATGCACTACTTCATAACCTTCGCCGTCAAAATATTCCTTTATTAAATCTGATAAGCGCGCATCATCATCCGCAAGCAATAACTTCATCATAACTAATATCCTCTTCCTCTATTCTTTATTATGTCGGCGTTTTTATGCCATCAATTCAATTGTAAAGATTACCTTAGAGGGAGTCCCACTCGCGCCCCTCTTTTCACTCTATTTACAAAGAATGCTAATAAGTTGAACGAACCTATTTAGAGAAACAAAAAAGCCGCAAAACTGAACTGACCCCCAATAGTTGGACATTCCAATTACTGGGGGTCTTTTTATGTCCAAATATCACAGAGAATTTAAACT
>NZ_JBHZSP010000005.1:235602-240458 GCF_043643765.1 Marinomonas posidonica | reverse complement strand
GGGCGTATATTAAGGATCTACAGATTTAGTGCAACTCTTTTTTTCGTTTTTTTGATGTTTTGGTTAAGTTTTATTGTATAGGCATACTAAAACGCCAAAATCGTTTAAAAAACAACCGATAGGCAATAAAAAAGACGCATGGGCGCCTTTTTTATAACCTAATAACGATCTTAACCGCCAACATAACTCAGCATAACACCAGCCGCTACCGCAGAACCGATTACACCAGCCACATTTGGCCCCATCGCATGCATTAATAGGAAGTTTTGTTTATTTGCTTCCAAGCCAACTTTGTTGGCAACACGCGCGGCCATAGGTACAGCCGATACACCAGCCGCGCCAATCAATGGATTTATTGGATGTTCAGATACTTTGTTTAACACTTTCGCCATCAGTACACCGGTTGCCGTACCAATCGCAAAGGCCACCAAGCCAAGAGACAAAATACCCAGTGTTTCTATGTTCAGAAATGCTTCTGAACTGAGTTTAGAACCAACACCTAAACCAAGGAAGATAGTCACTGTATTGATCAAGGCATTTTGAGCGGTATCACTAAGACGATCAACCACACCAGACTCTTTCATCAAGTTACCAAAACAGAACATCCCCAACAGTGGCGCTGCGGATGGCAAGAACGCCGCCGCCAATAACGTCACTACAATTGGAAAGACAATTTTTTCTGTTTTCGTCACGTGTCTCAATTGCACCATTTTAATCGCGCGCTCTTCTTGAGAGGTTAACGCCCTCATAATAGGCGGCTGAATCAATGGCACTAACGCCATATAAGAGTACGCTGCCACCGCAATAGCACCAAGCAAATCTGGCGCCAATCGGCTCGCCACGAAAATCGCCGTTGGACCGTCCGCGCCACCAATGATACCAATCGCGGCCGCATCTGCTAACGTAAAGTCCATAATTCCGCTCGCGCCAAGCACCACGGCTCCGATTACCGTTGCGAAGATACCAAATTGAGCCGCCGCTCCTAGCAGCAGGGTTTTCGGATTGGCTAACATAGGACCAAAGTCCGTCATTGCGCCAACACCCATAAAGATTAATAACGGAAACAAACCGGTCTCAATACCACCATGATAAATGTAGTACTGTAATCCGCCTGGCGACACCATATGACCAGCAGCATCATAAACGGGCGCCGCCATAAAACCTGCACCAGGAATATTTACCAAAATAGCCCCAACCCCTATTGGTAATAATAACAGCGGTTCGAAACCTTTCTTAATAGCAAGATAGACAAGCAACAGTCCCACACACATCATCACAGCTTGACCGAATTCAAGCTGATATATGCCCGTATCGTGGTACAGATTTAATAATTTTTGTTCCATTTGGTTAAACCCTTTTTATTCTTGCAAATGAATTAAAGTGACAGCAATGCTTGACCCACTTGTACAGCATCACCTTCCTTAACGTGAACAGAACCAACTACACCCGCTTTAGGAGCAGAGATTTCAGTTTCCATTTTCATCGCCTCTAGAATCATAATGGTTTCACCTTCTTGAACCTGTTGCCCTGGCTTCACAAGCACTTTAAAAATATTGCCTGCTAATGGCGCTGGAACATCTTCACCACCACTTGCCTCTGCTACTGGCGCAGCGACAGGAGCTGACGAAGAAGACGAAACAGAAACAGGTTGAATCTGGCTGATATCGCCCCCTTCTTCCACTTCAACAACATAACTTTGACCCGCTACACTAACCGTATAAACAGCAGGACCTTCCACACTTTGAGCGGCTTCAACCAACTCTTGACCCGTTGGGACAGGCTCGAAGGCTTCAGGATTGTTTCGGTTTTCGAGGAATTTCAAACCAATCTGTGGGAACAAGGCATAAGTTAAAACATCATCAATCAAATCATCAGAGAGATTAATTTGCTTCTCTTTCGCCAACTCCTGTAATTCTTGAGTCAGTTTTTCAACTTCAGGCTCAAGCAAGTCAGCAGGACGACAAGTAATCGGCTCAGCGCCATCCAATACTCGCTGCTGTAACTCTTTGTTGAATTCAGCTGGTGCAGCACCGTATTCCCCTTTTAAAATACCAGCTGTTTCTTTTGAAATGGATTTATAACGCTCACCCGTCAACACATTCAATACAGCTTGTGTCCCTACAATCTGAGACGTCGGCGTTACCAAAGGAATCAAACCAAGATCCTCACGCACTTTTGGAATCTCTTTTAGCACATCGTCAAACTTATCCGCAGCGCCCTGTTCTTTCAGTTGATTTTCCATGTTCGTCAACATACCGCCAGGCACCTGGGCGATCAGAATACGTGAATCCGTACCACGCAACGAACCTTCAAACTTCGCATATTTCTTACGCACTTCTCGGAAGTAGGCTGCAATATCTTCCAGCGCTTCCAAATCTAAACCTGTATCTCTATCCGTTCCCTGCAATGCCGCGACTACTGACTCTGTTGAAGAATGCCCGTAAGTCATAGACATTGAAGAAATGGCTGTATCCACTCGATCAATTCCAGCCTCAATTGACTTCAGAATAGTCATATCAGACAAACCTGACGTTGCATGTGCATGCAACTGAACCTCAAGATCTGTCTGCTCCTTTAATAAAGACACGAGATCAAAGGCATCGTAAGGCGTCAAAATACCCGACATGTCTTTGATGGCAATGGAATCTGCCCCCATATCTTCAAGGGTTTTCGCATAATCCACCCAATTCTTAGTCGTGTGAACAGGGCTTTTAGTATAAGAAATCGTACCTTGCGCATGCTTGCCCATTTCTTTTACTGACTTAATGGCTTGCTCAAGATTTCGAGGGTCGTTCATCGCATCAAAAATACGAAATACATCGACACCATTGGCTGCGGCACGCTCCACAAACTTAGCAACCACATCGTCTGCATAATGGCGATACCCTAATAAATTCTGTCCACGCAAAAGCATTTGCTGAGGCGTTTTCGGCATGGCCTTTTTCAGTTCACGAATTCGATCCCAAGGATCCTCACCGATAAAGCGAATACAAGAATCAAAGGTCGCTCCACCCCAAGACTCCAACGACCAAAAGCCAACATTGTCGAGCTTTTCAGCAATGGGCAACATGTCATCAATACGAAGACGAGTTGCAAATAATGATTGATGAGCATCACGTAACACGACGTCCGTAATACCAAGAGGTTGCTTAATTGTTGTCATAGATCCAGCCTCTGCTATGTTCTGCGATTAAATGAGATTATTTATTACGATGTTGATGGATAGCAGCGGTAATTGCGGCCGCTATCTGTGGATCAACCGCCGCACTGGTTACGCTATCGGATGCCGGAGTACTAGGATTAGCCACCGGAACAACTTCTGGAAAGAATTTATTAATAATGGACGACATGTAGCCAGTAGCAAAAATAAGCACTACTAGAAAGACGAAGACAAACCCCATCCCTAATACCATCAGGCCAACACCTTCACTTATCAATTCGTTCATTACCCTACCCTTATGTGCACGAATTATTGCCTTGTTTAGAGGCAGCGAATGTGATCATATTCATTTTTTGAACAGATCTTCTCAATATGGTAACTCTTTTTTTACCATAAACCAGAACAGTTTCATATTTTTTTTGCATAACAGTTAGACTTATTTCGTGAACAATTCCCTAAAAAACAATCAAAACTTGCACAAACAAACCCAGCATAGCGACATCATACTGGCCGTCGCCCCAATGGAAGGTGTCATGGATCACACTATGCGCGCCTTACTCTCGAAAATTGGTGGAATGAACTACCTAGTATCGGAATTCGTTCGAGTCACTCAATACCCTATTCCGACATCAAGTTTTAAAAAACTCGTCCCTGAAAATAAAAATAGCGCAAAAACAGACTATCACCACCCAGTTCACACGCAGCTACTAGGAAGTAACGCTGAACTCATGGCAGAAAGCGCAGTCAACGCTATCGCCGCAGGCGCTAATCATATTGATGTGAATTTTGGCTGCCCAGCAAAACGAGTCAATGGACACGGCGGCGGATCCGTACTACTACAAGACTCTGAGACACTCTTTCGCATCATGAATGCTGTTCGCAAGCAGGTTCCAGCACAGATACCAGTGTCCGCTAAAATTCGCCTAGGCTATGAAGATGAAGAAAAACTCTTTGATAATGTGGCCGCGATTGAAAACGCAGGAACCAATGCATTAACAATACATGGCAGAACAAAGAAAGACGGCTACAAGCCACCAGCAAGATGGGAAAAAATCGGTTTAATTCAAGACAAAACACAAATGCGAGTCATCGCCAATGGGGACATTACAAACCTTGACTCACTCACACGATGCAAAACCATTACTGGCTGTACTGAATTTATGATTGGTCGAGGATCATTAAACAATCCTTTTATATTTCAGGACATTAGAAATACCTCATACGAAGAAGGATGCCATCAACATAAGAACCAACTGGCGTTACTCTTTGTAGAATACACACAAAGACTACAACTCGAATACGATGAAGTTGCGACCCTAGGACGACTAAAGCAATGGATTGGCCACTTACGATTTGAATTCTCAGATATTCAGCATAATTTAAAAACATTACGCCAAAGTAAAAGCGTTGCAGAATTCAGCGTGAAAATTCAAAATATCCTGAAAGCTTAACGGCTTTTTAAATTTAAAAAATCGAACGCAAATTTGGGAAGTTTTTCAGAAAAAAAAAGAAAGGTAGTAATGGCGCATCCGAGAGGATTCGAACCTCTGACCGCTCGGTTCGTAGCCGAGTACTCTATCCAGCTGAGCTACGGATGCGTAACTACTTTTTTGACATTAAATGGCGCATCCGAGAGGATTCGAACCTCTGACCGCTCGGTTCGTAGCCGAGTACTCTATCCAGCTGAGCTACGGAT
>NZ_JBHZSP010000005.1:171185-235502 GCF_043643765.1 Marinomonas posidonica | reverse complement strand
CCGAGAGGATTCGAACCTCTGACCGCTCGGTTCGTAGCCGAGTACTCTATCCAGCTGAGCTACGGATGCGTAACTACAATTTTCAACCTTACAACTCAGAAAGGATAGTCTCTGAAAGGTTGACTTGAATGGCGGAGAGTGAGGGATTCGAACCCTCGATGAGTGTTAACCCATACTCCCTTAGCAGGGGAGCGCCTTCGGCCACTCGGCCAACTCTCCAAACAAGTGCGGCGTAGTATATACTGCTCTAACGCCATGTAAAGACTTTTTGGAATTTTTTTTAAAAATTAATCCTCAGAATCTTGTCCATCTTGCTCTTTTTGAATTCGAAGATAAATTTCTTCACGGTGAACAGAAACATCTTTTGGTGCATTGATACCAATACGCACTTGATTTCCTTTTACACCCAACACAGTAACGGACACTTCGTCACCAACCATCAAGGTCTCACCAACACGACGAGTCAAAATAAGCATAAGAATATCTCCCTGTAATTGCTATATTCTAAAATTTTATTAATAGATACAACCTACAATGCTGTAGGCCATTTCCTACAAGACATATTCTAGCCGCTCAATAAAAATTAAACCATCGCAAAAAACAAGGATTATGTATTCATTTGTTACGCTTCGCTAACACCTGCAGCAGAATCACTCAATTTGAAAGCAGAATGTAACGCACGCACCGCTAACTCCATGTACTTCTCATCAATAATAACCGACACCTTAATCTCTGACGTAGAGATAAGCTGGATATTAATCGACTCTTCTGCCAAAGCTTTAAACATAGTGCTCGCCACACCAGCGTGAGATCTCATACCTACCCCGACAATAGACACCTTCGCAATCTTAGCGTCGGATAAAACAGATTTCGCGCCCAATTCCTCAGCAATCTGATTTAATGTCTGCAGAGCCAGCTCATACTCATTACGATGCACAGTAAAAGTAAAATCAGTAGTACCATCTACTGAGACGTTTTGCACAATCATATCTACTTCAACATTAGCATCACTGATTGGCCCAAGGATTCTTGATGCCACACCCGGAATATCAGGAACACCTTTTAGCGTCAGCTTCGCTTCATCACGATTAAATGCAATACCAGAAACAGCAGCTTGTTCCATATCAAGTTCCCCATCAGTTGTAATTAGCGTGCCTTCACCATCTTTAAAACTGGACAGTACACGCAACGGCACTTGGTACTTACCAGCAAACTCAACAGAACGAATCTGCAACACTTTTGAGCCGAGACTTGCCATCTCCAACATTTCTTCAAAAGTAATCTTATCCAATCGACGAGCACTGTCTACCACACGAGGATCCGTGGTATACACACCATCCACGTCGGTATATATCTGACACTCATCGGCTTTTAACGCTGCCGCTAACGCCACGCCCGTCGTATCAGAACCACCCCGCCCTAAGGTCGTGATGTTGCCAAATTCATCTGCGCCTTGAAAACCAGCAACCACCAGCACTTTACCTGCGGCCAAATCCGCCTTCATCGCCTCAGTATCAATTTCCTGAATACGAGCCTTGCCGTGGGCGCTGTCAGTCGTAATACGCACTTGAGAACCTGTGTAAGAACGTGCAGCAATACCTCGCTTCATTAGAGCCATAGATAACAAAGCAATCGTCACCTGCTCTCCTGTAGAAAGCAACACATCCATCTCACGTGCATCGGGCGTAGATTGAATACTTTTTGCAAGCTCAATCAAGCGATTCGTCTCACCACTCATTGCAGACACCGCCACAACAATATCATCGCCTTGCAGCTTATGCTTCTGCACTCGATCCGCCACGGCTTCGATACGCTCTATTGTACCAACTGAAGTACCACCATATTTCTGAACTAACAACGCCATAGTCTTATCATTACCTAAAAAGAGCCCGACTCATCGGGCTAAACATTTTAAACTCTTTCCGCAACCCAATCAGGCACGGAAGCAAGAGCACTTGGTAGCGCATCTGGATTATTACCACCGGCCTGAGCCATATCAGGACGACCACCACCTTTACCATCGACTAAAGGCGCAACCATCTTAATAAGGTCACCCGCTTTTACTTGCTTTGTCAGCTCTTTGGTCACACCAGCAATTAAACTCACCTTACCGTCATTAACCGCAGCCAACAAAATAACCGCCGACTCTAGCTTGCTCTTCAATTGGTCCAGCATATCACGCAGTGCTTTTGGATCTGCTTCAACTTGAGCGACCAACAGCTTACCGCCATTAATATCGACCGCCTGAGAAGCTAAATCAGCTCCCGCCATGGCGGCCAACTTGCCTTTGATCGCATCCAACTCTTTCTGCAAAGCACGAGCCTGATCGTTAAGCACTGTTACTTTATCTAAAACAGACTCTTTATTCCCTTTCACCAGTGACGCGACCTGTTGCAAGGTGTTTTCCATCGCCCGGTTCACTTCCACAGCCGCTTTACCTGTCACTGCTTCGATACGGCGAACACCGGCTGCGATACCGCTTTCCGTGATGATTTTAAACAAACCGATATCGCCAGTACGCTTAACATGCGTACCACCACATAATTCGATGGAATAGTCAGCACCCATGGTCAATACACGCACTTGGCTGTCGTATTTCTCACCAAACAGCGCCATCGCACCTTTGCCTTTTGCTGCTTCAATATCCATGATATCGGTTTCAACAGCATGATTTAGACGAATTTGCTCATTTACCATGTCTTCAATTTGTTCAATTTCAGCGGCAGTTACACCTTCAAAATGAGAGAAGTCGAAACGCAAACGCTCCGCATCCACCAAAGACCCCTTCTGCACAACATGGTCACCAAGAACACGACGCAAGGCTTCGTGCATCAAGTGTGTTGCCGAGTGGTTCAATGCAGTGGCTTGACGCATGGAGCTATCCACTTGCGCAGTCACTTTATCTCCTACCGACAAAGTACCTTCTTTTAATTCACCATGATGAAGATGCGCTTTACCTTGCTTGGTTGTATTGCTCACTTTAAAAGCCACATCACCACGTAACCAACCTTGATCACCAACTTGCCCACCAGACTCACCGTAGAAAGGTGTGTTTTTCAGCACTACTACCGCTTGTTGACCGGCTTCAAGTGTTTGTACTGACTGACCATCTAACAAAATGGTTTCAACCTGACATTCATCTTCAAGCTTGTCATAACCAGTAAACTCGGTTTCGGCATCCAAGCTCACACTGCCGGACATATCCATACTGAAGTTGCTTGCCGAACGCGCACGCGCACGCTGTGCTTCCATCGCGGCCTCAAAACTCACTTCGTCAATTTCCAAACCGTTTTCACGAGCAACATCATTGGTTAGATCTGCAGGGAAACCATAGGTATCATAAAGCTTGAAAACTGTCTCACCAGAGAGCACTTTACTACCATCCAATTGCGCAATGGCTTCTTCAAGAATGCGCATACCTTGATCTAGCGTTTTGGCAAACTGCTCTTCTTCTTTTAACAAGATAGACGTTACGCGATCTTTTAGCTTACGCAATTCTGGGTAAGCATCACCCATTTCGATATCCAATGCGGCGACCAATTTGTGGAAGAAGGGTTTGGCCTGACCTAATTTATTACCATGACGTACCGCACGGCGAATGATACGACGCAACACATAACCACGACCTTCATTCGACGGCACAACACCATCCACAATCATGAAAGAACAAGAGCGGATGTGGTCTGCAATAACACGCAAAGATTGCGCTTCCAAATCTTCAGTACCAACAACGTTGGCCGAGGCTTTGATTAGATTTTGAAATAAATCAATCTCATAGTTACTGTGCACGCCTTGTAAAATCGCCGCAATACGCTCCAAACCCATCCCAGTATCAACCGAAGGCTTAGGAAGCGGAGTCATGTCACCATTTGCAGATCGATTAAATTGCATGAAGACGACGTTCCAGATTTCGATAAAACGATCACCATCTTCTTCTGGCGATCCTGGTGGCCCACCCCAAATATGCTCACCATGATCATAAAAAACTTCTGAACAAGGACCACATGGACCAGTATCCCCCATTGCCCAGAAATTATCAGATTGATAGCGGCCACCTTTATTGTCACCAATGCGAATAATTTTCTCTGTAGGCAAACCGATTTTCTTATGCCAGATATCAAAGGCTTCATCATCGTCTGCGTACACAGTGACCAAGAGTTTTTCAGTTGGCAGTTTCAAGACTTGTGTTAAAAACTCCCAAGCATAACTGATGGCTTCGGTTTTAAAATAATCACCAAAACTAAAGTTACCCAACATTTCGAAGAAAGTATGGTGACGTGCTGTATAACCGACGTTTTCCAAGTCGTTATGCTTTCCACCAGCTCGAACACAGCGCTGAGATGAGGTTGCTCGCGTATAAGGACGTACATCGTCCCCAAGAAAAACATCTTTAAACTGCACCATACCAGCGTTAGTAAACAGCAAAGTAGGATCGTTACCTGGAATCAGTGAGCTGGATTCAACTATCTGATGTTGCTTACTTTCGAAGTAAGACAAAAATGACTGACGTAACTCAGAACTCTTCATAATGGGGTGAGTCTCTATCTCTATATTTCTGGGCGAATTAGGGCTGCGCTGACCGCAATAAACAAAATGCGGCCACTATGCAACGAAAAGCACAAAATAGTACACGCAAAGGATAGGTTTTTTCAAAAGAAACCGCAGGAAATTTAAGCTTATTTTGTGCAAATCCTACACAAACACCTCTTTTCTGAATGAAAAGAGGTGTTTCACAGGAAGATTAGGTCGTTTTCGTAGTGGAAAAATAACGATAATGAGGTCGAGAAGTCATACGAGTCACCACTTCGTATCCTATGGTGCCAGCATAATCAGCCACTTCTTCTACAGGAACCTCTCCTCCCCACAAAACCACTTCCTGACCCAGCTCCATCACCATATCAGAATCATCAGGCAAGCGAACCGTAATCATATCCATAGAAACACGACCCGCTAAGTAACCCGCCTCGCCCGCAATACGAACTGGCGCACCGTTTTCTGTCACGCGAGGATAGCCATCACCGTAACCTACAGCAACGGTCGCTAGCTGATGCGCTTGCTCCGCCTGATAAGTGCGACCATAACCCACCTGATCCCCTTTTTGTAAATGACGAACCGAAATGATCTTTGACGATAAAGTCATAGCTGGTTTCAACCCCAACTGCACACCAGCAACACCCGCAAAAGGCGAGATACCATACAACATGATGCCAGGGCGAATCCAGCCACCGTCAGGCACAGACCATTTCATGATGGCAGCTGAATTGGCCACACTGGCCTCAATGTCACCAATATCACGGCGTGCACTTTCGAAGTAGGCTAATTGCTCCATAGTCGTCAAATCAGACAAATCGTCGGCGCAAGAGAAATGCGTCATCAACAAGACATCATCTACCAAACCACTTTGACGCAATTGAACCACCAAATCGTTAGCTTCCGCTTTATCAACCCCCAAACGATGCATACCCGAATCCAGTTTGACAAACACCTTACCAATCTTTGACTGACTTTCTAACAAACCCGTCAATTGCTGCTCATTCTCCAGAGCAGACCAAAATCCATGCTGCTCGCACAACTGCCATTCCAAGGGTTCAAACACCCCTTCAAGCAACATAATTGGCGATTCTATGCCCGCGTCTCTAAGCTCAATCGCCTCTTCAATCGCCGCAACGGCAAACGCATCCACGTCTTTATCCAAGTGCTGAGCCACAGGCACTGCACCATGCCCATAGGCATTACTTTTTACAACAGCAAACGCTTTACAGCTTGGCTGAAGTTTTTTAGCAAATTGATAATTGTATAAAATTGCATCCAAATCGATGCTGGCAACTAACGGCCTAGCCATAGATATTCCTTACTACTGATAACGCTTAACCGACAAGTCAGATGAATCGACTTCCGTTTGATTGCCCACCATGATATCCGCAATCACCGCTGCAGAACCACAACTCATTGTCCAGCCTAGTGTTCCGTGCCCAGTATTAAGATACAAGCCGGCCACATTTGTCGCTCCTACAACAGGCGTGCCATCCGGGGTCATAGGACGCAATCCCGTCCAATACTCAGCCTCCGCCAACTGACAACCTTGACCAAACAAGTCTTCCACCACATGACTGATGGTTTCGGTACGGGATTTTGGCAATTCAAGATTGTACCCTGTCAACTCAGCCGTACCCGCTGCACGAATACGTTCACCAAGGCGAGTCACCGCCACCTTGTATGTTTCATCCATCACAGTAGAAACAGGAGCGTATTGCGTGTCTGTAACGGGAACTGTCAGGGAGTATCCTTTTACTGGATAAACCGGAATATCAATATCACAAGCTTTTAATAATTCTTTTGAATAACTGCCTAGACAGACCAACACATGATCAAAATCCTGCAAACCATTTTGCGTAACAACGCCGCGAATTTTACCAGATTCAACAGACAAAGATTGAATATCAGTATTAAATTGAAATGAGACACCTAACGCATCGCAATGCTCTTTTAAGGATTGGCAAAATAAATAACAATCGCCCGTTTCATCTCCAGTCAACCGAAGACCACCCTTAAACTTATTGATAACAGGAGCTAAGCCCGGCTCAACCTCAATAATCTGCTCTGGCGTCAGCATTTGATGTGGTACATTTAAAGCCAGCAGCACCTTGATGTCTTTAGCGGCAGCCTCAACTTGCTCTTCCTTACGAAACAACTGTAAAGTCCCGCCTTGACCATTATCGTAACGAATACCAAGTTCCTTACGCAAAGCAATAAATTGATCGCGACTGTACTCAGCAAGAGCCATCATACGGGATTTATTAGTGTTGTATGCTCCCTCAGTACACTGCGACAGCATCTTCCCCATCCACAGTAGCTTTTTCATTTCTGGATCAGGACTAATTTTCAGCGGCGCGTGTTTTTGCATTAACCATTTAATGGCTTTAAGCGGCACTCCTGGCGCCGCCCAAGGCGCAGAATACCCTGGCGAAATTTGCCCCGCATTCGCAAAACTGGTTTCCAATGCCACACTAGGCTGACGATCAATTACCGTCACCTCAAACCCTTTTTTCGCCAAAAAATACGCAGATGTTAAGCCAACAACACCCGCACCTAATACGCAGACCTGCATACCGCCTCCAATAAATCAATAAGTCGTTTAGACTATAATCACACACAAAAAGCAGTTTTATAATCCATTTTAATAGCAAATTAAAGACAAAAGAACCAAAAAAACAATAATTAAAAGACATATAAACTATTATATTAAGTGAATTTAGTTGATGACAATGGCACAATGCCAAAAACACAGAAGACAAGACTATGAACACGCCACAATTAACGACTTATGACCATGCCTTACTCTTATTAAATCAGAGAGAGCACGCTTGTGCCGAGGTCGCCGCTAAACTAAAACAAAAAGGACATTCAGAAGAAGATATTGATAACGTCATTAAGCAATTAAAAGAATTGAACTATTTAAATGACGAACGATTTGCGGAAATTTATGTGAGAAGCAAAGCCAACCGATCGCTTGGCCCCACTCGAATCAGACAAGAGTTAATACAAAAAGGGCTTTCTAATGAGATCGCTAAAAATGCCCTAGAAGAAGCAGAATGCGATTGGTACGAATTAGCCAAAGACGCAAAAATTCGAAAATTTGGCGAACAACCACCTCAAGACTTTAAAGAAAAATCAAGGCAAATGCGCCACTTACAATACAGAGGCTTCGATTATGACCAAATACAATATGCAATGTCATAATCCGATCTAGAAAACTAGCAATCAAAGACGCTAAAGGAGCTTTCAAAAATAGCACTAGAGAACCAGAAACCTAGAAACCTAGAAACCTAGAAACCATCTTCACCGGCCATAATCGCATTGAGGTATTTTTCCTCCATCTCGACATAACTTTGTTGAACTGAATCAATTTTTTTGTCCAGCTCATCTACCTTATGACGTAATTTAGAGAACTCTTCCGTTTGTGCCTGTCCATCATACAGCTCGGTAATTAAGCGTTTTCGCTCGACTTCAAGCTCGTCATTTATTTCTCGAAGGTTCTCAAGCTCTTCTAGCTCTTTTTCTAATAGAATATCGCTATCCTGAAATTCTGGATTTACCAGTGACTCAGGGTGACTCAATTTATACTCAAGGTTTTCGCGAAGCACTCGTGCCTTCTCTAAATCCCGCTCCAAAACCTCAACATAAAGCTCTGAATCATTTACCATTTGCCGTAGCTCTTTAATTTTTAAAGCTTGCTCCGTTGCGAACGCATCGGATACTTCCGTTAAGTCCCCTTGTGAAAGCAAGTCTTCCATATTTCTCATGGTGCTTAGCTCTTCATCGATGACACTGTAAATATCAGTTCCACTCGATTCACTCCCTGCTAACTGAGCTGTCTTCTGCGCCAGCGCTTCATCTCGCTTAACAAGATCAATATTTAAGTTATGTTTGATATTATGTAGATTTTCAAGCTTTGACTCTAAACGCTTAATCACTCGACTACTTTCCAGCAGAGACTTCTCAAGTCTAGCCATAGCAATATCATACTCACCAATATGGTGATCTCCATTGCCTTTAAGCTGACGCATTTGTGCTTTCAATTCTTCAATAATGGCTTTCTGGTTAACAGCAAGCAGCTTAAGATCCGCCACCTTGTCATCCATTTCAGAACCGACTGCATTCAGAAACTGCGATTCATCAACACCACCTAAAAAGTCCTCCAGAGCCTCTATGTATTCAGGCGCAACACCACTTTTTTTCACATCTTCTAGGTGATGTTTTAGACGCTCGGCCAACTCAAACATACTGGCAATCTCAGATCGTAATAAACCTAAAGATTCATCTAACTCCGCTTCTTTTGCGAGTTGTGCCTGTAACTTATCCAGTTGAGCGTTTAAATCAGCGGTAATATTGACATGATTAAAAATTTTATCACCAGTTCGTTGAATAACTTTATTCAGCTCACGTAGGACGGTTTGATTCACTTTGAGGGATTTCAATAAAGCATCAATCTCTTGAGCCTTGTCTATCTTATCGAGGATATTCTTGAAAGCACTAAGTAAGGTGGTGACCTCTATATCATCCAACCCTTCTTCGATAATTTTAATTTCTACATCTAAAAAAATCGACCAACAGGATAAAGAAGCTCGTCCTTGAAAATCCTCTTTCGCCAACTTAGTTAACAACTGGCCACAGATTAATTTTTGCTGATTCAGTAACGCCAACCACTGTTCTTTTTCTGAAGCTTGAGCAGGATCTGAGGGCAACATGATATCACTTTCATTATCCCCCTCCCCTTCATTGACATTGTCAGTATTTAGTTGCTTTTTTAGTGATAAATAGCGAACCACAAGCACCACAAAAGCCACCGCGAACATCACACTGGTTGCAATTAATCCCCACTGCCAAACCAACATAGCACAATCTTCCTATTTATCAGTGAATAACCCCTATTACTTATCATAGAAGTTTATGACTCATGACACCATAAAACCTACATTTCTTAACTCATCTACCGTAAAAAACAAAAAAGCAGGCACTTGGGCCTGCTTTTCTTAACAATACTCAAACTTCACACTAGAAATCGAGCTGTTCTGCTTCCTCTTTTTCACTGGTCGCATCTTCTGCTTTAGTACGTTTTGGCAGCAACTCTTCACGAATCTTAGCTTCAATTTCTGCCGCAACCTCAGGATTGTCAGATAAATATTGCGCCGCATTCGCTTTACCTTGACCGATTTTATTCCCACCGTAAGCATACCAAGCACCAGATTTATCCACCAAACCTTGTTTAACACCAAGATCAATAACTTCACCCATACGATAAATACCGGCACCGTACATAATCTGGAATTCTGTTTGTTTAAATGGCGGAGCTATTTTATTTTTCACTACCTTCACACGGGTTTCATTACCAATGACTTCATCACCCTGTTTAACAGAACCAATACGACGAATATCCAAACGAACAGAAGAGTAGAATTTCAGCGCATTACCACCCGTCGTCGTTTCAGGCGAACCAAACATCACACCGATCTTCATGCGAATTTGGTTAATGAAGACCACCAAGCAGTTAGCGTTCTTAATAGAACCCGTCAATTTACGCATGGCTTGAGACAATAGACGTGCTTGAACACCAACGGATGAGCTACCCATTTCACCTTCGATTTCAGATTTCGGCACCAAAGCCGCGACCGAATCGACAATCACCACGTCAACACTGTTTGAACGCACTAACATGTCAACGATTTCAAGTGCTTGCTCACCAGTATCAGGCTGGGAAATCAACAAGTCTTCCAGATTAACACCCAGTTTTTCAGCATAAGAAGGATCCAAGGCGTGCTCAGCATCAATAAAGGCACACGTCTTACCTTGTTTTTGCGCTTCGGCAATCACACTTAGTGTTAATGTGGTTTTACCAGAGGACTCTGGACCATAAATTTCACAAATTCGACCAAAAGGAAGACCACCAGCCCCCAAGGCAATATCCAAACCCAAGGATCCAGTTGACACTGTCTCGATGTCCATCTTAGTGCCTTCACCCATTTTCATGATGGCACCTTTACCAAATTGACGCTCAATTTGAGACAGCGCAGCGTCTAGCGCCTTTTTCTTGTTATCTGCAATAGATGACATAATGGAATCCTTAATGACTGAATGTTCAATTTTAATGCTGGTAACTTTATCGTTTTTTTTTCCGAACCTCAAGAAAATACTGTATAAAAAAACAGTAATATTATCTTTCCATTAAAATACAATCTATCACCCCTTGTAACGCCTCCAACACGGCCTTTTGCCGTATCTCTTTTCGACTCCCTGAAAATTGAAAACGCACAACCTTGGCTTCATTTCCCAACAACTGCCAACCAATATAAACGCAACCCACTGGTTTTTCTGTCGAACCACCACTGGGACCAGCAACCCCACTGACAGCAACCGCCACATCACCGCCCAACAGCAATGCGCCACGACACATTTCCTTTACCGTTGCTTCGGATACTGCTCCGTGTTCTGCTAACGTAGCTTCGACAACAGACAATCCTTTTACTTTTGCCTCATTAGCATAACTAATAAGCCCACCAAAGAACCAAGCAGAGCTACCAGACAATTCAGTGCAAGTCGCACCAATCAACCCACCAGTACAAGACTCAGCCGTCACCAGCATACGTCCATCTTGTATTAACAATTCTGCTACCTGCTGCGCTCTTTTCAGCATTTCTTGCTCATGATTCATTGTGCTTATCTCTTAAAACCTAGACGAATATCCCGTAGAATAACCCTCAATTTTTTGGATCACAATTGAGCAGTTTAAATGAGCAAAACATCAGCCGATAATCATACCCCCATGATGCGCCAATACTTTGGCCTCAAGTCACAACATCCAAATCAGCTGTTATTTTATCGCATGGGGGATTTCTACGAGCTCTTTTACGATGACGCCAAACGCGCCGCTCAATTACTCGATATTACCTTAACGGCTAGAGGCCACTCTGGCGGGCAGCCCATCCCAATGGCGGGCATCCCCTTCCATGCCGCCGAAAACTACATTGCTCGCTTAGTTCGCATGGGCGAGTCAGTCGTGGTCGCCGAACAAACGGGGGACCCAGCCACGAGCAAAGGGCCGGTAGAGAGACAAATTGCTCGCATTGTCACCCCTGGCACCATCAGTGATGAAGCCTTCCTAGAGGAAAAGCGTGAAAACCTTCTGCTGTCGATTGCTCATCAATCTCGTAAAGGTTTAGACATTTTTGGCTTTTCTTATCTCGACATGGCCAGTGGTCGCTTTTGCCTGTTTGAAGTAGATGGACATGAAGCTTTAGCAAATGAGTTACAGCGACTGTCCCCAAGAGAAATTCTCATCTCAGAAGACTTTCCAGCTCGAAAAACACTGCAACTAGAGAAAGGCATTGCGGAACTTGGCCCATGGCACTTTGATTACGAATCCAGTTACCGTCAGCTTATTCAGCAATTCAATACCAAAGACCTTTCCGGCTTTGGTTGCGAAGCCTTAACCGCAGCCATTGCATCGGCTGGTGCTCTTTTACAATACGCAAAAGACACACAGCGTTCAGCTTTGCCGCATATACAAGCCATCATGGTTGAACATAAAGACGATTCTGTTTTGATTGATGCCGCCACACGACGTAACCTAGAAATCGATATCAATTTAACAGGTGGCACCAGCAACACACTTAGCCAAGTGCTAGACCAATGCGCAACCCCAATGGGCAGCCGACTATTAAAACGCTGGCTTCATACGCCGGTAAGGGATTTGAATGAAATTCAATCTCGCCAAAGCGCTGTTGCAGAATTAAAAAGCCAATTTTACTACCAACCTTTAAACAGCGCTTTAAAAAAGGTCGGAGATTTAGAACGCATTCTGTCTCGCGTTGCCCTTCGCTCTGCACGCCCGAGAGATCTGTTACGCTTAAGATTCGCATTAGAGATGATTCCACTGATCAACCAAGATTTAGAAAAGGTTAACTCAGCTCGATTGAGTCAATTAAATCAGCGCATTAAGGCACAACCCGAGCTCACCGAGACACTGACTAAAGCCTTGGTTGAAAACCCACCATCCGTAGTAAGAGACGGTGGTATTTTTGCGACTGGCTACGACCCAGAATTAGACGAGCTACTATCTCTATCGACCAACGCAACGGACTTCTTAGCGGAAATGGAACGAAGCGAGAAGGAGCGCACTGGTATCAGCTCACTCAAAGTTGGCTTTAACCGAGTACACGGCTATTACATTGAAATTAGCCGTTTGCATTCAGAACAAGCACCAGTGGAATACATTCGTCGCCAGACCCTTAAAAATGCCGAGCGTTTCATCACACCAGAGCTAAAAGCTTTCGAAGATAAGGCTCTTAGTGCCAAGTCCAAAGCACTTGCTCGTGAAAAAGAGCTTTACGAAACCTTATTAGACCTGTTGAACCAGCATTTAGGTGAGCTACAAACCACCAGCCAAGCACTCGCACAACTCGACGTTCTAAATAACTTTGCAGAACGTGCTGATCAACTCAACTTAACACAACCGGAGCTCCACACAGGACGCGGCATAGATATCACCGCAGGACGTCACCCTGTGGTCGAATCGGTCATTTCAGAACCCTTTGTACCGAACGATTTGACCTTAAACGATCAACGATCTTTATTAATGATCACCGGCCCTAACATGGGTGGTAAATCCACCTATATGCGCCAAATTGCCTTAATCACTTTATTGGCACATACCGGTTGCTTCGTGCCTGCTGAAGCCGCTTCGATTGCGATCGTCGATCGTATTTTTACACGTATGGGATCGTCTGATGACTTAGCCGGTGGTCGCTCTACCTTTATGGTAGAAATGACGGAAACCGCCAACATTTTGAACAATGCCACACAAAATAGCTTAGTTCTAATGGATGAAGTTGGACGCGGCACCAGTACTTTTGATGGCTTGTCATTAGCTTGGGCGGCAGTTGAATATTTAGCACAAAAATTAAAGTGCTACGTATTATTTGCTACCCACTACTTTGAATTAACCGGCCTTGCAGAGCAGTTAGAGAATGCTGAAAACGTTCACCTCACGGCCACAGAATATGAAGATGAAATTGTCTTCCTTCATAAAGTTCATAGCGGTCCAGCAAGTCAATCATATGGACTGCAAGTAGCTCAGCTAGCAGGTGTACCGAAAAATGTTATTCAACAAGCCAAATATAAACTTAAAGAATTAGAAACGGTTACAGGAATTGAATTAGACGATACGACGCAAAACTCTGTAGCAAATAACCAAACGAGCTCAGCACCGCAAACGATGATGTCCAATCACTCCCCACTACAAGCTGATTTATTTGTACAGGCCGAGCAGGATGGTCTAAAAGACAGCATTGCGTCATTGGATTTAGACAACATGACGCCAATCGAAGCCATGAATCAGCTATATAAACTAAAATCAACGCTATGAGCATCGAAACGCGGTATAAGCTAATACCAGATAAATTTAGTCTATTTGGGATTCTGACTTGCCGCCAAACAGCCTATGCCACTAAAATAGGCGGCAATATTTTTTGTAAAGCTTGTGAGGAGAAGTCGAATGGCTTTCATCGTTACTGATAACTGCATTCGCTGTAAATACACCGACTGTGTGGAAGTCTGTCCAGTAGATTGCTTCTATGAAGGGCCAAATTTTCTGGCCATTAACCCAGACGAATGCATTGATTGTGCACTTTGTGAACCAGAGTGCCCCGCCAATGCTATTTTCTCAGAAGATGAATTACCAGAAGAGCAAGAAGTGTTTGTTGAACTGAACAAAGATCTTGCCATGATTTGGCCAAACATCACAGAGAAAAAAGATGCGTTAAGCGACGCAGCAGAATGGGATGGCGTAGAAGACAAATTGGAACATCTTGAGCGCTAGAGCTACATTCTAGAACGAAAAAAAGCGACCACGGTCGCTTTTTTAATATCCTATTATTGACATCCAGTCTCGCCAAATCCCTGTTGGCCAATCATCCTTCTGGCCTAATCCTTTCTGGCCATATGCAACATCCTGTCTGACATCCTTCTCGTAAAAAAGACAGCCTAGGCTGCCCTTTTTATGCTTAATTCCGTTTAAGCCACTCTTCCGATGAGTAAAACATCACTGTCTGTTTCATCATGAAACCCAAACAATCCTTAACACATGGTGCGATCCTGAACCACAATATCCATTAGAACCATCCGTTGTTCTGAACATCCTAGTTCTGTCCTAAACGCCATCAATGGCATTTTGCACCTCAATGTGCTGATCATCCTTGAACGCTGTTTGGATAAGACTAATTTACCACTTATTTAACTAATTACAAATTTTTACATTTAGCAAAAAATTAAAAAAATAACATTAAAATTCAATTGCTTAGACTATTTCCGGTAAGAAACATTACATTACAATACAGTATAAAGAGAAAAGACCTACAGGCTTGTAGGGAGTTCCCTACATAAATAAGAAATAAAAAGAAAAAGGGAGGTTAAATTTGAGTTAGAAACTCATCCGACCATTTCAAAGCCGCTAAATAAGTGCCTTTCAGATCATTAAGATCCTGATCATGTTCAATGCTACGTTGGTTAGAATATCTGTCCACCAAATCCAAGGTCTCTCCAACACGTCCAACCCGATGAACAATGGCATTGATAAACTCATTAGGTAACGGCAGATCCCCTAAAACCTCTTCTAAAGGCATGCCTGTGCACACATCCATCATGGATAACATGCCTGCTAAAAAGTATTTATCTTGATTGTCATAAGAACGGTATATCGCCATTAGCTCAGCGTGCTTGGCTCGAATAATAATCTGCTCAAGCAAAGCGTGTTGTTCGCCAACCATTTCTGACATCAAAAGCAGATTAGTCAGTGCCTTAAGTTTTTCAACACCAATTAACATAATGGCTAAACGAACAGAGTCAACTGACGCCACCAAACCTGTCATAGGTGAGTTCAAATACCGAAGTAACTTATGCACAAGCCCTGCGTCTTGGCTGACAATTTGCTCAATATCATCCACATTTAGATTACTGGTATCTAAGAGTGACGACATCAATCTCAGCAAGGTCATGCTGTTCACACGAGACGACTTAGTCGTCATCAATTCAGGCTTTTCAAAGAAGTAACCTTGAAAGTACTCGACGCCTAACAAACGGCAAAATTGATAATCTTCCCAAGTCTCCACTTTTTCCGCTATCAACTTAACGTCAAATCCTCTTAGCGCTTCGACTTGCTTGTGAAAGCCATCATGACCTAAGGATAAAATATCCAGTTTGACGTAATCGACCAGCTCAACAAAAGGGGTTAACTTACTTTCAAACACAAAGTCATCTAATGCCAGTGAACAACCAGCACTTTTCCAACGTCTTAACGCGGCTAATAAATTGGCATCAAAGCCAGCAGTTTCAAGCACCTCAACAACAAGGTTTTCACGACCAGTAGGGATGCCATTAGCACTTAATAAATAGGAGCGAGGGAAATTCACAAATGCTTTGTTGCAACCCACTAAGTTTTCCATGCCCAATTCAAATAAACTGGCCGAAATGACTTGGGCGGTCGCCCCTACCTCATCGACTACGTCTGCGTGATGGGCAAGCGCACTCTTACGATACAATAGCTCATAGCCCATGACGGCTAAATGCTCGTCCACGATCGGCTGTCGTGCTACAGCAACGTCAGAATAAACATAGGTTTCCTGCTCTGCCATACTTAATCCATCAGTTTCAATTTAGCTGGTGTAAACTCACAGTGTCTCAATATTGTCGCAAAATTGCCATTGGGTGAAGACAATAATCTTGGTAAGATGGTCGGCTATATAAAGAAAAAAATCCTGTGGGGAAAATAATGCCAGTCTACCGTTCCAAAACAACCACCTCTGGCCGTAATATGGCTGGGGCTCGCGCTCTTTGGCGTGCAACCGGTATGAAAGACGACGACTTTCAAAAGCCTATTATTGCCGTTGCTAACTCATTTACGCAATTCGTACCCGGTCACGTCCATCTAAAAGACCTAGGACAACTAGTCTGCCGAGAAATTGAAGAAGCCGGCGGCGTTGCCAAAGAATTTAACACCATTGCGGTAGATGATGGTATCGCGATGGGTCATGATGGCATGCTATACAGTTTGCCATCACGAGATCTAATTGCAGACTCGGTTGAATACATGGTCAATGCGCATTGTGCTGACGCGCTCGTCTGTATTTCTAACTGTGACAAAATCACCCCTGGAATGTTAATGGCCGCTATGCGCCTTAACATTCCTGTTATTTTCGTCTCCGGCGGCCCAATGGAAGCGGGTAAAACCAAACTGTCAGAACATAAGTTAGACTTGGTTGATGCCATGGTCATTGCTGCCGACTCCTCTGCTTCAGATGAAAAAGTCGCGGAATACGAACGCTCTGCTTGTCCTACCTGTGGTTCTTGTTCTGGCATGTTTACAGCCAACTCTATGAACTGCTTGACTGAAGCATTGGGCCTAAGTTTGCCGGGTAATGGTACTACCTTGGCAACTCACTCAGATCGTCATCGTCTATTTGTTGAAGCGGGTCGTCGCATTGTCGAGATTACCAAACGCTATTACGAGAATGATGAATTGCATTGGGCTCCTCGCGCCATTGCCAGTTTCGAAGCGTTTGAAAACGCCATGACACTAGACATCGCTATGGGTGGGTCCACCAACACCATTTTGCACTTGTTGGCGATTGCTCGTGAAGCGGGCGTAAACTTTACCATGGAAGACATCGACCATTTATCACGTCGAGTTCCTCAGCTTTGTAAGGTGGCTCCGAATTCACCTCAATACCACATTGAAGACGTTCACAGAGCAGGCGGTATTTTCGGTCTGTTAGGTGAAATCGATCGCGCTGGTTTGCTGCACAACCAATGTCATACAGTGCATGCAGAGACAATGGAGAAAGCACTTCAAACTTGGGATATTATGCGTTCTCCCACCCCAGAAATTGTTGAGTTTTTCAAAGCCGGTCCGGCTGGCATTCCAACTCAAACCGCGTTTAGTCAATCCACTCGCTGGCCAACACTGGATGGCGACCGTGAGAATGGCTGTATTCGCTCACTTGAAAATGCCTTTTCACTAGAAGGTGGCTTGGCGGTATTGTATGGCAACATCGCTCTAGACGGTTGTGTGGTTAAGAGTGCCGGTGTTGATGAATCCTGTTTGGTTTTTGAAGGGCCAGCACACATTACCGAATCACAAGACGAAGCGGTTAAGAACATTCTTGATGACAAGGTGAAAGCAGGCGAAGTCGTGATTGTTCGTTACGAAGGACCAAAAGGCGGACCTGGCATGCAGGAAATGCTTTACCCTACGTCTTACATCAAATCTAAAGGCTTAGGCAAAGCTTGCGCCCTACTAACGGACGGTCGCTTCTCTGGTGGTACATCCGGTTTGTCGATTGGTCACGTTTCGCCAGAAGCGGCCGCAGGTGGAGCCATTGGTTTGGTGGAGAATGGTGACATCATTCGCATCGACATTCCAAATCGTACGATCAATGTAGTGCTTAGTGACGAAGAACTCGCTGCACGTCGCGCAGCGATGGAAGCCAAAGGCGCCAACGCCTGGAAGCCTGCACAAGAGCGTCCACGTAAAGTATCACCGGCTCTAAAAGTCTACGCACACTTTGCAACCAGTGCAGACAAAGGGGCCGTTCGAGATCTGAGTCAACTCGACTAACTGTCTATCGACTCGTTTAAGGCCGCTTTGCCAATGTCACGGCGGCGGCCTTTTTTAATCAATTAGGAAACAACATGCTGAGTTATCGCCATATATACCACGCGGGCAACCATGCTGACATTTTGAAGCACATTACGATGAGCCAGATTTGTCGCCATTTCATTAAAAAGGATTCGCCTTTCTTTTACTTGGACACCCACGCAGGTATTGGTCAATACGAGCTTAATTCAGAACAAGCCCAAAAAAACAAAGAGTATCACTCTGGCATCAGTAGACTATTTTCAGAGTCAGCCGTACCGGAAGCCGTCGAAGGGTTACTGGAAATTGTCCGGGACATGAACCCAACGGATCAATTAGAATATTATCCAGGCAGCCCAAAAGTCGTGGATTATTACACACGACAAAAAGACAAGCTTCACCTATGTGAATTACATCCCAACGACTATCCTTTATTAGCAGCATTGTTTCCCCAGAAAAGAAAAGCCAATGTGGTAAAAGAAAATGGCTTCGCGGCAGTTAAAGCTATGCTGCCGCCGCCACAAAAACGCGGCTTTGTCTTGATGGATCCGCCTTATGAGGTCAAAAAAGACTACCAATTTGTTGTGAAGTCATTGGAAGAAGGCTATAAACGTTTTCCTCAAGGCACATTTGCCATCTGGTATCCGGTACTAGGTCGCCAACAAGCTGACCATTTATTAAAGTCAGTGAAAGCAACCAACATTCGCAACATCTTGCTATTAGAACTCAACGTTCGTGATACAGAAAAAGAGCGCGGCATGGCTGGAAGCGGTATGATCATTGTGAATCCACCGTGGACACTCGAACAAGACGCTAGGGAGTTTATGCCATTTTTGAGCAAAACACTGGCAGAAGATCAAGAGGCGAATTATCAGATTACATGGATAACGCCTGAATAAACTGATTTTGCATAAGGAGAGCGTCAATGAGCAACGCTTTTGAACAAGCTTTCAAGCACATGCCAACACCGGCTTTCATCATCGAAAGCCGTACTGGGCATTTAATTTCTTACAATCGAAACTTTGAAGTATTGTTTGAAAACTGGAATGCGACACCACCAGACTCTTGGTTAAACTTAAGTGAAGAAGCCAACTCTGATGAAGACTGGCAGAGCCTAGACCATAAGATACAACAAGGCAGTATTGAGCGTTGTGAGACATTAATTCGTGTCGGTGACAAACTCATCAATATTCAGCTTGAATTACAACACTTAGGACAATCCGTACTAGCTTGTGTCTATCATACGGATCATATGGATTTGTCCGCGGCTGAGAATACTCTCCTAAAATTTGCGTTAACAGAATCCTCTGCAGGCTTGTGGATATGGGAAACGGAATCCGACCTTGTTTCATGCTCAAAATCCATCGCTAACCTATTAAAATGCAGCGTGGAAGACACACCACATTCTACGGCCGATTGGCACAAATTAGTTCACCCTGATGACGTCCAGCAGTTAGCCGCCGTAGTGAATGAACATGTGGCTTTAAATCAAGATTACTATGAAGCCGAATACCGTATTTTGACTGGCAACCAAGACTACCTGTGGGTCAAAGAGCGTGGCCGAACTTACACCAAGACACCTGATAGTAAGACCAAGAAGGTCATAGGTTTCGTGGTTGATATCAGCCATCAAAAAGCTTTAGAAGAGCATTTACGTAACCAAGCCACTTTTGATGAGTTAACGGGGTTATTGACTCGAAGCTCCGCCCTGACGCACTTTAAAAAACAACTTGGCTTAGCAAAACGTCAGTACACGCCATTAACCATGGCAAAAATTCATTTGGATGCGAATGACAGGTTGAGCCGTTTACCAATGGAATCTCGTAACATCGCCATTCAAACCTCAGCACGATACATTTATAAAAAAATTCGTGAAGCAGACGTACTGGCTCGAGTAGAAGCAGACAAGTTATTGTTACTTTTACCTAACACCAGTGTGAAAGATGCCAATAACTTATTAACTAATCTGATCAACCCAAAAGAAGATGAAAGCGCAATTTTGTCAGAAGGAAATTCAGATCCTGCGGATTTCTGCATTGGCATTGCAGCCTTCCCTGAAGATGGTGAAAGCATCGAAGAACTCGCCTTAAGTGCCAATCAGGCGGTAGAAGAAGGGCAAAAAAAATGTGCTCAAATTGTCGTCAATTAAACGTCCAATAGCAGCAAAAAAAACGTCACCGATCGGTGACGTTTTCATATTCATTCACACTTGCTAAGACTCACCCTGCAGAGTCAATACCAATCGACGAGCACCGCCATAATCCCGATGCTCACCGAGGTAAATCCCTTGCCAAGTCCCTAAACGCAATTGTTGATTGGTGACTGGAATAGTCAAAGAGGACCCTAGCATGCTGGCTTTTATATGCGCAGGCATATCATCGCTGCCTTCATATGTATGCTCATAGTAAGGCTGATTTTCTGGCACCATATGAGAAAAATGTCTTTCCATATCACGGCGCACCGAAGGATCGGCATTCTCATTGATCGTCAGAGACGCTGAAGTATGTAAGAGTTGAAGATGTAACAATCCTACCTTTACCTGAACTAAATCAGACAAGGCCTCTTCAATATCTTGGGTAATCAGGTGAAACCCCCGTCGATAAGGCGGTAATTTCAGCTCAACTTGTTGCCACATGATCCACTACTCTGCACTGGTTCTTTGATAAACTGAAAAGCGATAGTCATAAGGATTGTGTCCTTCTGCTGCGAAACTTTCTTCGGCCAGTAAGGTAAAAGATGGCCAATCCACTTCAGGAAAAAAGGCATCCCCCTCAACGTCAGCGTCCACGTGAGTAATGTATAATCGATCGACTCTTGGTAATGCCAATTCATAAATCTGCGCACCGCCAATGACCATCACTTCTTCTTGCCCATTCACTAGACAGATGTCTTCCCCCAAAGCAATCGCTTGCTCCAACGAAGACACCACATCAATACCATCAGCCTGAAAATTCGCATCGCGAGTAATCACAATGTTACGGCGTCCTGGTAATGGCTTACCAATGGACTCAAAGGTTTTACGGCCCATCACAATTGGCTTGCCCATAGTCGCTTGCTTGAAATATTTAAGGTCATTTGGCAAATGCCAAGGCAGCGAATTATTAATACCAATGGTACGGTTCGTAGACATAGCAACAATAAGTGACAACATATATGGATACCTTCTCAATCTATGCTCGAATAGTCCAATCCAAGCCTGATATAATCTGTGCCAAACATTATACCTATGGCGACGTAGAATGCATTGTTCCTCAACTTTGCCAGTCACCGTCATAGACCAACGAGAGTACATGGTATGAAGCAATATTTAGATCTGTGCCAGCGCATCGTCAACGAAGGTGAGTGGGTCAACAATGAACGAACCGGCAAACGCTGCTTAACTGTCATTAATGCTGATCTTACCTATGATGTCAGCAAAGGCGAATTTCCACTTGTAACCACACGCAAAAGTTACTGGAAATCGGCCATTGCAGAAATCATTGGTTACTTACGTGGTTATGATAATGCGGCAGATTTTCGTGCTCTGGGTACAAAAACATGGGATGCGAATGCCAATGAAAATCAGGTTTGGCTAAATAACCCTCATCGTAAGGGTAAAGACGACATGGGGCTTTGTTATGGCGCCATTGGCCGCAACTTCCCTAAGCCAGATGGTGGTCATATTGATCTATTAAAACAAATTATTGATGATCTAAGTCGTGGTGTGGATAACCGAGGGGAAATCCTCACCTTTTATCATCCTGGCGCCTTTCACATGGCTTGTCTTCGCCCTTGTATGTACAGCCATCACTTTTCATTGCTTGGCGATACACTTTATCTAAACAGCACGCAACGCAGCTGTGATGTGCCACTTGGCCTGAACTTCAACATGGTTCAAGTGTATGTATTGCTTGCCATTGTTGCGCAAATTACAGGAAAAAAACCAGGACAAGCTTTTCACAAGATAGTGAACGCTCACATCTATGAAGACCAGCTAGAACTAATGCGTGACGTTCAACTAATGCGTGAGCCTTACCCATTACCGACATTAAAAATTAACCCAGACATCAAATCTTTAAAAGACATAGAAACCTGGGTGACCATGGACGACTTTGAAGTAGAAGGCTATCAGTTCCACGAACCTATCGCTTACCCATTTTCAGTCTGAAATCAGTCTCATACGCAATCAATCCAAATAAAAACGGCGAGTAATCTACTCGCCGTTTTTATTTCATCAGGTGACTGGCTTTTCTAGCTCTTGGATTAAATAACCTATCTCTTCGGTTTTCTCGAGCAAAAGTTGACTGGCATCGGCTAACCCTTTGTTATAAAAATATGGGCCTATCTCTTTGCTAAAAAACGTCAGTAAAAACTCCGCTTCAAAACCGCCAATGTCTGAATCCAACTCATCCGTAAAATACTTTTTAATTTTACTAACGATTACGTCTGTCTCTTGTTGAGTAAATTCCACCGCCCTCTCCTTGTATCGGATTGTTTATTTTTGAGGATACAGGTTACGTTTGAAGCCCATTACCAAAAGAGCAGCCCCCAACACGACCATCGGCAAGGATAATAATTGACCTTGCGTTAACCAGCCCCAAGCAAGGTAACCAATTTGCGTATCCGGTTCACGAACAAACTCGACCAAAATCCTGAATACGCCGTAACAGAGTAAAAACAGACCAGAGACACAATAACGAGGTTTGGCACGTTGTGAGAAGAACCAAAGAATAGCAAACAGCGCCACACCCTCGAGTGCAAACTGGTACAACTGAGAAGGATGACGAGCTAGCTGCAATGGATCATGCGGAAAAATCATCGCCCACGGCACATCAGTTGGTTTACCCCAAAGTTCACCACCGATGAAATTACCAATACGCCCAGCACCTAAACCAATTGGCACAAAAGGCGCCAAAAAATCTGTCACGTCCACCAAATGCTTCTGGTATTTTCGAGCAAACACATACATGGCCACAATCACACCCAACAAGCCACCATGGAAAGACATGCCGCCTTCCCAAATGCGTACCATAATCAGCGGATTATCCACAAAGGCTGGAAATTGATAGAACAAGATATAACCAATACGGCCGCCTAAAATCACACCAAGCGCACCATAAAATATCGCGTCACTGACCATATCTTTGGTCCACAAACCATTGGAACGTTTGGCTCGATATACACCAAAAGCATACGCACCAGCAAAACCAATCAGGTACATAATGCCGTACCAATGCACAGCAATTGGCCCAACCGAAATGGCGACAGGATCAATATTTGGATAGGAAATCATAGAAAAGTACCAAACCTCTGGTAAAACTAGCCCACTCGAGTGGTCTTGGATGGTCGGATTAAACGTTCAATATTCGCTTCACGCATCAAGCGAGTCATGGTTTGCACCACGGTTTCAGCGTGTGACAAGCTCATCACTTCGTTTAACATATCTTGTGATTGTGACAGGGAAATATTGCGAATAACCGCTTTCACCTTGGGCAAACTGGTAGAGCTCATGGATAGCACGTCATAACCCATCGCCATGAGCAAAATGGCCCCCATTGGATCACCGGCCATCTCTCCACAAACACTTAAACCAACCCCTTCGTCCTTCACCTGGTCAACAATACTGGCTAAGGCATGCAATACCGAGGGGTGGAAAGAGTTATACAAATCGGCAACACGAGGATTATTACGATCAACCGCCAATAAGTACTGAGTTAAATCATTACTACCCACCGACAGGAAGTCCACCATTTTCGCCAAGGTTTTGGCCTGATAAACAGCAGCTGGTATCTCAATCATAACACCGACTTTCGGCATCTTAACGTCATAGCCTTCTTCTTTGACTTCCGCATAAGCACGACGAATTAGCGCTAACGCCTCTTCCACTTCGGCCACATTAGAAATCATCGGCAACATAATTTTTAAGTTATGCAACTCTGCGCTGGCTTTAATCATGGCACGAATTTGCGCCATAAAAATTTCCAAATGATCAAGCGTAACCCGAATACCGCGCCAACCTAAGAAGGGGTTCGCCTCGGTAATAGGAAAATAAGGTAAGGCTTTATCACCACCAATATCCAAAGTCCGTACTGTCACTGGAGCAGGCGCAAAGCCCTCGAGCTGCTGACGGTAGATAACCACTTGCTCTGCTTCAGTCGGAAAACGATCCCGAACCATAAAAGGTACTTCAGTTCGATACAAACCGATGCCTTCAGCACCACGATCTAATGAACGCGCAACATCTGCTGATAAACCCGTATTCACAAATAAGGACAAGCGCTGACCGTCTAACGTTTCACAAGGTAAGTCTTTAAGACTTTCATACTCTTCTTCCAGCAAACGTTCTTCATCAACAATTTGCTGATAGTTATCAATTAACGCTTCAGAAGGGTAAGTAAAGACCTGGCCTTGGTAACCATCAACGATCAAATCGGCTTTGTCCAATTGAGCATAGGGAAGATCTAACGCGCCCATCACCGTCGGTATGCCCATAGCACGAGCTAAAATCGCCACGTGGGAGTTCCCTGATCCCATCACAGACACTAAACCTTTGATCTTATCAATGGGTATCTCTCCTAGCATCGAAGCGGTCAGTTCTTCACCAATGATAATGGCTGGCTCACTGAAACGTTCAACGATATTAGGGGCTTTTTCTTGCAAATGAGACAGAATACGACGCCCCAAATCTCGTAGATCCGACGCTCGTTCACGTAGGTATGGGTCGTCCATGCGATCAAATTGAAGAATGTGAGCTTTAATCACTTGGCGTAATGCACCTTGCGCCCACTGACCTTCTTTGATCTTCTTAACGACTTCTCCGGCAATTGAGTTATCGTCTAAGATTTTTAGATAAACATCGAATAATGCTTTTTCATCCGCCGATAAATGCTGGCTAATGCGATTACTGGCCTCTCTGATATCACGCCTAACAGCGTCCAGAGCCTGATAAAAGTCATCAATCTCTTGTTCTGGGTGAGTGGTTTCTCGATCAGGAATCACATCCAGATCCGCAGGTGGAAACACCACCACACCACGACCAATCGCAACACCAGAGCTGCCAGGAACACCTTTATATCGAAAATCCGCGCCACGTGGTGTTGCATTAGAATTTAGATTGCTAATCGCACCCGTTGCTTCGGCGTGGGCAATGACACCCGCTAATTGTGCTGACAAGGTGATTAGAAAAGCTTCTTCCCCCTCATCGAAACGACGCTTTTCTTCATGCTGAACCACCAGCACACCGAGAACTTGTCGATGATGAATGATAGGCACCCCCAAAAAAGAACGATAACGCTCTTCTCCTGTGCCTTGAAGATAATGGAAAGAAGGGTGAATATGAGCGTCTTCTAAGTTAACAGGCTCCGCTCGACGACCGACTAAACTAACCAGACCTTCGTCTGACTTTAAACTCACACTACCGGCCATATCAGCGTTTAGGCCTCGGGTTGCCATCAAGACATATTCCGAAGTATTGCTGTCCACTAGATAAATTGAACAGACTTCAGCACGCATAGCACGACGAACACGACGGACAATAATATCCAACGCGGCAGACAAAGACTGTGCAGCCGTCACCTCTTGTGTGATACGTCTTAATAAACCTAGCATAGCTCTCCCATTGCGCTGATTATCTCCTCTAAATGATACACTTCATCACTTATCTAACCGTCGATGCGCACTTTGACTGAGCTCTTTAAGAGCTCGCCTGTAAACATCTTTTTTAAATGCGACTACTTGTCCAAGTGGGTACCAATAACTTACCCAGCGCCAGCCATCAAACTCAGGGCAATCTGTTCCATCCACACATACCGACGCATCAGGGCATCGAATAGAGAGCAAAAACCATTTCTGTTTTTGTCCAATACACAAAGGTTTACTATTGTGTCTTAACATGCGTTTCGGGAGACGATAACGTAACCAACCCCTTGTTTTTCCGATAATTTCAACCTGATCTGGATTGAGACCTACTTCTTCTTTCAGTTCTCGATACAAAGCTTCTTCAGGAGTTTCATCAGATTTGATACCACCTTGGGGGAACTGCCACGCATTTTGTCCTACGCGTCTCGCCCAAAGAAGTTGGCCACGCTCGTTCATCAGTATGATGCCCACATTCGGTCTATATCCGTCTGCATCAATCACGAGCTATCACCTTCTAATATAAGAATAAATTAGATTCATTGTTCCATAATTCGCCCATTCGCACAATTAAGACTAATGTTATTTATTGTCTCTAAGGCTATAATTTCCGCACTTCATACCAATTAAGGACCAACCGTGACACTCGCAATCTTTGATCTAGATGGCACCCTACTCAGTGGTGACAGTGATTATTCTTGGGGACAATTTTTAGTTGAAAAAGGCTTAGTGGATACACAAGTCTACCAGGCCGCTAATGACAAATTTTTCAAACAATATCAAGCTGGCACGCTGGACATACATGAGTATCTCGCCTTCAGTTTGGCGCCTTTAAAGGATTTCTCAGCACAAGAGCTAACGCAATTACACCATGACTTCATGGTTGAGAAAGTACAGCCAATGATGCAACAGAAAGCCGCTGAATTGCTGAAACAACACAAAGAACAAGGACATTTCTTACTACTGATTACCGCCACCAATCAGTTTGTCACCGGTCCAATTTCCGAGGCCTTGGGGATGGATCACATCATCGCCCCGGTACCAGAAGTCATAGAAGGTCACTACACCGGCAAAGTCGTTGGTGTGCCTAGCTTTCAAGCCGGTAAAGTCACTCGCCTTAATGCGTGGCTAGCAGAGACAGGTCACAGCATGGAAGGCAGTTATTTTTACAGTGACTCGCGAAATGACTTACCACTCTTAGAGTTAGTGACTCACCCTGTGGCGGTCGATGCTGATGACACCCTCAGTCAAATTGCCTCAGAGCGTGGTTGGCCACACATTTCTCTACGCGACTAAAGCCACTTAGAGATAAATAAACACCAATAAAAAAGCGCCTTTGAGGCGCTTTTTTATGCGAACTTACAGCCCCATATTATTGTGGATGCGATAAAACAAGGCTTTTAAATACTCAGTTTCCGCAATGGCTGGGTGAACCGGATGATCTGGCGCTTGGGTACCACGGTAAATCAACTGTGAAAAACGCTCTAATTGACGACTGTTGCTGCGCACAATGTCATGCAAACGATTGGTTTCCAAGTGCATTGAGCAAGAGCCCGTCACCAACACCCCACCTTTTGCCACCAAACGCATCGCCAACTGATTGGCTCTATGGTACGCCCCTTCTCCGGCTTTTATGTCTTTACGACGAGCAATAAAAGCTGGCGGATCCATAATCACCACATCAAAACGCTCTTTGTCTTCAATCAAGGATTGCATGGCATCAAACGCATCACCTTGCATCAAATTGGCATCGCCTTCATATTGATTCAGCTTGAGGTTCGCATCGACATGGCTTAAAGCACTTTCAGAGGCGTCGATGAAAGTCACCTCTGTAGCGCCAGCAGAAGCCGCCTGTACTCCCCAACCACCAACATAGGAAAAGACATCTAAAACACGCTTTCCAGCACAAAAGTCCTGCATAGTCTTACGATTTTCCCTGTGATCATAAAACCAGCCCGTTTTTTGACCATCCCAAACCGGCGCTTGAAACAATACATCATTCTCTTGCAAAAAAACCACTTCAGGCACGGTACCAAAGGCTTCTTCAACATAAGAGTCTAGTCCTTCGATCTGACGCATCTTACCGTCATTTTTTACCAAAATAGCGGTCGGCTTGACCACATCTTGTAACGCTTCGATGATTTCAGACTTAACGCGCTCCATCCCTGCCGTCGAGATTTGCACCACTAAAATATCAGCAAAACGATCCACCACTAAACCAGACAAGCCATCAGAGTCACCAAACACCAAACGGTAATAAGGCGCTGGATAGATCATTTCACGCAACGACAAGGCAATTTTAAGGCGATGAACTAGCGTGGATTTATTCAATACGGTATCTGTGCTTCGGCTAATTAAACGACCACAAATCAGCGTGTTAGGATTAATCGTTGCAACGCCGAGTGGTTTACCCTGAGCCGATTCAACAACCACTTGATCACCAGGCGAAAATTGCTTTAATGGCGTCTGCGATGTATTTACTTCATTACTATAAATCCATTGATGCCCAGCTCTAATACGTCTGTCTACTTGACCTTTTAGTCGAATTACGCTCAAAATGCTCACCTACGTTGTTTAAACGATTATTTAAAAACCGCTATTATAGTGACTCTAGGCGCAATTGCTATGGAATAGACGCCTAACGTTTGCTTTACCTTATATAGCACCGTTGTAAAGAAGTTCGTATGACATCATCTGTTAATGAAAACCAGCTAGGACGCATACTTCGAGGTATTAGCATTCCGCCACAACCTCAGGTAATGGTCGATCTTCACATGGAACAGGCGATGCCAGATCCCGATATGGAACGCATTGCAGACATCATTGCGCAAGACGTAAGCCTCTCCGCCGCCGTTCTAAAATTGGTGAACTCTAACGCCTTTAATATCGAGCAAAAAATCGCATCCATTCAACAAGCCGTCACTTTGCTCGGCACCGACAGTGTCACTAACTTGGTTAATGGTCTTGCCGTGAAAAGTGAATTAACCGATGACGCTATACAAGCTTTGCACAGCTTTTGGGATACTGCCACCGATGTGGCCGCCATCAGTTCCAGCCTGGCCAACCAACTCAACTTTAAATATCAAGATGAATGCTACGCGTTAGGCCTTTTCCATAATGCAGGTATGCCATTGATGATGAGTCGCTTTGAAAATTATCAAAGTATCATTGAGGAAGCCTACCAAACTGCCGAATTCGCTTTAACGGATGTCGAAAACAGAGCCTTTAAGACCAATCATTCTGTCATCGGTTATTATCTGGCAAAGTCTTGGGGCTTGCCAAAAAGCTGTTGTGTGGTGATTGCAGAACATCATAGAGTTGATCACTTATTCCGTAATCGTCTACCTGGGAGTCGTCTGCATTTGTCTTTCGCGGCGATTTTAAAAATGGCGGAGCACATCGCTTCCGCTTATCAGCATCTTGGTGGTGCTGACGAAGACCATGAATGGAACCGTATCAAACATTATGCTTTAGATCACTTCGAACTCACTGAGTATGACTTCGATGGCTTGATCGAAATCTGTCACGAGCAAGGTCTTGGTTTAAACTAATACTCAATGATATCAGCGACTAAACATCACCAGATGATCGAGATGAATGGTCAAACCAATGCTTTGGCCAATCGAATGATTATGATGTGAAGACGCAAAACAATAGACCACCTTACCAGAAGCCAGACTCACACGGTAAAGGAAATGTGAGCCTCGAAACCACTTACTTACTATGGTTCCCACAAACTCACTATCATCATCATGCAAGATGTCATCCGGCCTGACTAGCAAATCCACTTCGACCTGATCAGCAAAACCATGATTTAAATTCCCTTGAATTCTGCCTAAGTCTGAATGAACACAATTTGGTCCACATACCGTCGCAGGCAAGAAGTCCCCATGACCAATAAAGCTGGCAACAAAGCGGGTTGCAGGCTTGTGGTAAATTTCATAGCAGGTGCCGGTTTGATGAATCTCACCATCGGACATGACAGAGACTTGATCTGCCATAGCAAAAGCTTCCATTTGATCATGTGTCACCAAGATTGCACTCATTTCTTCATGCAATAGGATGCTCCGAATGTCTGGCACTAGCTCTTCTCTGAGTTTAGCGTCCAGCCCTGAGAAGGGTTCATCCATCAATAATAACGTTGGTTTTGGCGCCATCGCCCGGGCTAATGCCACTCGCTGCTGCTGCCCGCCAGAAAGAGAATGAGGGTAACGAGATTGAAAGCCCGCCAGCCCCACCAGCACCAAGAGTTCATCCACTCTGGCTTGTGCCTGTGGCTTGGTCCAAGAAGTTAAACCGAAGGCGATGTTTTCCCCCACTGTAAGATGCGGAAACAAGGCAATGTCTTGGAACACCATACCGATTTGGCGACGTTCTGGCGGCAAATTGGTTTGCGCTGTTGAGATAACCTTCCCTGCCACTTCAATCTGGCCAGACATCAAAGGTTCGAAGCCAGCAATGGCTCGTAACAAAGTGGATTTACCACAACCACTTGGCCCTAGCAGACAACCAATTTCACCCGCGGCTAAATGAAAACTTGTGGAGGCGACAATTTGTTGACCATCATAGCCAACCGTCACATTCGAAAGCGTGAGATCAGATGCCATATTTGAAGAAGATTCCTGAGTCATGTGAAGACCTACTTAGACGATGCAACATCAGATGAAATGGAGCGACTTAATAAAATGACGGGGACAAGACTAACCAATACGATCATCAGAGATGCCGGTGCAGCGTCCACCAAACGTTCATCTGAAGCCAATTCAAACGCCCGCACTGCCAAAGTATTAAAGTTAAACGGGCGCAATACCAAGGTCGCTGGAAGCTCTTTGAGTACATCGACAAAAACAATTAAAATGGCCGTTAAAATAGACCCTTTCAGCAGCGGCAAATGAATGCGAGTTAATACTTTCCATGAGTTCATGCCTAAGGTTCGTGCTGACATGTCCATACTGGGTTTTATCTTTCCTAAACCATTCTGAACGGCCCCTAATGACACCGCCATAAAACGCACCGTATAAGCGAACAGTAAGGCAAATAAGGTTCCAGATAATAACAAACCGATTTTTTGCCCCGTATAATGTTTTACCAAATCAATGATTTGATGATCTAACCAAGCCAATGGTACTAAGGTACCAATAGCAATAATGGTCCCCGGCAATGCATAACCTAAACCAGACAAGCCCACAGAAGCATGAACGGCTTTATGTTTATACAAGCGTCCAGCGTAACTTAGCACCAAGGCCAAACTAACTAATATTAATGCGGCTAATGCAGCAAGGTAAAAAGAGTTCCATGCCAATTGAAGGAAACGGTCAGCGATAAATTCCGCCTTAAACATCGCCCAATACGCCAACACTAAAGCAGGAATCAAAAAGCCCAGTAAAATTGGCAAGAGACAAAAAAGCAAAGCACAAACACCTTGCCATCGTCCCAATGGAATCCGCCGACTACTGGCTTTTTTAATGCCCGAATTATGATATTGAATACGATGTCTTGAATACCTTTCTAACACAATTAATACCGTCACAAACAGCAACAAGACACCCGCTAACTGAGATGCCGCAGCCACATCCCCAAAACCATAGAAGGTTCTCAGAATGCCTGTAGTGAAGGTATTTACACTGAAATACTGAACTGTCCCATAATCGGCGAGCGTTTCCATTAAGGCTAAGGTTAATCCTGTCACAATCGCAGGACGAGCCAAAGGTAGAGCAAGTTTGCGAAAGGCTTGAGGATTCGAATAGCCTAAAGTTCGCGCCACCTCTAAGCTATTGGCAGATTGTTCTAAAAACGCGGCGCGACTCATCAAGTAAACATAAGGGTACAACACGAGAATCAACATGGTCATGGCGCCCCCTAGGGAACGTATTTCAAAAAACCAATAATCCCCATATCGCCACCCCGTCAATTCTCGAATAAAAGTTTGCACTGGCCCAGCAAAGTCCAATATACCTGTGTAGGTATAAGCAATGATGTAGGCTGGAAAAGCCATCGGTAATAATAAGGCCCAAGCTAAAAACTGACGGCCGGGGAAGTTGCACATACTGGTTAACCAGGCAGCAGGTACTCCAATACACAACACGCCGATCCCAACACCAACCATAAGCAGCAAAGAATTATGAACGTATTCAACCAAGACCGTCTGATACAGGTGTTGCCAAACCTGACCATCTCCGATCACCACATTGACTAGAACCACCAGGATAGGCAAAGACAACAACGCAGCGATAAATATCGCCGCGCCGGATAGGAGGGAAAAATTCAATTTTTTAAACCAGTTCAATGACTCGTTACAACCTGTGATTAGTTCAATTCAAATAGGCGGTTACTTCCAACCGCCAATGTCCATGAGCTCAACCGCTTGACGGTTATTCTCTCCCAATTTACTTAACGACAGGCTATCAGCATGAAACGTACCATAAGGCGCTAACATCTCAGGTGCACCAATCCCCTTTACAACTGGGTATTCGTTATTCACATGAGCATACCATTCTTGTGCTGTTTGACTGGTTAAAAATTCAAGTAACCGCTTTGCATTTTCAACATTTGTCGCGGCTGAAGTCAGACCAGCACCGCTCACGTTAACATGAGCGCCACGTTCAGCTTCGCCTTGATTCGGCCAGAAAGGTTTTACTTTGGCATAGACTTCGCGATCGCTTGCTAAATCACTTTGCCCTAAGCGACCATAGTAGTAAGTGTTTGCCAACGTCACATCACACACCCCTGCAGCAACCGCTTTTAGTAGATCCACATCTCCACCAAACGGCGGACGGGCAAGATTGGCCATAAGACCTTTAATCCATGTTTGCGTCTGCTCAGCGCCATCGGCCTCAATCATCGACGCGACTAATGATTGGTTATAAATATTGGCAGAAGAACGCACGCAAACGCGACCTTTCCATTTAGCATCGACCAAGTCTTCGTATCGAGATAGCTCGCTAGAATCCACAGTTTCAGGGTTATAAAAGATGACACGAGCACGTTGAGATAAACCAAACCAATAGTTATCTTTGTCTCTCAAATGACTTGGAATATTGGTCTCGAGAACCTCACTTTGTAATGGCTGCAACACGCCTGCCGCTTTAGCGCGATGTAATCGACCAGCATCGACGGTAATAAAAACATCCGCAGGGCTAGCATCACCCTCTGCTCTTAAACGACTTAACAAGGCATCAGCTGAACCTGTGATCAAATTGACAACCACATCATTCTGCTCAGAAAAAGTCTCCAGAATAGGTGCAATTAACGACTCTTTGCGAGCCGAATAGATATTCACTTCACCTTCAGCTTGGGCGCTCACAGGCAGCAAAAATGAACATGAAAGCAGAGCTAAACCTGCATTTTTGATATAAGAAACGAGCTTTTCGCGCTTCATAGAGCGCTGAAAAATAATTGCCATTATTCACCTTCCAAAACTTGAAAACATTTTCTCGTATCTAAGATACTTCCGTGCATCAAAGCAAAGAAAATAAGGCCTTTGAGGACTTGCTAAAAATTGAAAAAAGAAATTAGCACAAGCTCAGCACAAACACTAGCGATTCTCATTCCATTGAGTCTAAGTAATGTATGTAAAAAAACAGATTTATACCAAAAGTTGGTTTAAACCATCGCCAATAATTAAAGCATCATCCAGCTCAAATAGAATACCTTCTCCTAAGCCTGCACTTTTCGCAACCGCCATAGGAAACCCCTCTCGAACCAGATCGGAATCCCGATCATTACGAATACATGCATTTAAATAGCATGCAATATTGAGTACACAAGCTAACGCTTGAGGCTCATCATTCATAAACGGACGCTTGTGCTGCTGTACGGCATCGCCCATAGCAACAGGAAACTTCCACATATCCATCAAGGCTTTACCTGCATCTTGTGTGGTAAAGCCTAGGAGATCCTGCTCGGCTTTTACACGGCTAGCTTTGCGATTATTCACTAACGTCTGGATCTCAAGGGCAAGGTCTGGCTGAGTAAGATGCAGTAAAAGACGTCCAATGTTATGGACAATCCCGACGGTAAACGCTTCGTCTTCATCCACCAGCTCTGTTCGCTTCGCAACCCACTTCGCCAACTCTGCGACCCGAAAAGAATCTGCCCAGAAAGCAGGTAAATTAATGCCCTCTACTTTCTCAACGGAGCTTGAAAAGCCGGAGGCAATCACCAGTGTTTTTAATTTAGACATACCAAGCAAAACAGTGGCTTCATCAATCGACGAAATCTTACGAGACAAACCAAAGTAAGCAGAATTCACCATACGCAGAATTTTCAGCGAAATGGTTTGATCATGGGCCACTCGTTGACTGATGTCAGAATAATTAGCATCAGGATCATTTAGCAGTTGAATAAGCTCACGAACCACATCCGGGACATTAGGAAGTTTATCGGTTTGCTTTAAAAGCGCTTCTATACGCATAGGAGGCAACCCTTCAGTAATCAAAAAAACACCATTAAGCAGGATAAGGTAGCCAAATGTTTTTGCAACTGGAAATAAGTAGCGTTTTGAAAAGCCTGTCCTCTGTTTCCGCAATGATTAGGAAAAAGAAGACAAACCGGCCGCACGAGCCACAACCTTCTCTTTTAGAAAACGACTTTGATTAAAGCGCTTCATTCCCATATTACGAATTCCCACTAACGCGGGATGATGACTTGTAAACAAACGTTTGAAGGTTTCCATTCCAGCCGCCATCGCAATATTATCTAACATACGAGCACGTTGATAACGTCGTAATACCTTTAGTGACCCTAACGCTTCTCCGCGACGCTGTGCTTTGGATAATACTGCCACTAAAGCCTTTACATCACCAAACCCAAGGTTGGCACCCTGACCAGCCAAAGGGTGAATGGTATGAGCCGCATCACCGATCAAGGCCAAACCAACCTTCACATATTGTTTAGCATGACGTTGGCGTAATGGAATCGCTTGGCGTTCACGAGTCACCGAAAGAACATCAAATTTACGATTAATCGCATAGTGTAAGCGTTGACAAAATGCCTCATCCGACAAGGCCATTAAGGTTTCAGCATCACCAGGAGGAACAGACCAAACAATGGAAATATACTCTTTACCATCCACACTGGGCATGGGTAAAAAGGCCAAAATACCTTCTTCACCAAAACTTTGCCACGCGGTATTTTGATGGCTTTGACCTATTTCTATGGTAGCGACGATGGCCGTATGACCATAATCCCATTCGATCGTATCAAAGTCATTGTCTTGCCTTAACTTAGACATAGCGCCATCTGCAGCGATGATGGCCTGAGCGTTCAACTGATGGCCAGAGGTCAAACTTGCCGTCACCCCAGCTTCGTTTAGTTCATAGCTGTCTAACTGATCACCCAAATAAAGATCCACATTCGCATTGTCTTTTAGGCGTGCCATTAGCTGATCATTTAAGACCGCGTTTTCAACTAAGTGCCCTAATTCCGGCATGTCGCTATTATGGGCATTAAAGTCGACCATGCCCTCACCCAAGCCATCCCATACCACCATGTTGTCATAGGAAGCAATTCGGTTTTTAGGAATGTTTTGCCACACTCCCGCGTCTTCTAATAATGTTTTAGATTGACTGGAAATGGCACTGACTCGAGCATCGTAGGCGGGTGGTGTTGAAAGTGTGTATAACCCAGTGTGCTTATCCACAAGCGCGATTCGCAGGGACGACTTTGCTAACAATATTGCAGATAAGCCGCCAACCATACCAGCACCAACGAGGATCAGATCATAGGATTTTGCCATCACACTTACTCCAATTAACTAATAGAATGAGCCTCAGCCATTAAAGCTTCGATCTCACTAATCTCTTTCGCTAAACCATGGGTTAGAACATAAGGACCCGATGCGGTAATCAACACATCGTCTTCAATACGAATACCAATGCCACGCCACTTTGGCTCTACCTTTAGATTGTCTTCTGACACGTACAAGCCTGGCTCTATGGTTAATACCATCCCTTCTTCTAAGGCACGCGATTCCCCTGCCAGTTTATAAGCACCACAATCGTGTACATCTAATCCTAACCAGTGCCCTGTATTGTGCATATAAAAATCGCGATATGCCTTGCTTTCGATCAGGGTATCCACCTCTCCTGACAACAATCCCAGCTGCACCAAACCTGTGGTTAATGTTTTCACCGCTGCATGGTGACAAGCTTCATAAGGATTGCCCACCGTCAGCTCTTTCATGCCATCGTGATAGGCATCAAGCACCAATTGATAAAGCGCCGCTTGTGGCTCAGTGAATTTGCCATTTGCCGGAAAGGTTCGTGTGATATCTGACGCATAACATGACAACTCAGCACCTGCGTCAATTAATACCAAATCACCGTCTTTAATGGTTTCGTCATTTTTAATGTAATGCAAAACACAGGCATTTGAACCAGACGCCACAATGTTGTTATACGCAGGCTGGCGGGCACCAGATTTCATAAACACATAATTAAGTTCGGCTTCTAACTGATACTCTTTCATACCTGGTTTCACTGAGCGCATCGCTTGCTTATGAGCGTCAACACTGATTTGTGCGGCGGCTTCCATGATTGCAATTTCTTCTGCATCTTTACGCAAACGCATTTCTGCCACATAGTTTGTAACGTCCAGCAATTGCCCAGGCGCTTTCGCACCCAATCGAGCACGCGCAGCCAAACCATCACGACATACTGCTAGTTGCTCACGTAGTCTTTGATCAGCAAAACAATATGCTAGGCAATCCGCACCATCCAACGCCGTCGCTAAGGTCTCATCCAGTGCCTCTAAAGCAAAGGCTTGTGTTGCGCCAAATGCCTGAATGGCACCCTCAATACCGTAACGAAAACCATCCCATTGTTCTTTTTCAGTGTCTTTTGGCAAACTCACTAGAGTCAAATCACCTTGCCCAGAGATAATGGCGTACGCACTGGGCTCTGGAAACCCGGTCAAATAATAGAAACGGCTGTCAGGTCGAAATTCGTAGTCACAATCATTATTGCGCACCGCCAACTCGCCATTACGAATGACCACTACACTGTTATCAGGCAAAGACGCCATTAAACGTTCACGACGGGATTGATAGGTTTGCAAAGTGATGTTCATAGTGACCTCATTTCATCTGTATCAAGTTGTCCATTAACTGGGTATTAATGAAGCGCATTTTGCTTCGAATGATCGGCATCTGGATTAATATCATGATGTTCTGAGTACATCATCATGGCAGACAAACGAACGTACTCAACCAATTCGGTCAGATCCGCTTCATTATCATTGTTCTCTTCAAGGCTGCGCATGTCAGACTGCATTCCCGAAATGTTAGCGAAGTCACGTAATATCTGCTTGGTCTCTTCTGATAAGTCTTTTTTCTGACCAGATAAACCATAGCCCGCCAAGAAACCATGAGCCCATTGAGACAAAGTCACACCACGCTCACATAATTCGGCATCGTCATCAGCAATGCTGGGGACAAGAGCATATTCACCATTTTGGAATAAGGTTAACGTAGCGTTATATAAGTCAACAATGGCGACTCGACTAGCGTCTTCTTTCCAGCTTTCGATATCACAAAACTCCACCACCATGGCGAGCCAATCTTCTAGTGGCAAAGTCACTCCTGAGGCTAAATAGCCACATAACTGACCATGCAATTCTGCTGGTGATGCCGTAATAGACTCCGACACAAACACGTCCGCAATGAGATCAAAATCCAATGCGTCTTTTAACATTTCTGTAGACATAGCCTACCTCGTATCATCTCTACTCTGCTTAAAAAAAGAAGCCGCACCTATGACAGTGCGGCTTGGTCGTTCAATCTATCGTTTTAGGCCAGTTGTTTCAAACCCGATTCTAAGGTTTGCAAAATAAGCGTATTAATTGTCATTGGGCCAACACCGCCAGGCACAGGCGTATAAGCTGACACTCGATCAGTAAGAGGGCCGAGTTCAATGTCGCCAACACCACCTGGGTGATAACCCGCATCCACCACTACAGCACCGTCTTTAATCCATTCCGCTTTAATGAATTCTGGCTTACCAACCGCACCGACAATGACGTCTGCTTGTTTGACGAAATCAGACAAATTCTGTGTACGAGAGTGACAAATGGTCACGGTCGCATTGGCATTCAACATCATCATGGCCATAGGCTTACCTAAAATCGGACTACGCCCAACGACCACCACATGCTTACCTTCCAAGCTCACATCGTACTCCGCTAACAGGCGCATGATACCAGCTGGTGTGGCCGCGCCATAAGCAGGCTCTTGCATCGCCATACGCCCAAAGCCAAGACAAGTCACACCATCAACGTCTTTGTGTGCCGCAATCGCATCAAAACACAAACGCTCATCAATTTGTTCTGGTACCGGATGTTGCAACAAAATACCGTGCACATCAGGGTTATCATTCAACTCATGAATCTTGCTTAATAGCTGCTCAGTAGTGGTGGTTTCGTCGAGTTCAATGGCCATTGAATCCATACCAACACGACGACAAGCATTGCCTTTCATTTTTACATACGTCGCTGATGCAGGGTCAGCACCAACCAAAATAGTCGCTAAAATCGGGGTGCCGCCAGTACGCTCTTTAAGCTCCGCCACTTGAGCCTGTAAGCGAGTTTCGGTTTCTTTGGCGCATAATTTGCCATCAAGAACCAATGCTGTCATGAATGAACTCCAGTTTAATTAGGTGATGTTTGAGGGAGGCACATTGTACCTCAAGTTTGCATTCGATGGGCAACCAATGGCGGTATTTGTTAAGCAAATTTAAACGTCATTAAACCACTTCTAGGTAATCCACTAGCAATTGTAAGTTGCGTTGACCACGGAACTCATTGATATCCAATTTGTATACTAAACGCACTTGGCTGGCTTTTTCATTCGGCCATTTATCCAGATCCACAAAGAAACTAATCGCATCCAGCAACACGCCACTGTTAGGTTCTCGCACCATCAATTTTAAGTGTTTTTCTCCGACAAGGCGCTGCTGTAACACATCAAATACGCCATCAAAGCAAGGCTCAGGAAACGCTTGCCCCCAAGGACCGGACAATCTCACCAATTCAGCAAAGCTCAAGCTGAAATCTTCGGCGGCCAATTCGCCGTCCGTCATGATCCGCGCCTCTAACTGATCAGCCGTTACCCACTCTGCGATGATGGCATCAAATGCTAATCGAAAAGCGTCATAATGAGACTCTTTAATGGACATGCCAGCCGCCATCGCATGGCCACCAAATTTGCTTAACAACTGAGGATAGCGCTTGGCCAAAAGATCCAACGCATCTCGGATATGAACACCTGGAATGGAACGAGCAGAGCCCTTTAACTCATCCTCACCCACACGGGCAAAAGCAATCACAGGGCGATGGCACTTTTCTTTCATGCGGGACGCCAAAATGCCAATCACTCCCTGATGCCAATCCGCATCATAAAAACACATACCATGAGGCATGCTCTGTTCATCGTCTAATAATGATTCAAGCAGTAACTCGGCCTGCTCTTTCATATCGGACTCAATGGCTTTGCGCTCACGATTAAACTGATCTAATTGTTGAGCATACTGTTGTGCCTGATGTGGTTGAGTTGCCAGCAAACATTCAATCCCTACTGACATGTCATCCAACCGGCCAGCCGCATTCAACCTTGGCCCCACCACAAAGCCAAGATCAGAGGCTTTGAGCTGACGATAGTCACGACGCCCTACTTCCAATAAAGCCAAAATACCAGGACGCGCCAAACCGGCTTGAATACGCTTAATCCCTTGCTGAACCAAGATTCGATTGTTGTTATCCAGCGGCACCACGTCGGCCACTGTACCCAGCGCCACTAGATCTAAAAAATCCGCCATTTTAGGTTCAGGAATATGCTGCTCAACAAACCAATTCCGCTGATTCAACGCTGCTCTTAAGGCCGACATAACATAAAAAATTACCCCAACACCGGCTAGATTCTTACTCAAAAACTGACAATTAGGGTGGTTTGGATTCACAATGGCATCCGCGTTTGGCAATTGATCTCCAGGTAAATGATGGTCGGTGACCACCACTTTCATGCCATGAGATTTTGCTGCCTGAACACCATCAATACTGGCAATACCATTATCAACCGTCACCAGCACATCAGGGGAATACTGTTGCGCAACGGCTACAATTTCTGGCGTCAATCCATAACCAAATTCAAAACGATTGGGCACTAAGTAAGTCGGTTCGACGGCCCCCATCGCTTCTAACGCCAAAATGCCTAAGCTAGTGCTGGTTGCGCCGTCCGCATCAAAATCACCGACAATCAGAATTTTTTCACCTGCCACAATGGCATCGGCTAAAATAGAGGCCGCCTTAGGCAAATCAAACAAGGCATTCGGTCTCAAAAGATGAGGCAAGCGATAGTCAATTTGCTCCGAACTAAAGACCTCTCTCGCCATAAAGATACGCTGTAAACTGACGGGCATACTGGTAGGAAATTGGCAAGGTGCCGACGGCACTAGACGACGCTCGATACGCATAAGGTCACTCAAAGAAAATCACTGAGGCGCAAGAATAACACGAATTAATTTAAGGCAGGCAAAGACCGTCAAATTAGTCTTTACGAGTTTGATTTCGACCGGCACGCTTAGCATTGTACAAATGACTGTCTGCTAAGGTAATCGCTTCACGTAAAGAAACCGTCTCATTCATCGTTGCGACACCAAAGCTCAGAGTAACGCGGAAACTTTGCTCCCGATAATTGAATTCATAGTCGGCCACCAGGTTTCGAATAGACTCTGCTATTTCATAAGCTTCATGAGGAGAACAATCAAATACCGCAAGAAGAAACTCTTCGCCACCCCAGCGTGAAGACAAAGCCCCTTTGGGCAATCCAGACTCAATGATTTGGGCAATTTTCTCCAACGCATAATCCCCAGCATCATGCCCATACTCATCATTTACTCGTTTAAAAAAATCCACATCTGCTAATAACAAATAAGCGTGTTGTCGTTGCTCAAGCTTTTGATAAATACCGCGACGGTTCAAGAGGTTCGTTAACATATCGGTATAAGCCACCAATTTTAGCTTCGCCGACGTGCGCTTTAATTCATCATTAAAACGAGACATAGAGAATTCATAAATACCGGATAAAAAGACCACAACAGCAAAGGCAAATAAGATCCGAGACTTTAACGATGGGTGATAACCAAACTCTAAAAAATGGTTATCCGTATAAAACATCAGCGCGGTTAATAGCAGAGTAAAGACAGCAAGTTCAATCAACCCCTTCTTTAAACCATGTAGAAACAACGCCACAGCGGGTACACAAAAAAGCCAAACATGTCCTGTTCCATTCACGCCGCCCGTGTAAATCAGGTAAAGCATTAAGGCATATAAAGGGTATATCACAAAATTACCGGACATAGCGTGATGATGAGTACGCCTGAGGTAAAGATGGTTAGCGGCATACAAAAAAGCAATACTGATTAGCACGACGCCTAACAGTAACTTACCCTGAAAAAATGAAGCAATACCCAAAGGAAAGGTAAAAAGAATGCCAACGCTAGCAAACAGGTTAATGATCAACACTCGACGTACATCATCTGGAGACAACGTAGATACATCGCCCACATAAAAGCGAGTAATAAAATGAAGTTTTGCCTTTAAACTTGTTGGTCGCTGTAAAGCAGTTGGATCTTTATCTGACATGCCGTAACCCTGACTTATTACCCTTAATCTAGTTAAGGTTATTTAAGAAAGATATTACCCTAAAGACCCAAACACCTCTTCCCAAAAAACACTTTAGTTACAAATAACAACAATTGAAGAAATTTAAGTTAAATATAAGTAAGATTAAGAGATTAAGCTGGATATATACGAGACAAAAGAACAGGGACAACCGTTTCTACTTTCAAAATTCGCTCACCCAAATGCACACTCGACATCCCAGCGTCTAACCACTTACTGACCTCAAACTCGTTCCAACCACCTTCTGGCCCCAACGCCAATACACATGGCACCTGCAAATCTATTGGACACGATTTAGCTTGATAAGGGTGAGCCAATAGGCCTAATTTCCCACTCAATATATGTGGCAATTGGTCTTCCACAAAAGGACGAAATCTTGGCACCATAGTATAATTTGGCATGATGGTATCTTTAGCCTGCTCAAGCCCCTCTAACAAAGTCTGGCGAATTGACTCCGGCTGCAATACAGGGCTTTGCCAATAACTTTTTTCTACTTTGGATGAATGGATTAAATACAGTTCTTTGACGCCCATTGCCGTAATATTATGCAAGGTGCGCTTCAACATATTAGGACGAGGCAAGGCCATTACCAATACCATAGGCAAGGCTTTAGGTGGCTTTTGCGTAAGCTGCAAAGAATGAATGTGCGCAGGTAAATCGGCACTTGCCGCTTGATACACGCCTTCCCCTAAATTGCCACCTAATAGACCCACTCGTAATACATTCCCCGATTCCGCCTTAATCACTTGATTAATATGCGATTGTTGACGTTCCGTCAGTGCGTAACGCCCTTCAGACAAAATCAAGGCAGGCTCTAGTAAAATCAGATTCATATAATAAGGTTTAGACTAAGAGATAGGATAAAAGATCGCGGTCAAAACTTGACCGCGATAACAAGGCAATTAACGACTTTACTTAGATGCGATCAGCGACAAAAGACTGCACTTGCACCAGTTCATTGTCCAACACAGAATAAGACTCTTCACGCTCAAACAAGTCTTTCATATGTTCTGGCAAACTTGGTGATTCACAGCCTGCTTTTTCCACCGCTTCAGGGAACTTCACAGGATGCGCTGTCGCCAGAGTAATCATAGGCACAGACTTATCCTTCCAACATTGGCGAGCCGCTTCTAGGCCAATCGCCGTATGCGGATCCAACAAATACTGGGTACTAGCATGAACCTCGGCAATGACGTCACAAGTACGCTTGTCATCCACTTTATAGCTGTCAAAGTTATCCTTAACATAAGACCAAGCTTGATCATTTAGCGACACATCGCCTTGATTGAAGCGCGCCATCAATTCATCAATGGCCGCACCATCACGACCGTGAGCATCAAACAATAGACGCTCAAAGTTACTTGATACCATGATGTCCATGCTTGGCGACAAGGTTACATTCAACGATTGGCGACTCATGTCGTTTTCAGCAATTACACGATGCAAAATGTCATTCTGGTTAGTCGCAACAACTAGCTGATCCACAGGCAAGCCCATCTGCTTAGCTAAATAACCTGCAAAAATATCACCAAAGTTGCCTGTTGGAACCGAGAAAGACACCTTACGGTGTGGCGCACCAACCGCCAGAGCCGAAGAGAAGTAATAAACAATTTGAGCCATAATACGCGCCCAGTTAATCGAATTCACCGCACCAAGTTTCCCACCTTTCAAGAAAGATTGATCCGCAAAGCTCGATTTCACCATGCCTTGGCAATCATCAAAGTTACCTTTCACCGCGATATTGAAAACATTGTCATCAATCACGGTTGTCATTTGACGACGCTGCACCTCAGAAACACGCTGATAAGGGTGCAAAATAAAGATGTTTAGATGCTCTGAGTGACGGCAACCTTCAATCGCCGCCGACCCTGTATCCCCTGATGTGGCACCAAGGATAACCAATTTCTCTTTACGTTCTGACAGAACATAGTCCATCAAACGACCAAGCAATTGTAAAGCAAAGTCTTTAAAGGCCAAGGTTGGACCACGGAATAATTCCAGTATCCATTCATTATTACCGACCTGAACCATAGGCGCGATAGAAGTATGATTAAAGCTTGCGTAAGCCTCATTAATCATCTCCTTAAAAGCATCAGCCGGAATGTCACCTTCAACAAAAGGCCACATTACTTTGAAGGCTAAGTCTTGGTAACAAAGATTCGCCCAAGACGCAATCTCTTCTTTACTGTAATGAGGTAGACTTTCTGGCACATACAAGCCACCATCGTTTGCCAAACCGGCCAATAAAACGTCACCAAACGATAAGGCAGGTGCTTTACCACGAGTTGAAATGTATTTCATATAATTCTCTCTTAAGCCAAGTTTTCAACACGAATACGTTGCACAGAACCCGCAACGTCCGGCAAGGCTTCAATGGCTGCAATCGCAGCATTCATATTGCGTTCTTTTACTTCATGAGTCATAACAACCAAAGGCACAAGATCACTGCCTTCACGCTCACGCTGGATCAAAGATTCGATGCTAATACCATTATTGGATAAAATTTGTGTAATGTTTGCTAACACACCGGCACGATCTTGAATCGTCATATTAAGGAAGAAACCACACTCGATTTCTTCGACGGGCAGCACTTCAACATCAGACAAAGCATCCTCTTGGAATGCTAAATGCGGCACACGATTCGTAGGATCTGCAGTCAGCGTGCGCGCCACATCGATCACATCCGCCACAACAGAAGAGCCAGTTGGCAACGCCCCGGCACCGGCACCATATGTCAATGTCGGACCAACCGCATCCCCCTGCACCATAATGGCATTCATTACACCATTTACACTCGCCAACAGTTGTTTACGTGAAATCAGCGTCGGGTGCACGCGTAACTCAATGCCTTGTTTAGTGCGACGAGCAATACCCAAATGCTTCACCGCATAGCCAAGTTCACTAGCAAAAGCGACATCTTCAGCCGTTACACGACTGATCCCCTCGGTATACGTTTTTTCAAACTGTAACGGAATACCAAACGCGATGGACGCAAGAATGGTCAGCTTATGAGCGGCATCAATGCCCTCTACATCAAACGTTGGATCCGCTTCGGCATAACCTAACGCCTGAGCTTCAGCAAGAACATCATCAAAGTTGCGCTGCTTTTCGCTCATTTCGGTCAAAATGAAATTGCCAGTCCCATTGATGATGCCAGCCAACCAGTCAATGCGATTCGCAGACAGTCCTTCACGTACCGCTTTGATAATCGGAATACCTCCTGCAACCGCGGCTTCAAAGGCGACAATGACGCCTTTCTCTTGCGCTTTTGCAAAAATCTCATTGCCGTGCTCGGCAATTAAAGCCTTGTTCGCTGTAACAACGTGCTTACCATTTTCAAGCGCCGTCATCACCAATTCTTTCGCGACACTGGTGCCACCAATCAATTCAAGAACAATATCAATCTCTGGATTGTTAACCACGTCGAAAATATCACGTGTTACGTTAATACCTGTGGTATCACATGCATCATTGTCACGACGAGCACCCACTTGCTCAATAACAATGCTACGTCCAACACGTCGCGTAATTTCTTCTGCGTTTTTCAAAAGAATATTAAAACTACCGGATCCTACTGTTCCCAGCCCACAAATTCCGACTTTTACCGGTTTCAAAACGTTACCCCACAGAGATGATTTAATTATTTGTTATTTCGCCACTAAAAACGCTTCATTATAACGCCTGAACCACATAAACCCAACGAAGAAAAGGCTGAACTAGACTCATGTTAAGTGGAATATTTTGCAATAAGACTATAACCCAAGCTTACTGGCCAACTCTTTCGGTGGCAGATAACCTGGTAGAAACACACCATCTTTGGAAATAATGGTCGGCGTGCCTCGAACCCCCAGCTCATTCCCTAACTGATACTGATCCGCTACAGGGTTCACACATTTATTTTCAGGCACATCGGCACCAGTTTTCGCTTCTGTCATCCACTTTTTAGGATCATCAGAACACCAGATACTGACCATCTTGCGATAAGAAAAAGAACCGACCCCGGCTCTTGGATAGGCCAAATAGCGCACCGTAATCCCCATTTCATTCAGACTTGGGACATCGTTGTGCAACATACGACAATAACCACAGTCAACATCCGTAAAAACGGTGATGTGTGTTTTTTCATTTTCTGCCTTAAACACCACCATGTCAGACTCTGGCAAAGATTCCACCCTAGCACGTTTAGCTTGCTCGGTTTCGTTCACCAGACCATCCGCATCTATACGATATAAATCACCGACAACAAAATATTGAGCATTTTTTGTTACATAAAGGGTTGGACCACCCTCCACTTCCGCTGAGTACATACCCGCCGGTTCATGCCATTCTATCGAGCCAATAGTATATTGAGGTAGCGCTGTCTGTAGGGATTGACGAACTTGGTCTTGATCGGCAAAAGTAGAACGAAAAGGAAGCATGAGTCCAGCAATACAAAATGCACGGACCAAGAAGGAAAAGGTGTGTTTCATGGAAACCTCAAAGACGAATGAATTCGTCTCTATTAGGCCATACGAAAGGGAGTTAGTTCCACAAAAAAAGGCGACTTACGTCGCCTTTTTAAGGAAGATAAATTAGCGTTTAGCCAATTTCTCTTTAATACGTGCAGATTTACCAGAACGCTCGCGTAGGTAGTAGATCTTAGCTTGACGCACGTCACCGCGGCGTTTCACTTCAACACTCTCAACCAATGGGCTGTATGTTTGGAAAGCACGCTCAACACCAACACCGCTCGAAATTTTACGAACAGTAAATGCTGAGTTTAGACCACGGTTACGCTTAGAGATTACAACACCTTCATAGGCCTGTAGACGCTCGCGTGAACCTTCTTTAACTTTAACTTGTACGACAACCGTGTCACCAGGACCAAATGCTGGGACTTCTTTTGTCATCTGTTCAGCTTCTAATTGCTGAATCAGTTTAGTTTTATTACTCATGGATGTGACTCCTAATAATATGGTTTCTTATCAGTCCGAAGGTTCTTCTATCTGATAAGCTCGCAATTCCTACTCTGCCGAGGTTGAATCTTCAGTTTCGCGAATAAACTCTTCTAACAACTTCTGCTGTTCCTTGTCCAACTCAAGGTTCTGCAAAAGGTCTGGCCGGCGTTGCCAAGTTCTTCCGAGCTTCTGCTTTAATCGCCAGCGCCTTATCTCCTCATGGTTGCCGCTAAGTAGTACCGGTGGCACAGGCTCACCGTTAAGCACTTCGGGGCGAGTATAATGCGGACAATCCAACAAACCATCAGCAAATGAATCTTCCTCTGCTGAAGCTTGCTTTCCTAGCACTCCTGGCACCATCCGAAAGACAGAATCCATAAGCACCATAGCCGGCAACTCACCACCACTTAGGACAAAATCACCGATCGACCATTCTTCATCAATCTCAGATTGAATCAAACGCTCATCGACGCCTTCATAACGACCTGCTACCAGAATAAATTCTGCTTGTTTAGCAAGTTGCTGCACACCTTCTTGCGTCAGTGTACGCCCTTGAGGGGATAAAAAAATAACTTTTGCGTTGGGCACTTTTTGCTTAGCGCACTCAATCGCATCTTTGAGAGGTTGAACTTTCATCAACATCCCAGGACCACCACCGTAAGGTCGATCATCCACAGTCTTATGCTTATCCTGAGTAAAATCACGGGGATTAATATAATCCACCTCAACCAACCCAGACTTAATGGCTCTGCCCGTTACACCGTATTGGGTAATGGCTTGAAACATTTCCGGAAAGAGCGATATAACGCTTACCTTCACGTGATGACCTCAGCTTGTTAGTTAAAATTCCGGATCCCAATCAACGACCATTTCCTTTTGCTCCAAATCGATGTTTAGAACATAAGTTTCTGGTACGTAAGGAATCAGGCGTTCTTCACGATCAAAACTGCCTTCACACGCACTGACAACCACAACATCATTCGCACCGGTTTCCATAAGTTGCGAAACCTTCCCCAAGAGGACACCCTCTTTGGTAATTACCCTTAGACCTTCTAGCTGACTCCAGTAATAATCACCGTCATCCAACTCAGGAAGATCCTGCGCATCAATGTAAATATCCAAACCACAGATCTCTTTAACTTGATCTCTGTCATTATAGCCATTCACCGATGCCACCAAACCTCGCCCTTGCAAGCGACCTTGGCTTAACTCTACAGTTTTCCACCCACTTGGGGTTTTCAACCACCAATGCTTGTAATCAAAGATGCCTTGCATTGGGTCGGTGTGCGAATACAACTTCACCCACCCTTTAACACCATAAACAGATGTAATGCGTCCAACCACAAGGGCTTGCTCAGGAGCGGCCGCTTGCTTTACTTTAGACATAGCACTACCTCTGAATTAAGCGTTTTTGCTAGCTTCTTTAACAAGCTGAGCAGCACGGTCAGATAGCTGAGCGCCTTGGCTAACCCAGTGATTTACACGATCTAAATCGACGCGTAAACGTTCTTCTTGACCACGAGCAACAGGATTAAAGAAACCCAAGCGCTCGATATAACGACCATCACGAGCACGACGGCTATCAGCCACGTTCAAGTGATAGAATGGGCGCTTCTTAGAGCCACCACGAGAAAGACGAATAGTTACCATATGATTGGTTCCTTATTGCTTAACGAAACACCTCTTGCCGAGTCGATTTTTGACTCATACTACAAGAAGGCGGCATATTCTAGTCGATAAACTAGAAAAACGAAAGGGCGAATTGCTCGCCCTTTCAATAAAATCGGCACTTTTTTTGCTAATGCCTGCAAAAACAACTAAATAGTTATAGCTTAGGGAATCCGCCGCCGCCAGGAAGACCACCAGGCATCATACCGCCCAGTCCACGCATCATTTTTTTCATGCCGCCCTTGCTACTGAACTTCTTCATCATCTTTTGCATTTGTTTGTGCTGTTTCAATAATCGGTTCAGATCCTGGATCTGCAAACCCGCACCAGTGGAGATACGTTTTTTACGAGAACCATTAATCACATCGGGATTGCGGCGTTCCGCAGGCGTCATGGAATTAATCAAAGCCTCCATACGCACAAACATTTTGTCATCAACTTGATCTTGAATATTACCTAACTGCCCCATGCCTGGCAGCTTATCCAACATGGAACTCATCCCGCCCATGTTTTTCATCTGCTGCAGCTGCTCTTTAAAGTCTTCTAGGTCAAAGCCCTTACCTTTCTTTAATTTACCAGCAAGCTTTTCAGCTTTGTCTTTATCAATTTTTTGCTCAGCTTCCTCGATCAAGGACAACATATCGCCCATGCCTAGAATACGAGATGCCAAACGATCTGGATGGAACGGCTCTAAAGCGTCAGTTTTCTCCCCAACACCCAAGAACTTAATCGGCTTACCGGTAATATGACGCACAGACAACGCAGCACCACCGCGAGCATCACCATCGGTTTTCGTCAAAACGACACCGGTCAGTGGCAATACATCCCCAAACGCCTTAGCCGTATTTGCCGCGTCTTGACCCGTCATGGCATCCACAACAAATAAGGTCTCAATTGGATTAATGGCCCCGTGAAGCGACTTAATCTCGGCCATCATGTCTTCATCAATCGCTAAACGACCAGCGGTATCGACAATAACAACGTCTTTATGGGCTTTCTTAGCGTAATCAATCGCATTATTTACAATGTCGATTGGCTTTTGTGACAAATCACTCGGAATGAAATCTACATCAATTTCATTAGCCAGTGTTTCCAACTGTTTGATCGCTGCTGGACGATACACATCAGCACTGACCACAGAAACAGACTTTTTCTCACGCTCTTTTAAATACTTAGCCAGTTTAGCCGTCGAGGTTGTTTTACCCGCCCCTTGCAAACCCGCCATTAAGATGACAGCTGGACGCGCTACACGCAGATTCAAGCCATCATTGGCTTGCCCCATGACCGCTTCCAGTTCCTGTTTAACGATTTTTAAGAAAACCTGCCCAGGACTCAGGCTTTTTGAAACTTCCGTACCAACGGCGCGTTCTTTTACGGCCGCAATAAAGTCTTTGACAACAGGAAGAGCCACATCAGCTTCTAATAAGGCCATGCGCACTTCACGCAACACATCTTTAATGTTGTCTTCGGTTAATTTAGCTCTTCCTCGAATTCGATCAAGGGAGGAGGTTAAGCGTTCTGATAAACTGTCGAACATATTGCCCTCGAATTTGGCTCAAAAATGGAAAAAAACTGACACTATCAGTTTATCCAAGGTGAAATTGGTTTTATTATAACGGATAAATGATTATCACCCTATACCTTTACTAAGCGGACATCCTAGTTCATGACTCAAATATCGCTTTGGTTAGCTTTCACCGCATGTTTAATTGCTGGTGCGGTTTACTTTTTTCGTCCTCACAACCGCTTCACACAGCTGATTGGCGCGCTTGCCGTTGCGACACATACTTTTTCACTAATGCAGTTATTGCTTAACCGTGATGGTTTCAATTTTCTTACCATTGGCTTATTAATCGCCTTAATTGGCAATACTTTGCTGTGGTTTAGCAACAGAGACAAAGACTTATCCCTGCTAATCGGGACAGCGTTTCCTCTTAGCGCCATTATTTTAGCTCTCAATGCCATCGAACCTTGGGATTTGAAACAACTTCACAGTAACTCTTGGGGAACAAGCGCCCACATTTTAATTGCTTCTGTCGCTTACAGTCTCTTCGCCACCGCTTGTGGCGTGGGTATTTTATTAGCAATGCAAGAATATCAGCTTAAACATCACAAACTAAAACAACTACTGCGCGTCCCACCACTACAGATACTAGAAAGCCTGATGTTTGAATTTATTTGGGCCGCTTTCATCTTACTGACCATTACCATACTGACCGGCTTCTACTTTATAGAAGATATGTTTGCTCAACACCTAGTACATAAAACCTTTTTCACCATAGCCTCTTGGTTCGTGTTCGCAGGACTATTACTTGGTCGACATTTAGCAGGCTGGCGCGGGCAATTGGCCGTCAAATTAACCCTTAGCGGCTTCTTCTTATTAATGCTAGGCTACTTTGGTAGCCGCATTGCATTACAAATCCTGTTGCAATAATGGTCGAATTCACAAAGTATGTTTGACAGTCGGTTCGTAAGAACTAATAATTCCACTATCTAAATTATTGAGGCGCTCCCTTTTTGAACGAAGTTCCCTTAAGTATCCTCGGCGGAATACTGGCTTTTCTCATTCTATTTTCTGCTTTCTTTTCAAGCTCAGAAACAAGCATGTTGTCTTTAAACAAGTACCGACTAAAGCATCTTGTGAAAAATAAACATAAATCAGCGATCAAAGTCAGTTCTTTGCTTGAACGTCCGGATCGTCTTATCGGCGTTATTTTAATTGGCAATAACTTTGTAAACATCCTCGCTTCCGCCATTGCCACCATTATTGCGGTAAGATTATGGGGAGACGCTGGCGTCGCCATTGCGACAGCGGCACTCACCCTGGTTATTCTTATCTTCGCTGAAGTCACACCTAAAACATTTGCGGCTTTACACCCAGAAAAATTAGCCTTCCCATTTTCATGGGTACTCGCTGTTATCCTAAAATTACTTTACCCATTGGTATTACTCGTCAACACTCTATCCAATGGATTATTACGTCTGTTTGGGGTGCAAGCTCATCACAGCAATCAAGACACTCTAGATTCAGAAGAACTCAGAACGGTCGTAAATGAAGCCAGTGGTTTGATCCCAGCAGCCCACCAAGACATGCTGATCTCCATCCTAGATTTAGAAAAAGTCTCTGTGGAAGACATCATGATTCCGCGAAATGACGTTGTTGGCATCGATATTGAAGACTCTATCGAAGAGATTATTGAGCAAATCTGTCAAACACGCCACACTCGCATGCCCGTCTACAATGGCGAAATTAATAAAGTCATTGGTATTTTACACGCTCGTCATGCAGCCATATTTTTACGTGATCCAACACCATCCAAAGCCGCATTACTTAAAGCGACGGTTGAACCCTACTTTATCCCAGAAAGCACTTCACTCAACACAGTGCTTCTAAACTTCCAGAAAGACCATCAACAGATGGGTATTGTGGTCGACGAATACGGTGACGTTCAAGGCATAGCAGCATTAGAAGACGTTCTTGAAGAAATTGTTGGCGAGTTCACCCCACCAACCCAAGACGAAGAAGAAGAGATTCAAACACTGGATGATGGCGCCTTCCGTATCGAAGGATCAACTCACATTCGAGAAATCAACAAAGCACTAGATTGGCACTTGCCGACCGATGGACCAAAAACCCTAAACGGTTTGATCATTGAAACACTTGAGTTTATCCCTGAGCACCCGATCAGTCTTTGGGTAGACCACTACCAAATTGAAATCCAAGAAATTGAAGACAAGGTTGTGAAATTCGCCAAACTTCAGTTAAAGCGGTAAAGGATACGTCATGAGATACTGCCCTAAATGTGGTCACCAAGTTGAGATGACCATCCCACCAGGTGATAACCGCACACGAGCAGTCTGTCCGCATTGCGCTCATATCGATTATGACAACCCAAGACTAATCACTGGCACGATTCCACTCTATCAAGACAAGATCCTCCTATGTCGTCGTAACATAGAACCACAGTTTGGGTTTTGGACCCTACCTGCTGGCTTCATGGAAAATCAAGAAACCACCAGTGAAGGCGCTCTTCGCGAGACATTAGAAGAGTCCGGCTCGGTAGCCAAATGCCAGCAAGCCTTTAGCATGATCAGTATCCCAAGAATTAATCAAGTGCACCTTTTTTATATTGCTAAATTGGAAAAAGACGACTTTCACCCAACCGAAGAAAGCTCTGAAGTCGCACTCTTCGACTTGAAAGACATTCCATGGGAGGAATTAGCCTTTAGTAGTGTCACGAAAACACTTGAGTTCTTTATTGAAGACCACCAAAAAGGACAATATGGTTTTCACGAAGACGTCATTCTGTTTAACTCTGTACCAGATTAAACAAACACCTTAAGATTCAACTCTAATTAAATGATAAGCCACTTCTTCATAGGGGTGAGCTAAACGCAAAGCGGCAATAACCGCCTCCTTACACTGTTCCAAAAGCACCATCTCTACTCGATACTCTTCAACCTGCTCCGCTTCACCCACGTCACCAAGAAAAGGTTGAGCGCCATCTTGGGGACAGAACTGCCCTTGTCCAAGCACCTGCCAGCAACACGCCTCATAATTTCCCATTCGACCAGCACCAGCAGCAAAAACCGCACTCTTTACCGCCTCAAGATGAGTTGCTGGAACATAAAATACTAACGAATACATAAAACTTCCTTTGTGTCTATTACAGCATGAACAACTAAATCAAGCTCATTTGCTCTAACGTATCAGGCAAAATTAGCTGCTTAGAAGACAAAGCACCATTAGCCACTAGCTTATCATCCAACCAAGACGCCAATGTTGGCGCCGCAATATTGTCGGAAGAATGCACAAAAACAATAGGGCTTAACCCCTGCTCTAACCATTGCTTTATTTTGACCGCCCACTGATCCAGCCAAACATGATTACGCGGCAGATTAGGGTGACCAATATAGCGAACGATGGGAGTGGCTGCCGTCGCAACGGGGTGACAAGGTACTCTTGGCTTCTTTTGTTGAGCATCCAGCAGACTGTCATTGTAGGCAGGCGTTGAAAACACAGGGCGAGAATCCATGACAACTCGATCAACTTGACGTTCAGACAACGCCTTCAAAAAATCCGTTTCGCACTCACCCTTATCAAAAAAATCCAAATGGCGAACCTCAACACTCAAGGGTGTGCTCAATTGCCACTCATCCATTAAGGCCAAAATATAAGGCAAACGCTCCCCTGCCAATCGACCAGGAAGTTGCAACATAGTAGGCCCTAACTTAGCAGTAAGCGGTGTTAATGTTTGCTGAAAAGCCAACCAATCATCGCGCACTTCTTGCCATGAGCGTTGCGCTGATGCATGCGAAATCTGTTGTGGGACTTTAAAACAAAAGCGAAACTCCGCGTCAACCTGTCGGTACCAGCGCATTAATTGCTCATCCGCTACTGGTGCGTAAAAGGTACTGCCCACCTCCACCGAGGAAAAAACGTTGGCATACTCTGCCAGCCGCTCACCACTAGGCACCGCAGACGAATACAGCCAATCGATCCAAGCCGGATGCTGCCACTGCGCCATGCCGTACAAAATCGTCATAAATTGACCGGACGATATTCAACACACTCAATGAAGTAGAGTTTTTCCCCTTGAGCCCGACGAATCATGACCTCATCACCCTCTTCTTTTTTCAGCAAAGCCTTTGCCACTGGCGAGTCCATGCTGATGTAATCGGCTTGATGATCCAACTCATCAGGCCCGACAATACGAAAACACTCTTGTTTCCCGACCTCATCCTCTAAAGTGACCCAAGCCCCGAAGAACACCTTGCTCTGATCATCTGGAATGCGATCAACCACTTTACAATGATCCAAACGCTTTTCTAAATAACGTACTCGACGATCAATTTCACGCAGCTGCTTCTTTCCGTATATATATTCTGCATTTTCCGACCTATCCCCTTGAGCTGCGGCTTCACGAACCGATTCCGTGACGGCGGGGCGTTTTTCTTTCCATAGATATTTGAGCTCCGCTAATAATATTTGCGAGCCCTCATAGGTAATATAATTCGATTTAGGTGGTGCAGGAGGTCGATAACGACTCATGTAAAAGCCTCAAATGAATAACAGCGGCCATAAAAAATGCCGCTAAGTAACAATACTTAGCGGCATTCTAATCTTAATAAGTAAAAAAATTAAGATTCTTGTTTGTGAACATGCACATCCATTTGTGGATATGGAATACCAACCCCTTTCTCATCAAAGGCATATTTAATCTTCTCTAGCAGATCGGCTCTCACATTCCAATAATCTGCAGACGCCACCCAAGGACGTAAATTAAAGTTTACGGAACTGTCTGCCAATTCCGCGACGGCAATCACACAAGCAGGGTCTTTCAGAATGCGCTCATCAGCTTCGACAAGCTCTTCCATAATCTGCTTTGCCAAACGAATGTCCGCATCATAGCTAATACCAACCACGAGATCTAAACGACGAGTCGATTCACGAGAAAAGTTCACGATAGCACCGTTCATTATCGCCGAATTAGGTACAATAATGACACGATTATCCGGTGTGGTTAGATGCGTATGGAACAACTCGATACGATTCACCGTTCCCATTTGACCGCCCGCGTCCACAAAATCACCTGAACGGAATGGGCGCAATAGAATAATCAACACACCAGACGCAAAGTTAGATAGAGAACCTTGCAAAGCCAAACCAACAGCCAGACCTGCAGCACCTAGGATAGCGATAAAAGAGGTCGTCTCTACCCCAATTTGCCCCAACGCCATCAATACAACACCAGCAAACATCAAGGCATATAAAATGCTTGAGGCAAAACCGGCAACAGCTTTATCCACGGAAGATTTCAGTAAACGCTTTTCACACCAACCTGAAATCTTTGCCGCAATAAATTTACCCACAAAGAAAATAACCAAGCCAACGGCTAGATTAAGCGCACTGTCCATCACCCAAGGCATCCACTCAGCACCCTGATCAAATACCGCCTGTATATCATTCATAATCCCAAACCCTATCCTTAAAAATTACATCAGATCAAATAATCTGCTTTATGCTGCCACTCATCCAACAATTTTTCTAATTCTTTCCGCCCTTTGTTACTAAAAGATACACAAAGGCGACCATTTACCAGCTGAGTTCCTTTCGTTTCGAATTCATCAATCCAGCAACATCGCTCCCGAAGAGTGTCTAAGCTTTCGTTATCACGGATACTCAAACCAATAAAAGCATACCACTCAAACTCAGGTAGATTTCCGGCAAGCGCTTTTTCTAACATAGCGACACAATCCGCCTGACTTTGTCTGTAATAAGGCAATTTAGACTGATGACGAACAAAGAACATCATCAAGCCCATCAATAAAACAAAGAAAACAAACGCAGAAATCAAGAGCTCTAATATCATTCCGAAAAATCAAACGCTAACAATGATGCTTTGGCCTTTTTAAGGTCATCCAAATGAACTCTCTCATAACCATCCATTTCTTTTTGAAATTTATGTTTAGCTTGTTTCGGCAAAGATCGCCATTGTTCATGGGTTGGAATATGTTCGGTTTTCTCAGTGACTAGATAAAAGACCGAAATGTCTTCATGCTCCGATAAATCAATACTCAGTCTATCTAATAAATTTTTAATTCGAATACTTGCCTCAATCCAATTCACTTCATCCGTACCCGCCACTTTCAACAAGACTCGAATACTATCCACAGCTTTCTGACGCTCTTCTTGATAACGCGCCTCACCCGCCTGAATACGCTCCACTCTCAATCGATTGGCCTGTAATTGTAGGCGAATAAACCAAAGCGAAACGCCCATTACAACAACACAAGCGAATAACACTAAAAAAAATACGGTAAGAGACATACAGAACCTTTAAACTCAATTTATTCAAATAAAACACCCAATTATGTCAATCCAAACACAACTGGGTAACATTCCACCAAACTCTTGTCGCTTACTGGTTAAAGTAACGCCTTTAAATCATCATACAAATCAGGCGTCGCCACCAACAACCCTTCACCATTCACGGCCTCAGGCCAAGCCACCTGAGCCACAGAAAAATAGCCCAACTGAGCGCCAGCTTCTTCCGCAATTAAAGCACCAGCCGCCATATCCCAAGGCTTCACTGTCTCGTAATAAGCATCTAATCGACCCACCGCCACCCAGCACAAATCCAATGCTGCGGACCCATTTCGCCTGACATCCTGACACGCATGAAGCACTCGGCTTAAACGCTCAATCAAACTTGGCAATGATGTTTTTTGATATGGAAAACCTGTCGCCACTAAGGCATTACGAAGCGTTGAGGCTCCTGACACAGTAATTCTCTGATCATTACAATACGCCCCACTTCCTCGTAAAGCGAAATAACACTCCGCTAAAAACGGCGCATGAACCACGCCTAAAATACGCACCGTACCGATAAATAGACCAATTGAAACTGCCACATGATGATGACCATGAGCAAAATTGACCGTACCATCAATCGGATCAATCACCCAAACAGGCACATCCTCGATCAAGTTATCAACATCAAGCTCAGGAAAAGACTCTTCTGAAAGAATTTTATGTTGTGGAAAGGCCGCGGCAATTTTTTCACATATAAAAGTATCCACCGCGATGTCTGTCGAAGTTACCAATTCATGATGTAACTTATAGTTACGATCAAACATCGCCGTTTCACGAGCCTCAACGATGAGCTTGCCCGCGTCTTGAGCTAACAGTTTGGCAAAATCCAACCATTGTTCATATTCAGACGACATACCACTTCCTTCCACTTTTATCCTAACTGCGCATTAAGCCAAGCTGAAATGTCTTGCACCTGATCTGGGCAAACTGCATGAGGCATATCATAGGTTTGATAAGTAACAGAATAGCCTTTAGACATTAAGTTAGCTTGCGCTTGTGCCCCCAAAGTCGGTGCAACGACTGGATCCTGAGAGCCATGATGAATTAAAAATGAGGTGTTTCCATTGGGACAAAACTCAGCCTGAGACACCTTATCACTGTTCACTAAATAGGTAGACAAAGCCATTACACCACCAAGTACATGAGGCGTGTGAAGCCCCACCTGATATGCAATGACGCCGCCTTGTGAAAAACCAGCCAAAATAATGCGCTCAGCAGAGATCCCTTTACTCATTTGATCTTCAATGAGGTCTTCGACTTGCTGCGCAGACTCTTGAATATTCGCCATGTCGACTTTGCGCTCCAACGTCATTTCCAAAATATCATACCAAGCACGCATTGGCATACCGCCATTAATGGTCACAGGGCGTTGTGGCGCATGAGGAAACACAAATCGTACCGCCAAACCGTCTTGCAAAGACAAAGCGGGCACCAAGGCTTCAAAATCATGACCATCCGCCCCCAATCCATGCAACCAAATTACCGCAGCATCCGGTTTAGCGGCAGTTTCTACTTCTACAACTGGCAGCAAATCTGTCATTCTTTAAACTCTCCCAAAAAGCATCATAAAATGTTAAATGTAAAAAATGGTTCAAACATCTCGACCAAAAAAATAGGCTATCGCGAATCGCTATAGCCTATCATATTGATGCTCTTATCGTGCTGATTAAGGCATTTTTTAGTGTTCAGTTGGATACCGAACTTCTTGCACACCTTGATTTTCATCCAGACGCATCAGCACATCTGCTCGCCCTGGCATCACCGCCAACATATGGCGAGTAAGGCGCTCATAATATTGCATAAAACCTTTTAACTCTTCTGGCGACATGACTTTTAAATCTAAGGTATCTAAAAGTACACCATGAATATCATGCAAGTGCGCCTCCAATAGCCGTTCTTGCTTATTGCGCCATTCATAGACGATGTCATAATTTGGCGCCTGCATCCAAACCATTAAGTCCAACATGGAAAATAATTCGCGATAGTCATTTTTTAATAACTCATTCACAGACTGTCGCCAAACCTCCTGCTCATCTCTATCACGTTCTAGGGCATTCAGTGGGGAATGCAGATCCCCCATCATCTCGGGCGCACCGACACACCAACCTTCAAATAAAATCACATCAATCGGTCCCCGAACCTCTTTCCATAGGTGTACAGGTTTTCTTTCATCAATGGACTTATCGAAGCATGGAAACATCATCACTTCACCATCTTTTAATTGCCTCGCGCGCTGAAATAGGTTCATCGCCAAGGTGACATCGTGCGTCCCCGGTACTCCGCGCACGGAAAATAACGATGTAGTCTGACTGGCAAAATTCAATCGATCGTGACGGGTACTGTACAAATCGTCCAAACTGATCACCACCGCATTCAAATCAAACCCTTTCACCAAAATCCGACTGACAATGCTCGCAAAAGTGGTTTTACCGCAACCCTGTGCACCGCCAAGTCCCACTATCATAGGCCCTTCTCGACGACCCACTTTGTTACTTAACCAACTCGCAAAAGGCAAATACAAACGATCAATCTGATCAATTAAGGACACATCGGCATACAATGCATGTAATGTTTGCTCAACTTCGAATCTCAAACGTTGGGATAAAGGATCAGGCAAGCTGGAATGAATCACATGAGATTTTGTCTGCTGCTCTAACATAATAAACACCTCCATACCGTTGGCCTTAAAGTATAGACAGAGATAGTCAGGACTGTACAAAATTTACACAAAAATTAAAAAGGCAATAATAATTGCGAAGACATCACATTAGATAAACGATAGCCAACGCCAATCAAACGCACAGGCCGCTTGGAGCGGGAGTGAGCTTGCTGCAATAGCTCAGCAAAAACCGCTGTAGACAGTTTTTTTTGGATCGGTTGCTCTATTGTGGTTTGTTTAAAATCATCAAACTTGAGTTTTAAGTAATACTTACTCAAACGTGCTTCATATCCTCGCCCGGCCATACGCTTTTGCAATGCGTCAATCAGTTTAGGCAAGACGTTCAAACAAGGTTCAATGCCGGTTAAATCCTCCGCAAAAGTATGTTCAACAGAGATACTTTTTCGCTCTCTCGACGTTTGTACAGGACGTTCATCGATGCCTAACGCTAATTGAGACAAACGAAACGCCATACTACCAAAACGTTTTTGCAATACCGAAAATTCCACCTTTTGAAGATCTGCACAGTAATACACCCCAAGTTCAGCCAGTTTTTGCTGAGCCACTTTACCAATCCCAAAAATGCATTTAACAGGAATGGCCGCAACAAAATCCGCTTGTTGCTCAGGTGTCACAAGTGTAAGACCATCAGGCTTATTCCAATCACTAGCCACTTTGGCAATAAATTTATTCGTAGCAATGCCAGCTGATACTGTGATTCCAACCGTCGATAGAATTTGTCGACGGATACGATCAGCCATAAGGGTCGCACTGCCTTGGCACTGTGTTGACTGAGTCACATCCAAATAAGCTTCGTCCAAAGACAAAGGTTCAATAAGGTGAGTATATTGTTTAAAAATGCCATGCATTTGCTGAGAGGCAAGACGATACTTTTCCATACACCCAGGTAGGATGAGTAAATCAGGACACAAACGTTTCGCGACAGCCACAGGCATCGCCGATCGAACACCATAGGAACGAGCAGAATAATTGGCAGTGGATAACACGCTACGACGCTCAGACGAACCGCCAATAGCCAAAGGTCGATCCCTCAAGGCCGGGTTATCGCGCATCTCAATGGCCGCATAAAAACAGTCTGCATCAATGTGTATAATTTTACGTTCTGCTAGTGTCATGATAGAAATCACAAAATACTGTATATAAAAACAGTATACACAGCAAAGCACCCTCAAACAACGCAATGTAAATACTATGATCAAGCCTACGAGACCTGATAGAATCAAAAAATAACCGTAAAAATACCAGTCGAAAAACGTCAACCAACTGCTAAGTTGTTATTTTTGCCATATAAAACAAAGAAAATCGTCGATTTGAGACTGTAAAAATAGACGCTAACACGTAAAATAGTTTACATTTTATCCATGAGACAGAATGTCTTGAACAGGAAGCGAACCTTCGTCACTGCGAATGCAAGGATTCATTTCAAACCGACAAGGTAAAAGTGAAGAAACTCTGACACTTGCCGACAAGAAAAAGTAGAGACTACTACACAAAGGGCACCACCATGACACACGTAATTCGCATTCTTTTGATTGCAACAGGGGCAATCCTACTAGCAGGTTGCCAAAGCCTAAGCCAAACCAGTACTGCTGGAACAGGCACCTGTACTTCTGTGGCACCCTGTAACGGTAATCAGGTTGGTCCCTCTGGCGGCGCTTTAAACTATGGTCATACAGGTGCCATCAATGCAAACAATACGATCGCCGTCATCAAACAAGAACCTATCATAGTAACCGCTACGGGTTATGCGGCTTTGACAACCAACAAGCGATTAACCAAATCACAAGCTCGCATCATGACCTTACGCAGCTCTATGTTAGATGCTTACCGCAACCTTTCTGAACGTGTTTACGGTTTAAAAATCGATGGTTCAAGTTCTTTAAGCAATATGGTCATTCAGAATGACGAATTACGCACATATGTTGATGCTTATTTAGTCGGCGCAAAAGTCGTGTCTCAAAGAGAACACGAAGATGGCACTTTCGAAACCGTTGTTGAAATGGCACTGCAAGAAAACTTCCGCCAATGTATTTCAGCCGCTCATGGTCATGGTATTGCCAACGACCCTAATTGCCAGATTCAACCAGGTTACCGTGCCGTCAACGTACAAAGTGCAACACCGACAACTAACTTTTACAGCATTGAGTGATGACATTGCGACTCAACAAACGATTTTTAAGCCTTGTGTTATTAGTTTTATCTAATGCAACGTTTGCTGTCACCATTGACGCTGTTGGCGAAGCCGTCATCTATAATAACGACATAGCAGATGCACGCTATCGAGCAACAGAACAGGCTATAAAGCAAGCGGTGCTAGAATCTGGTTCACGGGTAAATGTAAAAGATGAAATGACCAATGGTGAAGTAAATTCGAGCATCGCTATTCGTAGTTCAAGCCATGTTCAACGAGCTAAAATCATTTCAGAGGAGCAAACCGGCAACTTTTTAAAAGTTATTGCGCGTATCGATGTCACCCCAGACTCTCAATGCAGTACTGGACCAACAAGCTATTATCGGAAAACAGTTGGGGTAACCGGCTTTGATCTACAAATTCCGCAACAAGCTCAACTTGGCGCAATTAATAACATTTCCCGAGAACTGCCCAAGAACCTAGCAGACGAAATCAATAAACAAGGGTATTTAAAAGCATTAACCGCCACTAACATTTCGATTTACCCGGACTTAATTAATGCCCCCTCTTCCACCAATTACGATGGCTCTCTTACCAATGTCACTCGCATCAGCGAGCGACTTGGCGTGCAATACATCATCAGTGGAGTTATTCGCGACATTGGCGAGCTTTACCAACGACATCCCAACAACAAAACCATCACCCCCCCCTTAGCTGCTGAAAATAAAGAAAGAAACTTTGTGGTCGATATCTATTTATACGACGGTTTCAGTGGCGCCTTATTGTTTGAGCACAGATACAATGAAATAGGTCATTGGGATATAGCAGATAATCAGCGCGTTGGTTTTGGTAGCGCAAAATTTTGGACCATAAATTATGGCAAAGTGGTTCAGCAAGCACTAAAACAAAGTGCTATAGATACTAGCGAACAGTTGCGTTGCCAACCCTTCATTGCCAATATATTTCGCACAGAAGGCAATCGCATCCACATTGCAGCAGGGTCCATCGCGGGGATTAAAGTAGGAGATAAATTTAACGTATATCGTCGTTACGAAGTATTTAATCAGCTACAGTCCGCTCAGACTCAGCTGAACAATGCCAATATCAGTGTTACAATCAAACAAGTACAACCTAATTTTTCGGTAGGCGAACTTGTTGTTGACTCACACATATTGAATGTCCAGCAGCAAGATGTTGTCATTGCTTGGTAAACTGACTCTCTTTAAAACACACGCTCAACATCAGCGATTACACTTATTTTTTTAGGATTTGATTATGAACAACGAACTACTTCATCACTTAGAACAACGCATTAACGAAGCGGTTGAAGAAATCAGCTCTCTACGCAAGCGTATTGGCGACTTAGAAATGCAAAATTATGAGCTCAATGAAGAAAAATCCGAACTACAAAACACGCTAGACCAAACCAAAGAACAGCAATCAAATTGGGAAAGTTCGCTCTCTCAAATGCTGAGCCGATTAAATCAAATGGACAATAAACAATGAGATCCTTACTACTAGCAGCACTGATGTTAGTCAGTGCTCATACTTATGCTAATGACCAAGGCGGTCAAATTGCTAGCTTAATCACCTTTGAGTCTGCTGCTGCTCGCCCAGATGGCCGAGATGGAAAAGACAATGTCACCTCCATCTTAAATGCTGGGATGGAATTCACTACACCTGAAAACATTTCTTTTCATGGTGGCTTTACATTCGTTTTAGGCGAAACATTTGAAAGTGCCATTCATTTAGGCACGCGCTTTTACAGTGCTAGTCCAGCATTACAGATTTTCCCTGGGTTGCCTATGTGGTCCTATATTGGAGGTGGCATATCGTTTCTAGATGAGACCGTATTCTACCCAGAAGCCGGCTTTCGTATCGCCACGTCTGACGTATCCCGTGTCGATGTATTCATTAAAATACTTAACAGCGATGACGAAACCTATGACAAACACATTATGGTTGGCGCAGGATTAACGTTTTAAACAAGATGAAATTTGCACCATTTATCATTGCAGGCTTTTTGATAACAACAACCTACATTTGGTGGCAAAGCAACGAAGGTATTACCATCACCTTGCCAAATGAAACACAAAAAAAAGAAATGCTTGGTACCAGTAGTACCCGAAGCATTCCATTAAGCCCAATACAAAACTGAGCCTCGTGTTTATGGAACATTTAATTGCCCAACTCGAAGCAAGGATTGACTGGCTGACAAAACAGCTAGAAGATGCTAACGAGGAGATACAACAGCTAAAGGATGGCAAACCAAGTACCACTGAGCACAACGCCTCAATGGACTTACTAACACAAATGGAAAGTCGCTCCACCGAAGATCGTCTGCAATTTTATATTGCAGACTCATTAGACCTTCTGGAAACCAAAACCACAGCAGCGGCCCCACAACCAAAAGCAAGTCCAGTAGTTGAGCAACAACTCAACTTTGACTTACTGTACGAAGGTGTTGAAACTAACACCACCAATACGACAACTGAACAGACGAATTACATGACTACACAACAATCAGAGCCTAGTAAGCTAGCGGAAGAAGATAAGCAAACTGATGTCAATACGACGCCAAGTGACACGCCTACTCAACAGGAAGCCACTATGACAGCGGAGCAACGAAGACGTCAGCGCAATCAAAAAAATAACCGTCGTCTTATTAAGATGTTGGAAGACCGCTATCCGAAAGCCTTCAACTGGAACCAACCTAAGCCTCTGAAAGTAGGCATAGACCAAGATATGGTTTTAGATGATGACTTTAACGCCAGCAAACAAAAACGCGCGCTTGCCGCCTACACACGCTCAGACAGATATAAGAAATGCCTTTTGTCTGGCCAGCCTCGCATTGATTTAGAAGGGGTCGCCGTAAACGACGAACCAGCCCTACCAGAATCTATGATGCCGCGTAAACCAAAGGCGACAACAAATCGTCCGAACAAAGACAAAGCGCCACGCCCCAATAAGGCCAAAGCAAACACAAAAAGCCAAACCAATAAAAAGCCTAAGAAAGTTGCTCCAAAGGCAGACAGTCAATACGACAATCTATCACCTGAAGATCGAATGAAGGCCAAACTGGAAAAATTGTTAAATAAATCTTAAAAAACAGTTTACATCCCTGAGCGCGGTATATATCATATGCCGCGCTGCTGTGGAGGGGTTCCCGAGTGGCCAAAGGGAGCAGATTGTAAATCTGCCACGAAAGTTTCGGTGGTTCGAATCCACCTCCCTCCACCATTTCTCTTTTTACAAGATAACATCTTGTTTCTTATATAAAAAATTCCTCAATATCTTAGATACGACTCAAAGCCACAAAACAAATATTATCCAAGCAACATCCATTTAATACAAACAACAGCTCACAATAATTTAAGTCAATAAAATCACCTCTTGATATACAGCAAGCTCAGAACACTACAGAGCTCAGCACAGCATTAAATCGCACTAAACGACACATAGCTTAGCAAAAGCAAACAACCACCTCACAAGCAAGTTCACGACCACTCACACGACACAAAAACCAATACAACTCAAAAAAGTACAGCACAAGCT
>NZ_JBHZSP010000005.1:0-171085 GCF_043643765.1 Marinomonas posidonica | reverse complement strand
GGAAAGCTGGAAAGCTGGAAAGCTGGAAAGCTGGAAAGCTGGAAAGCTGGAAAGCTGGAAAGCTGGAAAGCTGGAAAGCTGGAAAATAAACCACACCCAACAACTTATCAAGAAAAATATAGATAATGCGAAATTAAGATGAGATAGGATTTAAAATAAAGAGAAGAAAAAGAATGGTGGGTCGTACTGGATTCGAACCAGTGACCAATTGATTAAAAGTCAACTGCTCTACCAACTGAGCTAACGACCCATTCTTAATGATATTCTGTATTCTGATGGTCGGAGTAGAGGGATTCGAACCCCCGACATCCTGCTCCCAAAGCAGGCGCGCTACCAGACTGCGCTATACTCCGATGGCTCCTCGAACTGGACTCGAACCAGTGACCCAATGATTAACAGTCATTTGCTCTACCAACTGAGCTATCGAGGAATTAATCAGATTAGTGCAGAATTTTGCATCAGAGATAGTTGGTGGGTCGTACTGGATTCGAACCAGTGACCAATTGATTAAAAGTCAACTGCTCTACCAACTGAGCTAACGACCCAACTATCATAGCAATGGGGTGGACGATGGGGCTCGAACCCACGACCGATGGAATCACAATCCATAGCTCTACCAACTGAGCTACGCCCACCATTACTAAATGGATGATAAAATGGTCGGAGTAGAGGGATTCGAACCCCCGACATCCTGCTCCCAAAGCAGGCGCGCTACCAGACTGCGCTATACTCCGATGGCTCCTCGAACTGGACTCGAACCAGTGACCCAATGATTAACAGTCATTTGCTCTACCAACTGAGCTATCGAGGAACTAATTTTATCTTTGCTACAACACACACCATCTTTAAAGATGGCGGAGGAGGAGAGATTCGAACTCTCGGTAGGCTACTAACCTACGCCGGTTTTCAAGACCGGTGCATTAAACCACTCTGCCACCCCTCCGTTGCGAGCGAGGTGTATATTACTGATTTGAAATTTCAGTGCAACATTTTTTTGAAAAAAATTTAACTTTTTTCGCTCACATAGTTTTGATCCGCCGCCGCACGAATCCAAACATTGGAATACCAATAGTAACTGCGCCCTGTTCTATCCGGCATAGTACAGTTAATACGACCTCGTCCTGTGCCAAATGCTTTCGGTGCTGTCGCCACTACTTCATGGTCTGAAGCCCATTCTAAAGCAGCTTTGCCCTGGCCAGAAACATAACAAGCCAAATCTTTGAAACGATATTTGCCTTCTTTAAAGGTCAAACGAATCGAAACAGGGTCCGCACCAGCAAAATCCCCTCCAGCTTCTACGTTCAATAGTGGCATAGGCTGTGAATTTAGCTTGGTCTTCAAGGTCGACAACTTAGCATAGGCACCAGACGCAGGAAAACGCGGTAAATTCTCAAAATCGGAATCCGCACTGACCACGCCTGATTGCTGACCAAATGCCATAATGCCCTTTTCAGCCATCATGTCACGAATTGTATGGTCAGACTCACCATATGGGTAAGCCAACATTTTAGGTGAATGACCTAGGTGCTCATTCAACAAGGCTTCGACAGTATCGACTTCGTTTTCCATGCGCTTTAGCCAAGCGACATCCGTTTCACCTTCCAGCTTACGCAACATGTAAGGATGGCTGATAGTATGATTGGCAAACACACCACCAAATTCTTCCATCTCTTTCATTTGTTGCCATGTCAAGAAGCTACGACTGTTACGCTCAACTGGTTCAGTATTAATGAAAACCGTGAAGGGAAAATGGCGCTCTTTTAAAATAGGAAAGCCCGCTTTGTAGATATTACGGTAGGCATCATCAAACGTAATGGCAACGGCTTTCTCTGGTAAAGGTTTATTGGCCTTTAAATCCTCTAATGCTGTTTTAAGGTCAATCACCTTAAATCCTGCCGTTTGAAGATAGTCCATATGCTCAGTGAATTGCTCAGGAGTCACTGAAGTGGATTTCGGTGACGTACTGCTCACATGGTGATACTGCAAAACAGGAATAAAATCCTGCGCTTGCGCCATCACACTCACTCCTAACGCACCAACCAGCAAACCACAACGCATCACTCCGTAGCGAAACTTTGACAACATGTCACTTCTTCCTCTTTGTTTAAAATTTGCCCCATTCTACGCGACCCATGGGCAACATGACCAGCACAGCAGAACGTCTAATGCGAGTAAACTGTTATGGTCGTTTTGCTATGCCACTGCATCTACTTTTATCGTCATTAGAACTCTACACTCAAATGATCTTCCCCTTATTACTTGCCCCTATTGGACGACACTCTGGAGTGCATTATGAAAAAAGCTGATTTTTACCAAAACCTCGCCATCCAACTAGAGCAATTAAAAGATCAAGGTTTATACAAACAAGAGCGCCCCATGATTACGCCACAGGCCAGCCAAATTACCACGGCAGACCAACAACCTATGATCAATCTATGCGCTAACAACTATTTAGGGCTAGCTAATGATTCTGACGTGACACAAGCGGCTCATCAGGCATTAGATGAGTTTGGCTATGGCATGGCTTCAGTACGCTTTATTTGCGGCACTCAAAGCATACATACAGAACTTGAACAAAGTATTAGCCAATTTTTAGGTATGGAAGACACCATCCTTTATTCTTCTTGTTTTGATGCCAATGGCGGTCTATTCGAAACCCTATTAAATCAAGACGACGCCATTATCAGTGATGCACTTAATCATGCCAGCATTATCGATGGAATTCGCCTCTGTAAAGCTCAGCGCTATCGCTATGCTAATAATGATATGGCAGAACTCGAAGCGGCTTTACAAGAGGCGAATAACAATGAGGCTAAAACCAAACTCATTGTCACCGATGGTGTATTCTCGATGGATGGCACCATTGCAGACCTAAAAAGTATCTGTGACCTCGCGGATACATATGATGCGCTGGTAATGGTAGACGACTCCCATGCCGTGGGCTTTCTTGGTGAGCATGGCCGTGGCAGTCACGAATACTGCGATGTGATGGGGCGTATTGATATCATTACAGGCACACTTGGAAAAGCCTTAGGTGGCGCGTCAGGAGGCTATACCAGTGCCTCTAAAGGTATTGTCGAATGGTTGCGCCAACGTTCTCGCCCTTACCTTTTTTCCAACGCTTTGGCGCCTGTGATTACCGCTACTAGCCTAAGCATTCTGACAAAACTAAAAGACAATAGCCAAGCACGACAACAATTAGAGGCCAACAGCCAATATTTCAGAACGGAAATGACGGCACTGGGCTTCGAACTAGTTGCAGGCGACCACCCCATCATTCCTGTCATGTTAGGTGACGCAAAGCTGGCACAAACCATGGCAAATGCGCTATACAAAGAAGGCATTTTCGTTACTGGCTTTGCGTTTCCTGTCGTGCCAATGGGCAAAGCCAGAATTCGAACGCAAATGTCAGCAGCACATACCAAGGAGCAACTCGATCAAGCCATTCATGCCTTCGCAAAAGTGGGTCGAGAAATGGGCATTATTAAAGGAGAAGTGCGATGAAAACATTAGCCAAACTGCATCCAGAGCAAGGCATCTGGTTAACCCATACGGACACACCCGAATGCGGTCACAATGATGTGATTATTAAAATTCGTAAGACGGCGATTTGCGGTACTGACATGCATATTTACCATTGGGATGAATGGTCACAAAAGACCATTCCCGTTCCCATGACAATAGGCCATGAATTTGTTGGTGAAATTGTTGAGGTTGGCCCTGAAGTGAGTGGTTTCAATATAGGGGATCGCGTGTCAGGAGAAGGCCACATCACCTGTGGTCATTGTCGTAACTGTCGCGCAGGTCGTCGTCATCTATGCCGTAAAACCCTCGGTGTCGGGGTTAATCGCACTGGGGCGTTTGCAGAATATCTGGCCATTCCAGCCAGTAACGCGTTTAAAATTCCAGATAACATCAGTGATGATTTGGCGGCCATTTTTGATCCTTTTGGTAATGCCGTTCACACGACTTTATCTTTTGACTTAATTGGTGAAGACGTCCTTATTACCGGTGCAGGCCCCATTGGTGCAATGGCTGCTGCTATTGCTAAGCATGTGGGTGCACGCAATGTAGTGATTACAGACGTCAACGACTTCCGTTTAGACTTAGCCAAAAAACTGGGGGCCACTCGCGCGGTCAATGTGACAAACGAATCACTTACCGGCGTCATGGCAGACTTGGGCATGAGTGAAGGCTTTGATGTGGGTCTGGAAATGTCTGGTAACGATCAAGCGTTTCGCTCTATGCTAGAAAACATGAATCATGGCGGCAAAGTGGCCATGCTCGGCATTCCGGGCAACAACACCTTGATTGACTGGAACCAAGTCATTTTTAAAGGCCTAGTCATCAAAGGCATTTATGGTCGTGAAATGTTTGAAACCTGGTACAAAATGGTAGCCATGCTGCAATCTGGTTTAGACATCAGCCCTATTATCACCCATCAATTTTCAGTCGATGAGTTTCAAAAGGGCTTTGATACCATGGGATCTGGTCAGTCAGGCAAAGTCATCCTAGATTGGCGCTAGGTGATTAAAACTTGCGTCAATAACTTGATCGCGTTAGCGTAATTCTTTTCGACGCAAAACTGAGCGGTAACATGTTAGAAATTGGCACTCAAGCGCATCCGCGTCCACACCAAGATGCGCTCTATATTCTGTTACATCGTCAACAAGTACTGGTCGAAGCTGACCAGCAGTTTTTAATTCCCTTTGACCATTTTCAACCTGACGCGAATATGGGGGCTGTCTACTGTGGTCAATGGCACGGTCAAGACGTGTTTGTTTGCCGTTTTGATACTGTACCAAAAGGCTTTACGGAAATAGGTTTGCGCGAACTCTTGTTCCAGCAGGATCAAGAACACTACATCTTACTCAGTCGCGCTCATCAATTGTCCACCTGGGACAGAGATCATCAGTTTTGTGGTCGCTGTGGTACGAACTTGCAAGAAAAGCACCACAAAGAACATACGAAAATTTGCCCAAAATGCCATCTAAGACATTATCCACGCATTTCGCCTTGCATCATCGTCTCCATTCGATATGACAACCGCATTCTACTCGCTCGTGGTCCACAGGCCCCGAAGGACCGCTACAGTAACATTGCCGGGTTTGTGGAAGCAGGCGAAACTTTAGAGCAGGCTGTCGCCCGAGAAGTGAAAGAAGAAGTGGGCATTGAGATCAACAACATTCGCTACATCAGCAGCCAACCTTGGTCATTTCCCCATCAATTGATGGCGGGTTTTTTCGCGGATTACCAGTCTGGCGAGTTAACACCTGCGCCAGGGGAAATCGAAGAAGCAGACTGGTGGCACATAGACGATTTACCCATGATACCAAACGCTGCCACTATCTCTGGTCAACTGATATTACAACATGTTAACTGGATCAAAACGCGACAGGATTAAAGCGCCGGTTAGCACTGGTATTCCAGTGCTAACCCTCTATACTAGCCTTCCTTTTTAGTCGTATGTTTACCCCCTATTAATAATAAGATTGAGAAAAACGTGGAAGCCTTACTTCAATCCATTGAAAAGAAAGTTCGCCCTTTAATTGGCCAAGGTAACGTGGCTGATTATATCCCTGCCCTAGCAGAAGTTGACCCTAATCAATTTGGTATCGCCATTTACAGTAACGATGGCACCTTGTATCAAGCCGGACAAGCGGACACTGAATTTTCCATACAAAGTATTTCCAAAGTGTTCAGCCTCACACTGGCCATTAAGCACTATGGTGAAAGCATGTGGCAGCGAGTCGGTCGAGAACCATCAGGAAACCCTTTTAACTCTCTAGTACAACTGGAATATGAAGCTGGCGTACCAAGAAACCCCTTCATCAATGCAGGGGCATTAGTCGTCAGTGATATGAACCAATCACGTTTCGCGTCCCCCCATTACGCCATGCGCGAATTCATCCGTCGTTTGGCTGATAACCCTCACATACAATCAGACAAAGTGGTGTCTGATTCCGAATATGAATTTCGTGCTCGCAATGCGTCCATGGCCTATTTAATGAAAGCCTTTGGCAATTTTGATAATGATGTAGAAGACGTACTGCACAGCTACTTTGATAACTGTGCTGTGCGCATGAATTGCATCGATCTCGCCAAAGCCTTCAGTTTTTTAGCGAACAAAGGGTTTTCACAACATTCCAATGAGCAAATTCTAAGTCCGAGAGAAACCACTCAGATCAATGGCTTATTGGCCACCAGTGGTTTATACGACGAAGCGGGTAACTTTGCCTATCGCGTTGGTTTACCTGGAAAAAGTGGCGTTGGCGGGGGCATCATCGCCATTGTGCCAAATCAGTTTTCTGTGTGCGTCTGGTCCCCTGAACTAAACAAGTCAGGTAACTCTCTTGCCGGCATGGCAGCCCTAGAAGCGCTATCCGAAAGCATTGGCTGGTCAGTATTCGGCTAATATTATTAGCTTAATCAAGCACCAAGCATCAAAAAAGGCACTCAACTAGGTTGAGCGCCTTTTTGTTTATTACCTGGCTAGATACAAATAACTAATCAGTGATCACTTTATAACAAGGCACATAAGCCGTACCGGGTAATTTCATGCGCTGTTGATCAACAAAGGCTTGTAACAGCACATCCAATTTGGCCAACAAGGCTTTATCGCCATGAATTTCAAACGGGCCAAACTCTTTAATGTGCGCCACACCTTGCGCTTTCACATTACCCGCCACAATAGACGAAAACGCGCGACGTAGATCGGCAGCAAGCAAATGCACTTCTTGTCCAAAGTGCAGATTTAAGCTGCGGACATTGTCATGAGTGGGTTCAAAAGGATGCTGAAACTCTTCCGGAATGTGTAATTTCCAGTTGTAGTAAAACGCATCTTGATGAGCTTTACGATAAGCACGCACCTCTTCCATTCCCTGTTTCATGATACGCGCAACAGCCACGTCATCATCAATGACAATTTGGTATTTGTTTTGCGCCTCTTCCCCTAGCACATCCCCAATAAAAGCGTGAATTTGTTCAAAATAATCCGCACTTTCTTTTGGTCCAGTGAATACCAATGGAAAAGGAATATTGGCATTATTAGGGTGCAATAAAATTCCCAAAATATAGAGAATTTCTTCCGCAGTGCCAGCGCCACCGGGGAAGACAACAATACCGTGTCCAGCTCGCACGAAGGCCTCAAGACGTTTTTCAATGTCCGGCATAATCACCAATTGATTGACGATTGGATTGGGCGATTCAGCGGCAATAATACCTGGCTCAGTTAACCCCAAATACACGCCATCTTTAATGCGTTGCTTAGCATGTGCAATCGCTGCGCCTTTCATCGGCCCTTTCATTGCGCCAGGCCCACAGCCAGTACAAATATTGAGATCCCGCAGCCCCAATTCATGACCAACACGCTTAGTGTAATCATACTCATGACGGGCAATAGAGTGGCCGCCCCAACACACAATCAAATCTGGGTTCTGAATACGACGAAACACATCAGCATTACGCAACAACTCAAACACCACATTGGTCAATTTGACGGAACTAGCGTGTTTAAGACCATCTTCTAAATCGTACTCGTGATGCGTGAAAATAATATCGCGTAACACGCTAAATAACATTTCACGCACACTGCTAATCATCTTGCCGTCAACAAAAGCGCTACCTGGTGCATTTTTCAGATGTAACTTTACACCTCGCTCTTGCTGAATAATTTGGATATCAAAGTCACGATATTCATCCATAATCGCCTGCGGATCGTCCGAATCACTACCACAGTTCAAAATGGCCAAAGCACAACGATGGAATAAATCATGAAGTGGCCCTGATTCCTCAGACAAACGCGCCATTTCATCTTGTGACAACATTTCCAAAGCGCCTTTTGGCGCCACTAACGCATCTACGCGATCTTCATACTGCATGATCGCCCTCCTCTTTTTTGTCTTACTTTTCATCTGTTTGATCATCTCTTTATATTGGTCGTGATGAACCGCTTTATCAAGCAGACTCAACAAAGTTAACAAAATATCCCTAATTAAAGATCAATTAGTTAGTCGCCATTTGAGTTCGTAAGCGCTCAACAGGGCGCTCATCAATCACAATGTGAATCAAGGCCGTAACCAGAGCAATGATGCAAGCGGCCCACCAAACAACATCATAAGATCCTGTGTGATCGTATAAGTAACCACCTAACCAAACACCACTGAATGAGCCAAGTTGATGACCAAGGAAAACAATACCGTACAACATGCCCATGTATCGCAAACCAAACATTTGCGCGACCAAACCCGAGGTCGGTGGTACGGTGGCCAACCAAAGCAACCCAGTCACAATCGAGAACAGATACACAGACCAATCCGTCATTGGAAACACCATAAAGAGCGCGATGGCGACGGCGCGTAACGCATAGATAATAGTGAGTAACTTTTTCTTCGAATAGATGCCTGCCCAACTGCCCGATAACAAACAACCAAAGATATTAAACAAGCCAATTAGTGACAAACTGGCAACCGCCACTTCGGATGAAAAGCCTTCATCGGACAAGAAAGCTGGCATATGGACGGTAATAAAGGCCAACTGAAAACCGCACACAAAAAAGCCCACCACCAGCAACCAATAATGGGAATATACACCCGCTTCTTTTAATGCTTGCGTCATAGTCTGCGTATTTTCGGAGCTCTCGGTCTGAGTCAGTTTGACTTGTTTCTCATTGCGAAACGGGCTCGACAACAACACCATCATCAAAGCGCCACCCGCTAGCAAAAGCAACGCGGTACTCCAGCCATAAGCTGAAATAAAACCCTGTGCCACAGGGATGACCAAAAGCTGTCCAGCCGATCCCGCAGCACTGCCTAATCCCAATGCAAAAGAACGTTTTTCAGGAGACACCATTCTCGCCATAGCTGGCAAAACAACCCCAAAGCCTGTGGCGGCAATGCCCATTCCCATCAAGACCCCGGCGCCAAGATTAAGGCCAAAAATAGTACTGGCTTCCGCAGTAACATAAAGGCCTAAGGCATATAAAGCCGCACCAATAAATAAGGTTTTCAAGGTACCAAAGCGATCAGAAAAAGCCCCAGCTAAAGGCTGAAATAATCCCCAACACAAGTTCTGCAATGCCAAAGCAAAAGCAAACACTTCACGACCATAACCAAACTCTTGAGAAATAGGCGCCATAAAGAAGCCCATGGACGAACGTAGACCAAAGTTTAATGCCAATAAAATACACACCAAGGCAATGGCTAAACTGAATAATCGAACGGGTTGTGACATGCTAATCCCCTGCATCGTCCATAGATAGGCTCCAAATCATAGAGCTAAGCGCAGATCAAGAGCAAGCCAAAAGAAAAAAAGGCCCAGTGACAATCACTGAGCCTTTCGCCTACAAAGAGCATTTAATATTTAACGACCATGGTCATTCTGATGACTTGGGTCGCAAGTAAGCCAAGACCTTATTATCAAACTGCAGTGAGTGCACCAACTTTTGAAAGTCATCCAGTGTCAAAGAACCAGCCAATTGAGACATGTCGTTTAAATAACGGGCATCGTCAAACTTAACAAAACTCAATTCCAGTCTATGCACTAAGGTTGAATAGAAAGAATTTTTTAAACGGTTATTTTCCACATCAGCAAAAGCGGCCTGAGTTTCCGCCACCCACTGAGGTGTAATAAGCGCTGGCAAATCCGCCAAGACTTGTTCTGTCTGCGCCGCCAAAGCATCGACTCGCTGCGGATCACTAGAAAATTGAACCGAAAGTTCTGCGCGATTTGATTCTCGATTTAGCTCCAATCCCACTCGTACACTATAAACGCCTTGTACCTTATCGCGAAGTTGTCGTTTCAACATCTCTTCCAAACGTTCACCGAGATAGATAAGCTGCAAAGCCAACTGCGGCGACCAGGTCATATCTTGATAAGCATACAGGCGGAACTCCGCTTTTGGCGTTTCACTAATGGACAAATCCAATCTTCTATCACCGGCTTTTTGCAGCACAGGCTGAGTGCGTCGTTGATGAGTAGAAACCTTTGTCGCCGCACGTGGAATGCTCGCTAAATGCTTGGCAACGGACTGGAGAAGCACCTGCTCCTCTAAACTAGAAACAATGAAATATCTCACCGGTTGCGCAATTTGTTGTTCACGAACTTGGGTCAACTTATCAAAACTAAGCTGCTCAAGACCCGCTACACTGGGCACTAATTCTTGCTCATCACCAAAACGCGTTTTGGCAACGGACCTTGCAAAAGCCTCACTCACTCTCACCACATCCACTTTGGCATTGCGCAACAACTCATCCATTATGTCCTGATACACTGGCAGGTTAATGTTTGGCAGGCTTTGTGACTGATGATAATAAGCTAATAAAGTATCGAAATTTTCATCTTCTATGTTGCCTCGGTAAAAAACACTTTGCGCTTTCTGCTTAATAGACAAGTTAACTTTATGCGCCTTTCGCCATTTTGCTAATTCTTCTTCTGTCCAGCCATAAACACCAGTCGCTTCTGAGAGCTGTAATGCAATTTGCTCCGCCCAATGATTACCCTCTAACACCTGATAACCCGCTTTAGAGTAAGCAGAGAAATAACTGATAGACTCTTCAGCAGGCTGATAAACATCTGCATAACGCTCCGCCAAAACCGTCGGATCCAATAAGGTTAATCCATCACCATTTGATAAATGCCACTCAGACAAACCTAATTTCGTATCACGAGACAACAAACGATACTCCCCACGAAAATCACTTTTCGGCAGTACTTTATCTACTACTTGTACGGCTTTTTGCAAGGAATTGTGGGTGGCTTGCAAAGCGTTTGAAAATAGTTTTTCTACTGCTTCAGCGTTGCCAAGCTCTACTTTCTTTCCGCCAACAGCTTGGCTGTAGAGAATGCGATCCGCGGAACTCAACCAGTCTCGCATTCGCTGATTAACATCATCTAAATGAATCGTTGGCAATACTTCAAGCACTTGATTATTAGACATCTCGGGGTCCGCTAAGACTTTATCAGTGGCAACCGCATCTAACATTTTCATGCCCCATAAACTGCCTCGTTGTTGCGCCGCCTGCTTATTCGTTTCAACCGTATCCATAACGTTTTGTCGTACAGCATCGAAATCAGTTTGGTAAAATCCTTGCTGTTGAATGGCCGCCAGTTCTGACGCCAACACAGACAAGCCGAGTGCATGAAAACCCGTATCCACATTCACAGAAAAGCCTAGAATATCCACATTTGGAGACACACTGCCTTTGGTACTTGAAAACGTTCTCACCTGATCGCCTAGCGTGCTGTTTTGACGACGCACTTGTTGCGTTAGTAGACGACGGGCCATGTAATCGATCAAACTATTACGTCGCCCTTGTTGTGAATTATCATAATAATTGGCATAACGCAGTAGATAGGCCACGCGATTAATTTTGCCCGCCGCATCCGTTAATTGACCGATTTTTAGCGCATCATCTAGTTGTGGATCTTTTTCATGACGCGGCGGTAATGGTTTATTTTCAACTTGACCAAACAATTGCTGTATTTGCTTAGCAAGATGTTCAGGATTACTTGGCGTATAAAGGATTAACGCCATGTTATTGGGCTGATACCAATCCTGATAGAAAGCTTGAAGTCTCCCCACTGGCGTATTTTTAATGGATTCTTGAGTACCAATAACAGGACGCTCAGGATACAAAGACCCCACCCGCAATAACGATTTTTTCTCTTCATTAATGCGCGTTCTGGGTGACAACTTTTTACGCCACTCTTCTTCTATTACCAAACGTTCTTTACTTAAAGATTCATCCTTAATCTGCGCATAAAACGCCATTTGTTGATATATTTTCAGCATAGCGGATAAGCTTTTGTCATCCGTCTTTTTTAGATTCATCATATAGCGTGTATTTTCGCTGTTGGTCATCGCATTAAAGCCCCGACCTTGCTTAAGACCAAGTTTAGTTAATGCACTTCTCACGCTCTGCGGGTAATCATCACTTTCGTGGAACACCATGTGCTCAACCATATGTGCCACGCCCAGTTGATCCTGCTCTTCATCCATGGCACCCGCTTTGACGAATAAGGTCGCCATGGTCAACTGCTCTGGGTAGTCACTCTCTTGTCGTGAGTCAAAAATATAATACTGAAAACCATTGTCCAAAGTGCCACGAACAATCCGTTTATCCCAAGACAGCTCCCCCACTTCATTAGCCAACACTGGCTGAACGAGCAAACAAAACAAGACACTCAAAACTCGCTTATAAAACATCATTCACATCCAAAAAAACGAGAAAAGTAGTGACCAAATTGCGTCACTACTGATAAAAGAGATTCAATCCAACCATTAGCATCAATTAGAAACGCATTCCCACTTCGATTGTGCTTGAGCGCCCCTGAGTGTAAGAATAAGTATTGGAGTTCGTAGAAGTATCAATGTAGTCATCAAAGACATTATTGATCTTTAATTTTAGGTAACCATCCACATCATTGAACAGCTCTGGTCGCCACTCAAACGTGGTGTCTAAGGTAACCAATTGATCAAAGTCTAGATCATCGTATATGTCATATGTGCCAGTACTGTCTGTGTAATCCTCGTTCGTGTCTTTCGCTATCGTACCGCCAGCTTTCACATTAATGCGGTTTGACCAAGTCAGGTTCCATTTAGGAATAAACGTCTCAGTAGAAAACTTAACAGTAAAAGGAATATTAAAATCCGTTTTTGGCAATTGAGTTTCGTAGATCACTTGACCGTGGTAGTAGATAGAGTCAGAAGAAATCTCCTCTTCGTATGACACATCACTCAACACGTTGGTTTCGCTTTCTTGATAACTGATGGAAAAAACACCGTAAGTTTGTGTGCCCGCGACTTCAAAAGGTTTCAGTGTTTCAAAACTTAATGAAAGGGTCTCCGTCAAACTCTCTCCTTTATTTGTGTAGTAGTCACCGTTATCGTTTTCAACACGCGTCACCAAGTCTTGAGAATCTCGACTTACCCACTTGAGGGTGGCATTAACATTGCCCAGTTTTTGCGACACTCCCAACACCAATTCATCCGAATAAGGCGTGTCTAAGTCATACTGGTAGAAAGAATCATCGGAATAATTCGTCACACGATTTAAACTACCATCGGAATTGTATCGATACACGGTACGCCATGAGCGTAACTGACTGTTCACCTCGTAACGGAAGAAATCACGGCCATAGTATCGATTGGCGCCAGTAATCAAATAGGTTTGCTGGTTACTGAAAATATCCCAAGTGGCACTAGCGCGGGGAGAAATATCCAAGTTTTCAAGCGAAGTATTGTAGTCGGCTCTCAACCCCAAGTAGTAAGTCCAATCTTTGTGTTTGATGGAGTCCTCAACAAAAGCACCGTAAGCCAAATAGCTTTTTTCTAATTTGTTTGCTGCGATTTCACTTTGAACTAACAGATATTCATCATCGTAATCCACCACACCATCAGAGTTTGCATCGGCACAAAACTTATTAACAGTGCTAATGCACTTATAAGTTTGACTAATAATGTCGTCTTCTACTTCATAAAACTGCTTAATATGTTTTAGCTCTCCACCCAGGTGAAAAGAGTGCTGAAAATCCCCAACAACAAAGGCATTTTGTAACCAGTCCAATGTCAGTGCTGCGGTATTCTGTTGCTGATTCACATCACCAAAACCACCGGAATAAGGCCAGTCACCATTGGCTGCATCCGCTGGGTGGTTGATATAAATCGAGTCATCGGATGCTAAGGTATCTTGCGCCTGGTTATAACTCAAACGGCTAGTCAACAAGCCTTTTTGCGCTTGATAAACCGTATCAAAGGCGATACCTGTCGCTTTGTGGGATTTTACAAAAGCCGACTCATATGAACTACTGGTGAGGCCATCGTGATAACGATTCGAATAAAGGACTGACGCACCAAGGTTTAAATCTGAGGTGGCTTTAAAATCAATGCGCGTTGCGAGATTATCCACAGTATCGTCGTATTCAATTCCCTGACGCCCTAAATCAAGGTTTGATGTCTTCCTCTGATAACTCTGAGCAAAACGAGAGGTTCCGCGTGAAAAGCTATAGGTCATGCCAGCTTTCTCTCCCAACCTTTGAGCACCTGAGAGGGTATAACGCTGCTTTAGATAATCTGGCGTGTACTCACCCGCTATAGAGTCCCCTTCCTCCATTTTTTCTTCCAATGACTCATCAGCGTGCATTTCATCCCATTCATCGCGTGAAATCTGATACCTCCAAGAAAAATAATCTTCACCATCATAACGTTTGATTTCCGAGCTAATCACACCGCCAAGAAAGCCCCCAAACGCCGCCGGCACGTTGGAATCATAAATGGTCACCGATTCCAAAATTGCTGGATCCACATAGAAGCTCTGTGATGAGCTGCCAGACAACATTTTGAGGCTGGCTGGATTAATTGGGTTAGTATATTTGTCCTCTGAATCCCCAGGACTCAAATCATTGTTGGCCGACATGCCATCGATAATATAAGCATTCTGGTAATGGGCTTGGCCATGAATAGAAACTTCATCAGGGCGCATGCTGGCACTACTGGCAGAGTTACTGGAAGATAAACTGAAACGTGCAGCCGCATTACCTTTCAGCAAGTCAGTTAAGTTGGTACTCTCCCCTGCCATACTCTCTATCTCAGAAGAGCGAATGGTTTTCTCACCAATCTTGGTCGTATCTTTGGTGTCGTTAATTAATATGGGAGAGAGTTCAATGCCCTCTGAGGTTTCCGTTACGCTGTTCACATCAACCAAAACAAGGCTGTTACCCGTGCCTTCTTGATAAGATAACCCAGTACCTGACAATAAAAGATCTAACGCTTGTCTGCGCGAGTATTGCCCTTCTAAACCCTTTGTTCGTTTGCCGCGGGTTAATTGAGCATTCCCACCAATAAACCAACCGGATGTTACTGCGAATTGGTTTAACGCTTTCTCTAACGAACCTTCTGCAATACGATAAAATTTATGCTCATTGATAACAGATGCCGCAAGCGCACTATCTGGCACAATAAAAGAAAAGCTTCCCGTTACCAAGCCTATGCTCAAAGCAAGTAACGTGGGGGTTGTTCGCTGCTTGACACAACGAAAAGAATGGCAGGTTAACATGTGATACTCCGATAATAGTAATACTTCTTATTTCTATTACCGAACACAGTTACGAAAAAGGGACATAAGAAAGGTTAACTTTTTAAAGCATTGCTGAAAGTCTTATGCGGCTGAAATATTAATCCACCAAGGCATGATTTTTTCGACCTTAATAGGAAATGCCGTTTCTAACATTGCCCAAACGGTATCAATATCTTGGGTTGGATAGGTTCCAACCACGCGCCAGCTTGCTAAGCTTGGATCGAGATTAATATGACCATACTGATAACGACCAATCTCATTAATAAAATCTCTTAAAGACATGTCATCAACAATTAATTGACCACGAGTCCAAGACTCATACATAGCCAATACTGGCTGAGGTTGCATCGAAGCATTTTTATGTAAATACACCTCTTCTCCAGCATTAATCAGCCTAGACTGTTTCGAGTGCAAAGAAGAAAAAGACAGTTGTCCATAATAGACAGCCAGTACAGCCTGTTGATCAGATAAATGGCGCAAACAAAAACGAGCTTTTGGGGACGTCAGTTTTATTACAGCATGAGGGCAACTCACTAAAAAAGGCCGTTCATCATGAGCTTCATTTAAATCGAAAAATGCCTCCCCTGAAATCAAAGACATGGCTCGCATTTTCTCATTTGACTGATCATTTAAGCCTGTATATGTGTTCAGCCAGACGTCAGAACCATCTGCTAGCGTGAAACGCTTCACCTCACCAATCGAGGTATGAAAATCGGCCTTCCAAACCGCCACCATACTGGACAAGCTGACTTTCTCCCAACCAATCCAACCAAGGCCTAACGCCGCCGTGATGCCGAATAAGCCTTTAGTAAATTGTCGACGTGACACTTGTCTGGCATGACTCTGGTCGAGAACCTGCTTAACGGGAGTGTTAAGCCCCTGTTGTTGAAAGGAGTCAAACATGGCGCCGACTGATTCAACTTTTGACCAAGCACGCTGATGCTCAATATCAGCCTCTAACCATTTTAGCCAAGCTTGTTTATCTTGTTCCGATGCCGCTTCATCCGACAATATGGCAAACCACTCAGATGCCGCTTCTAACTGTTTGAATTGATTCGATTTTGAATTAATCATGGGGAAAGTTCCGACTGCAACATCACACACTGAAGCATCGCTTGAGCCATATAACGTTTTACCATTCGCTCAGAAACAGACAAATGATCAGCGATTTCTCGATACGTTAAACCGTGTAATTGCGATAAAATGAGCGTGTTTGCTACCTTCATTGGCATTTTTGCAATCAAGGCATCAAGCTGGCACAAAACCTCGATCATCTCTGCGGAATGCTCAGCTGACGGTTGAAAATCTTCTTCTAAGTGTGCTAACGACTCTAGCCAAGCCTGCTCAATTTGTTTACGGCGCCAGTGATCAATAAACAAGCCTCGAGCAATGGTGGCAAGCAAGCCTTTTGCTTCCAAACCATTCCATGAGGTATTTGATTTTTTCAGCAGGCGCACAAAAGTGTCTTGAGTTAAGTCTGCCGCCAACTCATTGCAACCCAGTTTTTTACGAATCCATCCTTTTAACCATTGATGATGCTCAATATACATGTCTCCAACCCTTTGAGCATTTTCTTGTTCAGGACTCATCGCTTGGGAGCACCTCGCCTTATATCACTGTATGAAGAGCGAGCAAAATAACAAAAATGAGAATCAATATCAATTATTTTAAAGCGTCGTAAAGGCTCCGCCTTTTGCCAATGCCCGTTGGTAACCCGCTTGTTTTTCCACCTGAGACAAAAATTTGCGGATGTTAGGATAAGAAGATAAGTCCATTCGCGTACTGGAAGCCTGTAATGGGAAACTCATTTGAATGTCCGCCGCCGTTAATTCTTCTCCGGCAAACCAAGTTCGATCCGCAAGCGTCGCTTCAATAAACTCAATTTGCGGCTCTAAACGTGGCTGAATGAATTTTTGTATTACTTTACCTGTCAGCGCTTTGGCAATCGGCTTTATAAAAAATGGCATAGGATTTTTTGGCACTCGAGTCATGACCAGCTTCATAACCAACAAAGGCATTAACGAACCTTCGGCAAAGTGCAACCAATATCGATAGTCCAGTAAAGCTTGCCCTTCGGTTGGTCTAAGGCGGTTGCCTTCATCGTATTGATCCAATAAATACTCAATGATAGCGCCCGACTCAGCGATGGTATTATCACCATCAGTCAAAATCGGCGCTTTCCCTAGAGGATGTATTTTTTTAAGAGACTCAGGTGCTGAAGCGGTGTTCGGGTCACGCTTATACTCAATGAGTTCATACGCTAAATTGAGCTCTTCAAGCAACCATAAAATACGTTGTGAACGGGAATTTTCTAGATGATGAATTTGAATCATAACGGCCTCCTAACATGTCGATATTGCAAACGTAACACAGGTACAAGAAGACCAATAGCCAGAAAGCAGAAATGACAACAACGCTGTCCTTATGTTGTCATTTCAATTTGTCCAACCAGCATTATTGTAAAGCGGGTTTAGGTTGCCACATCCTTTCAATTTCGTGAGCCGGTATTGGCGGGGAAAAGAAATACCCCTGTAAACGCTTAACCCCTAACCTAGCACAAAGATCTCTTTGAAAACTGGTTTCCACACCTTCTGCAACCGTGTCAAAGCCAAGAGAATGGGCAAACGAACTAATGGCTTTTAGCAAATTGGCTTCGTCTTCATGTTCAATAAAACGAACAAAAGACTTATCAATCTTAAGAATATTAAACGGATATTCGTTCAAATGAGACAAAGAAGAATAACCAGTACCAAAATCGTCCAAAGCCAACTTCACCCCCAAGGCTGACATTTTGTTTAGCATATCAAGGGCGATTAGACTGCTCTCCAAACTGCTCTCTGTCAGTTCCAGTTCAATGCGATCTGCAGGAATATGATAGCGCACCAGACACTCTAAAAGAAATTCACTCAAACCCGAATCTTTTAATTGGCGAGCTGATAAGTTCACTGAGATGGTAAAATTCAGCTCTTTCATACTCGGTTTGTTTAACCAAATTTGGAACTGTTTACAGGCTTCATCCATGACCCAGCGCCCCAATTCATTGATAAAATGGCTTTCTTCAGCAATGGGAATAAACTCATCTGGTGGCACCAACCCCATCTCAGGGTGTTGCCACCGTATTAAGGCTTCCACACCAACTAAATCAAAGCTTTGTGAATCGACTTGAGGCTGGTAATAAAGAACAAATTCATCTCGCTCAATGGCTCGCTTCAAATCATGCTCAATTCGAATGCGACTTTCGATTTGCTGATGAAACTGTTTTGAGTAATATTGAGCTTGCTTCCCCCCCAAGCCCTTTGAGCGATACATGGCCACATCTGCACACTTCATTAGATCAATTGCGGTTACAGCGCATTCAGGATAGGTAGCCACCCCAACACTGCCCGATATATCGATAACTCGACCGTTGTAGTGGACAGGTTGAGACAACTCAAACATAACTTCATCAACCAAACAACGAACTTGATTCAAGTGTTTAAAATGGCTAAGTAAAATCGCAAATTCATCGCCACCAAGGCGACATATTTTATCTCCAATCCCCAAAACACTTCGTAATCGAGACGCCACCTTTTTCAACACGTCATCACCAACAGCATGGCCAAGAGAATCATTAATGTGTTTAAATTTATCTAAATCCAATAACAACAAGGCAATCTTGCGACCATCAAGTTGCGCTTGGGTAATCAGGTCTTTTAACGCAGCATCAAAAAAATAACGATTACTTAAACCAGTTAAACTGTCTTGCTCAGCCAAGTTTCTCAGTTGCTCGTGACTTTCTCTAACCTGTCTTTCTAAATTACTCCGTTCTGCCGCAATGAGAATGGCTCGTTTCAGCCTTGAAGCCGTAATCTCACTCTTCATAATGAAATCTTGAGCGCCGGCCTCCACACACTGTAAAGCGAGCTCTTCATCACTACTGTGACTTAACATGACGATGGCGGATGAAAAATTCTCAACGCCTCTGAGCTCTCGCAATACTTCAATACCATTTTGCGATGGTAACTGATAATCCAACAACACAATGTCGTATTGCTTATTATTAGCAAAATGAATTCCCTCATCAGCAGAATGTGCTTGATCGACGCTGCTCAACGGCAAATCTGAGCGCCTTAATGTTCTAACCGCCGCCATTCGATCGACTGCGTCATCATCAATAATCAATAAATCCATACTTCCCTCTGATTCAATTTACCTTGGCAACTCTGCCAATTGCCAATATTTCACTAATAGATCTGACAAAGACTGGAAACCTTGCCCTAAACTCGTTTTACTAAAATAGCCCGCTACATTAAGACGATAGGAAGCGGCCACTTCCTTTGGGCTGTTTGAAGTGGTTAGAACAAACACGGGGAGATCTTGTAACGATTCGTCTTGCCTTACTTTCTCTAGCATTTCCAAACCACCCATTCGAGGCATGTTCAGATCCAACAAAGTAATGAAAGGTCGCTTCGATTTGTTTTCATGGAGCCATTCCAATGCTTCAATGCCATCTTTAACACGCTGCAGTGAGTAGTCACACCCAAGCTGACAAAGCGCTCTTTCAACAACCATGGCATCCACATCATCGTCTTCAATCAATAACACATTAAACGCTGGTTTAGTCATTTATTCCTCTCTCAGCGCCGCTTCAAATGGCCACTCAAACTCAAAACAGGTACCTCGTTCGCCATTCATTGAAATCTGATAATGACATTCGTAACGATCGAGTATTTTCTTCACCATGGACAAACCTAAACCACTACTTTCTACTTCATCTCGAGGCTTCAAGGTTTTGAACAAATCAAACACTTGCTCCTGATACTGTACAGGAATACCGGGGCCATCATCGATGACACAAATTCGATAATGATTGGACTGTTTTTCCGCCTTGAACTGAATCGTTCCTTGGCCCTTGTCATGATGTTTTATTGCATTCGACAATAAGTTTCTTAACACCAACTCAAGTGGTACCGCTAAGGTGTTCATTTCGCCTACGTTATCTTCGCACTCAAAAACAAACGCCTTATTGGCGTTGATCAAAGAAAACAACTCAGTGACCCGTGCTCCCAAATGAAACCGTTCAAAGGTATTCTGTTCACGACCAATTCGAGAGTAACTTAACAAGGCATCAAGTAGCTTTTCTAAGCGCTGAATTCGACCTTGTAATAAATCCATAAACTCACGAGTTTGACTCGTGAAGTTTTCTTTTAGATCCTCCTCAATCCACTGAGCTAATTGGCTAATACCTCGTAATGGCGCTTTTAAATCGTGTGATGCCACAAACGCAAATTGATCTAAATCTTTATTGGCTTCTTCTAGCTCTTGATTGCGCGACTGCAAGTCTTCATGAGCGATTTCCAACGCCTCTTTTTGCAGTTTTAAATCCAGTGTGACTTTATCAGCATAAGACACAGCGCGATGATTTGCGCGAGAAAGCAAGATAAAAATAACCAACAAGAGTGAATCAATCACAATCCCACCAGCCAGAATAATCCAAGGCTGATTCTGGGTGTTTTGCGCTCGAAACAGGCTAGATGATTGCACCGTAAACAACCAATCTCTGCCATACATATTGACTTCTATTTGCTTAGAAAACAGTGGATTGTTATCGTAATTTTCTGAACTTTGATTCAGTTCACTGTATAACGCTTCACCACCATCATGAATGCTAAAGTTGACCTGGCGATTACTGTTCTCCAGCACGCCCCCCATCAATTTTTTCATGATAAAAGGCGAGTAAACCAAGCCGAGAAAGTCACCTTCTCGATCACCGTATAGATCAATGCCCTGGCGATCACCATACCAAGGAGCATAGAATAAAAACCCTGGGGTTTTCTTCTCATCTTGAACAAGAATAATGGGACCAGTAATACTCGCTTGCCCCGTATCTCTGGCTTTTCTAGCGGCACTGTAACGGTTTATTTCATGTGCCATGTCCAGACCGACCGCGGCCTGATTACTCATCTGTGGTTCAATATAGGTAATCGGCCAATATTCGTTTTGGGTATGTGCAGGATGCAAAGCATAATCAGGTGTGGTTTCACGTTGCCAAGCAAGATAGGAATCAAGTTTGTCGGGCTCCAAATAATGAATAACACCAATCCCATTAATACCAGGAAAGCGACTCTCTACTTTCAAACTATTTGCAAAAATTCGCCAGTCTGAACGCCTCATCTGACGAGGCATGGTATGAAGTACTGCGACGCCAGCCCACAAGGCTTCTTCATATTTTTCCATGCGCTCTTGCACCAAACTGACAATTTGCTCCGCTTGAAATTCAAATTGCGCTTTGGTTTTTTGCTCCGCTTGCTGATGACTAAAATACCAAGCGCCTAGTGTCAGCAATAATGACAGACTGATAACAGCCCAATGACTCCAGTGGAACCCGTTAAAGGACATTCCCTTCTGATCTTGCATAATAATGTTTTCATCCTAAAAATTTAATTTCTCCACACTGAGCTTAAACACATTATTGGCTACAACATCTCGACCCAACTCATAAGCTTAGAAATGATAATCTCTCTTAAATAGCATAGCGAAAAGCGATTATATTGAGTGCCTAATCGTGTTTATTTTTGTCACCATTTTCGCTTTAAAAGCGCATTCTAGATACAAATGAAAACAAAGGTTAGCTTCACTGGCCAAACGTTAATCCCAACATATTTCGTAGTTTCAGCTAACAATGGAAGATCAATTTTACCAACGCAAAAAAACATCAAAAAAGTATCACTATCAGTCAAACCAATACATAAAAATAGCTTTCTTTTTTCTTGCACTATTATAAGTATATTTTATCTCAGATCGCGACACCTTTAAAAAATAACAACTCGAGTTTGGCATTGCTTATTTTTAATAAATTTAGATATTAAAAAAGCATAAACTGAAAGTTATTATCTATTTGAATAATACTCATATCGATACTTTTATGCGGTATTGGCTAAGCTCGGTGGTTTAACGGGAAGGAAGGGGACTTGATGCTCTTCAAATTGCTTCTATCAGACTCTTTCTTTGAAACAGAATTACCTTGCCAATATCTCAAGATAGCTTCTTTTTATAGCATCACCTACACCACCATTCTGACAGAATCTGTATGATGTATTTGGCGATTTAGCGAAAGAGCCCTCTTTTACCGCTGTGTATAAACCGATGTGTGAGACCCTATATCAGATGTCTAACATCGCAATACAAATGCAAAACCTCATGACAGAGCATTAAAAAAGACTTAACCAATACCACCACTAATTAGCGCTATAAAGCAAGAGCCATAATATAACGAAAAAGTAACAGTGGCTCTTATCCTCCACAAAAAGTAGAATGAGTCTCATTAATTTATAGAACCATTCTACTCTTACCATGAAAGATAGCATTCAAGTTACCTCATCAACGCCAAATGAAGCCTTATCGCCCTTCATCGAAAGCTATTGGATGATACGCAATCCCAGTGATCAAGATGAAGAACTGGTCACCTTTCCTGATGGCGGTATTGATGTCTATTTTTTCAGTAATGAGGAGTTCCCCTTACACGTTTCTTTAGTCGGGCTGGAAACGCAGAAACAGCAAGGCATCATGCCAAAACAATCCGTATTAATGGGCGTCCGACTCAACCTGCTAGCGGTGGAATATTTATTAAAAAGATCCGTCGCAGACATCCTCAATGACCGCATCAGCTTAACACCAGGTTACGCTGACATAGAGCAAGTAGATCTTGAGGATTTTAATGGTTTTTGTAGCAAGCTGGGGCGCTACTTTACCTCTCAGCTAGACCCAAAAATAGACTCTCGAAAGCGCATCATGTCTGATTTAATCTACCAAACGAATGGCACAATTACCGTTAACGATATTGCTCAATCAGCCAATTGGAGTAGTCGCCAGATAAATCGCTATTTCAATAAATGGTTGGGATTGCCTCTGAAAAACTATTGTGACATCCTTCGCTTTCGACACAGTTTTGACTCATTAAAAGCCGGAGAACTCTTTCCTGATAGAGGCTTTAATGACCAATCTCACTACATTCGATTCACTCGAAAATACGCCAGCCTTACCCCCAAACAACTCGCTCATGATAAAAGTGACCGATTTATACAATTATCTTCTTAGCAAGCCCCCTATCATCTTTTTGCTTGTATCAAACATAACGAGATACGTTCAGATAAAAGATGAAAGCCATGGCCCTACATCCTGTACGCATCTCATAAACCTCCCTTTTTAACGTGTTATGATGTGATAAAGATACATTTTGTTATTAATAATCATTAACACTAGCATTGTGATTCATTGATCAGGGAGAAACGCTACTGGAGAAAACGATGAGAAGAAAACTAACCCCATATACCACCTCCCTATTCTGCTGTTCGGTCATTTTACCCAGTGCGGCTTTAGCCGAAGCAGATGAAGACGTATTCCGTCTTTCGCCTATACTTATCAACAGCCAAGCCGAAGAGGCCGATGATGACAGCGAATCCGTCGTTGCAACAGAACTTTGGGTTGGCGGCAAAGTCGCCACCAGCATTCAAGACACACCGGCGTCGGTCTCCGTCATCACAGAAAAAGAAATCCAGCAACGCGGAGCTTCCACGACAGAAGAAATTCTGCAATATACACCAGGTACCGTAACGGGTTACTACGGCGCCGACGATCGTACCGATTTCTATCAAATTCGAGGTTTTAACGCCTCCACTTACCGTGATGGTTTGTATCTTGGCTCTCTATTCGACATCCGTGAAGAGCCCTTTGCTTACAGACGAGTTGAAGTGATTCGCGGTGCGAATTCGACCTTATTCGGCCCAGCAGAACCTGGCGGTTCCATTAATTTCGTTAGTAAAACACCAAAATTTGATGAATTTTCCAGCGCCTATTTAACCTATGGTTCTCACGACCATAAAGAAATTGGCCTTGATGTGAACAGTACTTTGGACGAGGGTGATACCCTAGCTTATCGCTTAACGGCTAAGGTAAAAGACAGTGACCGAGAGTACGACTACTCAAAAGACGATTCACAGTTTGTTATGGGCGGCTTAACCTGGCAACCAAACAGCAAAACCAGTACAACGCTCCTAGTTGATTACCTAAATACAGATGCCAGCGCCAATAGTAGCGGCGCACCGTTTGATAAAGAATACGATAGAAGTACTTTCTTTGGTGAGCCAGACTTTAACTATCAAGATGTAGAACGCACTAACATTAGTACACAGATCAATCATAGCCTGGATAATGGCTTTAAAATATCTTCCAACCTCAGATACACAGATTCAACAAACCGATATGGCTACACATACATCTCGGATTCCAGTAATCGAGTAAGCGACACAGTCGATCGTGGTTTCATTGCAACAGACACGGCAATAAAGCAATTTAGCGGTAACTTACTAGGACAATACAACATTACCTTTGATCGTCTCGACAGCAGCACAGTATTTGGTATTGAATACCAAGATTCTAGCAAGACGGAGAACAGTGCTTGGGGGACCGCGACCAGTATCGATGTCAATAATATTGTCTATTCTGGCGCACCAAGCGTTCTAACCCCTCTCGCCGATAAAAAAACCGACTATCAAACGCAAGCCGCTCTATTACAGCAGAATTTAGCTTGGGATGATAAATACATTCTTTCCATCGGCGCTCGACACGATGACATTGAGGTTGCAGAAGACAATTATCAGAATAATACTGAAACCCAAAGTGACTTTTCTGAAAACACTTTCCGTTCGGCCTTTACCTACAAATTCAACGACCAAGTGTCGGCTTACATCAGTCAAGTGGAATCTGTTTCTCCACCTTCTGTAGGCACAGAAATTGTGCGTGGAGACCAAACTGAAATCGGCGCAAAATTTTCGCCTAGCGATCTAAATGCCATTTTCTCTGTGGCCATTTACGAGCTTGAAAAAAGCAATGTCAACATCGCTGTCGCACAGAATGATGGTTCAATTGATCGTGAGGTCATCGGCAAAAACCGCGTCAAAGGTGTTGATTTAGAAATGAGAGCAGAACTAACAGAAAGCTTGAGCCTTTCTGGAGGTTATTCTTACATGGATTCTAAAGTCACCGAAGACGACTCTTATGAAGGCAAAGATTTCGCGACCACACCACAACATTCCGCTTCCCTATGGGGACATTACCTCTTACCACGTCAAGATATGTCTGTCGGATTAGGCGCGCGTTATGTAGGCTCATACTACTTTGACGCGGCTAACAGCAAAAAAAGTGAAGCGGCAGTGACTCTTGATGCCTCGTTTAACTACGACATCACTTCAGCAACGCAACTCGCTATAAACGTCAGTAACCTATTAGATGAGCAACACGTTGTTGGATCAGGTACTGCAGATTTTTACAATCGAGGCCGCGACATCACCATGACTTTAAACCACGCTTGGTAAACACAAGCCTTAATAGAAAACTCCCCCCTTTAAGCCAGAACATAGTCTTGTTCTGGCTTTTTCAAGCAAAGCCATCCATATTGAAGATAATATCCATTCATGGTTCATCCATTACAGAAATAATGTTAAATCCGGTTATCTGACGTTTCGACTGACAGTGAATTCATCGAGGACATTGATAACCTTGAAACAAACAGATACTTCCAATCGAAATTCAAGCTCACCGCCTACAGACGCGCTATCGATAAAGCGCATACTGCTTTTTATGTCATTCGCACGACTAATATCTCATGAAAATACTGCGGCCTAATAATATGGCAAAGCGATGCCATCAAAGTTAATCAACATTGGGGGTAAAGCACCATAGCAAGACCAGATCCCCATTAAACCCTTTCTTTTTCACTTACACATTTTGTCCGTAGCCTTTAGACACCGCTTAATTTTATTTAAACATCACACCATTTCAATTTACTTCGCACCTAAAAAAACAATTTATAAACACCATGTTTATAAATCTATTGATAATGATAATAACTTGCATTAGTATCCTTTTAAAAATTTCCACATAATGTTGGAAAATAGATTTTAACCAATAAATGGAAGGCACTTACGATGTACGAGGTTCAGCATTTAGATCACAACCATAAGGTTACAAAAAATACCATTCAGGCAACGCAATACTCTGCACGAAACACTCTGAGCACAAGGAAAAATACCGTTTTATTCAGTATTGTCGTTGGCGCCATGCTGACATGTGGTTCATCGGTTTATGCTGAAGCAACAACCAATATAGAAACGGCTAATACAGCGTCAGAGGTAATGCTATCTACTGTAAAGGTGGAAGGTGATCGTGAGGAAAACCCAGTTTATTCCGGCTCGGGAGGTCAGGTAACCGAGACCAATCATGCTGGTTTTTTGGGAAATAAAGACGCATTAGAGACGCCATTCAGCGCTATCAGCTATACAGATAAGTTTATAAATGATCAACAAGCAACAGATGTCATTGATGTCATTGCGGCGACTGACCCTGCGATTCATACCAGTAATGTCGTTGGTGAAAACCTTGAAAGTTATTCTATCCGAGGCTTTTCCTCAAACAGCAACGATGTCACTTTCAATGGTTTATCCGGTATGGCTCCCTATTACCGTAGTGCCACTGAAATGTTTGAACGCATTGAAGTATTAAAAGGGCCATCAGCGATGCTAAATGGTATGGCTCCAAATGGCTCTATTGGTGGCTCTGTTAATTTAGTAACTAAACGAGCAGATAATGAGTCTCTCACTCGTTTAACAACGAAATACATTTCTGACTCACAAATCGGTACAAGCATAGATATTGGCCGCCGCTTTGGTGAAGACAAAGCGTTTGGTGTGCGAATCAATGGTGCCTATTCAGAGGGTGACACCACGATTAACCGTCAGGAAAAAGAATCCGAGCTGGGGTCGGTCGCTCTGGATTGGCGAGGAGACCGAATTCGTTTATCCGCTGACTTATATCGCACTTCTGAGCATGCTGATGCGCCAATTAGAGGAATCACCATTGCTTCGGGCGTAGATATTCCAAGCGCGCCAGACTCCGACACCATACTTAATCCAAGTTGGGCTTTTTTTGATACAGAAACCGAAGGCGTTATCACTCGTGGGGAATTTGATGTGAATACGCAACTAACGATTTATGCAGCTCTGGGGGCGAATGAAATGTCCTATGAAGGGCTAAGTGCATCAAAAGCAGAAGTCACTAACTCAGATGGTGATATTGATACGACCCTTGGTTACGTAGACGATACGAACGAAAGAATGTCTATGGAAATCGGATTAAATGGTGACTTTAAAACTGGACAAGTAAATCATCAAGTTGCATCTAACATCACGCATTACAATGAAACATACAACCTAAATGGCCTCAGGTTTACAGATGTATATTCTACTAATATTTATAATCCAGTATGGGGCGATCAACCTGATTTAGATTTAAATGCCCCTCTTTTATTGACAACAGAAACGAATTTAACGAGCGTTGGCGTGGCTGACACCTTATCTTTTTCTGAAGATAAATATCAACTCACTTTGGGTGCACGCTACCAAGAAGTCAAAACAGAACAAACAGGTGGATTACTTTCAACTGGCGCTAAATATGATGAAAGCGCAGTGACACCATCCCTTGCCTTTGTTATAAAAATGACAGATCAAGTATCTCTGTATGCCAATTACATTGAGGGTCTAAGTGAAGGCGACACAGTCACTGATACTAGTGCTAGTAATTATGGTGAGATTTTCGCTCCCTACAAAACAAAACAAAAAGAAATAGGAGTGAAATTTGACGGAGGGGAATTCTCTCATACCGTTAGTCTTTATGAAATTAAAAAACCGAACGCATATAAAGACAATGATACTGACGTATATGACTATTATGGTGAGCAACGCAACAGAGGTATAGAGTGGAGTTTCTTCGGTACACCAGTTAATCATCTCCGTTTAATGGGTGGTGTTTCCCACATTGATGCTAAAATAACTTCCGCAAGCGATGAATCTACTGTAGGCAATCAAGCTTCGAAGACACCTAAATGGCAGGCAAAACTTGGTTTAGAATGGGATACACCTCAAATTCAGAACCTAACACTGACGGCCAACACTACCGCAGTCTCTAAACAATACCTTAAGAGCGATAATAAGCAATCTTTACCAAGCTATACTGTTTATGCTTTAGGCGCTCGCTATGTCACTGCGATTAAACAAGCCCCACTGACCATCCGTGCGAATATCGAAAACCTGCTGGATAAAAATTATTGGTCAACCAGTCATTACAATGTTTTAGCGTTAGGCCAAGGTCGCACATTCACACTTTCTGCAAGCATGGATTTCTAATTTAGGCATGGTTTAAACCAATATGAAAAGGGAGAGGCTTGCGCTCATCCCTTTTCATGAGTTTTACTTCACGCCTTTATTACTAATAAACATAGGGACAAATGCATGACAGATTCTTCAACCCCAGTAAAACGTAAGCGTGGACGCCCAAGTAAAATAACTCGTCAAAGTATTGCTCGAGCCGCTTTGGAGATTGGCGTCAATAAAGCCACTATTCCGACACTGGCGTTGCATCTTGGGGTGGATCACTCCTCGCTGTATCACCACGTAAAAAGCCGTGATGAAATCATTGCAATGGCCGCCGAAATTGCCATTGAAGAGCTCGAGTGGCGAGCGCCAGAAACCGTAAACTGGAGAGAAGAACTTATTGTTTTAACTGACTCTATTTGGGCTTTATATGATAAACATCCAGGCCTTGCAGAGGCATTAAATCACGCTGAAATCGCCCCTCAAAATGGCATTTTATCTTTTGCAGAATCCGTCAAATTATTACAAGAAAAAGGCTTTCCATTAGATGAAGCCGTTGTCGCAGTGGATATGTTAGTGGATATGGTAAAGGAATGTTTCATCGGCTGGTGGTCTATTGTAAAAACCGAGCAAGATGGCCGTCTTCGTAAAGAACGCATGATTGAAATATGGGAAACAGAAGCACATAACTCACCAGAACAAGCGGAACAAATAAACGCTATGGTGAATATTATGAAAACAGGCCCTAGAACATGGTGGGAACGTAAACGAGACATTGCCTTAGATGGTATCGCCATAGCTCGTGAACGTCGCTCCCTCCCTATGAAAGAAAGTTGAATAATGTATAAAAACACCATCCATGAGGAAATCTACACACCGATAAATATGCTTTTCATAGGATTACTTTTTTTTATCTTATGTGTGATCTCTCTTTTAGTAGGTGCTAAGCAGCTGTATTTATCACAGATCATGTCCTTCTCCAGCGAGGCTTGGTTAACCTTAACAGCGAGCCGTTTCCCAAGACTTATTTCACTTATTTTAGCCGGTGTTGGGCTGTCGGTTTGTGGCGTTATTCTGCAACAAATTGTCCGTAATAAATTTGTTGAACCCGCAACGTCAGGAGGGTTAGATGCCGCAAAACTTGGCATTCTGATTTCGCTTATTCATTTCCCCACGTTGGGAATCGTAGGAAAAATGCTTTCTACATTGGTTTTCTGCCTCATTTCCAGCGTATTTTTTATCACCATTATTCGCCTTATCCGATTTAAAAATGCCGTGTTAGTTCCCGTTATTGGTTTAATGTATGGCGCTATTTTAAGTGCTATCGCTGAGTTTTACGCTTATCAAAATAACATGTTGCAAAGTATGCAAGGCTGGCTATTAGGCGACTTTTCAAGGGTGGTTCAAGGACATTATGAAATTATCTATTTCATTTTTCCAATTGTAGCTCTTACTTATTTATTTGCTCATCGCTTTACTATTGTCGGCATGGGAGAGACGTTAGCAACTAGCCTTGGTTTAAATTACGTAGGGGTCACTGCTTTAGGTCTTATTTTAGTGGCCATTACGATTTCTTCAGTCGTCATTACAGTAGGCGCCATTCCTTTTGTTGGGCTAATTATCCCCAATTTAGCCGCCATGTTTTATGGCGATAATCTAAAACGAACGTTACCGATTATTGCCTTAGGAGGTGCATCGGTATTACTCATATGTGACATTTTTGGTCGTCTTTTATTGTACCCCTTTGAAATCCCTATTGGCTTGACCGCTAGTTGTGTTGGCGGATTCATGTTTCTTATTGTGATCTGGAAAACAAAAAAATGAGGAATTTTGCACGGTATTTTCTGTGGATACTGGTATGCATACTAGCGGTAACTTTTGTTTTTATGGGTGCCGAATTCGATTATAACTACATCATTCCAAACCGGATAACCCGATTGGCGGCTATCATCATTGGAGGCGTTTGCATTGCGTTTTCTTCGATCACTTTTCAAACGATTACAGAGAATAAAATACTCACTCCAGCGATCATGGGTTATGAAGCCATCTACCTTTTATTCCAATCACTATTGGTCTTGTATATGGGTATGGAAAGTCAAATCGTCATTGATAAAAACAGTAATTTTTTCCTTTCCATTGGCATTATGCTGCTGTATTCATGGGTAATTCACCGCTGGTTACTTGCTGGTGAAAATAACAATATTTACTTGCTTCTGCTTGTTGGGCTTGTATTGACGCTTCTATTAAGTGCTTTTACCCAATTAATTCAATTTAGTATCAGTCCCGGAGAATTCTCTCTATTACTTAGTTATAGCCAAGCGTCTTTTAACCGAGCACAGCTAAGTCAACTGACAATAGCAGCCGTTTTAGTCGGGGCTGTCTGCATCATAATATGGAAGGCACTGCCTACGTTTGATGTACTTTCATTAGGTCGATATCAAGCGACATCGCTTGGTATTGATTACCAAGTGTTTATCAAACGGCATTTTGCTTTGATCGCGTTACTTGTGGCGACATCTACCAGCCTACTTGGTCCAACGGCTTTTATGGGAATTTTTGTAGCCAATACTGCTTATATGATCGCCCGTTCCCCCAAGCATCGCCTGACTTTGCCATCGGGATGCGCAATAGCGATCGCGACCTTCCTGATAGCTCAAATCATGGTGGAACACCTATTTAACTATAAGACAACAGTGGGAATTCTCGTCAATTTAATGTGTGGGACGTATTTTCTCATGTTGATTTTACGCCTAAGGAAAGCCTCATGATTCATGTCAATAACATTCATAAATCCTATGGAACAAAATCCGTGCTAAACAATGTGAGCGCGAGCTTTCCAGCGGGTCAACTTACATCGCTCATTGGCCCTAACGGCGCTGGGAAAACCACACTATTAATGATGATTGGTCGCTTATTAAAAGTGGATTCTGGCGAGATATTTATCAATGAACAGAACATAACCGACATTCGCATTAGTATGTTTGCAAAACAAGTCGCGACATTGCGCCAATCTCAAGATTTTACCATGCGTTTGACTGTCGAAGAGCTCGTCGCCTTTGGCCGTTTCCCTTATAGCCGAGGTTCACTGACCAAGGAAGATCATCAAGCCATTGATAATGCGATTTCGTTCCTATCACTGGAACCATTACGCCAGTCTTATATTGATGAACTGAGTGGAGGCCAGCGACAGATGGCCTTTTTGGCAATGACCATCGCGCAGGAAACTGACTATCTGCTACTAGATGAACCATTGAATAATCTAGACATGAAGCACGCGGTTGAAATAATGCGGGCCCTTCGTCGTCTATGTGATGAGCAGAACCGAACGGTCATTTTGGTTATTCACGACATCAATTTTGCAGCCAATTATTCCAATCACATTGTTGCAATGAAGTCAGGCAATGTCTATGACTCAGGTTCTGTAAAAAACATCGTTACGGAAGAAAACTTAAAAGCATTGTATGAAATAGAATTTGAAATTTTACAAAGTAAACATGGGATCGTATGCAATTACTTTCATCCACAGGAGGAGTTTTAATGGACATTTTCACAAATAGACGACGAGTCAGAAAAAATAGTTTGGTAATGACCTTTCTGTTCATATCAACCGCATTAATTTATGGTTGTGACCAGCAAAAAAATAACATGCATGACACAAACATAACTCAATCATCGAAAAATGACTTTGCGCCAATGACCATTGAGCATAGATTGGGGACAATTACTCTACAACATCGTCCTCATCGAGTCGCTGCGCTTGGTATGAATGATGTTGATTTACTCAATGTCTTGGACATCTCCGTTGCAGGTATGCCTAAAGATTTTGCGCCTGAATACTTATCAGATTACGTAAATGACCCTGAGATAGTGGATCTTGGCGCGATAGTGCAACCAAATATGGATCGAATCTACTCTCTTAAACCAGACCTCATACTTATTTCTCCACTGCATGCTAGTCACTATGAACAGCTATCAAAGTTAGCCCCCACCTTATATTTTGATGTGAATTATAAAGACAGTGGTAGCAACCACTTTGATATCGTAAAAGATCATCTACTAACACTTGGTAAAATTTTTGGCAAAGAAGCCCTTGCAAAACGTAAAGCGTCTGAGCTTGAAGCTAAAGTGGCGAACGCCAAATCCATTATTCAAAACCACTCAGATAAAGCAATGATAGTGATCCATAATAATGGTGCCTATCGCTTCTTAGGTGAAAAGTCGCGTTATGGTTTTGTCTTCGAAGCCTTGGGCGTCCAGCCCGTCTATTCACCCATGGAAGCTGGCTTGCATGGACAGCCTATTTCCAGTGAATTTATCTATGAGAATAATCCCGACATTATTTATGTTCTAGATCGAACCGCCGTGATGGAAAAACACTCAGGGCTCAACCTAGAAAACATGGATAATCCACTACTTCGTCAAACGAATGCCTGGAAAAACAATCGAGTCATTTTTGTAGATTCCGAAGCTTGGTACATCACTGGTGCTGGCGTGACATCTCTGGAAATTATCATTGATGATGTGCTAAAGGGATATCTCAATGACAAATAAGTCCCCTGTTGATCGGTTATTACTGCCCATAAAAGGACCATTACTTTTCGTAATGGTTCTAGCTGGCCTTGGCGCCATGCTAACACTTGTGCCATTAGCCGGAATTGCTTATATCACCAAGCTTTTAATAGGTAACCCCAATACAACGACCACTTTATTTCAAGCAAATATAGAGTCTGAAATATGGTGGGTCATGGGAATCAGTTTGCTAAGCCTAGTTATTGGCACTCTTTTAATCACGACAAGTGAGCTGCTTGCCCACCTTGCGGACCACAAGATTACGCATAGTCTACGACTGTCAGTATTGCAACGCCTCACAAAAGTGCCACTAGGATGGTTTACAAATCAAGCATCAGGCGATGTTAAACAAGCGATGCAGGATGACATCAGTTCATTACATGAATTAACGGCTCACTTTTATAGCACTAGAGGCAGATGTTATGGCGTTATTTCACTCTCAGTGATTTACCTGTTCCTAATGGACTGGCGCATGGCAATTGTATCTCTCATCCCCTTCCCTTGTTTTTATTTGATCTTCGGTGCTGCCAAAAAAGCCATTAGTGAAGAACGTATGAAAGGGTTTATATCAGGGCAAGCTCTCATCAACAACGCCATTACTGAGTTTATTGGCGGGATTTCAGTGATTAAATCCTTCGCGGTAAGTGGCCAAGCCCACAAGGGATACCATGAAGCAGTGGACAGTTTCCTACAAGGATTTTTGAATTTTACTCGCCCATTAGTAGCCCCCTTAGCAAATGCTAATGCAGTCATCGCCCCAATAACCGTTTTGGGTACGGTACTCACTTTCGGCACCTTATTTGTGAGTTTTAATTGGATGGATCCTATTGATCTACTTCCTTTCATTCTTGTGGCACCAGGAATTTCATCTCCCTTAATGCTATTAAGCTTTAGCACCCATAATTTAGCTCACGCCACAGCGGCAGCAGATAGATTGCAAGCTCTATTAGAAACGCCTGTTCTTACACAACCGACAGTAGAAAAAAGCAACCATATGCTTAATAACCAGATTTGTATTAATAACCTGAGTTATGCTTATGATGATCAAAATGCAGTATTGAAAAATATTAATCTAACTCTTACTCCGAATACCGTTACCGCTATTGTTGGTGCTTCAGGTTCAGGAAAGTCCACATTAGCACGGTTAATCTTACGCTTCTTTGATCCTTCAGAAGGTTCTATTACGCTTGGAGGCGTTGATTTAAGAGACATAAACACGACTGAGTTATATAGACGTATAGGTTTCGTGTTACAAGAAGTTCGCCTCATTCACGCTAGTTTGCACGACAACATTGCGTTAGGGCGTCCATCAGCGACACGACTTGATGTTGAAGAAGCCGCACGTGCAGCGAATATTCACCAACGTATCATGGATTTACCAAAAGGCTACGATTCCATTATTGGCGAAGACATAACCCTTTCAGGGGGAGAACAACAGCGAGTAAGTATTGCACGCGCTATTCTTTTAGATCCCCCCATCTTGGTGCTTGATGAAGCAACCGCCTCGACCGACGCTGAAAATGAAGTCGTTATTCAAGAATCTCTTTCTCAATTTTCTCAAGGACGAACCGTCCTTGTTATTGCTCATAAACTGGACACCATTATGGCCGCAAACCAGATTGTTGTTCTCGAAAATGGTGAAATAAGAGAACAAGGAACACACGAAAGCCTACTATCAATATATGGCCGTTATGCTCAATTGTGGTCGTTAGGAAATTATCAAGCCCCCTTAGAGGCACTTTAATTATGTTAAATACCTTGCTCCAATTATTAGGAGAAGACGCATCAAAATTCCGACGTTACGCGTCTATGGCCATTATTTATGGACTGCTTAATGGACTTACCATTATTTCATTAGTGCCTCTGCTTCGTTACCTTTTACTCGGCGAGACAACCAATACTGTCATTTGGTTGGTGGTTTTGTTAATAGGTGCCTTAGTGTGTTGGCGTTGGCGGCTAAGAGTCGAAAAAGCTGGTATAGAAGTCGGTATTGCCCTTTTGCAAGGTGGTCGCCATCGATTAGGCGATCATATATCACGGTTACCCGTTGGTTGGTTTAACTCTCATAATACCGCTCGTCTCAGCCAGGTTATTTCCCAAGGTATAATGGAAATAGCACAACTTCCGGCTCACGTTTTTACGCCAGTGTTGAGTGGCGCCATGACTCCGTTGATTATTGTGTTGAGTCTGTTTTCGATCAACTGGAAAATGGGAATAATTGCCCTATTCTCACTGCCTTTACTGGCCGTTGTGTTAATCATAACAGCACGCCTAGGTCAGCGCATAGATCAAGAGTTTCATCATAATACCGCTGAAGTAAGTCATCGCATTATAGAATTTTCACAAGCACAGTCTGTACTACGAGCATTTAACGGTGAAGGAAGCAGTGCAGATTTTCTAAAAAAAGCATTCGAGTCACAAAAAAAATCCAGCAAGAAAATCATCTACCTTTCAGTTATGTCAGTGATACTTAACGCTTGGGTAGTACAAGCAATTCTTGCCGTTTTAATGATTACAGCCTTGTTATCATTTAACAGCTCTGCCGTCATAAGCGTAGCTAATACCAATGAAATACTCATTAGTATTATTACGTCTTTATTACTTGTTAACCGCTTTGTTGAGCCACTACTAGATGTGACAGGCTACAGTGAAGCCATTCGAGGCGCTCGCAATCAACTCAAAGATGTACAGGGAATTCTTGATATTGAACCATTGCCAGAGCCCAAAAAACCTCAATTTTCTCAAGACCATACCTTAACTCTAAATGGCGTTTGTTTTACTTATCCAGAAAACAAACAGAGCGCCATCCATGACATCAACTTAAGTATTAAACCTGGAAGTATGACTGCACTGATTGGCCCATCTGGTTCAGGTAAAACTACTTTACTGTCATTAATATCACGCTTTTTTGATGTCACCGAAGGAAGTATCAGCATTGGTGGCATTGATTTACGACAAATGTCTAATGAACAATTGAATGGAAAAATTAGTCAGATTTTCCAAACACCTTATTTATTTCAAAGTAGCATAGCTGACAATATTCGTATCGGTAAGCCAGACGCTAGCGATGCTGAAATAAAGGAAGTTGCTCAACTATCCGGTGTCACTGAAATCATCGCACGCCTCCCAGAAGGCTTGAACACCTTGGTTGGGGAAGGTGGAGCACGGTTATCAGGCGGAGAACGCCAACGTATATCCATTGCTCGCGCATTATTGAAAGATACACCGATCTTATTAATTGATGAAGCAACCGCCGCTTTAGACACGGAAAATAAAGCCATTATCACCCAAACATTTGCTCGGTTACGCGGCCAAAAAACCCTAATCATTATTTCACATCAACTGTCGACCATTGAAATGGCCGATCAAATCATTTTTCTAGAAAACGGACATATACAAGAGCAAGGGTCTCCGGATCTGTTATCCGACTCAAATGGCCTTTACAGTCACTTTCTAAAACAACAACATAAAATTAAGAAATGGAAAGTAATAAAGTAAACAGAGAAGATCAAGCCATCCCTGCCAGTGGATTAAAGAAATGGCGCGCCCGAGAGGATTTGAACCTTTTTATTAGTGCTGACAATGAGTAGTAATGAGCTGCAATGAGCGAAACTAAAGACCTGAAGCTGTTCAAATCATTCATTACTGCTCATAACAGCTCTATTTTGTAGTCATGATGTAGACAGTTTATTTTCTTGAAATTTCTAACATCGACTCCATCACTTAACGATAACTAATTGATCTTTTGGTGATTACTATGTTGTGCACAGATATTTTTTTCCTTTAGCTAAAAATGGTAAAGGTAACCAAGTAAAAAGGGAGTTGTTGGATAGTAAAGAAAAGTGGGTTGTGAAAAGGAATTGAGCTGGTTAACATCAGAACAAATTGAAGAGCTATTATCCACTCTAGATAAGATTGGTAATGAGCACGTTTCACTTATAACAAGGGTGTGTTTATCTACTGGGGCAAGGTGGGGAGAAGCAGAAGGGCTAACAGCGAAAAATATCAGAAATGGCCAAGTGGATTTCACTGATACAAAAAGTGGTAAAAATCGCTCTATTCCAATTAATGACTCTCTATTTAAGCAACTTGAAGATCACATGAAAACGCATGGTCGATTCTTCGATTGCATAAAATCTTTCAGAAAATACTTAAAGACCACCAGTATAAAATTACCTCAAGGACAGTCTTCACATGTTCTAAGGCATAGCTTCGCAAGCCATTTCATGATGAATGGTGGAAACATTCTAACGCTTCAAAAAATTCTTGGTCACTCAACAATCATAATGACTATGAGATATGCTCATTTAGCACCTGAGCACTTAAAAGATGCCAAGGAGCTTAATCCACTAAAATCCAGTTACTAGACTTTATTTGCAAGTATGTTTTCCAAAGAGCTTAGGAACGGAGCGAAGCAACTGTAATCAGAAGGTGACATTTTTCTTTGTGAAATTATTTTTTCAAAAAATAGTGCCTTACCAAATTCGTCCACCCTTCTCAATTCATCATCTTTATTAAACCTTTTACCTTCAAACTCTTCATCTAAAATATGTTGAGGGTATAAATCTTCAATCTCATAACCTTTAGTACTCGTAATTAAAAGGGCATATATATTCTTATTCTTAAAAATAAGATTGTTAGGAGTTTCCTTTAATCCATGCTGTTTTTTTTAAGTTTTCTAAGGCTTTTTCACCTGTTTCATCATAATCCATAACGTATATTATTTTCTTTTTTGTAGTTTTCCCCTTAAAAATTTTAGAGAACTTTTCAGGATTTTCAATTCTTTTAGATATAGAAGTGAAACTAGGTGTACCTCCTGTTGCACTAAGAAACCTATTCGCATTACTATCCCATTTTAGAAACTCATAAGTTTGAACCACCTTTTCTTTTTCTTTTCGAAAAAACGCTTCTTCATTTTTTTTAAGAAAATTAATCATCATACCTATATGGCTAATATCAGTAGATCCTTCACAAATAATTAAAGCTTTCTCATCAAAAAAAAATCTAGTGTATATATAAAAATCTCTAAGTGTTCTTTCTCTTTTATTTAGATCCCTATGAGCTTTAACTATATCTTTTTCATTCTTGATTGACTTTATCTTTTTTTGTTTCTCTTGACTATCAATCCAGTCTATATGGCTTAACCTTCCTTGAAGAACATTCAATTTAGATTGAATATTATATTCATTCTTTTTCCCCTCTAACTTAAAGTCATCATCCTTAATCAAGCAGAAAACCAAAGATCGGACTTTTTTATAATACTCTTTACTAACATTAAGCTTCTTATTTGTCGTAATCCCTGTGACTGACTGCCTTTCGTGAAAACTTTGAAATCGAGTTTTTTTAGAGTTTATTTTAAAGTCATATCTTGCAATACATTCTTCAATATCTTGAAGTAGTTTATCTTTATCAAATGGTCGGTCAGATGAAAATGTTAAATCATCTGCATATCGAGTATACGTAATGGAGTTTTTCTTAGCGTAATTCAAAAGAGCAATATCGCAAGGCTGGAATATTAAGTTAGATAGCACTGGGGATAAAGGTGAACCCTGTGGAAGTACTCCTTTATAACAAGAAAGTGCTGATATAATTTTTGCTACATCACTTTTAAACTGAAAATTTCTATTTTTTGTCAAATATCCAAAAACTCTACCAAAATGAATAGATGAAAAAAAATCTTCAATATCAATGTTTAACAAATACCTCTTATTTAAATGCAATGAAGCATTAGTAGATATTGACTTCTCCTTAATAAACCCATGAATTATTTTATTATTCACATTATTTAAATATAATATTTCTTCAAAGCAGCACTGAAAAAAATCGGACAGCTTTTTTTGTAAAATTTTAATGGGAATATGGGGAGCTGATATTTTTCTAAAGCCTCCGGATTTTTTGGGTATTTCAAATTCACTATATTTATATATTTCATCCAAATGGTAGGCTATATAAGTAAGGTGCTTTGGTGTCACTTTTAAAAAAAAAGCCAAATCTGATATAGAAGCTAAAGCCCCTACCATGAGCAAATTAGGTGTATTCAAAAGAGGAACTTGAAGAGAGCTAGAAACATTATTAGCGACAGAGTTTTCCACTGAATATATCCTTTATTATTCAATTAGCCCGTGGGCACTCTTTTGCCTCGCGCAAGTTGTGTATCACGCTTCAAGAAGCAACCACCAGTAGAGAATGAAGCTTTAAAACCTCACATTTTTACTTAATAAGGCAAATCCACCTTACGATAATCTGCCCACGGGCACATCAATACTAACCCAGAAAGATTTTTTATGGAATTTATACGTAGACAAAGTGTAGTCAACATCAAGAAAAACAAAGAGAGGAAAATAAAATATATATAAATATCAAAAGCTTAAAGCAATATAAATGGCACGCCCGAAAGGATTTGAACCTTCGACCTTCGCCTCCGGAGGGCGACGCTCTATCCAGCTGAGCTACGGGCGCATTAGACACTTTTGATCGACTGATCAGAAGTAAATTGGAGTGCGTATTCTAAAGGAAATCACGCAGGATGCCAGTGCTTAATCGCAGAAAAATGAGTGTTTTATCCCTGCGGTTTGATCCATTGCATTTACCTCATCGTAAAAGTGGCAGATAATTCATCCCAATTCCCTTACGCTGGATTTTATAGGAAGCCGATCCACATGCTTTATCAAAGCGTTAAGCACCATTCCATCTTTTCTCAGGCCACCCACCTCTTCCTTTTATTGACTGGCATGATGATGAGTTCCGCAGCATTGAGCGCAAGTGCTTCCACTGAACGGTCTGGCGGTAAAATATTTAACTCGTTTTGCGTAGCATGTCATATGCATGGTGTGGCAGGAGCGCCAAAACTGGGAAGCTCATCGGATTGGCTACCGAGAAAAGAACAAGGCATGCCAATCTTGTTGAAGCATGCCATTGAAGGTTTGAACGCCATGCCACCAAAAGGCATGTGCTCCAATTGCAGTGAGAACGAAATTCAAGCGGCGATTCAATTTATGTTAGACAATAGCTAATCGTTTAACATGGCTTTCAATGCGGATAACGAGGCTTGTCCACGCTCTTTTTTCGCACTTTCGCCTTCATCGCCACGACCTTCCCATACTAGGTCCTCTTCTGGTAGTTCATCCAGAAAACGACTAGGGAGACAGTCAATTTCTTCACCGTATTGGCGGCGCTTTGCGGCTAAGGTAATACATAAGGTTCGCTTTGCTCGGGTAATCCCTACGTAAGCCAGACGACGCTCTTCTTCTATATCATCGTTTTCAATGCTATTACGGTGCGGCAGTAGCTCTTCTTCACAGCCAATCAGAAACACATGAGGATATTCCAAGCCTTTCGACGCATGAAGTGTTAGCAATTGCACCTTGTCTTCGTCTTCCTCTTCTTCTTGTCGTTCAAGCATATCGATTAACAAAAGCTTGCTAATAGCCTGATCGAGTTCCGCACTCTCATCTTCTTCCCAGGCAGATTCCATCATGCGCTGAATGGAATCCAGTAAGAAGCGTACGTTTTCAATGCGTCGTTCAGCGGCTTTGGTTGACGAGCTTTGTTCTTGAATCCAACCATAATAATCCATGTCGTGAATCATTTGCTCTATCACAGGCACTGGCGAAGCCCCTTGCAGGCGTTGTCGCAAGGTTGACATCCAGCGCTCAAAATCTTGTAGACTTTTTAAAGAGCGACCCGTCACGCTTTCTTCCAGCTCTTTATACCCAGACGCTTCAAATAAACTGACTTGACGCTCAGTGGCAAGATTGCCCACTTTTTCCAAGGTCGCCGGGCCAATTTCTCGACGCGGTAAATTCACCACACGCAGAAACGCATTATCATCCGAAGGGTTCACTAAAAGACGCAAATATCCCATCAAATCCTTGATTTCAGCGCGAGAAAAGAAGGATGTGCCACCATTCATCTTGTATGGAATACGATAGGCTTGCAGCTTAATTTCCAGTAAGCGTGCTTGGTGGTTACCTCGATAAAGGATGGCAAAATCCCGATAGGGAATGTCATGACGCAAGTGACGAGATTGGATTTCGGCAGCGACACGTTCGGATTCAGCGTCTTCATTGCGCGTCACCATCACCCGAATCGGATCCCCTAACCCCAAATCACTCCATAAGGATTTATCGTAAACGTGTGGGTTATTGGCGATTAAGGTGTTGGCGGCTTTCAGAATGGTTTTAGTGGAACGATAATTTTGCTCCAGTTTGACCAATTTCAAATTCGGATAGTCTACCGATAAGCGCTCTAGGTTTTCGGGTCGCGCCCCACGCCAGGCGTAAATGGATTGGTCATCGTCACCCACTAGGGTGAAACAACGACGGAAGCCTGCCAAGAGGCGAATCAATTCGTACTGACTGGCATTGGTATCCTGACACTCATCCACCAAGAGATAACGAACTTTCTTCTGCCACTTATCTCTTAACTCTTCATCCGACATCAAGAGACTAACAGGCAACAGAATCAAATCATCAAAATCCACCGCATTGTAAGCCCGAAGGTAGCGCTGATATTGCACATAAACTTGTGCCGCAAGCAGGTATTCTTCTGTGTCTGCATTGGTCATGGCCTCTTGCGGCGTGGTCAGATCATTCTTCCAATTGGAAATGGTGTGCTGACAATGGGCAGCGGAATCCGTTTGACCATTAAATTCCTTGTCTAAGATTTCTTTAATCAACGACAAGGAGTCTTGTGAATCGAATAGAGTAAAACCTTCTTTTAAACCCACTCGACGGTATTCACGACGTAAAATGCGCAACCCCAAATTGTGAAAAGTCGAAATACTCAGACCTCGACTTTCTTCTTTGCTCAGCATGCCCACTACACGCTCTTTCATTTCTCGCGCTGCTTTATTGGTAAAGGTGACCGCAATAATGCTGTTGGCCTTAAAACCGCAGGTTTGAATCAGATAGGCAATTTTCGTGGTAATTACACTGGTTTTACCCGACCCTGCGCCCGCTAACACAAGCAGAGGCCCATCAATCTGCTTTACCGCTTCGAGTTGGCGATCATTTAGATTACGCATGCGTTGTGATATGGAAGGTAAGGATTCACTCATATGGGCTCACAGCTGAACGGATAAAAAACACATTCTACACCAGAGAAGAGCCAAGGTTCGATACAAAGACAACTCTGCTGTAAAAATGGCTCTATTGAATGGTTCAGTACACTCGCGTCTACCTTTTCAATATGACATTATTTTGTCACTTATTAAACTCACTAAATACACTAAGTCTATCCGCTTCATTAGCCGCTAGCACAGACTTAATACCAACAAAAACGGGTAGCCAAGCTACCCGTTTTTGTTAACTGAAACAGCCCCGATTAAGCGTCAGTTTTATCCACAGAGCGACGACTCCAATAACTGGCCAATAACGAACCAGAAATATTATGCCAAACACTGAAGATGGTACCTGGCAATGCCGCCATTGGGGTAAAGAATTTCACCGCCAACGCTGCGGCCAAACCTGAGTTTTGTAGGCCAACCTCAAACGCAATGGTACGACACACGCGAGCATCGAATCCCAAAGCTTTGGTGACCCAATAACCTAATAATAAACCAATGCTGTTATGAATAATCACGGCGGCGGCGACAATTAATCCGACCTGAACAATTTTCGATGCACTCAATGCCACCACAATTGCAATGATTAATACAATGGCGAACATGGAAATATAAGGAAACACCACTTCAGTTTTACGCACATATTGAGCGAAGAAAGTGTTAATCAAAACCCCAGCGGCAACCGGCAACAAAACAATCTTAAACAAGCTCCACAACATAGAAGCAACGGGAACATCCACACTCTGGCCTATCATCAAAGAGACCAGTAAAGGCGTTAAAACGACGCCGAACAAAGTCGAAATAGCGGTCATAGAAATTGACAGTGCTGTATCGCCTTTTGCTAAGTAACACATCACATTGGACGAGGTACCGCCAGCCACACTCCCCACCAGCAACATACCAACGGTCAGCTCGCTATCGAAACCAAACGCAAACGCCACACCGAAAGCCGCAATGGGCATGACTAAAAACTGCAGCAATACGCCCACGCCCACTGCCTTACCGTTTTTTAGCACCTGTTTAAAATCACTTGGGCTCAGGGTTAAACCCATTGCCAACATGATCACAGTCAATAGAGGGACAATTTGAGACTTCAAACCAACAAACATATCAGGTTGAAAAAAAGCCAATACTGAAAGCAAAATAGCCCAAAGAGGGAATAACTGAATTACCATATTTTTATACTCCATTTTGACAACATCATGTCCACCGCATGGCTGTCATTCATTATTATTGATGCCCAATTCACACCTTCCAATCCACTATTTTTATCGGAAAAAAGTGCTTTCCAAAGACGAAAATCATTGTTCTGCAAAGGAGAAAACAAAACTGGGAGCGGAATTGTAACCAAATGAAGTGTTGAAGAATAGGGAACTAAAAAATAGCGCAGATTAAAAAGACAATAAAAGGGAGACGCCCCACTCATTGGAAGAATGATTGGCCGTATTCGCCGCTAAACCAGATTTCTCGGCGTCATTTGCTTGCCAGTATTTGTAAAAGGGCTCAATCACAATCCCACCACCATCTGGATTCAATAAACGCTGTAACTGCAAATAAAAGTGGTAACCACGGGCTTTGGTTAAATCGGTTTCTATGGCTCGATACCCTTCAGCTGCGGAGAGCCGTGTTTCATTTCTTGCCAACAGCACAGTATCGTATTCAATGCGAGCTCCTAACGCCCAACCGGCTTCGTTCACCTGTTCTTGAAATTCAATACCAATAGGGTTGTAAAGATAGGTTTGTTGACTCTTGTAACCTTCAATAGAAGTACTGGATCGCTTGCCTCGAGAATCCAAAAGAGAACGTCGGTAGCCCAACCCTAAATAGGGCGTGATTCGATAACGGTTATTCACATACAAAGCTCGGCCAATCATACTTCTTAAGTCATAGACTTCATTCTTCACTGACTTAATTTTGCCGGCGCCTTTTTGACTAATGTCATCACTGGCGTAAGACACATCAACGAATAAAACAGAAAAATTATAATAAGAAGAATAGCGGGCCAACACGCCCGTCAACACCCCGTATTGGCTGACATCACCATGCTCACTATAGTCCATGTAGGACAGATATGGCCCCATCTCAAGATCGAAGCCTCGATCATTCGCCATAACAATGGAGGTAAAAAGTGCCAATAAAGCGGTCAAAAAGAAAGTCTTCATGATGCCTCTAGTTTGCGTTCCCTGTTCAGTACACTATATACACTCACTAGAAATCATTAAAGTACTCCGCTCTACTCGCTTCCTATGTACCCCATCGCCGCTGATATTTTACGACCCGTAGTACGCAATTGCTCCAACACTTCGCCTTCTAGCTGCTCAGTGGAAATGGTTGCGAGAGGACAAGATACACTGATTGACACCATAGCGTTCTTGTATGCCGTTATGCTCTATCTAGGACAGTGCAAACAAGCTGTATTAACAATAACCGCTTTCAGTTTTTCTGGTGTCATTTATGACATTTTCTCTGTTTTCCTCAAAATCCCCTTACCTGAGAGCATCTTATGAAGACCGCCACCACTTGTTTTGTAAAGGTAAGTTGAGATGAGCTTTTTCTATTTATTAGATGCATTCCAAACAATCTTCTGTGACTTATCCAGTCTGCTATTCATTCTTATGGGCGTAACTGCAGGCATCATGATAGGTTGCTAACCAGGACTTACAGCCACTATGGGGTGTGCCTTGCTAATTCCTTTTTCCTTCTCTCTGCCTCCCTGCAGGGACTCCTTATGCTGATGAGTATTTTTACAGGAGGTATTTATGGTGGTTCCATTTCCGCTATTTTGATTCGCACACCAGGCACACCTGCAGCAGCAGCAACGCCATTGGATGCGTCACTCCCTGTCCATGCGCGGCGAAGCCGGTAAAGCCATCGGTATTGGTACCATTGCTTCATTTGTCGGAGGCACGATAGGCGTATTAATTATGGCGTTTATGGCACCACAAATAACCAACGCGGTAGACGGTGATGCCAATAAGCTGGGGTTTTCAATCGCCAATGCTCGTAAAGATCTGGGGTACTACTCAAACATGGTCGATGGTCTCGATGTGCCTAGTTTTATTAGCCCAGCAACCCGTCATGCTCTTACTCTTGCTGTGGCACAAGGCTATGGTGATAAAGATGTCCCTGTTATGGTGGACTTTTTTGAATACGCTTTTAAACCAGCCTAATGCGGGAACATTATCATGACCAAGAATCACAAACATTCACATCAAGAGATTGCCCAACAAGCCATCGATTTGGTGCGTCCAGCCATCGATGAATTGTTTAAGCGCAGCATTCGATCAGAATTACACATTGTCATTTTAGACCCTAGATTGAAGCCTTGGGAATGTGACTTTGATGAGGCGATCTTATACCAAGAATCCATCAAAAGCGGTACGCCATGGGAAAAGCCATTTGATGATTTTGCCCGAAACAAAGCCAAACAAGCATGGCGAGCTCAGAGACACAACTTGCATTTGCAGGTACAGCATCCTTCCTCTCTAAAAGATGACGATCTGCCATTCTATGGTGCTTTCGTCTATGGCGATTTGGTGGTTGCTTGCAGTGGCGTTGAGCAATGGTTCGATATGCTAGTCAGTAGCTGGGTCGCCATGAGTTTTGAGCAATTAATGATTCATCAGCAACAAACTTAGAGAAACTACCTGGTGGCAAATCCGCCATCAGGTAATAAGTCATCAGCGTCTCAAGCATTGGATTGGAGATTGGCCAATGTCTTCTCCATTTTTCGATAACTGAGAGACTCCATTAAATGTGCTCTCGTTACAGAGGTGCCATTTAAGTCCGCCAGAGTTAAAGCGACTTTTAACACCCTATGATAGGCTCGTGCAGACAGCTTTAGTGTGTCTAAAGCTTGTTGCATGAAGCGTTTATCCTCTTCACTAAGGGCACAAATGGCTTCGAGTTGACGACCACTTAACAGGGCATTTTGAACACCTTGCCGAGCCCTTTGTCGCGCTACCGCCTGCTCCACCCTCAAGCGAATACTGTCGCTTGACTCACCCTCTTCCTGTGCATTCACCAACACATCAGACGGTAATGGCGGCACTTCCACGTGCAAATCAATACGGTCCAAAAAAGGCGCTGAGAGTTTCTTTAAATACTTTTGACTGGCACTGGATTGATAATAATCTTGCTCTCCACGATACGCCTCGTTACTGGCATTCATCGCGGCGACCAATTGGAATCTAGCAGGAAAAGTCACCTGCCCACGAGCCCGAGAAATATGCACTTCGCCATTCTCTAAAGGCTCACGTAACACTTCCAACACTTTGCGATCAAACTCAGGTAGTTCATCTAAAAATAATACGCCACAATGTGCAAGCGACGCTTCGCCAGGTTTGGGTATTGAGCCACCGCCCACTAGAGCCGCCGCCGAGCAGGAATGGTGAGGCGAACGAAACGGTCGCTCTGACCAATGCCAATCTTGCCCCATCTTACGACCTGCTACAGATTGCACCGACGCCACAGACAAGGCCTCTGCTTCGGTCATTTGTGGCATGATACTCGGCAACCGAGAGGCCAACATGGTCTTACCGGTGCCTGCAGGACCGATAAACAACAGATTATGGCCACCAGCAGCCGCCACTTCTAACGCTCGTCTTGCTTGGTATTGCCCTTTCACATCGCGCATATCTTTAAACGCTTGGCGTACAGAAAGGTCTGTTTCAGGACGCCCCTGACAAAGAGGCAGTGCAGCTTGCTTAAGTAAATGCGCCGTCACTTGCGTTAAATGCTTGGCAAACACAGAGTGACCTTCTACCAGTGCGGCTTCCGCTTGATTATCCGCCGGAAGAATCAATTGTCGATTCGCTTGGTGACAAGCAATCGCTGATGGTAATAAACCGGAAACTCCCCGAATATCACCAGATAACGCCAACTCACCAATGAACTCCGTATCACCTAGATTCAACTCTCCGAGCTGTCCAGATGCCACCAACACACTGATGGCAATGGCTAAATCATAGCGTCCGCCTTCCTTAGGCAAGTCGGCTGGCGCGAGGTTAATCGTGACTCGGCGAGTAGGGAACTCAAAATGACTGTTGATAATGGCACTACGTACTCTATCTTTGGATTCTCGAACGGCCGCTTCAGGTAAACCAACAATATTAAGAGAAGGCAGACCATTGGAAATGTGAGTTTCGACAGTAACAAGAGGGGATGCCACACCAACACGGGCACGACTGTAGATAGTAGCTAAACTCATGATCACTCCTTGATCGTTTGGTAATATTCTCGCTAGGTCATCTAACTTAGCGTTTGTCACGTATTCATAACGATTTACGTCTTACTTTGGAACAACAAGTTAACAACGCCGGATAACAGGATGAACCATGTCAAAACATCAAATTAACCCGAATAAATTATTACTCTCTAAATGGACATCCCATTCACCACAGCAAAAAGAAAAACACTTTATTGTGACTGAGCTCATCCGTGATGAGGACGACAAGGTAATCGAATGTGTATTGGAGGCCGTCATCAATCACCAACAATATAGATTACCTTGGCAATCCCTCAGTTCAAAGGCCCTGTGGCAGCAAGGCTGGAAATGAGCTTATTGATCGGTTTCCAACTCTGCCAGACGCGCTTCCAAAGCGGTCAGTTTCTCTCGGTATTTAGCCAACATTGCCGCCTGCACTTCAAACTCTTCGCGAGTCACTAGGTCCATTTTGCTTAACGTGGTTTGCGCCACTTGATGCAACTGAGCTTGAATTTCCTCTTTCGGCAGCTTTCCTAAGGTTTCCGCTGCCTGCTCCAAACCAGTGCCTAACTGTTTAATAAATTGATCAATCATTTTACTCTCAATGCTTCCTGATAGGGCTTATTTAAATAATACGAATCCTTTGTCTAGTATAGTGGTCGAGCAAAGGTACAAACAAGCTCAGTAACAAACTCATTTACGCCTTCTTTTTGTGCAGTAAAAAATGCAACTTGACCATTTAGTTATCATTAAATGGCATTTCCTGTCATTTTTAGATCGTCCACCGTCATGCCTATTTTTGTATTAGGAGCAAGCAGATAGAGCCAAAAGGTGAGATAACGCTATTTTATAGATGCGTTTTTGCACCAACTTAAAGCACCGCTTGTTTAACGCACCCCAATATGCTGCACTAAGTGCAATCATTTCCTGCCCTTTTTAATTTCAATAAGCCGACAAAAACCTTACAAAGCCCTTATCCCTTGGGCTGTTAAAGAGATGGCACGCATATTGAATAAAGACATCTACCTGCGATACGACAATAAAACTGACTTTTAAAGGAGACAGTGGGTATGAAGCTTATTACTGCCATCATCAAGCCATTTAAACTCGATGATGTTCGAGAAGCGCTTTCTGAAATCGGTGTTCAAGGCATCACGGTAACAGAAGTGAAAGGGTTCGGACGTCAAAAAGGCCACACAGAACTATACCGCGGTGCGGAATACGTTGTGGACTTTTTACCTAAAGTAAAAATCGAGCTAGCCATTGCAGACGACATGACAGACCAAGTGGTTGAAGCCATTAGTGGTGCTGCAAATACTGGCAAAATCGGCGACGGTAAGATCTTTATCGTTAACCTTGAGCAAGCGGTTCGTATTCGTACCGGCGAAACTGGCGTAGAAGCCGTTTAACACAGTTCGAATATTTTAGCCTTTAGGGGGGCGAAACATGCAAGATCAAATTTTTCACTTACAATATGCCATGGACACCTTCTACTTCTTGGTGTGTGGTGCACTGGTTATGTGGATGGCAGCCGGATTTGCCATGTTGGAAGCAGGTTTAGTACGTGCTAAAAACACCACTGAAATCCTAACAAAGAACGTCGCGCTATTTGCGATCTCTTGTATCATGTATCTAGTTTGTGGTTACTCAATCATGTACGGCGGCACTTGGTTCCTAACTGGTATTCAAGATGTAGACGTTGCTTCTACTCTAACAGACTTTGCTGGCCGTGATGGCGGTTTTGAAGGCGGCTCTATTTACTCTGGCGCTTCTGACTTCTTCTTCCAAGTGGTATTCGTAGCAACCGCTATGTCTATCGTTTCTGGTGCCGTTGCTGAGCGCATGAAACTGTGGTCTTTCCTAATCTTCGCAGTAGTGATGACAGCGTTCATCTACCCAATGGAAGGTTCTTGGACTTGGGGTGGCAACGATGTATTCGGTATGTTCAACCTAGGCGACTTAGGTTTCTCTGACTTTGCTGGTTCTGGTATCGTTCACATGGCCGGTGCGGCAGCCGCTCTTGCTGGTGTGCTTGTACTAGGTGCTCGTAAAGGAAAATACGGTCCTAACGGTGAAGTACGTGCCATTCCTGGTGCTAACCTACCACTAGCAACACTAGGTACCTTCATCCTTTGGATGGGTTGGTTCGGTTTCAACGGTGGTTCTGTATTAAAACTAGGCGACATCGCTAACGCTAACTCTGTTGCCATGGTCTTCCTAAACACAAACGCAGCTGCGGCTGGTGGCGCGATTGGTGCGCTTCTTCTCGCTCGCATCCTATTCGGTAAAGCAGACCTTACAATGCTACTTAACGGTGCGCTAGCAGGTTTGGTTGCGATCACAGCAGAACCTTCTACGCCTTCGGCTCTAGGTGCGACGCTAATCGGTGTGGTTGGTGGTCTGATCGTTGTGATGTCTATCCTAACACTTGATAAGCTAAAAATTGATGATCCAGTTGGTGCCATCTCTGTCCACGGTGTTGTGGGTATTTGGGGTCTGCTAGCTGTGCCACTAACCAACGACGGTGCAAGCTTCAGCGGTCAAATCGCAGGTGCATTAACTATCTTCGTCTGGGTATTCGTAACAAGCTTGGTAGTTTGGTTAATCATCAAAGCTATCATGGGTGTTCGTGTCAGCGAAGAAGAAGAATACGAAGGTGTTGATCTATCTGAATGTGGTATGGAAGCGTACCCAGAATTCAAGAAATAAGACCTTTAAACTGTCTCTTACTAATTGAGTAAGATCAAAACCCTCGCTTCGGCGGGGGTTTTCTATTTTAGAGAAATGAAAACCAAGGAATTGAAAAGAAATTTTAACGCCTTATCACTTAATACGCGTTATTATCAGATTTTATCGAGGACAAAGCTCAAAGGGGCTTAGCTATCATGCGTGAAGATTTACATTTAAAAATTCGCAACATTACTAACCAAGATTACACCCAAGTCAAAACCCTGATGGATAAGGTCTACCATGACATTGGTGGCGCTTGGCCTGAGCACACGATTCACAAACTCATTAAAGACTTTCCTGAAGGTCAGATCTGTCTAGAAGATCATGGTGAAATTGTCGGCATTGCCCTATCAGTCCAAGTAAATTATCAGCGTTTCAGTAACCCGCATACTTACGATGATTTAGTGGATCAAAAAGAAAACATTCTCAACGATCGTCTTGGTGATGCCATGTACGGCCTCGATGTTTTAATCGCACCAGAATACCGAGGTTATCGTCTCGGTCGTCGTTTATATGAAGCACGTAAAGAACTATGCCGCCAGCACAACTTACGTGCCATTCTAGCGGGCGGTCGAATTCCAAATTACCACGAGCATGCTCATGAAATGACACCGGCTGAATACCTAGAAGCAGTGCGTGAGCGTAAGATTTATGACCCCATTCTCACCTTCCAACTATCAAACGATTTCCAAGTAACTCGCTTAATGAAGCGTTACTTGCCAGAAGATGAAAAGTCCCAAGGTTACGCCACTCTTCTGGAATGGAAAAACATCTTTTTTGCACCGGAAACCACCGTCATAAAATCCAGAAAGACACAGGTTCGAATCGGTGCGATTCAATGGCAAATGCGTGAAGTAGAAAGTGTCGATGAACTGCTCACACAAGTAGAGTATTTTGTCGATGCGGTATCCGATTACAAAAGTGACTTTGTCCTGTTTCCGGAGTTTTTCAACGCCCCTTTAATTGGCCTGAGCCCAGATCAGAGCAACCAAACGGAAGCGATCCGCTTTCTTGCTAGTTACACTGAGCGTTTTAAGAATGAAATGTCACAACTGGCGGTGAGTTATAACATTAACGTGATTACAGGCTCCATGCCCTTGATGGAAGACGACACTCTCTACAACGTCAGTTATCTCTGTCGTCGTGATGGCACCGTCGAAGAGCAAAAGAAAATCCACATCACACCACATGAACGTCGTGACTGGATTATCGAAGGCGGCAATGACCTAAAGGTATTTGATACCGACGCTGGTCGAGTTGGTATTTTGATTTGTTACGATGTGGAATTCCCAGAACTTGGCCGTTTGTTGGCATCACAAGACATGGACATCTTATTCGTCCCTTTCTGGACGGACACCAAAAATGGTTACCTTCGTGTTCGTCGCTGTGCGCAAGCTCGCGCCATTGAAAACGAATGTTATGTGGTCATTTGTGGTAGCTGTGGCAACCTGCCTCAGGTGGAAAACTTGGACATCCAATATGCCCAAAGCTCGGTTTTTTCACCGTCTGACTTCTCCTATCCACACGATGCTGTGATGGCAGAAACTACCCCCAATACAGAGATGATCATGTTCTCAGATTTGGACCTAGATAAACTCAAACTGACACGCAGTGAAGGCTCTGTGAACAATTTAAAAGACCGTCGAACTGACCTGTATTCACTGAATTGGAAGCATACTAAGTAAGGTTTCAGCTGTGATAACATGGACGTTATTTCCAATAAGTTGGGAACATAAACCCAGCTAATTTATGACAAAGAGACTCTAATGGCTAAAGCAAAAACCGCCTTTGTATGTAATGAATGCGGCGCAGATTACGCAAAATGGCAAGGACAATGCCAAGCGTGTGGCGCGTGGAACTCACTCTCTGAAATCCGTTTAACCTCTGGTAAAACCTCTGCTCGAGTAGCCGCCAGCCAAGACGCGCGAACATTGGGTTATGCTGGTGCCACGACGGGCATTCAAAATTTATCGGATGTGGATCTCGGTGACGTACCTCGCTTTAGTTCCGGTGCCAGTGAATTTGATCGCGTTTTAGGTGGCGGATTAGTCCCTGGCGGAGTGGTATTAATTGGTGGCCATCCTGGCGCGGGGAAAAGTACCCTGTTGCTGCAAACCATGTGTTGGCTAGCGCAACAACAAACGGCGCTGTATGTTACTGGTGAAGAGTCCTTACAACAGGTTGCCATGCGAGCCAATCGTCTTGGCTTGCCGACACAAAATCTAAAGATGCTATCGGAAACCAATGTGGAAGCCATTATGACCGTGGCACAGCAGGTTAACCCTAAAGTGATTGTCATTGATTCCATCCAAGTCATGCACCTTGATGGTATTGAGTCTGCACCTGGCAGCGTGTCACAGGTTCGCGAAAGTGCTGCGGTATTAACGCGTTTTGCCAAACAAACCCAAACCGCTGTCCTGTTAGTGGGTCACGTTACCAAAGACGGTACTCTGGCGGGTCCCAAAGTCTTAGAACACATGGTCGATTGCTCTGTGCTACTTGAAGGCTCAGAGGATTCACGTTTTCGTACTTTACGCGGTATGAAGAACCGTTTTGGCGCGATCAATGAACTAGGCGTGTTTGCGATGATGGAAAACGGTTTAAAGGAAGTCAAAAACCCCAGCTCCATCTTTTTAAACCGCAGCAATCAACCCGCTGCAGGCAGCTTAGTCATGGTAGTATGGGAAGGCACACGTCCTTTGCTAGTGGAGTTGCAAGCCTTAGTCGATGATTCTGCCCTTGGCAATCCGCGTCGTGTCACTGTTGGCTTTGATCATAATCGCTTAGCCATGCTACTGGCCGTACTTCACAAACATGGTGGCCTGCTAACCTCCGACCAAGATGTGTACCTAAATGTCGTGGGCGGTGTAAAAGTGTTAGAAACCAGTGCTGATTTAGCGGCCATTGCCGCCGTTGTGTCCAGTTTCCGTGATCAAATACTGCCTCACGATCTCGTTGTATTAGGAGAAGTGGGGCTTTCTGGTGAGATTCGCCCAGTGCCCTCTGGCCAAGAGCGTATCAGTGAAGCGGCCAAACATGGCTTTACGAAAGCCGTGGTGCCAAAAGCGAATTGCCCTAAGAAACCCATCGCGGGGATGGAAGTCATTGGTGTGGAACGTCTTTCTCAGGCCTTAGAAGCGATTTTTGGCTAATCAGAAGCGAATCGATTAATACACTTATTGCCTGAACCGAGCGTTGCATTTTGTTCAGGCAAGTCATCCAGCCGCTGAAATACGGTCAATTTAGCCCAGACAACAAATCCTCGGCAGGCTCATCTTCCATCCCATAAGGAAGGGCTTTGTCGGATTGAGCATCTAATCTTTCTTGACGGGCTTTTAACAAACGAATTCGGCGTTGTTTGCAAAGCTCTAAGATATGAAACCTTGCCTCGTTGGACAAAGAGAACCAGTGAAAGCGTTCATCACGACTTCGCAAACAACCTTTACAAAACCCCTTAGCACTGTTTTCGCAAACGCCCTTGCAGGGGCTTTCAATGGCAAATAACTCGATTTGTTCCATATCGCCCCCACCCAACATGATGATTTATTGCGTTGCTAACTGAAGGTCATATACTTCTTCTGGAGACAGAAAATACACCCTATCAGCTGGTGCGGCGGTTAAAGAAAACCAATAAAACCGCTCAGGCACGCCCATCTCCAAATAGAAGTTGACATAAGTCGCGTGGATTGGGTCCGCCACATTAGCACTAGAAGCATTAACACGAGTACCGTCAGACCATGCATGAATTCCAACACCGGCCCCAGCGCCTATGGTTCGCTCAACGCCACCTAGGAATAAATCCACACCACCGGACAACACATAACCGGTTGGCGCAATGTGGGTGTTTAACCCCAAACGTCGAATCAAACGAGCACTGTCCATCGTCGCTTGCTGATCCGTTGACCCCGGCACATCAACCAGCACTAAATCCGTAACATTAGGGTGTTCTGCTAAAAAGTCGGTTAAGTCCGACACCAAATCACTGTCTAATACACCAGACAAATAAGCGGTATTCTCTTCCACTTCAAAGGATAAAGAGTCCGCTTCCAATAGACTTTGATCGTCGATCGTCGCGCAGGCGGATAGAAAGAAAAAAACGATAAGGGATAGCCACTTCAGCACATTCGGTAAAGGCATTTCGATTTTCATAGCGTACTCAATGAACTCAACATCTAAACTAGCTACCATCATACTAGTTTAAAAAAACAGCACTTCCTAGTAAATCGCCGCCATATTGCTGAAAATCGAACGTTTTTCATAAAAAAACCGCTTACTCAAGTAAGCGGTCAAACAAATACATTTCTATTAAATCACTTAGAAATGTCCTGGGACTAGGAAGGAAACGAAAAACTCTTACCTTCACGAACACCGGCAGAAGGCCAACGCTGTGTAATGGTTTTACGCTTGGTATAAAAACGCACCGCATCTGGCCCATACGCATGAAGATCGCCAAACAGAGAACGCTTCCAACCACCAAAACTGTGATACGCCACAGGTACTGGTAAAGGGACATTAATCCCCACCATGCCAACTTCAATATGGTCAGAGAAATAACGCGCGGCCTCACCATCACGGGTAAAGATACAAGAACCATTACCGTATTCGTGATCGTTAATCAAAGTCATCGCGTCTTCCATAGTCTCGACACGAACAATCTGCAAAACTGGCCCGAAAATCTCCTGCTGATAAGAATCCATCTCTTTGGTCACACCATCAATTAAAGTTGCACCAACGAAAAACCCCTTCTCATAACCAGCCACTTGCGGCTGACGGCCATCGACGACAACGGTCGCACCTTGTTGTTCGGCACTGTTGATAAAACCAACCACCTTATCTTTGTGTTCCTGAGTAATGACGGGGCCAAAATCGTTACTTTTATCCGAACATTCACCCACTTTTAAAGGGATCATAGCGTCTTTCATTTTCGCTACTAACTGATCACCGGCCGCTTGACCAACCGCCACCGCCACCGACAACGCCATGCAACGCTCACCGGAGGAACCAAATGCCGCGCCCAAAAGTTGGCTAACCACGTTGTCCATATCCGCATCGGGCATCACAATGGCGTGGTTCTTCGCGCCGCCCAAGGCCTGACAACGTTTACCATTAGCACTGGCCTTGCTGTAAATGTATTCTGCTATCGGCGTGGAACCAACAAAACTCACCGCTTTCACTCGATTGTCTTCCAATAGTGTATCCACGGCCACTTTGTCGCCATTTACCACATTAAACACGCCCGCAGGCAAACCCGCTTCATGCAATAATTCAGCAATAAACAAAGCCGTACTTGGGTCTCGTTCAGAGGGCTTTAATACGAATGTGTTCCCACATACGATGGCCATCGGGAACATCCACAAAGGTACCATGGCAGGGAAGTTAAAAGGCGTTATGCCCGCCACTACACCCAGCGGTTGGAATTCACTCCAAGAGTCAATGTTCGGTCCAACGTTTTTACTGAATTCACCCTTTAGTAATTCTGGGGCACCACAAGCGTATTCCACATTCTCAATACCACGCTGCAATTCTCCAGCCGCATCATGACAAATCTTGCCATGCTCTGCGCCAATCAACTCACAGATTTTATCGGCATGCTTTTCCAACAAAGCTTTGTAATTAAACATGATACGTGCACGCTTCAGAGCGGGTGTATTGCGCCACTCTGGATACGCAGCTTGTGCAACGGTAATGGCTTCTTCCACCGTCTCGCGAGGCGCAATGGCCACTTGCTTTGCCACCTCTCCTGTCGCTGGGTTAAACACGTCTTGCTTTCGTTCAGCCGCTGATGAGGCTTTTCCGCCAATAAGGTGTCCAATCAATTGCATAACAGCTCCATAACCTTGGGTAAAATTCAATTGCGAATTTGATGTTTCAAAAAACGCTCTATTGACGTTACTATGCCAATGGCAATAGATTATAAAAAGTCGATTTTATTAACCCTTAGTTAACCTATAGATTAACTATAAAATACCCAAAGCAATCAATAGAAAGAGCGGTTCTACATGAAAACCTTCCAAAGCCAAATCAGTGATGCCGACCTTAGGATTTTACGAATCTACAAAACTGTGGTGGAGTGTGGCGGATTTTCTGCTGCAGAAGTAACACTCAATATCAGTCGTGCCGCCATCAGCATTGCCATTTCAGATTTGGAAACACGCTTAGGCTTTCGGCTTTGTCAACGTGGACGGTCTGGTTTTTCATTAACCAACGAAGGCAGTCAGGTCTATGAACACACGCTACAATTGTTGTCTTCAATTGAAGACTTCCGCACTCACATCAATGCCATTCACCAACACCTAAAAGGGGAATTAAACATTGGCATTACCGACAACTTGGTCACCTTACCTCATACCCGCATTACCCATTCTCTGGCAGGATTAAAAGACAAAGGCCCTCAAGTCACGGTGAATATTCGTATGATTCCACCAACGGATGTCGAGAGAGGTGTATTGGATGGCGGTTTACATGTTGGGATTGTTCCAGACCTGAAAATTCTCAGTGGCTTAGAATATCACCACTTGTACGAAGAAGAGTCCAAGCTTTATTGCAGTAACACGCACCCTTTGTTCGATGTAGATGATCGAAACATCAGTAAAGCAAAATTAAAAAACTATGATGCCGTATTACCTGCTTACGCTCAAACACCTGAAATCAAAACCCAGTATCAACCATTACAAGCCAGTGCCACCGCCACCGACCGAGAAGGCGTTGCCTTTCTGATATTAACAGGGCGATATATTGGATTTTTACCGGATCACGTCGCCGCACATTGGGAAAGAGACGGCCGAATGCGTGCTATCTTACCCCATGAATGCCGCTATATTACTCAGTTCTCAGCCATTACTCGCAAAGGCGCCAGAACCAATTTGGTATTAGAAACCTTCCTAGAAGAGTTAGAAAAAACAGCTTAACCCTTAAAAAACCGTCCTTAATAAATGCAAAATCATTAGCGATATTCTAATTACAGTATATCTTTAATATATATTTAAAAATTTATATCCCTGACTTAGAGATATAAAATAGATTCATCTAATTATTTTCAATTTATTGACGGAGCAAATAATGGCACGCGCAAAGCGACTAAATATGATGATGGGCGTCACTCTAGCGACTTCGCTATTCTTGACAGCTTGTTCATCCGATAGCCCAGAAGAAACCAGTGTAGAAAAAGACATCATCCGACCAGTTAAGTTACTAACGATCCAATCAACCGATGCAATCAATATCCGTCGTTTTCCGGCTGAACTACAAGCCGGTGAAGAAGCGGACATTGCCTTTCGTGTTGGCGGACAATTACAAACTCTGAATGTCGTCGCCGGACAACGTATTAAAAAAGGCGATTTACTGGCCACACTAGACCCAACGGATTTCAAACTGGAAGTAGAATTAGCGGAAGCCAATCAACGCTTAGCGGAAGCTCAGTTCAAACGTATTCAAACGATTTTCAAGCAAAATGCCACAACCAAAGCAGAATACGATTCAAGTAAAGCCAACTTAGATCAAGCAAATAACGCTCTGCAAACCGCTCGCAATCAGCTTAAATACACCAAAGTATATGCACCATTTAATGGTGTCATTTCGAATGTAGACACAGAAAACTTCCAATATGTCAGTGCGGCTCAACCCCTAATGCACATTCAAGACATCGACAACCTAGACGTTGAATTTGAAGTGCCTGAAAGCCTGGTGGTTAGCATCAAAGGTACGCACTCAGACTACCGCCCACGCGTGATTGTCGACGTAGCACCAACGGAAGTGTTTCATGCCGCATACAAAGAGCATAACACCTCCCCCAATGCGACCACCATGGCTTATGAAGTCACCATGCACTTGATCCGTAACAACACCCAGCACACGTTGCTGCCAGGCATGACCGCCAATGTGGACATTGATGTCAGTACCTTGTTGGGCACTAAGCGCCACATTACCGTGCCTGTCGAAGCGGTCATGCGTCATGAAAACACGCAAACGGGCGAAGCCAATAGCACAGTTTGGGTATTCAACCCAGACACGAACCAAGTAGAATCTCGCGCGGTAGAAGTTGGTGCTTTAGAAGGCACACAAGTAGAAATCATTGAAGGTGTATCATCAGGTGAGCAAGTGGTTGCTGCAGGTATCCATAGCCTGACAGAAGGCTTAGAAGTTCGCCCTTGGACACGTGAGCGAGGCCTATAATGGATATTGCTGCTTATTTCATAAAACGCAAAGTTACCAGTTGGATGATGACACTGATTCTGCTGATTGGTGGCATCATTGCCTTTACCAATTTAGGTCAGCTAGAAGACCCTGAATTTACCATTAAAGACTCGTTAATCATCACCACTTACCCTGGCGCATCTCCAGAGCAAGTGGAAGAAGAGGTAACCTATCCAATCGAACGTGAGCTGCAAAACCTGCCTTATGTAGACAAAATTGTGTCCACGTCTAAAGCCGGTTACTCAAAAGTACAGCTGACGATTAAAGACACTTACCGTGCAGAACAACTAAAGCAGATCTGGGACGAAGTCCGTAAGAAAATCCGCGACATTTCTGGCACCTTCCCATCTGGTGTGAACACACCTATGGTACTGGACGACTTTGGTGACGTGTACGGCGTTATGCTAGCCATTCATGGTGAAGGCTACCCTTATAAAGACCTAGAAAATTACGTGGATTATGTGAAACGTGAGCTGGTGCTTGTCGAAGGCGTGGCGAAAGTGACCGTGGCGGGTGAACAAGACGAGCAAATATCCATTGAGATTTCTCGCTCCAAAATGGCCAATATGGGCATTGCCCCAAGCCAGCTACAGACGCTACTCGCTAATCAAAACAGCGTCTCTAACGCTGGTCGCGTTAAAGTAGGTAGTGAATACATACGCATCAGCCCTACGGGGGAGTTTAAAGACATTTCCGAATTAGAAAACCTCATCGTGGGTACACCCATTGATGGCAACCTAATTCGTTTAAAAGACATCGCCACCATTAAACGTGAATACGTTGAACCGAAAACACACATTGTTGATTACAATGGCGCAGAGTCTTTACTACTTGGTGTCTCTTTTTCTAGCAATGTGAACGTTGTAAAAGTCGGTAATCTTCTTGAAAAACGTATTGACGAATTACAATACCAACAACCCGTTGGTATCAGTATGGACCCGATCTACTTCCAATCGAAAGAAGTCGACCGTTCGGTAGCTAACTTCCTACTCAACCTAGTAGAAGCCGTTGGCATCGTTATTCTGGTGCTCTTGGTCTTCATGGGCATTCGCTCCGGTATTCTTATCGGTATCGTGTTGCTGCTGACCATTTTGGGCACCTTCATTGTGATGGACTATTTCCAAATCAACCTACAAAGGATTTCCCTTGGTGGCTTGATTATAGCGCTCGGGATGTTAGTCGATAATGCCATCGTGGTCACCGAAGGGGTACTCATTGGCATGCAACGTGGTAAAACCAAGTTACAAGCTGCCAGTGACGTCGTGAAACAGACAAAATGGCCTCTCCTTGGGGCAACCATTATTGCCATCACGGCCTTCGCACCCATTGGTTTATCACCGGATTCGGTGGGCGAGTTCGTCGGGTCATTATTCTATGTATTGCTCATTTCACTCTTACTAAGCTGGATCACCGCCATTACGTTGACGCCTTTTTTCTGTGATCTCTTCTTCAAAGAGCAGATCCAAAAAGCGCAGCAAGGAAACACGGAATCCTCACCAGAAGAAAACGACCCATACAAAGGCTTTATCTTTACGGGTTATAAATGGCTACTAGACAAAGCCATGCATTATCGCTGGATCACCGTCACCCTATTAATTGGCAGTTTGTTTACCGCAGGTTGGGCATTTCAGTTCGTCAAACAAGCCTTTTTTCCGCCTTCCACTACCCCAATGTTCTACATGGACATTCAACTACCGGAAGGTACGCACATTGACAGTACTTACGACAAAGTGCGTGAAATAGAGAAAGACCTACTTAAGGATGATCGTATTGAGTTTGTCGCGTCTACCACTGGACAAGGCGCATTGCGTTTTATGTTGACTTACAATGCCGAGCAAACTAACTCAAGTTATGCTCAGTTTATTGTTCGTACTAAAACCAAAGAAGACATTCCAAATTTGCTTGAAGACTTGCATGTCAAAATGAAGCAAGAATACCCTGAATTAGAAGTGAAACTTCAACGCTTGCAATTAGGGCCTGCTAGTGGGGCTAAACTGGAAACCCGTATCAGTGGACCGGATCCGAAGCTGCTGCGTCAGTTCAGCGCTCAAATCCAACAAATTTACCGTGAAGATGGTGGACTAGAAAGCATCAAAGACGATTGGCGTCAGCCTGTTAAAGTCTTACGTCCTCTTTTCAATGATGCTCAAGCGCGTCGCCTAGGCATCAGTAAAACCGAATTGGATGAAGTCTTATTGACCAACTTTACTGGATCGCAGATTGGCTTATACCGCGAAGGGACAGATTTATTACCCATCGTACGTAAAGCACCAGAAAGCGAGAGTATGTCGATTGACCAGATCCGTGATCTGCAAATCTACAGTCCTGCTTCCGGGTCTTACGTCACACTTTCTACCTTAGTCTCTGGGTTTGAAACAGTGTGGGAAGATCCAATTATCGAGCGTCGTGATCGTAAACGTACTATCACGGTCATGGCAGATCCGAAAATTCTAGGCGACGAAACCGCGATGGCGATTTTTAATCGTACCAAAGATAAGATTGAAGCCATCGAACTGCCACCGGGTTACGAATTAGAATGGGGTGGTGAATACGAAAGCAGTACCGACGCACAGGCGAACATTTTCAGTGCTTTGCCTATGGGTTATTTGTTCATGTTCATCATCACGATTCTGTTGTTTAACTCGATTCGTGTGCCATTGACTATCTGGTTCTGTGTACCGCTGGCGTTAATTGGTGTGTCGACTGGTTTGTTGGTGATGAACTCCGCATTTAGTTTCATGGCGCTACTCGGGTTCTTGAGTTTGTCGGGGATGACGGTGAAAAACGGCATCGTACTGGTTGACCAGATTAACTATGAGTTAGAGCAAGGCACAGACACCTACGAAGCCATCTTTAACTCTGCGGTCAGTCGTGTGCGACCTGTTTGTATGGCGGCCATCACCACGATTCTAGGGATGATTCCTCTGCTATTTGATGCCTTCTTTGAAGGCATGGCAGTAGTAATTTCCTTCGGTCTGGGCTTTGCTACCATTTTGACCTTGATCGCCGTACCTGTGTTCTACACCATGTTGTTCCGTGTGAAATACCGATCTCACAAGGACTTCTAGTAGCACATCCACTTACGGAACGAGTGTCTTGCGATTGTCGCAGGATACTGTTCCGTCTTAATCATCGAGAAGATTATGCATTTAGACGAAATCTTAAAACTGGACATTAAGTTGCTCGTCGCTTTCGTTACCATTATGGAAGAAGGCAGCGTCTCCCGTGCCGCTGAAAAATTGGGGGTCACTCAACCGGCGTTAAGCAAAAGTCTGCAAAGACTACGCGAGCTATTTAAAGACTCTTTGTTTACTCGTCAGGCATACGGTCTTACACCAACAGCAAGAGCAACGGAATTGCATGATGCGATTCAGCCTATACTCAGTTCGTTATCGGATCTGATGAGCCCCAACGCATTGGATCTCAAAACCCTAGACAGACGCTTCAAACTACGAGCAGATGAAGGTGACCTAGAAAACTTCATCGAAGCCCTGTTAGCATCCATGCATTACGAGGCTCCCAAAGTACGCTTATCGATCAGTTCTTGGGGAGAGTCGCATTTTGAGGAAATCATTTCTGGCAATGCCGACCTTGGCATTATGCGTGTTAGTGATACGCCAAACAATGTTCGCAGTAAACTGATTGGCTACATGGAAGTTTGTATCATTTTGAGCGAAGCTCACCCTTTATTTAAGCAAGATAGCGTCACAGTGTCCGAGCTATTGGATCATAAAGTCGTCACCCACCATTTGCGCAGCGAAAACAAAACGTCTTTTTCCAAAACAGAGCAAAAGCTAAAACAAAAGGGGCATATCATCCAGCCCTCTTTGGAAACTGACAGTCTTATGGTTGCTATGCAAGCGGTCAAGCGTGGTATGGCACTGGTAACCTCTCGCTCTATTGGCGACTTGTTCCTACAAGTCATGTGCGAGCAAAACAATTTCTACCCCGTAAAGCTAATCGAAATCCCACAAGAAGTGATTGAATTAGATGAATACAATGGTCGTCATCCGATACATATCTGTTGGCATGAAAGATTCAATAACGATTTAGCACATCGCTGGCTTAGAGAGAAAATCATCACATTTATGCGTGAGTCTTCTTGGATGCACCCACCGACCTAGATCGTTAAACACGATTATTTCGCGTTGCGAGTGCTGCGAATCCACTCAAAGCGCGGAATCTCTTCACCATTGACCTCCACACTTTCCAAAAACATACTTTTTGGTCTAGCCCACCAGCCAAACTCACCATACAGAGCTTGATATACCACTAACGCTTCTTCCGTCTCACTGTGTTTAACCACACGCTCGACCCAGTACTCTGCCCCTTTATAATGCTGATACACACCAGATTTCACCATTTAGCACCTCACTCTTACTAAAAAACGACCCATTTAAGCCAACATATGGAAAATTAGGTCGCAAATACAAAAAAAACAAACTTACCAAGCCAAGCTAAGTGGGCAATAATCACATCATCATTTAATGTCGCCTTCAGGATCCAGCATGTACCTCGTTCGACCCGCCGATTTTGCCGATTTACCCGCCTTAGAGCGACTTGCCAAGCAAGCCGGAATTGGATTCACCAATTTGCCAGCCAACCGTGAGAGACTCAATGACAAGATTGCGACCTCAAAACGTTCAATGCAAGCCGACATCCTCCAGCCAGGAGAGGAATCCTACTTGTTTGTCTTAGTGGATACTAGCCATAATAAAGTCGTTGGCTGTTGTGGTATTGATGCCATGGTGGGAACCGATGCACCTTTCTACAGCTATCGCATTGATGAAGTCGTACACGCTTCACCACAATTGCAAATACACAATCGCATTCCTGCGCTCTTTTTATGTCATGACTACAATGGCACCAGTCGATTAATAGCCTTAGTAATCGACAAAGCACATCAAAATCCCCTCGCCGTATCATTACTATCAAAAGCTCGCCTGTTATTTATTGCCCGCTACCCACAACGCTTCACCAAACGCTTGTTTGCAGAACTCAGAGGTGAAAGCGATAAGCAAGGGCACTCGCCTTTCTGGGACGCGCTAGGCAAACACTTTTTTAGCATGGATTTCAAAAAAGCGGACTACTTGTCTGGCGTCAGCAACAAACACTTTATTGCTGACCTTATGCCAAGGTACCCAATCTATGTGCCAACCTTGCCAGAAAATGCACAAGAAGTGATTGGCGTGATCCACGAAGATTCCAGCCAAAGTGCAGACATTTTATTAAATGAAGGATTTGAATTCCGCGGCTATGTGGATATTTTCGATGCAGGGCCAAGCATCGAAGCACAAACTCACAGCGTGCGAACCATCGCGACTCAACAAATGGGGAAAGCACTGAGCATCAATCCGACCCAACAAGCTAAGCAACATTTGATTGCTACCGGGCATCTTGAGCACTTTCTCGTTACCGTAGCGGCCGCAGAGCCCCAAAGCGCAGGGTTAGGCATAGACAAAACCACATTAGAACAATTAGGCATCAAAGTTGGCAGCCGAATTCAATGGTCTGCTCTACCCTTAACAACAGACAAATAAAACACATTACAATCACGAGGACACCGTCATGATGGTCATACGCCCAATTCGCGAAGGCGATCTAAAGTCACTTTACCGACTCACCGAACTAACCGGCATCGGCTTTACCTCCTTGGTCACTGACGAATCCATGTTACAAAAGAAAATCGACCGCGCCGTCCAATCTTTCGCTCGAGAAGACATCCAACAACCAACCGATGAAGACTACTTAATGGTATTGGAAGACACCACCACAGGACAAATTGTTGGTACCTGCGGCATGTTAGCCACCGTCGGCTTAGACGAACCTTTTTACAGCTACCACCTTGGCACCATTACCCACGCTTCTCGCGAACTCAATGTACACAATGCGATTCCGACGTTAATTCTCAATAATGACTTCACCGGCTGCAGCGAAATTTGCACCCTATTCTTAGAAGAAAGTTATCGCCATTCTAAAAACGGCCAACTATTATCAAAATCTCGCTTTATGTTTATGGCGCAATTTCCAGAACGTTTCACGGAAAAAATCTTTGCCGAGATGCGCGGTGTCAGCGATGAAAATGGAGTCTCACCCTTTTGGGAAAGCCTTGGTCGCCACTTTTTTTCCATTGATTTCAAACAAGCTGACGAACTCACGGCGCAAGGCAACAAACAATTCATCGCCGAACTGATGCCGAACAACCCTGTGTATGTCAACTTATTACCCAAAGAAGCTCGAGAGGTCTTGGGAGAAGTTCACAAGAACACCGCCCCAGCTCGACGCTTATTGGAAAAAGAAGGCTTTCGCTACGAAAACTACGTGGACATTTTTGATGGTGGACCCAGCTTAGAAGCACGAGTTCAAGATATTCGTGCGGTACGAGACAGTCGCTTAAAGGATGTTGAAATAGCAGAATGTCCGGAAGCACCGGAAGCGCCCGTTTATCTGGTGTCGAACACAAAAGTCGAAACATTCCGCTGCTTATTGGTACAACGCAGTGTCTCTCATAAAGGGCCCATACTATTAACTCAGCAAGAAGCGGATGCACTTTGCTTAAGCCACGAAGACCAAGTTCGCATCGTGGAACTGTCATCCGATCCCCAAACGACAACCGTCTAGGAGAGAGAGTATGAAACAAGCACACTTTATCAATGGCCAATGGCAAGTTGGCGAAGGTCAAAGGTTTCACTCAATCGACCCAAGTGATGCTAGCCAAGTTTGGCAAGCCAACAGCGCGACACAACAGCAGGTGAATCTGGCCATTGAGGCGGCACGTCGAGCCTTTCCTAGCTGGGCAAATCTGCCACTTGAAGAGCGTTTGATCTTCATCGAACGTTTTGCGGATTTATTAAAAGCGCACTCTGAAGACATCGCGACTCTGATCAGCCGTGAGACAGGTAAACCCTTGTGGGAAACTCGAACAGAAGTCGCGGCAATGATCGGCAAAGTAGCCATCTCCCAACAAGCGTATCACGATAGAACCGGCACCAAAGAAAACCCTATGCCAGGTGCCAAAGCCGTCTTACGTCACCGCCCACACGGCGTCGTCGCGATATTTGGCCCCTACAACTTCCCAGGGCACTTACCAAATGGTCACATTGTACCCGCACTGATTGCAGGCAATACTCTGGTATTCAAACCCAGTGAACAAGCTCCTGCCACGTCAGATCTGATCGTTCAGCTGTGGCAACAGACGGGGATCCCTGACGGTGTGCTCAACCTAACACAAGGTGAGCGAGACACAGGCGTTGCTCTAGCGAATCATCAAGGCATTGATGGGTTATTTTTTACCGGTAGTCCAGAAGTCGGCCACCTATTGCATCGCGAGTTTGCGGGCCATCCAGGAAAGATTTTGGCCTTAGAGATGGGCGGCAACAACCCTTTATTGGTGTCTGAAAAAGTGTCCGATCTAAAAGCGGTCACACACGAAATTCTTCAGTCTGCCTTTATTTCAACAGGCCAACGCTGTACTTGCGCCCGACGTTTACTGGTGCCCATAGGCCCACTTGGAGACCAAATCATAGAGAGCCTAGTGGCGGCAACCAAAGCCATTATTGTGGATCGTTTTGATGCTGACCCTCAACCTTTTATAGGCCCTTTAGTGTCGGCCAATGTGGCTGAAAATATCCTAAAAGCTTTCCATTCCCTAGTAGATTTGGGCGCAACGCCTTTGCTCGACATGACCAGAGGCGCACCGCAAACAGGCTTTGTAACACCAGGTATTGTTGACGCGACTAAGATTCAAGACCGACTCCCTGACCAAGAATATTTTGGCCCTTTATTGACCGTCATTCGATATGACTCAATGACTCAAGCCATGGAGATTGCCAACAATACGCGTTTTGGTCTCTCTGCAGGCTTGTTGTCGGATGAACGAGACGAGTATGAATACTTCTTGCAGCACAGCCGAGCGGGCATCATTAACTGGAATCGCCAAACAACGGGTGCCTCAAGCGCTGCCCCATTTGGCGGCACAGGGGCCAGCGGCAATCAAAGAGCGAGTGCTTACTACGCTGCTGACTACTGCGCTTACCCTGTCGCCAGTATTGAAGTCGACAAACTAACCGTGCCAGAAACGCTCGTTCCAGGTCTGACGCTGTAAACAAATTTCTAGGCATGTCGCCCCTTAACCTAATGACGACTGAAAGAGGTCAACATGAACTCAGCAACCGAAGCCAACTTTGACGGTTTAGTTGGCCCAACGCACAACTACAGCGGCCTTTCCTTTGGCAATGTCGCTTCCCTTAACAATTCCAATCAAGCATCAAACCCTAAAGCGGCGGCAAAACAGGGGTTGGAGAAGATGAAAGCCTTAGCAGACATGGGCTTCGCACAAGGTATCTTAGCGCCTCACGAGCGCCCACATTTGCCGACATTACGTCAATTAGGCTTCACTGGTTCGGATGCTCAAATACTGGCTAACGTAGTCAAAAAAGCGCCAAAACTATTGGCAGCGGTCAGTTCGGCTTCTTGTATGTGGACAGCAAACGCCGCCACCGTATCACCAAGTGCTGACACACAAGATGGCAAACTTCATTTTAGCGTGGCGAATTTAGCGAATAAATTTCACCGCTCCATAGAGCATGAAACCACAGGGGAAATTTTACGTGCCAGCTTTGCTGATTCTCAGTATTTCAGCCATCATAATGCCCTTCCCAGCGTTGAGCACTTTGGTGACGAAGGGGCGGCCAATCACACGCGTTTCTGTGATCAGTACGATAACACGGGGGTCGAGTTCTTCGTGTATGGTATGGAAGCCTTTAACTCTGCTGCAGTTAAACCCAACCGTTTCCCAGCTCGCCATACCTTAGAAGCCTCACAAGCCATCGCTCGTCGTCATGGATTACAAACGTCCCAAGTCGTCTATGCGCAGCAAAATCCGGATGTGATTGACGCTGGCGTCTTCCACAATGATGTTATCGCAGTGGGCAATCGCAATGCACACTTCTACCATCAACAAGCTTTTCTTGATACGGCAAAAATGAAGCAGGATTTACTCAATGCGTGGGGAGACCGAGCCAGCCAATTTCACTTTATTGAAGTGCCAACTGACGCCGTCTCCGTACAAGATTGCATTCAGTCTTATTTGTTTAATAGCCAGCTACTCAGCCGTGGTGACGATGACATGATATTGATTGTCCCTAGTGAATGCCAAGCCAATGCCAACGTCTGGCATTACCTTCAATCATTATTGGCTTCACGCTCACCCATTAAAGAAGTGAAAGTCTTCGACCTAAAGCAAAGCATGAGCAATGGCGGGGGCCCTGCTTGTTTACGCCTTCGCGTGGCCTTAACCGCCGCAGAAAGACAAGCTGTTAACCCTTCCATATGGATGACTGACCAACGCTTTGCGCAACTAAACCGATGGATTGACCGTCATTACCGTGATCGTTTAGTAGAAGCCGATTTAGCCGATCCAGCACTCCTTACCGAAAGTCGCACTGCACTGGATGAACTCACACAATTATTGAACTTGGGCAGCATTTACCCGTTTCAACAAGGCTAAAGCCGATATGCCTCTAAGAAAGAATAAAACCCATTCATGACATCATGAATGGGTTTTATGGGGAAACCTCGGAATCTATAATCTTAGTATAAAATGGCGCTACTCTTCATCGACATAGTCAAAAGAATGGGATTCAATCACTTCGCCGTCTCGCACTACATCGACACGCCATTTGCCATCAAAACCTGGCATCAAACGTTTACTGGACCAAACACGCCAACGGTCCCCACCAATCTCAAACGACACATCCGCCATATCTTCACCATCAAGAGTCCAATGGTGAGAGACTTCACTGCCCGACATGTCTCGTAAATCAGTAAAAAAATACACTCGCTGAATCGCGCCATATTTGACTTTAACCTCTTCACCTATGTCATCAATGGGTTCGCGATCCACCACATCCGTTGCGAACTGCGCTCGAGCAACCGAACCCTCTGCCCAGGCTGATATTGCCAGCATTGACAATAAAGCGACCAAGGCGACTTTCATTAACCTAATACTCATATAAAATTCCTGTAAGAGTGATAAAGCAGGTTAAAAACGACAAAATGTGTTCGTCACTTTTTCTGTTAAATAATATTTAAATGTAGACTATAAAGCGGCAAGAAAAACGAGAGATTTGTGTAAATTTGCAAACTCTCGTTTTTTATTTCAGGAATTCAATAAGATAGGAATTGAATCTAGATTGGCTGACGGTCAGCCAGAGGCGTAGAGAAGGTATATTCCATGTCCCAAGGGAATCGAATCCAAGTGTCTTGGCTCACCTCGGTAACAAAGGTATCAACTAATGGTTTGCCTGCGGGTTTGGCATAAATGGTCGCAAAGTGTGCTTTCGGCAACATGTCACGCACTTTCGCTGCCGTACGACCAGTGTCGACAAGATCATCGATCAGAATGAACCCTTCGCCATCACCGTCCACGCCTTTTAACACATTTAAATCGCCTTGCTTCATTGCCGCGCCACCTTCTTCATCAGCACCGTAGCTCACAACACAGATGGTATCTATTAGGCGAATGTCCATTTCGCGACACAAGATAGCCGCAGGCACCAGACCACCACGCGTGATCGCAATAATGCCTTTCCAAGGGCCTTGCTCAAGCAAACGCCAAGACAAAGCACGTGCATTTCTATGCAGCTCTTCCCAAGAAACAGGAAAATCTTTTGAATAAGGGGTCATCAAGGCTCCTATGCTTTAAAGCTATCGTAATTCAAAAATTAATAGATCGTCTTAAGAAAAAGACTCAGCACATAAACAGCATGTACAGTGAGTATTGATTCAAAGGACGATGTTAGGTAATGGAAGGCATGCTATTTTAACGGCATTGGCAGTCCGGCCGCAACAAAAGTGGCCCGATCGGTCAATTTAACCAAAGCCTGATTGAGCATTCCCGCCTCATCCGCAAAGCGTCTAGCCAATGCGTTCATCGGCATAATCCCCAAACCAACTTCACTGGAAACTAACACCAAATCCCCTTGAAATTGCTCCACAGCACTCAATAGAGATTGGCGTTCGCGCTCAAAGGTTTGATCATCCTCAAGACATAAAAGGTTGCTGAGCCACAGACTAAAACATTCCACAATCACCGCCTGCTGCGTATTATTGAGACGATGAAGTGTTTCAGCCAAAGCAATCGGCTCTTCAATCAGTTGCCATTGCTCCGGACGATTCCGTTTATGCCGCTCAACTCGTTGCGCCATCTCATCATCCCAAACTTGAGACGTCGCCACATAACAAACTGGCTTACCGGTTTCTGCCACCAAATCTTGTGCAAAGGCACTTTTACCACTACGAACGCCACCCAGTACCAAATGCTTCATGCTAAATCTCGGCCTCCCGCCCCTTTTAATAATCGTATTAACAAAGCGTCTAACGTCTCTATTTCCGACATAGCCGGCATCGCGACACGTATCCAACCATCCCCTAAACGAGTATGCACCCCCACCTCATGCAACATAGCAAACACCTGTTCTGCATAACCTTGATCTGATAGGCGCCAAGTCACAAACAAAGGATGAAGGGTATAATCTTGTGAGTCGAAGATGGTATGGAACTTAGGTAACACTTTCTCCGAAAAGTAGCGTTGCCGAGCTTCTAAACTGTCCTTTGCCGCCAACTGCCATGCGGTATCCTGCAAAGCCAAATCCACTAGATGCAAACTGGCACTGGCCACAGGCCAAGGTCCCATTAGATTATTTAAACTCTGCTGCCAGTCGGGGTGACAAAAAGCAAAGCCTACTCTCGCACCGGCCAAACCAAAAAATTTGCCCACTGAACGCAATACAAACAAAGCATCAAAACCATGCTGACCCTCGATTTGTTCATCAATGTGTTCACCCAATCGGTTCAATAGACTGAACTCAGGCTGAACATCAATAAACGCCTCATCAACAACAAACCAAGCCTGTTGTTTTTTCGCGTGAGCCAACACGTTCAAAGCCAATTCAGAATCCGTCCACTCCCCAGTCGGGTTATTTGGATTCACCAAAACAGCGGCCGTCCAAGACTGATCAAGTAACTCTCTTAAGTCATCATAATAAGCCAGTTCAAACCCCCATTTTTGCCAGGCAAAAGCGTGCTCTTGGTAACCAATCCTAGGGACAAAGACACGATTGGACGGGTTACATTCTGAGGTAAGCTGCTCACGCTTCAAGATGGGTAAAGCTTCGATGATTTGTTGACTGCCGGAAGCAATCACAGTGGGGCGAACACCATAATAGGACTGTGCCGACTGCATTAATGCCGCTTGATCTGGTAACGCCATCCAAAGGGCTTTAGGGAAATCAGGAATTGGCCAAGGTTCGCGATTACAGGCGGAAGACAAATCCAACCAGGTTGAAGCCTGATCGCCTTCTTGTCGTTGCCAGCGCGCTAAATCCCCGCCATGCGGCAAACTGGCCACGTCTAAATTGGCGTTATTTAAAACAGCAGACATATGACCAATCCCCATAAGTACACGCTTCTGTCCACCAGCTCAACGGCTCGTATCAGGTCTTTTGGTTGAGCCTGCTCCCCTTCGCCTAAAACCGGGCGCTCTTCTACTTTGCCAAAATAGGGCGCACTTCCACCGACTTGAATACCTAACGCCCCAGCCCCTGCCGCCATGACTGGACCAGCATTAGGGCTTTTCCAACTGGCGGAGGGACGACGAGCAGAACGCAACGCCGCCTGCCATTGACCACAGGCACCATAGGTATAAACCACCAAGCGCGCGGGCAAATAATTCAACACATCATCGCAACGCGCCGCGAACCAACCAAAGTGAATAAAGGTGTCATTTTTGTAACCCCACATGGCATCTAATGTGTTGGCAAGACGATAAAGCAAGATCCCCGGCACACCGGCAACCACGAACCAAAATATCGGCGCAAAAATAGCATCGCTGCCGTTTTCTAGCACGGACTCAACACCCGCTTTCGCCACCTCTTCCTCACTTAAGTTTTGTGTGTCACGGCTCACAATATAACCAACCGCCTGTCGTGCTTGCGGTAACCCAGATGAATCGCCTTGGACGGCTTTCTGCAAGGGGTCAGCAATGGCAAACGCATGCTCCCTTAAACTCTGCCAACCAATAGCAAAATACACGATCAATACTGAAAGGCTGCGGTCTAACCAAGTCGGTAACAACCAAAACAAACCACCTAAAATCAATAACCAAGGAATAACGGCCAACCCCCAAGCGATAACACCCGCTCGTTTTTGTTGACTAGCTTTAGCCGTATGAGGCGCCACCGTATATTGGCGCACCAAATCCACCCATCGGCCAAACCAAACCAATGGGTGCCATGATTTAGGCTCCCCCATTAATCGGTCCAGCAGCAAAGCAATGATTAAAATGAGGGCATTCGTCGATATAAAGTCAAAAATTGAAGTCATCATGAATATTGGTCGTTTTTCAGTGATCGAAACATTGGGTAGAATTCTACCACCTTATTGACTTAAAACGTGATGACTTCATGCCTGCCTTTAGCTTAATGGTCCAAGGGACAACCTCTGATGCTGGGAAAAGCACCCTAGTGACAGCACTATGCCGGCTCTTAGTAAAACGCCAACTCTCGGTTGCGCCCTTCAAACCACAAAACATGGCGCTGAACAGCGCGGTCACCCAAGATGGTCATGAAATCGGCCGCGCTCAAGCGGTACAAGCGCAGGCGGCTTACTTAGAACCCCATGTGGACATGAACCCCATACTGCTCAAACCCAACACAGACACCGGCGCCCAAGTCATCATTCAAGGCAAAGCCGTGGGCAACATGAATGCAGTCGGCTATCACCAATACAAAAGCATCGCCAAGCAGGCCGCTTTGGATTCCTACCATCGTCTTGCCTCACACTATCAAACGGTATTAATTGAAGGCGCGGGCAGCCCAGCTGAGATCAACCTACGCGCTCGTGACATTGCCAACATGGGCTTTGCGGAAAGCATTGATTGCCCTGTCATCATCATTGCCGACATAGACAAAGGCGGTGTCTTTGCTCATCTAGTTGGCACATTAGACCTGCTCAGCCAAAGCGAACAAGACAGAGTAATCGGCTTTGTGATTAACCGTTTTCGCGGGGACATTAGTCTATTACAGTCTGGATTAGATTGGTTAGAAGAACGAACCGGAAAGCCTGTATTAGGGGTCTTACCCTATTTGACAGGGTTTCATTTAGAATCAGAAGACGCCGTCGCCCAAAGTCCCATCAAGGACCATTCGACAGACAAACTGCAAGTGGTCATTCCCATAATGCCACGCACCAGTAATCATACCGATTGGGATGCCCTGCGCTTGCACCCAGAGGTACAAGTCACATTAGTGGGTGCCAATGAGCCAATTCCAGCGGCTGATCTCGTGATTTTACCGGGCAGCAAAAGCGTACAAAGTGATCTGGCGTTTCTACGCCAACAAGGCTGGGAAAGCTATTTACAAAAACACCTTAGATACGGTGGTAACGTCATTGGTATCTGCGGCGGCTTTCAAATGCTCGGAGAGCACCTATCCGATCCCCTTGGGCTAGAAAACCAAACACCAGGCACACAAACCAATGGCTTTGGTTTTATCCCCATGACAACCGTCTTAAAAGAAGAAAAACAGCTCAAACAACGACAAGGTAAACTGATACAGGAACACGCTGAGATCACAGGTTATGAAATACACTCAGGCGTGTCTCAATTCACTCAAGCCCATGCCCCCTTGGTCGAACTGGAGAATGGCGAAGTAGAAGGTTATCGATCTGCCGATGGACAAATCATCGGCACCTACCTACACGGTTTATTTGACCATCCAGATGCCCTAAACGCCCTACTTAACTGGGCGGGACATCAACAAAGCCAAGCTTTTGATTATCGCCAACACAGAGAAAGCGAAATTGACCGACTGGCCAACAGCGTTGAACAACATATGGACATAGATGGGCTTATTGAGACTTGTCGTGGGTTTAACCAGATTTAGTATTTAGCCCTTTTAAGACAACCCCCTCCAACTCCCCCTTATTAAGGGGGAGAGCCTAGTAATTTGCTCCCTCCCCTTTATAAAAGAAGAGCCCAGTAATTTGTTCCCTCCCCTTTATAAAAGAAGAGCCTAGTATTTTGTTCCCTCCCCTTTCGAAGGGGAGGGTTAGGGTGGGGTTATAAAATTTGCTCCCTCCCCTTTATAAAAGAAGAGCCCAGTAATTTGTTCCCTCCCCTTTCGAAGGGGAGGGTTAGGGTGGGGTTATAAAATTTGCTCCCTCCCTTTATAAAAGGAGAGCCTAATATTTTGTTCCCTCCCCTTTCGAAGGGGAGGGTTAGGGTGGGGTTATAAATTACCTGTCACCAAACCCATTAGGATTTTGGCTTTGCCATTGCCAAACATCTCGACACATGTCTTCTAAAGTTAGCGAGACTTCCCAATTCAACTCGGCTTTGGCTTTGTCTGCATTCGCATAAAACTCAGCAATGTCACCGGCTCGTCTTGGTTCAATTGCATAAGGAATCGAATGACCACAAGCTTTTTCAAATGCAGCGACTACCTCTAATACACTGTAACCTTTTCCAGCCCCCAAGTTATAAGCTTCAATACTAGCCGATGGCTGTTCTTCTAGTTTCTGGAGTGCTTTGATATGGCCTAGAGCCAAATCCACAACATGAATATAGTCACGTACGCCCGTGCCATCGTGAGTCGGATAATCCCCACCGAACACACTCAGTTTTTCACGTTTACCGACGGCAACTTGAGCAATGAAAGGCATAAGGTTATTGGGAATGCCATTTGGGTCTTCACCGATTAAACCACTTGGATGCGCACCAACAGGATTAAAATAGCGCAACAAAGACACATTCCATCTTGGGTCCGAAACAAAAGCGTCTTGTAAAAACTGCTCTATCATCACCTTAGTACGACCATAAGGGCTCGTCGAACTTAAAGGAAAATGCTCCACATAGGGAATCGGGTTATGCTCGCCATACACAGTAGCAGATGAACTGAACACAAGATTAAACACCTGATGCTTTGCCATCACTTCTAACAACAGCAAAGTGCTGGTCAGGTTATTGTGGTAATAGGTGATAGGAATCTGAGTGGACTCCCCAACTGCTTTTAGCCCAGCAAAATGAATAACAGCATCGATACGGTGTTGTTCAAAAATAGCCTCAATGGCGAACCGATCAAGCAGATCCGCTTCATAAAAAGTCACCGATTGATTGGTAATGGTTTGGATACGATTAAAAACTTCAGGGTTGGCATTACAGAGATTGTCCACCACAATAACTTCATACCCTTGCTGCAACAGCTCCACACAAGTATGACTGCCAATAAACCCCGCACCACCTGTGACTAAAATCTGTTTCATTCCATTTACCCTATTACTTGAATTAAAGAGTTCAAACCAAAAATAATTAAATCAAAAGACTAAGCCACTTCCCGTGGCGATGAGATACGTTTGCCCTTGTAACGATTCAAAACAAACCGGAAACGCAATATTAAAATACCCGCTAACAAGGTCAACCCAGCCCCTAGGCCAATATAAAAACCTCGAAGGGACAGTGTCTCAGACCAAGGGCTATAATGCGATAGCCAAAAACCGAGCGGCATACTTAATCCAAACAAAGAGACACCAAAGGCAATCATCGACGAGCGAGTGTCTCTAAAACCACGCAACGCCCCCGTAAAGACGGTTTGCAACATATCGGGCAGTTGGTAACAAGAGGAGATTAATAGGATACTGGCGGCCAGAGCAACGACCTCTGCATTACTGCTGTAAAGGTAAGGGATTTGTTCGTTGAACATCTGTGTAATCACAAAACAAACACCAACATACCCTAAGCCGAGCATCACGATCACTCGCAGGCGCTTCATCACACCGTCGACACCTTCTTTTGACATCGCCTTTGCCACCACAATGGCAGTCACCGCGCTCATGGCCATCATTGGGGTAAACAGAAAGGAAGTATACGACATGACAATCTGACCACTGCCAAGCGCCAAATCACCAAAAGACGAAATCAACCAGGTCATCGATGAAAATAAGCCAACCTCAAACGCAAAGGCAAAACCCGCCGGCATGCCCACGTTCAGCAAGATGCCAAACTGACGAACATAACGCCAGACGATGCGCGTAAAGAGCGGGTGTTTGTTCCAAAACTTGTCATACACCACGAAAAAGAACACCGCCAAATACAAGGACAAACAAGACGCAATGGCCGCCCCTTTTGCTCCCATTTCAGGAAAACCAAAACGGCCAAAAATCAGCACGTAATTAAACAGAATGTTCAGCAACAGTCCCATACTGGCCACCATCAAAGGAAAGCCAGGACGTCCTGCCGCTTCGAACAAGTTTTTATAAGCCGTCATCAGTGCCAGCATAGGCAAAGCGGGTGCAAAGATATACAGATACGCAACCGAAACATCCCGTGTTTCAGGTTCAGTCGCCATCATACGAGCAAAGTGAGGTAGCAAGAACACCGTCAGTAAAATCGCCACAATGCCCAGAACGACAGACAACCCAACTGCTTGAGACATGTACAAATTCACCAGTTTAGGCTGACGGCCATGTAAATGTCTTGTTACCAGTGGTGTTAAACCAAACGTCGCCCCAATCAAAAAACACCCAATCGGCATCCACAAGCTAGAAGCAAGCCCAACCGCCGCCAAATGCAAGGCATCGTAGTGGCCCAGCATAATCGTATCCACAACACTGATCGACAGCTCAAGCGTCATCGTCAGAACCATTGGAAACAGCAAATGCAGAACTTCTTTTAATACAGCAAAACGCTTCACCACAGGCACCACATCCATACAGCCAAAATAAGGCGGCTAATCTAACACCATGCAACAAACAATGCACCCCCTCTAACTCCCCCTTAAAAAGGGGGAGAACCAAAAGCGTCCCCTCCCCTTACCAAGGGGAGGGCTAGGGTGGGGTTAAGGTCTATCACTCACCTGCAACCCCCTCTAACTCCCCCTTAATTAAGGGGGAGAACCAAAAGCGTCCCCTCCCCTTACCAAGGGGAGGGCTAGGGGGGGGTTAACGTCTATCACTCACCTGCAACCCCTCTAACTCCCCCTTAATAAGGGGGAGAACCAAAGAAGAACTCCCCTTAAAAAACAACGAGAAGCTTGAACTCCTCACCATTAGCCGACAAAATACCGCCTCTTTTACATCTTGTCTGGGACGACGTATTCATGGCAATGCTCACCACATTAGGTCCACTTCTTATCGCTTTACTTTTCGGCTATTGGGTACACCTCAAACCTTTCACCCCAGAACGGGTCGCCAAATGGCTGGAACAACTGGTTTACTTGATCCTCGGGCTCATTGGTTTCAGCTTAGGTTCACTGGATAACTTACTCGATAAACTATTCGTTGCCGGCTATCAGGCTGTCATCTTAATCTTACTGGTCAGTAGCTTCAGCCTTTTGGGACTGTATGTCAGTGGAAAGTGTTTTAATAAACACATGGGGAACAACCCTGAACAAGCCGCTTCTGCGAGCCTCAAACAAGCCTTACTAGACGCCTTAAAAACCATTAGCTGGGTCATTGGCGGCGTAGCACTTGGCGTTATCGGCAAAAACTGGACCTTAAACATAGACGAATACGTGACTTGGTTGCTGTACTTTTTGTTGTTTTTAATCGGTTGCCAATTACGACAAGGCAACTATCGCTTACGCAAACTCTTTCTGAATAGCCAAGGCGTGATCATCGCCCTAGTCACCATAGTCACGACACTGCTTGCAGGTTGGCTGAGCAGCTTTATGTTGGACTTAACCTGGTATCAAGGGCTGGCCGTTGTCTCTGGATTTGGTTGGTACAGTTTATCAGGCATACTCATTACTGGGCTAGGCGATCCCGTGCTTGGCACCACCGCCTTCTTGCTGGATTTAAGCCGCGAAATCATCGCTCTAATGTTCATCCCCTTTTTAGCCCGCATCAACAGCCACTTATCAGTTGGCTATTCTGGCGCCACCGCCATGGATTTCACCTTACCCATGTTAGGCAAATTCCACGGTTCACAAATCGTCCCGGTGTGCATTGCCAGCGGCTTTATCATGAGTATTTTAGTCCCTGTGCTGATTCCGCTTTTTCTTGGAATGAGTTAAAGAGTGGGGATAAGTTGGCTTTGACCCCCTCTAACTCCCCCTTAATAAGGGGGAGAACCAAAAGCGTTCCCTCCCCTTACCAAGGGGAGGGCTAGGGTGGGGTTTTGTCTATCACTTACCTGCAACCCCCTCTAACTCCCCCTTAAAAAGGGGGAGAACCAAAGGAGAACTCCCCCTTGAAAAAAAGGGGAGGACCAAAAGCGTCCCCTCCCCTTTTTAAGGGGAGGGGGAGGGGTTACCTTTAATCGTCAAAAAACCGTAAAGACCGGAATGTAAAGAAACGGCCTTTCGCAAACACTGTCATGCTTTTGTAAAAGCGATTGTTTCACTACATAAACGAGGATTAATCTCACTTTACGTCTTGTGCTTTGTGGAACCGTTCTCTAAATAAAAGAGAGATCTTTTGGAACTCAAAACAAAGTGTGCAGGTGAAGGGGTCGCTTTGATATAGTGAAACACATAGAATTGGCTTAAGCAGTCAAGCTTATGTTAGAACACTAATGTGACAAAAGAGCGGCGGATCTGATTTTGCAAAGCACAAGGCGTATATTGCACTTTCTGCTTTGTCGTCAACCTGTCAATCTACTGGCACAAAAAGAACAGTATGAAATCGAGCTCCGTCTTTAAATCTGACTCCACTCAGTAATAATTAATTAAACAATGGAACACTTTTTATGAAGAAAACTCTAATCGCGACCTTGATAATGTCCTCTGTTGCTTTTGCTCACGCAGATGACCACAAAGACGCTAGCGCAGCCACTTTAGACTCCAAACAACAAAAATTAGGCTATAGCTTGGGCACCATGCTTGGTACGCGTATGTCACAAAGTTTCTCAGACTTAGATGTCAAAAGCTTCGTCGCTGGCTTTGAAGATGCGACAGCAGGGAAAGAGCTTCAAATGACAATGGAAGAAGTGACTCAAACCATCCAAGCTTACCAGCAAGCAGAAATGGAAAAAGAGCAACTGGCTCAACAAAAAGTAGCCGAAGAAGCAAAAGCAGCATCGGAAGCTTGGCTGAAAGAAAAAGAAGCCGAAGATGGCGTACAGAAAACAGAATCTGGCTTACTGTATAAAGTCATCACCACCGGTGAGGGTGAGAAACCAGCCGCAACGGATACGGTAAAAGTGGATTACGAAGGCACCCTAATGGATGGCTCCGTCTTCGACAGCTCTTACCAACGTGGCGAGCCAATTACCTTCCCACTAAACGGCGTAATCCCAGGCTGGACCGAAGGTCTACAGCTTATGCCGGTTGGTTCAAAATACGAACTTTACATCCCATCTGACCTAGCCTATGGCCCGGGTGGCACAGGCCCAATTCCACCAAACGCAGCACTTAAGTTTGTGGTTGAATTGCACGGTATTGAAAAGGCTGAGTAAACACTTTACTGTAGACTCAGTGCGAGAAGATAAAACCGCTTACTAGTTAAGCGGTTTTTTTCGTTTAGCATATCTAATATACAAAAGTATTGATGATATAAGCCGACTAATAGAGAATAGCGAGCAGTATCAAACAAGTCATACCTAAAAAGGGAATAGCGTTGAAACTCAAAGAATACCTACCAGCCTTACTAACAGCGTTAAAGCTAAAGCGCATTCCAATAGAAGAATTGAAACGTAAGAATGGTGAATCTTTACCAATCATAGTGACTCTGACGTCGATACCCTCAAGATTAAACATTATCGATCTCACCATTCGTAGCATCTTAAACCAGCCCCAGAAACCAGAGAGAATTCTACTTTGGTTACACCAAGACCTTAAAAATCAAATTCCATCTAAATTGGCTGAGTTACAAGGCGATATTTTTGAGATTCGTTTTCAAGATGGACTGACTTGCTCACACAGAAAACTGATTTACGCTTTGCAAGAATTCCCTGAGCATACGCTCGTCACGTGTGATGATGACCTTATTTATCATTCCACTTGGTTAGCATCTTTATATAATGAGCATTTACAGCATCCCAAAAGCATCATTGCCAATGAATGCCGTCTCATTTCTTACGATGAGAATGGTGAGTTACTACCATACAAACAATGGAAAATGCATAAGAACACGGAGTCAAATGATCAAAGACTGCTGCCCATTGGCTATGGCGGTGTTTTGTACCCTGCTCATTCTCTTCACCAAGATGCTATTAAAGACGAGCTCTTCTTAAAACTAGCACCAAAAGCCGATGACCTATGGTTCAGAATGATGTCTCTCTTAAACGGCACAGAAGTTAGAAGACCCAAACAACCAGCCCCTAAACCGACTCCGATTGCCGGTTCACAGAAGATCTCACTGAAGAAAACCAATGTTCGACAAGACGGCAACAGAGAGCAATGGAAGGCGTTAAGTGAATATTACGCTGTAACACTCACTGGGTCTCAACAATAAGCGATCCACGCTTTTTTTGGGATTATGAAACCTAGCGAGTACTCTTTTTTACATAAAGAGTTTATTTTGATACAAGATTACAACCAATATGACCAAAGTCCCTTCTGGTATCATTTAATACAATAGCTTTATACATACAGTTCGACTCTATTTTTTTTATTTTTAACGATCTCACTTACATAAACCTCCTCTCTATTAAAATCATGAAATTTATGGCCATCAAAAATTTTATTTTCATAATGATTGGGGGTTTTAAAAAAATCAAAACCAAATAAAGATATATTTTTGTACTTTGTATTTCCCATAAGAAAATCCAGTATCATTAGTCCGGATGTGGGGTATGCACCAATCGAATCTCCTAGAGACTTCCATTCATCAAAAGAATATAACAACAAACCATTTTGAAGCATTTCTTTTGAAGGATAACAACGGCGACTATGAAAAAAAGGAGTAAGCCAAACTAAAAACTCATACCCATCTAACGTAGTTTCATATTTAAAAGATGTAGCCCAAACGGTTGTTTTATTTCCCTGAGCAACTTCATCAACTATATTAGCCCTATTAATCCTTATAACAACATCATAATCATTAATAAGATCGCCATATCCTTTACTCAATAAACTACTGGCATTCCCAATAATTGCAATTCTTTTATTTTCAAAAAAATCACATTTGTTTTCGAAATTAATCTGGCTAATTTTATTTGCTCTATATCTATAAACATGATGCGGGCATCTATTATAATGACATTTTAAAAAATTAAAAAAATAAGAAATAGTACCTGCATTAAAAGTAAGCAGCGAAAACAAAAGAAAAGATGAGTTTATAAAAATATAAAAAATCTTTACGGGGTTAGAAGCATTGCGAAAAAAAGTCCTACTATATTTTTTCATTTTCACTCTATTCATTTTAAAAACACTCATAATCTTTAATTTCAGAAAGTCTAAAAACATACATAGCGAACACTTTAAGACATAAATATAAACTTCGAATTTCTTTTCATCAATCCTTAATAGGTAGCTATATAAACAGCCCTTCCTTCATGATGATGTTGTAGGAAATCCAATTTATAGCACTTGTTGCTTCATCTCTATCAATTCCTTTTGAACGAGTTAAGCAAGCTCTGTAGGCTATTAAAAGTTCAAAAGCTTTATTCACTCGATCAAAACCATATTATCACTTTAAATAAAAAAATCATTATGGCCTTAATAATGGTATATTAACTTAACGCTTCATTCTCAGCATTTTTTACAGCAACCCAAAATAAAACAATTGAAAAAGCGTACATTATCACACCAATTTTCTGTGTAAACATGACATTAGTAAAACCAAAACCTATGTAAGACATAGGTACCAAAGCACCTGCAACTGCATAGAATTTAATCTTCCAATCACATTCATTTTGACGAATTTTATTCATGAAAAGCTTTAAAGGTACAAGATAAAGCACCAATATAAAAAATAGACCAATTAACCCTCTCTTGGATGCCGCATCAAGAAATTCATTATGAGCATGATGAAATCGGACTATTTTATGGCTGACAGAACCTATATCAGCCAAGTTTTGTTTATTTTTTTTCACCTGACTTTCACCAAAACCAATAATAGGATTTTGTTGAAACATATAAACCGCCGCTTTCCACATATCAAAACGCAAACCAACAGACGTTTCTTTTGCTGTATTATCCGCATAGTGAGTAATATTACTAACAGCTTGACCTATTCGCGCCTGAACACCTGTTTGAGGAACCAATACAATAATAGATATTATCAATAACAAAAATAATATTAATTTTGACAAGAGCTTTTTACCTAAAAGGTTTCGAAATACCCATAATAGAAAAAAAATCACTAATGGCGCCGCTACCCAGCCTCCTCGACTACCAGATAGAACTGATCCACCAATACCACATACGCCACCACTCAAGGCAAGTACTAACCAAAAAAAGCGTTTCTGATAAAAGAAATAAGCGGCAGCAGTTAAACTTAAAAAACCCAGCAGCATGCTTATATTACCAAATAAGATTGCATTTTCTGAACCTCTAGCTCGTCCAAGCCCTAATACTAACCGTTCATATAAGGCTAAAGAAAAACCTGACATAGCGCCAATAACCACACCATACCAAAGCCATTCTTTTCTGCCAGAAACATTCAATAAAAGCACCATAACCGGCAATACGAATATAAATAATGAAAACCGATCTAATGTCTTTTTCACGACACTATCAAATCTTATCCAGTCAGAAAGAGCCGCTCCATATATACTGATAACGAATACAACGAATACCCAAAATAGTAAACGATCATCCTTGTTCAACATGCTCCACTTAGGCTTTAAGAAAAAAAGAGATAATGATAAAAGAAGAAGTCCACCAGCACCTATCCTGTAGCCATCAGGGATACTAATACACAGTGCAAACATTAATCCCGAAAACAACCAAGTTAACGTTGAAAGCGTATTATTCATACTTCATTTTCCTTATCATATAATAACCCTAGAACACCACAGTAAACTGCTAAATATTTATATTTTAAAAACAAAAACCCTAAACCCTAAACCTCAGTAATAAGCAGCACATGCTTGCCTGTTAATACTTCGTATGGATTCAGGTATTTTAACGTCTTTTTTAGTCAGATGTTAAGGAACATACGATTACGTCGAACTATGCATCTTAATTTTCTGAAAATCCTAACAGCAATCAGTAACATGGCCGATTTTTTATTTTTTTGATCACTCTATTTGCTCACTGTCATGGTTTAATAAACCGCACGATGTCGTCTTCACCGAGATAACTACCAGACTGTACTTCGATGATCTCCAATGGGATCTTCCCTGGGTTTTCCAAAGCATGAACCACACCAACAGGAATGTAAGTTGACTCATTTTCCGTTAACAGAATTTCACGATCACCGTTTTGCACTTTGGCGGTGCCAGACACCACAACCCAATGCTCCGCACGATGGTGATGCATTTGCACACTCAGCTTCTTACCTGGCTTAACCATGATACGTTTTACTTGATGACGCCCCCCCAGATCTACCGTTTCGTAGGTTCCCCAAGGGCGGTGCACAGTCGTGTGAAACATGTGCTCTTCACGGTTTTCTTGTTTAATTCGTTTCACTATTTTCTTCACATCTTGTGCTTGGTTTTTATCCATTACCAAAACCGCGTCTGCGGTTTCCACAATGACTAAATCTTTAACGCCTACTGCGGCGACCAAACGAGACTCTGAGCGAATGAGACAGCTGCTAGTCCCTTCCGCCATCACATCACCCAATAGCACATTGTTGTCTGCATCTTTATCGGCATAATCGTACAAAGCATCCCAAGCCCCAATGTCACTCCAATCTCCAGTATAAGGCACCACTTTGGCTTTATTGGTCGGTTCCATAACAGCAAAATCAATAGACTCTTCAGGACATTGGGCAAAAAGCTCAGCATCAATTCGTACAAAATCCATGTCTTCATGACGATTTTCATAGGCGGCTATGACAGCATCAGCAATGTCTTTACGATGTGAAGAGAGTTCTGCTAGGTAAGTATCAGCTTGGAATAAGAACATGCCGCTGTTCCAAAGGTAATCACCTGAAGCAAGATACGCTTCGGCTTTCTCTAAATCTGGCTTTTCAACAAACTCTGCCACTTGGTAATCGTCCGCTGAACGAATATAGCCATAACCGGTTTCTGGACGAGTTGGCTGAACCCCGAAGGTCACTAAAGTATTCGACTTAGCAAGCTCTACGGCTTTTAAGATGCTCGTTTCAAAAGCAACAAGATCACGAATCACATGATCGGCAGGCAGAACCAACATAAAGGCATCAGCACCATATACTTGTTTCACTTCCAATGCCGCTAGCGCAATGGCTGGCGCCGTATTACGACCTTCAGGTTCCAGAACAATGCTTGAGTTTTTAACACCGATGGATTGTAACTGTTGTGCGACAAGAAATCGGTAATCCTCATTACACACCACAATAGGATCAGCCACATCAAGAGAAGCGGTACGAAGAAGGGTTTGCTGCAGAAGGCTAAATTCCTGATCAATCAGTGATAAGCATTGCTTAGGAAAATGCTCTCGAGACAGCGGCCAAAGACGATGACCGATGCCACCCGCAAGGATTACAGGAATAATGTTCACACACAGGCTCTTCGTTGCATTGGAATAGTCTAAAAATAGCCGCTAAGTCTATCAAAACAAAACAACAAGGCATACACCGAGAGACGCTATTTTAATGAAGAGAGGCCATCAGACTTGTTGATTTTTTACACAATCATGGATATTTTTATACAATACGGTAGTAATAATACAACCTCTCAACAAGGACATGTTATGAAACCCCATTTTTTCAAAGGCATTATCTTAGTCAGTAGCATTTTATTCCTTACCGCTTGCTCATCCAGTCGAACGGTGACGGTGCCAAGTGGCTCTTCAATCGACACTGAAGAAAACATTGCTCTATATCCAGATGCATTAAGTACGCCGCTTTTCCTATCTAGCTATCAAGCCTGCCAACCAGAGATCGATCAAAATATTAATCTCATCACAAACTGGTTCATAACCACTGCGCCAAGAGATCTGGTCAATACCTATCAAGTAGCCAAAGACGCTGCGCCCACAAAAGCCAACGAGCTGATTAGAGACTTTTATTTTGAACAACAAGAAAAAGCCTTTGATGAGTTTTCTCCACAAAATACCTTTGCCTATGAAAGACGCCTTGAAATCAAAGCCTTTGATGCAAACAACCAAGCCGCTGAAATCATCACTTATGTGAAAAATGGTCGAAGATGGCATGAAGCCACCGCCATTCCGATGGAAAAAGACCTATTTTACAACCATCGCTATGTCAGAAAAAATGAAGCGAAAAATACCGAAGCACTTCGGAAGCTTTACTCATCACAAATTCAAAGCCATAGAAAAGCCTCCAGAGGGAGCCGAGACCTTATTAAAACTTTGAGATTCTTTCCTCAAAATACAAAACTTATCTTCATAGAAAATAAAAAACAGCACCTGAGCATGTCGAATGATGATGCCTATCGTTTGCTTATGCTCAGTAAAGAATCGCCTCTTAAAGCCGTTTTTATTTTCAAGCCATTAGCTTGTGCTCAACCCGAAACCAACAGATCCGTTGCTGGCAGAAACAGAATAGCAAACATCCCTATTGAGCTATTGGAAATTCAGATCTTTGCTGATGATAAACAAGTATTTCAATCTCACTAGCACAATACGGAATAAGGAGCTCCGCTATGAGGCTATCATTGAAAAACCTACTTTTGATTTGCCTAGCACTAATACTGTCATCTTGCGCCGCCACCAAAAAAACCGACGAACTAAACGAATGGTATTTTGAAAACCAAAGACAATCCGTTTGGCAATCGAGTCGCCTCCAAAGTAGCTTTGATAAAAGCCATGCCAATTATTTAACCATTAAAAAATTAACCAAAATAACAGAGCTCAATCCCCCTCATGATCTGACACAAACCTTTGACGAAATGTCTCAAATAAAGAAAAACTACTCAACGAGACTCAAACTCTATCGTACCAAAGCAAAAGCAGTGCGACAGATATGGAGGAGCACAGACAAAATCACAGAAGGTGAGGAAAATTGGAATACCACTGATGAATTTTTGACGTATTCTAATCAAGAACTGGTCGAACTAGATACACTCTATGACCAGTATTTCCTCGTTGAAGCAAAGTTCAACCGCATTCTGAATAGCAAAGAATTTAGTGCTTACAGCCGAAAATTGCCCCAAACGACCAAAGCCGTTACAAATGTTTTAGCAGAGCATGAAAAACAACAAGAAATAGAAAACTACACAAAACGCTTTAATGAAAACGTTATAGCCGCCATGACTCGCAAGCTGGAGACAACAAAATACCGGTTTAACGATTTACTCAAACTGGCAGACAAAGACAGCTTGATTAAGCATGAACAAAACACCTTTGATCATCCTAAACATTTACGCAGAGTGAGGTTTGAACTCACTAGTGATACACAGAGGCAACTCGATATACTGCTTAGTCAGCACATCAATACACACATAGTCACAGCAGCGCTGCAATACGCTAAACAGATCCAATCCCCCCGACAAGTCAGTAAAGAACTGCCATTAATCGACAAGAAATCCAAATTCAAAGCACTTTATCCCTATGTTTCTGCGGACAACCGAAACGCAGTCAATCAAGCTTTTCAGACACAACGCAGTAAGCTCTTTAACCAAGCGATTATACTGCCCAGTCAAACCATACTTAGCCAGATAGAACAACAAGGCAATCAGCCAACAGAACAGCTAAAAAAGCGCATTCAACATCACTTAGCGTTTACAACACAATATAAAGACCTACTGGATCAAACCGAGATCCAACAACACTTACACCAAACACAACAGCAAAGAGTGACCCTATTAAATCAAATAAAAGAACAAAGGTTACGAATGATCCGCAACGCCTCATCCTTCAAGGAGCTCAATCTTTTTTATCAAGAAGTAGTGACCGCAGATGACGCCAACACAACCCCCGCAATGGCATTAAAAGCAGCACAAAAACGCACCTACCAAAAAGTGACGGAATTTAAACCCGTTTTCTCTTCCGCGAATTTAGACGTCAATAGCTTTAACAGCGCCAACCTAGCACTCAAAACCGAATTAACCGGCCTTTATCTTGGCGACTTCTCAAACTCGAGACTAACGCCTAATACCACATTGAACAGTATGCTGTTTTCAAACTACCTAAAAGCTTACTCAAATCTTTGTCCGCAATACTTACCTCAAAATAAAGTGCCAATCACCAAAGCCGTTTGTGATACAGAACGAGTCACCAAAAATGGCTGGGGGCAAGTCGTCAGTAGAAACTGTGTAAAATGGGTCGACATTCCGACTGGTATGTACGCCGATCCAACACTTTACCAAGCCAGCATAGAGCAATCACGACAAGCGGGATTGAAACTGATTGGCAGCGCATTGCTATCAAGCGACGTAACCGCCAAATTTTCCGCGTTTCGTGACGAACAAACCCTGCACAGTGACATGCAAAAGCTGATTAAAAACAACCAATGCTCTAGCGCCGGATTACAGAGATTTGAAGATAATTTGTACCGTTTTACCACCAAACAACCCCCATTAACCCTGAACAGAGGCACCAAACTGAGCGATTTGGCGCTGTTTTATCAAGCGGACTTAGACTACCAAAACATTCACACCCAACAATTAGCGAATGCCTTAGTAAAAGAAAACGCCAGAACCTGGCTAATGAATCGCTACTCTGATGGCTCGCTACAAGTGATTGATACAACCAACAACCCAGAAGATAATAGTCTAAAAGAAATCCTGGCAGGGTATCACTATGGCACCGCTTTTGGTGGCGGTTACAAAGGTAAAGTCCGCATTACCTTTGCTGATAAAATGCCTGAATGTCTTTATTTTGCGGATAACGCGAATTCCTGTAGACCCGCATCAAAAATCATCACCAACCAATATGAAAGAGGTAGATACAATAAATAAAGATTCATGAATGGCACACAGGTGATTCAAAAGACGAACCAAGCGGTATTGTCTTATTAAACCACTAGTACATGCCACTACAACTACACCCACAAGAATTTGGTAGCACATTTCCCCCCTGTGTTTTTGAAGAGGAAGCTGGCTTATATGTGTGCAGCCTGTAGTCCCCTCCCCCTTGTGTTTTTGATGGGGAGGGTTAGATCTTGCTCTGTCCCCTTATCAAGGGGAGGGTTAGGGGGGGTTATGATCTTGTACTGTCTCCCTCACTTATGTCTTCGAAGAGGAGGTTGGCTTGTATATATGCAGTATTAGTCCCCTCCCCTTATGTCTTTAAAGGGGAGGGTTAGGGAGGGGTTCCGCTCTTTCAATGGGACAACCTTTGAATCTTCGGCTTGCTGATCTAATGCTTTTCTCGCATTCCATACCAAATCACCAATACCATCCGTTGGTTTAAAGTCAGTTGGCGCGTTAATCAAGATTTCGCGTACTTTTTCATGATCAAAGTTATGACACGCTTTATCCAATTCCGCTATGGTGGTTTCAAAATCCGTCAGTGATAAAAACTGCTCATTGGCGGCCATAATGCGCTTATGCTCTGTCGCATGCACATTGTCACCGATAAGCAATTCTTCAAACAGTTTTTCCCCAGGGCGCAAACCAGTAAACTGAATCTCAATGTCTCCATGCGGATTTTCATCTGACTTAACTTCCAGACCAGACAAACGAATGAGGTTCTTGGCAAGATCGACTATCTTAACAGGCTCTCCCATATCCAACACAAACACATCCCCCCCTTTGCCCATAGCACCGGCCTGGATCACCAGCTGAGCCGCTTCGGGAATGGTCATAAAATATCGAATAATATCAGGGTGAGTAACAGTAATTGGTTGATTATCCGAAATCTGTTTTTTAAAGACTGGAATAACCGAGCCAGATGAGCCCAACACATTACCAAAACGCACCATACAAAAACGCGTGAATTTTTGCTGCTTCGCAGCCTTTTTCGCTTCGGCCTCTGCTAACGCTTGTAGCCCCAGCTCAGCCATGCGCTTGGTTGCGCCCATTACATTCGTTGGCCGTACCGCTTTATCCGTAGAGATTAAGACAAACGATTCCACACCACTTTCAATCGCGGCTTTAGCAGCATAATAGGTTCCAAAAGCATTATTTCGGATCCCTTCTACAACATTGTATTCCACCAAAGGCACATGCTTGTATGCCGCGGCATGATAAACCGTCTGCACACCAAAGGCTTTCATAGTTGATGCTAATCGATTAATACGTTGAACCGAGCCAATCAAAGGCACAATGTCGACGTGATAAGACTGTTGTTCAAGGATTTCATTAAGCTCTTTATCAATTTGATAAACGGCGTATTCAGAGACATCAAATAGAATTAATCGACGAGGCTGTTGTGCCAAAATCTGACGGCACAACTCAGAACCAATAGACCCACCTGCCCCCGTCACCATCACCACTTTACCGGAGATATTAGCCTGCATTAACGAAGCCACAGGATCCACTACATCACGACCGAGCAAATCATCAACAGCCACGTCCTGCAACTCACTCACTTTCGCCTTACCTGTCACTATGTCATTAAAATCTGGCACAGTTAGTACTTCCACAGGGTAAGGCATCAGTAACTCAATTACTTGCTTACGTTCGGCTCGGGTGGCCTTGGGTATCGCTAGCAACACTTTCTCAATCGAGTATTTCTCAATTAATGCCTCAATTTTATCGACATTATAGACAGGAATACCTTGAATAATGGTATTGGCTAAAGAATGGTCTCGGTCGATAAACCCCTTCACTCGATAACTCGATGCCTGACGCAGTGCCAAAGTCAGTTGTCGACCAGTAGAACCGGCCCCAAATACCAATACAAATTCAGAGCCTTTTTGCGGTGGTTGCGTTAATACACCGCGAATCAAAACACGAGAACCGCCACACAACATCACCAAAAATGGAAAATAAATAATGGGCACAGTACGTGGAATATCAGCTTCAAAAAAATATGCAAGAGACGTAATACTGAATGCAGACACCGCCGCACCCAGCAAAATCGCACTAAAAGCATGAAAGGTTAGATAACGCAAAATGGCTCGATATAAGCCAAGCTTCACATTTACAAACAAGGTAACGGCTATGGTGCCTGCCAAAACCAACCAAACGGAGTGACCCTGAAAGGCACTGAATTCACCTAAACGAGCCCAGTAAGCAAAGACAAACGCAAGGTAAACAAAAACAGAATCGACCGCCAAACTGATAAGACGTTTATAAAAACGCGGTAAAGACCAAAGAAAATCCAATTTTTTTACCATTCAATACACCCTGTATGCATCAACCCAAATCGAATCCCCTCACACTTTAGGAGAAGATGAACTATTTTTATTCCCTCTCCTAATGTCTTCCAAGAGGGAGACGAATTGTTTTTATTCCCTCCCCTTATGTCTGGAGGGGTTCTGCTCTTATTCCCACCCCTACAAAGATGGAGGTTGAGGGTTCCGCTCTTACTCTCCCCCTCCTCAACACGCCCAAGGGGAAAACGAACTGTTTTATCCCCTCCCCTTATGTCTTCCAAGGGGCAAAAAAACTGTTTTATACCCTCCCCTTTTGTCTTTCAAGGGGAGGGCTAGGGAGGGGTCATGATCTTAACTAAAACATTCTACGCCAATTTCACAGAAAATGCGCAAAAACTAACCCTTAACCCGATCACCAGACCCACTGCCAGTTACCGTCTTAATGATATAAACAAAATAGTTTTTCAAAGACATATCGCGAATCATCTTCGCATCAGTCTCCGCCAACAACTCCGGTGTCGACATATCAATATCTGAAATCTGCGCCAATCCCGTAATCCCCGGGCGCACAGAAAATACCCCCTTGGCATCGCGCGCTTGAGTCAATTCTGTTTGATTAAACAACCCAGGTCGCGGACCAACCAAGCTCATCTCACCTTTCAACACATTCCACAGCTGCGGCAACTCATCCAATTTGGTTTTACGTAAAAAACCACCCAAAGGGGTAATAGAACTAGTCGAGGCCAAATGACTCGCCACCGATGCCGTATCCACCGACATAGTGCGAAATTTCACCAGCACAAACGGCTTTTTGTTACGACCGACACGCTCTTGACGAAAAATAGGCGAACCAGTATCAAATAAACCGACGATATAAATAACCAACAACACTGGAAAGCCACATACTAGGCCTAACAAGGCAAATACAAAATCTAATAAACGAAACATTCTAACATCCAATTATTTAAGCGCTTTTTTAGCCGCCAATTTAAAGCCGTGTTCAACCGAATAAGGAGGAACCCAATCAAGTGTTTTTTTAGTATGCTCAATGTCGAGCTGCAAAGACCCAACCAAGCGATCCACTATGGCCTCTTTCTTAAAAAGCTTACCAGCCAGTTTGAAACACCACACAGGCACAGGGAACGATAAATTCGCTTTACCTTGAGCTTTAGCCATAAAATCAACCATACGAGCGGTCGACATATCATCGTCATCGGACACTAAAAACACTTGGTTCGCCGCATTGGGATGATCGATACACACCTTAATCAAATCCACCAAATTATACACAGAAACCAAACTACGCTTATTCTGAGTAATCGCCCGAAACGGCAAGGGAAAACCCTTTCCAACCAGTTTCATCAAAGAGGCAAAATTAGCTTTAACTCCTTCACCGTAAACTAAAGGCGGGCGGATAATCACAATCTCCATGCCCGTTTCTTTGCCTAACGCCAATAATTGTTCTTCAGCTTCGGACTTAGACATACCATAAGGGTCTTCTGGCCTACGCACATCAAAAGCCGTAAAGGGTTTACGATCCGAAGTAGATTCACCATTTACCTTGATCGAACTCAAGAAGATAAAGCGCTTTACACCCGCCTCTGCTGCTTGGCGAGCTAGGTTTAACGTACCATCTGTATTGACGGCACGAAACTCAGCTAGAGGATCTGAAGATGAGTCGTTCATGATGTGGACGCGAGCGGCGAGGTGAATAATGCAACTCACACCGGTAAATGCATCACCCCATTGCGTTTTTTTATCAATCTCAGAAATTTCAACACATTCACCAAAATCTGCTGAGCGCTTATCTCGCACAACAGACAAAACTTGATGAGATTTTATAAGGACAGAATAAAGTTGCTTTCCTACAAAACCGGTAGCGCCAGTAAGCAAAATATTTGATTGCATTTTCATCTTTCCAAAAGATCTCTGTATATCACCATATGTTGATCAACAATTTTTTCAATTGCAAAGACATCTTCTGCCAGGGCTCTACCCTCTTTGCCCATTGTTTTTCGCAATTCAGTATCCTGTGCCAAAATCTCAATTGCATCGGCAAGGGCAATGGAATTTTTTACAGGAACAAGAAGGCCTGTTTTTTCAGGTGTTATGGCATCTCTACATCCTGGAACATCGGTAGTGACAACAGGACGTCCACAAGCTGCCGCTTCGACCAAACTCTTTGGCAACCCCTCACGATAGGAGGGCAAACAGATTATGTTGGCTTCACTATAATATTTCGCAATATCTTTTTGATAACCTACCAACTTAACATCCCCCTCTGCAGCCCATTGATCTAACTCAGCCTGAGTAACACTGGTAGGGTTGCCTATATCGGGCGAACCAATCAACCTCATATCAACCAAAACATTCCGATCATTCAATATTTTAGCCGCTTCAATAAACTCAATAACGCCTTTATCCTTAAGCAAGCGCGCCGCCATAACAACAATTGGAATCCCTTCTGGCTCAGGTACAAAAGGATAAACCAAAAGATCAACACCAGACCCTCGGATCATTCTTACCTGATATGCCTTTAATGTTTTTAAAGACAACAAATCATCACGATCATCTGGGTTTTGAAAAATAACCGACAAGCGCTTCTGGTTAAAGGCAAAGCGGTACATCACAATCACCAACCAGCGACGTAAACGAGCCATGAAGGTTTCAGCTATAAAAACCGTTCCTAAACCAGACACTGCACTTACGACGGCTTTAATTCCTGTCATACGTGCCGCGATACCACCATAAAGCACTGGTTTAATAGTAATGAGGTGAACCAGTGATGGCTTTAAAGTCTTAAATAATTTAATCAAGCTAATTAGCGTTTTTAACTCATTAAGCGGTTTCTGGCCACTTCTAGCAAAGGGCACTACATGATGAGAAAAACCAAAGGACTGGATAGATTGAACTTCCGGCCCCTCAGCAGTAGCCACATGAATATCAAAGCCCGCTTTTTGCGCAGCTATAGCAATCGGTAATCTATGAGATAAAAAAAACTCGGCCGCATTTACCACAAAAAGGATACGTTGTGTTTCGTTAGTCAAAATCCATCAGCCTACATTTTTAATATACCAAGGCATTGCCTTGGCTATTCCATCCATAATACGGTATTCAGGTGCGTAGCCTAATTTACTTACAGCTTTACTGATATCTGCTTGAGAATGGCGCACATCGCCGGCGCGAAAGTCACGGTATACCGCAGGCATGTCATAAACCTTACCGTTTTCAGCTAGCGCAATTTGAAGGGCATGAAATAAATCATTTAGGGTCGTGCGATCACCAACGGCAACATTATACACTTCGTTTTTAACACCTTCTGGAGCAGTAGCCGCAAGAATATTCATTTGTACAGTATTTTCAATGAAGCAAAAATCACGACTTGTCTCACCATCTCCGTTAATAAAAACGTCATGACCTTCTATCATAGACGCTGTCCATTTTGGAATCACCGCCGCATAGGCACCATTAGGGTCTTGTCGCTGTCCAAACACGTTAAAGTAACGCAAGCCTATCGTTTTAAAACCATAGGTTTTGGCAAACACATCAGCATAAAGCTCGTTCACATATTTCGTCACTGCATAAGGCGACAGAGGCTTGCCAATGTTCTCTTCTACCTTAGGTAATGCAGGGTGATCGCCATAAGTAGAACTACTTGCCGCGTAAGTAAAGCTTTTCACTTCTGCATCACGCGCTGCTACCAACATGTTTAAAAAACCGCTAATATTCGTTGCATTAGTGGTGATAGGGTCGTTTATTGAACGAGGCACAGATCCAAGTGCCGCTTGGTGCAGCACATAGTCCACACCATCACACGCTTTTTGGCAATCTTCTAGGTTACGAATATCACCTTCGATAAAGGTAAAACCCGCCCACTGCTCGGCACTGACGAGTCCTTGCACTTCATCCAAATTATACTGATGACCAGTGGCGAAGCTATCAAGGCCAATAACTCGCTGGTTAAGTTTCAACAAATGCTCCAGCAGATTGGAGCCAATAAAACCAGCAACACCGGTAACCAGCCATGTTTTAGGCTGGCTTTTAAGTGTGTTCAATACATGGTTGTATGCAATCATGTTATTCCTATGGGTATCTAATCTAATCACAAACGCAAATCAGCGGCTTCTCGTGGTAAAACGTACTTAAGATCATACAGTACGTGTTCGGGTTTGCCCAAAGCACGAATGTTTTTTGCCCCCATATCAACAAACTCATTATGAGCAACGGCAAGAATAACGCCATCGTATTGCCCTTCAACTAATTCAGCCACAGGCGTAATACCGTATTCATGCTCTGCTTCTTTTGCGTTAATCCAAGGATCATAGCTGTCTACTTGCATACCATACTCTTGCAGTTCAGCAATAATATCGACAACTTTGGTGTTACGAAGATCTGGACAGTTTTCTTTAAACGTTAAGCCTAATACCAATACACGCGATCCTTCAACGTGTATGCGTTTTTTTAACATTGACTTAACGAGCTGGCTAACTACGTAAGCCCCCATACCATCATTCAAACGGCGACCCGCTAAAATGATTTCTGGATGATAACCGACAGACTGCGCTTTATGAGTCAAGTAGTATGGATCAACACCAATGCAATGCCCACCCACTAAGCCTGGTCGGAATGGTAAGAAGTTCCACTTGGTACCAGCGGCTTTTAAAACCTCTTCTGTATCAATACCTAGCTTATTAAAAATCAACGCTAGCTCATTAATAAGCCCAATATTCACATCACGTTGTGTATTCTCAATAACCTTAGCCGCTTCCGCCACTTTAATTGAACTGGCTTTGTAAGTGCCTGCGGTAATAATCGAGCGATAGAGCTGATCAACTTTGTCAGCGATTTCCGGTGTTGAACCAGAAGTCACTTTAAGAATCGTGGTCACTCGATGTTCTTTATCACCCGGATTAATACGCTCAGGGCTATAACCACAAAAAAAATCTTTGTTAAAAATTAGCCCAGAAACACGTTCTAAAACCGGTACACAATCTTCTTCGGTCGCGCCAGGGTAGACTGTAGATTCGTATATCACGATGTCCCCCTGTTTGAGTACTTTGCCAATGGTTTCACTGGCTTTAATTAGCGGTGTAAGATCTGGCTGCTTATGCTCATTAATTGGTGTTGGTACGGTAACAATAAATATATTACAGGTTTTTAAATCGTCTAACGAATTACTGTAAGTTAAGTATTCGGCCGACGCCAACTCAGCATCATCAACTTCTAATGTACTATCGTGACTATTCGTTAACTCAGCCAAACGAGCTGAATTAATATCGAAGCCAACTACTGAATATTTCTTACCGAATTCTACAGCCAGCGGAAGGCCAACGTAGCCCAAGCCAATGACGGCAATTTTTTTGTCATCTATATCCACAGTTTTTTATACCTTATCTTTTTAAATTCATTAATTAAAAACCCAGGGGATCAGTAAAAACTGATAATTTATGAGTTTTCTTTTCCAACACTTAAATTTACTTTAGCTCCATATTTTTTAAATAATTCATATGAAAGACCAACGACTACAAAAACGAAGAACGTGAACCTATATCTGGCTGCAGTACCAAAGTTGAAGACTACAAGACCATATATTGTCATTGAAAATAAAAAATATAAAAGCCAAGTAACTGTAATGTATCTATCCTTCTTAAAGGAAAAATAAAAGACAAACAACAAAACAACAACAACAACAATATTTTCAAAACTCTGTATAACTTGGAACCCCCCATTAACTTCCCAAGGCAAGGGCTTAAAAATAAAGTAAGGAGCAGATTTTAGGCCTAAAATAAAAAACTCCAGCAAACCAGATATATTAACATAAGCCCCCACATCATTTCCGTCCTCAACAAACATTGCATACCTATAATAGTCAACTACCTCAATAATTTGATTAACAAAAGGAGCAAAAAGAAACAAAACCAGCAAACACAAAAAAAATCTAAACCTGTAAAAAAAAGTTCCTTCTTTCCTCAAAAGAAAAATAAAAAGAAAAACCAACAACAAAAAAAAATTCTGAAACTTTAGAAAAAAAAGTGGAATGGAAAATAAAAAAAATCTAAAAAACTTACCATCAATCAAATAAATCATGGAAACTATCATAAAAAAAGTTATTATAGTCTCACGCAAACTTAAAGATGTATAAAGAATTAAGCTTGGGTATATCAGTAAGAAAACGATTGGAAAACCCCTCATTTTTTTACTCACGTAAAGCCATAGAACTAAAGACGTAAATATAAATCTATTAAAAAAACCTAAGCTTTTTATTGTCTCAACAAAAGGCAATGGAACAAAAGAAAGAATCCACCCAGAGACTTCGATTGTATTTGACCTATTCGCATAATCCAAGTTAAAGCTTCGTAAACTCTTAACCACTTCGTAATATTTAAACTGATCAGGCATATATGAAGCAGGAAATAAAAAATCATTTAAAAAATAGGGAAAAAAAGCACTTAATGATAGTAAAAGGGCAACCCAACCAGGTATTGACTTTAACAAATAAAAAAATAAAATAAAAATCAAAACACCAATAAGATTTGGAAGATCCAAAAAAAAATCAAACATAAACTTTTACTCTAGGCATTTATAGATTTTAAATATTCTATAGCATGAAACACAAAGCAGAATATCAATTTTCAGAATCCAACCAAGCCTGAAAAATTAATACGGCCCACAGTTGGGTTTGCCAGTTTCTTTTACCAGAGACATGTTCTTGCCATTTTCGATGCACAACGGAAACATCAAAAAAGCCCTGATCATGTAGTCGATTTTTATCTAATAAATTTTCAGCCCAGTCTTTTAATGGACCTCGCAACCATTCAGCTAAAGGTACACCGAAGCCCATTTTAGGACGCTCAATAAGCTCCTCAGGTACATGTTTGTACAAAACTTCTCGTAGGACCCATTTTCCTACACCATCACGAATTTTATATTCTAGTGGAAAGGATGCTGCAAGTTCAATAACGGATGGGTCAAGGAAAGGTACACGAGTTTCCAAAGACACAGCCATTGCAGCACGATCCACTTTAGTTAAAATATCTGTTGGTAAATACCCAACCATATCTCGTGCCATCATACTTTCTATAGTTTTTAAAAAACTAAGGTCCACTTTATCTAGTATCACCTTTTTTTTATTTTTTAACCATTCTTCAGGTTCATCAATACCTGATATTAATCTGTCATATAATTCATCAACATTTTTGCTAGACAACACTCTAGCACCTTTATGAAGCTTATCGCCTATTTTTATCTGTGGTTTATTAGAGGGATTTATAATATTAAGTAATTTAGACCAATGCTCGGGAGAAACAGATTGAATTCCACTGCTAACTAACTTACGTAACGGCACTGGGATCGGCGATAAATATTTCCAAATATTGTTCGTCATAGTGTAACGGTTATAACCACCAAATAACTCATCTCCTGCATCGCCAGATAGGCTTACTGTGACTTTTTTCTTAGCAATTTGAGAAACCAAATATGTTGGAATTTGAGAGGAATCAGCAAATGGTTCGTCATAAATGTATGGAAGTTTAGGAATAACATCTAAAGCATCTTGACCTGATACATACATGTCGTAATGCTCAGTGCCCAAATGCTGGGCAACAGCACGTGCATGCTCAGCTTCGTTATAGGCTTTGTCGTCAAAGCCAATAGAAAAGGTTTTTATTTTTTTCATTGATTGTGCTTGCATCAGCGCCACAATAGCGCTTGAGTCAACTCCGCCAGACAAAAAAGCACCAAGTGGAACATCGGCACTCATTTGCAAAGCAACCGCGCTTTTTAAAGTTTTTTCTAATCGGACTACCGCATCATTTTCTGTGCCGCTGAAAGGGCTCTTCATTCCGCTTCTTTGCACTTCAACTGTTGACCAATAAATAGATTTCTTTACCGAGTCATCACCTAATTGAACGCTAGCAATACTTCCAGGCTCTAATTTATAAAGGTTTTCATAAATAGAATAAGGCGCTGGAATAGCGTTATAACGAAGATATAATGCTAGCGCATCATGGGAAATCGAGTTATTGAATTTTGGCAATGTTTTAAGGGCTTTTAATTCTGAAGAAAACACAAAATTACCATTAACCCAACCATAATAAAGTGGTTTTTCCCCCATTCGATCACGTGCGAGTGATAACGTGCCACTTTGCTTATCCCACAAAGCAATGGCAAACATACCTTTGCTCTTCTTTAAGGTGGCTTCTAATCCCCATAGCTCAATCGCTGCCAATAATGTTTCTGTATCCGAATGACCGCGCCAAAAATTGAAACCGCACGTCTCTAGTTCAGCACGCAACAAATGATGATTATAAATTTCACCATTAAATACTAATACATAGCGCTCTGACGATGATTCCATAGGCTGATGCCCTGCTGGGCTTAAATCCACGATAGATAATCTTGCATGCGCTAAACCGATACCCGCACTTTGATCAAACCAAATGCCTTGATCATCAGGCCCACGATGCCGAATTGCATTAACCATATTAGATAAATCAATATCAGGCGAAGTGTACTTCCCTAAAAAACCTACTATTCCACACATTATTTTATCTCGCCTTCTATTTCTTTATAAATATCTTTATATCGTGACACCATTTGTTCAACAGAGTACTTATCAACTATACGCTGATGAAGCGACCATCCGAGTTCATTTCGTTCATCTGCGCTTTTTTCCAATATACCAATAAGTTTATTAGCTAAATCCATAGAATTATCAACTTCAGCAATAGGTACATATTCCCCACCTAAAATAGCAGCATCACCTGCATCAGTGGAGACACAAGGAACACCTGCTAACATAGCTTCTCCCAATACATTGGGAAACCCTTCACTGCGTGAAGGCAAACAAAAAACATCCATTATTTTTAAACACACCATCACATCGGAACGTTCACCTGCTAAGATAAAATTTTCAGGGTGAGATGTTTGAGTAATCCACTCAGTAATTTGCAAATTAGACGCCTCCAAGCCACGGCCAACCATTAAAAATTTTATTTCTGGAAACTGTTTTAAAATTAATCCAGCAGCGCCTATAAAAGTATCCTGTCCTTTATCTTGAGAAAAGCGACCAACACAGCCAATAACAAGCGCACTTTGTGTTAAACCAATTTCTTGCTTTAATGCATGAACATCGCTAGGCGAAACGTAATGTCCGCCTAGGTCAAAACCATTAGGTATGACTTCCATTTTAGAAGCATCATATCCAATTTTAATGTGTTTTTCCTTTGCTTTTTCAGCAACAACAACAATTTTAGTAGGAATCCAATAAGACAGCCAAGCAGATACCTGACGAACAGCAGCTGTAAGATATGAGCCTTTTCTTAACTCTGTTGTACGAATACCCCAAACGACAAAATTCACACCAACTAACTTCGCCGCCATTCCTCCTATCAAATCAGCATGATAAAGCCAAGTCTGAACAAAACTAGGTTTATATTTAATTAATAAAAGACATAATTTGTAGAAAACAAAAGGGAAATTATAGAAATTTAAACCTAAAGATATAACTTCTACTCCAATATTTTGTAATTCCAAACCAACCTTACCAGAAGACTTCAAAGAAATAACTACTGCATTCTTATTTGTTTTTTTTAATAATCGATACAACGTCTTTTCAGCACCACCTGTATCTAAACTAGTAATAATATGAATCATATTTTTTTCTTAATATTTAGTTCATCAAAAATGGCATCCCATTTGAAAAGCACAGCACTGGAAGAGTATTTATTGATGACAGATAAATAAGATTTTCTACTATAATTTTCTATTTCATTTGGGTTATCAATAAAATTCTGAAGCGCATTAGACAATCCATCTATATCATTCATTTCAACTAATACACCAGATAAACCATAATCAAGCATCTCAGATGGACCGGACGGTGTTTTATAACTTATTACTGCACACCCTAAACTCATCGCTTCTAGTAATGAGTTGGGAAAACCTTCGTACAATGAAGCCATACAAAATATTCTAGCTCCTTTATATACAGAATCAACATCAATTACTGCACCATTCAGAAAAACACAGTCATTCAAATAATATTTATCAATTAAACTTTGCAAATATCCTTTCTGCGGTCCATCACCATAAATTTCTAAAATCCAACCTTTTCTATCTACTTTATGAAAAGCCTCAATAATATGATCAATCTGCTTATCTTTATCCAATCTACCCATTGAAATGATTTTTTTTTCAGAGGAACAACATTCGTAAAATGAATTTTTCTCTATCTTTGATGATATCGGATTTCCAACAACCCCAAGCTTTCTTTTATAAAAGCAAAACCTATCAGATTCTATTTTTTTGAAAAGCTCATTTGTTTGAATCAAAACTTTCGAAGAAAACGGGTAAAGAAAAAAACGAAGCAGCCTAAAAAAGAATGGTAATTTATCAACATATGGATCAGATCTTTCGCATATCAAAACTGGCTTTTTAAGAAAAAACGAAGAAATTAAAGCTATAATATTAACATTAGTAAGAAAAGAGACTACAAAATCAAACTCCCCCCTAACCAAAAAACTTCTTAAAGCAAAAACTCTTTTAAAGTAATTACTTTTTTGATCAATTAATTCATTAAGATAAACTAAATCAACCATATCACTTACATTATAAAAACTCCCACTCCCACCACCTGAAAATGTTGGCATCAATGTAACTTCATATCCTAGTTCCGACCAAGAGTTAGCTAGATATACAGCAACCCTCTCAGCTCCTCCCATATTCAAACTACTCGTTAGTATCAATATTTTCTTCATCAAAAACCCACATAATAAATAATTAAATTTTGATTTTAGAAAAGGAAAAATAGAAAACTAAAGCAGAGATGATATATTTTAGTTTTACATCCAACCTCATAGCCATAAAAACTGTGTTATAGGACTTATCTTTTTTTCGTAAATGCCACATTCTTTCAGATAATATTAATCTCGTGCAATCGTAATACTCGGGATACTTAAAAAAAATTATATTACAACTATTCAAATGATCAATGTCGCCCTGTGTAATACAATCTGATTTATTAGTAATATTGTTTTTATGTCGACGATACCTTCCCAGCACTTCGTCTAAATAATTAATTGTCCCTCCAGACGCAAGAGTTTCCACCCAATAAAGCCAATCCGACGCAACAACCAAAGACTTATCAAAACCATGTTTAGGAGCTTTACATGCTCGCACTAGGTTTGAACAAGCACCATTAAAAGAGCCATACCTTATAGCTGTTTTTATATCTCCACTCAATTTAAATTTATCATTAAAGAAGTAAAGCGTCTTTCCTGTTTCAGAATTAAACACATCCAAGTTATGATAACAAATAGCACAGTCTGGGTTATTTTCCATGTACTCGACCTGCTTGGTTAACTTGCCTGGAAGCATGATATCATCTCCGCCCATCCACGCTATATATTTACCAGAGCAAGCAAAATGTGCTTCATTTGAATTTAGTGTTATCCCTTGATTTTTCTCCGCAAGCCTTAAAACAAACTTATTTGGATACCTAGCTTTGTATTCACACAACATGTTCTGCGTTCCATCAGTGGAGCTGTCATCAGCGATTACAATTTCAAAATTCGAATAATCTTGGGCTAAGCAAGACTCAATACATTCCCGCAAATAATTTTTTTGATTATAGCTAATAATTGCTACACTAACTAACGGCACACCTTGTTTCATTTTAATTTCTCAACATCATTTTCATACTATTAACTCAAGCGTGTTCAGCCATTTCTTTAAACTTTGCATTACAACTCAACAGCTCCTCATAAGTACCTTTATCAACAACTTTACCATCTTCCATCATGTAGATAATGTTACATTTTTTGATTGTTTTTAATCTATGCGCAATCATTACTATCGTTTTTTGACCACAAAAATCATGGATGGCCTCCATAATGATTTTCTCAGTAATGCCATCTAGGGCGCTAGTAGCTTCATCAAATACTAAAACATTAGCTTCATGGTATAATGCCCTAGCAATACCTATGCGCTGACGCTGCCCACCTGACAATTGGACTCCGCGCTCTCCAACTTGCGTATTAACGCCTCTCGGAAGCTGATCAACCAATTCAGTTAAATGAGCTAGCGAAAGTGCTTTTTTAACTTGACTTAAGTCAATCTTGGAAAAGGGCACCCCAAAAGCGACATTCTCGGCAATAGTACCTTCGCTTAAATATATACTTTGTGGAACAAACCCCACTTTATCCTGCCAATTTCGTTTATTGTTTAATGTCAGTTCAACCTCATCAATATACAATTTACCAGACATAGGCGATAACAGTCCTAGCAATAAATCTATCGTGGTAGACTTTCCTGAACCAGATGAGCCAACTATGCCAATAATATTATTAGCAGGCACCACAATATTCACCTTATCTAAAGCAAGCTTATCTTTACCTGGATATTGAAAACAAATATCTTTAAGAACTATCTTCTTTTTTAAGGAAATACAATCCTCAATAGGTTTAATATTAGATTCTGTATTAGTTAAGGATTGATATAAATCATCTTTGATTGCTTCAAAAGCAGCTAAGTTGCCTTTAATTTGCGCCATACCACTATAGACCTGCTGCAACGCTGGCAACAGTTTGAAGGATGCCAACGCATACACCCCCAATATAGGTAGTACAGCCCCGAGCTCCCCTTGATGTAGTTTTATCAAAAATAAAACTAAAATTATCATTGCACCAAAAGCAATTAACTCCATAAAATAACGAGGCACTTGACTTATGGCAAAATTTTCACCTCTTGCACAAGCTAAAGCTCTGCCACTTTTTTTAAATCGTAATATAAAACTTTCATTTCTATTTAATAAAATAACATCTCTTATACCACCAAAACCTTCATTCATTAATCGGAACCGCTCTGTATACACATCAGACATTTCCTTTCCATTATCATCCAATTTCCTTCGTACTAATCTGTACAAAAGGAAATATGATAATGAAAACAATAACAACCCTCCAATAGCCACGATTGGATCATAAATAAAAATGCTAACAGATATAAATATTGCCAACACAAGTTTTGAGTTAATAAGCATCAAAGGTTGAATGATACTATCAGAAACACGAACAGCTTCCGTTGATACTTTTTTCGTTAATGATGCACTACTGCCAATAGAGTGAAATAACCATTCTTGCCGCATATAATACTCATAAAGACGGTCTGCGATTTCAATTCCAACTCTTGCACCATACAAAGAAAGCTTCCAAATAGTTAACATTGAAATTATCGTAGAAAATGCCAATAGTAATAATACACTTAAACCCGTAAAAAAAAGGAAATCCATTGGGTCTTTTAACCCTGACCACAGGTATAAGTTAGAAACAAAACCTGGCTTATCTAGCAGGCTGATATCACCGACTAACGCCATAAATGGGGCAATTGATGCAATACCTAATAGCTCCGTAAAAGCCATAAAAACCACTAATAATTGAAGAATATAAAACTGCTTGCGCTCGGAAGGTAGAAGCACAGAAAAGATTTGCTTAAAAATCATTAACATTTTCTTCACTTCCTTAAAATCTTAAAACATCTAAAGAACTTTATTGATAGAACCAATTTTGCTAATATAAAAAAAGAATTAAAATTAAGAGAAATAAAATTTGAAGCTAGAAAGAACTTCATTGACTTTAACCTTTCACCATCACGCCAAAGGTACTCTGATTGAGAAATCATTATATTTGATATAGCTTTCTCTCTATATTTTTCATCTACAAGACGAGAAGCAACATCAACTCTCATCGGAAATGTCCTCCAATATTTTTTATATGTATTATCATCATGATTTCTATATAAAAAGCATGGTATATCATAATACCCAACACTATAATACTTTAGAGCAACTATAAGCATTGCCCAATCGTCACTTTTAAAGTCATTCCTGATTCTAATAAGATCTTTTAGTAGCTCAATACTAAACAACCCAGATTGAGCTAATGGAGCGCCCCAATCTTGTTTACTAACAAACTCCAGCCCTTTTCCAAGCGCATAGTATTTTTTAAAATCTTCAAGAAAGTACTCGGTTTTTTTATTGCCATCATATATGTACCCCCTAGAATACACGCAATCAAAATTAGAGTTCTCTTCAAGAAACTCAATTTGCCTCTTAATCTTATCCCTACAAATAACATCATCAGAAGCCAAAATTTGCACATAACTACCTTCAGAGCATTTTACACCTAGCTCTATAGAATCATTTATTCCTTTATTAACGCTTTTATATAGGATTTTTATCGACCTATTATCCATATTATAATTCGTATATTTCTCCAAGACTTTCCTTGTTGAATCGGTTGAGAAATCATCAACAACTATTATATCTACGATGCCTTCATAGCTTTGATTTAAACAGCTTTCTATCGCTTCATCGATATAATCAGCATGATTATATGAAGGTATTATCACAGTAACTTTATCCATTTAACCCTCAAAAGCATTAATTATCTCAATAGTTTTTTTGATTTGCTCATCTTCAACCAATGAACTAATCGGCAAGCTAAGTATTTCTTGGTGAATCTTTTCTGTTATAGGATAAACGCGACTTCTCCATTCTTTATAGGCATTTTGTTTGTGAGGCGGTATTGGGTAATGTATAAGCGTTTGAATATTTGCATCGACGAGATAGGTCTGCAACCTGTCACGGTTTACTGTTTGTATAACAAACAGATGAAATGCATGACTAGCTTGGCTTTCTAAGGTTGCACCTGGGCTTATTGGTAATTTTATGGCATGATTGATGAGACTATCCGCATAGGCAATGGCGACTTCACGACGACGTTGAGTTTCTCTGTCTAAGTGGCGAAGCTTTACCCTCAGCATAGCGGCCTGCATTTCATCTAACCGGCTATTTACTCCTTGGTAAAGATTCTCATATTTTTTATAGCTGCCATAGTTACCTAGTGCTCGTATCGTCTGTGCAAGTTCCTCGTCATTGGTCGTCACAGCTCCAGCATCACCTAATGCACCGAGGTTTTTACCGGGATAAAAACTAAAACCACTGGCTTGCCCCCAATTACCAGCCTTTATTTCATTAATACTAGCACCATGCGCTTGTGCTGAGTCCTCTAATACTAATAGTTTGTGGCGCTTAGCAATATCCATAATAGCTGGCATATCTGCCATTTGACCATATAAATGCACAGGTAAAATTACACGCGTCCTTTTTGTTATAGCGGCCTCTGCATTAATAGGACAAATATTATAAGTCAATACATCTGGCTCAACCAGTACAGGCACTAAACGATTCTCAGTAACGGCAAGAATAGTCGCAATATATGTATTTGCAGGTACAATTACTTCATCACCATCTTTCAGTTTCCCCAACTCTTTCCAAGCACGTAACGTTAGCGTGAGGGCATCCAACCCATTAGCTACACCGATACAATACCTAGTACCACAGTAAGCAGCGAACTCTTGTTCAAATAACTTTACTTCCATGCCTTGAATATACCAACCAGAATCTATAACCCTAGCACAGGCTTGAGCCAACTCATCACGATACTGAGTATTTATTGCTTTTAAATCCAAAAAAGAAATCATAATATAACCAACCTAAATTAAATTGAACCTTACATTCTTATTAAAGTTCCTGACTTTATAAATTGATTCCCACTAATTTTTTGTTTTGGTTCAACATGAATACCTGTACCAAACTTGACTTCACTATCAACAAAAACAAAACCTGAAAAAACCACATTTGGCCCAAAGGTACAATGATCCCCTACAATACAATGATGCTCTATATTACAAAATGAAGAAATGAAGTTATTATTTCCCAGCTTCGCTTCAAATCCGATGTGAGTATTTGCCAGAATTATATTACCATATCCAATTGATGCTTCATTAGATACAGATGCAGACGGGTGAATAATATTACAAAATGGAATACTACTAGAAAGCTCTTCATAGAATCTCTTCCTAAAAGCAATATTTGTTGAAACAGATATTATAATCGAATCAAAAAGATCATCATGAAAATCACTTATGATAGTTGATGAGAATACAGGACCAACAACTGGAACATTAAAGGATGATTTTTCATCTTTAAAAAGAACATCATCGTAACAACAAACTACGTTCAATTCATTTGATTTTCTTGTTACATCTAATATTTGTGCAAGCCCAGCTCCTCCACCAATTACAGCGATACGTCTTGGCTCACTTTTATCCTTGAAATAGCTTTTATCTATAATTCTTTTTTCAGTTACAAAAGAATCTTCAAGCAGTATATTTTTATCTAAACTTTCAAAAGAATCTTCAGTAGAAAAACTCTCAAAAAATTTCAATTCTGAATAAATATAAGCTATACAATCATCAACTTTTACATCTTGATCTACTTTAAACAAATACTGTAAATAACCAGAAAAAGGAGATTCAATATCATATACAGCCTTTTCCCCCTCTACACTTAATATCACCTCACCTTCATTAACAAAACTTTTATTCTCAAAATACAGTTCAACAATTTTCACAACATCATCATTAGCACTGTGTCTTTGCACTCTAACATCTTGCTTCATATTACAGCACCTTTAAAATATCTTTATAGGAATCAAGCAAGTATGTCTCACCATCTTTTGCTGCAGGTATAGTTGTAGCGTTTCCAATTGTGGCGACAAGCTCAAATTTCACACTCGACTTACATAATTCGCTAATCATTGCTTCTCCTAATGACAAATTGGAGCTACCTTCTTCAAAAGTTATCAATTTTCCAGTTTTAATTACTGATTTCTTTAGCGGGAGACTATTTACGGGAGAAATAACAGTTGGGCAAACAATTTCAAATTCAGGATCCAGTTCATTATTAATCAACAATTCTTCGATTAATTCTAAAGAATAGCCATAAGTAAAAACTGTATACTTTGGCCTTTTATTCAATGGGGAAATAATAATGGTCCTACTAAAATCATCACTAATTTTTATTCTGTGATTCTCATTTAATTCAAAAAAATCTTTCTTTGAATAGTTTAATTTATGTTCAAAAAGTATCAGAGGCTCACCTTCTTCAAGATACTTCTTAACAATTTCATCTATTGGTGAGTACTTATTAACAAAAGCACAGCTTACTTTTTCAACCCCAAGAAATAGCCTTTCAATGCTTTGAGAGTGTGTTGGTCCGTACCCTCTTCGCCCCCCCATAGGGGACCTAATGACTATGGGCAAGGATATATTAGTCCCGTACATAGTTTTGATTTTTGATATATGCTGAATAATTTGATCCAAAGCAAGGGTCATAAAATCACCGAACATAATTTCTGACACAGCTTGACCACCAGCTAAAGCATAACCTGTAGCAAAACCAACAATTGACTGCTCTGCTATCGGAAAATTAATAACTTTTTCATATTTATCAGATAAATCTAATGATACTTTAAACGCACCGCCATATTGCTTCCCGTTTTCGCTTATTCTATTCCTTATATCTTCACCAACAAAAACTCCATCATTAAACAACACACCTTCTATAATCTCATACAACCGGTCTTTTACTTTTCTATTAAAAAACTCAATCGATTCTAAATTATAATCTATATTCCTGACGTATTCATACCTTGAGACAAATTTAAGATCATCCTCGGACATTAGAGTGTCTACCAAAACTCTAACTTCTGATTTAATCGAATCTGAAATTTCCCTAATAGTTTCATTGTCTCTCATCAGACAATTCAGGACATCATAATCATTCAAATCCTTAATTTCTTGATCTGATCTATTATCATCCCCTTTTGAATGACTCTTTAAACGTCTAGTTTTTATATGTAAAAAAGTAGGCTTCCCTTCACGAACCGCTGAAACACTCGCATCTAGTTTTTTATCTAGCTCTTCCCAATCATCTGTACTAGCTATATCATAACGAATAGAAAAACCTTCAACTCTATTTTTTAGTTTATTTAACTTAAAAAACTCTGTAGGGGTCGATTGTGCCATACCGTTATCTTCACATATAAAAAGAATAGGTAAATCATATATTCCAGACACGTTGAGACTTTCGTATAGAACGCCTTGCCCAAGAGTTCCATCACCTATAAAAATTACTGAGATATTTTCAGTGGATTTTAATTTGTACGCCACTCCAGCAGCAATAGGAGCCATCCCTCCCTGAATACCGTTTGAGAAGAAATTTTTTTCTTTATTATATAAATGCTGACTGCCACCAACCCCTCCTGAACAGCCTTTAGTCTTCCCTAATAACTCCATTATCATACCTTCTAGATCGTCAGTTAAAGCAAGATAATGTGAATGTCCTCTATGATTAGAAAATTTATAGTCGCTACTTTTTAGATATTTTGAAATTAAGACTGAAGTAATCTCTTGACCAATTGAAGTGTGAACAGTTCCCGTCAAATAACCTTCAGAAAAAAGGTCCAAGAGTTTCAATTCAACTTCACGACATAACAACGCCTTTCTAATCTCTTCCCTAAATTTAGAGACAATATTATTCATAATAAACCTTTTTTCTCAATTTGGACTATAAAATCATTATAGCTACGAATATAATCACTTTCGTCATAATGCTCACTGGCTAATACAAGTAATACGCAGTCTTCACTGAAGTCATGCATTTCTCGCCAAACCATATCTTCAATCAAAATACCTTTCGTAGCCAAATCTAGCCAGATTTCTTCACGTTGCCTTCCATCATCCAATACCATGCGACAACGACCCGTTACGCAAACAGCCACCTGCTTTAACTGCTTGTGAGCATGAAAACCGCGTGAAACACCTTCCTTAGTACCAAAGATGCAATAAACACGCTTTAAATCAAAAGGGATAGATTGCTGACTTTCTAATGCCACTAATGAGCCACGATCATCGCCCAGCGGAGGAAATTCTATCCATTTAATTAAGCTCATGCCTCATCCTCAACAAAATTCATTATGTATTCCCCATAGTTATTTTTAAGTAAAGGCTTAGCTAATTGCACTAACTCTTCCTTACCTAGCCACCCTTGATTAAAAGCAATTTCTTCCAAACAAGCTATTTTATAGCCTTGCCGCTTTTCTATGGTTTCAACAAATTGAGCAGCCTCAAGTAAACTCTCATGCGTACCAGTATCTAACCAAGCAAAGCCACGCCCTAGCATTTCTACATTAAGTTTATTCTGTTTGAGATACATTTCATTTAGGCAGGTAATCTCCAACTCACCACGTTCAGATGATTTCACCTGTTTAGCCAACTGAACAACCGAGTTATCGTAAAAGTACAGCCCAGTCACAGCAAAATGAGATTTCGGCTTAACAGGTTTCTCTTCAATCGAAATGGCTTTTTTATTTACATCAAACTCCACAACACCAAAACGTTCAGGGTCATTTACTTGGTAACCAAACACCGTCGCACCTTGACCATTTTTTGCATTATCTACAGCCTGCTTTAACTTAGGCGTAAACCCATGACCGTAGAAAATATTATCTCCCAAGACCAAACACACATCATCACAACCAATAAAGCCTTCACCTAAAAGAAAGGCTTGAGCAAGGCCGTCAGGACTAGGTTGAACCACATAGCTCAAATCGATACCGAATTTAGAGCCATTACCTAAAAGGCGCTGAAAACTGCTTTGGTCTTCCGGTGTAGTAATGATGAGAATTTCTCGAATTCCCGCCAACATAAGCACAGAAAGAGGATAATATATCATTGGCTTGTCATAAACAGGCAGTAACTGTTTAGACACCCCGATGGTAATCGGATAAAGCCGCGTGCCTGAGCCGCCAGCTAGCACTATGCCTTTCATTGTTGAAGCTCCTGCTCTAAAGTGCCCAAGCGCTCTCGCTGATAAGAGCCATCTTGTACGTTATGACACCAGTCTTGATTAGCTAAATACCATTCAACGGTTTTGCGCAACCCAGTCTCAAAAGTTTCCTGTGGTTGCCAATTTAACTCTCTACTCATCTTAAAGGCATCTATTGCATAGCGGCGATCATGTCCTGGCCGATCAGTCACAAAAGTAATTTGTTCTGCGTACTGAACATCTTTAGGGCGAAGCTCATCCAAGATCTCACAAACGGTTTTCACCACATCAATATTTTGCTTTTCGTTATGACCGCCAATATTGTAGGTTTCACCCACCTTTCCTTCTGTTACAACTTTATACAAGGCTCGAGCATGGTCATCTACGTAAAGCCAATCACGTATTTGATCGCCTTTTCCGTAAACAGGCAGAGCCTTACCTTCTAGTGCATTTAGAATGACCAACGGAATCAGCTTTTCAGGAAAATGATATGGACCATAGTTATTGGAGCAATTTGTCACAATTGTTGGAAAGCCATAAGTACGCAACCAAGCACGAACCAAATGATCACTGGATGCCTTGCTTGCAGAATAAGGACTACTTGGTGCATAAGGTGTGATTTCAGTAAATAGCGGTAGATCGCCTGCCATTTCATCAGGGTGTGGCAACTCACCATACACCTCATCTGTGGAGATATGGTGAAAGCGAAATGCGGCTTTACGACTTTCTTCTAAAGTATTCAAATACTCACGGGCCGCTTCCAGTAACGCATAAGTACCGACAATGTTAGTTTGAATAAAATCTGCAGGGCCAGTAATAGAACGATCAACATGACTTTCGGCGGCTAAATGCATCACAGCGTCTGGCTGGTGTGTTTGAAAAACACGATCAAGCGCTGCACTATCGCAAATATCGACCTGCTCAAAAGCATAACGATCTGACTTATCAACATCCGTAAGGCTTTCAAGATTCCCCGCGTAAGTCAGCTTATCGACATTCACCACACTGTCTTGAGTGCTTTGAATAATATGGCGGATCACTGCAGAACCAATAAAACCCGCACCGCCTGTTACTAGAATTTTCATTTGACCTCTTCCATATTTTCTATAGTTATGCCAATTCAGAATTTGTCAGATCACGTCTCGTGCCTTGTCTCATCTAACCTACAAGTGACACGTTATGTCTTCACTTCTTGGCGTAGTTGTTCTATTTCTTTTTCCAGCGCTTCATATTCAGCGAGTTTTCTTTTCAAAAACCGCTGAGTCAGAGACACTTTTTCTTCAATACCTTTTGGCGTTAATAGGTATAAATAACCCACTTTATTCGTATTGTTTTTAAAGTTCTCTGCTTTGATCAAGCCTTTTTCAATCAAGGCTTTTAGACAGAAGTTAGCTTTACCTAAACTGATGCCTAAGCGCTTGGCTAGCTCTCGCTGGCTGATATCTGGGTCTTGCTCGAGTTCTTTTAAAATTTTATAGCGACTTTCTTCGTCTAACATGTAAGCGCCTTATGAGTAAGATGCTATTAATAACAAACGGATATGGACAATAATAAAGAAGAGATCAGTAAAAACTGATTTAAAGAGAAAGAGGGCAAATGTTTGATCGCTTGTACCATCCCTCTAAGCTTCTTCAGTGAACATCCTATACCGTTCATTTGCTGAACAAGCTTAAATGAGAATGGATAATAATGCAAATAATGTGTTTGAAACGAGTTTGTAAAATGGACGTTTTTGGGGCTCGTAGCGAAAGAGACAAGTTATCAACCCCATCCTAGCCTTCCCCTTGGGGGATATAAGGGGAAGGGACAAGGTTACAAAACCCAATTCCACCCAAGCCTTGCCCTTGGAAGATATAAGGGGAAGGGACAAGGTTACAAAAACCTAACCCCATCCTAGCCTTCCCCTTGAAGAAAGGGGAAGGGACAAGATTACAAAATCCAACCCCATCCTAGCCTTCCCTTGAATAAAGGAGAAGAGATAAGGGGAAGGGAACAAATCATTCATCTTTTTTGGTGAAGGCAAAGTGTATAAGCACAATCCCCATACCCAGCATACCGCCAAGTAAAGTTGCCATCACACAAATCAAGGCGCGTTTAGGCCCGGCTTTTTCTTCCGGCACTACGGCTGGGTCTATCACTTTAAAGGCGAACTCAGTTTGTACTTCAGCCAGCATGAGGTTTTTGGTTTGCTCTTCGATGAGCTGATAAAATACGGACTGCATGTCGGCAATTTTAGTGCGGTCGATTTGTTCTTCTAGGTAATCAATGTTGTCACGGGTTTCTTTTAGCGATTTATCTTTCATCCAAGCGTTTAGCTCTATCACCAAGTCATCCACCCACTCTTTCGCCAACACAGGAGAGAAATGGGTAATCGACAAAGTCACCAAACCATTATCATTAGATTCAGCAACTGACAGAATTTGCCTGAACGCTTTATAGGCCCCCCAATCCGTTGGTGTGTGAGATTTGCCAGGTGACACTTCTCCTATCCATGCCTGTGACACAGAATCATAAACTTCTTCGTTAAGTTGCAATTCACCAGAACCAGCATTCCATTCTTTACCCGCCATCAATGGCACAAGCAGGTCGTATTTGTGAATAAAAGCATTAATGAATTGACGTGACTGCAACACAGCCAGTGCCATGGCTTTATTATCCGTGCCACCGCCACCAAGACTGATGCCCGCTAACGAAGCCAAACCACCAAATTGCGATGCCATGGCCGACAAACCACTGGATCCACTGTCGCTTGCCGATGCCAATACCGCCTCAGCCTTGTAAGTATTCGGTTGCGATAAGGCATAGAACACACCACCCACTGCAAACACTATAGTCAGTAGAATAATGATCCACTTGCCTTGCCAAAGGGCAATAAACAATTCTTTTAGATCGATCTCATCATCACTCGGTTGATAATATTGAGGTGGTAAATTGTGATTATTCATTTTTTTCTCTACGTTTTAACCTTACCAGCTAGGAGTTTAACCACCAGCAGATTAACGGTGTTAAACAAAATACTATCGAAACTTGCTATACCTTAGGACTCATTAATCTGGACCGATTAATCCTTCACCGCGCTCCAAGCCACACCCAATTGATATAAGATCTGAGTTGCGGTTGATAAGGTGCTTAGATTATCCATGTAATCCGTATTAATCGGCACAATGATGGTATCCCCTGGCGACAAGGGCTTATCATTGCGGCTAAACCAGAAGGAATTATTAGGCAGTTCAACCGAACCATTGGCCTTAATAACATACACTCGCTCGGAATCCGCTTGACGCTTCAGCCCACCAGCCGCTTCCAAATAATCGTCTACCGCCAAATGCGAATCAAAGGTATGGTGAGAAGCAAACTGCACTTCGCCAACCACACTGACGACAGGGTTTAAGGCTGGGATAAAGAGCTTGTCACCTTTTTCCAATAACACATTGGCTTGCTTATCTCCTGTCATGGCCTGTTTAACATCTATGACCAAACGCCCTACCGGTTCCGCCTGATCCAGCTGGTTCACAATGGCCAACGCCTGTTCAGGGGTCGATGCGGACGTGTTTTGACGGCGAAGCGACATGGCGCTGATTTCTTGCTTTAACTGAGCAGTAAGAAAATCAATCCGTTCTTTTTCCTGACGTTTCAAACGTTCACGGCTCAATACCGCCCCTTCAGGGTAAGCAAATGGCGTAAAGCCCCCCGCACGTTCAATAACGTCTTTTAAGGTTTCACCACGCTGGAACGCATATTTACCAGGAAACACCACCTCACCCTGTAATTCCACCACCAAGTCTTTTTGATACCCTGGTTGAGTACGAATCATAATGTTATCTTGAGGCCTTAGGGAAACTGGGTATTTACCCGTCAGAGCATCCTGTAACGAGAAACCAATTTGACGATTTACCGTTCTCCCATAGTTAGACACTTTTTCACGTCGAGTTAGCTCTGCCGACCTAAGGTAAGCGTCTTCGGTCAAGCCACCAGCCGCTGCAATCAAGGATGATAAATTGCCATTTTTGGCCAATGGGTAAGTGCCCGGAAACTTTACCGCGCCGGATATTTCAATCAATGCCGCTGGCGCGCCCAATGATGACTGTTCTAGTAGACGCTCAATAATAGGCTGCAATAAGGCCTCTCTGTTGGCTTGTCTATTACGCGCCAAACTGGAGATATCATCCACTTGCGCCGTGTCTAGCTCGGTGGTGCTCACTTGTTTTATTAAGGCCCCCGTTTCTGTATCAACGTACTCACGATCTGACAATGGAATGTTTTCAGAGGCCTTCCATTGATTAGACGTACTAACTTGATCAGGAACGCCTTCAGAACGAGAAGGCTTTGCTTGGGGCTTGTTCAAAGAATCCCAATAGGCTGTGTCCAAGCCATTCGAAAAGACAAAAATTTGATCTTTTTCCTGCAACGCCAAATTATCTCTCGAGTCTTTATACTGCAAAGCATTCGACAAGTTAAACTGGTACACCTCAATGTCTTTGTCTTGATTGTATTCGCGAACCAATAACGCGTAGGTTAAATCAGCACTGGGCTTTAAGTCGTCCTCAATGGAACCAATTACATCGCTAATGCGCATGCCAGCTTGATAAGCCATCGCCCCCTGACGCACCACATCACCACGCACCGCAATCGCGCCTCTCAATGAAGAGGATGCTTTAAAAAGCTGAATTTGGTCCCCTGCGCGAACACCAAAACGGCGACCTTCGGCTTTCGTCAGATCGACTGTAAACTGCTTCACGCCCTCGGCCGTCATTCGACGCACACTGACTTTGGATAAATAGGCTTGCGGTGTTGCCCCGCCGGAAATCGTAAGCAATTGATCTAAACTGGTGGTGTTTTTTAATTCATAAATGGCCGGGCGCTGTACTTCACCAGCTAACTCAATCGTGCTGCGTAACGCAGGGACAAACAGAGTATCCCCAGCGGATAAGCGCACATCGTTGGCCGTATCGCCGTTTAATATCAAGTCGTACAAATCAAACTCTCGAACGACTTTGCCTTTTCGCTTCAATTGAATATGACGCAAACTGCCGGTTTCTTTTACGCCACCCGTGGCAACGAGAGCTTGGGTAATGGTGGTGAGGGCATTAACATTGTATGACCCAGGCTGCTGCACTTCGCCCACAATGTAAACCTGCATGGTACGCATAGAGCCCATGGCAATCGATACGTCCACGCCAATGACTTTTTGCTTAAAGACACGGGAGATTTGGTCTCTTAGCTGCGCAAATGTTTGACCTGCCGCCGATATGGGTCCGAGATCTGGGATGTTTAAGCGACCGTCTCTGTCGATGGTCAGCTCATAATTGGCACTGGTTTTACCGAAGGTTTGCACACTGACACTGTCGCCTGGCCCCATTTGATAATCCAAAGGCACTGGCAAGTTGTCGACCACGGTAAAGCCTTGAGCATCGCCTTTCAATACGTCGTAACCAAATTTTGTTAAGCCTTTGGTATCCGTCGTCTCTTGGTCTTTTTCATCGGCCACCAGATTCTCATCAGTGGCACTCATTGTCGACTCAACCATCGGAGCTTGCTGTGGAAGCGCCCCCGTCGCATTAGATGGCAAATTCATTGAACTAAGGTCTATGCCATATTGCTTTGCCAACGCTTCTTGCTGTGCTTTCGGCAGATTTTGAAATTGATTTATCTGTGCGGCGGTTGGGGTAAACGCCAGCACACTGGTTGTCAACAGAGTACATAAAGCCGCATTAAGAAGTCGTTTTAAATACATATCAGTTTCTTTATCGTCACATTTTAAAGGTTAATCTTTACCATCTTGGCTAGAAACGTAGTTCGTAACCAGCACGCCATTCGCTGACCTGATGCTGTTCATTGCTTGTCGACGCATCATCCTTTGCGATTACATCTAACTGCAACATACCGGACAAAGCCGGCATTCTATATATCAATTTGGTGATGTCGACCGACTCGCCATCTAGTTTAGATGACTGATAGCTCACTCCAATACTGTGATCATTCATTCGCTGCACGTAAAAAGCAATGGCATAACTGTCATCCAACAAGTAACTGTTGTTGGTTACCGAGTCGGATGTAGACGGATATACTCCAGAATGCCAATCTGTGGCGTCATAGTCATTGGTGTGCTGTTGAGTTTCAAGCACCATTCTCACAGTATTGTCTTGGACCTTCATACTGCCAGTCCAGCCGACCATCCAAGCCCCCAGTGACACGACGTCAGCGGTCGACGCCAGTTCGGTATAAACACTGTGATAGAGATTATCAACATGCGGCAAGGTCAATTTTGCATCAAAAGCGAGTTGTTGGTCGTCTTCCGCTTCAGAACCAGAAAACCAATTTTGATACGTCGTGCCGATTTCAACATGACGCCAGGGTTTAGCAACCAAACGCAGTGCTCCGTGGTTATCGTAAACCGCCTCTTTGGGATGGGATAGGAGTGCTTGCACACTCCATACACCAAGCCAATTATTGTGACTGATGTAATTGGCATTCAAAGATGAGGTAGCCCTTGCATAGGAAGCGAGTATGAGATTATGCTGCCAACCCTGTCCCCACCAGTAGTCCAACTCGCCTGCGGTAAATAACCATTTTCCAGCATTCAACGATAGGTAGCTGTCCGTCCAGTCGATTTCTTCTTCGTTATTATTGTCTCGATAAGACAAGCTTAAGCGATATGCAAAGGTGCTTCCAAGGTAGTCCACACTGGTACTCACCCCCCACTTATCGCCACTGACTTCACCATAACCAGAGGCGGGGAACGGGTCCGAAGCGAATTGCATTTCAACCGATTTGTTACCTCGATTTAGCTTAGCGGAGTTTAATGCATAACGAAGCTCATTTCTGGCCAGTTGAACGTCACCCTCTAAAGGTTGCTGGATTTCGGTATGATTTAAATCATCCCCAATTAATGACCAGCGCAAAGGGTACTGATTAATCGGGGCACTAATTTGACCAGCGTCAGACAGCAGAACCAAAGATGACCTTAAAAAGGGGTCGCTGGTTTCCAGCCAAGGTGAGGCATTTAAACTACCACTTACAGCACCAGAAAAGGCAAGAAGAGAACAGAAAAAGGTATGACTAAAGTGACGATTCGTTCGTGAAAATTTGGCTTGTGGCTTAACCGAGGACATTCATTTCTCTCTGTTTACTGACCAAAATGGTGTTTCTTAATAAAACCCCATGACGAAAAGACAATGTTAAAAAATAGCTACTGAGCTCGATGATCGTTTTTCAGGATGATATTACGCTATCCATAAATACCAACAAAATAACATTGGTTGCAATAATGCAGCAAAAGCACACACAAATAAAGTGACGATGTGAATTTTACCAAGCCTTTTCAGCTTGTGCTTTTTTTAAACAAAATGATCAACAGGTCTTACATTCTTAAAAACCATGCAATAGAATCGTGAATGAAGATTTATCTTCAACATCGATGTTTATGATAAGGAAATATTATGAAACGTACTCTTTTGGCTACTGTTGTAGCTTTCTCTCTTGGTATGACTGGTCAAGTCTTCGCAGAAGCAGCCGCTGGCGCAGCGACAAGCACTGGTACTGCAGCTGGTACTGGTGCCGCAGCAAGCGCTGGTGGCGCAGCAGCAGCGGGTGGCAGTATCGCGGCTGGTAGTACGGTTGCAGCCAGCGCGGCGGCGATTGGTGGCGTAGGTACAATTGCAGCTACGTCTATTGCCATTGCTTCTGTTGCAGCGGTTGCCGTTGTTGCTGACGAGAACGATGGTGCTGACGAAACAACAAGCACCTCTACAAATTCCTAATCTAGGTATTTGAAATGATATCAATCGCCCAGCGTATTCTGGGCGATTTTTTCTCTCTGCCAACACCTTAATATGGCTTTTTCATGATAAAGCTTCCGATGCTTAAATTACTGTCTTTTACTCTGTTCCTTGTTTTACTCACCGCCTGCACCCGAAACACCCAAAGTTCGATCGATTCGCTCAATGCCATTCTAGACGCAGAACATGCCCCCGATATATCAGAAGCTCACATTCGATCTTTACCTTACCCAGCCGTGCTTGTCACCATTAATGATCGAAAGCCCATCCTGATGGTATTAACCTTTGTGGATGCATTCGGGGATCAGAACAGCAAACACCTTACTTGGTACGCTTCCGATGGCGGCAGTATTACCACTGAAAATAGTCGCATCATCCAAACCACTGGGTTCAATACCAACAATCTAGAGAACCTTTCTGGTCTTCAAACAACGCCACCCTCTCCGATTAAAGCAACGAGCTGGCAAGCCATTTATGACTGGTCTCCTCACTATCGCTACCATTTCAGCGCCGACATCACCACTCAGTCCATCGAAGATGAGCTCATTACGACGTTTTTATGGGAACAGAACACCAAGCATGTGACAGAGCGGGTTCGTTTTGCTGGCATTGGACAAACATACCGCAATGAATTTTGGATCGCTCCAGCGACACAAACCACCAAAGCCTTTACGGTAAAATCCGTCCAATACATTGGCCCTAATATGGATAAAATTAATATGCTGATGATCCGACCTTATGTGGAAACTATCAATACGACCTCACCGTAATGAAGAGCACAGTAATCTATGACAATATATCAGCCAGGAATTCGAGCTATGTGTAGACCTATTTCTTATGTTTCTTTCATTAGCCTGTGTTTTTTACCACTTTTTGCAATGGCTCAACCAGTCAAAATACACCTTCTTCAACCTGAGATAACGCTAGAATATGAGGCCGCTGTGCGTCTTTCTCAAGTTTTGAGCGATGCACAGAAACAAGTGGATTACCCCGTCTATTCATTAGGCATTAGTGTAATTTCACCCTCTAAACAAGCGCTCGTTGACCAGCAAAAAAATGACATTTTCAACGCCTTGCGCCACATTGACTCTGCCGAATCAAAACGCATTGTCAAACAACTTGCCCCCCTGCACTTTGTCTATCGTGAAAGACTTGAAACTCGTTTAAAAAATGTCCGAACCGTTAAGAAAAACAACCCTTTATTGAGTCATGATTACGCCTTGTCGGTGCCCATTCGCCCTACGTTTATTCGAGTCATTTCGCCAAAGCGCACCTCTATGTCCATGATAAAACAAACGCCAAACTCACATCTAAAAGACTACCTAACACCAGACATTGCCGGAGACGACTATGATTCGGCTTGGGTCATACAGGCCGACCAAAAGGTTCAATATATCAAAGGCATACAGTGGCAAGGGAAACATCATTACCTCAGCCCTGGCAGCCTTGTGTTTGTTGGTTTGGAGAATTTACCTCATCAATATAAGACCCTTAATCAGGATATAGCTCAGCTATTAACCCAACATCTGGAGCTATAATGCGCAATTTATTTATTGGTTCTAAACGCACTGTTTTTTGTTACTTGTCTGCCATTATCAGCACCAACACTTTGCTACTCTCTAATGCTGAGGCGACTGAAACAAGCAGCGATTATGATCCATTTCAGCCCGTCGAGTTCAAACCCTCACAAATGAACTTGGGGGGTGTCGGTTTAATACAAATCCCTACTGGGCGCATGGCAGACGAGGGTGCGTTTAGCCTGAGTTACGCAGAAAATGACGAATACGATTTTTACACCGTGTCTCTTCAACTGATGCCTTGGCTCGAAACCACCTTTCGATACACCCAAGTAAACGACTTACTCTACAGCAGCGATGAAAGCTTTAGCGGCAGTACGCGTTATACCGATAAAGGGATTGATGTGAAAGCGCGTCTTTGGCGAGAAAGTCGCTATTTTCCTGAAGTTTCCATTGGTTTGAAAGACATAGGTGGCACCGGTTTATTTGACGGGGAATATCTAGCCGGCAGTAAACGCTTTTACACTCAAGACTACGGGCACTTTGATGTCACTTTCGGTATTGGCTGGGGCTATTTTGGCACCAGAGACAACATCAGCAATCCCTTTTGCTCCGCGGCGGATCGCTTTTGTGATCGTTTGTCCAGCTATTCAGGCAATGGCGGCATGGTGGACTATGATCGCTGGTTTACTGGGCCAGCCTCTTTATTTGGCGGCATAGAATATCAAACACCTTACCAACCATTGCGCCTGAAGTTAGAATACGATGGCAATAATTACAGTCAAGATGTACCAGTCACTCGCGGCAACGTGAACATGACGCCTAAAACGCCCTGGAATATTGGCGCGGTTTATGGCCTAAGTGACAGCTTTGATTTACGCCTCAGTTATGAGCGTGGCACGACGCTTACTCTTGGTTTTAGTTTAAACACCAATTTTGACAGCATCAAAACCCCATGGATTGATGAACCTATTCCAGAACCCAGTGACTCGCGCCCGACGACATTAGACGGTGTTGATTGGCAAACACTGGATCAAACGTTAGACAAGGTCGCAGGGTACGATACTGACCAGGTGTATCAGGATGGCGACACACTGACTTTGGTTGCAAGGCAACATAAATATCGCGACCGTGACGTGGCCTTGGAAAAAGCCTCAGCCGTGCTAAGCAATGCATTACCTGAGAATATCCAGCATTATCAAATTCAGGAAACAGAAAAGAACTTAGCGTTAAGAAACACGGAGATCTCAGCATCAAAGTACCAAGATATCGCCAATGTTACCTATCTAAATCCTAAGATAAGCGATGCGACGTCCAATCTAACACCTCAAGATCTAACATCCCAAAGCATCACCTCAGAACCCCTTTATGATGATTTCGAGCCTCTTAGCTATGGCTTCAAACCTCATTTAAGTCAGGCTTTCGGTGGTCCAGAAAGTTTTTACATTTACAATCTGAGCGTCAAAGGCGGTGCTGCTTACTGGCTGACGGATCAAGTCGAGTTGTCGGCTGGTGTATCGATTAACCTACTGAATAACTATGACAAGCTTCGATTTAATGTCTTAGAAGACGGTACTTCCAATTATCGAGTGAGAACGCTAATACGAGCGTATGTACTTGAGAACGACGCTTTACTCAATAATCTACAACTCACTTGGTATCAGAAATACGGCCAAAACTGGTATCAACAGGTTTATGGTGGTTATTTGGAAACCATGTTTGCCGGGGTTGGCTCTGAAGTACTGTATCGAAAACCCAATACCAATTGGGCCATTGGAGCCGATGTTAACCTTATTTCTCAGCGTGACCCGAATTCGGTGTTCGGCGTATTTGCAAGTGATGACGCCTACAGCAGTACCGATAAAGTCTTGTCTCGGGGCAGCACAGGGCACTTGTCCGTTTATTACCAACCTGAGTGGGCGTTTCTACAAAACACGCTATTCAGAGTGGATATGGGGAAATTCTTAGCGGGCGACGTTGGCGCACGTGTTGATTTCTCTAAGCAATATAAGAGTGGGGTTATCGTTGGCGCTTATGCCAGTAAAACCGATATGTCGGCGGAAGAGTTTGGCGAAGGCAGTTTTACGAAAGGTTTTTACTTGTCCATTCCATTTGACACCCTGTCCTTTAAACCCACCACTAGCCGCGCTAATTTTGGTTGGCAACCCATCACACGAGATGGTGGCCAGAAGCTAAGTAAACGCAGTAATTTGTTTAATGTAACCGACATGGTATCGCCTTGGTATCAAAGACCCAACCAAAACGATTGACATGATTGCGACGAGTCGGGCCAGACACTCTGCCCGACTTTTATCACACAAAGTTAACCTGCCACATCAAAACTCCGCCCCAAAATCCCCTCTTGGCTCATCGTACTTTTTAGTTTAGTCTTTTAAACTGCTTTTGCTGTGCAGGGATTGATATGTTATCTATTAAACATCATGGAGCGATACGTGGGGTGACAGGCTCTTGTCATGAGTTGTTTGTTGATGAGCAGCAGTCTGTATTGATCGATTGCGGTTTGTTTCAAGGGGCTGAGTCCTCAAGTTTAGGGGCTGCTGCGGATAAGCTGGAAATAGATTTTGATCTCTCGGCCGTGCAAGCTTTAATCGTCACTCACGTTCACATTGATCATGTAGGGCGTATTCCTTATTTGCTGGCAGCCGGTTTTACTGGACCAATTTATTGTTCTAAACCCAGCGCAATGTTGTTGCCTTTAGTCATAGAAGACGCGTTAAAAGTCGGCGTGACACGCAACAAAAGCATCATCGAGGCTTGCTTAGACCGCATCCAAGAGCAAATCGTCCCTTTAGATTATCAAGAGTGGGTAAAAATCCCGATGCAGACGGAGACGAAAGTCCAACTGCGTCTTTCACGCGCGGGTCATATTTTGGGCTCGGCTTATGCCTCTTTTCGCGTCGTTAATGAGGCCATCAAATCGCAAAACAAACCTTATCATGACGTGGTGTTTTCCGGTGATCTTGGCGCACCTCATTCGCCGTTATTACCGGCACCTAAATCCCCACATAAAGCCGACCAATTGGTGATCGAAAGTACTTATGGTGATCGCAACCATGAAGACAGATCAAGCCGCATCGGACGATTACAACACAGCCTAGAACGAGCTTTAAGCGACTCTGGCACCGTGTTGATTCCCGCCTTTAGTATTGGCCGCACACAAGAATTGCTCTACGAGCTTGAGTCGATCATTCATAAAAATCGCCAGAAGCCAATCAGCCACACCGCTTCAGGCGCTCAATTAGATTGGCAAGACTTGGATATTATTATCGACTCACCGCTCGCTAACCGCTTCACTCAGGTTTATCAGTCATTAGCTCCCTATTGGGATGAAGAGGCGCAAAGTCGCATCGCTGAAGGCCGTCACCCTTTGGATTTTGAGCAAGTAACCACAATAGATGACCATGAAACTCACTTACAAACAGTGGATTATCTGAAACGCCAAACACGGCCCGCCATTGTTATTGCAGCCTCAGGAATGTGTGCCGGTGGGCGTATTGTGAATTACATCAAAGCGTTGATCGGTGATGAGCGTAATGACATTGTGTTTGTTGGCTACCAAGCCGCCGGCACGCCTGGACGGGACATATTGAACTATCACGATAAGCCAGACGGTTATGTGATGTTTGATAACGAGCGCTTTCCTATCAAAGCGCAAGTACAACAAATTAGCGGTTATTCGGCCCACGCCGGACAAAAGGATTTACTCAACTTCATCCGCCGCATGCGCAGTAAACCAAAGAAAATTCACCTAGTGCATGGTGATGACGATGCAAAGCAAACCCTGAAAAAATGCATCCGAAAAGAGTTTAAAGGTGTTGAGGTTGTTATCCCAGACAGTTGAGGTTGAAAGTTACCCCCTCTAACTCCCCCTTGAAAAGGGGGAGAACCAAAAGCGTCCCCTTAACAAGGGGGAGGAGCAAAAGCGTCCCCTCCCCTTACCAAGGGGAGGGCTAGGGTGGGGTTCTGTTTACTACTTCCCTGCAACCCCCTCCAACTCCCCCTTAACAAGGGGGAGGACCAAGAGCGTTCCCTCCCCTTACCAAGGGGAGGGCTAGGGTGGGGTTCTGTTTACTACTTCCCTGCCCCCCCTCTAACTCCCCCTTAACAAGTGGGAGGACCAAGAGCGTCCCCTCCCCTTACCAAGGGGAGGGATAGGGTGGGGTGAATTACCTTTAAAAAGCACATAGGAGTCAAGGAATGACGAAACTATTTAATTTAAAGCAAACAAAACGTTTTCGTGCCGATTTGAGAACAAATATGACAGAACCTGAAAGGCGTCTATGGAGACACCTCAGAGGATGCCAATTCGGCGTTAAATTTAGACGGCAATATGGCATAGGATGCTATGTTGTCGATTTCTACTGCCCTTCTTTAAAACTGGTAATTGAAATAGATGGTGATAGCCATTTTTCTACACAAGGCATTGCTCATGATCATGTTCGAGATGAATACCTCTCTTCTATGGGGATAAGTATTATTCGCTTTACAAATGACGAAATTATGCATGAACTTGACTCTGTGGTTCTTGCTATTGATGCTCAGATTACACTACCCCCTCTAACTCCCCCTTAACAAGGGGGAGAACCAAAAGCGTCCCCTCCCCTTACCAAGGGGAGGGTTAGGGTGGGGGTTTGTTTACTACTTCCCTGCAACCCCCTCTAACTCCCCCTTAACAAGGGGGAGGACCAAAGGAGAACTCCCCCTTAACAAGAGGGAGGACCAAGAGCGTCCCCTCCCCTTACCAAGGGGAGGGCTAGGGTGGGGTTCTGTTTACTACTTCCCTGCAACCCCCTCTAACTCCCCCTTAACAAGGGGAGGGCTAGGGTGGGGTTCTGTTTACTCCTTCCCTGCAACAACCCCCTCTAACTCCCCCTTAACAAGGGGGAGGACCAAGAGCGTCCCCTCCCCTTACCAAGGGGAGGGTTAGGGTGGGGTTCTGTTTACTACTTCCCTGCAACCCCCTCTAACTCCCCCTTAACAAGGGGGAGAACCAAAAGCGTCCCCTCCCCTTACCAAGGGGAGGGGTAGGGTGGGGTTCTGTTTACTACTTACCTGCAACCCCCTCTAACTCCCCCTTAACAAGTGGGAGGACCAAGAGCGTTCCCTCCCCTTACCAAGGGGAGGGCTAGGGTGGGGTTCTGTTTACTACTTCCCTGCAACCCCCTCTAATTCTTGCAGCAAGTATTTCCTCACCTATATCTACTTGCTGTTTTAATCACAATCTCTTGATCCAAGTCAGCAACCATAAAAAACCGAATGTTACTCTTTCCGATATGGAAACGACCAAAATTGAGAGGGAAAACATGTCTAAATCACCAGTATTCAAAAATGACAAAGACCACCTATATCTGCCTTTTATGAGTGATTTTTATAACAATATTGGCCAACCGCTAGGCTGGGCGCTATTTCGGATTATCATCGGTGGTATGCTGGTCATCGAGGGTTGGCCAAAAATTATGGCGCCTTTGGCACAAATAGGCTTTGTTGAAAATATTGGTTTTTATCCTGGCTGGCTTTGGTCACCCATATTGGCTGCGATGCAATTTTTTGGTGGTATGTTCATTGCGGTGGGACTGCTAACTCGACCAATCGCTCTGGCCAATGCCGTGATGCTCGCCATCACCATTTGGTTTCATTTTGCTTATCCATATGGTGATGCTTTTCTGACTCAGGCAGGCATCGATGCGCTTAATTCAGGTAGTGATTTCTTTACGCCTGCGGGCATAAAAAGATTGGCAGACGGCGGCGCTACTTTCCTTGCCATGGTGCAATTAAAGGCTGAGCTGTCCTCTTTATTCTGGGCAACTGGTGCCTTATTAATTGCCGCATTTGGGGGCGGCTATTGGTCATTAGATCGCTTATTTAAGAAACAATTCTAAAACGGATACCAATAAGCAGCATAAAAAGAAGTCAACTTGACTCCTTTTTATGCTCTCATTATGTTTTCGACGACAAAACCCGCATTATACAAGTGAACGAAATCGAGAAAAGCGAGCAGCATCGATAATAGACCAAAGATGCAATATCCCACCAACCAACCACATAAAGAACAAAATCACCGTTGCGCCTAATGTATAGCTCACAAAAACCGTGACGAAAAAGAACAGCGCCATAACAATACGCCCCTGTACCAGTTGACCTAATCCAGGAATAAAAACATTACAAAGTGCGGCAAGTACATTGCCTCCAGAACCTTGACCAGACATAAGTCCCCCCATGGAAAAACGGCTAAAAAAAATAAGAATAAGGACAAAACAGATAAATAGAAAGCCCCTACTCTCACCTGATAATTAAAAGTATTCTTTCTTATCCTGATAAGCCTGTTTGATGTGCTCTATTAATAACCTTAGTTTTTCTGGCAGGTATTTGGTAAAAGGATAAATGGCATAAACACCGAGCCTGCGCGGTTGGTAATCGGACAAAATCGCGACGAGCTTGCCTTGCTGCAACTCTTCATACACACAACAACGCGGCACATACACGATACCAAATCCTGCCAGAGCCGCTTTGCGTAACGCTTGAGCATTATTCGTGGCGAAACTACCACTGATGCGCACACTGTCTTCTACTGATTTTTTGTTTGCTGCTTTTTTAGTAAAGCGCCAATCAAATGAGCCCTGCGCTTGGTAGGTATAAGCCAAACAATTATGATCTTTCAGAGCCTCTAAATTTGTGACTTCGCCATGATGTTCGATATAGCTGGGCGAGCAGCAAACCACCCAACTTGATTGAATCAAAGGTTTGGCAATCAAACTGGAATTTTCCAATTTTCCGGTACGAATCGCCAGATCCAATCCTTCGCCCACTAAATCCACAAAGTCATTTTCGAGGCGCATATCCACGGTAATATTCGGGTATTTTTGACAAAACTCTGCCACCGCTTCAGCCAGTAGCAACTCCCCCGAAATCGTCGGCACGGACATTTTTATGGTGCCGGTTAGACCCTGACTAAATGCCGACACCGAGGCAATTGCATCATTCACTTGGCCTTCAATATTTTTGGCATGAACGTATAAACTCTCCCCCGCTTCGGTCAGGCTGAGCCGTCTGGTTGTTCGATGAATCAACTGCGTACCAAGGTCTTGTTCAAGCCTGCTGATGCGCTTGCTCAGTGCTGGCGTTGATAACCCTACCTGCTGCGCGGCTTTATTAAACGACCCTGCATCGGCCACGTTCACGAAAAGTGTTAAATCGGCTGCGTTCAATGGTCTTATTCCTATTTTATTAGGCTGTTTTAAGAAAGAGTTTATTAGTTTATGTCGTATTTATCACAAATAGAACACAGCCTATAGTTAATGAACAAAATAAAAGGAGCAAAATCCATGCGTCTAAAAGACTGCCACAACTTCCAAGACTTTCGCACTCTAGCCAAAAAACGCTTGCCTGGCCCGATATTTAACTACATTGATGGCGGCGCGGACGACGAGACAACTTATCGCCGTAACACCGCCGCATTTGACACCTGTGATCTAGTGCCTAGCGTCCTTACTGGCGTAAAAGAGGTAGACTTATCTGTCACCGTAATGGGGCAAAAACTCGCTCTGCCAATCTACTGCTCGCCCACTGCCTTACAAAGATTATTCCATCATGATGGGGAAAGAGCCGTCGCTGGTGCGGCTGAAAAATACGGCACCCTGTTTGGCGTATCGTCCCTTGGCACGGTGAGCATGGAAGAAATTGCTAAGCAAACCACCACACCTCAGGTCTATCAGTTTTACTTTCATAAAGACCGTGAACTGAACCGTGCCATGATGCAACGCGCCAAAGACGCTGGCGTACAAGTGATGATGCTCACTGTGGATTCGATTACCGGTGGAAACCGTGAACGCGACCTTCGTACGGGCTTCGCTATTCCCTTTAAACTGAATGTAAAAGGCATGCTGCAATTTGTTCTCAAACCCATGTGGGGCATTAATTACGTGACCCATGAGAAATTCCGTCTACCGCAACTGGAAGAACACATCGACATGGGTTCTGGCGCGACTTCCATTGGCGACTATTTTACCAACATGCTCGACCCATCAATGAACTGGGACGACGTAGCAGAAATGGTGAAATTCTGGGACGGAGAGTTCTGTTTAAAAGGCATTATGAGCCGAGAAGACGCTCGAAAAGCAGTAGAAATTGGCTGTACTGGCGTGATTATTTCCAACCACGGCGGCCGCCAACTAGATGGCTCGCGCAGCTCTTTCGACCAACTAGCCGAAATCGTCGATGAAGTCGGAGACGAAATCGACGTCATCTTTGACAGCGGTATACAACGCGGCACTCACGTACTCAAGGCCTTGTCACTTGGTGCCAAAGCCGTCGGCATTGGTCGTATGTATTTATACCCACTTGCTGCGGCCGGACAACCCGGTGTCGAACGCGCACTCGGACTCATGAAAGCCGAACTCGAACGGGACATGAAACTGATGGGCAAAACGTCGATAGATCAGCTTACGAGAGAGAACTTGCGGTTTCGGCCTTAGACCACTACAACCCCCTCTAACTCCCCCTTGATAAGGGGGAGGACTAAGAGCATAACCCCCTCTCCCCCCCCTTATTAAGGGGGAGGACCAAGGGCGAACTCCCCTTTCAAAAAGGGAGAGAACTAAGGGCAGCTTCACATAGTAAATGGAGCATTTTTATCCTCTGTCCTTATGTCTTTGTAGTGGTTTTAATTTCAAAGTTTCCACTTTCCCAATCACTATAATGTTAACACTAAAGTAAACATTTACTCTTGATAAAGTTCACTTTGGTGTTAACATTAATTCATGAGGAATATAAATTTTTACATCACGGAAGATGGCAAGTCCCCAGTAACAGAATTTCTAGATTCGCTGTCTAGCAAACAAGCCCAGAAAGTTGCTTGGGTGCTTCAGTTGGTTGAAGAGCTTGATACTGTACCGTCTACTTACCTTAAAAAATTGGTGAACACCGATAATATATGGGAAGTACGCGCACAAGTCGGCGGCAATATATTCCGCTTATTAGGATTCTTTGATGGAGACAACTTAGTCGTTTTAAATCACGGCTTTCAAAAGAAGACTCAAAAAATACCACCAAAAGACATCAAAATTGCAGAGAGTCGTCGCCACGACTATTTAGCGAGGAAGAAACATGAGTGATTTAAAAAAATATTTGGCAGACCGTAAAGCGACAGATAAAAACTTTAATGAAGGTTACGAGGAAGGTTATCAAGCTTTCAAATTTGGCGTATTGCTCAAAGAAGCGCGCAAGAACGCAGGGTTAACACAAGATGAATTAGCATTGAAACTGCATACTCAAAAAAGCGCGATATCTCGAATTGAAAACCATTCTGATGATGTAAAGCTATCAACTCTTGAGCGTTTTGCTACCGCTCTGGGGAAAAAACTAGAAATTCGTTTGGTGTGATTTTTTCATCTACAAAACTATAAAAAACCACCTAACAACGTCTCATAAAGTGCTCACGCCAGTGCCTGTATGAAGCGTTGTTAATGATTTGATAATTTGAATAGAGACCTACAACGCCCCAACTAAGTCGCGCCATTGCTGACGATACAGGTTCAACAATGGTTTTATCTGTGCATCACACAAAGCGAGACTTAGACGCCCCTTTAACTTTAAGCTTTTGTTAGATAGCAAGGCTGCGCCACCAGACGTACCTGTGACATCACGGGACGCATAAATTTCATTTTGGCTGCGCATGCAGGCAAGCAAAGTAAGAAAATTGATGTTGTTGCTAAACGCACCCTCCACAATCACAGTATGGCTAGTGTCCATTAGGTCCAGACAATAATCCGTCATCAAGGCCACGTACACATCCGCTAAGGCCGATTGTTGAGCCAGTGTTAATACCATGCCACGGTCAATAATACGACCTTCGCAATGAGCAAAGGGCCCGCCACCTTTTGAAAAAGCAGGCAGTGCCAAAATACCGTGTTCCAAAATAAAACTCACATCGCTCAACGTCGCTGTGCTATCGCTGCGCAATTGCTCCCATTCACGACCACCCATGAAGCGAATCGTCGGTGTCGCTCGACCAAGGGCATCCACGTTAGCAAGCATGTCTTTGCTTTCTTGCAAGGCATCAAGCTTGCCATTGATGGTAGCAATCACCGTCCAAGTGCCGCTCGATACAACGGTGAGCTTCTCCATTGGTTGTCCAATGTAAGGGACTAAGGATGCGTTAGAATCGTGTATACCATTAAAAATAACGCAACTGGCAGGCAAGCCGATTTCGTTCGCTAAATCTGGCAAAATAGTGCCCAGTTTCGCCCCTGTTTCCATTACTTCTGGAAAGCGCTCCGCCCACTTTTGTTGTTCACAAAAATTAGAAAACTGGCAGCTGGTCGGATTCCAAAGGTCTGTGTGACAACCCAGTGAAGTCACCTCAGCGGCTTTGTTTCCGCTCAGTTTATAACCCCAATACTGCGGATACAAAAGCAATGAATCAACTGTGTCAAACTCATCTGCAAAACGTTTTTGTTGCCAAAATAATTGCGCTCCAAGGTTCAAACCTTGCGGTAACCTTGGACTAAAGGATTCACTAAAATTTGGACGAAGCGCATCATATTCTTCTTTATATTCCGCCACACCATTGTATTCGTAATCCAGAATCGGCAAAGCGAGTTTATCCCCCTGCATACAAGCAATGGTGGCGCCATGAGTGGTGATAGCAATACTGGAAATGAAGTAACGTTGGGCTAAATTGGCCAAAGTCTCTTTGATCCACTGCCAGATGGATTCCGTATCCACATGAGGATATGACGGTTCATCCAGCACCTTATTAACACGCTTTTCAATCTGTAATACAGCGCCAGTTTGACCATCCATTAAGCAAATTTTAATGTTCGTTTTGCCTATGTCTAAAACGGCTACAACACGGGGTTTATCGGGTTGCAAGACATTAAAGCGAAACACTTCTTGCAAAGCGTCAGCAACAGGCTCAAAAGATGGCGTTTTGGTTTCCATAATATCCGCCATGTATTCCCACCAACGCTGCATCATGGGATGGTCAGCTAAAGCCAGTACATCCAGATCATCCGCGTCAAATGTCGCATACAATCGGCTGCCATTCCGATCGCCATTGACATCATCCAGATGTATATAATAATTACGAATGCCATGGTGCTTAAGGTGTTCCGCTAATTCCGGCCACAGATTATCGTGGCGCCGTTTATATTCAGCTTCACAGCCCTTGTGTAAATACATTACTGAGGCGTATCTCATAATACGAATGCCTTTTTATTTTTATTGTGTATTTTTAAGGGAATGTTTATATAGAGTAATAAGTACAGGTAAACTCACGACCACAATCAACATCACGCCGACAATGATCGTCATAACAATGCCTGGAATATTCAGTAAGCCCATACCAAAGGTGACCAGTCCCATTAGAATCACCGCCAATACCACGCCTGCAATGGTGCCGCTTCCGCCAAGAATGCTCACTCCACCCAACACAACCATAGTGATAATGCTCAGTTCCCATCCCATTGCGATACTTGGGCGCGTACTGCCTAAACGAGACGTTAACAGCACCGCTGCAATGCCAGACATCACGCCCACCAAGGTGAACAGGATCAAGCGATGTTTGTCGACTTTAATGCCTGAGTAATACGATGCCATCGGGTTATTACCAATCGCGTAGGTGTAACGGCCAAAGGTAGTGCGATGCAACAACCAATAAAACAGCAAGGCAAACAAAACAAATAACACCAGCTCAAATGAGAACACCCAGTACACATAACCCTGACCAAAGAATTCAAAGCCATCTGGGTAATCACGAACAACTTGATCACCCAGAAGTATGTAGCTGATTCCTCGAAACATACTCATGGTGCCGATGGTGACCACAATGGATGGAATCTTAAATCGCGTTACCAAAACCCCATTAAACAAACCACAAACCGCACCGACAAAAATCCCAATGAATGCCACCGCATAAACTGGAGCGCCCATCTGAGCCACTAAGCCCATTAAGGTACTGGAAAGTGAGATGATGGCTGCCACAGAAATGTCGATTTCTTTGGCAATGATCAACATCGCCATCGGCAAAGCAATTAACGCTTTTTCAGTAAAGTTAAAGGTCGCATCTGACAAATTCCATGGGTCTAAAAAGTAAGGTGATAAATATGAATTCATCACACAAACTAGAAAGACAATCAGAATCAAAAAGGTCTCCCAGCGAAAAAGCGTTTGTAACTTACTGATTGCAAGGGCATCTGGTGTAGTGGATTTTTTTATTATTGTGTCCATAAAAATCTCTTTCTTTTAATGTGATTGTGTCGACACGGAACTGGAAACTTGATCCGGTTTACGCAAGATAATGCGTGCTTTGTCTTTATTCGATGAGGCATTCGCAATGACGGCAATGATGATAACAGTGCCTGAAATGGCCATTTGCCAAAAAGGCGAAACACCAATAATCGGCAAGGCGTTATTTACTACACCAATAAAGAGCGCACCAATCACACAGCCGATAACGGAACCTACCCCACCAACGATACTGACGCCACCTATCACACAAGCCGCAATGACCTGCAGCTCAAAACCATTTGCCACATCCACATAGGCCACAGCAAAACGTGAGACCCAAAAATAGCCACACAACCCCGCCAAGGTGCCAGACACTAAAAAACCGTAAAATTGCACTTTACCCACGTTCACCCCTGAATAAAAAGCCGCCATTGGGTTACCGCCCGCGGCATAGAAATTGCGTCCCCAAACACTGAATTTCATCGTCCAAAAAGCCAGAATAATCAGGACGATTGCCGTCCAGCCCAGTACTGGTATCGACAAAATCTCAAAACGTGGTAACCCAATAAAAGACTCACTCATTTGGTGAGAGTTCACCCAAGCCCCATCCGACAACAAAAATGTCGCACCACGGTAAATACTCATGGTGCCAAGGGTAATGACTATGGAAGGGACTTTTAATAACCAAACAAACAAACCATTGATGGCGCCTAAAAACGCACCGACTAGCAAGGATAGGAGAATCAAAAAAGCCATATTGATGTCAGGAAATGCCTGATTCACCATGGCCACCAGCATACCAGTAAAGGCCACATTGGCTGCAACAGAAAGGTCAATACAACGGGTCAGTATCACCAGCATTTGACCTAACGCCAGCATGATCAGAATGGCGGTATCGTTAAAAATGCCAATACTGTTCGGTAGGCTAATAAAGTCTGGACTAATCGCCCCGACACTAAAAAACATCGCCAATACAATCAGGCTCAATATGCCTTCGCGAGAATAGATAAAACGCTTTAACATGCCAGACTACCTCCGGTTGCTAAGGAAACTACTTTTTCCGGTGTGGCGTCCAGCCGTGACAATTCACCAACCATTAAACCTTCGTTCATGACCAAAATACGGTCTGACATGCCCAAAATTTCTGGCAATTCGGACGACACCATAATCACCGACAAGCCTGCTTCTACCAGCTCAGACATGAATTCATGTACGGCAGCTTTCGAGCCAATATCAATCCCTTTGGTTGGTTCATCAAGAATGATGACTTTAGGGTTCGTCGCAAGCCATTTGGCAATCACCACCTTTTGTTGATTCCCACCAGATAAATTCATGACTTTTTCATTCCAGCTAGAGGCTTTCACTTGTAAACGCTCACAATATTGACGAGCCAAGCGCATCTCACTTTCTTGATCTATTTGCCCTTGTTTCACTAGGCTTTTCATCTGCGGCAAACTGACGTTCTGATAAATAGGCAACTCCAGCACGACACCTTGCTTCTGTCGCTCTTCTGGCACATACACAATACCGTTATCTATAGCCTCTTTAGGTGAGTGAATGGTCACTTTTTTTCCGTTCATTTTGACCGTACCAGTGATAGACTGAGTGGTACCAAACAAGGCTTGCATTACTTCAGTTCGACCAGACCCCACTAGACCATAAACACCAAGAATTTCGCCTTTTTTCAAACTGAAACTGATGTTGTCGAATTCAGTGGCGTGACAAAAATGACTCACTTCTAGCAATGTCTCGCCTATCTCTACCGCTTTTTTTGGATAAGTGGCTTCAATACTTCGGGCTACCATCATCTCGACTAAGGCCGCTTCATTAGTATCCTTAATGAGACCTTCCGCAACGTAACAACCATCACGAAATACCGTATATCGATCCGCCAAGGTAAAAATTTCATCAAATTTATGAGTGATAAAGAGTATCGCTTTCCCTTGTTTTTTTAGGGTATTCACGAGTTCATACAATTCTTGAATTTCATGGTGAGACAAGGCCGCTGTTGGCTCATCTAAGATCACCACTTTGGCATCAATCGACAAAGCACGTGCAATCCCCACCATGTGCTTTTGACCAATGCTGAGTTCTCGTAGAATTTGATTCGGATCCATGTCCGCTTTAATGGACGACAATATCTCTTGGGATCGCGTCACCATGGTCGACCAATCGATAGAAAGATATCGAGTTAGCCCCCTTTTTTTCATGGGGTAATTACCAAGGAAGATATTCTCCGCCACGGTCAGGTCATCAAATAAGACGGTTTCTTGATGGATCGCTGTAATGCCCAAAGCATGAGAATCATGAGGTGAATGAAACTGTACAGGCCGGCCGTTGAAGATAATCTCCCCACCATCAGGCTGATAAATGCCTGTCATAGTTTTCACCAGGGTCGATTTACCCGCACCATTTTCACCAATCAATGCGGTAACTTGACCGGGATAAAGGTGAAGATCAACACCGTCCAGTGCTTTCACACCAGGAAAGACCTTACTCACCTTTTTCAGACTAAACATTGCATCGTTCATAACGGCTGCTCTTATTGTTATTCATTATGACATTATCAAATGAGATAAAACCCCATCCTAGCCTTCCCCTTGAAGTAAGGGGAAGGTACAAAAGCACTTAGCCCCTCCCCCTTAAAGTAAGAGGAAGAAACAAAAGCACTTAGCCCCTCCCCCTGCTAAGGGGGAGGCTGGGAGGGGGTCTGCTCTAAAACCCTATCCGATCTCTCCCCCATGAAATAGATGGAAGAAACAAAAGCCCTTAGCTCCTCCCCTTGCTAAGGGGGAGGCTGGGAGGGGGTCTGCTCTAAAACCTATCCGATCTCTCCCCCATGAAGTAGATGGAAGAAACAAAAGCCCTTAGCCCCTCCCGCTACTAAGGGAGGCTGGAAAGGCGTTTAATGCTAACTAAAAAATAGAAGAGAATTGATCAACGTTAGACGCGTCGTAAACAAAAGGTTTGGCCATTGCGCCGTCACCATTGCTGTCGACTTCCAGTGTTCCCATACGCCCCATTGGCACTTCGGTTTTACTGCCTTTGCCTTTCACTAGGTTATAAGCCAGCATAGTCGCTGAGTAACCCAGGTCAATTGGGTTCCAAATCGCAAAACTGTGAATCGCTCCGCTGTGTACATGACCCGCTAGTTCAGACGGTAAACCTAAGCCTGTGACATAGACTTTCCCCGTCAATCCCATGTCACTCACGGCTTGTGCTGCCGCCAAGATACCTACTGTGGTAGGTGCTACAATGACGTCTAGGTCAGGATGATTTTTAATCAAAGCAGTTGCTTCACGAAAACTTTTATCCGCCAAGTCATCACCATAAACGGTATCAACCAAGGTTAAATTAGGGAATTTGCTAAGAGATTTTTTCATTTCGCCAATCCAGATATTCTGATTAGTCGAAGTGGGTGTCGCACTTAAGATAGCGAAAGTGCCAGAAGATTTGCCTTTGGCTTTAATGGCATCGGCAGCAAGCTGTACATTCATTTCGCCAATCAAGCTGTTACTAGAAGGGTTTAGATGGATTTGTCGACCAGCTTTACCGACACCTGAATCCCAAGAAATGACCTTTATACCACGTTGTTGCGCTTTTCTTAGGGAAGGTACTAAAGCATCAGCATCGTTTGCTGACACTGCAATGGCATCAACACGTTGAGCGATTAAAGAGTTGATGATTTCAATCTGGCCTTCCGCCGTAGTTGACGTTGGGCCCGTGTATATAATTTTAACCTCTCCCAGCTCTTTGCTGGCCTCTTCCGCGCCACGATAGGCCGCTTCAAAAAAGCCAATCCCCAAAGCCTTTACTAAGAGTGCCACGCGAACCTGATCAGCAGCGTACGCACCAGAAGTAAATAAAGTAGCACAAGCCAGCAACACAGTGATGAGTTTCGTTTTCATAATTATCTCCAAGAGCGCGCTCATCACCACACAATCAGATATTGCCAAGCATGAGACGCGGTTTATTGTTTTTGTTTTTCCACTATGATCAAACGACAACCTGCCGATTGAACCACTTCTTTACTCTTGTTATCTATACCATCGTCTGTAATGACAATGTCTATTTGAGACAGAGGACAAATGACCATACTTGATCGGTTTTGAAACTTTGAACTATCGACCAAAAGCACCCGCTGATCGGCTCGATTTATCAATTTCATTACCGCTTGTACGATTTGTGGATCTGTCTCCATTACGCCATGAGAATTTACTCCGTATGCACCGATAAAAAGAATGTCTGCGTAGGCATGATTGGAAATATCACTCGGAAACGGACTCAGAATGATGTTCTGTTCCCGGTGAATTTTGCCACTCGGCACCGTGACGCTGCATTTGCTCTTTTTTATCAACTGATCCGCAATCGAAAACGAGTTCGTCAGCACCTGTAACTTCAAGCTGCGCATATATTCAGACATAGCCGCAGTGGTTGTGCCACCACTGATCATAATCGACATATTGTCCGACAATAATTCTACGGCCGCTTTTGCTATGCTCCGCTTTACATCCATATTCATCGTTTGACTGACTGAATATGGTCGTCCAAGCAAACTGACATCCGAAGGTGGGTTGATGGCCTCAGCCCCTCCTCGCACTCGTCGCAACTTTCCTTCCTGATCTAGAGAAGCAATGTCCCTTCGCACTGTGGCTTCGGAGGCGCCTAACACATCCGCTAGGTGCGTCACCGTCACAATGGGTCGAGCTTCTACTTCTGACAGGATAACTCTGTGCCTTTCAATTTCGTGCATTGATCATCCTCGATATTCAATATAATTAATTTTCAATCATTATCAAGCAAATTTAATCATAGAATTACAAAAAAGATAAAAAATGCTTGAAAATGATTGGTTTTGTTTTAGTATGAAAGCTATCGATCATTCTAACCCGCTGGTTGTGCATAACAAAAATAAAATTTAAGTCTGCGTTTTATCCGCCTATTCGAACAGAACTCTAGGCCAATGAACGAGACAATACTTGAGGTTAAACCATGTCTACTACTTTACTAGCCAATCTTTGGAACGATGCGGATGCGTCCCTGATGTCTGAGCCAGAGTTATTGCAATATCGATCAAACTTGCTTGGTTCTGACATGCGCGTGACGAATTACGGTGGCGGCAATACCTCAGCCAAACTTCAAATGAATGACCCACTGACAGGGCAAACAACCACCGTTTTGTGGGTAAAAGGCTCTGGGGGCGATATTGGCTCCATGGGACTAGAAGGGTTTTCAACGCTTTATTTGGATAAACTGAATCAGCTTTTACCACTTTATCGTGGTATTGAGTTTGAAGACGAAATGGTCACTTATCTTCCCCATTGTACATTCAACCTGAATAGCAGAGCGGCCAGTATCGATACGCCTCTACATGCCTATTTACCCTATCTTCATGTTGACCACCTGCATCCAGATGCGGTAATTGCCATTGCTGCAAGCAAAAACAGCCAGCAACTCACAGAAGACATCTTTAATGGTGAGATTGGTTGGCTTCCTTGGCGTCGTCCTGGATTCCAGCTAGGCATGGATTTACATAAAATAGCCACCGAGAATCCACATTTAAAAGGTGTGGTACTTGAAAGTCACGGGCTATTTACTTGGGCTAATGACAATAAAGAGTGTTACCTCAACTCGTTGAACATTATTAACAAAGCACAAACGTGGTTGGAACAACAAAGTGCTGGCAAAGCCGCATTTGGTGGCGAACGATTTACGACCTTAGCCGAGGACAAGCGTCGCCAAATTGTTTCTCGCTTAATGCCATTGATTCGCGGTAAAACCAGTGAAAAACAACGACAAATTGGTCACTTCAATGCGTCCGAAGAAGTGCTGCAATTCGTTAATTCTATGGAGTTGAATCGTCTTGCAAAATTAGGCACATCTTGTCCAGATCATTTTTTACGTACCAAAATTCGTCCTTTTGTAGTGGCTTATGATCCACAGAAAGACAACCTTGATGAAGTCATCGGATCATTAGACCAAAGTCTTGCTGAATACCGCGACGATTACGCGGGTTACTACCAACGCTGTAAACGAGAAAACAGCCCGGCTATGCGTGACCCAAACCCTATCATTTATTTGATCCCAGGGGTTGGCATGTTGTCCTTTGCAAAAGACAAAGCCACGGCACGAATTGCTGGTGAGTTTTACGTGAATGCCATCAATGTGATGCGCGGCGCAGACAGTGTGAGCGAATATGTTGGCTTACCAGAACAAGAAGCCTTTGATATCGAATATTGGCTATTAGAAGAAGCCAAACTGCAGCGCATGCCAAAACCCAAATCTCTCGCAGGTCACATAGCTTTGGTCACTGGTGGTGCTGGCGGCATTGGTCTGGCGACCGCAAAACGCCTCGCAACAGAAGGTGCCAATATCGTACTTATGGACATTGATGAAGAAGCATTGACGGTTGCCAAAAACGAACTAAACAATGAATTCGGAGTAGATTGTGCGTCAAGCATAAAGATGGATGTCACCAATGAAGACGACGTCATTCATGCGATCAAACATTGCGCTGTGGCCTTTGGTGGCTTGGACATAGTGGTCTCTAATGCGGGCATTGCCTCTTCTGCTCCTTTAGATGAAACCTCAATTGAACTTTGGAATAAAAATCAAAGCATCTTATCGACAGGGTACTTCTTGGTTGCACGTGAGGCGTTTACCTTGCTTAAACAACAAAACATGGGCGGCAACATGGTGTTTATCGCCAGTAAAAATGGTTTGGTTGCGTCTGCCAATGCTAGCGCTTATTGTGTGGCTAAAGCCGCCGAGATCCAGCTGTCTCGATGTGTTGCTCTGGAAGGAGCACCGCTTGGCATTCGATCTAATGTGGTGAATCCAGACGCGGTTCTACGCGGTTCAAAAATCTGGACAGGAAAATGGAAAGAAGAAAGAGCCAGTGCTTACCAACTGTCTACCGACGATTTGGAAGAGCATTATCGTCAACGCAGTATGTTGAAACTGAATGTGCTGCCAGAAGACATTGCCGAGGCTATCTACTTCTTTGCCTCGGATGCTTCTGCCAAATCGACGGGCAACATACTAAATGTTGATGCGGGTCACGCCCCCTCGTTTACTCGCTAGAGCTTAGACAAAAAGAACAATAAAAGGAATCACCATGAAACAATTAATTGATCAAAACTTGCTGCAAGAACACAACGCCAAGCAAGAAGCCGCGGTCACCAGTGATTACAATGCGCTGGCGGAAAAATTGGATCGTTCCGGTGTTAAAATCGATACTATTTTACAACAAGCTAAACAGTTCACCGTCGCGGTTCCTTCTTGGGGCGTCGGTACAGGCGGAACACGTTTCGCTCGCTTTCCAGGCAAAGGCGAGCCGCGTAATATCTTCGAAAAACTCGACGACTGCTCGGTTATTCAACTACTATCACAAGCCACTCCTGCGGTTTCCCTACATATTCCATGGGACAGACCAAAAGATCCACAGGAACTACGCCAGTACGCCGAACAATACGGATTGCATTTCGATGCCATGAACTCCAACACTTTCCAAGATCAAATTGGTCAGGATGAGTCGTATAAATTCGGTAGTTTGACGCACACCAACAAAACCGTGCGCGAACAAGCCATTGCGCATAATATCGACGTGGTGGAATTAGGCCAAAAGCTCGGTTCTAAAGCACTGACGGTTTGGGTGGGCGATGGCTCTAATTTCCCCGGCCAACAACATTTTAAAAACAGCTTCACGCATTATTTAGAAAGTATCAAAGAGGTCTACAACAGCCTGCCAGATGACTGGAACATGCTGTTGGAACACAAGATCTTTGAGCCAGCCTTCTACTCAACCGTAATTCAAGATTGGGGTAGCAGCTACCTTGCCGCAAAAGAAACCGGCGAGCGTTGTTTGTCTCTGGTGGATTTGGGTCACCATGCACCCAACGTCAATATCGAAATGATCGTCAGTCGGCTAGCACAATTTGGTAAGTTAGGTGGCTTCCACTTTAACGACAGTAAATACGGCGATGATGATTTGGATAGCGGATCGATTAATCCGTACCAATTGTTCCTCATCTTCAACGAATTGACCGACATTCGTGCGCAAGACCCGTCTTACAGTCCATTCTACATGTTAGATCAATCGCACAACGTGACCGACCCTATCGAAAGTTTGATGTACAGCGCCGCGGAAGTACAACGCGCTTTTGTGAAAAGCTTACTTGTCGACCGCCAAGCCTTGTCTCAGTATCAAGAAGATAATGATCCCATGATGGCACAAGCCAGCTTGAAGCAAGCTTACAATTTAGATGTCGAACCTATTCTACAAATGGCGCGTTTACAAGCTGGCGGCGCTATCGATCCGGTTAGCTGTTATCGAGCAAGTGGTTATCGTGCTGACGTCGCCAAGGCTCGCCCAGCCGATCCGAACAAAACGGGGTCTGGTATTGTGTAGGCAGAAACATAAGCAGTAGGTGACAAACAGTGTAATCAAGAGAGCAAACGGAAAAAGTCATTGTTAAAAATATAGTCTTGCATAGAGACTATATTTTTTTGGCAAAATTAATTTGAGAAACAATGTTTTGTTAAAAAAATTTACTTTCATATATTTTTTAACTCCTTGTTTCGAAATTAAAATCCGCATTAATCAATCATTAAAATAATAAAGGGATGAAAAATGCATGAATTACTAAGAGAAAAGAAGCATATTGTTTCACGTGATCAAATCACCGAAACCATCGACCTTTTAACTCAAAATCTCATCAGTATTAAAGACACCTCTGGCGACTTTTTATTGCGCCTTGAAGACGGCCGAGTCATCGATACCAAAGGCTGGAGCGGCTGGGAATGGACCCATGGCATTGGCTTATACGGTTTATTCAAATATTGGCAAGTCACTAACAACCCTGACACTTTAGACATTATTCTCGACTGGTTTGAGCAACGCTTACGTGAAGGCACACCAACCAAAAACATCAACACGGTTGCCCCCTTTTTAACACTGGCTTGTTTGTATGAACGCACACCAAAAGAGTCTTGGCTTCCTTATCTGGAAGAATGGGCGGAATGGGTGATGTACGACATGCCGCGCGTTCAAGAAGGCGGTTTACAACATATCGTTTACAACAGCGTGAACCACAATCAAATGTGGGACGACACCTTAATGATGAGTGTTTTACCGCTCGCTAAAATCGGTAAATTGCTCAATAAACCTGATTATGTAGAAGAAGCAAAATACCAGTTTCTGACTCACATCCAATACCTGATGGATAGCAAAAGCGGCCTGTGGTTTCACGGTTGGACCTTCGAAGGTAACCACAACTTTGCCGAAGCCTTGTGGGCTCGCGGTAATAGCTGGATCACTATCGTCATTCCAGAATTCATCGAATTATTAGATTTGGCTGAGAACGATCCAATTCGCCGTTTCTTACTCTCAACCTTAGAACGTCAAGTAAAAGCCCTAAGCGAGCTACAACATAGTGATGGCCTTTGGCACACCCTGCTGAACGATAGCAGCACTTATTTAGAAGCTTCAGCATCGGCAGGATTTGCTTACGGCATACTAAAAGCTGTGCGTAAACGCTACCTTTCTAAAGACTATTTACCTGTTGCAGAAAAAGCCATCAAAGCAGTCTGTAACAACATCGACGAGCAAGGTGAGCTGCAAAACACCTCGTTTGGTACCGCTATGGGCGACGATTTAGCGTATTACAAAAACATAAAAATCACCTCTATGCCGTATGGGCAAGCGATGGCGATTTTGTGTCTCAGCGAATATTTACGTCGCTATATCTAGCTAGTTTATAACCACTCTAGCCATCAATTTCTTAAGACAACAATAAACATAAAAAGGATAAGAAAATGAAAACGAAACTATTTACCACCGCTCTTACCCTAATCAGCTTAGGGTTATCATCCGCATCAGCTTATGCAGAAAACTTACGATTTGGCTACGCCAGTAATGCAACGCCAACCGTTCAAGCAATGAAAAAATTCGCTGAATTAGTCGAGCAAAAAACCAAAGGCGATGTTACCGTCACCTTCTTTCCTGATAGCCAATTAGGCGGTGAACGGGAAATGGTCGAGCTGCTTCAAGCAGGGTTGTTAGATATGACTAAGGTCAGTGGTGGGCTGATGGAAAGCTTTGCGCCTGTTTACGGCGTTTTCTCGATGCCTTATTTGTTTGATAGCCAAGAACATTTTTATAATGTCATGGATAACCCTAACATCACTACACCGATTTATGAATCTTCCAAAAACGAAGGTATTTTAGGTCTAACATATTACGACAGCGGCGCTCGTAGCTTCTATACCTCAGAAAAGGTTATCCGAAATGTGAGTGATCTAAAGGGCCTCAAAATCCGCGTTATGCAAAGCCCAACCTCTATTAAGATGGTCAAAATGCTCGGTGGTTCTCCGATTGCAATGGGACAAGCAGATGTGTATTCGTCTATTCAGCAAGGCGTATTAGATGGTGCGGAAAACAATGAGTTTGCCTTAACCATTGCTCGTCACGCCGAAGTCGCGAAACATTACTCTTACGATGTGCATTCTCGTGTGCCTGATATTGTATTAATCTCGAAGGCGACCATGGATCGTTTAAGCCCAAATCAACGCAAAGCGGTTATAGATGCCGCAAAGGAATCAACGGAGTTCCAAAAGAAAGCCTGGACTCAAGCGGTTAATAACGCAAAAACCATGAGTGAGAAAGAATTTGGCGTCACCTTCTATTATCCAGATGTCAGCGAGTTCCAAGCAGCGGTTCAGCCGATGTATGACGAGTTAAAATCGGACCCAGAAAAATATAAGGTGTATCAGGCCATTCGCCAGCAAGCGGAGTCAAAATGATGCCAAAAATAAGACGTTTTCTAGACATCTTTCTAGGGACAGCTTGCTCACTCTTACTCTTCAGCATGGTTGTAATACTCAGCTGGCAGGTGATCAGCCGCTATGTATTTAACGATCCTTCGACTTATACCGAAGAACTGTTGCGTTTAGGGCTGGTTTGGCTGTCCCTGTTAGGAGCAGCTTATTCAGCTGGCCGTGGCTCTCACATGGCCATTGACCTACTGCGCGATCTTTCGCGCGGTAGGTTCCGCAAATTCCTTAAGCTTTTAGTGCCTATCAGTTTCATTATTTTCAGTATCTATGTCCTGATTCTAGGTGGTTTACACAGTATACAAATTGCCTCTAAACAACTCACCGCCGTTCTGCAAATTCCAATGTCGAGTTTTTATATCGCTCTGCCTGTCTGTGGAGGGTTGTTGATCCTGTATGCCCTTTTGAATTTGATTGATGTCTTTAAAGTGCCTGCTAATAACCAGCAAAATTTGGATATCGATCAATCACCAAACGTAGGAGAATAAACATGGCAGGTGAAGCAAGCCTTGTACTCATTATTACCTTTTCGATTCTGTCGCTGTTAGGCTTGCCTCTGGCGATAGCCCTGGTCGCTTCATCATTGGCCGCCGTAACCATGATGGTGCCTGTGGATATGGCTCTCTTTACTTCCGCACAAAAAATGATCGCCAGCTTAGACAGTTTCTCTCTTCTAGCCGTACCGTTTTTTATTCTTTCTGGCGTGATTATGAACTCCGGCGGTATTGCCATTCGTTTGGTGAATTTTGCCAAATTACTAACTGGACGTATTCCGGGCTCTTTAGCGCAAACCAACATCGCCGGCAACGTATTGTTTGGCTGCATTTCTGGATCCGCCATTGCCGCTTCAACCTCCATTGGTAGCGTGATGGTGCCGATTCAAGCCAAAGAAGGTTATGATCGATCATTTGCTGCAGCGGTAAATATCGCATCAGCACCAACAGGTATGCTGGTTCCGCCCACGACGGCTTTTATCATTTATTCATTAATTTCAGGAGGAACCTCTGTCGCTGCCTTGTTCTTGGGTGGTGCTGTAGCGGGTATAGTCTGGGCGTTGGGTTTGGTGCTAGTCACCGTTGTTATTGCCCAAAAACGCCAATACCCTTTGTCTGATCGAGTACCTTTTAAAGCTGCGATTAAAATCACACTAGATGCCATTCCTAGCTTGTTCTTAATCGTCTTTATTATTGGTGGCATAGTAATGGGGATCGTCACCCCTGTCGAAGCCTCTGGTATTGCAGTGATTTATACTATGATCTTAGCGTTTTTTATCCACAAGACCATGCCGCTTCGTGCCTTACCTAAGTTCCTAATCGAAACTTCGCATATTACCGGCACCATCATGTTGCTGTTGGCGGCATCGGCTACCTTGTCCTTCGCGATGGCATTTACTGGTATCCCTTCTGCAATATCCGCTTTGATTTTGGGTATTTCCAATGACCCCATTATGGTCATGTTAATTATTAATCTTTTGCTCCTGATAATTGGCTGCTTTATGGACATTGGACCAGCCATCTTGATCTTCACACCAATCTTATTACCGATTGCCATGAAAGTTGGTTATGACCCTGTCCACTTTGGTATCGTTATGGTCTTTAATCTAGCCATCGGAACCATTACACCACCAGTAGGGACAGGCCTATTCGTTGGTGCTACGGTTGCTAAAGTCAAAGTCGAAAAAGTCATCGTCGCCCTCGTTCCTTTTTACTTTGTTTTATTTAGCTTACTTGTCGTTATCACTTACATTCCCGTCATCACATTATTTTTGCCTCAACTTTTTGGGCTGTCATAAATTTAACAATAAACTTTTTAATGCAGCTGCAAAATTGAGGTTAAATGCTTAGGTTCTATAGAGGTTAAGGTGAATCACACTGTTGGAATTGACTAAATGCTTTAATGGCGTCGACAAAAGCTCTCAGAAGGATGTCGACGTCAAAGTTCGATGTCCCATCTGCTTTAACAAGGTTAACGACAAGGCATCTTATCTAATAGAAGGAGAATTAGTCTAGAAAAAGAAAGAGAAACGGCCACCGCAATCGATACCCAGAGCATTGGATTGCGGTCTCTCTATGTATCGATTATGCGTTTGGTGATACAGGAATTTCGTCTTGGTTGTCTAATACAAGCCATTCTGCCAACTTGATACGAAGGTCATCTACTCCGTCGCCATTCAGGGCAGAAAAGGTTTGTACCGTGCCATCGATATTTTGCTGTTTTAGCTCGCGCTGAATAGACAACATAGTCGACTTCGCTGGCCCACGCTTTAGTTTGTCTGACTTGGTCAATAATACATGCACTTTCATGCCATTGGCTTTCGCCCAATCCAACATCATTTCATCGAATTCTTTAAGTGGGTGACGAATGTCCATGACCAACACCACGCCAGCTAAGGAACGACGGTTCATTAGGTAATCTTGCATGTGTGCTTGCCAAACCTTTTTCATCTCGATAGGCACTTTCGCAAAGCCGTAACCCGGCAAGTCAATCAAGCGACGATCATCTAGATTTAAACCAAAGCAGTTGATCAACTGAGTACGACCCGGCGTTTTTGAGGTACGAGCCAATTTCTTTTGGTTCGTTAAGGTATTCAATGCGGTGGATTTACCCGCATTGGAGCGTCCCGCAAAGGCGACTTCAACCCCCTGATCAAGTGGGCATTGAGAGAGTTTTTCCGCACTTTTAATGAAATAAGCCGATTGGAACGTGGAGTCGTAAGGTGTCATAAATTTGATATTCGTCAGTCTGTTGAGATTGGCATTCGCAGATGCATTTTAGGGTGTCTATAATGCCAGCAATCCGTTAAAGATGCCATTTAAAAGGCCGTTGGCACTGCCCAATTGTCCCTATTGATGTAAACTTTATGTAAACTTACCGGAAATGCCGAACCTTCTCCCATAAACGGGATCGAAGTTTTTTATGTTTAAGTGCATGATGTCACTATAGTTTCATTTTTATCATTAGGAGCTTCCCATGAAAAAGCTGTTTACAGCTGTGATTTTTTCTCTACTTATGCCACTAACCGCGATGGCGGCGGAATACAGTGATGGTAATGGTTATACCACTATCAAGACTCCAGTTCGCACCAGCGACCCAAGCAAAATCGAAGTCACTGAAATTTTTTGGTACGGCTGCCCGCATTGTTACGCCTTAGAGCCACTGGTACAAGCTTGGAAAAAAGACGCACCAGCCGACGTCGATTTTAAATATCAACCGGCGGTATTTGGCCGTGGTTGGTTAGCCCATGCGAAAGCCTTTTACATTGCAGATATCCTAGGCGTGGAAGATAAAATTCGCGGCGACTTGTTTAATGCTATTCATGTTGAACATCGTCGTCTAAACTCTGAGGACGCGCTGGCGGAGTTTTTTGTAAATTATGGCGTTAATGAAGACGACTTCCATAAGTTATACGATTCCTTCTCAGTGAACAGTCGTTTGAGTCAAGCCGATGCTAAAATTCGCGCTTACGGCGCACGCGGCGTACCAGGCATCATTGTCAATGGTAAGTACCTAGTGTCTGCCCAAACCGCCAATGGTAATGAAAACATTTTTAAAGTGGTCGATTTTCTAATCGAAAAAGAACGTCAGAATTAATATGAGTTGAGGTGGTATGACGGAGTCATCAAGCGATAAATTGATCGAAGTTCTACGCAAGGCCGTTTCTAGAACTAGCATGCTCGCTGAAGGGAATTATCCTGAGCTTGATTCCGTTGTCCGCCAACTTAGGCAAAGCATTACGCAAGGCGTTGATGCGGACGAAATACAAAAATTGCTCAATCAAGCTGAGCCATTATTACTCAGTAGTGATAAAGCACAGGAAGAAAGGGCCAAGCTGGTTCGATCTAGTTTGCAAAGTCTGATTGATGTTCTAGACAAAAATGCTAACCGTCCCCTTCCTGCCCCTCTAAAAAAGCAACTAGAATACGAAATTCGTGGTAAGTGGCAACTGCCTTACGAATGGCCACATCTGCTTAAATTATTTTTAGAATTAAGCCAACAAACCTTTAACCAGGTGGATTCAAGTCATCAGTCTGAGAAGAATTCCCTATTTCAACGCTTGTTCAACCGCAGCAAAGACACCAATCAAACGCCCTCCAACGATCAAGACATTATGGTGCAGATCAGTCACACTTTGGCGGGGTTGGTGGATAATTTGTCCTTGCCAAAACACTATCATGGGGAAATGACAACGCTAAAAAGCGCGTTAACAGGCAATAGCAACCTCGAACAATTACCCACTTTACTTGATGAAGTCATTGCTTTAGTGATGATTGCCATCGGCAAAACTCAAGAAAGTCTGACCAAATATCTCAGTGAATTGAACAAACAACTGGCGAGCATTAACGCGTCTGTCACCAGCAGTTATCAGTCACAAAAAAATCTCTCGGAGAGTCGCGAAGGCTTTAACACCAAATTGCAAAAGCAAGTGGAAGAAACCAGCCAAGCGGTTCAAGGCGCTAATGACTTAGAAAGTTTGCAACAGTTAATCAATGAGCGTCTATCAAGCATTTCCAGTACCATGTCCGAATATCGCTCGCGCATGCAGGAACAAGAAAAAGACGCTAATCAGTCCATTACCAGCCTAAAAAACAAGGTCACTCGTATGGAAAAGGACTCTGCGTCGCTGCGTTCTATGCTGCAAGAGAAATTGGCACAAGCCATGACCGATTCGTTGACTGAGCTGCCTAACCGTACGGCCTATCAAGATGCCATTTTACCGCTTTGCCAAATCATGCAAAAAACAAAAAAGCCACTGTGTTTGGCGGTATGCGATATCGACTTCTTTAAAAAGGTCAACGACACTTGGGGGCATTTGGCGGGTGACAAAGTCCTTAGTATTGTACCCAAGCAAATCCGCAGTGTTTTACAGAAAGAAGATCTAATTTTCCGCTATGGTGGCGAAGAGTTTGTCATCGTGTTTCCCAATACACCTTTGGATAAAGCCATTGAAAAAGCCGAGCTCATTCGCCAAACCGTCGAGAAGACCCCTTTCAATATGCAAGGCGAGCCTGTGTCTATTTCCGTGTCCATTGGTATTGCCGAGCACAAAGCCAAAGAGGCACCAGAAAGCTTATTTGAACGAGCGGATAAACAACTGTACCAGGCAAAAGATTCTGGCCGTAATCGTGTAATGGCCGAAAAATAGACCGAATAAGCAGTACCCGCGCTCGGCTACGACAGGTACAATAAACACCATTAGCACATACAGATAATGCCATGCTGGACGCTTTTTTGTTGCCAGCATTTTGTTAGGATGAATTCACTTATGCAAGATGACCAAAAGAACACCACCCATTTTGGCTTTAAAGAAATTCCAGCCGATGAAAAAGTACAAGCCGTAGCGCAAGTGTTTCACTCGGTTGCCGCCAAATACGACATTATGAATGACTTGATGTCAGGTGGTGTTCATCGCCTATGGAAACGCCATACCATTAGCCAATCAGGTGTTCGTGCAGGCAACAAGGTTTTGGATATTGCTGGCGGTACTGGCGACCTGACATTGAAATTCTCTCGTTTGGTTGGCAGTGAAGGCCAGGTCATTCTCGCTGACATTAACGATTCCATGCTAAAAGTGGGGCGTGACAAGCTAGCCAATCAAGGTGTGGTTGGTAATGTGAAATTTGTGCAAGCCAATGCCGAAGAATTGCCTTTCCCAGATAATACCTTTGACTGCATCACCATTGCCTTTGGCCTGCGTAACGTCACGGACAAATCCAAAGCATTGGCCTCTATGTATCGCGTCCTCAAGCCGGGCGGTCGTCTGTTAGTGTTAGAGTTCTCCAAACCTGAATCAGAAGTACTATCAAAGATCTACGACCAGTATTCCTTCCGCCTGCTACCGGCTATGGGTAAGTTGATCGCCAACGACGCAGACAGTTATCGCTATTTGGCCGAATCCATCCGCATGCACCCAGATCAAGAAACGCTAAAAGGCATGATGGAAGACGTTGGCTTCGAACGCACCAGCTTTCAAAATCTGACCGGCGGCATTGTCGCACTCCACAAAGGGTTTAAATTCTAACCATGTTCACCAGTGCATTTCGTTTTCTGCGCATCCTTTACACTGTGGTGCGCTTTCGCCTTGACGTGTTTATTCCTTTTTCTCTACTGCCTTGGTATCTGCGTTATACACTCGGCGCGTTATGTGCCATTGGCCGTAAACGAGCTAGCAAAAATCGCGGCGAACGACTGCGCCTAGCGCTAGAGTCACTTGGCCCTATCTTTGTGAAGTTTGGGCAAATTCTCTCTACTCGTCGCGACTTATTAGACGATGACTTAGCCGACGAGCTGGCCAAATTACAAGATAAAGTACCACCGTTTTCAGGCAAGGTCGCAAAAGCCATTATTGAACGCGACTTAAAAGCACCGATTGAGCAATTGTTTGCGGAGTTTTCAGAAACACCCCTCGCATCCGCATCTATTGCACAAGTGCATACAGCCACCTTGCACAGTGGCGAAGCCGTAGTGGTTAAAGTGATTCGACCTAAAATCGAAAACACCATCGGCAAGGACATCAGCTTGCTGTACAGCTTGGCACATTTGGTTGCCAACGTCAGTGAAGATGGTCGTCGCTTGCGCCCAATTGAAGTGGTAACAGACTACGAATACACCATTTTAGATGAATTAGATTTAGCAAAAGAAGCCGCCAATACTGGCTTACTACAGCGCAACTTTACTCAATCTGAATTGTTGTATGTCCCACAAGTGTATTGGGACTATTGCCATCGAAATGTCATGGTGATGGAACGCATATCAGGCATTCCCGTGGCCGACATTCCGGCTCTCAACCAAGCCAATGTCAACATGAAGTGCTTGGCCGAACGTGGCGTTGAAATTTTCTTCACACAAGTTTTCTCACACAGCTTCTTTCATGCTGACATGCACCCTGGCAACATTTTTGTTGACCCAAGCAATCCAGACAAGCCCAAATACATTGCCATTGATTGCGCGATCATGGGCAGTCTAGACGACGAAGATAAGAGCTATCTTGCCCGCAATTTGCTGGCCTTTTTCCAACGAGATTATCGACTCGTCGCCGAGCTGCATGTGGAAAGTGGCTGGGTACCAAAAGGTACGCCGGTACATGCTTTCGAATCGGCCATACGCAGTGTCTGTGAACCCATGTTTGCCAAGCCATTAAAAGACATTTCCTTTGGCCAAGTGTTAATCGGTTTGTTCCAGACGGCACGCCGCTTTAATATGGAAGTGCAGCCGCAACTGGTGTTACTTGAAAAAACCTTACTTAACATTGAAGGTTTAGGTCGCCAACTGTACCCAGATCTTGACCTTTGGGTAACAGCGAAACCATTCCTTGAACGCTGGATGCGTGAACAAATGGGGCCAAAACGTGTGATGGAAGAAGTCCGTAAACAGGCCCCACAATGGGCTGGCCATTTACCGCAAATCCCTAACCTAGTGTTTACTGCATTAACCCAATTATCCCATCAGGAAGAGCGCATGCAAGCGCAAACCAATGAGATAAAAGAGCTAAGCCAAGAGCTGAAACTGCGTCGCCGTAACTGGCCATTCCGCTTATTAGGAGTATTCAGTTTAGCCGCAGCTTGGTTAGTAACCGAGCCGGACACACTGCAACAACTCAAGCACGCAGACCTGACCAGTATTGGATTGTTTATATTAGGCTTGTATTTACTTGTCTTAAAACCGTAACATTTGAGAGACTATAATGAAAACCGATGTTTTGGCTGAGTTAGCAGCCACTCTAGAGCAACGCAAAAACGCTTCAGCCGATTCTTCTTATGTCGCTAGCCTACATGCCAAAGGATTAAATAAGATCCTTGAAAAAGTTGGTGAAGAGAGCATTGAAACAATTATTGCAGCGAAAGACGCGATCACGTCAGGTGATAAATCTGATCTGGTCTATGAAACAGCTGACCTTTGGTTTCATACCTTAGTTATGTTATCTCATTTAGACTTGGGTCCTGATGCTATACTGGATGAGTTAGCTCGTCGATTTAATCTGTCTGGCTTAGATGAAAAAGCCAGCCGAGACCAATAAGCAGTAGAAACGAATAAGCAGGAGAAATGTTATGTTAGGTGGAATCAGTATTTGGCAACTTCTTATCGTGTTGGCCATCTTAGTGCTTATTTTTGGCACGAAAAAATTGAAAAATTTAGGCTCTGACCTTGGTGGCGCGGTAAAAGGCTTTAAAGAAGCGGTCGATAAAGACGGTGATGACGAAGCGGATAAAACCGCTCAGCAAAAAGTCATCGATGGCGAAGCCAAAAAAGACGATAAGAGCGCTTAATCCGTGTTCGATATTGGCTTTTCGGAACTGTTAGTTGTCTTCGTGGTTGGCCTATTAATTTTAGGCCCCGAGCGCCTTCCTCACGCCGCCAAGACAGCGGGCCTTTGGGTCCGTAAAATTCGTCGCAGCATTAACTCCGTACAAAGAGAGATTAATGCTCAGCTTGATAACGAAGAGATGCAGCAAAAAATTGCCGAAACCAACAAGCGCATGCTGCAAGAAGGTCAGGCAATCCAAAACACCATCACCCCGCTTGCTGTGTCGCAAACCGAACCAGAGCCCATTCCTGTCGCGACTGCGCAACACACAGACCAAGTCGATGCGGCTGATCTGACGGAATCCCCTGAAGCCATGACCGATACGGACACAAAGGCAAAACAAGACACGCAGCGATTAATTGATTCCTGATCACAAGATACGGGCTAGCCTTTTATGAGTACAGATTCATCCCAACAAGCCCCTTTAGTGGCGCATTTAATTGAACTAAGAAATCGACTTCTTAAGTCAGTTTTAGCCATTTTACTGATTTTCATTGGCCTGTATTATTTTGCCAATGATTTATATTTGATCGTCTCCGAACCTCTGAGATTACTCTTGCCGGAAGGCAGTTCTTTGATTGCGACCGAAGTGGCGTCGCCTTTTCTAGCGCCCTTAAAATTGACCTTCGCCATTGCTGTTTTAATATCTGTTCCTTACACCCTATTCCAAGCTTGGTCTTTTATCGCTCCTGCCTTGTATAAGAACGAGAAGACCATCGCCATCCCACTGCTCATCTCCAGTATCTTTCTATTCTACATGGGGGTGCTTTTCGCTTACTTCGTGGTGTTACCTTTGATTTTTGGCTTCTTCACCACAGTCGGCCCGGGTGAAGTGACGGTCATGACGGACATTAATAACTATCTGAACTTTGTCCTCAAGCTGTTTTTTGCCTTTGGCGTGACCTTTGAAATTCCAGTGGCCACTTATCTCTTGATCAAAGCCGGTGCCACTACCGTTGCCAAACTCTCCAAAAAGCGGCCTTTTATCTTCCTCGGGTGCTTTGTTGTCGGCATGCTGATCACACCACCAGATATTTTCTCTCAAACCTTATTGGCCATTCCCATGTGGATGCTGTTCGAAGTCGGCTTATTGGCGGGCCGAACAGTAAAAAATCAGGATGATGAAGAAAGTGAAGAGACGGAAGATAACACTCAAGCGACAGAGCCCAAAGCCTAGCCACTTAATTCATTCGTGCCTGAACAACTCTGTGTCAGGCATTTTACGCTGCGAGTCTAAATTGGTGTCGCTTAATCCAGCATAAAAGTCACAGGACCATCATTAATGAAGGCGACCTTCATGTCAGCACCGAAACGACCGGTTTCAACTTTGCCATGCTGAGCGCGCACTTTTTCAACAAACGCATTAAACAAACGTTCTCCTTCGGCTGGCACAGCCGCACTGGAAAATCCAGGACGTAGGCCTTTTTTGGTGTCAGCCGCTAGAGTAAATTGCGACACCAGCAGAACACCACCATCAACTTGTTGGACATTTAGATTCATCTTGCCCTCATCATCGCTGAACATGCGATATTTAAGCAACTTATCCGTAAGGCGTTGAACATCCATTTCGGTATCACCCTTTTCAATGCCAACCAAAACCAGCTGACCATGATCTATGGCACCCACCACCTCGCCTTCCACACTCACGCTGGCATTTAAGGCTCGTTGTACTAATACTTTCATCCCAGTCCTCTTTTTCTGCTCCATAAGCCAGATAAAACAAAAGCGCCCGAAGGCGCTTCTGTCGCTCCTAAGCCAAAAGGCTTATTTGCTGCTGCTCGCTTAATGGCTATGCTCAATTTGATCTGAACATAGCCATAACACTTACTTACGGCCAGCGCGCTTACGCTCGTTTTCCGTTAGTAATTTCTTACGAATACGAATGCTTTCTGGTGTCACTTCGACCAACTCATCGTCTTCGATAAACTCAAGCGCTTGCTCAAGAGTGTGCTTAATTGGCGGTGTCAGCGTCAAGGCTTCATCCGTACCAGAAGCACGTACGTTAGTCAGCTGCTTACCCTTCACTGGGTTAACCGCTAGATCGTTATCACGTGAGTGAATACCGATGATCTGACCTTCGTAGATGTCCACCGCATGCCCCAAGAACATACGTCCACGACTTTGCAAGTTGAACAAAGCGTAAGCCGCTGTTTTACCAGTCAACATACTAACCAGTACACCGTTTTGACGGCCACTTACTTCACCGTCTTTAACAGGACCATAGTGATCAAAAACACTGGTCATGATACCGGAGCCAGACGTCAGAGTTAGGAACAAGCCACGGAAACCGATCAAGCCACGAGAAGGCACGATGAACTCAAGACGTACACGACCTTTACCATCAGGCTCCATGTTCGTTAGTTCTGCTTTACGCAGACCAAGCTCTTCCATGATGGAACCTTGATGCTGATCTTCAACATCAATTACCACTTGCTCAAACGGTTCTTGAATTTGGCCATCAATTTCTTTTTTCACTACTTCTGGACGCGATACGCCCATTTCGAAACCTTCACGACGCATGGTTTCAATCAATACAGATAAGTGCAATTCACCACGACCCGATACGATGAATTTATCAGGTGTATCACCTTGAGTCACACGCAGTGCTACGTTATGGATAAGCTCTTGTTCTAGACGGTCTTTGATGTTTCGCGTTGTAACGAACTTACCTTCTTTACCGGCAAATGGTGAATCGTTAACGATGAAGGTCATGCTAACCGTTGGCTCATCTACCGTCAAAACTGGTAGAGATTCAACACATGTCGGATCACACAAAGTATCCGAGATACTTAGACCATCAATACCCGTAATACAAACGATGTCACCAGCGTAAGCTTGGTCCGTGTCGACACGCTGTAGACCATGGTAGCCCTTAACGTTTAGCACTTTACCTTTACGCTCTTTACCATCAGCCGATTTCACGACAACTTGTTGGTTAGGAGACAAACTACCACGAGTAATACGACCCACACCGATAACACCAACGTAGCTATCGTAATCCAATGCGGATACCTGCATTTGGAACGTGCCTTCTGGGTCAACGTCAGGAACAGGTACACTGTCGACAATCATTTGGTAAAGTGGCGTCATGTCTTCTGCCATTTGCTCTGGATCATTACCAGAAATACCATTAATGGCAGATGCATAAATAACAGGGAAATCAAGCTGCTCTTCCGATGCTCCAAGACTATCAAACAGATCAAATACTTGATCCATTACCCAATCAGGGCGAGCACCTGGACGGTCAATCTTGTTGATAACAACGATTGGACGTAAACCACGCTCAAATGCTTTAGACGTCACGAAGCGCGTTTGTGGCATTGGACCATCAACCGCATCAACCAACAACAATACAGAGTCAACCATAGACAATACGCGCTCTACTTCACCACCGAAGTCAGCGTGTCCAGGTGTGTCTACGATATTGATACGGTAGTCGTTCCATTTAATCGCTGTGTTTTTCGCTAAGATGGTAATACCACGTTCTTTTTCTTGATCGTTGGAGTCCATGATGCGCTCTGCACCTTCGTCTTTACGATCAAGTGTTCCTGACTGGCTTAATAGCTGGTCAACGAGTGTTGTTTTACCATGGTCAACGTGAGCTATAATAGCGACGTTACGTAACTTACTAATATCAATAGACATTTTATTTCTCTGTAATAAGCGAGGCTCAAATTAAGTGTCGCATTCCGCCCTTGCGAAACAGACTTTTAAGCACATCGGATCTAGATATGGGACAAAATTCGCGCAATTGTACCCTTATATTTGTTAAGTTCCCATTAAACTGCAGAAATAAATTCTATTTTCATGAATTTACGGTTATTTAAAAGACATTCGAATCACGACCTGTGACAAGGAAATGGAACAGAGAAAATTGCCCAGGGTTTGATCAACCAAAATACTCAAGTTAACGGATTCTGGTAGGCACTTTTAAAGACGGGATGATTTAGAAGGCAATTTAAACGATAAGCCCCACTCCCCTAGAACTTCCTCACGTAATGCTGGTAACAAACCTTGCCCTAATTCGGCGAAGTTCTCTGCTTTGGGCCACACGCCTTTATAGCCAGAATGAAGCGCCCCAGCGCCACTATTACGCCACTCATAAAAGCGGGCATCTTTATCAGGTTCAAAGTATCGCTTAGCGCTATCCTTTGCTAAACCATGCATTTTGTCCCAGCCATATAGGTGCTCCCCCAGTTCACATTCTATGTACAGGGCAACACCGATTGCATCTGGGTCGGCATAACGGCCATCTGAAAATGTCTTGGTCGGATGCCAAGGCCGGCCTAGGGCATAGTTATTAGTTTCTAAATTTGACTTGAAATCAATGTTTTCACGATAAATACTACATCGTAGAAAAACAAAGCCATAAAATCTATGGCGATTCGTACTGGGGGCTGCCACATACCCAAGCACCTTATTTTTCGAGGGATACACCTTACACAGCAACTCACACGACTCCAACAACACACATCCGGAGCCAAAAACAAAATCAATGTTACCTTTTATCTGACAATTTCTTAGATAACTCCTACCACCTTGTGCACAGAAGGTATCTTGAAAGCTGTCTAAACAGACATCATCCAATAGCACTTGGTCACTACCTTCATTAATCAATAAAGCGACGGCCTGAGGGTGTTGCTGCTTGCTTGGATCATGATCTGGCTTTCGTAGATTCGCAAGGTAATCCCACTGATTAGCAATGGAAAGGTGCTTCAAGGTGACATTAACGGCATCAATTTCAACAATTCGACTGCCAAGCGTGCCCTCTATATGACCCGCTTCTTTCAACATACCAGCGCATACGGCCCCATGAATCATCACTTTAGAACGCCCAGCACCAACAATTTCTAAATTGCTTCGAGTAATGCAAATACGCTCTTGATAATGGCCATCTGAAACATAAATTCGATAATAAGATTCATCCTTCGGTGCGGCATCTAACGCCGCCTGCACACTAAAAAAAGCCCCTTCCCCCTCCTGCAAAGACACCCATGCATCAAAGCCTTCCATCCTCATACTCCTAAGCCATACAAACAGACCGCGCGACCAATAAAAAAGGAAGACTATGTCTTCCTTTTTTATTCTTAACAAGATAACGAACGAATCGCTAAACCGAGAAATTAGTCCAATAGCGAACGCACGTAAGCCTCAATCTCAGGGCTCTGACCATTTTCAAACAAGCATGCTTGGAAACGCGCGCCCGTCACAGCGGTTTTCACTAACTCTGGATCCATGGCTTTTAACGTATCTATGTAGTTATCCTTCATAGTGGCCGCTTTTACTTGATTTAAGATGGCCGCGTTCCGGACTTGAGGTTCTCTGCGTTCTACTGGGTAACCTTCTCCACGGGGACCGGTAAAGGCTTTTTCGAAGATATATCGCGCATTCAATTCCGCCGCCCAACCAAAGCCTTTGGCAAACGCCATAGCAATGGCATTACCATTATTGATTTGATTAAACAAAAAGGCGTCAGAAGGCTCCAAACAATAACCACACACCACACCTGGATGAGCATTTAGAGACATCATCGCCCCTTGGCCTGTCCCACACCCTGATACAACAAAATCGACCGCTTTCGCATTAAGCAAAATACTGGCCATAATCCCTAGATGAATATAGGTTAAGTGATGGTCGTTTTCGTCACTCATGCCAACATTATAAACATCATGATTAAGCGGCTCCGCGACCTCGCTGAGCTGCTGTAAAATAGTGGCATTTTTACCAGCTTGACTGTTTTCCATCATTAGCGCGATTTTCATATTAAGCATCCTGTTTTTGATAATAAGATTCTTCTAAGCCAACAAAGTCTTTGCGCATTGGCGTGAAATTATCCAGCAATACACCAGGCTCTAAGCACACACAACCGTGCATGATATTAGGCTCTTTGTAGAGCGTATCGCCCTGACTAACGATTCGTGTTTCATCACCAATGGTAAATTCAAATTTACCTGACAATACATAGGTAAGTTGTTCATGAGGGTGGTTATGCAATGGACCCACCGCCCCTTTTTCAAAATGAACCTCAACGGTCATGATGTTATCGGAATAGGCCATAATTTTACGAGAAACCCCGTCGCCAAGATCTTCCAACGGGACCTGATTATTGTAAACAAACATAGGTTAACTCTTAGTATTCTTGTTTTAGACCTTAACACTATAGCAGCCAAACAAAACATTATTCAACATTTTATGAAAAGGTGTTTTAATAAATGATATATAGAACCATTAAGATGGGATAAATAAATCATAGAGATAACTTTTTCTAGACAAAAAAATGGAGACCTAAGCCTCCATTGTTATTAATTGAATCAAACTTGTTAAGCATTAGGACTTAACATCGCCTAGCTTCTCAGAAATGTCAGCGGCTGCTTCTTTCAATAAGTTAGTATAAGTATCAAATTTCTCTTGGGTGTAACGCAGAGAAGGAAAAGACAAACTTATGCCTGCGACAACATTTCCTAAACGATCATAAATAGGGGCGGCAATGCAACGTAACCCCTCTTCTTGCTCTTCATTATCAACCCCGTAACCTTGCTGTTTTACAACGATTAATTCTTCAAGCAAGGCATCAATATTTGGATGCGTACGAGCCGTTGAAGGCCTAAACTCGGTCTCTCTCAGGACATCTCGCACATACTCTTCTGGACGCTCTGCCAACAACACCTTACCAATCGCCGTAGAATAAAGAGGATTACGACCACCAATACGAGACTGCATGCGTAAATTATACTGAGCATCTACCTTGTAGATATAAATAATGCCATCACCATCACGGATCCCAAGGTGCAACGCCTCTTTGGTCAATTCACCAATGCGATTCATATGCGGCTCTGCCAAGGAAACTAAATCCACGTAGTCTAACGCCTTAGAACTTGTTTCAAACAGTTTAAGCGTTAATGAATAGCGATCGTCTTCACCCTCTTGACTGACATAACCAAGCATCTTCATCGTCTGTAGAAAGCGATACACCGTGCTTTTGGAAGTCATAACTTTTTGTGATAACTCTGTTACACCTGAGGCTTTCTTTTCAGACAAGGCATTTAAAATTGCAAACACCTTCATAACAGAGGAAACTGGTTCAATTTGCTGGTTGTTGTTTTCTTCGTTTGCCATAAGTTAGTTTCATTTTTATTGAAATAGAATTTTACCAGTATAGTAGAAAATTTCTCATAGATACATCCCAAACCCCTTGTCTTTCCATTCACTACCTCTGCCACCATGATATCTTAGAACCACCACTCAAATAATAAAAATAAAACAGCTTTTTATTTTTATTGACTAAATGTTGCCATTTTGTCTATCCTTGAATTCATTGAGACCAGAATACAGACAGAACGAAACAACAATAAGAGAGGGATTCATGTCACTCGGCCATAGATCATCTTTGCCATTTCAGCATTTCAACGATGCTCAAACGGGCTCTAACATTATTCAGCTAACGCCTAATAATGCCCTTTGTAATCGCAATTATTTTTATCAAAAATGTTTTACTAATGATGGCAATAAATTATTGCTAGCAGCCAATTTTGATCAACACCGAAATTACCACCTCGTCGACCTAGAAGAAGAGACAGCACTTCAGTTAACCGAAGGCGCTGGCGATAACGTATTTGGTGGTTTTATCACCACTCAAGACGACGCCCTCATCTTCGTCAAACATAATAAACAACTGATTCGTGTCGACTTAGACACTCAAGAACACACAGTATTATATGAAGTTCCAAAAGGTTGGGTTGGATACGGCACTTGGGTACCCAACACAGATTGCTCAAAAGTGGTAGGCATCGAAATCAAAGACAGTGATTACATAGAGTTAGACAGCTGGGAAAAATTTGCACAGCTTTATCACCAAAACCCACGCTGCCGGTTGATTTCTATTGAGTTGAAAACCGGTAAACGAAGTGTGGTGTTTGAAGATAATATCTGGCTTGGCCACCCTCTTTATCGGCCAAATGATGACAACACCATCGCTTTTTGCCATGAAGGGCCACATGATCTTGTTGAGACCCGCATGTGGATGGTAAATGAAAATGGTGAGAATGTACGCAAAGTCTACGAACAAGACAAAAATGAGTCCTGCACACACGAATTTTTTGTACCCGATGGCTCTAAAATGATGTTCGTCTCTTATCGCCCTAACAGCCACCAGCGTGAGCTTTGCTCGGTGAATGCTGACGACTTAAGCTTTAAAGTAGAAAGTGAAATGCCAGCTTGCAGTCACTTGATGAGCAACTACGACGGCACATTAGTGGTTGGCGATGGCTCTGGCACACCGGTCGATGTGACAGACACGTCAGGCCACAGTATAGACAATGACCCAAACCTATATGTCATTGATTTACAGAAAGATAGTATCAAAGCGATTGCTGAGCACAACACAAGTTGGGCGGTGTTAGAGGGCGATCGTCAAGTAAATCACCCACACCCTTCATTCACTCCAGACAATCAGTCCGTGCTCTTTGGTTCAGACAGAAATGGCTCCCCCGCCGTTTACCTTGCTTCCATCAATTAACCTTTCACTCTCTGTACGAGTTTGCCCGGTTAATTCATTAACCGGGCTTTTTTATTACTCAACCGTCACGGATTTGGCGAGATTTCGCGGCTGATCTACATCCGTACCTTTCACTACCGCAACGTGGTATGACAATAGCTGTAAAGGAATGGTGTGGACAATAGGCTCTAGAATGGCTTCCACTTTTGGCACTTCAGAGAAAGTGACATTCTCTTCATTATGAAGGTCTGTATCTCGGTCCGCGAAAACGAAAAGCTCACCACCACGTGCTGCCACTTCTTGCAGGTTGGATTTGATTTTATCCAACATGTCATTATGCGGCACTAAGGTAATGATTGGCATGTCTTCATCAACCAGCGCCAATGGCCCATGCTTTAACTCTCCTGCTGGATACGCTTCCGCATGGATGTAAGAAATCTCTTTTAATTTCAACGAGCCTTCTAAGGCAATCGGGAACATAGCGCCACGCCCTAAGAATAACGCATTGTGCTTATTGGCGAATTTATCGGCAATTTGCTTGATGTGCGCATCTTGCTGCAAAGCATCGTTTACATGAGCTGGCAAAGAACGCATGGCCTGTACCAAAGCTTTTTCATTTTCGGCACTCAATCCGTTTTCCACCGCAATCGCCACACTGGTGATCAGCAAAGCGGTCAGCTGAGTGGTAAAGGCTTTGGTGGAAGCCACACCGATTTCCGTACCGGCATTGGTTAACAAGGTCAAAGCCGATTCACGCACCAACGTACTGGATGGCACGTTACAAATGGCAAGAGTCGTCAAGTAATCCAGTTCTTTCGCCATGCGCAATGCGGCCAATGTGTCGGCTGTTTCACCAGACTGAGACAAGGTCAAAAACAAGGTGTTTTTTGGCACAGCAACTTTGCGGTAACGATATTCACTGGCTACTTCCACACTGCAAGGTAAGCCAGCCAAGTCTTCAATCCAATATTTTGCCACCATACCTGCGTGATAACTGGTACCACAGGCGACAATGTGAATGTTTTCGACTTTTTTGAGGAAACCTGACTCAGCGCCAAAGCAACTAGTCAGCACTTTGGTATCACTGATACGGCCTTCCAGGCAAGCACTGATCACTTTTGGTTGCTCGTAGATTTCCTTCATCATGTAGTGACGGAACTCACCTTTATCCGTGGCATCAACATTGTGGTTAAAAACGCTTACAGGGCGCTCTTGAACGTCACCTTTGGCGTCATAAATGATCACTGCATCACGCGACACTTCCGCCACATCTCCTTCTTCCAAGAAGATAAATTGATCTGTTACGTGCAGCAAGGCCAATTGATCAGAGGCAACAAAGTTCTCTTCAATACCAACCCCCACCACAAGCGGACTACCTTTACGCGCGGCAATAAAACGTTCATTGTCGTCTTTTTGTACGACACCGATCGCAAAAGCCCCCTCTAAACGAGATAAGCTCACCTGCACGGCTTTCAACAAATCAGGCTGAGTTTTCAACGCATCGTGAATCAGATGGACAATGACTTCGGTATCTGTTTCCGATTTAAATTCATAACCCTTTTCTTTTAGCTCACGACGTAATGGCGCATGGTTTTCGATAATGCCATTGTGAACTAGAGCGAGATCGTCGCCCGAAAAGTGTGGATGGGCGTTGGCTTCTGTTGGTTTACCGTGTGTCGCCCAACGGGTATGAGCAATCCCCATTTTGCCATCCAAAGGTTGCTCGGCAAATTTGTCTCGCAATGCCTGAACCTTACCAACAGCGCGATGAGAGTACACGCCCTCTTCGTTATTAATCGCCACACCTGACGAGTCATAACCACGGTATTCCAGACGGCTTAATCCTTCGATTAAGATTTTAGAGACATTACGACGTGCAATCGCACCCACTATTCCGCACATATTGAATCCTTTTACGATAGACCGGCACATGCGCCAATCTATTAATACTGTTTGTTTCAAGCTTTATGTCATATGTTGCATCACATACGACGACATATAGGTATTTTTAACGGTTACTTTTTTACCGGTCTTGGCCAATTATCTTTATTGGCTTGTCGAGAACGAGCAAACGCCAGTTGTTTTTCGCCTACCGCTTTCGTAATGGTGGAGCCAGCCGCAATGGTCGCGCCCTCTGCCACCTGAACCGGGGCCACTAAAGCGGAGTTCGAACCAATAAACACGTTATCGGCGACTTGCGTCAGATGTTTATTCACACCATCGTAGTTACAGGTAATGGTACCCGCGCCAACATTTACGTTAGCCCCCATTTCCGTGTCACCTATGTAGCTCAAATGATTGACCTTACTGCCTTCACCAATGTTCGCTTTTTTGGTTTCAACAAAGTTGCCTATTTTCGCTTTATTTGCCAAACGAGTACCGGGGCGCAACCGCGCAAATGGGCCGATATCACACGCTTCTCCAACTTGGCTATCATCGATCATGGAATGGCTTTTAATCACGGTGCCATGACCAATAACACAGTCTTTTAGGTGACAGTTCGGACCAATTTCTACCCCATCACCCAACACAACCTTACCTTCAAACACACAGTTCACGTCGATGATCACATCTTCACCTGTGGTGAGCTCACCACGAACATCAATGCGAGCTGGGTCTAATAACGTCGCGCCATTTTTCATCAACAGAATGGCTTGCTGTTGCTGCCATTCGCGCTCCAAAGCAGCCAACTGAACTCGATCATTCACGCCTGCCACTTCCGCTTCATTTTCCGGTTGCACGGTAACTATCTCAACGCCGTCTTTCGCCGCCATAGCAATAATGTCAGTGAGGTAAAACTCCCCCTGAGCATTATCATTGGTCAGCGCGGCCAACCAAGTTTGTAACGGCCGGTTAGGCGCCAACAAAATGCCAGTATTCACCTCATTAATGAGCAACTCTTCGGCTGTCGCATCTTTTTGTTCGACAATGGCACACACCTTTCCTTCGGCATTACGCACAATGCGTCCATAGCCCGTTGGGTTATCGAGGGAAATGGTTAATAGAACTAAGGTATTTGGCGTGGATAAGGCCGCCATTTTCTCTAGTGTGCTGGCTCGAATTAACGGCACGTCACCATAAAGTGTCAAGGTTGCTCCCTCTGCCTGTAGAGAAGAAGCCACTCGGCGTAACGCGTCACCAGTACCTTGGGGGTTATTTTGCCAGACCACATTGGCCGCAAAATCCTGACAATGCTCTGCTACTTGTTCACCTTGATGACCAACAACTAGGTGCAGTTTTGCTTCTGTCATGGCAGCGGCTGTCGCCAGCACTCTCCTTACCATGGCGATGCCACCAACCTTGTGTAACACCTTGGAAAAAGAGGATTTCATTCGGCTGCCTTTGCCTGCAGCAAGAATTACGATGTCCTGACTCATGACGCTTCCTTGTATGATATCTGATGATGAATATTGGAATGTTCTCTATTTGACCTATTAGATCGTTTTCCCCAAAACACAACAAGTCAAATTGTCAAAAATAAAATGACAATTTTATATTTTTTCGCTAACACTCTGATTTATGTCTTCTATTCGAGCACTCTAAATAAATAATTGTCAGCGTTTTTCACCGACAAAGAAGAACATACTTTTATAGGTGAGATTGATTTACAATACGGCACCCAGTTTCCAGTCAAATTGTTCATCCGAGGGAAATGATGACACAAATAGTTAGCCATGAAGCTCTAAATACACTCTACGATGCTCCTCATCCACTTGCTGAAAGCAAAGAGATCAAACACTTAGAAGAGCATGCCATTCGTTTTATTGAGCACTGTCCTTATGTCGTCATCGCCACGACAGACCAAGCCGGATTTAATGATGTCTCACCCCGTGGCGGAGCACCAGGTTTTGTCAAAGTATTAGACTCAAATACACTGGCGTTCGCAGACATGCCTGGCAACAACCGTTTGGACAGTTTGAGAAACTTGATCGATAACCCCAAAATAGGGTTACTCTTTATGATCCCGGGGATAGGTGAAATTGTTCGTGTACAGGGTTCTGCCACCCTTCATACAGACGAAGCCTTATTAGATAGATTTTGTGAAGGCCGAAAACGCCCTAAACTGGTGGTAAAAATTGCCGTCGAGACCACTCTCTTTCACTGTCCCAAAGCCATTGCGTTCGCGAAACTATGGTCAGACGACCATAAAGTAGATCGAACATTCCTACCGTCTTTGCTAAACATCATACAAGATCAGGTTGCGTCTTAACTCGAACTAAGTCGTTAAGTTGGCAAGGGGGTTACTCTGCTTGGACAAGCATTGCATTCCTCTTGTAGCAATTCCACTAGTAACCTTGTCGCAGGCCCAGTGCGTTCACCTTTGCCGAAGATGGCATACAGGTGAAAATTGCGTTCACTGCCAGACACCAAACTCAATTTTTTCAATTTGCCATTGGCTAATTCGTCTGAAATATCTGCTTTCGGTAACCAAGCAAACCCGACTCCACTGACCACAATTTCTAAAGCCGATTGCACGCTAGAAACGGTCCAACGTCTTTCTGTTCCTAACCAGCCCACGTCTATGGAAGACTCAACAGCAGAGTCTCGAATCACTAGTTGAAGCTCTCGACTGAGTCGCTCGTTATTAATCGGTTCCTTCTCTTCCATTAAAGGATGTGAAGGTGATGCCACCGCCACCAATTCCACTTCCACAATCGGGTCCGCCAAATAGCCTTTTGGTACAATGCCGCTGAGCACTAAGTCGGGGTGCCCATTTTTTAGGGCTTCTAAACCACCACTTAAGACCACTTCCTTTAATTGCACTTGAGTCCCTTGGCTTTGGGGCTCAAAGGCTTTCAGAGCACGCAATAAAGCGGGGGTTGGAAACGTCTGATCGACCACTAACTCCAACTCTGGCTCCCAACCTTGCCCTAAAGTATGTGCCAATTCTTCTAGCTCAACAGCCTCTTTGATCAAATGACGGGAACGACGTAACAGAACTTCCCCGCGCTCGGTCAACTTGGCCTTTCGCCCTTCAATAATTAATAAAGGGTAACCTAGCTGCTCCTGCAACTTAGCCACGGTATAACTCACAGAGGACTGACTTTTATGCAACGCTTCTGCCGCTTGTGCAAAGCCACCTCTATCAACCACGGCCTGTAAAACTCGCCATTGCTCTAATGTCACTCTTGGGGATTTCACGTTTGCGCTTCTTTCTCAAACCAATTTGTTATTAAAGTATCGTATTATTCGATCAATATCTCCAAAAAATGTCACTTTTTTATCGAATAATTTGGTTATATGATGATTTTACTTTCAAATCACAGAGCCATTAAAGCTCAACTCTTGTTAAGGAGATGTTTACATGACAACTTTATTACGCATTGATTCTAGTGCCGCTGGCGCTAACTCCAAATCTCGCCAGCTAGCGGATGCTTTTGTAGATCAATGGTTAGCAAAAAACCCTGACGGCAAAGTGGTAACTCGCGATGTAGATGCGAATCCTCTGCCTCACTTTACAAGTGAAACCTTAGGGGCACTGTTCACACCTGAAGAAAATCGTACAACCGAGCAAAAAGCCATCGTTGCCATTGGTGATGAATTGATTGACGAATTGGAAGCCGCTGATTTGATTACCATTTCCGCGCCAATGTACAACTTCAGCATCCCGTCGACATTGAAATCTTACTTTGATTACATTGCCCGTGCAGGTCGTACTTTCCAATACACTGAAACTGGCCCAGAAGGTTTGGTTAAGAAAGATGCTTACGTCTTTACGGCGAGTGGCAGCTTCCTTGCAGACACACCAATGGATCACCAAGCACCCTACATCAACACATTCCTTGGCTTCCTTGGTCTAAACGTGAAAGAGACGTTTATTGCCGGTGGACAAGCCTTAGGTGAACCAGGCGAACAAGCGTTTAATCAAGCAAAACAACAGATTGCTGCTGCGGTTTAATAAGCGCATCTGACTTCCCTTTTAAACGCCAGTTAATAAATTAACTGGCGTTTTTTTACTTAAGTCCTTACGACAATCCTTGCGCCTTTAAGGCAATACGTTTGCGGTTCACGTCCACCTCTAACACCATGACTTTCACCACCTGACCGACTCGCACTAAATCCCGTGGGTCTTTTACAAATCGATCCGCCAGCTGTGAAATGTGAATTAATCCGTCTTGATGCACCCCCAAATCCACGAAGGCCCCAAAGGCTGCCACATTGGTTACCACACCCTCTAGCATCATACCTTCCTGCAGATCGTCTAATGACTGTATCGTTTGATCAAAAGCCGCATAGGTAAACTCAGGACGTGGGTCTCGTCCAGGTTTGGCAAGTTCACTCAAAATGTCTGAATAAGTAAAATTACCTGCACTTTGAAAGCTAGGTGCTAACGTTTTCAACTGTTGAAGTGCCGCTGCGTTATTTAATAATTCACGGCTATGCAGTGTTAGCTTTTTTGCCATGCTCCGCACTAAATCATAGGATTCCGGATGAACACCTGAAGCATCCAAAGGCTCTTTACCATTCAAGATGCGCAAAAAGCCGGCACATTGCTCAAAACACTTTTCACCTATGCCTTTGACTTTTTTTAACTCTGAACGTGATTCGATACGACCTTTAGACTCTCGATAAGCCACAATGTTGTGCGCAATTCGCTCCGTTAATCCAGACACATAAGACAAGAGTGACGCGGACGCGAGATTGATATCGACCCCCACTCTGTTCACACAATCCTCGACCACATTGGCAAGAGACGTCGACAAGGCGCTGACTTTAATATCATGTTGATACTGCCCTACGCCTATGGCTTGAGGATCAATTTTCACCAGCTCAGCCAAGGGATCTTGGAAACGACGCGCGATGGATATAGCCCCACGAATGGTCACATCCAAATCAGGAAACTCGGCACTCGCTATGGGTGAAGCCGAATACACGGAAGCACCGGCTTCACTGACCACAACCACCTGACACGACAAGGCTTCCGTCGCGATAAGATCCTTCAGTAGTGCTTCTGTTTCTCGTGAAGCCGTTCCATTTCCGATTGCCGCCCAACGTACTTGATGTTGTTTAATCAATTGACAGAGCTTGTGCTGTGCCGCTTGCACCTGTTTTTGAGGCGCATGAGGATATATCACCCCATGATCCAAAACATTTCCCTGTTCATCGATCACGGCCAATTTCACCCCATTACGAAACCCAGGATCGACACCAATTACACGATGTGCCCCAGCAGGGGCCGCCATTAATAAGTCTTCTAAATTGTTCGCAAACACTTGAATGGCACCTTCTTCTGCTTTTTCTTTTAGTTGTGCCAGCACATCGGTCTCTAATTTAGTCTGTAATTTTTTTCGCCAAGCAAGGTCAATATAAGACTTTTGAGCCGTCGATAAAGACGCAGAGTGTTGATGGTTATCAAATAATCTTGTTAGATGTGGTAAATAAAGACATTCAGGGCAACCTTCATGTCCTTTAAACACAACACCTAATTTTAATATATTCTCTTTCTTACCTCTAAAAAGCGCTAATAGACGGTGAGAAACCACTTTTGAAACCGCTTCTTCATACTCGAAGTAATCGCGAAACTTTTCTCCTTCTGTATTTTTTCCTCGTAATACTCGACTGGTTATCACACCTTGCTTCATCATGGTTTGTCGAGCCATTTTTAATAAATCACTGTCCGTCGAAATTTTTTCGACTAAAATATCTTGAGCTCCTTGCAAAGCCAATTTGGGATCTACATTTATCGTGTTTTGCCGACACCAAATCGCCACTTTGGCGGCATCAGAAAGACATCGCCCCTGCCATATTGCCTCAGCGAGGGGGAATAACCCCTTTGCTATGGCATCGTCCATTTTACTTTTTCTGGACTTTTTATAAGGCGTATAAATGTCTTCCAATTCTGTTTTCGATATCGCGTTTCGAATTTTTTGTTTAATTTCTTCAGGTACATTTATATCTTTTGATAAGGCTGAAAGAATGCTCTCTCGGCGTTTATTTAATTCAACAAGATACTGCCACCTTTCATAAAAGGCCCGAAGTTGAATATCAGTCATACCGCCCGTATTTTCTTTACGATAACGAGAAATGAAAGGCACACTGGCACCTTCTTCAAACAAATCAATAATATTGCTGGAATATTGTTTTGATAATGAAAACTCGTCACTTAAAATTTGAGAAATGCCTTTCATTTATTAACCTATTTTCTTACACATTGATAACAATTAGCAGATAAAATTGTATTAGCATATTAATTATATTTTGATTAGAATCGACAACGAAATTAGACTTTTCGATTACATTGAATATAATTCATGAATTCTATTTTTAAATTTTTAAAGCATTAAAACAATGCCTTTAAAAGCCATTTAATAATCGTTGTCATTTGAACACATATATAACTGGGTTTAAAAGATGGATCTATTTTTCAGTACAGGGCCATACGCAACCAGTTTTCACCGTTAAATAGGGGAAACCACCAATGAGTTTATTAATTGAGTTAGCTGGCAATAAAGCAAAAGCACGCGCTGCCGCCAAAGAACTGAACGTTGCGCAACTTGAAAATCTAATTGCGGGACTCAACAACGCATTAGAAAAAGCGAAAGAAGAAGAAGCCTCTAAAGCTGCTGAACAAGCCGAAAAATCTGCTCGTGCTGAAGAAATTGCTAACTTAATCGCAAAAAGTGGTCTAACAATGGAAGAGATCTCTCTTCTTACCACACCAAAAGCTGGTGCGACAAAAGGTAAAACCGTCGAGCCTAAATATCGCCTAACGGTTGATGGCAAAGTGCATGAATGGACTGGCCGTGGCCGTACACCAAAAGTTTTCCAAGAATACTTTGATGCAGGCAATAGCCGTGAGAGCGTGGAAATCAAGTAACCCAGCGCCCATAGCACAACAATAAAAAAGCGACCTTTGGTCGCTTTTTTATTGTCTAAACAAGAATCACCTTTTTCTTTCCAACTTAGGTAAGCTCGTTTATCTATGATCACTTCTTAATATAAATCAAATCCCAAACACCGTGCCCTAGTTTCTCACCACGGTTTTCAAACTTAGTAAGAGGACGCCATTCAGGTCGTGGGTAATATTTTGCTTTACCTGCCGCATTGTCATACAGGCTTTGTTCTTCCATCACTTCCATCATATGCTCTGCATAAGGCTGCCAATCGGTTGCCATGTGGAATTGCCCGCCTGTTTTTAGAACATTTGCGACTTGCTGTGCAAATAACGGCTGAACAATGCGTCGTTTGTTATGCTTCTTTTTATGCCATGGATCAGGGAAAAACAACTGAAAGCAACTGGCTTCTTTTTCTGGCAAACACTTTGCCATCACTTCAATAGCATCATCACAATAGACTTTTAAATTAGTAATCCCTTGCTCTTTTGCTAGCATCATTAACTTAGCAACACCTGGTGGGTGCACCTCAATGCCGATAAAATCTTTTTCAGGCGCATTTTTGGCCATTTCAGCTAAGGAAGCACCCATTCCAAAACCCACTTCCAAGACCACCTCAGACTCACGACCAAATATCGTTTTATAATCAATACGACCATCTTCTAAGTTCAGGCCATATACTTGCCAATTGGCATCGTAATTCTTTTGCTGACCTTCTGTCATGCGTCCACCACGAACCACAAAGCTTCGTATGGTGCGCTTTTTGATTGCGTCTTGAGAGTCAGACTCTGGCAATTCAGAGTCTTGAATTTCGGTTTGTTGATCTTTCATGCTGCTCTATCGTTTCAAGTTGCTCTAGTCGAGAGATCTAATGTGACCAAAGAGGCCAAACATCAGTATAAAATTGGGGCGCTATGCTAACGTAAAAACGCGCCTCTGTCCCGCTTTCCATCACTCTATCCTGTTGAAGCGCGTTAAAGGGGTTTGGCTTGCCACAATCGCCAAACAAGCCAAGCCCACGCGATTAAATAACAGGTTCCACCCAAGGGCGTTAGCATGCCTAACCAAGTTAATTTGGTCAGCGCCATCACATACAGGCTGCCAGAAAATAGCAGATTACCAACAAAAAGCAGGACAAGAATTCGACGGACATCACCAACATAATGATAAAACAAGCAAACCAATAAACCGGCCAAAGCATGATACATCAAATATTGGCTACCAGTTTGCCACCAAGCCAATGTCTTAAGATCCAATATACTGGTTAAAGCATGAGCGCCAAATGCGCCAGCCACCACCGAAATGAAGGCCTGAAGTGCAAATAAAGACGCCCACTTAGCGGGAAAAGAAGTCTTTGTCATAGGTTATTCCAACACATTCAAGTAACCGTTGCTGCCTATGGCATAAAAACGATTACTCAAGCCAAATGACAATGCAATGACACTGGCACCAGAAGGACGTTTTTTCCCCTTATGCACTTGCCACTCTTTCAACATTTGCCCAGTACTAACTTGCAACAAGGTTACTTTACCGTTTACTTCGCCAGTGAGTAATTGTCGGTTGTCATCAGAGAAAATGGCTTTGCTGATCGTGACATTACGATATTTCAGTTTACCCGTATCAATTGAAGTTAATTCGCGACCATTCACCAAAGACCACACTTTGGCATTACCTAACTGAGCTGAGGCAAAAGCATATTTGCCATCCGCTGAAATCGACACCGTTGAAATGCGATTATTCAGTGCCCATTCAAATTTTTTCTGTCCTGTCTGCAGATCCCAAACCATTACCTTAGATAAATCGTCACCAGTAATGCCCCAACGACCATCGCCAGTCACATCTACCGCCCTCACCTTGGCACCAGTTCTTAACGTCTGGCGAATACCACCGCGCTTAACATCGAAATAGCGTGCGGTCTGATCATCTAAGCCGAGCAAAGCATAGTCACCGTTCTGGGTCAGCTTAACCGACAGGATATCCCCAGGCGTCGTCCAGTAGCCATCAGGTTGACCATTTACTGTACGCCATAGAACCAATGAACGGGCTTCCGCGGTTACCGCAAATTCACCACTGGGCGCAATGTCGACACTGTTAAAAGAAGAGAATTCGCCTTGGGCATGATTCCAACTAAAGCGACGTTCATTAACAGATGTCTTCCAGTAACTGCCACCATGCTGAATTGAACCAACCAAAGCATAAGCACCGTCATGACTTAAATCCGCAGAATACAGTCCCTGCGTTGCGTATTGAGCCGTTCGGACAGGCGATTCCGCAGAACAAGACAACAGAGCCATACTCATCATGACCCAAACACTGTTCTTAAGCGCTTTTTTCACTGTGCGCTTCATGTAGTTCCCTAATTAATTTATCTTCGTACTGAAAACGTTCTGCCAATACCACGGTTAACGCTTGTAAAGAAAAGGGTAAGGCTTCCAATTGGGTATTGCAGTGCTCTTTGGTGTCGTATTTATCATTAAATTCAATCACCACTTCTGTGGTGTTGTCGATTTCAGGCAAGAGTTCACCCAGCAATACAATGGCACCATCATCATGGAACTCTTTGGCTTCAATGGCCAACTGCTCATAAACCGTAAAATGACCAGTGGAGACATAATCCACCAACATTTCACAAAGGTTCAGAATCTTAGGTGTATCAGTTGGTGTAAATTCCCCACGCTCTCGAAGGAAAAGCAAAGATTCAATCATTTGTCGGCGTTGTTCTAACCAACGGTCAATGATTTCATGTACACCGCCCCACCGCTCTTGAGCTGTTTTACAACCTTCTAACATATGCAGACTCCAACCTAATTCGTTATTTTTACGTCTTATGCCAAGCATATTCCTATCAAATCCGCCCTGCAAGGCAATCACCTGCAGGGATTTGTAACCTTTTATGGCAAGGATGTAGCTTTATTTTCTGTCAATGCAATCATCCCATTAATAATGGCCATCCCCACAAAGGCGACTAAGGTCCAGCCGGGAATACTCAAGCCCATAAATGTCCACACCACATCACCACATTCTCCAGTGCCCATTATCATGGCTTGCATGATTTCCTGCCATGGGAACACCTCAAACATGTAACTCAAACCCGGCAAACAGGCAGGCAATTGATCTTCGGGCAAATGCTGTAAATATAAATGGCGAATGGCCAAAGCCGCTCCCAAGATCGAGAACACCACGACCAACCAAGCACATACTCGACGAATTTTGACACTATCTAATAAAGCGGAGATCAGAGAGATCACGCCAACACCAAAAAACATGATGCGTTGCAACATACACAAAGGGCATGGCTCTAATCCCATTTCATATTCCATATAAAATGCCACGCCTAGCAGAGCAAAAGCGATGAAAGCAATGAGTCCATGAAAGCGGCGAGCCGTAATAAAACTTGTCATATAGGGATCCCTAAAACATCCAACAAAACAAAAACCAAGCCATTGTGACAGCAAGAATAACGGAAAGTGCAAAATTCCTACTGACAGCAAGCTAAAATGCCAGTTAGTATACTCACTATTGTAATGAATACGAGAAACGAACATGTCATTGATGATGCCTTTATATCGACGAACCATCACATTGCTTTTAATGTGTTTAAGCAGTGTACTTGTTTCCAGCGCTTATGCGGATGATGCACCAACCCCTGCTTATATTGAGCTTAAACCCATTTTTATTGTGAACCATCTTAGCGAAGGTTCACAGCTAAAATACATTAAAACCAGCATCAGCATTCGTACCGATGAAACCCGTGTGGATTTGATTGAACATAATATGCCATTAGTCCGTGATGCCATCGTGATGTTTTTAAGCGCACGTACAACAGATCAGGTTTCCGGTGCCATTGCGCGTGAACAGACACGAGAAGATGCGGCGGCGGCAGTCAATGATGCTCTCAAGACAGAAACTGGCATCACACCGGTGAAAGACATCTTGTTTGCCAGTTTCGTTACACAGTAGCCCTTTCAAATACAACCTTTTCAAACGCATAAAAAAGCGCGACCAAATGAACTGACCCCCAATAGTTGGACATTCCAATTACTGGGGGTCTTTTTATGTCCAAATATCACAGAGAATTTAA
>NZ_JBHZSP010000004.1:0-294237 GCF_043643765.1 Marinomonas posidonica | reverse complement strand
CCTGAGTCCGATAGCGTATCGAAATCAGGCCTTGAAAGCCGCTTAGAACAGAGTCCAACTTTATGGGGTCAGTTCACTAGGAGGGCTTTTTGATATTTAGAACAGGCTTATTTAGTCGAATTGACCATCACCCATGGCAACACGAATCTTCTTCATCGCATTCTTTTCAAGTTGGCGAATACGCTCCGCGGAGACACCATACTCATCCGCCAATTCATGCAGAGTCGATTTACCGTCAGACAACCAACGTTGTACCAAAATATTTCGACTACGTTCATCAAGATCAGCCATCGCAAGCTCAAGACGCTGATTAGAGTCCTCTTCCCAATTGCCATTTTCTAGCAACATAGCTGGGTCAGAGCGATGATCCTCTAGGAACTGAGAAGGCGCTTGGTAAGCGCTATCATCATCGTCATCTGCAGACGCATCGAACGCCATGTCAGACGCACTTAAGCGACCTTCCATTTGACGAACAACCTCTGGCGTGACACCAAGATCACTGGCAACCGACTCCACCTCAGAATTACTAAACCAAGACAGGCTTTTCTTCGCACTGCGTAGATTAAAGAACATCTTACGCTGCGCTTTAGTGGTCGCCACTTTCACAATGCGCCAGTTTTTCAGAATAAATTCATGTATTTCGGCTTTAATCCAATGTACTGCAAACGACACCAGACGCACACCCACTTCTGGGTTAAAACGCTTCACCGCTTTCATCAAGCCGACGTTCCCTTCTTGGATCAAGTCACCTTGAGCTAAACCGTAACCAGAGTAACTTTTCGCAATGTGCACAACAAATCTCAGGTGCGACATAACCAGTGTACGGGCCGCTTCTAAGTCTTCTTGATAATACAAACGTTCTGCCAGTGCTTTTTCTTCCTCCGCTGTCAGAATTGGAATCCGACCAACGGTTTGTATATACGACTCAAGGTTTTGACCTGGAGTCATCATATCGATAGGCTGAAGAGCTTTACTCATCTCTATTTCCACCTTTTAATTTTTCATACTCTGTATGACAAAATACTAACAAGTTAATTCTGCGTATGTGTGACATAAATGTGAATAAAACGTGGCGAATTCAATTTGGACGAAACACGCCTGTTTAGGTCACTGCAGTTCAATATTGGCAATGTGTCGGTTGACTGCAATCCAAGCCCCAACAACGCCAACAAATGTACTAATAGTTAAACATAAAACAATCTCATCTGCATTAAAAGTCTGCAGTTGAAAGTCGCTTTGATACAAATCAATCAAGCGCTCTGCTGGTGCACTTACCCACCAGCTAAGCACCAGAATACAAAGGCTAGCGAATACACCGCCTAACATTCCAAACCAAAATCCCATGTATAAAAAAGGCCGACGAATATAGGCATCGGTCGCACCAACCAATTTCATGACCAAGACCTCATCGCGACGACTTTCCACCGCCACACGAATGGTATTACCCACAATTAACAACACAGCAATCACCAGCAATACAGACAAAGCGTACGAAAAACGCTGCCCAAAACTCAGTATATTGGCAAGGCGCTGTAACCATTGTGCATCTAATTCGGCGATGTCTACTTCCGGCTTAGTCGCTAATTCATCTCGTAACGTCTGCAAGCTCGACAAGGTCGTGACATCCACCGCTTCTCTCGGGATCACTCTTAGCACAATCGGCAAAGGATTTTCTGATAAGGAAGAAAGTGTCTGCTCATAACCACTAGAACGCTCAAAGTAACGTAAGCCTTCTTCTTTAGAAATGTATTCCACAGACGCGACATCAGGTTGTGCCGAAATCTGATGGGACAGAGCCAAAGCCTCTGTGTCTTCCAAATTGGGAAACAGGTAAAGCGTAATGACAGACTGCCTCTCCCATTGGTCGGTGACCGTTTGGACATTTTTTAGTGCCACATAGAGCCCACCCGGTAAAGATAAGGCAATGGCAATCACCATCACGGTCATCACACTGGCCAGAGGGTAACTGAGCAAACGCATAAAACTTTCTTTCAAAGTCGTTTTATGCTGTTGAAAATATAAGCTCGCGTTAAAACGAGAACGTGTCGGCCAATGGTGCTTCGAAGCTTTTACTGATGCACGCGTGGCGCCTCGCTGACTTGGCTTTTGTGCCATTAAGCGAACCCCCCATCATTGACCATACGACCTTGGTTTAAGGTCAAGACTCGATGTCGCATGCGCGCCACTAATGCCAAATCATGACTCGCCACCAATACCGTCACACCGACACGGTTAAACTCTTGGAATAGATTCATAATTTCAGCGGACAGCTTAGGGTCAAGGTTACCTGTCGGTTCATCGGCCAGCAGCAGTTGCGGCTTATTCACCACCGCTCGCGCAATCCCCACGCGTTGTTGCTCACCACCTGACAAGGCCATTGGGTTGAACTTTTCTTTTTCCAACAATCCAACTTTGTCCAGCGCTGCACGAACACGTTTCGCAATCTGCTCGTGGTCGGCGCCACTAACTTGCAAAGGCAAAGCCACGTTATGAAACACACTGCGGTCCAATAATAATTGGTGATTTTGAAACACCACCCCAACACGACGACGATGTTGTGGAATCGCTCGTCGACTTAAGGTACGCAAATCCACACCATCAATCAGAATTTGTCCGGAAGTCTGACGTTCAATCATCATCATGAGTTTCATCAGTGTACTTTTGCCGGCCCCAGAGTGACCGGTCAAAAAGGCCATTTCACCTTGCTGCAAATGAAAACTCACTTGCGATAAGGCCTCTTGGCCACTGTCGTATTTCTTACCAACGCGCTGAAATTCGATTTCCACTCTGCTTCACTGTCCTGATTGTTAGATGACTTGTCTAGTCTTGATCCCCTGAGAACAGAGCATCAATAAATTCTTGCGCTACGAACGGGCGCAGATCATCAGCCTGTTCACCGACGCCGATGTAACGTATTGGCAGACCAAACTGTTTCGCTATGGCAAAGATAATACCGCCTTTTGCAGTACCATCAAGTTTCGTCAAAGTAATGCCGCTGACGCCAACCGCTTCTGAAAACAACTTAGCTTGACTAATGGCATTCTGACCAGTTCCCGCATCCAATACCAGCATAACTTCATGCGGCGCTTGCTGATCGAGCTTTTTCATCACACGAACGACTTTCGACAACTCATTCATGAGGTTTTGTTTGTTTTGCAAACGGCCAGCCGTATCGGCGATGACAACATCAATGTTTTTCGCTTTTGCCGACTCAATCGCATCGTAAATCACCGATGCCGAATCCGCGCCGGTATGTTGCGCAACCACAGGCACATTATTACGCTCACCCCATACTTCTAATTGCTCCACAGCCGCGGCACGGAAAGTATCACCTGCGGCAAGCATCACACTCTTACCTTCAGCTTGATACTTCTTCGCTAACTTGCCAATGGTGGTGGTTTTGCCCACACCATTCACCCCCACCATCAAGATCACAAACGGTCCATCGGCGTTAGTCGGTTCCAACTCTTGTTGGGATTGCCCTAGAATCGCCGCCATGTCCGCTTTTAAATGCGTTAACAAAGCGTCCGCCTCTTTTAGTTCTTTGCGGTTAAGCTTTTCCGTCAGACCTTCTATTAAGGTACGAGTCGCATCAATGCCGACATCCGCCATCAACAACTGAGTTTCTAGCTCTTCAATCAGCTCATCGTCTACTTTTCTACTGCCACTAACGATTGAGGACAAACCTTTGCCCAGACCACTTCGTGTACGAGTGAGACCGGATTTAATACGCTCAGACCAAGACAAAGTCGAGACCTCTTCTGACACGTCAACTGGCACAGCAACGGCTTCTTGCTGTGGCTGCGACGCCACTGAGGCGCTGTCGGTCTCATGTGAGTCGGTCATTTCTTTAGATACAATGGTTTCTTGTGATTCAACCGACGACTCTTGGACATTTTGAGCTTCTGCATCCTGTTTCTTTGCTTGCTCGATATCTGCACTCATTTTTTTCACAAAACGACGACGAATCACAAACGCCAACAAGGCCATCAAGGCGCCAATCACCATAGGAGCATAACGGGCGTATTCACCAAGATAGGGAGTAAAAAAAGCAATAATCTGATTAACAACTTCCATTCAATTCGTCTCTTTGTTTTGGCTGATGCAGTAAACACCAGTGAAATGCTATCATAAGGACTTGCGCCATTGTGATGGACGCAGAAAATGACTATTTTATCATCATTCTGATTCGCAATCAGGCCTGTTTTCACACAAATTGTTCTGTTAACAGGCTGTCTAAAGGTTCACTATGCGCGACAAAAATAAGCCTCTTTTTAGCCGCCCCGTCTTGGCGGCGATTATGTTGTTCTCCACACTGGCGATTTGGCTCTTAAACCTCACCGCTCCAAGCGCGAAATTGCCGACCCCCGACATTGAGCAATGGACTACAGACTCTGGCATTCCTGTGGTATGGCTTAACCAAGACGCTTGGCAAGGCAGCGACAAACTCGAAATTCGTTTTTCTTTTCGCGCTGTCACCACAGACACCAAGTTAATTCAGTCGACACTCGCCATGCTAATGAGTGATGCGCTACCGCTTAGTACCGCCTCAATTAACCAAAGATTGTCCCCTTTAGCTGCGAAGGCGACTACTTACTATGATCACGAAAACCAACTTCTTGGGATAACCGTCAGCAACAATCCGTCATACCTCGTCCCAAGCCTCAAACTGACCAAAAGCTGGTTAACGCAAACAGCATTCAAAAGTCGCACTTTCGACAATTGGCAAGGACGCAACCCTTACCAGCAAACCGTTCAGCATGAGTTAGAGCAGATACTTTTTTTTCAGCAAAACACACCACCGATTGAGCAAATCTCTTTAACGGACGTGAAAGAGTATTATCAAAAAATGACGCAATCGGTCGCGACGATTTATATCATTGGCGACATGTCCGAACAAAGTCAAAACATTGTGAAAGCAGGCTTAAATGCAATTACAGCGTCATTCTCACCCACTTCCGAGACTGAAAAGAGCCACTCAGAAACCATTAATCTAGCCTCCTTAAGTGCTCTGATTCAACAAAATCAAGGCGCCCTATGGCAAACTCGAAGCGCCCTTGCTCTATCTCCTGTTAACACGGTACAAGAATGGCTGAGTTTGCAAATTTGGGGAGCCGATCTAGTCGACAGTTTGAACGCACAAGAACATATCGACTTTGTTCAACTTGCCTTAGCCCTATCACCTCATCACCCATGGGTCTGGTGGAACGTTCAATACAGCCAAACCAATCAACGCGCCAATGTCAGTAACATTGCAACAGGAGAGCCAGACATCAGCTTAAAAAGCTTTGTATTTGTTGAACAAGTTCCTTCCATCAAGGATAAAAAAAGATTTGAACAATTACTGGAAAACCTCATTATTCAGTTAGAAGAAAACACCTTATCACCCACTTGGTGGAGTGTCATTGCAGGGCAATTTACCCATCCAGACAGCAAGTTGACGCTAGAAACTTTTGCACTAGACTACAAGGAAGCTGTCGACGCTTTCCGCTATGAAGACTACCAAACCGCTTTAAAACAACTAATCAATGCGCAAACTTATCAAGAGATTCAGGTTTACCAATAATGAGAAAGCACGCCTCTAACAACCAAGCAGCTAACAAAACCAAGAACAAGTCGACCAAGCTCCGTATTATTGCTGGAGAATGGCGTTCTCGTCAGCTACCTATCCCAAACGTCGAAGGTTTGCGCCCCACACCTGATCGAGTACGTGAAACTCTGTTTAATTGGATCAACCCATACCTACCTGGCGCAGTCTGCGCCGACTTATTCTGTGGCTCAGGTGCCCTAGGTTTAGAAGCCTTGTCCCGTGGTGCCAAGCAGTTAACCTTTGTTGATAACGCCAAATTGGTCACTAGACAGATGACGGATAACCTAGCCACCTTGCAAGCATCGCAGGCCCAAGTCATTCAACAAGCGGCAGACGCCTATCTAAGCCAACCAGCCAATCAAGCATTTGATATCGTATTCTTGGATCCGCCATTTCGAAAAGGTTGGCTTGAGAAAGTCATCCCACTATTGGAACAAGGATGGCTAGCCGAACGAGCATTGGTCTACATTGAAATGGAAAAAGAAACACCTCTTACCGTCTTACCGGAACACTGGCAACTCAGTAAAGAAAAAGTCGCCGGACAACTTGTTTACCGACTATTTAACGTGTCGCGCCCACGTTAAATAAGCGCTATTGATAACCTTTTACAAATGCGTTTGCCCCATTAAGAGGCAAACGCCTTCTATCATCTTTTAGAAAACTTAGACGCCATCGGCCTCAGCACAAGTCATTGATATGTGCACGGTATTTGCATAGGTAAGATTACTTTACTGATTCATGTTTTCATCAGCCGCTCACAAGGCAGGTAGGTCTAATAATGCTGAAAAACCTTTCGTTCAAAATCAAACTCATGCTCTTGCTCGTGTCCGCCATTATCGGCTTTATCATTGTCACCTTTGTGGCCATTGAAGGACTGTCTGCTCAACAAAACGCCAATGGCGACGTTCGAACACTGTCTAAAATCCAAACATCCAATGATCAAATTAGCATCAATTTATTGGCCATAGCCGATCGTTTTCGGTCAATTTCAAGCGATAACGTCGAAGACTATATTCAGCTGGTCGAAAACCAAGAACAGCAAAATGCCAACATCACACAGACCAACATAGAAAGAAGCAATGACGTCAATTTAAGCACGACTTTACAAGGTAATCTTGAGATCATCCGTCAATACAGCGCGATTTTATTAGACCTCGCTCGCGAACAAAACATTATCGGATTCGACTCAACATCAGGGATGCGTGGCCAGATCGATCAGCTTGGCAATAAAATAACCGACGACATCAGCAACCTAAGCTTGCTCAAGCGTGAATTTTCTAGCGTACGCCAAGCAGAAGCCAGCTACCTTTCAGACCCGACTGCAGACAATTTAGAAAAATTCACCGGTAATTTTGAAAAATTTGATCGTCGTATTTCTAATTTTGGCTTCCAAAGTAGTCACGGTGTCACCGCCAATGCTTATCGTGATGCCATACTTAAGTATGGTCAGGAGTACCAAAAACTGCTGACAACGGAAAACCTATTTAACCAGCAAAAACTGGCCTTTCGAGACAGTCAAACCAACGCCAGTCAAGTCATTGAACAACTGATGACAGCCGCGGAACAGGAAGCCGAAAGTCGCTCTACTCAAGCCAATGCGACACTGCTAACGGTTAGCTTTGCTGTGATCGTTTTTGCCACATTATTAATGATAACCATAGGGCGTAGTGTTAATGAATCACTCAAAAACATCATCAGTGATTTAAATAAAGTGAAGCAAGGAGACATGTCCTCTAAAGCCAGCGTTAATCTAAAACGTTTGGATGAGTTTGATCAGTTAGGTCAATCACTAAACGAAATGACCGAGGGGTTAGGTGATGTTCTCAAAGATGTGGTCACGACAACGGATACCTTTAATACCATGTCCAGTGACCTAAACAGCAGTATTAGAGACATCACCACCAGTAACCATTTAGTGAACCAGCGTACTCATTCTTTGGCCACGGCAACAGATGATATCTCAAATCGCTTAACGGAATTATCGAACACCACGGACACACTTAAAAACCAGTCTAATGATACTTACCAATCCGCTAAGTCTGGTGCCGATACAATTAACCTTGTATTGACCAGCATTAACGATACGGTGAGCATCGTCCAAGTTACCAGCGATCAATTAAATCAACTCGGACAATTATCAAAAGACATTGATAACGTCATCGCCATGATTAATGATCTTGCCAACCAAACGAATTTATTAGCACTCAATGCCGCAATTGAAGCCGCTCGAGCGGGTGAAGCTGGACGCGGTTTTTCCGTGGTCGCCGACGAAGTCCGTGCTCTCGCTGAAAAAACTGTAGATGCCACGGCGAAAATCACTGAAATCGTCAATACCATTCAGCGTTCAACTCATTCGGCCATCACTACGATGGAAAGCGGCAAATCAAACCTCAGTATCATTAGTGAGAATGGCAGCAAAGCGGAAGAAGCCATGCGCAACATTGAGCAGTTCGCCATGACAGGCACGCAATCAACAGATTCCATGGCAAACGCCATCCAAGACGTTGCCAGCACCGCTGTTGAAATGAGCACCGAAATGGAGCAAATCGCACAACAACTTAGCCAAGACACCAGTTCGATTGATATTTTGGCGGACAAAACCCAACAAATTCAGCGACTTTCTGAACAATTGGCGCAAAAAACCAACATCTTCACTCTGGCCTAATATAGAATCCCCTTTATTACCACCAAATAAAGGGGATTTCCTTCTCTATCCCTTGATGGCAAACCATGCAGCCGCTAGACTGTGTGGATTCATTTTTTGGTCTAGTTCCCCACTTATCTTCACGGGAACACGAGTATTTCATTAGGATTACCAACACCCATGCCAGACGCCATTCCAGTCGATTCTGTGGGCCTAGTCACACCACAGATTGCGCACTTCGACAAGCCGTTGACGCTTACCTGCGGGCAAACCTTGGCATCGTACCAACTCATCTATGAGACATATGGCACGCTGAACCAGGATGCTTCCAATGCCATCTTAATTTGCCACGCATTAAGTGGCGACCATCACGCAGCGGGCTACCATGATATGGCTGATAAAAAGCCGGGGTGGTGGGATTCGGCCATTGGACCAGGCAAAGCCATCGACACCAATCGTTACTTTGTCATTGCCCTGAATAACCTTGGAGGGTGTTGCGGTTCAACGGGGCCGACCAGCATCAACCCTGAGACCAATCAAGTTTGGGGAGCGGACTTCCCGATTGTGACCGTAGAAGATTGGGTCGAAAGCCAAGTCCGCTTAGCTGACTTGCTAGGCATTCACACCTTTGCCGCGATAGTTGGTGGTAGCTTAGGGGGAATGCAGGCTCTTGAGTGGAGCATTCGTTTTCCAGAGCGTCTCAAATCTGCCGTGATTGTCGCCTCAGCACCAAAACTATCAACCCAAAATATCGCTTTCAATGAAGTCGCTCGTCAGTCAATTCGACGTGATCCCGATTTCTTTGATGGTCGCTACCTAGACAATGAATCGGTACCGACCAATGGTCTTGGTTTGGCACGCATGCTAGGCCACATAACGTATTTGTCCGATGATGCCATGGGGGAGAAGTTTGGTCGTCAGATGCGCCATGAGCAGTATCAATACAACTACGGCATAGAGTTTGAGGTCGAAAGCTACCTACGTTATCAAGGCGAGGCTTTCACCAAACGTTTCGATGCCAATACCTACATGCTAATGACCAAAGCACTGGACTATTTCGACCCCGCCGCGCAAACCAATGGTGACTTGGCGGCCGTTTTAAGCCGTGCTCAATGCGAGTTCCTTTTAGTGTCCTTTACGACCGATTGGCGTTTTTCACCAGAGCGAAGTGAAGAAATCGTCAATGCGCTGATTAAAGCAGGCAAAGCGGTTTCTTATGCAAAAATTGAAGCCACTGAAGGTCATGATGCTTTCCTATTTCCCATTCCTCGCTACATGCAGGCGGTAAACAGTTTTTTAACACGCATCGCGGATCAAGTAACGCTACCTGCTCGCCAAGGAGAGTCTGAACATGCGCGCTGATTTAGAAATCATAGACGAATGGATTCAACCCAATATTCGCGTACTCGATTTGGCCTGTGGTCCCGGTGAACTGCTCTATCATCTAATCAATCACAAGCAAATCCGTGGTTATGGTTTAGAAATTGGCCCAGAAGATCTGAACACCTGTATTCAAAAAGGCATTCCAGTGTTGGAGCAAAACATTGATGAAGGTCTACAGAACTTTGAAGATCAGAGTTTTGATCTCGTACTAATGACCCATGCTTTGCAGCAATTTCGTCGCCCAGATTTGCTGATCGATGAAATGCTACGCATCGGCAAAGAGTGCATTATAACCTTCCCTAACTTTGGTCATTGGCGCAGCCGCTTACATCTGGCACTAAAAGGTCGTATGCCTGTATCAGAGTTTATGCCGTACAACTGGTACGACACACCCAACATTCACTTTTTCACCTTTCAAGACTTTGAGCGCTTGTGCCACGAAAAAGACATTAAGGTATTACGTTGGGCAGCGGTAGATGGCCACCTAAAAGACCATTGGTGGATTCGCTCTATGCCTAATCTATTCAGTGAAACGGCTATTTTTCATATCAGCCGAAACGCCTAAATCAGCAGACATCGTCGCCATTTTAGGACGCCGTTGCAAGAGGACAAAAACGTGAAAAAAACCATCGTGTTGGCCAGTAATAACGCCGGAAAAATCAAAGAATTCAATGCTTTGCTGAGCGATATAGGCTTTGATGTCAAACCTCAAAAAGAATTCCAGGTAGAAGACGCCGATGAAACCGGGCTCAGCTTCATCGAGAATGCCATTTTGAAAGCCCGCCATGCTTGTGCAAAGACAGGTCTACCTGCTCTGGCAGACGACTCAGGCATTGAAGTCGACTATCTAAAGGGTGCTCCCGGGATTTACTCCGCTCGTTTTGCCGGCGAACACGGTAATAACCAAGCTAATAATGACTTGCTATTGGAAAAATTAGACGGTGTTCCAACGGAGCAAAGAACGGCTCGTTTCCATTGTGTGCTGGCCTATATGCGCCACCAGAATGACCCGACACCTAAAGTCTTTCACGGCGTTTGGGAAGGTCGCATTCTAACGTCAACAGAAGGCCAAGAAGGGTTTGGTTATGATCCGCTGTTCTTCGTACCTGAATGCGATTGCAGCGCCGCCAGTTTGCCGAAAGAAGTCAAAAATCAGATCAGTCACAGAGCCAAAGCGCTGCAACAACTGTTAACTGCGTTTCAGCAGGATAACACCTTGTGAGTCGATTACTGCCACCGCTCAGCCTATACATCCACCTACCTTGGTGCGTCAAAAAATGTCCTTATTGTGATTTCAACTCCCATCAAGCAGATCGTTTTACCCAAGACAATCAACTGCCAGAGGAAGCTTATCTCGCACAACTACTGGCCGATCTTGAGGTCGATTTACCTTACGTCGCTGGGCGACCAATACAAACCGCCTTTATTGGTGGTGGTACACCCAGCTTAATGAGCGAAGATTTTTATTACCGGCTAATGGACACCCTGCGTGACAAACTGACTTGGGCCGACGATGCAGAAATCACCATGGAAGCCAACCCAGGTACCTTTGAACAAGAAAAGTTTCGTCATTTTCGACAAGCAGGCATCAATCGCCTCTCCATTGGCATCCAAAGTTTTCAGCCAAAGCTGTTGAAAACCCTAGGAAGAATCCACAACCGCGAAGAAGCCATTCACGCTGTGGATAAGTCCAGAGCTGCAGGCTTCGATAATATTAACCTAGATTTAATGCACGGTTTGCCTGACCAAAGCCTAGACATGGCAATGGCGGATTTAACATTGGCCATGACCCTAAACCCTGAGCATCTTTCTTGGTATCAACTCACCATAGAACCCAATACTGAGTTCTATCGTCGTCCTCCAGCCTTACCAGAAGACAATACCCTATGGGAAATTCAAGATGCAGGGCAAGCTTTATTGGCTGCGCAAGGTTATGCGCAATATGAAGTATCGGCTAATGCCAAACAAGGACGCCAAGCCGCGCACAATTTGAATTATTGGCGATTCGGTGACTACATTGGCATCGGTGCAGGGGCACACGGCAAGATTACATTAGTTAATGGTCAAATATTTCGTACTCGAAAGACTCGCCACCCAAATCACTATCTGAACAACCTACCAGAGGCACTCGTTATTAAAGAAGCCATTAACCCAGAGGACATGCCACTGGAGTTTATGATGAATCGCTTACGTTTGTTTGAATCCTTTGATTTACAGGAATATCGAAGATATGCACAGAGTGAGTTACCAAAATCACTGATTCAAGCCTGTAAAACCGGTCTACAGAGAGGTTTACTCGACGAAGACGCGTGGCAAAAAGAACACATTAAAACCACAGAAAAAGGCAAACTCTTTCTCAATGAACTGCTTGAACTCTTTCTCCATTAATTCCTGCAACAAGGGTGCATCGCATTTACTATAATTTGACATCTAACTAAATTGATGTAACTCTTGCCCCGATAATTCAAAAAAGGCCGTCTTCGATGGCCTTTTTTGGCTTAATTGGAATATCAAATTAGTGATGTTTCCAACAACAATCTCAATGTTAAGCATATGATTGCGTTCTGTTTTGAACCATGAGTTTCCTTGTGAGCCGAGTGCGATACTAAGCATTCCGATGATCCAAAACAGAACAAAATACGTCGCTTAAAGAACAATTTAAGAAGCATTATTCTTATAGGGTTAAGTGATAAGCCGTGATATTCACGCATGTTGTTGCACATTGAGAGATTGGAAAAGTTTCACTTCATCAGGAGAATATTATGAGCAATAAAGCACCTGACAGTGGTCGGGCGGAGTACAACACGTCTTACAAGGTTGGACAGGACAATATCCAATTCCTTGGTTTGGACGTCCTAAACCCAGTCTTCACCACCAGCGCCTTGATCATCTTGGCCTTCATTCTTGGTAGTATCTTGTTCCCTGCCGATGCAAGTGCCGTTCTTTCCGGAGCCAAAAGCTGGTCAATTAATAACTTTGACTGGTTCTTCATGGTCGCTGGTAACATCTTTGTTCTATTTTGTTTGGCTTTGATTCTGTTGCCTTTTGGTCGCATCCGTCTTGGTGGCACCGAAGCGAAAGCAGAGCACTCAACCATCACTTGGTTCTCCATGCTGTTCGCTGCTGGTATGGGTATTGGTCTGATGTTCTGGAGTGTGGCAGAACCTGTTGCGTACTACACAGGCTGGTACGGCACACCATTCGAAGTCATGAAAAACACCCCTGAAGCAAAAGATCTAGCCATGGGCGCCACTATGTTCCACTGGGGTCTTCACCCTTGGGCTATTTATGCGGTTGTCGCACTTTCATTGGCTTTCTTTGCATACAACAAAGGGTTACCGCTAACAATCCGCTCTGCTTTTTACCCACTATTTGGTGAAAAAGTATGGGGCGTTATTGGTCACTTTATCGACATCATTTCCGTGATTGCGACGATTTTTGGCTTGGCAACCTCTCTTGGTTTTGGTGCGCAACAAGCCACCAGTGGTTTGAATTTCTTGTTCGATATTCCAAACACCCTCACGACACAAATTGTTGTGATCTGTGGTGTGACCGCAATTGCCATTATCTCTGTTGCTCGCGGGCTTGAAGGCGGTGTGAAGCTGCTTTCCAATGTCAACATGATCATCGCTGCTGCCTTGGCTATCTTCATCGTGATTGTTGGCCATACTGGTGCTATCTTCGCCGCAATGGGGTCGTTCTTACTGAACTATGTCGAACACATTATCCCTCTAAGTAACTGGATTGGCCGTGAAGATGAAACCTTCTACCATGGCTGGACTGTATTCTACTGGGCTTGGTGGATCTCCTGGTCACCTTTCGTCGGGATGTTTATTGCACGCGTTTCTCGCGGTCGTACCGTACGTGAATTCATTATCGCCGTATTACTTGTACCAACTTTGGTCACACTGGTTTGGATGTCTGTGTTCGGTGGATCAGCACTGGAACAAGTTCAAAATGGTGTTGGCGAATTAGCAAACGGTATCAGTGACTCTTCTTTGGCTATGTTCCAAATGTTTGAGCACTTACCACTAACGGCGATCACTTCTTTCGTAGGCATCATTCTCGTCTTGGTGTTCTTTGTTACCTCTTCTGACTCAGGCTCCTTGGTTATTGATGGCATTACTGCGGGCGGTAAAACCGACGCTCCGATGATTCAGCGTGTGTTCTGGGCGGTATTGGAAGGCATCATTGCGATTGCCTTACTAGTCGGTGGTGGTTCTGAAGCGCTGGGCGCAATTCAAGCAGCTGCGATCACCATTGGCTTACCTTTCACCCTATTGATGCTGGTTATGTGTGTCAGTTTGTGGAAAGGTTTAAGCAGTGACATGCACCTGTATAAGTAAAACTTAACAGATATACAAAGGGCGGCTTCGGCCGCCCTTCTTGTTTCAGTACGTAAAATACACTATTATCACCCCATCTTAGGGGAGTAATCTTCTTTGCTATCTGCAAAGATTCTTTGTCAACATAATTGAGCCACATGCTCATGGCAAAGAAGTCCTGACGCCATTCGCAGGATTGATGAGACTTAAGACAAGAACTTGACTCAGGTGGGCTCAAGTTGTTTGTCTTTTGTATTATCGCCCACCTAGGAACATATCAAAATGGAAGCGCTGTTTACTTCTACTTCAACGGTTGCCTTGGCTGAAATGGGCGATAAAACCCAATTATTAGCACTCTTTCTAGCAACACGATTTGCCTCAAAAACCCCAATTGTACTCGGCATTCTCATTGCCACGTTATTGAATCACGCTGTGTCGGCGTGGTTTGGTTCAGCCATTGCCGCATGGATTCCAACCTATTTTGCTAGCTGGATTGTGGGATTCAGCTTCATCGCGGTCGGTTTTTGGCTATTGATCCCAGATAAAGACGATAGTGAGGAAAATCAATTATTAAAATACGGGGCTTTCTGCGCCACTTTCATACTGTTTTTCCTAGCTGAAATTGGCGATAAAACACAAATTGCCACGGTTTTATTAGGCGCTCACTATGGCAGTGTATGGGCGGTCTTGATAGGCTCTACCTTGGGCATGATGATGGCCAACGTTCCTGTGGTCTTTGCTGGACGCTGGTTGATGGATAAAGTCGACGCCAACTACACACGAAAACTGGCTTGTATACTCTTTATCATCATCGGCATCATTACCATTGTGACTCCGCAACTCACTTAAAAGGCCTAGTTATGGACGTTGAGTTAACTGAAATTTTGGAAGCCATTTGTCAGCACGCGCCCTTCAATGATATTGCAGAAGAAGCCCAGCTGAGTGAGATGACAAAGGAAATCGAAATCCAATACGTTCGTGCAGGCGAATGGGTTATTTCCCCTGGCACACTCAACAACACCTTGTTTTTTATTCGTAGCGGCGCCATTGAAGCCTTGAGCAGAAAAGACAAACTCATTCGTCGTATGAACGAAGGTGAATTGTTTGGTTATGCTTCTTTATTACGCGGCGGCAAATCCTCACAATCCATGCGAGCCATCGAAGACAGTTTGTTATACCGTATTCCTGCTCGCTGGTTTCTCAAGCTATACGAAGAAAACGATACCTTCTCTGACTTCTTTGAACTCGCGCGAGAAGTTCGTCTGCGTCTCGCCATGGACTCACAAAGCTCCGATGTCTCTTTAATGACTTGTCCTGTCATGAGCTTATTAAGACGCCAGCCAGTCAGCACAACAGCCGATTCAGACATACTCACTGCCGCGCAAATCATGACCGACAAGCGTGTTTCCAGTTTATTAATAACCGAACAGGATGAGTTAATTGGCATTGTCACCGATCGTGATCTTCGTACTCGAGCCTTAGCCAAAGGGCTTCCTTTTGACACACCAATTTCAGACATTATGACGCCAAAACCTATCGTCATGGACAGTCGTGACTACGCTTCTGAAGCCGTACTCAAGATGATGGAACGCAATGTTCACCACTTACCAGTCATTAAAGACAATCGTCCCATTGGGGTGGTTAGTACAGGTGATATTGTCCAAAAAGAAAGTCACGGCAGTGTGTATTTAATCAGCGACATTTTCAAACAATCCAACATAGAAGGTTTACAAGCCATTAGTCGTAAGATGACACATACCTTCACTCAATTAGTCGTCGCAGATGCCAATACACAGATGATCGGCAATGCCATGTCACACATCGGCACCGCTTTTGTGAAGCGTTTATTACAATTGGCCGAAGATCAATTTGGTAAACCTCCCGTGCCCTATTGTTTTGTCGCTCTAGGGTCACAGGCTCGCGAAGAACAAATCATAAAGACGGACCAAGATAATGCTTTGATTCTCAGCGATAAGTACGATGAAAGCCTTCACGGTGAGTATTTCGAGAAACTCAGTGAATGGGTGTGTCAAAATCTGGATAAATGTGGCTATGATTTATGTAGCGGTGACATTATGGCGTCAAACCCTCGCTGGCGTCAGCCGATCTCTGTATGGAAACAGTACTTTACGGATTGGATACGTGAGCCCAAAGCAGAAGCATTACTGCGTTTGTCTATCTTCTTCGATTTACGCGGTATTTATGGGGACAAAACCCTAGCCACCAAACTCAATCGTCACATTCGCGCAGAAGCCAAAGCACACTCGGGCTTCTTGACCTTTATGGCCCGCAATGCAAACCAAAGAAAGCCGCCATTAGGCTTCTTCCGGCAGTTTGTCTTGGACGGCGAAGGCAAACAATCACGCACCTTTAACTTGAAAGAAAGAGGCATTGCGCCAATTATCGACATAGTACGAGTGCATGCCTTGGCGATTGGTAGTGATAAACTCAATACCTTAGAACGACTCGAAGACATTGAAGCGGAAGGGCTTCTTCCTGATGGACGAGCAAAAGATTTGGCCCTCGCCTTAGAAATGATTGGTATGGTGCGCATTCGTCATCAGAAAGACCAAATTGATGCCGGCGAAACACCCAATAATCATGTGAACCCAGCTAACTTATCCTCTTTCGAAAAACGCCACCTCAGGGATGCTTTTGACATAGTGTCGCGTCAACAAGAGTTCATCAAATTCCGCTATGCCGGTAAACGCAGTTAAATTATGGCTAACATTGATTTCAACAAAGGCGTTTCCTTCCAAGATTGGCAAGCTAACTTTGAACAATGGGCTGAGGAAGCACCTGAAGGCGCCCTAAAACGTTACTATCAAGCGGGGATGATCAAGGCCACAACGCCACTCAAAGACACCCCCTTGCTCGCACTGGATTTAGAAACCACAGGATTAGACCCAAAAACCGATGAGATCATCAGTTTGGGATTAATCCCCATGACCCATAATGCTATTCGTTGTCAGGGCGCACGTTATTGGATGGCCAAACCCAAGCGTGATTTACATGCCGAATCCGTTACCATTCATGAAATTACTCACGCTGAATTGGCGGAAGCGCCAAGATTGGACAGCATTTTAGATGAGATTTTGGACGCTCTAATTCAACAAGTCGTTGTCGTACATTGTGTCTCGATTGAGCGTCAGTTCTTACTAGAAGCCTCGCTTAAACGCTACGGCTACCCATTATATTTTCCCGTGCTAGACACCATGGACATCGAGCGACAGGTACAACATAAACCTTGGTGGAAACGCTTTGGCAAGCCAACATCATTACGTTTGGATGCTTGTCGACAACGCTATCATTTGCCTAGGTATAAAGCGCACCATGCTCTGACGGACGCGCTGTCATCTGCTGAGTTACTGCAGGCTCAAATTGCCTATCACATGAACCTAGAGACCGACATTAGCGACTATTGGCTTTAACAGCCCTTATAGGGCTGGACAGCTCTCGCGAATCACTAATTCAGTTTCCAGTACCACGTCTTTGGCTTCACGTAGGCCTAAGAAAACTTCCGCTGCAACTCGACCTTTCTCCACGGTTTGCTGGTGAATCGTAGTAATGGATGGATGAAAATTCTCACTTTCAGCAATACCATCAAAGCCCACTACTTGTAGGTCTTCAGGAACGCGAATACCCAATTGCAATGCCGCTTGAACCGCCGCAATGGCAATGCAGTCACTCATACAAAGCAATAACTTAGGACGACTGGCCATGGTGAGCGCTTCACGAGCCGCTTGATAAGCCAATTTGTGATTGTTCTCAGGAATGTTCCAAATGCACTCAGATGGCACTGTGATTTGATGTTCTTTTAACGCTTCAAAGTAACCGTACAATCGCTGAATCGAAATAGAAGCAGCACGATCAAACAACTCGTCCTCACGAATCCGACAAACCCTGTCAGTATCCAATAGACTCAACCCCAGAATAGCCACGGTTTCTGGATTGTGCTGCAAAGCATGTTTCGCAATGGTATAAGCACCACTGTGATTTTCCACGTTCACCGAGGTCGTACCGGGAATAAAACTGTCAACGGTAATGATATTTTTGTTCGGCATTAACCAAGGTGCATTAATGCACTGCTGAGGTTTATGGCCGTATACAATAAAACCGTCCACCATCGAAGATTGCATGCGACTTTGAGCATCCTGCTCCACTTCATCTGAAGACAACAACAGCATGTTATATTCATTGGCCTCAAACACCTCTGCCATGCCTTTCAGGAACTGATTCGCAACCGGGTCTGTTAAGCTATAACTTAAATCATCCGACAATACGATACCGACAATCCCTGTACGCCCAGTTCGCAAACTTCGTGCTGCGGCATTTGGACCAAAATAGCCCATTTTTTCACATTCACTAAGAATATTTTCGCGCAAACTGGCTGACAGTTGATCGGGGCGATTAAAGGCATTAGATATGGTTGCCGTTGATACCTCTAAACGTTCTGCAACGTCTTTTAAGGTCAGTTTTTTTATACTTTTTTTCATACAAGCACTCACTAGAATTAAGAGTCTTATCCAGCCAAGAGTCCATTTGACGCTCTGGAGAAGACCCAAACATTCTATCAAGCTTTCTGAAAAGTACGAATAGCCACATTCATTTTAAGGACTTGATGCGGCTTTCGTGAATTTTTCTTAGCGCAGACGCGCGTAGCAAGCTTGATAAGCAGGTAAGGTCAAAGTTTGACCCGACAACTGGCATTGGAAACCGTGACCGTCAAGAAGTTCCACGCCACCTGAACTCAGCGTGGCAACTTGCTCTTCACCTGTCATATTCAATACCACGAGCAAAGACTCTTCTTGGTAATCACGAACAAAAGCAATCAATTCACCGTTAGCAACGTCGATCTGTGTTAGTTCACCGTTCACCAATGCTGGTTGCTGTTGACGCCATTTTATGAACTGACGCATCTTATGTAACAAAGAGTCAGAATTCGCTTCTTGCTCTGCCACACTCAATGGCAAGTGGTCTTTATCCACTGGCAGCCAAGGCTCAATCGTTGAGAAACCACCCTGAGCTTTGTTTTCCCACACCATAGGCGTACGGCAACCATCACGGCCTTTAAAAACTGGCCACAAAGGAAAACCGTATGGGTCCTGAATACGCTCATACGGTACTTCTGCCTCAGGCAAACCAAGCTCTTCACCTTGATACAAACAAACGCTACCACGAATAGAGGCAATCAACGCTGTGGTAATTAATGGGTAAGCTTCACCATCTTCATCTGCGCCCCAACGAGTACGGGCACGCACCACATCATGATTTGACACAGCCCAACATGGCCAACCATCGCCAACAATATCTTGCATGTTTTTTAGTACATCGCGGATGTAAGCTGGTGAGTGTGGTTTGTTCAATAAATCAAACGTGTACGCCATGTGCAATTTATCGCCACCAGACGTGTACTCTGCCATGCGATTTAGAGGGAAGTCGTCACCGATTTCACCCACAGTCGTACTGCCAGGGAACTCGTCCATCAGCGCGCGCAACTCTTTGAGGAACGCCAAGTTTTCTGGACGGCTCAAATCATACACGTGACGCTGGTAAGTGTATGGGTTGTCTTCAGGCGCACCTTTGGTTTTTGGCTCGCCTGGCGGTACAGGTGGATTGTCTTCCAAACCTTCACTATGGAAGTAGAAGTTCACCGTATCTAAACGGAAGCCGTCGACCCCTAACTCTAGCCAGAAACGCATGTTATCCAGATGGGCCTTGCGTACTTCTGGATGATGGAAGTTCATGTCTGGCTGAGACTCTAGGAAGTTGTGCAAGTAATATTGCAAACGACGACTGTCCCATTTCCAAGCGCTGCCACCAAAGATGGATAACCAGTTATTTGGTGGAGAACCGTCTGGCTTAGGATCAGCCCAAACATACCAATCTGCTTTGGGATTGGTCTTATCTTGACGGCTTTCTTCAAACCAAGGGTGTACGTCAGAGGAATGACTGATTACCTGATCAATCATGACCTTTAAACCCAGTTCATGAGCACGATTCACTAGTTTTTTGAAATCGTCCAAGCTACCAAACATAGGATCAATGTCACAGTAATCCGATACGTCGTAACCAAAATCTTTCATTGGTGAAGTAAAGATAGGCGATAACCAAATGGCATCCACACCCAACGAAGCAACATAGTCTAACTTGCTAGTGATACCCACCAAGTCGCCTACACCGTCGCCATTCGCATCCATAAAACTACGCGGGTAAATTTGATAAATAATCCCGCCTTTCCACCAGTTCAAGTTGGTTGTCATACTGACTCTCCAAAAACAAAAAATTTGGGATAAGGCAGCGCCTTATCCCAATCAACAATAAGACCTATAAAATTAACGACGATAAGACAGTTCGTTATCGTCAAATAAATGCATTTTCTCTGGTGAAGTCGACAAATGAACCTGTTCACCACGTTGAATACTCAACGTACCCGACTCTTTCGCAATCACCATGTCTTCACAACCTGGCACTTGCACGTACAATAGGGTCGCTTCACCAAGAGATTCGATAAAAGACACGGTTCCAGACAAGATGCCTTCTTCTTCGCTCGCCACCACACTCAGATCTTCAGGACGAATACCAAAGAACGCCGCTTTGGATTGCTCGCTTGCTTCCGTGTTAATTGGCGCTGTCACGGACATTTTCGCCGACAAAGACACTTCTGTTTGCTCGCCCGTTTTTTCGATTCGACACGGCAAAATGTTCATTGCCGGAGAACCGATAAATTTCGCTACAAAAACGTTTGCAGGGTGTTCATAAAGCTCAAGCGGTGAACCGACTTGTTCGATATTACCGGCTGACAACAGCACGATTCGATCTGCCAATGTCATGGCTTCTACCTGATCATGGGTAACATAGATCATGGTAGAATCCGGCATGCTTTCTTTCAGGTTGGCTATTTCCATACGTGTTGCTACACGAAGTGCTGCATCCAAGTTAGATAAAGGCTCGTCAAACAAGAACACTTTTGGACGACGAACAATCGCACGACCAATGGCCACACGCTGGCGTTGGCCACCTGACAAAGCTTTTGGCAGACGGTCAAGGTAAGGGGTCAATTGCAGCATATCAGCCGCTTTACGTACTTGCTGGTCAATGTCTTCCTTGCTGGTTTTAGCAATTTGCAAGCTGAACGCCATGTTGTCATACACCGTCATGTGCGGGTACAAAGCGTAGCTCTGGAATACCATGGCAATGCCACGCAAAGCAGGTGGAATGTCGTTCACTACCTGACCGTCGATCTCCAACGTACCAGCCGAAATATCTTCCAGACCAGAGATCATGCGCAATAGGGTCGACTTACCACAGCCTGATGGACCAACAAACACAATGAACTCACCTTGCTTGATGTCCAAGTTGATGTCTTTTAGGACTTCAACTTTATTTGAATAAATTTTCTTTACATGGGTTAACTTAACATCAGCCATGATTTAAATGCCTCAATCTAAATGCTTACCTTGAGTGGGGAGCTTGGCTCAACCCACTCGCCTAGGTGGTTTTATTTCACAGAGCCTGCCAGCAAACCGCGCACTAAATAGCGCTGTAAGCTAAAGAAGACCAATAACGGAATAATAATGGTGATAAAGGCAGACGCCGTCAGAATCTCCCAGTTACCGCCACGAGAACCCAAGAGTTCACGTAACTGCCCAGTCAGTACCAAATGCTCCTGATTATTGCCCAAGAACACCATAGCAATGAGCAAATCATTCCATACCCAAAGGAATTGGAAGATGGCAAAAGACGCCAACGCAGGGAAAGACAAAGGCAAAATAATTTTGCGGAAAATATCAAAATCAGAGGCCCCATCGACACGTGCCGATTCAATAATTTCGCCCGGCAAACCTGAGATATAATTACGCAATAGATAAATCGCCAGCGGTAAGCCAAAACCAGTATGTGCAAGCCAAATCCCCACATAGGTTTTTGAACCTACCCCAAAAAACTCGCCAATCAAGTTGTAACTCTTCAGCAACGGAATCAATGACATCTGTAACGGCACAACCAGTAAACCTACGACGCCAGCAATCAGCAAGGCACGTCCAGGAAAACGCATCCACGCCAAGGCATAAGCCGCAAACGCCGCCACCAAAATAGGAATAATGGTCGCTGGGATGGTCACCGTCAGAGAGTTAATGAAAGATTGGCCTAGACCTTCCGCACTCAACACTTCGCGATAGTTATCTAAAGTGAAACGCGGTGGGATTTCGGCGGTGTAGAAGATTCGCTGGCCACGAGAGCCTTTCCATTCAGCCGGTGAAGACAAAACATAATCGCCATTCGCATTAACCTGCAAAGTGCGGCCTTTTTTCATTTCGGCTACGTCACCAGCAGCATAAGCTTCAGGCTTTAGTGAGCTAAAACCAAATCGCGCGATCTCACCGTTACCACCTTCCAACAAGTTACCGCGAATCACAAAGCGATCACCTTGTTGTACTTGTGATTTAGGCTCATAAGCCCTTGCCACAAGACGCTGTTCAGAGGTTGATAAGGCCGTCCACCAGCCAGATACCGAAAGTTGATCCTTATCGCGAATCGATGAAATAAACAAACCGGCTGTTGGGATGGTCCACAGTACCACCAAAAACAACACAGTGGCATGTACTAAAAAAGTCAGCGGCGTACGCTTTGAAGAGGCAACCATATTAACGTCCCTCCATTTCTGCGTTTGCACGCTTAATGTTCCAAATCATGATAGGAATTACCAACACCATAATAACAATTGCAACAACCGCGCCACGGCCGAAATCGCCGCCGCCACGGAACATCCAATCAAACATTTGATTGGCTAATACTTGTGTATCCCACTGACCATTCGTCATGGCCAACACGATATCGAATACTTTTAGTACCAGAATGGTAATGGTGGTCCAAACCACGGCAATGGTTCCCCAAATCTGCGGCACCATGATTTTGAAGAAAATTTGCAAGCCGTTGGCACCGTCCAATACCGCGGCTTCAATGGTTTCATCAGGAATACCACGTAACGCAGCGGACAAGATCACCATAGCAAAACCGGTTTGAATCCAAACGAGGATGATCATTAAGAAAAAGTTGTTCCAGAAAGGAATGGTAATCCAGTTTTGCGGCTCACCACCAAAAAACACCACAATGGCATTTAATAAACCAATCTGCGCATCATCACCGCTGCGGAAATCGTAAATAAATTTCCAGATCACCGACGCACCAATGAAAGAAATGGCCATCGGCATAAAGATCAGACTTTTGGCGATATTGCCCCACCAAATTCGGTCGGTCATGGTGGCGATAATCAAACCAAAAAAGGTCGCCGCCGTCGGCACAACAATCAACCACAACATGTTATTGCGGAACGACTCAAAGAACTCATCACTGCCAAACAACCAAACGTAATTGGAAAGGCCAACGAACTCATCGCCTGTTCTGTCAAAGAAAGACAGACGGAAAGAATCGATCACAGGATAGAATAAATAAAAGGTTAGCAGTAGAACAGCAGGGCCTAAAAACAACCAAGGGCGAACCATATTCGCAGTACGCAAATTTCGCGCAATCTGCTCATAAGGTCGGTCTTTAGTCGGAAATAGTTTATCTAATAAAAAATTAGATCCGTAAAAATAGGCAGCGCATCCCAATACACCCATTATCATAATCGCTAGTGCAGAAGCGAGCTGGGCCATAACATCTCCAAGGTACATTTACGATGATCAGGACTCACGTCCTTCATCTTTTATCTGGCAAATAAATTACAAAAAGCCCCCAAGCAAACAAGATTACTTGGGGGCTTAACAAAAGGGATTACTTCAACGCATCCCAGGTTTTCTGAATGTCTTTCGCAACGTCTTCAGCCTCTTTACCGCCAGTATAATCGACCATGCCAGTCCAGAAAGAACCCGCACCGATCTTACCTGGCATCAAATCAGAGCCATCAAAACGGAAAGTGGTAGCGTAACGCAAAATTTCACCCTGCTTACGCGCCGCGTCGCTTGAGTACAGCTCTGGGTTAGCACCCAAGTGAGCCGACAAGAAACCGGTTTGTGCCATCCACAACTCGTGGGCAATAGGCGAACGGATGAAATCAATAAACGCACGAGCACCTTTAGAGTCATTGGTAATACTCACCAAAGTACCGGCACCCAATACAGGATTGCCTAGGCCTTTCGACTCATAAGATGGAAAGTAAAAGAAGTCAGCATCCAAACCAAGCTCTGTTCCTTCTGGGAAGAACGCTGGAATGAAAGACGCTTGACGATGCATGTAACATTTTGGCGGCGACTGGAACAAACCTTTTGGGCTGTCACGGAAGTCAGTCGAAGACACCGCACCGGCGCCACCATCAACGTATTCGTCATTACGCGCGAACCAACCAAACTCTTCGATGGCACCCACAATACGCGGATCATCAAATTTCACTTCATTGGTGACCCATTGGTCATACACAGACGCTGGTTGAGTACGAAGTAACAAATCTTCTACCCAGTCTGTTGCTGGCCAACCTGTCGCCGCACCAGAACCCAGACCAATACACCAAGGCGTACCACCGTCCGCAACGATTTCTTTAGTCAGTGCTTTTAATTCTTCCATGGTTTCTGGGATGTCATAACCCGCGTCCGCGAAGTTATCAGGCGAATACCAAACCAAAGATTTCAAATCCGCACGGTAGAAAACACCGTAGAATTCATCTTTGCCTTGACCATTTTCAAAGGTCGCCAAATCAACCCAAGATTGACCCGCAGCGTAATCTTTCGCTACGGCCTCTTTAACGTTATCGTTTAGTGGCGTCAGAAAGCCTTTTGCCGCTAAATCAGCCGCTAAACCTGGCTGAGGAAAGACGGAAACGTTTGGTGCACTGCCCGCTTGAGCATCAATAACAATCTGCTGCTCGAAAGAATCGGAACCGGCATAACTTACTTTGGCGCCTGTTGCTTCTTCAAAATACGCAATTACGCGATCGAAGTTGGCTTTCTCATCGCCCATCCAAGGGCCGAATACAGAAATGGTTTCACCGGACAAATCTGTCGATTTCAACGCTTCGTAATTTTCCCAATGGAAACGAGAGTCTTCGCCAGGCTTGAAAACAAGATCGGCTGCCGATGCAGAGGTCGCAGAAAGAGTCATGGCAACCGCCATAGACAGAATGGATTTTTTCATCATTGCTCCTTACAGACTCGCTAAGGAAACCCTAAGCTTGCCTTTGTTTGTTATTATCATGAGTCGAAACAAGGTTCTCACTTCTTCTATAAGGATTAAGAAGGTTTTTGATTATTAACAATCAAAGCCCCAGCTTCAAGCTTCCGATATCCTTAATATTATCTTAATTCTATTTTCAATTTAGTATGTTTTGGTAAAAAAGCGAGCAATATTTCATTTCAATTTTTGTACAAAAATACAACAGAGTGGTTTTTTTGGGGATATTTTAGACACTCATCGGCTTGTAAAATCGAATAAGTGGTCATTTTTTCTAACATTTATTGATTTCAGTACGCCGTCCAACAGGCACAAAAAAAGCGTGGCCAAGCCACGCTCTTAATAGAATTCTGAATACGCTGAATTTATTCTTAACCGTTTAACTCAAAAAGCGAATCGCACGGTCAAACAGTGGCATTAGAACTGCTTCAGTTGCGCTTCCGCTTGCGCCAAGTTGGGCAACGATGGGTACGCACCCAACTTCGTCACAGAATCTGCACCACAGGCTGCCGCAAAACGGATCACGTTGTGCAGGTCTTGTTGCGACAAATTCGCCAAAGCTTGACGATCCCCACCCTGCTCAGCCAATTGGTACAACAAGCCGCCAACAAATGCATCACCCGCCGCCGTCGTGTCTTTCACCTCCACTTTAGGCGTGATGACGGCGCCTTCTGCTTGGCCTTTAGTGTAGAAGCGAATTGGGTTGCCACCATCTGTTAATACAAACAAGGTGACTCCAGCGTTTAAAGACTCATCAATTAACGCAAAAGGATCTTCAGCCATAACCGCCAGTTCTTCCAAACTGGCTTTGACGACATCCGCCGACTGCATCCAATCGATCACTCGTTGCGTATCAACCTGACCATTCGGCCATAAGTTAGTACGCAAGTTCACATCGATGCTGACAATCCAATTAGCCTGTTTCGCCATCTTGATACCTGCCAAGGTAGCTTTAGTAATATCAGCATCGGTTAAGGTGTTTGAACAGGTATGGAACACCCCTTTAGCATCGGCAAACCAACTTGCATCAAAGTCTTTCTCACGGAACAAGATGTCCGCTGACGGGCTGCGATAGAATTCAAAACTGCGCTCCCCAGTGTCATCCAAACTCACAAAGGCTAAGGCGGTTTTCGCTTCTTTGGTCATCAGCATTTTACTGGTTTCAACACCGTAATCTTCTAATGACGCCTTTAAAAAGTGACCGAAGGCGTCATCACCAACTTGACCAACAAAGTGACTGTTACCACCTAAACGCGCGACAGCAACCGCCACATTGGCTGGAGCGCCGCCTGGAAATTTGGTGAAAGACTCTAATTCACCGGCTTTAGTTGCACCATTAGATAGGAAGTCAATCAGGGCTTCACCGAACGCCATCACTTTAGTTGTCATCGTCTTTATCTCTTAAATTTCATAACAAAGGGTAAGATTAGTCGAAAAATTATGCAGGCGGTAAGAAATTAAATCAATTTAATTTATTTAAATACCAATAGAGCAATCTCTCCTTAGTCAATTGGTTCAATGACACTTTCTTGCTAGACTCGGAATCAACAACAAACACAACAACACCAGCCCAAAACATTGAGCAAAAGTATGACCAAAGCCAAACGTATCTATGTGGTAGACGATGATGACGAGATTCGCACCCTGCTCAAATCCTATTTAGAAAAGCATCAGTTTACGGTTTTCACCGCCGAGTCGGGTGAAGCCTTTTTAACGAACTTTGATCCAAACCAACACATAGATTTGGTCATTCTAGACATCATGCTACCAGGCCAAGACGGCTTTTCTGTCTGTCGCGGACTACGAGAGCAATCACAAGTCCCTGTCATTATGTTGACGGCCAATTCCGATGAAATGGACCGTATTATTGGTCTCGAAATTGGTGCGGACGATTATCTGGCTAAACCTTTTAATCCTCGTGAGCTACTGGCGAGAATGAAAGCTATTTTACGTCGCATGGAGCAAATCGAAGTCAGTGAACACCATCATGCGAACGAAGCGCATCGCTTTTATCATTTTGCTGATTTCACCCTCGACACTTTATCCCGCGAGCTTCATTACGCCGATGAAAAAGAATCTCTCTCGGGGGCCGACTACAACCTACTTATGTTGTTTTTGAAAAACCCAGGCGAAGTACTTACCCGAGAGCACATTGCCGAAAATACCCGCGGACGAGACAGTACGCCTCTTGATCGTTTTATCGATGTGCATGTTAGTCGCTTACGTCATAGACTAAGAGAAGACGCTCGTCACCCACAATTAATCAAAACCGTTCGCGGCCAGGGCTATATATTAACCGCTTCGGTCAACGCCCTCGATCATGTCAACTAACGCCTCTCCTCTCTTATCCAAACGTCTAAAGCGCTGGTCTCAGTCTTTAACAGGACAGATCCTTATCATCATGGCGTTAGGGGTCGCGAGTGCGCAATTTATTAGCTCGACTTTCTGGCTACGACAGTTGGAATCAGATACCGAACAAAACGTACGCGAAGTCTCTAAACACATGGCGTTTCGTATTGCGGCGACAGTCAGCTATTTCACCTCATTGCCAACCAACTATCGCCACATTGTCATAGACCAATTACAAGACATGGGCGGCACCCGCTTTTTTGTTACCCTCAACAAAGAAGAGATCCTTATCAACCCTTTGGAAGCCTCTCCGTTAAAAAACGTTGTAAAACAGGAAGTGAATGACACTCTGGTGAAGCAACTTGGTATTCACAATGCCAAAATCGCCTTTTCCAGTCCCAGCGACTTACACGTCATCAACAACCAAACCCGTTTGATGGACTTGCCTGAACGTTGGGGCCACCATAGTTTGCTTGTGAAACCACTCACCCCACCGATTATTGTGATTCAGATCCCCATCAATGAGAAAGATTGGCTCTATCTTGCCAGCTTAATGCCTGACCCTTACTTTTTAGATGACACCACAGCAGTCAGTGGTGACCGACTCTTCTCCATGGCCATGTCGGTCATTACCGTGCTGTTATTGAGCATTGTTATTCTAAGACGTGTGACCAGACCGTTGGCGACACTGGCCAGAGCGGCAGAGCGTTTCGGGCAAGGTGATTGGCGCCCGATGAAAGAAAATGGCAGCGTCGAAGTCCGTAATACCGCCAAAGCCTTTAATGATATGCAACGTCGAATTCAACGTTATTTAAATGACAGAGAAAGGCTGTTCGCTGCCATTTCCCACGATTTAAAAACCCCCATTACTCGATTACGATTACGGGCAGAAATGCTCGACGAAGATGACATTCGCGATGCCATGATCCGTGACCTAGAAGATTTGGACATGCTGGTAAAAGGCGCATTACAAAGCGTAAAAGAGACAGATATTCATGAAAATCGTGTCGAAGTCGACATTAGCCGCATGCTCAAAGACATGCAGGTAACGGCCAATTTACACAGCATTAAAATCATTCTCAAAGGGGAATTAAAACACCCATATATTGGCAAACCTTTAGCCATTAAACGTTGCTTAGGCAACTTGGTCGATAACGCTTTGTACTATGGTAAACGAGCCACTATTCACATAGAAGACGATGAAGAAGGCGTTTGCATTCGTATTTGCGACCAAGGCCCAGGCATTCCAATCGACAAGATCGACAAGGTCTTTCAACCCTATACTCGTCTTATTGATGAGCACAATGGTCACCCCACCGGTATGGGCTTAGGCTTGAGTATTGCGCGAAATATCGCACGCGCTCACGGCGGTGAAGTCACCTTGAGCAACCAACCAGTGCAAGGTTTAGAAGCCAGAGTTTGGCTGCCTCGCCACTAGAAAACCATAGTTAATCCACAGTTTTGCAAGACTTTGTTACATTAGGTTGCTCTACTTTACCCCTTCCCTTGACTTACTTTGCTAAATTCACTAACTCGTATAAAGGCTTAAGCTGACTTTCAGTAAATTTGTACGAAATAAGAATAATCAAACATAGTCAAAGCCAACGCGCATTTGACAAGATGAAATAACAATAACAAAGGTTTCTATCATGAAAAAAATTGCCTTAGGATTAACATCTGTTGCACTTTCATTAGCGGCGGCACAAAGCCAAGCTGGTGAAGTGGAAGTTCTTCACTGGTGGACATCAGGCGGTGAAGCCGCAGCCATCAACGTTCTTAAAGACGAAATGGTTGACGCTGGTCACACTTGGAAAGACTTTGCAGTCGCAGGTGGTGGCGGTGAGTCGGCCATGACAGTTCTAAAATCTCGCGCCATTGCTGGCAACCCACCTTCTGCCGCTCAAATCAAAGGCCCTACTATTCAAGAATGGGGTGATCTAGGTTTCCTAACCAACCTTGACGATGTTGCTGAAGCAGGCGATTGGGATGTCATCCTGCCTGGTGTGGTCAGCGAAGTCATGAAGTACGATGGTCACTACGTTGCCGCACCAGTAAACGTTCACCGTGTAAACTGGATGTGGGCGAACCCAGAAGTATTCCGTAAAGCCGGCGCTTCTATCCCAACGACTTGGGATCAATTCATCACCGAAGCGAAAAAAATCAAAGCCGCTGGTTTCACGCCATTAGCTCACGGTGGTCAAGCTTGGCAAGACGCGACTTTGTTCGAAGCCATTGCACTGTCTAAAGGCTCTAAGTTCTACAACAGCGCGTTCATTGGTCTATCTGACAAAACCCTACGCAGCCAAGACATGATCGACGTATTCAGCACATTCAAACAAATGCGTGAATTCGTTGACACAGGTTTCTCTGGTCGCGACTGGAACATCGCTACGTCTATGGTGATCAATGGTGAAGCGGCCATGCAAATCATGGGTGACTGGGCCAAAGGTGAATTCACTGCGGCGGGCAAAAAAGCTGGTATCGACTATGTTTGCTACCCTGCACCAGGTACAAGCGATGCGTTCACCTTCAACATCGACTCTCTAGCGATGTTTAAAGTTGACGGTAAAGAACAGCAAGTCGCACAAAAAGACCTTGCTCGTTTGATTCTTGAGCCTAAGTTCCAAGAAACCTTTAACTTGAACAAGGGTTCTATCCCAACACGCTTGAACATGCCTCGTGATAAGTTTGATACTTGCGCGCACTCTGCAATGGATTCTTTCCTAGCCAGTTCAACAACAGGCAACCTAGTACCAAGTATGGCGCATGGCATGGCAGTAAACTCTATGGTTCAGGGCGCTATCTTTGACGTCGTGACGAACTTCTTCAACGATGACTCTATGACATCTGAAGAAGCCGTAGACAAGCTAGCTCGTGCCATCAAAGCCAGCATGTAAGCACCTATTCGCAAGCCTGTCTTGCAATAAGTAAACGAGGCTGGCCCTCAAGCCAGCCTCTTCGTTTCTTCTCTGTAGTGAAGCATCAATTATGAATACAAAAGCTGCCAATTCTGGGTCCCAAAAGACTCAGTCAGGACGTCCTGCACGCCTTAGCTTGGCTGATTGGATGCCAAAAATTGTTATGGCACCAACCGTAGTCGTGACACTAGTGTGCATTTACGGCTATATGATTTGGACAGCCGTTCTGTCTTTTACCAACTCTCGTATGTTACCCAGCTATAAATTTGTTGGCGTGGATCAATATGAGCGTTTATTCAACAACGACCGCTGGATCGTTGCACTGACCAACCTGGGTATTTTTGGCGGACTTTTCATCCTGATCTGCCTGTTCCTTGGTGTGGTATTAGCGATTTTCTTAGATCAAAAAATTCGTGCCGAAGGGGCGATTCGTACCATCTACCTATACCCTATGGCGATTTCATTCATCGTCACAGGTACCGCTTGGAAGTGGTTGCTTAACCCAACCAACGGTTTTGAAAAACTCATGGTCGATTTAGGCTTTGAGAACTTTAAATTCGACTGGCTCATCAACCCAGACATGGTGGTTTATTGTTTGGTCATTGCCGCCGTATGGCAAGCGTCAGGTTTTGTAATGGCCTTATTCCTAGCCGGTTTACGTGGCGTGGATGGCGATTTAATTAAAGCCGCACACCTAGACGGAGCCAGCACCTTTACCACTTACCGTCGTATTATTTTGCCGTCATTGAAGCCTGTTTTCTTCAGTGCCATGGTGATCTTGTCTCACATTGCTATCAAGAGTTTCGACTTGGTTGCCGCTTTAACCAACGGTGGTCCGGGCTATTCTTCAGACCTACCGGCTAACTTCATGTACGCCCACACCTTTACCCGTAGCCAAATTGGTCTAGGTTCGGCCTCTGCCATGGTCATGCTCGGCTGTGTATTAGCCATTTTGATTCCATACCTGTACTCAGAATTACGAGGTGAACGCCATGAGTAAAGCATCTATTGGCCGCCAAACTACCTGGGTAGAAAAGGCGCTGCGTGTTGCCCTGTATACGGTTCTACTGATCATGGCAGCGGTTTATCTAATGCCGTTCTTAGTGATGTTGTTAACCTCACTTAAAGACGTAGAAGAGATTCGTACTGGCACCTTGTTGTCTTTACCAAGCACATTAGATTTAAGCGCTTGGAGCAAAGCATGGGGCGAAGCCTGCACCGGCAATAACTGTGGCGGGATTTCACCTTACTTCTTAAACTCTTTCCAAATCGTTATTCCAGCGGTATTGATTTCAACCTTACTGGGTGCCATCAATGGCTATGTTATTTCCTTATGGAAGTTCCGCGGCAGTGATTTATTCTTCGCGGCACTGTTGGTCGGTTGTTTCATTCCTTTCCAAGTAATCCTACTACCGATGGCTCGTACTCTTGGTTGGTTAGGCATTGCCAATACCACCACAGGTTTGGTGTTCGTTCACGTGGTTTACGGTGTCGCCTTCACGACCTTGTTCTTCCGTAACTTCTACCAAGCGATTCCAGGCGAATTGGTGAAAGCAGCTCGTCTTGATGGCGCAGGTTTCTTTACCATTTTCTACCGCATCATCTTGCCATTATCGACCCCCATCATTGTGGTAACGGTCATTTGGCAGTTCACACAAATCTGGAACGACTTCCTATTTGGCGTGGCTTTCTCTGGCTTTGATACTCAGCCAGTAACCGTGGCCTTGAACAACCTAGTCAATACCAGTTTCGGTGGTAAAGAATATAACGTGGACATGGCCGCCGCCATTATCGCAGCCCTACCAACTCTGGCTGTGTACGTGCTAGCAGGCAAATACTTCGTCCGTGGTTTAACAGCCGGGGCGGTAAAAGGCTAAGCCTATACCGTTCCGCACTTCCTAAGCGCAACAAACCGCTTAGGGAATACAAAATTTTGGAGTAATAACATGGCAAACTTAGTCATTGATAATGTTAAAAAGCGCTACGGCACAACGGAAGTATTGAAAGGCATCAATATCGCCATCGAAGCCGGTGAGTTTCTGATCCTAGTTGGACCATCGGGCTGTGGTAAATCCACGCTGATGAATTCCATTGCTGGTCTAGAAGACGTATCGGAAGGTCGTATTTTAATCGCCGACAACGACGTTACCTACACCAGTCCGAAAGATCGTGACATCGCCATGGTGTTCCAATCCTACGCTTTGTACCCAAATATGACCGTTGCACAAAACATTTCCTTCGGTTTGGAAATGCGCAAAGTGCCAAAAGAAGAGCGCGAAGTAGAAGTACAACGAGTGGCAGAACTACTACAGATCAGCCATCTGTTAAACCGTAAGCCAGCGCAACTATCAGGTGGACAGCGTCAACGTGTTGCCATGGGGCGCGCGTTAGCACGTCGTCCTCAGCTTTACTTGTTTGATGAGCCGTTATCCAACTTGGACGCTAAGCTACGTGTGGAAATGCGTACGGAAATTAAAAAGCTGCACCAAAAACTGGGGACCACCATCGTTTACGTAACTCACGATCAGATCGAAGCCATGACTTTGGCTGACCGTATTGCGGTGATGAAAGATGGCGAAGTACAACAACTGGGCACACCGCAGGAAATCTATGACAACCCAGCAAACCTATTTGTAGCAGGCTTCATGGGCTCTCCAGCAATGAACTTCATTCCAGCCAAAGTGGTTTCTCAAGATGGCAATCCTATGTTGGAATTGGCAACCAATTCGACAGCAACCTTACCGTTCCCGAAACCTGAAGCCCTAGCAAATCACGTTGGCCAAACCGTATTACTGGGGTTGCGTCCTGAAATGATTACCGAGCCTCAGCCTCACAAAGTGGGTCAAGACTTCGTTACAACCACAGACATTAAGGTAGAAGTCACCGAGCCTATGGGTGCTGACACCATGATCATCACACGCGTCAACGACGCTGAGATCAACTGCCGCTCTAACCCTGCTTATCCTGCAGCACCAGGGTCGGTGATCGAAATGATGTTCGATACATCCAAAGCCGTGGTCTTTGATCAAGCCACAGGTCAACGTCTAGACAAATAATATTGCGTCATTAACGATACAATATTAAACGTTTAAGCCCATACAGAACCGCAACGTTTTGTATGGGCTTTTTTACACTCATGATTAAATTTTGCACAAATGGTCAGTTTTTTTCCTTAATCCCTCGAACTTGTCACAAATATGAGATACATTTCTGTAATAATTGATCAGAAGTGCTATTACAAAAATGCACTCGATTAATGTGTTTGTTCAACCAATCCAAGTATCACATTCAAGGAATCACAGCATGAAATCAACGAAGCGTTTTGTTACGCATCTTGCGGTCTCCAGTGTTGTACTAGCCATTGCCGGCTGTTCAATGATGGGCCCAACACAACCCGATTGGCAGGAAGATAAAGAATATCGAGTGACCATTTTGCACACCAATGACCATCACGGTCGTTTCTGGCAAAGTAGCCGTGGCGAATACGGTATGGCTGCTCGTAAAACTCTGATCGATAACATTCGTGAAGAAGTGGCACTGGACGATGGCAATTCTCTATTGTTATCTGGCGGTGACATTAACACCGGTGTTCCTGAGTCTGACCTACAAGACGCTGAGCCAGATTTCCGCGGCATGAACATGCTGAAGTACGATGCTATGGCATTGGGTAACCACGAATTTGATAACCCACTTTCCGTACTGAAGCAACAACAAGAATGGGCTGGTTTCCCATTCCTATCGGCGAACATCACAGACGCTGAAACCGGTGAGCCTTTATTCGACGCTTACAAAATTTTCCAAGTAAATGACCTAAAAGTAGCGGTCATGGGTCTTACCACAGACGACACCGTAAAATTGGGTAATCCAGAATACCTAGAAGGCATCAAGATCGAATCGCCTATCAAAGTGGCTGCAAAATTGGTTCCTGAACTGCGCAAAAAAGCCGACATCGTCATTGCAGTGACGCACATGGGTCACTACAACAATGGTAACTACGGTGGCAACGCACCAGGTGATGTGACACTTGCTCGTACCGTACCAGGCATTGACGTGGTTGTGGGTGGTCACTCTCAAAACCCACTGTTCGAACCAGATGAGCAAAACGGCACATTGATCCTACAAGCCCACGAATGGGGTAAATACGTTGGCCGTCTAGACTTTGTCTTCAAAAACGGTGACATCGTATGGTCTGAATACCGCCTAATCCCGGTTAACTTGAAGAAAAAAGTGAAAAACGCGGAAGGTAAAACAGAACGCGTCTTCATCGAAGAAGAAATTGCTCAAGACCCAGACATGTTAGCCATGTTGACGCCTTTCCAAGAAAAAGGTCAGGAAGAGCTAAACGTTGAGATTGGTTTCTCTAATGGTGATTTCATCGGTGAACGTGGCGTAGTACGTAACCAAGAAACCAACCTAGGCAACTTGATTTCACGTGCCATGAAAGAAAAAGTAAACGCTGACATCGGTATCATGAACTCTGGTGGTATCCGTGACAACATGGAAGCTGGCGTCATTACTTACAAGAGCGTCCTAAAAGTACAGCCTTTCGGTAATGCTGTTTCTTATGTTGACCTTACGGCAGCCGAATTGACTGACTACTTGTCTGCTGTTGCAAGCAAACAAGCTGGCACAGGTGCTTTCGGTCAATTTGACGGTGTTGCACTGACATTGAAAGACGGTAAAGCGACTAACATCATGGTGAACGGTCAACCATTAGACACCGCTAAGAGCTACCGTATTGCCATCAACAGCTATGTTGCGACAGGCGGCGACGGTTACCCTAAAGTCATCGACCACGCCAACTACGTGAACTCAGGTTACGTTGACGCGGATGTCTTAGTGGAATACGTGCAAAACAACGCACCACTTGATATTGCAGACTTCGCACCAAACGGTGCGGTTAAGCGCTAATCAAACAGCTAATTAACGAGCCGTAAAATAAAATGCCCCGCAAGCTGAGCTTGCGGGGCATTTTTTGTTCTGTGAGTCATAAAATCTTATGAATTTAACGTTGGTAAGTTAATGTCCAAGTTAATGGTGTTGGCAGTTTTTCAGATTCTAATTTTACCGTGTAGGTTAGCTCGTTATCAGACACTTGCTGCCAAGTATTGGTACGTTTACCTCGCTCTGACTCCACAACCACCACAATAGCTTGGGCGCTCTCGGTAAAACTGCCGGAAATCTCGATGTCTTCTTCATCCGTCTTAAAGACTTCGCCTTTGGCGGTCAGAGGAATGACGTCGGCCTCTTCTTGATCACACTGCCAAGAAAACTCGCCTGCTTGTTTGGCTAACAGCCACTGCTGACAAATTTGCGTCTGCTTTTTCAATACCGGTCTTGCCAACGCTCGGATGAAAAAATTCATTTCTTGCACCACATTTTCAACCGCTTCATCCAGCTTAGCTTGCGTATTGGCCGCATCTTGCAACTGCCACTCACCTTCTAGATTGGCCGCCTGCAAAGCACCGCTCAGCAACATAGCCGACATACCCATGATTAACATCTTCTTCACTTGCCTTCTCCTTTATTGTTATTGTCATCTGATCATCGCAGAGAAGTTTCATGATGTAAGGTGCAAAAACACCCACAATAACTGACAATTAACGCCAAAAGCCTCTTTTTCATACAAATTTTAGACCCAAAAAAACCCGACCATCCAGTTCGATGATCAGGTTTTTCAGCGTTAACAAAGGCTTATTTATCACAGCCTTGTTTTCGTTTCTTGTTTATCAGCTCTTAGTTTTCAACTGTTATTTTTCAAAGAGAGCTGCACGCTGAATCTCAATGATTTCGGCAATGCCCTTACGCGCCACGGCCAACATCCCCATCATGTGTTCATCGCCAAAAGCCTCGCCTTCTGCGGTGCCTTGGATTTCAATGAAACCGCCTTTGTCATTCATGATCACATTCATATCGGTTTCGGCATTAGAATCTTCTGGGTAATCCAAATCCAACACCGGCGTACCCTTGTACACACCGACAGAAATCGCCGCAATCTGCGACACAATTGGATTTTCTTTAACTTTCTTATTTTCCACCAGATAACGCATTGCATCTGCCAACGCCACGAAACCACCTGTAATAGACGCTGTACGTGTGCCGCCATCGGCCTGAATCACATCACAGTCGATGGTGATGGTGTTTTCGCCTAGTTTCTTCAAATCCACTGCCGCACGCAATGAACGACCAATCAAACGTTGAATCTCAACCGTACGGCCGCCTTGCTTACCACGCGCCGCCTCACGATCCATACGACTGCCAGTAGAACGCGGCAACATGCCGTACTCTGCCGTGATCCATCCTTGACCTTTACCTTTCAAAAAGCGCGGCACACCCGGCACAACCGTCGCCGTACAAATGACTTTGGTGTCACCGCATTCAATTAATACAGAACCTTCGGCGTGTTTGGTAAAATTTCGAGTGATTTTAAGGGGACGTAACTGATCAACGGCTCTTCCACTTGGACGCATACTAGCTCTCTCTATTGGTTAATCTTCACTAAAGCCGCAATTATAACGAACCCTCATAAAATTGCCCCCCTTACAATGGGGAAACTGTCGTCTTGCAATGGCATAAGCTACAATAACGCCACATTTTTCTTAACTTGGGTATTCAAAATGACAGCAAGCATGACCGCCTTCTCACGCCAAGAAGCCAGCTACGATTGGGGCACCATCAGTTGGGAAGTTCGCTCAGTAAACCAACGCTATTTAGAACCTAACTTCCGCTTACCGGAAGCCTTTCGTGAATTGGAATTTTCCTTCCGCGACCAGCTAAGAAAAAAACTCAACCGCGGCAAACTAGAATGCCAACTGCGCTTCCAAGCCGTCGACAAAGCGGCCACCAGCTTAACGATTAACCCAGACAACGCCCAAGCACTGGCTAACGCAGTAAAAGAACTCGGCACCTGGTTTGATGGCATCAAAACCCCATCACCACTGCAAATCCTTCAATGGCCGGGCATCTTAAGCGACACCAGCGACGACGCCGAGACCATCAAAAAAGCCGTAGAGGAACTCTTCGCCAAGGCGGTAGACGAACTCATCCAAATGCGTTTGCGCGAAGGCGAACAACTGGTCGCCATCATAGAACAACGTCTTGATAGCATTGACGCCATTGTGGCCGAAGTGCAAGACAAACTGCCTGGCATCATTGCTGCGCAAAAACAAAACCTGACCGACAAACTGGAAGCCGCCAAAGTCGAACTCGACCCAATGCGCGTGGAAGCGGAAATCGTCCTCTTGGCACAAAAAGCCGATGTAGCGGAAGAACTGGACCGCCTTGTCACCCACACCAAAGAAGTTCGTCGTCAACTGAAACAAAAAGGCCCCATCGGCCGCCGCCTCGACTTCCTCATGCAAGAACTCAACCGCGAAGCCAATACCCTTTCATCTAAGTCGATTGTGGTCGAGACAACGCAAAGTGCGGTGGAATTGAAGGTGTTGATTGAACAAATGAGAGAACAGATTCAGAATATTGAGTAAGACATTTACTGCTTGCCAACCCATCTTCTAAGCTCAAGAGGGGCATTTATGATACCTGACACGATTATTCATAAATGCGCTTCTATTGAGCGTGCCGTAAAACGCATCGAAGAGGTCTATCGCACTTCTTTTCACTTCAAAAATGACTTAACCAGCCAAGAGTCCGTCATTTTCAATCTACAGCGAGCTTGCCAAGCCTGTATTGATATCGCCAATGCTACTAACAAGCATTACCAAATGAGTCTTCCATATAGTGCAGATGAAAGCTTTGAATTAATGAGTGAAGCAGGACTTATTTCTAAAACGACTAAATGTAATTTACAACAGCTAAACAGCATCAAAACGATCGCGGTACGTGATCCACAGCACTTAGATGCAAACGTTTTAGCGCAGTTAATTGAAAACAGGCTTTGCGAATTTCAACACTTTATCAGCGAAGTTAAAGATATTTCATAGCTTTTTTTTCTGACATCAACTTGCTCTGGTCTAGTTGAAGAGCCTTGGTCCTTTATTTTTTAGTACTCGTCCATGGTTTAAATTTACTCTGATCCATTTTATTAAAGCAAAGCCCAGACGGCTTATGCAGAGCAATGGTTGGATAAGCACGATTTCGCCGAAAGGGAAATTAGGAAGCTAGAGAAGAAGTTTGAAAAAATGGAGAAATAGAATTTCAACGGACTGATCACATCAGGGTGACGGATAGAATCCGACGAAACACCGAATGTAGAGCTGCTGTCAGATCCAATGTTGTCAGCTGTAACTACATGTTGACAAAAGAGGGAGTCCATGTGGTTGGGGCATTTCTTAGTTACACCTGTCGCCAGCACGAAGCTGGACAAAGGCATGTCAGTGACTTTACTAATTTAGCTACCGATGAATAACTTTTGGTATCCCAAAACGCAATCAGGCACCGCTGAATGCAGTGCCTGAGATGCAAGGAAATGGACAAATTCTTTCATTCAGCAAGTGGTCGCACTACCCACTTGCTTGCATTTTGTTGCATTAATTATGCATTACTATTTTTTGCCCAACACATCTCAAACTGCTCTTTTCCTGTATGTTCACAGATGCATTTACCGACATCAATGAAACCATGATGAAGATAAAACTGATGTGTTTTTTCATTCTCTGAGTAGACGGTCAACGTTAGTTCACTGTACTTATCCTTTAAATGATTTAGTAACTGTGTCCCAATACCACAAGATTGTGACTCAGGATCCACGAAAATAGCAGGTATGCTCCCTTCGTAATAAGAAACAAAGCCAAGAACATTGCCAGCCGATTCATAAACCCATGATTCACAATTGGGTAGATACATATCACGCATGTTCTTCTTCTGGGAAGACCAGTACTCTTCCGAAATGAAGTTGTGCGCTTTAATTGATGCCGAAAACCAAATAGATACAGCATTATCTAGATCTTCTGAGCGTAATGATCGAATCATATTTTCCTCAATAATTAACGTCTTAGGGAGGCGAGATTGTTTCCTAAGTGATATATATACACGCAGTTAAATGAACCCAACCTCATTGTTTGACGCTTCAATACTCTGTAATGAAGCGAATTACTGTTAATGGCCTTTTTTGTATCGTCGAGATGCGTTCTGGGTACTATTTATTAACTTCCCTAACGCTTTATCTTTAGCTCTTTTTTCTGCCAACGATGATCCGTTCAGAGCTTGCTCTCGCATCAGTTTCTGGTAATTAAGTAGGCGTCGTTCTGACAGGAGTCCACCTTTGATTGCTTGTTGGATCGCACAGCCAGGTTCAGACGTATGCGTACAATCAGAGAAACGGCATTTATCTGCAAATTCAGTTATCTCGCTGAAAGTCTCGTTCACCCCCTGTTCGCAACTACTGAGTTGTAGTTCGCGCATTCCAGGAGTGTCCATAAGAATCCCCCCTTGAGGAAGAACTTTTAATGATCTGTGAGTAGTGGTATGCCTTCCTTTACTATCTTCTTCCCTAATTTCTCCTGTCTGCTGAGACTCATAACCGATTAAGGCGTTAACCAGAGTCGATTTTCCTACTCCAGACGAACCTAAGAACGCCAGAGTACTACCGTCATAGCAGTAGCTTTCAAGCTGCTTGATATCGTGGTTATCCAACGCATTTATGGCGTAAACGACAAGCATTGGATCGAGTTCTTGAACCTGTAGTCGTTTGATATCAGTGTCTTCACATAAATCAGCTTTAGTAAGGATGACAACAGGCTCAACCATAGCTTCTCGTGCGATGGCTAAATACCGCTCTATTCTGTTAAGGCTAAAATCATGATTGAGAGAGCAGACAATCATGACGGTATCAATATTGGCAGCTATGAGCTGTGCTGACACTTTTGAGCCTGGAGCTTTTCGTTTGAATATCGACTGTCGTTCCAGGCTTCGGCATATTCTCAATGCGTCATCAAATAGTACCCAATCGCCTACGCAGACTCTTTTTTCAAAAGGCATAGGGCTTAGACTTGATTGCCCCTTCGGGGACACTACTACAATGCGGTCTCTGTGCTGTTCAACAACCCTACCAATGGTTAGGTTGCTTAACTCTTCCAGGTTTACTTGCTGCTGAAAAAAAGACTTCCACCCAAGCTGTTGAAGTGTAGGAGCTAAGTTGTTCATATTGCTGTCTCATCAAAACGTTCAGGACATAATAGTTGAACGACAACCGACTTGATTGAACATTTCCGACAGATTACGTAGAGCTAACACCGCCATAAACATCAATAGTTAAACCACGCTCTTTTTCGTATGTTTTAGGTGTTAAGCCAATTTGTTTCTTTAAGTAGCGGATGAGGTGAGGTTGATCGCTGAAACCAAATCGAAATGCAATCTCGACCCAATCGATATCATCTGAATCGCGTTGGTGAAGGTACTCCAGCATAGCCTCAAGCTTATTCATAGACTGACACTGTTTTAGCGTTAAACCTGTCACCCTGTTGAAGCTTCTTTCTAATGTACGTTGTGAGCAGTATAGCTGGTTACCCAATTCAGAAATTGATCCTGAGTCCAGCGCCTGAAGGGCTTTGCGTGTAATCTGGCTATGTTGATCCTCATGGCTGTTCAAAGCCAACGGAAAAAACAGACTATCCAATTTTTTACAACACAGATCTGGATTACTTCGTGCCAGTTCAATCAGTTGCAACTCTCCCTCAAATAGATCGGTAAACAGTGTACTTAGCTGAACTTCTTCAACGCAATCAAGTAGTGGCGGTTGACCTGAGAATAGTTTCAGTGAATAGAAAGCTCCAATATGAAACTTGACTCCAAGGTGGACAAAAGGTTTTGAGTGATCGAGTTGAAGTGTCTGATGATGGGGAAACAACCAGTGGCTCCCTTTACCATTAGCCGCGCCAGGGTTCATATCGTAGTGGTAGGTCTGTTTGGCGGGAGAAATGATCAGGTGAGCGGATGGATCAGGGTTTAATTTCGGGTAATCGAAGCTCTTGGCATCGGGACGCTTTTCAATTAGCCAATAACACTCTATGTATTTTGCAACTTCGGGTATCTTTGAAGGCCTTAGCCAGTGGATCATAATACTCTCAATCAGTTCGCGGCATCTACTATCACTATATGCCAGGTTAGCATTTTCACAAATAAGCCCTGACCAGATTGGGGCAAGGGCTTATCCATTAACTGTCTATTGGTGGTCAAATTCCATCTGGATAATGCGGTTTAAAGGCTCTAGTCCTGCTCGGTGAATCGCTTTTTGAGCACCCAAGTTACCACTTTCAGTTGAACAGACAGGAATTAAACCACGTTCATTGGCTAAGCTTACTAAATGGTTTAGTACACAAGTGGCAATCCCCTGACCTCGTTCTGACTCGGCTACAATCATCCCTAAGTCTGCATATTTAGTCTGATGCTCATCAAATAGGCGACACTCACCCGTGGCTAATAACCTACCGTCCTTCCAATACCCCCAAAGCTCTTCTCGTTTAATTAGATTACCGAAGTACTCAGACAACCATTGTGCTGGAGCACCAATATTACTAACCGCAAATTCAACGAACTCATCCAGTTGCTCCTGACTTGCGAGCGTTAAATCTAAACCTGTTGCGCTTTCAGAAATAAATGGAGCAACTTGCTGATACATTAACGCATTTACTTTAAATGAAGAGGAGTTATCTAAGCAAAGCGATAGATAGTGAGGTTCGGCTGTACTCACAAATGCACCTTTAATGGAACCGACTACTGAGCTGTTTTGCTCTGCAATCAAGGTAAACAGCTCTCTCGCCTGAATGTGGGCTGCCCGTGACAAATAGAACTGCAACATATAGCCATCACCGTTAATGCAGCAGAATCCAACTAAAGTATCGTCCTCATAAAATCCGTAATGAGAGGACATAGGAACAAAACCAAAGTGCCACATACCATCAAGTGGCGCTGTCGATTGTTCGAAATACTGTTTTTTTAGTTCATTAATTACTTCTAGTGTTTCGATTGGTTTGATTTCTAACATGGCTATTTTTTCCTAACTACGGATGTAGTGTTATTACGAATGAAGGAACTACATCAGAGATGAAGTGCCGCTTTCTATGCCGAAAATAGTAGGTGATGGGTGATTTAAAAGATTGAACAAAAACGACAGTTACTAGTAGGTAAACCGATTTCCAAAATCTTGCTTATCGATGAATACCGTAGCTATATAGTTATGCAAATTTAAGGAAGATGTGTTTTGTTGCGCAACGAAAGAAATTGGGAGTTCCCGTGCAGCGCCGTTCTGGTGTCTGCCATAACTTCACATATTGCAAACTCCGCAACGTAACTCGTTGCTGAGTAATCGCACTAAGGCGGAATGGGGCAGAAATGAGTCAGCTCAATGCTAGCCTCGATGATGAGCAAGCAAGTATGTTACTATTACAAGAAATCGTTAGTGCCAACGAAATCAACTTTTAGACACTTTTCCCATTGCCACCAGCCAACTGGTGACAAAAATCAAAAACGCACAATCAAAATATTATTAAGTTAATGTTTTTGTTTAATTTATATTAAACAATCAATATTCAGATCCAGAATATAGAATAGGTTCAATGAGTAAGTGGATAGGAATGCTATCCACTTACTCTGATGTGAAGAACAAGCACTTTAATATCTAACGCTCAAAGCGTTCAAACAGCCAACCATGCTCCGAATAGTTGCTGTTCATATCTTGAATCCAGTCTTCATAACTGGCAAAAACTCCCTGCATATCATATTTATTGAGCAACCAATCAGATAGGTCTTTACGCTTCAATTTTACAAGCCCATAAAGTATTTGGTAAAAAGCATCAGCCTTATCAAGAAAATGCTTAGCATATTCTCTCCGTTCATTTTCGCATCCAGATACAGCCTCAAGCTCATAGCGTTCTCTCTTCAAAATAGCCCAATAATACTCTGTCATTTCAGGCTCTACTCTGAATTGGTAAACAGACACTACTACAGATAGCTGCTTGTCATTCAAGAGTAAGAGGTTATCCAAAGCTTTCTCTGAATCGTACAGCAGTAGCCTATATCCTCATGACTAAAACTTGGCCAACAAGGGCAGTTTCAGAGAAGAAAGATGGCTATTAAGGGGCTGATTTATACTCAATCAGAACCAACTTACACTTTTATGCGCATAAAAATGTAAAAACTCGCACTTTTCTGCGCGTAAAAGTGTGAAATGCAAGTGGAGCACTCATCAGTGTATTTTACTGAACGGGGAAATGCAGCGGTTTGAAGCCTACACAAAGTGACTTAAAAGGTAACAATCTGTAGACCTTGATACCTGATATTCGACACTCAGCCTTATCACCATTTAGATACCATAGTATCCATATTGAGCTTATTTTCATGAAAATGGACAAACTAGTTGATGGGGAAATCCTGCTCGATAAAGCCTTTCAAGACAGCCATTACCATCACGAAAACGGGTCTGTATTTTCAGTCATCTCTTTCTAACCCAACATGTCATTTTCCTTCGTATACACTTAACCAATACTGTCGGTTACTAGGAGAAAGTCAGGATGCAAAGCTCAATTCGGTTTCGCCATTTGGTGCTGGTGATGTTGGCGTGTTTTTGTTCTGTCTTACAAGCAGAGCAAAGCATTGGAAAGATGCTGTTAAAGCCAGGTGTGCATGTGTTGATGCGTCATGCCCTCGCGCCAGGTACAGGTGATCCTAGTCATTTTCGTGTCGAGGACTGTTCCACTCAGCGCCTTTTGAATGAGGCGGGACGAGAGCAAGCCAGACGCATTGGTCAAGTACTGCGAGACAAGGGGGTCCGATTTGATTATGTGTTCAGCAGTCAGTGGTGTCGATGCCTAGAAACCGCACAATTAATGGCAATGGGTAATGTGCAACCCGAGCCTATGCTGAATTCGTTTTTCCGTGATCGCAGTACCGCAGAGTCGCAAACTCAAGCGCTACACCAAGAGTTGATCCAGCTGTTGCCACAGGACAAAGCCTTATTCGTCACACATCAGGTCAATATCACAGCACTGACGGGTATTTTTCCTCGCTCTGGTGAGATAATTCTGGTCGCGGTTTCCGATAAAAAGCGACCATTAGAAGTCATAGGACGCTTCTTACCGAGCACTTAATGAGCCATTTTTGTCGTTTCAATGAAGTGACTCATTTCCTCTGACGGATGTATCCATTACTATGGATCACACATAATGGCTTTGGTTGTCGATGAAAAGGAAAAACTGTGTCGGAATACAACACCCTCTATGAATTTGATGCGAGTTGGAAAGTGACTCAGCTGATGGTTACACGCAATTTAGACCAAGTACAAAGTGGATTGCAGGTGACGTTTGCTCAAGCTGAGCAAAGCATCACCTTGGTATTCGAATGCATTGATGATCCGCAAAATATCATGGAACTGATGGATTTTCAGCAAGTTGTGGTCAGTGAAGAAAGCCATGCCGAGCGCGATTTCAGTACCATAAAAGTCGAACTGTTTTGTGACACCTACGCCGAGTTTTGGTGCGATGCTGTCACCAAGCAATAATCCACTCTCACTGATTTTTCGACACGGCCTGATAGGCATGATCCAACACAGTAAACGAAGGTTAGGAAAGCCGCATCACAGACGTCAATTCAACGTCTATGATGGATTAATGTTGTCAGCAGGTAATATGTCGAAAATATTGTCTTCTAACCAACTCACCAGATCAATAACATGATCGGCTACTTTAAGCCCTGTTGGCGTTAGGTTGTACTCCACTTTCGGCGGCACCACAGGATAAGATGTACGTTGCACAAAGTTATCCTGCTCAAGGGTTTGCAGTGTCTGTGCCAGCATCTTCTCACTCACCCCTTCAATGGTCCGACGTAAATCGCTAAAACGGTGACGCTCACCATCTTTTAATACCATGAAGATCAGCACGGCCCAGCGACTGGTAACGTGCTTTAAAATTTCACGCGATGGGCACTGGTCAGATAAAACATTGCCACGGGTAAACTCAATGACTTTGCCACCCTCTGTTTGTCCTTTAACGCCACTCATACTTACCTACTCACACTTACTAAAAGTTTGTTTGTTGTATTCTAATGGTATTTCGCACACAGTCCAAATACATTCCGCCCCTAGATCGAAAAAGCATTTTTAAGCGCATCAAATAACCATTGCAAAGCCGGTCCGCGCGCACCACCTTTTTTAAACACCAAATCCACAGGTACTGACCAAGGCTTATGATCAAACGCCGCATCCATTTTCACCAAACGTCCATGTGCTATTTTCGGTTGCGCTAAAGTCACTGGCACGTAAGCCCAGCCAATCTGACGTTCTACCAATTCCAGCACGGAATAATAGCTGGAACACCACCATACCGACGGTGTCATACTGATGAGGATTTGCGATTCTTGCTTGGTACGACCGCGGACAGAAATTTGACGATACGGCGCAAGATCAGACTCTGTCACCACTTTCTTCGTTGCCAAAGCAAAGGACGGGTGACAGACCGCAATAAAATCCACACCGCCGACGTAGCAAAAGTCCACTTGCTTATTGATGTCCACTTCGGAAAACATCACACCTAAATCACACCGCCCTTCAGCCACTGCGGCGGTCACATCTACGGATGCCATGGACAAGACATCCAATTGTAAGTGAGGAAATTGCTGAGCAAAATCGGCTAGCACCTTAGCCACCGGCGCTTCCAATAAAGCATCATCCAACACCAAACTGAGCGCACTTTCTTCTTTACGAAGGATGGATTCGGCAATTTTTTCAAATTCCAACGATTGCGTCAGCAACGCTTTCGCACTGCGCACTAGGCGCTCGCCCTCTAGTGTTAATTGTGGGCTTCGCGACGAACGATCAAACAAGGTGACGCCCAAATCCAATTCTAAGTTATTGATGCCATGACTGACCGCAGACTGCACCTTGCCCAACTTCCTCGCACACGCGGAAAAGGAGCCAAGCTCAGCAGACAACACCAACATATTTATTTGTTCTAAATTCAACATATGAATAATTTCGATAGTTACTAACTTTTAATCATCTTAGTTGTTGATAGTATGCACGGCAAATAGTCTCTGCATTGGGAGGGCGTTGCCATGAGTTGGTTGTATTTGTTGTTAGCGGGGTTCACCGAAATCGGTTGGCCAATTGGCCTAAAAATGGCGCAATCTAGTGAGTCTCGCGTATTAGGTATTGTCATCGCTATTAGCTTTATGATGATCAGTGGAAGTTTGTTATGGATGGCGCAAAAAGACATTCCTATGGGAACGGCTTACGCTGTCTGGACAGGTATTGGTGCCGCGGGCACCTTTTTAGTTGGTGTCTGGTTTTACGGTGACCCGACCTCATTAATGCGCTACATGGGCGTGCTTTTGATCATCCTTGGTGTAGCCTTACTTAAGTTCGCTGCTTGAGCGTATAATGGCGACCTTGCACACGTAATCTGCAATATTAAGGACATCCATGAAAACAATAAAACAATTAATGAAGCATGATGCTTGGTTCTTGCTGGTCTTTATTTTCCTGATAGCCCTATGTTTACGCGGTCCAATAACAGGATTGCCGCCCTTGCTGGATCGTATCAGTCAGGAGTTGCAATTAAATAGCTCACAATCCGGCTTGTTGGTCAGTATTCCTTTATTGGCCTTTGCAATATTTGCCCCTGTAGCGTCTTGGCTAACACGCTTTTTTCGTATCGAAAAAATTCTCGCCTGCGGTGTGATTCTGATCGCCATAGGGATGTTGATTCGCGCTACAGGCTCTATTGGCAGCCTTTACTTGGGCGCACTTTTAATCGGTGCAGGCATTGCCATTGGCAATGTATTGCTACCCAGTTTATTAAAGCGCGAGTTTCCCCAGTTTGTTGTACAGCTCACCGCCATTTACGTATTAATGATGGGCGTTGGCGGCTTTATGATGTCAAGTTTTGCGGTGCCCTTAAGCGACTTCGCCAATCAGGCGCAACTTCCTATCAGTGGTTGGTCATTTGCTTTGGCTTGTCAGGCGGTGATTATTTTGCCTGCGATTGTAGTGTGGTTTTGCTGCCGTATCACACAACATCATCAACCTAAGAATACGCGTGGTGAAACCAATGGCGGATTGTGGCGACGCTTATCGTCATGGCAAGTGGCTGGTTTTTTGGCGGTTAACTCTCTATTTAATTACATAGTAGTGGCATGGATTCCAGCTATTTTAGTGAGTCACGGCTATACAGATACCACAGCAGGATTGTATCAAGGTTATTTGCAACTGGCGGGCGCACTGCCTTCACTTATTCTAGCGCCCTTTATTCAATACTTAGGTAGTCATAGACGTTTATGCTTGTTTGCTACCAGTCTGACTATTCTCAGTATTTTAGGCTGGCTGTATGTGCCGACTTTGTCTGGCTTTTGGTCATTAAGCTATGGTTTTGGCATCAGTATGGGCTTTATTTTGGGACTGTCTTTTATCGGTATGCGAACCGATACGCCAAAACAAGCGGCCAGTTTATCCGGCATGTCGCAACTTTTTGGTTACACCTTGGCCGCATTAGGGCCGGTACTGATTGGTGCCTTGTATGACTGGCAGCAGTCATGGCAGCCGCCACTGTATGTGCTCTTGTCGATTGGTGTGATCTGGATGACCTTAGGGTGGTTTGCTAGCCCGAAACCTCTGTCCAGCAAGCCACAGGTCTGATGTATACGAGCCATTTAAATAAAGGTTATTTTTCGATATATAAAGGAATGCTTATTTGGAAACGGGTCCCCACACCCAATTCCGATTCTAGGTTCAATCGCCCTTTCATCAGCTTATAAACCCATTGGTGAACCAAGTACAAGCCTAAACCATTGTGTTGTCTGTCTCGTCCAGTGGTTTTAAAAGGATCAAACACCGTGCCTATAATCTCCGATGCGATACCAAAACCATCGTCTTGTACCACCAGCTCTAAATCGCTTCCGACTTGATTAGCCGTAATGCGAATCTGACCCGCTTCATTTTCATGGAAGGCATATTCCAATGCATTGTCGAGAAGATTCTGAACGATTTGCGACATCACACCAGGGTATCCCTGCATTTCAATTCGTTCAGGGCACTCAGACATGACGATCACTTTCGGACGTTTTTTAAAACGTGGCTGATAAGTAAAAAGTAAATCATCCAGAACATCCTTAAAGAAAAAAGATTGGATGTCTTGAATGGCGCGATCCGATGCTATCCGCTTAAAACCCGATACAACCGCCAACGCCCGGTTCAAATTTTTCTCAGCAATGCTTAATGAGACGCTGACTCGTTCGATATTTTCAGGGGTCAACTCTGGTTTATCGATGAGCTGCCTTCCTGACGAAAGCGCCAACTTAACGCCACCTAACGGTGTATAAATATCATGAGCTAAGCCGGATACCATCATCCCCAGCGAAGACAATTTACTGGTTTCAACCAGTTCATCTTGAAGCTCTACTAGCCTTTTATTCATCTCATGCAATTTTTGATTGGCCTGATCGGTTTGACGTTTTTCACGTTTGAGGTGCTTTAACAATCGCTTACTGGTAAATTGAGCTTGCAAATGGCGCCAACACCACCAAGCCAATAACAGATAAACAATGCCTGCTGACAGAGCAATACTGAGTATTAGCGTAAGATGCCAGCGAGCAAATGCGGTCGGTTCGGAATGGGCCACAAGGTAAATAAAAGGGACTTCTCTCGGCTGTAAACTGTCTTCTTCGTCTAAATAAAAACGCATGAAGCTCCATAAGCGTCCTTGCCCCCAATGCCGCTTCAGATCCATTCCATCCGATAGAATACTTTGCCATACATCCGGAAATCGGCTGGACATCCGCACCCCCTCTTCGGTAGGGCGTAACACATGACCCCACTCCAATGATTGGTCATCTGACATGATCCAGCCACCTTGTTTGTCGAGTACTTCTAGGTGAACAAGGTCATTATTCAGCTGTTTAAGCTGATCAAACATGTCCGCTAAATTGTAATTCACCACTAAAAACCCTGAATCACGACCAGAAATACGCAATACACCACGCACGGTCGGCTGGAAAGGCCAAACGACTTCACCATTGTCAACATTGAGATCCAGAGGGGAAACGTAGACATCATCCGGTCTAATCGAAGCTTGCTTAATGTAAGGTCGATTTTGTTTATTCTGCAATTGCGCTTCGGGCACACGATAGACGACGCCACCTTGTGAGTTTACCCGCACCAATTCCATACCATCTGCAGACATCCAACGAACTTGTGAGATTAACTCCGATGTGGCCGCAAATAATCGAAACTCATCAGCAATCGCGCTCTTCCAATCGTAATCATCTGACAGTTCAGCGTATAACTTCAAACGATCCTTAACACTGTTACGCAGCAACAATGTGTTCTTTTTGATGTACCCCACTTGGCGACTGAAAGCGCTACTGCTTCTAGTCAACAGCTCTGTTTCGCTCCAGGCTAACTGGCTTTCTTTCTGTTGCCAAAAAAATCGATAACTGGCCACACTGATAGAAACCACTACGAGCAGTAGCAAAGCTAAAGCCAAGATCAATTGTCGCTTATCCGGCAACCGTTTTTGCCAAAATGACGAGGGAGAGTCTGTCATGATTTCACCCAAGCCATTACCTCAGTCAGCGGCATAGGCTTAGCAAACAAGTACCCTTGACCTTGTTCACACCCCAATGATCGTAAATGCGCTTTTTGCTGTTCTGTCTCAATGCCTTCTGCAATCACATCTAACCCTAGAGAGCGACCTAGCTCGATAATCATTTTTAATATTTTCCAATCTTTTGCCGAGTTTTCCATTCGCCAAACAAAACTTTGATCAATTTTGATGGTGGAAACAGATAAGGTCGACAAATAAGTCAATGATGAATAGCCGGTGCCAAAATCATCGATATTCACTCGGACTCCAATCTCTTTCAAGGTATCAAGGTGGCGATTGATCGTGGTTTTTTCTTCAATAAATTGCGATTCGGTAATTTCCAACTCGATCAAATTATTATCAATATTTTCCTCTCTTAAGATAGTGGTAAATTGTTCAAAATAACTCGGACGAGCAATTTCATTACCCGCCACGTTCACGGAGATAGGCACACTCACACCAATGGCCTTTAGGTCATTAATCGCTTTACAGGTTTTACGCAAAATTTGTCGATCCAATTTGTCGACTAAACCACTGCTTTCCGCCAATGCGATAAACTGTTCTGGTGAAACAAAATTACCACTTCGGTTTTTCCAACGAGCCAAGGCTTCAAAGCCAATTAACGTATCATCAATCAATGACACTTTAGGCTGAAAATAGACCTCCATTTCATCCTGTAAAATCACGTCTCGAAGCTCTTTCAAGAGCTCATATCGACTGAACATGGCAGAGGCTAATTCTTCTGAAAAGGCTAAAAAAGACACCCCTTCATACTTGGCACGTTCCAATGTACTTTTGCCGACACTGACCAACTGTTCTGCTTCGTAATTCGGGAAATCGGCAAAGTTCACCAAGCTGATGGTTAAATCCAAGGAGTGAATGGCATCTTCCACCGTCACATTAGGGTGGATCACTCTCTCTAGATTGGCCTCGTGATACTCTTTATTGTCATAAATGACCATCACAATAGTGTCTCGTTCAAACAACGCCACATCCACTGTGTTATCAAAGAAATCACATAAATATTCGTACAACGACAAGGTCAGTTGGTCGCAATATTTTGTCCCCAATACCGATTCGGTGTAAGCTAAATCCTCTACATGTAACATAAGCAATTTGGCTTTTTCTCGCTCCCAAGAAAACATGTGACGAATCTCACGAACCAGCCAATTTTTATTGTGTATACCCGAAGTAGGCTCAATATAAGCGAGCTCAGACAACTTGTTGTTTAAGGCCACATTGCGAAAACCAGCGCTGATATTTTCACAAAAAACTTGTAGCAGATTCACTTCGTTACTGGTTAAATTTCGATTGAGTTTAACGACAACGATGTAATCTCGCCCCTCCAACTCTTTGTTCGAAAAATACAATACCGAAAAGCCTTCTAGGAACGTATGCCTCTTACTTAAACTGGTCTGTCGTGCAGCTTCATTTAGAACCTCATCTTTAATGACCATCGACGCAAATTGATGAACATAAGGTAAGTACTCGCCACTGGCGGCCACTATAAGCGCATCTTCAAGCTTTTCTTGCTCTGAATTAAAAAAACACACAATGCCACCCTGCTCAATTTTTAATAGATGGCTAATTTCTTCTAATATCGAATGGGTATATTCCAACATGTCTTTTTTTGAAGACAAACGTTGGCTGGAAAACAGCAACAACTGCATGCTATGACGCGCTTCTTGCATGGCTAGCAAGTGTTCCCAGGTACGAATATTACTGAGTACTATGGTTTGTAAATGCGCCTGAGTCAGGTCAGATTTACACCAATAATCATCTATGTCGTATTGGCCAACCAGATTATCCGTTGGCATCATGCCGGGTTGCCCTGTTAATAGCACTATGCGCACTAGATCATTACCGATCACTTCTCGGATGGTGCCAATTAACCCCAAACCAGCACGATCAGTTTCCATCACAACATCTAAGAAAATGACAGCAATGTCAGGATTTTCTGCAATGACGACGGCCGCCTCACTGGCGGAAGATGCCTTCAAAAATTCGACCTTTTTACCATCGTATTGGAGGGCACTTAGACTGTTCATTAGCGCCATTTGATAGCCCGCATCGTCTTCAACAGATAACACTTTGCAAACTTTTTTTGGAGCAGACATTAACATTGACGAATCGAAATGGGAGGTTGAATCCATTGACTTGCTTCCTTACAACTTGATTAAACTTCGCAACAATACTTTTCTGAAGCTTAGTCGTCTTTTTATTTTTTTCCTTATAATTCCTTCGTTTCTCGCCATCGTACACAGAATATCGGCAAGACTAGCGATCACATCTGACAGCTTATTACCGTCTCTTTGCGAACAAATCGGCTAGCTATCCTTTTGCAAAACTGTGGTACACTAAACGGCTTACATTTGATTATTGTTGGCGGATTTAAAGAGATCTCATGGGCGAACACAAAGGCAATTTATTTATCTTATCGGCGCCGTCGGGAGCGGGCAAATCATCCTTATACAAAGCCTTGTTAAAACAAGATGATAAGGTGCGGATTTCAATCTCTCATACCACGCGTGCCGCTCGAGAAGGCGAAGAACATGGGCGTGAATACTATTTCACCGATGTTGAAAATTTTTTAGACATGATTGCTGAAGACGCCTTTTTTGAGCACGCCCAAGTCTTCGATAACTATTATGGCACGTCGAAAGCATCGATTTTTAGCATGCTAGAACAAGGTCTTGACGTTATTCTAGAGATCGACTGGCAAGGCGCTCGACAAGTTCGCCACTTGTACCCAAATGCCATCGGCATCTTTATTTTGCCGCCGTCGCTGGCATCTTTGGAAGAGCGATTAAAAGGTCGTGCAACCGACTCAGAAGAGGTCATCCAGCGCCGTATGGCAAAGGCCGCCAATGAAATGTCTCACTACCATGAATATGATTTTGTCATCATCAATGATGATTTTGACAACGCCTTAACTGAAATGGCGGCTATTTTTACCGCCATGCGTGCTAAAACCCCGAAAATACAAGAAAAATATGGCAATCTCATCAATGATCTCTTGTCTTTATGAGAAGCCGTTAAGTAAAATCACCCTTGGATAAACAGATAAATTAAACACAGAGGTCAAAATGGCTCGAGTTACCGTAGAAGATTGCTTAGAAAATGTTGATAACCGCTTTGAACTAGTGATGGTGGCGTCAAAACGTGCCCGTCAGCTAGCAACAGGCGGCGAAGACGCTCAAGTTGCGCTAGAAGGCGACAAGTTTACGGTTGTGGCGTTACGTGAAATCGCTGAAGACCTAATCAACGCCAAAAATGTAGACTTGCAACAACGTCCAGTTCACGAGTTTTAAGCTCTATGAATGGTATCGCTCATAACACAACCGTCGCACCTCGTGTTTGCCTTTGTGAGGTGAGCGATGTATACCATTGAAGAATTAGCGCAAGGGTTAAGCCAATACTTACCCTACGAACAAGTTGCTAAAGTTAAACGCGCCTACTATTACGCAGAGCAAGCCCACGATGGCCAAAAGCGAAAAAGTGGCGAGCCTTATGTCACCCATCCGCTCGCGGTAGCCAAAATATTGTCTGAATTGCGGATGGACTGTGATGGTTTATCTGCGGCACTTTTGCATGATGTGATTGAAGACACAGGCATTAGCCGAGAAGCGCTGGCCGCGCAATTTGGTGAAGAAGTCGCTAGTTTGGTGGACGGAGTGAGTAAATTAACTCACCTTGAGTTCAACAATCAGATCGAAAAACAAGCTCATAATTTTCAGAAGATGGCCATGGCTATGGCAGATGACATTCGCGTCATTCTCGTCAAGCTTGCCGATCGCCTGCATAACATGCGCACTCTTGATGCCATGCCAGCTCATAAGAAACGCCGCATAGCCAAAGAAACCCTAGACATTTATGCGCCTATCGCAAATCGACTGGGTATGTATAATGTCCGAGTCGACCTTGAGTCTTTGGCGTTTCAGGCGTATTACCCCATGCGGGCGCAAATGCTGCAACGTGCTATCCACAAAAAGTACGGTCAACAGCGCATTAAAGATACGCAAAAACTGGAAGACACCATTCGCTCTGAACTGGCGGCAGATTACATTGAAGCCAAGATCAGCGTGCGTGAGAAGCACATTTACAGCATTTATCAGAAAATGGATAAAAAGCGTCGCTCTCTCGATGAGATTATGGACGTCATGGGGGTGCGTATTGTTACTGATCGTCATGACAGCTGCTATCGCATTTTAGGGGTCATTCACGCGTTATTTAAGCCAATCGAAGGTCGTTTTAAAGACTACATTGCGGTCCCTAAGTCCAATGGCTATCAGTCTTTGCATACCACCGTATTGGGCACCAATGGCATTCCTATGGAAATCCAAATTCGTACTGAAGAAATGGATTTGGTAGCAAATAATGGTATCGCGGCCCATTGGGCTTATAAAGTCAATGGCGCTTCTTCAGCACCAAGCAATCATGATAGAGCAACCAAATGGGTAAAAAGTCTGTTGGAAATTCAACAGAAAGCGCGTAACCCTGTCGAGTTCGTTGACAATGTTAAAAGCGACCTGTTCCCAGACGAAGTGTACGTATTCACACCAAATGGCCAGATCATTGAGCTGCCTTCTGGTGCGACACCTGTTGATTTTGCTTATGGTGTACACACAGAGATTGGTAACTCTTGTATATCATGTCGCATTAATCGTCGTTTGGCGCCACTCAGCACTCAGCTAGAAAGCGGCCAAACCGTAGAAATCATCACCGCGAAAAACGCCCAACCAAACGTGGCTTGGTTAAGTTTTGCGATCACAGGTAAAGCACGCACCAATATCCGCCATTACTTGAAAGACAAGCAAAGAGAAAACGCCATCTCAATTGGACACCGTTTATTGACTCGTTCCTTGAACGCTTTCCAAACCAATATTGAAGAATTAACACCAGAGCAAATTGGGCTAGTACTTCAAAATCATCAACTCGACAGCATGGATGACCTATTAGAATCCATTGGTAAAGGTCGACATGTCGGTTACCTTGTCGCACGAGAGCTCTTTCCCAACATTGATGAAGAGTCTCTAATTACGCCAAAATCCTTTAAGGTCAACGGCTCAGAAGGCATGCTGATTTCCTACGCAAAATGTTGCGCCCCCATACCGGGAGACCCGATTGTGGGCTATGTGCAAGTAGATAAAGGCATTGTCATTCACCATCTCAATTGCCCCAATGTACAAGATCATTTGTCCAGTCCTGAACGCTTTATTCATATGTCTTGGGGTAAAGAGATCGAAGAAGAACTGCACATCAGTTTAATTGTCACTTACATCAATGAACGGGGCGCCGTTGCTAAGATTGCCAGCTCCATTAGTGATACCGACTTCCAAGTATCAAACTTAGACATCATAGAAAGAGGTCGAGTTAGCCGATTACGCCTTAACATTACCATTTCAAGTCGTGTTGGATTGGCCGATGTGATGCGTCGAATCAAAGCCGTTCGTTGTGTTGAAAAAGTGTCACGAGAGACCATTGTTGGACGTTAAGTACGTCTAATCTTTCTTTAGTTATACAAGGATTACTACTATGTCAAAACACGTTATTCACACTGAAAACGCGCCTGCTGCAATTGGCCCATACTCACAGGCTGTTCGCGCTGGCAACACAGTGTATCTGTCTGGCCAGATTCCTTTGGTTCCTGAGACGATGGAAGTGATCAGCGAAGACATCGTTGAGCAAACGACTCAGGTTTTTAAAAATCTAACCGCTGTATGTGAAGCCGCTGGCGGCTCTTTGGAAAACGTAGTGAAATTCAATATATTCATGACCGATTTGAATAACTTCGCCACCGTCAATGAAGTGATGATGCAATTTGTTAAAGAACCTTACCCAGCTCGCGCAGCGATGGGAGTTCGCGCTCTACCAAAAGGCGTACAAGTGGAAATTGAAGGCATCATGGTATTGGAAGACTAAACGCTTCTTTAGAACCTAAAAAAAGAGGCGCTTTGCCTCTTTTTTTGATCAATACATAACGCCTTATACTGCAAGACTTTGTTTATAATCAACCAGTAAATTTCTATATCCTGCCACATAACTTGGATACCTCAATTGCCAACCACGCTGGCGTAAATAGTCGGCCAAAATACGTTTACCCGACTGCGGTGCTAAACCTTCTTCTAAGTTCGCTTTGATCGCAGCCTTTAAACTGGTCGCCAGCCAGAGCTTTACTTCCCACATAGAGACGGGCGTTTGATCCGTCACAATTACATGAGCAGGCACCTCTTGATCTTTTAACATCAGCTCTGCCAGCAACAATAAGGCCGCGACCACATCATCACGATGCACACGGTTCGTCCAACTATTGGCTCCCCATGCTTGCTCTGCCACCACCTTTTTCATGAGCGCAAAACGACCAGGCCCATAAATACCAGAACACCTTGCAGATACACAGGTAAATGCCTGCTGTAACAAGGCTTCTGTTTCTATTAAAACCTTGGCGGTCACTGAATTTGGCTGAGCAGGGCTTTGTTCATCGACCCATTCACCTTGGTTTTGACCATAAACACTGGTACTGGAGACAAACACCATTTTTACTGGGTTGATAGAATGTTGATAACGACGTACTAATACTTGCGCAGTGTCATAGTAGGCTTGCTTATAACCCGCTTCACTTCGCTCATTTGGCGTCATAATTAAAAAGATCAACGACACGTCTGGTAGAAGTTCATTCGGTAGTTCTCTTAAATCTCCAGTGATGCCTTCAACACCTTCAGGAAAAAGAATACCGCTGCGACGAATGCCCGTAACTTGATGGCCTTTTGCCACTAAATCCTTGGCTAAGCTTGATCCTAGATCTCCGCAACCAGCAATCAGTATGTTTGCCATTGAACCCCCTAACAATGTACTCGATGAATGTATGGATCTAACAACAAACGGCCCTACTTTACAAAGGTGGTGATAGTAAGGAATTGGTCACCACAAAATGTCTGTAACAAAAATCAACGAGTATACTTTATTAAATTATGTATTATCATAGTTATTAGTAATAATAGCCTATCAGGCAAGGTGCACCATGACATTAACCGAACTAAAGTACATTGTAATGCTGGCGGAAGAAAAGCACTTCGGTCGAGCGGCTGATCGTTGTTATGTCTCACAACCCACTCTAAGCGTCGCCGTCAAGAAACTGGAAGAAGAGCTTGGAACGGCCATCTTTGAACGCAGTAAAAGCTCAGTATACATCACGCCCGTGGGCGAGCAGATCATTACTCAAGCCAAGCGGGTACTGGATCAAGCAAACATGATCAAAGAGCTCGCCAATGCCGGTAAAAACCAGCTGACCGGACCTCTTAAAGTGGGCGCCATTTACACCATCGCCCCCTATTTATTTCCAGTGATGATCCCTTCCTTGAGTCAAATAACGTCTGGCATGCCGCTTATCATAGAAGAGGACCTGACCGAGAATCTGCGCCCTAAACTTCGCAATGGTGATTTGGATGCGATTATTGTTGCCCTGCCTTTCCAAGAGCCTGATGTGGTGACGCAACCGATTTATGAGGAAGAGTTCGTTGTCCTTATGCCGAAAAATCACCCTTGGACTCAGTTAGACAACATTAATACCGACCAACTATCGACCGACAATCTACTCCTATTGGGTAAAGGTCATTGCTTCAGCGAGCAAGTATTAGAAGCCTGTCCTCTGTTAACTGACAATGAAGTCAATAATGGTCGCACTGTCGTGAATGGCAGTTCATTGGAAACCATTCGTTATATGGTGTCTTCTGGACTTGGGGTAACCGTACTACCAAAATCCGCCGTAACCAACATTGATCACTCAATGCTGGCAGTACGTCCCTTTGCCGACCCAGTTCCAAAACGTACCGTTGCCTTGGCTTGGCGCGCCAGCTTCCCTCGCCCTAAAGCCATTGAGTCTGTCAGCCAGTCTATTCGCGACGCCTGTAAACAACTCGAATTATAAGTAGTGTATTAAGATGATAGATGGATTAGACACACAGGATGTCCGAGAATTAAAAGGTGTGGGAGAAGCCATGGCAGAGAAACTCGCCAAGATGCACCTCCATACCGTACAGGATTTGCTTTTCCATCTTCCTATTCGCTACCAAGATAGAACTCGCGTCGTGCCCATTGGGCTGCTTGGCTTTGGTGACGAAGCCGTAATAGAAGGTCAAGTCATGAGCTGCGAAGTCAAAATGGGCAAACGCCGCAGCTTATTGTGTCGCCTTAAAGATCATTCTGGCAGTCTGTGCCTGCGCTTCTTTCACTTCTCAGCAGCCCAAAAGAAGCAGCTGGAATCCGGCAAACGCGTGCGTTGCTTTGGTGAAATTCGTCGTGGTAGTGCCGGATTTGAAATGTACCACCCAGAATACAAACTGATTGAAGACGATGAAGCGCCTTTAGAGTCGTCTCAACTGACGCCGATTTACCCACTGACCGAAGGCTTAACCCAAACCAAAATTCGACAATTATGCGAACAAGCATTGGAGCGACTCACGCCTTACAATTTACAAGAGTGGTTGCCCGATGAATTGCGCCACCAGTTCAGTTTATCTTCACTGAATGACGCTATTCAGTTTCTTCACCATCCATCTCGAGATGCCGATCTAGAATCCCTCAAACAAGGATGTCACCCTGCACAATATCGATTGTCGTTTGAGGAATTAATGGCGCATCAGTTATCTTTAATTGGTAAGCGAATCAAGGCCAAACAAGATAAAAGCATCAAGGTGGCTGAAGCTGGGGCGCTTAGTGAACAACTGTTAGCCCAATTGCCGTTCTCGCCAACTCAAGCCCAACAACGCGTCTTCGGAGAAATTCTCAAAGATTTAGCGACGGGGCATCCTATGCTACGCCTTGTACAAGGCGATGTTGGCTCGGGCAAAACGCTGGTCGCCGCCTTGTCCGCTGCAGCCGTTGTGCAAGCTGGTTATCAGGTTGCTGTGATGGCACCTACTGAAATTCTTGCCGAGCAACACTATGCGAACTTCACCCAGTGGTTCCAGCCACTCGGTTTACAGGTCGCTTGGATGACAGGCAAACTCAAAGGCAAAACCCGAGAACAAGAACTCAAACTCATTGCCTCAGGGCAAGCACAGATTGTGGTCGGCACCCATGCGTTATTTCAAGAAAGCGTCGAATTTGATCGTTTGGCGCTGGCCATCATAGATGAACAACATAGATTCGGTGTGCATCAACGGATGGCCTTACGAGAAAAAGGTATGAAACAGGGTCTTCAGCCACACCAGCTCATCATGACAGCGACCCCCATTCCTCGAACGTTGGCCATGTCTGCTTATGCGGATTTGGATTGTTCCATTATCGATGAGCTTCCACCAGGTCGCACGCCCGTCAACACCATCGTCGTGTCAGATCAACGTCGCCAAGAAGTCATTGAGCGAGTCAAAAGCGCCTGCCAAGAAGGTAAGCAGGCTTACTGGGTGTGCACTCTCATTGAAGAGTCCGAAGCCCTGCAATGCCAAGCCGCAGAAGATACTGCGCTGCTCTTGCAAGAACAGTTACTTGGTCTGCGCATTGGTTTGGTTCACGGACGTTTAAAAGCACAAGAAAAAGCTGACATTATGGCGCAATTTAAAGCAGGAGAAATTCAGCTGCTTGTTGCTACCACCGTGATTGAGGTCGGCGTGGATGTACCGAATGCCAGTTTGATGGTCATTGAAAACCCTGAACGCCTCGGTTTGGCTCAACTGCACCAGTTGCGAGGCCGTGTTGGGCGAGGACAAGCAGCCAGTCATTGTGTCCTACTCTACAAAGCCCCTCTTGGGCAACAAGGTAAAGCACGGTTGTCGACCATGAGAGAAACCAGTGATGGTTTCAAAATCGCCGAGAAGGATTTAGAGCTAAGAGGGCCTGGAGAGCTTTTAGGTACGCGACAAACTGGCTTGTGGGAATTTAAAGTAGCGGACTTACAGAGAGATAAAGCCTTGCTAGACGATGTACAACGTGCCGCAGGACTACTACACCTGAACTTTCCTGATCACATTCCTCCATTACTAAGCCGCTGGCTGCCGAATCATGATCAGTATTTGAATGTCTGACGTTTAAGGAATATTGACGACCGTGGTGCTCTTCACTTCTTCCATAGCCACATAAGTACGAGACTCACGTACATGAGGTAGGGTCAGCAAGGTTTCACCTAATAACAGCCGATAAGAGTCCATATTCGATACACGTGCTTTTAGTAGGTATTCAAAATCCCCTGCGATCAAATGACACTCTAAAATTTCCGGAATTTCAGACACCGCGGTTTTGAATTCATTAAAACCTTCAGGTGAAGTGGTTTTTAACCTAATCTCAACAAACACTAACAGGCCGGCATCCACTTTTTTGGGATTCACCAGAGCACAATAGCCCGTAATGTAGCCGTTCCGCTCTAGTCGACGCACACGTTCCAAGCAAGGAGTTGCACTCAAACCAACACGACTCGCCAACTCCACATTGGATAAACGACCGTTTATTTGCAACTCTCGTAGAATTTTTTTGTCCAATCGATCAAGTGGTTTTGTTGAGTTATCCATTTGATATGGATCTCCTTACTAAACATCTAAGAATGACTAAGTTTACCATGTAGAGGGTAATTTTGGGAAAGTGCTTTATTCATTATATTTTGTATGGACTTTACCTTTACAAAAAAGCACCAAAATAAAGCGTGCAGAATGTGCGCGCACAAATATGGACTAACAAAACAAACAAACGCCCCAAAAAGGAGCAGAGACGTAAAATAATTTAAATCTAACCCATTGTTTTATCTAAGTTAAATATTACCCAGCTGCGTTAAACCTCATTCTTCTGGTAGACCACTTATCGTCAAATAAAGTGCAAAAAATAAGTACTTTGAGGCGTGTTTTTAATATTTTATTCTTGACTATGACGCAAAAGAGTAATTCTATAGGGGTATGTGATGATCCTCTAGAGGAATCGTCTGCATATGTAAGACAACAAGAATAATTAAATGTTGGCATCAACTTTGCTTTCAAAACATAGGTTTCAAATTAAATCTATTGAAATTCTGCAAAATTACAACATACATATAAAATCGCCTGGGAGGCTCAATATAATGAAATCCAATGTAGGTAAATTACTGTCTACTGCTGCCATTGCTGCAACAATCAGCACGGGTGCAGCCGCTGCTACCCTAGATGACGTAAAAGCAAAAGGCTTCATCCAATGTGGTGTTAGCCAAGGCGTTCCTGGTTTCTCTAATGCGGATGTAAACGGCAACTGGTCAGGTATCGACGTTGACGCTTGTCGTGCAACGGCTGCGGCTATCTTTGGTGATGCACAAGCCGTTAAATTCACTCCTCTTTCTGCAAAAGAACGTTTCACAGCCCTTCAGTCTGGCGAGATCGACATGTTGTCTCGTAATACGACTTGGACTTACACTCGTGATACGTCTCTAGGTCTAGATTTTACGGCGGTTAACTTCTATGACGGTCAAGGCTTCATGGCTCGTAAAGACCTAGGTGTTGAATCTGCTCTAGATCTTGATGGTGCCACTGTTTGTACTGAGCAAGGTACAACAACAGAATTAAACATGGCGGATTTCTTCCGTAAGCATAAAATGAACTATGTACCTGTTATCGTACAGAAAGCAGACGAAGCACTAGCCGCTTACGCTTCTGGTCGTTGTGACGTTTTCACAACCGATAAATCAGGTCTTGCTGCTCACCGTTCAAAATTGTCTGATCCAAACGCTCACGTAATTCTTCCAGAAACGATCTCTAAAGAGCCTCTAGGCCCTGTCGTTCGTCACGGCGACAACCAGTGGAAAGACATCGTAACTTGGGCTATGTTCGTTCAGGTTAACGCTGAAGAAATGGGCATCAGCTCTAAAAACGTTGCTAAAATCAAATCTGAGTCAAACGATCCAGGCATCCGTCGTCTACTAGGCGCTGAAGGTAACATGGGTGAGTCTCTAGGACTTGGTGCTGATTGGGCTTACAACATCATCGCTGAAGTAGGTAACTACGGTGAAGTGTTTGAGCGTAACGTTGGACCAAACACACCAGTTGGTCTGCCACGCGGTATTAACAATCTATGGACAGAAGGTGGTGTTATGTACGCGCCGCCAGTACGTTAATACCTAAAGCGACCTGCTTCGGGTATTTATCCAGCGACTCCACTGAGTCGCTGGATTTCTCCCCCCTTCCTTACACATCTGACGAGCATTTCAACTGCCTGAAACAAGATGAGCGATCAAAATAGTTCAAGTATAAAAAATTTTTTGAATGATGCAGGCAACCGAGCCCTCATTTTTCAAGCTTTACTTCTGGCCGTGGTAGTTTTCGTAGGTTATTACTTGTTTAGTAACTTACAAGCCAACCTGGCAGACCAAGGTATTTCCACTGGCTTTGAATTTTTAAACCAACCAGCTGGATTTCCCGTCCTTATTCACCTTATTGAGTATACTGAGGCCAACACCTACGGAAGAGCGTTTGTTGTTGCTCTAATTAATACCATTGTTATCTCTTTATTGGGGATCGCGTTAGCCACTGTTATTGGCGTTGTGATGGGCTTAGCTCGTCTTTCTAATAACTGGTTGGTTGCACGATTAGCCACGGTTTATGTCGAGACATTGCGTAATATCCCGTTATTGCTACAAATGTTTTTCTGGTATTTTGCGGTTCTAGCAACCTTACCTATCCCTAAGAACAGCATCATTTTTGGTGATTTTTTCTTAAACAAACGTGGCGTCTATTCCCCTAACCCAATTGCCCAAGATGGTTTTGGTATTGTGATTGCAGGTTTTATCCTGTCCATCATCGCATCCATTGCTCTGATTGTTTGGGCCAAAAAACGCCAAACGAGAACAGGTCTTTGGTTTCCAGCCTACTGGGCGTCTTTCGGTACTATCATCGTCATTACCTTTTTAGCTTTGGTGGTTTCTGGGTTCCCTATCGAGTTTGACCTTCCACAAAAAAGTCGTTTTAACGTCACTGGTGGTATGGTTCTGCCTCCAGAATTTGTGGCGGTATTAGTGGCATTGTCTACTTATACTGGCGCATTCATTGCGGAGATCGTTCGTGCAGGTATCTTGTCCGTCAACTGGGGGCAAACAGAGGCCGCGCGCTCTTTGGGCCTGAAAGACAGTCTAACGCAGCGTTTAATTGTCTTACCGCAAGCGTTACGAGTCATTATTCCGCCCCTTACTAGTCAATTCCTAAACTTAGCGAAAAACTCGTCATTGGGTGCGGCTATCGCTTACCCAGAATTGGTTGCTGTTGTTATGGGTACAACGCTGAACCAAACCGGTCAGGCCATTGAGAACATCGGTCTGTGTATGTTGGTTTACGGTACATTGAGCTTATCTATCTCAATGTTTATGAACTGGTATAACAAAAAAATGTCACTAATAGAGCGCTAGGAGGAAGAACATGGCTATTGAATTCAAACCATCACCAAGCCTTCCACCACCAGTGAATTCTGTTGGTGCGGTGGCCTGGATTCGTCAAAATTTATTGTCGTCCCCATTAAACGTATTTTTAACCCTATTTAGCTTTTATATTTTATATTTGCTGGTCCCACCCGTGATTGAATGGGGCTTTGTCGGAGCAACTTTTACTGGTGCGTCAAAAGCTGACTGTACTGGTGATGGCGCCTGCTGGGCATTCATAGGGGTCTATTTTGAACAGTTTATGTATGGACTGTATCCATCAGAAGAAACATGGCGCATTAATCTGGCCTTGATTCTATTGGTGCTTTTATTAGGTACATACGCTGTTAAAACAGTGAATAAGCTTTACTTATCCCTAGTGATTTTGGTGGTTTATCCTGTTATTGCTTACTTCCTATTTGCAGGTGGTGTATTCGGTCTAGAAGTCGTTGAGACGTCTTTGTGGGGCGGCTTATTCTTGACCACTCTGTTAGGGGTTGTCGGTATTGTGGCGTCCTTCCCTCTTGGGGTTTTGTTGGCGCTTGGTCGTCAATCTAACATGCCAATAGCAAAGTCCGTTTGTATCGTCTTCATTGAAACGATTCGAGCGGTACCACTGATCACCATCTTGTTCATGGCATCCGTAATGATTCCTTTGTTCTTACCTGAAGGTATGAACTTCAACAAGTTATTACGAGTTCTGATCGGTATTACTTTGTTCTCTGCTGCCTATATGGCCGAGGTCATTCGTGGTGGCTTACAAGCTATCCCGAAAGGTCAATATGAAGCCTCTGATGCGATGGGATTAACCTACTGGCAGTCGATGATCTTAGTCATTTTGCCGCAGGCATTAAAATTAGTCATTCCAGGGATCGTAAACACATTCATTGGTTTATTTAAAGACACCACTCTGGTTTACATTGTGGGGATGTTTGATCTACTTGGTCGTATTCAAGCCGCAACTCATGATGCTAACTGGCTCGGAATGACCATTGAAGGATATGCCTTTGCCGGTTTTATTTATTGGGCGGCCTGTTTTGGCATGTCTCGCTACAGTATGAGAATCGAGCGTAAATTAGAAACTGGGCACAAGCGAAATTAGTTAAGAATTTGAGGTCTATATAATGACAAATACCAATATGGCTCGTGCCCAACTAGCGCAGGGCGAAGAAGCAATTATCGAGTTTAATGATGTCAATAAATGGTACGGTGATTTCCACGTACTTAAAAACATCAACTTTAGTATTAAGAAGGGTGAACGAATCGTTGTTTGTGGACCTTCCGGTTCCGGTAAGTCTACGATGACACGCTGTATTAACCGCCTAGAAGAGCACCAGAAAGGTACAATTCTCGTCGATGGCGTTGAAATGAATGACAACTTGAAAAACATCGAAGCGATCCGCAAAGACGTTGGTATGGTGTTCCAGCACTTCAACTTGTTCCCACATTTGACCATTTTAGAGAACCTAACCTTAGCACCAATCTGGGTTCGTAAAATGCCAAAGAAACAAGCCGAAGAAATGGCGATGCACTACTTGGAACGCGTCAAAATCGCGAACCAAGCCTTGAAGTACCCAGGCCAACTTTCTGGTGGGCAACAACAGCGTGTAGCGATTGCTCGTGGTTTGTGTATGCAGCCACGCATCATGCTGTTTGATGAACCGACTTCGGCACTTGACCCAGAAATGATCAAAGAAGTATTGGACGTTATGGTTCAATTAGCAGAAGAAGGCATGACCATGGTTTGTGTGACTCATGAAATGGGCTTCGCAAAAACCGTTGCTGACCGAGTGGTCTTCATGGACGCCGGCGAAATCGTTGAAGCCAATGGGCCTCACGAGTTCTTCGATAATCCACAGCATGACCGCACGCAAAACTTCTTAAGCCAAATTTTGAATCACTGATTCGATATTTATCTTTAAAATCTGTTATATTTGCAAAAGCCCCTATCATAGGGGCTTTTTTAGTTTAATTAATCCTTGTTCTAACAGAGAAAATATATGGAAATCTCAGCCGATCAACAGCCCAGCAAGCGACTGCGAGTGGTACATCTAGCAGACCATACAGGCCGTTTACAGGTGATTTTTCCTGAACAACATATGTTAGACATTGCCGCTGTTTCTCGCATCACTAAACGACGTTTTGAACCCATCACTAACTTCAACAGTGAGGGCGACCCACTGATCAAACCCAACAGTGTGTCGAGCATTATTGAATCCAGCTTATTAGCCGAGCCAAAAGTACTGATACGATTAAAGTCCGACGGTCCGTATCATGAAATCCGCTCCGATGAATTGAAAACCATGTTTAGCGGCCCTTTGAATCGCTTTGAAGACATTTCACTCGATATCGATAACATCAAACGTCCGGCGGATAATCATGAGAATGATGAAGAGCAGATACTAGAAGCGCTTGGCCGTTTTCAGTCGATTCGTCTTAAACAGCGCCTCGAAGAAACCTTAGAGATTCCACCACTACCGGCTTCTTCTCACCGTATTATCCGCTTGTCCGCAGACCAAACCGCTGGCACGGATGAATTGTGTGAGGTCATCGCACTGGACCCAAGCTTAGCAGCACAGGTCATCAGTTGGGCGTCGTCCCCTTACTATGGTGCCCCTGGGACAATTGAGTCAGTCGAAGATGCCATCATTCGGGTGCTGGGGTTTGATATGGTGATGAATCTGGCGCTGGGCTTATCGATGGGCAATGCCTTCCACGCGCCTGATAATGGTCCAAGACATTATGAAAATTTTTGGTTGGATTCGGTTTCCAATGCCGTCTTAATGGAAGCCTTAGTAAAAGCCATGCCCAACGAAAAACGTCCTAAACTGGGTCACGCTTATCTTGCCGGTCTTTTGCAAAACTTCGGTTATTTGGCCATCAGTAGTATTTTACCACCGCACTTTTCGATTTTATCCCGATATTATGAAGCCAATGCACACTTACCCAGTGAATTAGTCGAAATGCAAATCCTGCACTTTACCAAGGAACAGCTAGGGTCTTGGCTGTTACGTTACTGGAGTTTACCAGACAACATTTGGACAGCCATTCGCTACAGCAAAAAGCCACACTATTATGGTGAACACGCTACATTAGCCAAACTTCTCTATGTTTCTCATCAACTGCGCAATGATTTGGATATAGATCCATCGGTGTTGGTCGAAGTGGGCTTAGACGTAGAGCAAGCAGAAACGTGCCGAAAAGAGGTATATCAGTCTTCTCATGAGCTACATAAGATGGTTTCTCTTATCGATAAAATGAATGCCTAACATTGTATGACTCGCCTTAATTCACTTGCCACCAAACAATTTGACTACCGTTGGCAACCTGCTCATTGTGTTAGTAAAACCAAAATACCCAGCTATTTATGGCCTTGGTTAACCACAGATAAATCATTAACCAGTAAATTACAGCGCATTGGCAAACTCAGTGTCGACGTGATTGAAGATAAATGGGGCACGGCCAGTCTGCGAGAAAGGCGTAAGCTCAAATTAAAGCCAAGAGAAGCCGTCCGCATCCGCACTGTCCTGTTAAAACTGGATGGTCAAACCGTGATCTATGCTCGCTCAATTATTCCTGCTCGCTCGTTACTTGGTCACTGGCGTCAAGTTCCTCATTTAAAAGACAAGCCATTAGGCGGTTATCTTTTCCAACATCGCACCCTCTCCCGTAGCCCGATTGAAATTACGGAATTACCTGCGGCGATGTTTCCAGATCAACCCCATAGTGTTTGGGCAAGACGCTCGGTATTTCATCAATATGGTGTTGGTATCTTGGTAAATGAAGCCATATTTGACACAATCTCTCATTTCAAATCGCCCTTTGGATTGCTATGAACAAGCTAAAAGATTACGCAGAACTCACCCGTTTTAATCGCCCAATCGGCTCATTACTCTTAATGTGGCCCACTTTATGGGCGCTTTGGCTAGCCGCCGATGGGCGACCAGACTGGTCTTTGTTAGTGATTTTCGTCTTAGGGGTATTTAGCATGCGATCGGCAGGTTGCGTGATCAATGACTATGCGGATCGAAAGGTAGATGGCCATGTTGATCGAACGAAGAACCGTCCTCTCCCCTCTGGACGAGTGTCTGAAAAAGAAGCCCTTGCTCTGTTTACAGGCTTATCCTTACTCAGTTTCTGTTTGGTGCTATTAACTGATTTGCAAACCATATTACTGTCCTTTGTCGGTCTTGGTTTGGCTGCTCTGTACCCATTTATGAAGCGTTATACCCATCTGCCTCAGCTTTTTCTTGGTTTGGCCTTCTCTTGGGCCATTCCTATGGCTTACAGCGCACAAGGAGGCAGTTTAAACGACCCTATTCTGTGGATGCTGTTTCTGGCTAATTGCTTCTGGACGATCGCTTATGACACTTACTACGCGATGACCGACCGACCAGACGATTTAAAAGTCGGCATCAAATCGACTGCAATACTCTTCGGCCAGTACGATCTATTGGTCATTGTGTGTTTACAAGCTTTAACCTTATCCCTTTTGACATGGATCGGCTTCTTCGCCACACTGGGTTGGCCTTATTTTCTGGCTTTGTTGATTTGCATCTGGTTGTTTTATAAGCAATATCAACAAGCAAAAGACAGAGATAGGCAAGCTTGTTTTCGCTCTTTTCTAGAGAACAACCGCATTGGATGCTGTGTCTTTATCGGTTTGGTTATCAGCTATTTTACTTAATATGTGGCAAAGTTATGACAGTTTAACTAAATTGTCATAATTGCTCGCTTTAATAAAACCGTTCCTGAGATGAGGGTAGATCCTGTGACCGGTAAAAAAGTTTTAATTATTGATGATGAATCTTCTATTCGCGAGATGATTGCCATTGCTTTAGAGATGGCTGGCTATGAATACATGGAAGCCGAAAATATTCAGCAAGCTCACGAAATTATCGTGGACCATCGACCAGATTTAATTTTGGTCGACTGGATGATGCCTGGTGGCAGCGGTATCGAGTTAACTCGCCGCATCAAAAAAGACAGTACCACGGCCGAAATTCCAGTCATCATGCTGACGGCCAAAAGTGAAGAAGACAATAAAATTCAAGGTTTAGAAGTCGGGGCGGATGATTACATCACCAAGCCTTTTTCACCACGTGAATTAGTGGCGCGTCTCAAAGCCGTACTACGCCGAGCAACGCCACAGGGCATTGATGAACCCATCGAAGTCGAAGGCCTTACCCTAGATCCGATTAGTCAACGTGTCACTATTGGCGCTCGTCCTCTGGACATGGGGCCAACAGAATATCGTTTACTCAAATTTTTAATGACTCACCAAGAACGAGCCTATTCAAGAGCACAGCTATTGGATCAAGTTTGGGGAGGCAACGTCTATGTCGAAGAGCGTACCGTTGATGTGCATATTCGTCGTTTACGTAAAGCCATTGGTGACAGTCATGATTTCTTGATTCAAACCGTGCGAGGCACAGGTTACCGTTTTTCAGCAAAAAGGTCGGTATGAAAACCATTTGGCGGAACACCATTCTTTCTTGGTTAACAGGTTTTATCGCCTGTGCCGTAATTGGCTATATCCTTGGCCATTTTTTGGCTGTTCTACTGCTGTATACCCTAGGAACCTTATACTGGCAGCTATACCAGCTGTATCAATTCCATAACTGGCTACGTCATTCAGGACGTGCCGCTCCGCCAGAGTCGAGTGGTATTTGGGGAGAAGTGTTTGACGCAGTATATCGCTTGCAAAAGAAACAGCGAAAATCCAAACGTCGTATGCGACAAGCCTTAACGCGGATTGAAAGCTCCACCAGCGCACTCAAAGAAGGTGTGATTATGGCGGACAACCAAGGCAACCTCGAATGGTGGAACAATTCAGCAGCTCATTTCTTAGGCTTAATGCGACCCGTTGACCGTGGACAAGTGATAACCAACATTGTGCGCAGCCCAGAATTCTTCCGCTATTTTTCGCAAAAGCGTTTTGGCGAACCTCTGGTCATTAAGTCTCCAGCAAAAGACGGTGTCTACCTAGAAGTTCAAACCACCTTATACGATAAAAACGATCATCTTATTTTCGTTCGTGATGTGACGCGATTACACCTGTTAGAGCAGATGCGCAAAGACTTTGTCGCCAATGCTTCTCATGAGTTAAAAACCCCTCTAACCGTCATTAAAGGCTATGTTGAAACCTTAGATATGTTTAAAGACAACCTGCCCAAAAGCATGCAAAAAGGCATCGTAAACATGGCAGAGCAGTCTGTTCGGATGGAACAACTGATTGAAGACTTATTGTTGCTATCTCGTCTTGAGAGCGATGACAAACGTGAAGAGAATCAATGGTATCGCGTATCAGACATCGTAGAGGCGATTCTAAAAACCACCACGGCCATCATGACGGATCAACACAAGTTGGTTACTCAGATCTCTGAAGACGCTCGAATTTATGGCTCTTATAAAGAACTCTACAGTGCTTTTTCCAACTTAATTGTCAATGCTGTCAAATACTCACCTGACGGTGGCGAGATCAATATTAAATGGGAATCCAGTGAGTTGAATGGCATTTTTTCAGTAAAAGACCAAGGGTTAGGAATTGACCCTCGACACATCCCGCGGCTCACAGAGCGCTTTTTCCGAGTTGATAAGGGACGTGGCTCAAAAACGGGTGGCACTGGCTTAGGGCTTGCCATCGTGAAACACGTTCTCTTACATCATGAAGCCAAACTACAAATCCGCAGCTTGCCTGGCACTGGCAGTACCTTCTCCTGTCACTTCCCTGCTAGCCGTGTACGCAAAGATACCGTCACCCAAACCACCAGCACCCTAAGTGAATAAAAAAAGGCGCTACCGTCACCTGTAGCGCCTTCTTGCTCACTGTATGAGTTTTCAATGTCGAGACTTATAAAGCGTCAAACAAACTCTTAATGAAAGTTTCTTTTTCTGCATCTTGATCTATTAAGCGCAAACCAACGGTTAAGAAAGTTGAGTCATGCTTCTTTTCTGTCGTGGCCACAGATTGTACGTAGTAATTTAGGCGATTAATGGTGGATTTGTGTTCTAAATCCAGTACTGCTTGCCCTAATACTTGAGGCACCACGTCATCACTCTTAATCAGCATAGACGCTTCTTGCTTACTGAATTGAATCACCATGCAACGAAACTGCTTATTTTCAAAGCGAACTAAGGTTGGAATTTTAACATCTTTAACGCTAACTTCTGCTTCACTTGGGTTCACGATTTTAGGCGTTTTCGCCGCTTTGGTCGCACCGCTTCCTCCACCCATCAATACATCAATGGAAGCGGCCGCGATACCCTGTGGTGAACCACTCGCCGCCCTAGGTTTTTGTGCCGTCAGCTTCCCAGCCAACTTATGCTTTTTCGCCGCTCCTAACACCTTGTTGACCAGCTGTTCACCTGAAAAGGGCTTGCCCAAATAATCTGTGACGCCCGCTTGTACCGCCTCCACTACATGATCTTTGTCGCCTCGGCTGGTAATCATCACAAAAGGCACATCGTCTTTTTGATACTTAGGTTGTTCGCGGCACCACTTTAACAATTCAACGCCCGTCATCTCAGGCATTTCCCAGTCACATAACACCATATCAAACTGGGTTTTATTCATTAACTGCTGAGCTTTACGGCCATTGACAGCGTCTTCAATCTCTACGGCAGGAAACTGCTTACGTAAGGTTCGGCGAATCAAATCTCGTGTGAACGAAGCATCGTCCACGACCAATATTTTAAGCGACATTATTTCATTCCATTATGAGAGTTTAACAACGCAGAGAAATCTCCATTCTCTACCCTAAAGATGGATACCCATAATAAAGTCGCTGCCACTACAGCTATTGGCATCACAAACAAATTAAACAGTGGAATGGTCAAAGACACCATTACTATGCCACCAAACGTCCAACACAACAGTGGCTGAGTTCTAAGGGCCATTCGCATCTCGTAAAACGACACCTTATTATTATCAAAAGCATAGTCCATATATTGTAGGGCAAGCATCCAAGCAGAAAACAATAACAGCAGAACCGGCGCAATGACATTCACTAAAGGGATAAAAGAAAGTACTAGCAGTAGTAAGAAACGCGGAACAAAGTACAGTACCTTCTGCATCTCTCGTTGCAAGCTACGGCCAATCACCGCCAAAATTACACTGGCAGTCAGACGTTCATCAAACACTTTTCCAGTGGTCTTTTCTTCTACTTTTTCCGCTAGAAACGCCATAAAAGGAGCCGCTAATATATTGACTCCTATTGAAAAGCTGTAAAACAATAAGACCGCGATGACCGCCCCAAAAATCAAATCCAAGAGCCAGCTGATAAACGACAGCCAATCCGGTAAAAAACCCATCGCCCAATTTAATATGTCTTGAAAATAGCTAAACGCCACCATGTAGATCAGCGCAATCAACAAAAAGTTTGCCAGTAGTGGCGCTAAAATAAACAGTCTTAATTCTTTTGACGCAATTAACGGTAAGGCCTTCAAAAAAGCCCCAGCCGCTTTAAATGGTTGTGTAATCAAAATAAATTCAACCCTATCAATCTTTCCTATCAAACCTGTTTGAGAATATCACGAGCCCCTTCACGTCTCCACATTTACTAGACGTATAAGGCAATACGGAATTTCGATTGTGACCTTTTGTTAATTAATGAACTATGGAAGCTTAAGGGCGAATCTGAATGGTGCAATTCAAACGCCTCACAATAACAGAGCACATCTAACAGCTAACCAACAAAGGGAACGATATGACTATCTCAAAAACACTCATCGCCAGTGCCGTACTGGTCGCGTCTATTAGCACACTGCAAGTGCAAGCCGCAGATGTACCTGCAGGTGTTGTCTTAGCCGACAAACAAGAATTAGTTCGTGGTGGTGGCTCAGAGCCAGCCACGCTTGATCCGCAAAAAATTGAAGGCACACCAGGCTCTATTCGTTCTAAAGACCTATTTGAAGGTTTGTATAATCAAGACGGCGACGGCAATCAAATCCCAGGTGTCGCAACAAGTTACGATGTTAACGCGGACAACACTCAATACACATTCCACCTTCGTAAAGACGCAAAATGGTCTAACGGCGAACCCGTTACCGCAGAAGACTTTGTATTTGCCTTCACTCGCTCTGTTGATCCTGCAACGGCCTCTCCTTATGCCTGGTTCATGGAAATTCCATCCATTGTAAACGCCTCCAAAATCATCGCTGGCGAAGCCGAGCCATCGACTTTAGGTGTCAAAGCGCTTGATGATTATACTTTCCAAGTCACATTAGAGCGTCCAGTGCCTTACTTTGTGAAGATGACCTCACACCAAAACATGTTTCCTGTGCCGAAAAAAGTGGTCGAAAAGTGGGGCGATGATTGGACGAAACCTGAACACATGGTCTCAAACGGTGCCTATAAAATGGACGAGTGGATTGTCAACGAGAAGATGGTCTTTACTCGTAACCAACACTATTGGAACGATGCGAAAACCGTCATCAACAAAGTTACTTATTTGCCAATTGAATCCCCTAATGCGGAGCTAAAACGTTTCCAAGCGGGTCAGATGGATTTGAGCTACGAATTACCCAACGATCATTACAAACAACTTCTCCGAGACATTCCTGACGAAGTCGTGGTCACACCTAAATTGGGCACCTATTACTACCAATTTAATACCACCAAAGCGCCTTACAACGATGTCCGTGTCCGTAAAGCCTTATCTTATGCCATTGATCGCGATGTGATTACCAAATACGTCACAGGCGTTGGTGAAATCCCTGCGTATTCATTCACCCCAGAAGTGGTCAATGACTTTAACCCAGAGACACCGGATTACGCGACTTGGACTCAGAAGCAGCGTAATCAAAAAGCGCAAGCCTTACTAGAAGAAGCCGGCTTCGATAAGAGCAACCCACTGTCCTTCAAGCTTCTGTACAACACCAACGAGAACCATAAGAAGATCGCCATTGCGATTGCTTCCATGTGGAAAAAAACCTTAGGAGTACAAGTGACGTTGGAAAACCAAGAATGGAAAACCTACTTGGAAACCAAAAAACATCAGCAATTTGACGTTGCTCGTGCCGGTTGGATTGGGGATTACAACGAAGCCTCCACTATGCTTGATCTACTAACAACCACTCACGGAAATAACGACGGTAAGTACAGCAACGCCAACTACGATAAGCTGCTACACGATGCTCGCACCATGCAGAACCCTGCTGAAAACTATAACAAGGCAGAAGAGATTGCCATTGAGCAAGACATGGCAGTCGCCCCCATTTATCAGTATACCGAGAAGCGCCTAGTGAAAAGCTATTTAGGCGGCTACATGCCTAACCCAGAAGATAACGTGTACGTTCGCGACATGTACATCATCAAGCACTAAGACTCTCGTTTAATAACAAGCGTCTGTTGAAAACCATACCCAACGGCTAACGTCGTTGGGTATCTTTTGAACCCTCTACAGGTTGCAAATATTAGCCTTCTATTGACGAGTCTAATAATCCGGTAATAACTATGTTTACATTTATCTCAAAGCGCATTTTAGAAGCGATTCCCACCTTGTTGGTATTGATCACGATATCCTTCTTTCTGATGCATGCCGCTCCCGGCAGCCCTTTTTCAAGTGAACGCGCTCTACCTGCTGAGGTGTTAGCAAACATCAATGCCAAATACCATTTGGATGAGCCTGTTATTAATCAGTACTTCTATTACCTAGGCGGTTTATTACAAGGGGATTTAGGTCCCTCATTTCGTTATAAAGACTTCACCATTAATGAACTGATTGCCCAGAGCTTTCCGGTTTCTGCCGAAATAGGCATCTGGTCGTTTCTTGTTGCTCTGATACTTGGCGTAGGTTGCGGCATTATTGCGGCCCTAAGGCAGAATTCTTGGATAGATTACTCTGTGATGGCCTTCGCTAATCTAGGTATTGTGTTGCCAAATTTTGTATTGGCTCCACTTTGTATCCTATTTTTTTCCATTTATAACCACTGGCTACCGCCTGGTGGTTGGAATGGTGGCGCATGGCCTTACTTGATCATGCCAGTAATCGCCATGTCGACTAGTTATATCGCGCAGATCGCCCGTATTACACGTGGCAGCATGATTGAGACCATGCATTCAAATTTCATTCGCACAGCACACGCTAAAGGCTTGCCAAAGCATCGCATCATCTTTCAACACGCCCTACGCCCTACCATGCTTCCCGTTATCTCCTATTTGGGCCCTGCTTTCGTCGGGATTGTCACCGGCTCGGTGATTGTGGATGTGTACTTTGGGACCGGCGGCATCGGTCAACATTTCATTAATGGCGCTCTTAATCGCGACTATTCCATGGTCATGGGCGTCACCATTTTAGTGGGCACATTGACCATATTGTTCAACGCGGTTGTTGATATTTTATACGCTGTTATTGACCCTAAAATTCGTTATTAAGGCCACCCGAATATGATCACTACACAAGATAAAATCCAGGTCGTTGAGCAGTTCGCCGAACAAGTCACGGAAATTGAAGGTCGAAGTTTATGGCAAGACGCACGTCGCCGTTTTTTTTCTAATCACGCCGCAGTCACCAGCTTGATCTTATTAATTCTGATTACCTCCATCGCATTACTTGGCCCGTTATTCAGTCAATGGAATTACGATGACATTGATTGGGAAGCCTTATCCGACATTTCAGTCCTTGGCCGTCCGAACATTGAAAACGGCCATTACTTTGGTACAGACACCTTAGGCCGCGACATTTTTGTGCGAACTTTACAAGGTGGGCAAATTTCCTTACTTGTCGGCATCATGGGCAGTGCCGTCGCCATTGTCATTGGTACACTTTATGGTGCCGCGTCTGGCTATATTGGTGGACGAGTCGACAGCGTGATGATGCGCTTTCTGGAAATTTTAAATTCGTTCCCTTTCATGTTTTTCGTCATCATCTTGATGACCTTATTTGGCCGACATATATTTCTCATCTTTGTCGCCATTGGTGCGATTTCCTGGCTCGACATGGCGAGGATCGTACGCGGGCAAACCCTAAGTCTGAAAAACAAAGAGTACATTGAAGCGGCTTATGCCTGCGGTGTCTCCACCCCAAAAATCATTTTGCGACACATAGTGCCAAATGTACTGGGCATTGTTGTGGTTTACGCCACCTTGCTGGTGCCGAATATGATTCTGCTTGAGTCTTTCATCAGCTTCCTTGGTTTGGGCGTACAAGAGCCTATGACCAGTTGGGGGGCGTTGATTTCAGAAGGCGCGCAGAATATGGAAATCGCGGTTTGGCAACTAGCTTGGCCACTGGGTTTCTTAGTGGTCACCCTATTCTGTTTTAACTTCCTCGGCGACGGCTTACGAGACGCGCTTGATCCTAAAGACCGCTAAGGAGGCCTTATGAATTTGCTAGAAGTGGATAACTTACGGGTAAATTTCCGCACCCCAGATGGCTTCGTTACCGCGGTCAATAATTTAAATTTCACCCTTGGACAAGGAGAAACCCTGGGCATTGTTGGTGAATCCGGCTCAGGAAAAAGCCAAACCGCCTTTGCCTTAATGGGGCTACTGGCCAAAAACGGTATTATCGAGGGGCAAGCGCGTTTTAAAGGGCAAGACATCCTGAGCTTATCCGACAAACAGATGAATCGCATTCGTTCAAAAGAAATCGCCATGATCTTCCAGGACCCAATGACCTCGCTTAACCCTTATATGAAAGTGGGTAAGCAGCTGATTGAAGTCTTAATGCTGCATAAAGGAATGATCAAGACAGACGCCTTTGAAGAAGCGGTTAAAATGCTCGATGCAGTTAAAATGCCGGAAGCACGCAAACGTATGAATATGTACCCACACGAATTTTCTGGTGGTATGCGCCAACGTGTGATGATTGCCATGGCGTTACTCTGTCAGCCAAAATTATTGATTGCTGACGAGCCAACAACGGCACTGGATGTGACCGTACAAGCACAGATTTTGACCTTGTTGAATGAACTGAAAAATGACTTCAACACCGCCATTGTCATGATCACACACGATCTGGGTGTGGTGGCAGGATTATGCGACAAGGTGTTAGTGATGTACGCAGGTCAAACCATGGAATATGGCTCAACGGAAGATGTCTTTTATCAACCGACTCACCCTTATACCAGAGGCTTATTGCAAGCCATTCCACGATTGGACAGTGAAGGCGACATACTGACGACCATTCCTGGTAACCCACCCAACCTGCTTAACTTACCTTCTGGTTGCCCATTCCATTCGCGCTGTGAATTTGCAGAAGAACGTTGTGTGAAAGAAGTGCCGACGTTGGAAGAGTATCAAGTTGGAAAATTAAGGGCCTGTCATAAATCTGCCGATTGGGGAGTGGCATCATGAACGTACAAACCCGCAAAACCCCTTTAATGGAAGTCAGCGATTTAAAAGTCCATTTTAATATTAAAGCGGATAATGCTTGGCCCTGGACCAAGGCCAAAGCATTGAAGGCCGTGGATGGGGTAAATCTATCGATATACCCCGGGGAAACCTTAGGAGTGGTGGGAGAATCCGGCTGTGGTAAATCCACCTTAGCGCGCGCTTTGCTTCGTCTTGTGCCCATTACTCAAGGGGATGTGGTGTGGTTAGGTGAGAATTTAACCGAGCTAGACAAGAAGCAAATGCGAGCTAAGCGCCAAGAACTGCAGATGATCTTTCAAGATCCATTGGCCTCACTGGATCCACGAATGACTGTTGGGGACATCATTGCCGAACCTTTGCATACCTTCCAACCACATTTATCAAAACAACAGGTCAAGGAGCAAGTTCGTCAAATGATGGCCCGTGTTGGCTTGCTACCAAACGTTATTAATCGTTATCCCCATGAATTTTCTGGTGGCCAATGTCAGCGTATTGGTATTGCTCGAGCACTCATTTTGAAACCTAAGTTAGTGGTCTGCGACGAACCGGTTTCGGCACTGGATGTGTCCATTCAAGCACAAGTGGTTAACCTATTAAAAGAACTGCAAAAAGAGATGGGGCTGTCGCTGGTGTTTATTGCCCATGATTTGAGTGTGGTGAAGCACATTTCGGATCGAGTCTTGGTGATGTACCTCGGCAATGCCGTTGAGTTAGCAGACAAATCCTCGTTATACGATAACCCTCAGCATCCATACACCAAGGCGCTATTATCGGCCGTACCGGTTCCAGACCCAAAAATAGAACGCAACAAAAACATTCAGCTTCTAGCTGGAGATTTACCCTCCCCGATCAGTCCGCCGTCTGGCTGTGTCTTCCGAACTCGTTGTCCTCATGCCAATGAACACTGTGCGGAACACAAACCACCACTTAGCCTCATTGCCAACGATCGTTCACATCAAGCAGCCTGCTCTAGACTGCTAGAGTTAGTTTAAAGCTATTCAAGACTGGCTGCCAGATAGGTAGCCAAGTCCCCCAGCCCTTAAAAGACATGACGCAAACTGGCTTTTAAACGGCATTCTTGATAAGTTGATCATTGTGTCAATAATTTTTCCTTAATGTCACTTTTCATCTGTTCGTAAGAGGCGAAATATGAACTCAGTCATCTCCATACTTCTGATTTTCGTTGGCCTTATTTCCTTACCAAGCTTAGCTCTAGAGCAACCTAAGCAAAGAATCATACTGACAGTCGAAGGTGATTTCGAAAACACCAATGCCAACCAAGCGGCTAATTTCGATCTCCCTATGTTAACCGCCTTACCTCAATACTCTGTCACCACGAAAAATCCTTGGACAAAAGGCGCCCATTCTTATCGAGGATTTTCAGCCGCTGACTTACTGGAAACACTCAAAGCAAAAGGCACCATGTTAGAGGTCACGGCGCTCAATAAATACATGACCAAGGTGCCGGTTGAGGACTTTAAAATCAACGGTGCTATCTTTGCGACCCATCGTGACGGAGTACCAATGAGTGTGCGTAATCTTGGCCCTATTATGGTGATTTACCCATTTGACCATAATCCGAATTTAAAGTCAGAAGTCTACTATGGCCGCTCTATTTGGCAAATCCAACACATCAAAATCGCCCCGTTGGCGGAGTAAGGATACTTGCCAATGTTAAAAGGACATAACTGGTTATCACGATTCAAACAATGGATGATGTACGGCTTTATTGTGCTGATTATCATCATCACCATCGCACTGTTCGGCATCATTACTTACACCAGCGACAGCGCCAAACAAAATAGCCGTCGAGTATTCGAAAGCGCTCTTTGGAATGCCCTACAGTTACAAGTACAGACCTATCGCCTGCTTAATTATCTGGTGTTGTTAAAAGCACCAGACCTACCGCTCAATGGCCAGGCTTATTTTGAATACGATTTGCTTATGAGCCGCATTGACTTATTAAGGGATGGGGAAGTTGGCTCTTTGGTACGAGAGTTTGAAGGTGGTCGCACAACACGCTTATTAAACATCATGAACGGCGAACTAGAACTGCTTAGCTATCATATCAGCAAGCTAGAAGAAGGGGATTTAAGTTACTTACCCAGCCTCATTGACCGCATACAAAAACTGGATCCTCAATTGAATGAATTTGTCGGCTTGGTAAACAATGGCAGTAATGCTTTCATCAACAACCAACATCAAACCCTACAGTCCAAACTTCATTACATTCAGCTACTGTCCATCGCTTTGTTACTCTGCTTGCTCTGCTTATGTTTTTTTATGGCCAAAAGCTTTTCTCAATTAAAGTTTGCGCATGAACGTAATAAGCAGCTCAAAGCCGATATGCAAAACTCCCGCAGTGACAAAGCAGATTTATTAGGCTTCATTAACCAGCAAGTTCGCCCCCCTATCAACGCTATATTGGGCACAGCAAAAACACTTAACCAGCCATCGTACAGCGTTCCTGACGCCTTAATCAAACACATTGAAGAGTCTGGTCAACAATTATTACATACCATCGAAATGCTCTCCGACCTATCACTCTTAGAGGCGCAAAAACTCTGTCTGCAATCTTCAACAGATGATTTAAAAACACAAATGGAAGCCTTTGTTCAGCTAACAGAAGCGCAAATGTCCCGCAAAAATGTAGCCTGTGCGTTATACATTGATCCAGCCTTGCCTGATTCTGTGCATTTGGACTTTGGCCGCTTCAAAGAAATTGTCTTAGCCTTGTTACAAAACGCGATTGCCCATTGTCCTGCGGGCAGTATCAGTATTCAATTGCGGCCTTCGGCCTTAGCCGCACCAACCGTCCTTTTACCAGATGGCACCTATGAGACACGAGTCATGCAATTGGCCATACGAGACACAGGCTTAGGAATGCCCAACAACCTGCAGCAAAGCCTACGAGTAAACCCAAATCTACCAAACCAGGCAGACAGCCCAGATGCTAATACAGTCGGTTTAGATTTGGCCTTATGTCATCAGCTCATCTATTTAATGAAGGGCGAAATGCACTTTTCCTGTGTTGAGAATGAAGGTTGTGAGTTCTGGGTCGACTTACCATTTTATGTGCCAGCAGAGCAAGACTCTCCAACACACAGACAGCCTGTCTCTCTATCGCCTCAACCGCAAAAAACGGCACTGATTCTTGAGCAAGACATGAACTTAGCCAAAATCATTGAGCTACAGCTAACCAGCTTTAACATTAAGGTTAACCTAGCCCAAGAAGACGATGGGCATAGTTCATTAGATCAATTCGACCTCATTCTCGTAGGAAAATTCTCAGGTTTCGACCGTCACTTAGAAGAACGTCTCTTAGATTGTGTTAAGACAGGCACTACTCTATGGAGCTATCATTCACTAGACTTTAAAGACGCCTCTTTAGCCCCTAAAAGGCTCTCTTTCCCTCTAACACAAAGGAAGTTATCACCACTGATTAAGGCTTTATTTTTAGATCAACCAAAACATAAGGACAGCAAATGATAGACAAGGCCTATCTAGACTCCCTAACAGAATTACTGGGAAAAAATACCGTTAATCAAATTCGTCTTGAATACGTTCAAGACAGTACCCTTAAATTAGAGCAATTACTGAAAGCGTGGGAAGAGCGAGATTTCGAGACATTAAAGCAGGTCAGTCACTCCCTAAAATCGGCCAGTCTCAACATGGCGGCCAAACAATTTGCCCAACAATGCGAGATCATTGAAAAATCCGCAGGAAAAGGAGACGAAACACCGATCAAAACGACCATTAAGAGTGTGTCAGATGTTCATAAAGAGACGCTAATGGCGCTTTCCGGCTACTTTTCCATGCTCAAATAGCATCAACGATAACATTCACTAACGGTCATTTCACTAACCGCTATCTTTGCTAAAAACTAAATCGACCACTGAATGGTTGTGGCCTGTAAAAAAGTCGCCAGCAAAGCTTGAATGCCAACCTGATCAACCTCAGAAAAGCGCGCCACACTAGGGCTATCAATATCAAACACACCCAACAAAGTCTCACCGACGAATATCGGCACAACCAGTTCAGACGCTGACGCCGCATCACAGGCAATGTGACCTTCAAACTCATGCACATTCGCAATGCGTTGAGTGGTCGCCGTCATCGCCGCTTTACCGCACACTCCTCGACCAAAAGGAATACGAGTACAAGCCACTTTACCCACATAAGGACCGAGCACCAATTCATTATCACGTGCAAAATAAAAACCCGCCCAATTCAAATCATCGAGGGTTTGCATGATAAACGCCGAAAACTGAGCAGCATTGCATATAAAATCGGTCTCATCGGTCAATAAAGCGGCTAACTGCTCATTTAGACTTTGATAATAGTGTTCTGAAGATTCTGAGGAAGTCTCTGGAGTAAACATCTGTGCCTAACCAATCAAAAAGAAAAGCCGATGGTAACAAATGATGTGGCAGAGCTAAATGCAATAGAGGAGATAGACTCTGGTCTCCTTAACTGAAGACCAGAGCCTTAAAGGCTTATGCGTCTTTAACTTCGCCTGCCAAATCGTTCACATGTACGTGACGTACATCCACCCCTTTCACCATGAAAATCAAATGCTGACAGGTATGACGCGCATGGTCGCCAATACGCTCAAGAGAACGGAGTACCCAAATGACATTAATCACACGGGAAATACTGCGCGGATCTTCCATCATGTAAGTCACCAAAGAACGCAATGCCGTATTGTATTCTTGGTCAACCGCACGGTCTTGTTTCGCCACTTTAATGGCGGTATCGATATCAAGGCGAGCATACGCATCTAGTGCATCGTGAATCATTCGAGACACCATTTGACCAATACGATTAATCTCCACATAACCTCGTGGCGACTCACCTTCGTTGATCAAATTGAGGGTCAAGTTGGCAATTTTTTTCGCTTCGTCCCCCATACGCTCCAGTTCGCTAACGGCTTTACTGATCGATAAGATCATACGTAAGTCCGATGCGGCTGGTTGACGCTTGGCCAGAATGCGTGTGCACTCCTCATCAATCAAACCGTCTAACTGATTCACCGTCGCATCTTTATCTTTCACATCTTCCGCCAAAGAGCCATTAGCGTCCAAAAGCGCTTGAATCGAATCTTGAACCTGATTTTCTACCACGCCACCCATGGTTAAAAAGTGCTGACGAAGCTGTTCAAGCTCATTATTAAACTGCTGAGAAATATGATCTGTTGTTAATTCTTGCATGATAAATCCTCCACCTAGCCGTAGCGTCCTGTGATGTAATCTTCCGTTTGTTGCTTACTTGGGTTAGTAAACAGCGTATTGGTATCACCAAACTCAATCAAATCACCCAAGTACATAAACGCAGTGTAATCCGATACGCGCGCGGCTTGCTGCATATTGTGGGTTACGATGGCGATGGTGAAGTCATTTTTCAATTCGTGGATTAACTCTTCGATTTTCAAGGTTGAAATAGGGTCCAACGCTGACGCGGGTTCATCCAACAAAAGAACTTCAGGTTTCACTGCTACTGTTCGAGCGATAACCAAACGTTGTTGCTGACCACCAGACATACCCAGTGCACTTTCATGCAAACGGTCTTTTACTTCGTCCCACAATGCCGCTGAGCGCAATGCCCATTCGACCGTTTCATCCAAAATACGCTTTTTATTGATACCTTGGATACGCAGGCCGTAGGCCACATTCTCATAAATACTTTTAGGGAATGGGTTTGGCTTTTGGAATACCATACCAACACGACGGCGCAGTTCTGCAACGTCCGTGCCTTTTGCATAAATGTTTTGATCGTGTAGATTAATCTCCCCCGTAATACGGCAGCTGTCTACTAGATCATTCATGCGGTTGAAACAACGCAACAAGGTGGATTTACCACAACCTGAAGGTCCGATAAAAGCGGTCACCTTCTTTTCAGGGATGATCATATCGATCCCTTTCAAAGCTTCCTTTTCACCATAGAAAAGGTGTAAATCATTCACCGAAAGGCAAACGGATTCATCTTCAATACGCAAAGCCTGTTGGCTGCGTTGCATCGCTGAAATGTCAATTGAGTGTGTTTTTACGTCGCTCATAATAATCTCTTCTCCGCCGCTTACATTTCCAGCGATTTGTATTTTTCACGTAGGTGGTTACGAATGGTCACTGCTGCTAAATTCAACAGTGCAATCACCACGACCAACAATAGGGCTGTTGCGTACACTAATGGACGTGCCGCTTCTACATTCGGACTTTGGAAACCAACATCATAAATGTGGAAACCAAGGTGCATAAATTTCTGATCCAAATGGATGTATGGATAATTGCCATCTAAAGGTAATGACGGTGCTAATTTCACCACCCCCACCAACATCAATGGCGCCACTTCACCCGCAGCACGGGCAACCGCCAAGATAACCCCAGTCATAATCGCTGGGCTGGCCATCGGCAAAATAACTCGCCATAAGGTTTCGGCTTTGGTCGCACCTAAAGCCAAGCTACCTTCACGCACATTACGAGGGATACGTGACAAACCTTCTTCCGTCGCCACGATCACCACAGGCACGGTCAGCAAGGCCAAAGTGATGGATGCCCACATCAAACCACCTGTACCGAAGGTTGGCGAAGGCAAGGCTTCTGGGAAAAAGGCTTGGTCAATACCAGATCCTAAAAAGTAGATAAAGAAGCCCAGACCAAAGACACCATATACAATCGATGGTACACCAGCTAAGTTGTTTACCGCGATTCGAATAATACGTGTTAATACACCTTGTTTCGCATACTCACGCAAGTAAACCGCCGCGACAACACCAAATGGAGTCACCAATACTGTCATCAACAAGACCATCATTACCGTACCAAAGATCGCAGGGAAAACCCCACCTTCCGTATTGGCTTCACGTGGCTCCGCCGATAGGAACTCACCTAACTTAGCAAAGTAAAACGCCATTTTCTGACCAAAGTTCATGGCATTGGCACGGTAAGCTCGAACGATTTTTGCAACGGGAAGCTCATGGACGGTTCCGTCCATTGCTTGAACAACAAAGGTGTCGCGATTAATTTTCGCGTACAGGTCAATCAAGCTCTGTTGCAGCAGCTTGTATTCTTCGTCGTATTGACTGCGTTCGACAGCCAGATCGGCCACAGCAGCAGGTGTAAGCTCTCCATTCAGTTCCAAACGACGCTGTTCTAAACGAATGCGCTCAAGACCGTAGTTAATTTTACCTATGTCGCCTTTTTCAATTTCATGAATTTCATCGAAAATATCTGTCGCGCGATCAATGCTGCTTTCAAACGCTGCCCAAGTGGCTAATGCAGACTCCGTTGGTGTCGTATCATTGGTTTCAGACACGACTTGACCATCTTGTTTCACCGACTGCAAATAGCCATACAAGTTACCCCATTCATGACGCTCAGCAGTAAACAGCATTTCTGGACGCTTCACATCCGTTAGGTACTCATCGATCACCCAGCGAAAATCAGAACCGTAAATATCACGGTTACCTGTTTTCATCAGGGTACGCTGCATAAGTTTATGATGATCGGGAATATCAATCCCGGCTTCACGCAACTGAGCGGCAGGTACCTCAACACTTTCAACACGTTCTGCGACTATGTTGTAAGCTTGAGTGCCAGGCAATTCGTAACGTGCTTCCACCACATCAGCCGGCCAAAAGTGACCAAGACCACGCACTGCGATCAATAATAACAAGCCAATGACCATAATAACGGAAATGGCCACCGCACCCGCATTAAGCCAAACCCAAGGATCACCGGATTTAACCCATTCAGATACGGACTTTTTCTTCATTTTCATATCAGTACTCATTATAGCGACCCGTATTTTTTGCGTAGGTGCTGACGCACGGTTTCAGCGACTGTGTTCACCACAAAAGTGAAGATAAAGAGCACAAACGCCGCCAAGAACAAGATACGATAGTGTGAGCTACCCACCTCAGATTCCGGTACCTCTACCGCCAAGTTGGCAGCCAAAGTACGCATGCCTTCAAAGATATTCATGTCCATAATTGGGGTATTACCCGTTGCCATGAGTACAATCATCGTCTCACCAACAGCACGGCCCATACCGATCATTACGGCAGAGAAAATACCTGGGCTAGCCGTTGGTAATACCACTCGAACCATGGTTTGCCAGTAAGTCGCACCCAATGCTAAAGACCCTTGGGTTAACGCTTTCGGCACACTGAAGATGGCATCTTCGGTAATAGAGAAGATAGTCGGAATGACTGCAAAGCCCATTGCGAAACCCACCACCAAGGCATTACGTTGATCAAAGGTAATACCAAGATCATTAGTTATCCACCCTCGAATATTGCCATCAAAGAAATTCAACTCAATCGCAGGACTTACTGCCAAACAGCCCCAAGCAAGGAAGACTATGACAGGAATCAACAACAATGGCTGCCAACCTTCCGGTACCAACCAACGAATGTTTTGTGGCAAGCGAGACCAAAGGTAAGCAAACAACAGAATACCCAAAGGTAAGACCACCAACACACTGAAGGTCGCTGCTAGGTTTTCTTCCAAGAAAGGGGCAAAGAACAACCCAGCTAAGAAGCCCAAGATAACGGTAGGTAACGCTTCCATCAGCTCGATCACAGGCTTAACTTTACGACGCAAAGCTGGCGCCATGAAATAAGCAGTATAAATAGCACCACAGATGGCTAATGGCACCGCCATTAACATGGCATAGAACGCTGCCTTTAATGTGCCAAAGGCTAGTGGCATCAGGCTGTACTTTGGTTCGAAGTCGTTGTTTGCCGCAGAAGACTGCCAAGTATACGTTGGCTCTTGATAACCCTCATACCAGACTTTACCCCAGATAGAAGACCAAGAGACTTCAGGATGCTCATTGTCCACATAGAAGAAATGCAAACCTTTACTGTCTTCCAGTAGTAAACCATTAGCTCGAGGCGCAAAACTAATCAGTTTCGCCGTAGCATCACTCAACTTTTCGTCGATTACCTGACGAGTAGAAGTGGCGTTATAAATGGCGACCACACCACGATCGTCTAAGGTAGCAAAGCCTTTACGACGTTGCTCCATGGCAACATTCACTAGTGAAACAGGTTGTTTAATGTCGCGGATAAAAGTCAGCTTTTCTTCATTCGTGTCGTTGTTACGAACATTAAACCACTGACTCACGCGACCGGTAGAATCCGCCACCATGATAGATGACTGACCAAGTAAGTAGCTCATCGACACCAATTTGGCATCACCACTCAATAAGGCAATGTTGTCTTTTAGACGAATGTTACTGAAATCACGAAGATCAAATTCGCTCAGCTCACCTGAGTGAGTTGCCACATAAAGATAACGTTGATCACCACTGATCAGAAGGCTGGTCACATCTGCTACAAAAGGAAGCAGCTCACGCTGTTCGCTCAGTTCCACTTCTTCTGTAATGAAGTTAACGTCTTTTGTTACCTTGGTCACCGCACTCTGGTTTTCACCAATGGCCGCTAAAGTAAAGCCTTCATCGCCGTCTCTAAAAGACAACTGTTGAATCGGAAAATCGGCGACATCAATCGCATCTTTACCATATGGGTATTCAACAGCCGGGGTGATTTTACGTTTACCATCAGGGTAAGTAATTCGATAAACGTGTTTCGAAATGATGACTTTACCGTCTTCGTAAGCGAAGGCGAGCAATTGACTGGTATCAGATTCCACCGCAAAAGCCGTTATTTTCTCAGCTCTAGGGTTTTTGACCGTTTTTATGACACTGCCATCAGCCACGGAAAAGAACACTATGCTGCCATTACTGGCAACGCGCATCCCCACTTCAGCTTGCTCTTCAGTGGTCAAATATAAGCTTTCACCTTGATCTGCCGCAGGTAAGCTATAGTTCGCTTCTGGTTCAATGGATGCGCTTGAGAACAAAGGCGCAACTTCATAAAGTAAGTAGAAGCAGATCAAAAGAACAGCGAGAATGACACTGCTGCCTCCGACTGCGATACCCATTCCAGCCATACGGTCTTTCAGGGCGCGAATTTTACGATGACGCTTTAATGCTGGTGTATCAAAATCCAGCTCCGGCATCTGATGGTCAGTTGATTTAGTCATCCGCATTCATCTTTTTGTGTGACATTTTTGTGACAGCTTATGAAACAGAGAAAAGTAGGAGAGCGTTTCAGCCCTCCTACTTTTAATTCTCATTTCATAAGCTCGTTATAGCAACAACTTATTTAATACCCAAAGTTTGTAGGTATTTGTTGGCCACTTTCGCTGGTAGTGGAACGTAGCCGTCTTTTACAACCACTTCTTGCCCCATTTTAGAAAGTACCATTTTCACAAACTCACGCTCTAAAGGAGCAAGTGGCTTGTTAGGCGCTTTGTTTACGTAAACGTATAGGAAGCGAGACAATGGATATTTACCCGTTGCCGCATTCTCAGGTGTTGCTTCAACGTAGTTACCACCTTCTTTCTTCGCTAAAGGAAGCGCACGCACTGAAGAGGTTTTGTAACCGATACCAGAGTAACCGATACCGTTAAGAGACGTTGAAACAGACTGCACAACAGAAGCCGAACCAGGCTGCTCGTTTACAGAGTTTTTGTAGTCGCCTTTGAACAAAGCGTTAGATTTGAAGTAACCGTAAGTACCAGATACTGAGTTACGACCAAAGATTTGAATATCACGGTTCGCCCAAGCACCCGTTAGGCCAGCTTTACCCCAGTTAGTGATGTCTTCTTTGTGACCACCTTTACGAGTAGAAGAGAAAATCGCATCTACTTCAGGAAGAGACAAACCTTTGATTGGGTTATCTTTGTGTACGAACACCGCTAGAGCATCAATCGCAACTGGAATTGCAGTTGGCTTGTAACCGTATTTTTTCTCGAAAGCTGCGACTTCTTTGTCTTTCATTTTACGAGACATTGGACCGAAGTTAGACGTACCTTCTGTCAATGCTGGTGGCGCAGTTGAAGAACCAGCTGCTTGGATTTGGATGTTAACATTTGGGTATAAACGCTTGTAATCCTCAGCCCACAATGTCATCAAGTTAGCCAATGTGTCAGAGCCAACACTTGAAATATTACCAGAAACGCCACTTGCTTTGCTGTAAGACATCAAATTTGCATCAACATCGGCAACAGCGTTAACAGAAACGCCCATTGCTGCTGTTACTGCTAGACCTGCAACTAGTTTTTTCATCACATAAACCTCAGTGGTTGTAATCAAAATATTTATGAGCAACTGCCCATAGCTCGTTCGATGTTGTTCACTATAAAAGGCGAATATGACAAAAATGTTAAAGAATGAAATATTTCAAAAATAAACTCTAGATAGGTTAGTCTCTATTGCACATACACATTAAGCAATATTTTAAATACATCATAGAATTTCTGAACATCAAGAAGTGTGATATCACCAGTATATAGAGTTGCGCCTTGTTTGACGCTTTCTCTGAAAGACTGAGGATTAGTAGACTTATTCACGCCACCTCTAGGGCCTGAATTCAAGTCCGAAGTGCGAAGTGTAACCAGAGTAAGAGCGTGAACATATTTCGATCAGCTCTGCCCATCTCATTTACTCTTCTGCCACGACTTTTAAGCCTGCCGCTAGCACCTTATCCAAATACTCTATGTCCATACTGGCAATTTTTTGTTTGCGCCGGATGCTGGCCTTTTTGCTCGTTTCGGCTCGCAGCATGTTTAAAGCAAAATGCCTCATCGTGGCTAATGTTTCGGCCGATTCTCCGTTATAGATTGGACATTTGTCTTCATTCATCGAGACATCAAGCACCCAATGTAAGCTATTTTCTATGCCTCAATAACCTCGAACTGTTTCGGCAAATCGGGACGTATCTAAATCTGCAGAACTGATGTAATAGCGGTATTCTAAAGAGTATTGCTGGGCTTTCTTTTCAAGACGATAACCCATTGGCGACACCAATGGTTTTCACCCCTGTCCATTCTTCAAATTCCCCTACTAAAGCCGTAGCAGGTAATACCTTATATTCTCTGGCTTCGTAGCGTCCATGCCCCCGGGTAATTTGTATCTGTTTCGGATCAACAGGAAGATAAATACTCTCTGTAAAGCTTGTTTAACCGCACGGTGTAAGCCATCTTGGTTGCCTTTTACCACTAAAAGATAATCACCTTTTTGTGTCACAATCTGCTTTGCAATGTTTTTCTGACATCCCATGACATCAATAGAGACAAGGCTGCCTTTTATATCCAAAAGCCTTAGTAATGCTGGGATAGCCGTGATTTCACTCGATTTTTCTTCTGTCTTTATTTGCCCCATGACGACACCATTGAGTGTGGCGAAGGCACTGACCATGTGGATGGCGGATTGGCGATCCTCTCGGTTATAAGAACCTCTGAGTGTTTTACCATCAATGGCAATGATCTCTCCAGAGGTCAATTTTGAGACAGACTTCGCCCAGTTAATAAAGCATTCTCGAAACTGAGTGGTGTTGAGCCGGAAAATGATACGAGCAATGGTATCGTGAGTGAGCACACCTTGAGGAAAAAGCCCTTTTTCCTGTAACTAGAGGCGATGTGCTTCTCCAAAATCTTCAATATCCTCCCAGCCAGAAGCTCCGCTAACCACACTACAAATGGATAAGAATAGAACATCAAATAGAGAATAGGTGATTTTAGCCGCTTGTCTTGGGTCTTGAATGTTCTTGAAATGCTGAGAAAAAGCGTCAATGTCCAGAGTTTGCCACTTAAAAATTGCGTAGTCTTGATCTAGGCTTATCAGTAAGTCAACTCACTAAACTGACACTGAATTGGTTAAAAAACATTCACGTTCTTGCCCTGGAAAGGCGGCACTTTTTATTTCAACTTACTAGGCACACCACTTTAAATACGCCTGTTTTCAGCTTCTTTACATTGCTCCCTTTATTTGAGCGAGTTAAAATAGCGGTTATTGAAGCTGGTTTTATAAATAAAAAGCATAAGGATGCCGGATTCGAACACGGAATATCATAGGTATGATATTTGGTTTAAGTAAGCAAAAAATTACGGCATAGCCTTTCAGTCACTTAATACGAATTAAGCGGATTTAAGATAAGATGTAAGACCAATGATTGATTTAAAAAACGCAAAAAAAATTGGCAGCGGTAAAACTAGAAATTGCTATCAGCACCCAAACGAAAGCGATAAGTGTATAAAAATACTAAAAGAGCACATGGTAGATGACATCAACCATAGAGAATATAAGTATTACCGCCATTTAAATAAAAAACGTATAACATTTAGACATATACCAAAATGCTATGGTTTTGTTAAAACAACTCTAGGCCAGGGGTTGGTCTTTGACTTGATTGCAGGTTCTAATACAGTCGTTCTTGAAGATTACTTAAGAAGAGAGGACTCTGATAAAAACAGTACTGAGGAATTACTCTCTGAACTTGAACAATATTTATTTGAAAATGCCATTTCTTTTATTGATTCAGGCTTAAGGAATTTAGTCTTATCTAACAACAAGCTGTTTATCATCGACGGTTTAGTGCCGCCGAAAAAAACCATCTTTCCAATTTATGGTTATATTGCACCTTTAACTCGATGGCGCACAAGAAAATCACTAAAGGCAGCAAGGGTTCAAATTAATAGAATTTTTCAAGCAAAAAACTTGCCGAGCCCCTAGTCCAATCTTCAACATGAGTTTCAATGATAGTAAATTTTACTATTTTGTCGTAAAAACCAAACTAAGTAGTACTTTAATAAATAGACTCGACCAAGTCGTGTCTGTTTTTTAGCGTATTCTGTATACTCACTCACTGCATTTACTATCAAAATCACTTAATTCCCTTTAAATACCGTCTAACTTGCCTTTCAAACCTTCTGTAATATTCCCAAGCGATACGTTATCCAATAGACTATCGGTCGGATTTTTCCTGTGGGGGAAGCGTCCGATAATAATGATTAAAAACTGTGGGTATTTTAATGTTTAACAAACTAATTTGCTTGGCTGAGGCCATTTCCCAATACACGGGGAGATGCGTTGCTTGGCTCACATTGATGATGATGCTACTTACCTGCCTCATTGTTCTGCTCCGCTATGGTTTTGGTATTGGCTCCATTGCATTACAAGAATCGGTTCTCTATTTTCATGCTCTGGTCTTTATGTTGGGTGCGGCCTATACCTTCAAAGAAGACGAACACGTTCGAGTGGATGTGTTTTACCGCGACTTCTCTGCAACCAAAAAAGCTTGGGTCAACCTGATAGGCGGGGTTTTCTTCCTGTTACCTTTTACTCTGTATACCGCATACTTAAGCCTAGAATATGTTGGTGCTTCTTGGCGTGTATTAGAAACCTCCCAAGAGCCTGGTGGCTTACCTTTCGTTTATCTGCTTAAAACCCTGATTCCTTTAATGATGGTTAGCCTCATCATTCAAGGTATGGCCGATATTTTAAAAAATCTTGGCGTTATTACGGCCGCTCGCGCTGCTCAGAGGACTTAACCCATGGCTGAATTTTTACCTTTATGGCTGTTTGCAGGCGTTTGTGTTTGCTTATTATTCGGCTACCCAGTGGCATTTTCTCTTGGCGGTACGGCCTTAATTTTTGCGGCGTTTGGTTCATTATTTGGGACATTTGATGGCGTCTTCCTCGAAGCCCTACCAAACCGTTTATTCGGTATTGTTCGTAACGAAACCCTCATTGCCGTGCCCTTATTCGTGTTAATGGGCGTGCTCTTGGAAAAATCCAAACTTGCCGAACGCCTTTTGGAATCCATGGCCATGCTGTTTGGCACCATGCGTGGCGGCTTAGGTATTTCCGTTATTCTTGTCGGTATGTTGTTGGCCGCCAGTACAGGGATTGTCGGTGCAACCGTGGTCACCATGGGGATGATTTCATTACCGACTATGTTACGCCGTGGTTATGACCCTGCACTTGCAACCGGAACCATTTGTGCGACAGGTACCTTAGGACAAATCATTCCACCATCCATTGCCTTAGTACTACTGGGCGACGTGATGTCCAACGCTTTCCAAAAAGCTCAGCTGGAGATGGGAATTTTTTCACCGAAAACCATTTCCGTCGGTGATTTGTTTGTTGGTGCTTTAATCCCAGGTCTCATTCTGGTTGCCTTCTACATTTTGTATGTCATCATCGTTGCTTGGCTACAGCCTCATAAAGCCCCTGCGGTACCACGTGAAGAATTGCGCAGCGGTTCAACTGAGCCATTGGCACTGCAATTATTCAAAGGCTTATTACCGCCGCTGATTCTAATATTTGCTGTACTGGGTTCCATCCTAACCGGTATAGCCACCCCAACTGAAGCGGCAGGCGTTGGAGCACTAGGCGCGGCCCTACTGGCTTGGGTAAGTGGTAAATTGAGCTTAAAAACACTAAAAGAGGCGGTCTACTCCACCACTAAGGTCACCTGTATGGTCTTTATGATCTTGATCGGTGCCTCGTTATTTTCATTGGTATTCCGCGGGTTCGGTGGTGAAGAACTGATTCAAGACTTCTTCTCTCAACTGCCTGGTGGCGTTGTGGGTGCCATGATTGTGGTGATGTTATTGATGTTCTTCCTAGGCTTCATCCTAGACTTCATCGAAATCACCTTCGTTGTTGTACCAATCGTGGCGCCTGTACTGTTGGCAATGGGACTCGATCCAGTGTGGCTTGGTATTATGATGGCAATTAACCTACAAACGTCTTTCTTAACACCACCATTTGGTTTTGCCCTCTTCTATTTACGTGGTGTGGCACCACCAGAAGTCAAAACACAATCCATTTACAAAGGGGTTGTGCCATTTATCATCATCCAGCTGGTTGTCTTGCTGATGCTGTCAATCTGGCCTGACCTTGCTACTTGGTTACCTGAACAAGTCTACGCAGACTGAGGATAGTTTTATGAAAGCAATGCAAATTCAAGAATATGGTCCTGCCAGCGCTCTTGCTTTGACAGAGGCTCCCCAACCCACTCCAGCTGCCGACCAAATTTTAGTGAAAGTCGGTGCTGCTGGGGTAAACCCTGTCGATACCTACATTCGTTCAGGCACGAATAATTACACTGCCAGTTTCCCTCATACACCGGGTTCTGATGGTGCAGGCACCATCTCTGCCATTGGTAGTGATGTCACAGAGTTTACAGTAGGGCAACGAGTTTATTTCAGCCGCAACTTAAGCGGCTCATCGGCAGAGTACTGTGTTTGCGCGACGACACATACCTATCCGTTAGCCGATGCATTAAGTTTCGAAGAAGGCGCTTGCGTAGGCATTCCTTATACCACAGCGCATCGCGCGTTATTTGGTCGAGCCAATGCAAAAACTGGCGATAAAGTACTGGTACACGGCGCCACAGGGGCCGTTGGTATCGCAACGGTTCAACTGGCTCTTGCAGCAGGTATGGATGTGGTTGCCAGTGCAGGAACTGAAGACGGTGCCAAACTGTTACGTGAACAAGGTGTTGAAACTGTCATCATGCACAATCAAGGTGACCATTTAGCGCCTTTCCAGTCTTTGCCAACTGGCTTTGACGTCATCATTGAAATGTTAGCAAACCACAATTTAGATCAAGATTTAAAAGCACTGACCTTTGGTGGTCGAGTTGCTGTGGTCGGAAACCGTGGTACGGTCGAAATCAATCCACGTGACTTAATGGCACGTGATGCAGCAGTATTTGGTGTGGCACTTGCCAATGTCAAACCAGCTGAGCTGGCCTTGATTGCTAAAGCGCTTAAACCTTTGTTTGAAAAAGGCATGTTGAAACCAGTAATTCGCCGAACCTATGAACTCACTGAGCTAGCCCAAGCTCATGACGATGTTCTCAAATCGGGTGCCTTAGGAAACCTTGTTATCCGAGTTAGCTAATTTAACCGGCGCAAAACCCATAACGGCGCGGTCAATTGACCGCGCCGTTTTTATTTGATGTCGTTTTTTCGACGGAAAAGGATGAAAAATGCGCCATCTCCCAAAAAAACACTCTGTCAAAGGCAATCCAACAGGGCTATACTTCTTTTTTAAATTAAATCCTATAGGTGAATTTTGACCTCGTCTGAATCCGATGTATTTAGCCTCCCAAATGAAGCGGATGCCCACGACCACGACTACCATCAATTGGTGATTGTGTTAGATGGCAATACAGACTTCGATATTCAGGGAAAAGGCAAAGAATTGCATTCAGGTGAAGGCTGTATTTTACCCTCGGCCAATTCCCACGCTTTCGCAGGGTTAGGCGAAAACCGCATCATGGTGGTCAACCTGCCAGTCCCACCGCAAAAAAGCATTACCGATGAAGAATATGAAATAGTCTCTCGAATTTTTGATCAGGCCGCCTATTTTGAACTCAGTCCACGTCTGCAAATTTTAGCATCAGCCTTATCAGGGGAATTACAACAGTACCCAGATGATCCAATTTTAGCCCGAGCCTGTGGTAACACCTTGCTTAGCGCGATTCGCCATCAGGTCAACAGCAAAGATGTACGTACTCGTGGTAACCAGTTAGACATCGACAAACTGGACCAATTCATCGAACTTAACCTGTCTCGTAAGGTGCACATTGATCAACTGGCTAACTTCTGCTTCCTCAGTGTCAGCCAATTTCATGAGCGTTTTAAAGATCGCACCGGTATGACGCCTCATCAATATTTGATGCGTAAACGCTTAGAACGTGCCCAAACGTTATTACAGGAAGGCTTTCCACCGATTCAGGTGGCAGAAATGTGCGGTTTCTCCAGCCAAAGTGCGATGACCAATATTTTTTCGCAAACCCTCGGCATCACGCCCCTGCGTTATCAGAAGCAATTTAGTGTTCGATAATAGACAAACGGTCTTTTTCTTCTATCTTTAAGAGAGTGACAGGCAGGTTTCTTTTTACGTTATATCCCTCATAAAAACCGAACTTGTAGGCAAAATACCCTATCGTCGCCCATGAGCCGGATTTTCTTATAAAAAAAAACGATTTTTTCGAAAGACAGTTTCCCCCTTCTGTCACTAAAGTGTGCCCATTATCCAGACATACGCTTTGCTGACTTAGGGATGCAAGTCAACAGCAAGGTGATATGTGCTCTATCACAATGTGCGGCCGTCAAATTAACACGAGATTTATTGCTGCCCGCGGGAGAAAACAACCATGTTTAAAGCGATTGAGGTATTACAACCTAACTTCATTCAAAAGCCACTCAATGAGTTGTGGCAGCTCATATCCCCTCTTTACAAAGCGGACGAAGAAAGCTGGTTAAAAGAACTTTTGCCTTTGGCAAAACCCACGGAAACAGAGCTAGCCAGTCATACTGATGCGGCATCTAAGCTGATTGCGGAAGTGCGTAAAGATGACGACAGCATGTCTATGATTGATGCACTGCTACTGGAATACAGTCTGGATACAAAAGAAGGCATCTTGTTAATGTGTCTTGCCGAAGCACTAATGCGTGTACCTGACAAGGAAACCGCTGACGCCTTCATCAAAGACAGATTAAGTGTCGCAGACTGGGCTTCCCACGCTAAAAATTCAGACTCTTTCTTTGTCAATGCATCCACTTGGGGACTGCTTCTCACTGGTAAAATAGTCACCATGGATGAACGCCAAGATGGCACACCTGCTAACCTAGTGAATCGCATGGTTAATCGAGTGTCAGAGCCCGTCATCCGTAAAGCCATGAACCAAGCTATGAAAATCATGGGGCATCAATTTGTATTAGGTCGTAGCATCAAGGAAGCGTTATCTCGTGGTAAAGGCTATCGCGATAAAGGCTATACCTATTCGTTCGATATGTTGGGTGAAGCGGCGTTAACCGCTGACGACGCTCAAAAATACTTACGCTCATACGAGCAAGCCGTTGAATCCGTTGGTAAAGACACTTACAACAAGGGTCATCGTCCAACCATCTCAATTAAGCTATCCGCACTTCACCCTCGCTATGAAGTGGCTAACGAAGAGCGCGTGATGAGCGAGCTGTTCGACAGCGTCAAAGGCTTAATCGCCAAAGCACGTGCGCTTAACGTTGGCATCACCATAGACGCCGAAGAAGCAGACCGCTTGGAACTTTCCCTGCATTTGTTCGAAAAACTGTACCGTGATGAAGTATCACAGGGTTGGGGACTATTTGGTTTGGTCGTTCAGGCCTACTCTAAGCGTGCTCTACCGGTACTAGCTTGGCTTGCGGCCTTGGCCAAAGAACAAGGCGATCGCATTCCTGTACGCCTAGTAAAAGGCGCTTACTGGGACTCTGAGATCAAACTCTGCCAACAGCGTGGCATTGATGGTTACCCTGTGTACACTCGTAAAGAAGCGACCGACGTTTCTTACCTTGCTTGTGCCCACTTCCTATTGAGTGAACACACCCGCGCCAACATTTTCCCACAATTTGCTAGCCATAATGCACATACCATTGCGACCATTAGTTGCTTAGCGAAGCAGCTGGGTGCTCAAAATGACGAATTTGAATTCCAACGTCTACACGGTATGGGCGATGCTTTATACAATCACCTAATCAAAGAAAATGATTTGTGTGTGCGCATTTATGCCCCAGTAGGCAGCCATAAAGACTTGCTACCTTACCTAGTACGTCGCTTACTGGAAAATGGGGCGAACAGCTCCTTTGTTCACCGCTTGATTGATGCCAGTTATCCAATTGAAGATCTGGTACATCACCCAGTGACGACATTGGAAAGCCGTCAATCTTTGGCCAACCCTCATATTAATTTGCCTAGCAAGTTGTTTGCGGATCGCAAAAACTCTTTCGGACCAAACATAGAAATTGAATCAGATTGGCGCCCTTTCAAAGCGCAGATTGATACCTTCATGGGACAAGAAACGCAATGGCGCGCTTACCCTATTGTTGGCGGTGAAAAAGTCGAAACCGGACAAACACACGCCATCAAGAGCCCATACGACCACGGCCAAGCGGTTGGTGAGATTGATTGGGCAGACCAAACAACCGTGGCTAAAGCCATTGATTTAGCGCAAGCGGCCTTCCCTGCTTGGTCCGCGCGACCAACCTCAGAACGAGCCGATTGCCTAGATAAAATGGCCGACCTCATGGAAGAAAATTACCCTGAATTGATGGCACTTTGTCATCGTGAAGCGGGTAAAACCATTCAGGACAGCATTGACGAAGTTCGCGAAGCCGTGGATTTCTGTCGTTACTATGCACAACAAGCTCGTAGTAACTTTGCGGAACCACACAAGTACACTGACTTCCTAGGCCAAGAAAAACTGGCACAGTTGAAAGGACGAGGGGTGTTTACCTGCATCAGCCCATGGAACTTCCCATTGGCTATCTTCACAGGCCAAGTGGTCGCGGCGCTCGTCGTCGGTAACACAGTCGTTGCTAAACCTGCGGAGCAAACCAGTTTAATCGCGGTACGTGCCATCGAATTGTTGCATCAAGCTGGCGTGCCAGGCGATGTTTTACACCTATTACCTGGTGATGGTGCCAGCGTAGGTGCTCCTTTAACCAACGATAAGCGCATTGCTGGCTTGGCATTCACAGGCTCTACAGGTACCGCACAATTGATCAACCGCACCCTAGCCGCACGTGATGTTGCACCTGTGCCGGTGATTGCTGAGACCGGCGGTCAAAATGCCATGCTCATTGACTCAACGTCTTTACCAGAGCAAGTGGTTCGTGATGCAGTACGCTCGGCCTTTGCTTCAGCAGGTCAGCGTTGTTCTGCTTTACGTGTGATGTTTGTTCAAGAGGATATTGCCGATCGCGTGATTCCAATGATCAAGGGCGCGATGCAAGAACAAAGCGTTGGCTTGCCTTACCTGCACAGTACCGATGTGGGCCCGGTAATTGATCAAAAAGCACAAACGATGTTGCTTGAACACATTGAACACATGACCAAGGTGGGCAAACTAATCGCGCAGACAGAATTACCAACCCTTGCGAACAAAGGCACCTTTGTGCCACCAACGGCCTTTGAGATCGACAGTATTGACCAGTTAACCGATGAAAAGTTTGGTCCTATATTGCACGTAGTACGCTATAAAGCACGTGATCTGAACAAAATCATCGACACCATCAACCAATCTGGTTTTGGTTTAACTATGGGCGTACACAGCCGCAACGAGACCACGTGTGCGCGTATCGCTAACCGCGCTCGTGTCGGCAACCTATACATTAACCGTGACCAAGTCGGTGCCGTAGTTGGTGTACAACCATTTGGTGGCCAAGGCTTATCTGGTACCGGACCAAAAGCAGGCGGACCTCACTACCTACAACGTTTCGCGACAGAACAAGACCTTTAAGGGGAGACAGATATGACAATCGTAAAACCTATTCAAATTCAGGTCGCGCAAGCTGTGTTCGAAAAATGGGATATGTTGGGTGTTCATGGCCGTGCAGAGAAATTGCTGCAAAGCCTGTATGCCTTTACCGCCGAGCAAAAGCAAATGGCGACATGGCAGATTGAAAATGCCCGTAAAGAAATCGCTGAAACTCGCATCATGCCGGGACCAACCGGTGAAAGTAACGAACTTTCCAACCAAGGACGAGGTGCTTTCTTATGCTATTCCGAGATATCCTCGGATAAAGCGAAAGTGGGCTTGGTTGGACAAGTTTTTACGGCGTTAATCGCTGGTAATCCCGTCATTACGGTTGGCTCAGAAGGTCAGCAAATCATGGATTACATTGCGCCTTTTGTCCCTGAAGGGGTGATTCAGAACATTGCCGAGTCCGCTAAAGATTCACTCATTGAAGCAGACGATTTAGCTGGCGTGGCTGTATTGTGTGAACCAGCACAAGCCATGGTATTGAATCAAACGCTCGCAGCAAAATCTGGACTTATTTGTCAGTTAGTTGCAGAAACAGAGAGTGAAAAGCTGTCGACCATCGCCAAGCCGCATTACATACTGCGCTTCGTGACAGAACGCACCGTGTCGAACAACACAACAGCGATCGGTGGTAATGCGACTCTATTAGAACTGGGTAGCATGAACGACTAAACGCCCATTGCACTTTAGTTCTGCCTTACAGGCCAAAACAAAAACGCCTTTTGTCTAAGACAAAAGGCGTTTTTTATGCGTTTACGTTTTGTAAACTCGCTTTTTATCAACTCAGTGACGCTTAATCAATTTCACGAGCATTGATGTAAGCACGCTCAGAAACTTCGTGCCATGCTCGAACTTTGCTGCCAAAGTCTTTGAAGGAGTCATATACCTTTTGGCTCATTGGATCCGCTGCCGCCACTTCTTCTAGCGTTTCTGCAGATGCTTTCTTCAAAGCAGACAACACATCTTCAGGGAAAGGTTTCAAAGACACATTGTGATCATTCACTAAGGTTTGTAATGCAGAGTTGTTCAACGCGGTAAATTCATCCAACATTTCCGCATTGGCCTGACGAGCTGCTGCACGAACGATCAACTGCAAGTCTTTCGGCAGGGCCTCAAACGCTTCTTTGTTAAAGATGGCTTCCATAGTAGAACCTGGCTCATGCCAACCTGGGTAGTAGTAGTATTTCGCTGCTTTGTACAAACCAAAGGCTAGATCATTGTATGGACCAACAAATTCGGTCGCATCAATCGCACCCGTTTGCAAGGAAGTGAAGATTTCACCGCCAGGTAAGTTAACTGGAATACCACCGACTTTTTTCAAGACTTCGCCACCCAAACCAGGGATACGCATTTTCAAGCCTTGAAAGTCTTCTAGCGAGTTGATTTCTTTGTTAAACCAACCACCCATTTGTACGCCTGTGTTACCGGCCGCCATAGGGATTAGGTTAAAAGGTTCATAAATTTCTTCCCACAGTGCTAAGCCACCACCATGATGAATCCAAGAGTTGATTTCTTGTGCTGTGAAACCAAAAGGAACCGCAGTGAAAAACTGTGCGGCTGGGGCTTTGCCTTTCCAGTAATACGCTGCGCCATGACCCATCTGAGCCGTACCGCGAGACACAGCATCAAATACTTCAAGTGCCGGTACTAATTCACCCGCTGCGTAGACTTTAATGTTGATACGACCATTGGACATTTCATTGATGCTTTTCGCTAGGTTTTCAGCACCCGTTCCCAAACCAGGGAAGTTCTTTGGCCAAGTGGTGACCATTTTCCAATTGATAACTTCTGCTTTGGTTTCCACTTTTGCGGTTTCTTCCGCTTTATCAGAACCACCACAGGCTACCAAAGTCGCCGTTGTTAAGCCGAGCAATGCCAACTTACTCCAGGTTTTTATTTTACTCATTCGTTATCCCTCAAGAGGCTAGTTTCACTTATTTTTATAGGACTTAGCTTGGTAAAAAATCTATTTATGCAACCCTAATCACATGCCTGCCTTTAAATATGTAAAAAAACAGAACTCGATAGACACATTTTATGCACTAAGTGATTGAGATAGTATGAATTGCTGAGCCTGCTCTCAAGGCCTTTTTGTTATTTATTGTTGATTTAGAGGATTTTTTCGGCGTAAAACAAAAAACGCCTTCCTCAACAGAGAAAAGCGTTTTTTATTTATCACTGGAATGATTGGCTGAAACGGCCAACCTATAGTCCATGTCTATTCAGCGGCACGAGCGTTAATAAATGCTCGCTCAGACACATCGTGCCAAGCGCTGACAGAATTTAAGAAGGTTTTAAAAGACTCATAAACCTTCTGGCTTTGCGGGTCTTGTGCAGCTACCTCAGCAATGGTTTCGTAAGATGCTTTTTTAAGCGCTAACAATAAATCCGCAGGGTACGCTTTCAATACCACATGATGTTCATTGATTAGAGTCTGTAAGGCCGCATTATTACGAGCGGTAAACTCATTGATCATGTCCAGATTAGCTTGCTTAACCGCCGTACGAACAATGGCTTGTAAATCAGCAGGAAGCGCTTCAAACGCCTCTTTGTTAAAAAGAGCTTCTACCGCAGAGCCAGGCTCATGCCAACCAGGAAAATAGTAGTACTTAGCCGCTTTGTATAAACCAAACGCTAAATCATTATAGGGACCAACCCACTCGGTAGCATCAATGGTGCCTGTTTGTAGCGCGGTAAAGACTTCACCACCAGGCAAGTTAACTGGCATCGCACCGACTTTCTTCAAGACTTCGCCACCTAACCCAGGCATACGCATTTTCAGACCTTGAAAATCCGCCAAGGAGTTAATCTCTTTATTGAACCAACCACCCATTTGCACGCCAGGATTACCCGCAGCCATTGGAATCAAATTGAATGGAGCATATAGCTCATCCCACAATTCTTGACCGCCACCGTAGGCCACCCAAGAATTGAATTCTTGTGCCGTTAAACCAAACGGTACCGTGGTAAAGAACTGCGCCGCTGGCACTTTGCCTTTCCAGTAATAAGACGCACCATGACCCATTTGTGCTGTGCCACGAGACACCGCATCAAATACTTCTAATGCTGGCACCAATTCGCCCGCAGCATAGACTTTGATGTCCAATCGACCATTCGACATCAGCTTAATGTTATCAGCCAATGCTTGTGCACCTGTGCCCAAACCTGGATAGTTCTTTGGCCAAGTGGTAACCATTTTCCAGTGGATAGTTTTCGCTTTCTGTTCTGCTTGTGCTGTGTCTTTAACTTTTTCAGAGCCGCCACAAGCGACCAAAAGAAGGGCGAATAAACCAGCGAACGCCAATTTGCCCATTACCATTAATTTACGCATTTTTTTCCCTTAGGAAGCCAGTTACTTAATTATGATGAGATGCTGTCTGTGACATGTCGGTGTAATCTTCATCACCAAACATTGAGATAGGTTGAATCAATAGAGCACCCTAAATGCGCCATCGATTGTATTTTTTATTATAGATCAGACAGAAAAGTGCCCTTTTCTTGCAAAAAACACGAAAAGGGCGACAGATAATAAGAAGTGTAGGAATTTTGCTCAACCTTTTTTGAATAAAAAGTCAGAATTTAAGCAAATTCCTAATATTGAGTCGCGTAATGCCATGAGACACGCTGCCCAGTCTCGGCTGATTGCTCCGCTAAACAAAGCAAATAGATCAATTGGCAAGCTTGGGTCATAGAAACAGGGGCATCCGCTTGGCCTAAGATAGCTTGTCTTAGTTGCGCGTAAAATGACGCGTATTGCCCTGCCGTCGACGCCTCTACTATGGTCTCAATATCATCTTGAGTATGTGCAATGAAACGTTTGTTCGTCTGTTGTTGAGCTTGTGATGGAAAGCCTTCTTGCCAAGGCATTTGCCCTGCTCTCAAAGCCTCTTCTTGCGGGTCTAAACCAAGGCATTGCCAACTCCCCTTATCAAACCTTGCGTTAAAACGGCGCATATCACCTGCTTCAAACGGTGTGGAGGCCAAACGAACCCTTTTATCTTCATAGCCCAGTTCCACTTCAAACCAATCATGGGTTTGACTCGCTTCGCGCAAACGATCAATGCTGGCGTGTAACCATTTTGGAGGACCAAACAAAAACAAGGCCTGATCCAATAAATGCGGCCCGAGATCCCAAAAGATACCCGTCCCAACCCCTGGCTCTTCACGCCAGCGGGATTGAGGGAAAGGACGAAAGCGATCAAAGCGAGAATCTAAGTGTTTGAGATTACCCAGCTCACCACTGTCGATAAGAGACTTTAAACGTCGTAAATCACCATCAAAACGACGATTTTGATACACACAAAAGATCAAATTTTTCTGCTTAGCAAGGGTACAGAGAAACTCTATTTGCTTAACACTGGTGACAGATGGTTTTTCCAATAGAACATGCTTACCATTTTCCAAAGCCTGCTTGGCTTGATCAAAGTGCAGCTGATTGGGCGTCGTAATCACTACTAAATCGACATCTGGTGCGGTAAAAACGTCTTCTGCTAACGCCACAACCGCCACATCAGGCCAACTGGCGGTAACTTCGTCCGCTTTGGAACTGCAAACATAGGCTAACGACATGTGTGGATCATTTGCCACAAAAGGCGCATGAAACACCCGACCAGACAAACCAAAACCAATCAGTCCTACTCGAATCATCACTTCTCTCCCTTACTTTTATCTTTGTTATGGCATTAGTTTACAGGGGATAGGAAAGGTTTGCTGAATAGAATAGTGAAGAAAGGAATGAGCAACGCATCCTCATTCCTAATACAAAGCATCAGGCTGACAATGCTAAACCCTCATTTTTTATTTAATTGCCGCTTTTCCCATTCCGGACCAAACCAATTCATGTAACCAAATGCGTCTAAGCCACGAATAACTAAACTAACACCGAGGCCAAGCATGGGCCAAACCGCCCATATATACGCTGTACTAGTAAAAATATTGATCGCGAACAACAGACAGATAATGGCACCATATCGAATCGCACGCTGATAAAATTTAGCGATTTTATTCACTCTTATTTGAGCGATATTTGCTTCAAAATTTTCGGATTGTTCATGCTGATACTCAGTCTGAATGGTCATTTCCTTTTCTCCTTGAAGAGAGTTTATGGACACATCAAAAACGGCAGCTAAGGATTTTAATGACTCTAAGCCGGGAGAATTTCCCTTTTCAATTCTCTGAATAGTACGAACACTTAATCCTGATAACTGTGAAAGCTGATCTTGGGACCAACCTCTTTGCAATCTAAGTGTTTTTACTATCATGTTTAAATCCCGCTCAACGTTTTTCATCAGACTAAATACTCATTCAAAAAAATGTCACGACATTTAGGCGACAAAAAAGTGACAATTGTTTATTTTCAATAAGTTACATCACTTCTAATTTGGCAAACGACAACACCAACCACTTACTGCCTTCGTCATCAAAGTTAACCTGCACGCGTGCTTGTGGCCCTTGACCTTCGTAGTTCACCACTAAGCCTTCACCAAACACGGGGTGTTTTACACGATCACCCATGCTGACATTCACTTCTGGTGCTTGATAACGGTTTAAGACACGGCTGTTTTGCAGCTTCTCTTTCTCGGCTTGATAATCAGGTCGCTGTAAGGACACTGGACGGCTGATCTGCGAACGCAGACGCACTTCTTGCAGACATTCTTGTGGTATTTCTTTGATAAAGCGAGATGGACTGTTAAAAGATTCACTGCCAAATAAACGACGAGATTCAGCGTAAGTCATGTATAACTTTTCCATCGCTCGGGTGACACCGACGTAGCACAAGCGTCGCTCTTCTTCTAAACGGCCAGGCTCTTCAAATGACATTTTACTGGGGAAAACGTTTTCCTCGACGCCCGTTAAGAACACCAGAGGAAACTCCAACCCTTTTGCCGAGTGCAAGGTCATTAATTGCACTGCATCTTGATATTCGTCCGCCTGCTGATCGCCAGCATCCAATACCGCTTGATCTAAAAAGGCCATCAGAGGCGAACTAAATTCTTCCTCTTCGTCGTTCCAACTAAAGCCACCAGCGGCGCCGACCAACTCTTTTAAGTTCTCAATGCGTGCTTCGCCTTTCTCCCCTTTCTCTTTCTCATGAAAAGGAATCAAACCGGCTTCATCGATGATCTGTTCAAAAATGTCATTGAGATTCAAATCTGGCTGCTGAACCGTCGTACTGAGACCTTCAATAAGATGCAGGAAGGTTTTAATCGCATTCGTAGCACGAGCCGGCATAAGAGACTGTCGCACCACTTCTTGTGCGGCTTGCCACATAGAGCAACCTTGATCACGCGCGATCTCTCTTAACGTACCAATACTGCGCTCACCAATACCACGAGGTGGAACATTCACCACTCGTTCCATGGCACCATCATCATTTGGATCCAGTGCTAAACGAGCATAGGCCAAGGCATTTTTAATTTCTAACCGGTCGTAAAATCTGTGCCCACCATAAATTCGATAAGCAATCTGTTCCCTAACAAGGCACTCTTCAATCACCCGAGACTGAGCATTGGAACGGTATAGAATCGCCATGTCCGTGAGCGATGTTCCCTTATCCCGCCATTCTTTAATGATGCCTAAAATGAAGCGCGCCTCATCTTGTTCATTAAAACCCGCGTAGACAGAAATGGGTTCCCCTTCACCGCTGTCGGTCCACAGTTCTTTGCCTAACCGATCGTCATTATGTTGAATCAAACCGTTGGCCGCGTTCAAGATATGGCCAGTGGAACGGTAATTCTGCTCCAAGCGAATGGTCTGAACATGGTCAAAGTGTTTGCTAAAGTTATGGATGTTTTCGATCTTCGCCCCACGCCAACCGTAAATAGACTGATCGTCATCCCCTACAGCCGTGATCGTACCTTGATCGCCAACCATGACACGTAGCCAAGCGTATTGAATGGTGTTGGTATCTTGAAACTCATCCACTAAAACGTGGCGGAATCGCTCTTGGTAATGACGTAGTAACGCTGGCGTACTGAGCATCAACTCATGAGCGCGCAGTAATAATTCACCAAAGTCTAATAATCCACTTCGTTCACAGGCTTCTTCATAATGATAATAAAGCTCACGCATGCCTTTCGTGAAAGGGTCATGGCTGTCTGGTACATGGGCGGCACGACGGCCTTCGTCTTTTTGTCCGTTAATAAACCACGCCACTTGTTTGGGTGGCCAGCGGGTATCATCAATGCTTAACTCTCGCATGATGCGCTTAATCAACCGCAGTTGGTCATCACTGTCCATGATCTGAAAGTTTTCTTTCAAGCCCGCATCACGCCAATGAGCGCGTAACAGACGGTGTGCTAGTCCATGAAAGGTTCCCACCCACATACCTTGTGGTGGTACGCCGACCAGCTCTTCAATCCTCCCTTGCATTTCTCGAGCCGCTTTGTTGGTAAAAGTTACCGCCATTAGACTGTATGGAGACAGCTCATAAGCGTGCATCAGCCAAGCGATGCGATGTACTAATACTCGAGTTTTTCCTGATCCAGCCCCTGCTAACACCAAGCTGTTTTGCAATGGTGCTGCCACCGCTTCGCGTTGCTTGTCATTCAATGAATCCAGGATAAAAGAAACGTCCATTACCGTCCGCCGTAATTAAATTAATGTGTTTGTCATAAAAAACGTGTAAAAAATAGATTGATTTTTGAACGATTTACGTTTTTTATACGTTTTTAGGGAAGGTACAAATAAGCGCCACTGGCGACAGCAACCATTTTCGCGTTGCTCTGATCCCCATAAGGGTCGGCGTGTAGATTGCCCTTTATTCGCACCTTCCTTAACTAAGTTGTCTGTCTATTTTGACTTTTTTCAACGATCGATGACAGTACTCTGTGCATTTCTACGTCATCGAAAGGCTAGAAAGGGGGTTACGATGAGCAATTTGTCTGAAACACTAACCGAAGTAAAAACAGATATTCTACACGCTTCGATTAGTTTGGATAATGAAAAAAAACAGCGCAATCAAAAGGATGATGCCGCTAGAATGCTAAAAGCGAGACGCGCTATTGAACAGCACCTAGAACAGAAACGCTTACATCACGACATTTCTAATGGTTGGGACGATTAAGTAAATCACCACTATTATCAAACATACCTAGCCCCAACCTAATAATCTAGGCGCAGCGTGCTAGAAGCCCTGTCAACCAAGCCGATTTGGTATTTGGGGAGCTCTCTTCACCATAAAAAAACACGCTCTAACGATAAATGACATTTTAATACAGTAATTCCTCCTGCTTTTTGACCTGATTTATAGCGGTTACTCACGTCTTCGAGTACCATATATCTGATTTTTAATATCTTCTAATCCATAATAAAAAAGAAAATAACCCTCTTGGGGAGTTAACATGTTTGAACATATCCAAGCTGCTCCAGCGGACCCAATTTTAGGTCTGAACGACGCTTACAAAAAAGATCCCAACCCAAACAAAATTAACCTTGGTGTTGGTGTGTATAAGGATGAACAAGGCCACACGCCTATTTTAAAGGCTGTAAAACAAGCAGAAGAGCGTTTGTTGTTCCAGGAAACATCAAAAACCTATTTAAGCATTGAAGGTAGACCTAATTACCGCAGTGCCGTACAAACCTTATTGTTTGGTGAAGGTCACCCGATTATTAGCAAGCAACTTGCTCAGACTGCCCATACTCCTGGTGGTACTGGTGCCCTTCGCGTTGCGGCTGAATTCATTAAAAAACACCTTCCTGAAGCCACTATTTGGGTCAGCAACCCAACATGGGCAAACCACCAATCGGTTTTCCAATCAGTCGGTTTAGAAGTAGGCAGTTACTCGTACTATAACGCTGACAGCAAAACATTAGACTTTGAAGCCATGCTCGCTAGCCTATCGCAAGTACCTGAAGGCGATGTGGTGTTATTTCACGGCTGTTGTCACAACCCAACCGGTATCGACCCAACGCCAGAGCAGTGGTATCAGTTAGCGAAGCTCTGCAGTAAGCAAGGTTTCTTAGCACTGTTTGATTTTGCTTACCAAGGTTTCGGACAAAGCTTAAACGACGATGCCCAAGGCCTAAGAACCTTCTTGGATCATGTGCCTGAAATGATGATTGCCAGTTCTTTCTCTAAGAACTTTGGCTTATATAATGAACGTGTTGGGGCATTAACCATTGTCTGTGAAACCAGTGAGCAAGCGGAATCGGCTTTCACTCAAATCAAGCGCTGTATCCGCACCAATTACTCGAACCCGCCTTCTCATGGTTCAGCGGTGGTTGCTGAAATTTTGAACGACGCTGAGCTGTATGCTTTATGGGAGAGCGAATTGGATACCATGCGCACACGAATTCATGAAATGCGCAGCCTGTTTGTGAATACCTTGAGAGCGAAAGGCGTAGAACAAGATTTTTCTTTCATCTCACAGCAGCAAGGTATGTTCTCTTTCTCTGGATTAACGCCAGATCAAGTCAACCAATTGCGTAATGAGTTCGGGATTTACATTGTCGGATCTGGACGTATTAACGTAGCGGGCATGACGCACGATAATATGGCCCCTTTGTGTGAAGCCATTGCTCAAGTAATCAAAGGCTAAACACGGCCGAAGCTAAAATAAGTCTGAGAAGCGGCCATCGGTTTAAAACGGATGGCCGCTTTTTTGTTTCTCTTCTGGTTCATATTTGCTAATTTGTCATGCCGTATTTTTTATTGGCGTAATCACAGTTCGTCTATAGAGGAGAGCAAAATGACCGCTACACTGATTTATTGTTATGACCCAATGTGCAGCTGGTGTTGGGGGTTTCGCCCCACTTGGAGCAAACTCCAAAAAGCACTTCAAGGGCTTATTGACGAAGAAAAATTATCGATACAGCCGATGCTAGGCGGTTTAGCAGTCGATTCTGATGCGCCCATGCCAAATGACATGCGTACTAAGTTACAAGCGACTTGGCAAAACATTCACCAACAACTCGGCACAGAGTTCAATTTCGATTTTTGGCAAACTAACGAACCCAGACGCTCTACCTATCCTGCTTGTCGTGCTTGCTATGTGGCTCGTGACTTTGGTTTGGAAGAAGAAATGTACCATGCCATTCAGCAGGCCTATTATTTGGACGCCAAAAACCCTTCTAATTTAGACACCTTAACCGAATGTGCTGAACACATAGGATTAAAAGCCGAAGGTTTTCAGAAAGCCATGATACACGTTGAAAAAGAAGCTTTGTTGGAAGAAGAAATAGAGCAAGCAAGGCACTTACATCTAAACTCTTTTCCTTCATTAGCTTTATTAAAAGGCGATCAATTAATTTCCATTCCGTTGGATTATCAAAACCATTTGAGCATGCTTGAGAGCATTAAAAAGGCGCTTTAAGCACCTTAATAGAGGTTGGACTAACCAAAATCATGGTTAATTAAATCCAACATGGGGTTATAGAGAGGTTCAGGCGCTTTTCTTTCTTCTTCCGACCGACTCTTATCCCGGGACGTCTCAACTTCTTGCTGATCTGCTGACAGTTCCGTTGTTGCGTTAACGTGATCTTCTGTGGATGACTCTTGTTTCGTTAAAGCGTCTTGTGGCAGCCCGGAAGTCACTTCAACATTGATGTCAGAAGCGGCTTCAGACATCCCCAAGTCAGGCAATAAGTAATCTTTTAAAAGACTAACAGCCGACGTGACGTCGTCCACCGTCACATTCAATGCGAGCCAGTGATCTGCGTCTTGCTCTAGGCTTAATAAACCACCAGGGACAATGACATGACGAAAGCTCGCAATCAAAGCAGGCATGGTCTCTTTATTGACCGGTTTTGCTAAGCGCATCCATAACGCCATCCCACCTTTACTGCTAACTAGGCTAATCTGGTCTCCTAATTGTTCATCTAAATAGGCTTTGATTCGTTCTGCATTCGCCCAAACGTCCCTTGCTCGACGTATAACAGACGATTTGCTATTGATCTTAAGCATGTCACTCAGGCAAGCCTGCTGCACATCATTCAACGCCATGTCAGCCGCTAAGAAAGCCCCATCCAATACTTCATGATGGCGACCCGGTAAACACCACGCCATTGTCATCTCAGAGGTTTTACTCTCAACGCCACCTATGTAAACAATGTGATCCGATTGATCTAACGATTTATAGGTCAATAATGGCCCGCTGCGATAAGCCAAATGTGAACACAAGTCCCATTCAATCACTGGTAATTGAGTTTCTTCGATAATGGCTAACCAGCGACGTAAACTCAAATTGCTGATCAATTGCCCAGCAGGGAAAGCAAACTGGCCTGGTAAAACGATGAGTTTGATCGGCTCGTCTCGCAAACAACGAATGGCCAAATCCAAATCCACACCACGATCACCAGCTGAGATGGTAATAACGCGACGGCCCAAGCTTTGTAGAGTACTGGTCAATCTAGGATCACAAGGCGTAATCACTAAAACCGAGTCCCCTTTCTCGGTCAGTGTTTGAATACTTTGAGTCAACATCGCCAACGGGGAACGCCCTAACCAAAGTTGGGACGCTCTTGATTTAATGCCCATGTCTTTCAAGTAATCATTGACCACTTCCCGAACTGCCAAATGGCCTTTACCCAAGACAGGCAAAGCATCGTCTTCTTGTTTAGACGAGCTTTGACCATAGGCATTGGCTTGATCCACAAGAGCACCGTGATGAGCTAAGCATGCCCAAGCAGATTTTGTGTCTTGTCCTGTTGAGACATGTAGAGACTCACCAGCCAGTAACAAAGCCGGCTTTACTTCGCTTCGATGACAGACAAAATAGCCAGATTTAGGGCGAGACTCGATCCAACCGTCTTTTGTTAGTAATTCATAACCATGAATGACCGTATTCAAACTGAGTCCAAGCTGCTTAGATAAAGCGCGCAGTGACAGCATTTTATCGCCAGGATTGAGTACACCCTGCGACACTTGCTCCAAAAACCAGTCTACGACACCCTTATATAAAAAATCCGCCACGGCTTTGTACCTTTTTAAGACAATAAATTTATAACTGTTATCAATCATTGTCTCTGTCTAAAAAAAACGCAAGTAAAAGGCCATTAATTCCTGAATTTTATGGCTATTAAGGTACAATTTTACGGATGTTTTCTAAGAATCACCGATATTAGGCAGTTATGGCATTCGACCCTCTTTCCATTCGTTCGCAATTTCCTATTTTGGCTCAACAGGCCTACGACAACCCTCTTATTTATTTGGATAACGCGGCCACCACACAAAAACCATTAAGTGTGTTAGAAGCCATGCAAAACTATTACTTAACCGCCAATGCGAATGTTCATCGTGGCGCCCATTATTTGAGTGATATGGCCACGGACCAGTTTGAAAACGCACGACAGCGCGTGGCGCAATTCCTTAATGCGCCAGAACAAAGTCAGGTTATTTGGACAAAAGGCACCACAGAATCCATTAATCTTGTGGCCTATGGCTTAGAACACCTGATTCAAGCCGGTGACGAAATACTCATCACCAGTTTAGAACATCACGCTAACCTGGTGCCTTGGCAGCAACTGGCGTTTCGCACAGGCGCACGACTGCGCGTATTGCCTTTAACATCAGATGCTCAATGGCAAGAGGAATTGACTCACTATTTTACTAAACGCACTAAGATTTTTGCCGTCACACAAGTCTCTAATGCTATTGGCGTTCATACTCCCATTGAGATGCTTATCCAACAGGCCAAACAACACGGCGCTTTTACCTTAGTCGATGGCGCACAAGCCGTGGCTCACTACCCAGTGGATGTGGCGAAACTTGATTGTGATTTCTATGTGTTTTCAGGCCACAAAATGTATGGTCCAACCGGTATTGGCGTGTTGTACGGCAAACACCACGCTTTAGAAGTGTTAATGCCTTATCAAACTGGTGGCGAAATGGTGTCTAAGGTGTCTTACCAAGCCACTGAGTTCAATGTCTTACCTTATCGTCTTGAAGCGGGCACTCCTCATATGGAAGGTGCCATAGGTTTGGCCACCGCCTGCGACTTTATCGACCAACAAGACAGACAAAGCATGCTAGCTTGGGAACAACAGCTTGCCCATCATGTATGGGTGACCTTACAAAAAGCCGCTAATGTGGAAATATACTCTCCTGAGCAGCACACCACATTGGTGTCGTTATCTGTACCCAATATCCATACATTGGATCTCAACGCCTATTTGGATAGCCAAGGTATCGCTGTTCGAGCAGGCAGCCACTGTGCCCAACCCTTGATGGCACAACTTGGAGTCATGGGAACACTCAGGGCATCCTTTGCTTGTTATAATACTTTGCAAGAAGCAGAGCGTTTCTGCGACGTTTTAATCGAAGCAATTGATTTATTAGACGACGAGTAACAAGCGATGACCGACTCTTTAGAACAACAAAAGCCTGTAAACATAAAAGCCCAACTACAGGCTTGCCGAAGCAAAGAAGACACTTTCAAAGCATTAGTAACGTTAAGCAAAACCTTAACGCGCTTGTCCGCCGACGAAAAAATAGAAGAAAACAAAATAAAAGGCTGCGAAAGCGCTGTTTGGTTAATCGTTGAAGAAAAAGGTAATGAACGCCACTTCAAAGCTGACAGCGACGCCAAACTCATGCGTGGTGTACTCGTTGCCATCTTAAGCTTAGTACAAGGAAAAACACGGGATGATATCCAACAAATGGACCTCAAAGCAGAGCTAGCCGAACTTAACCTATCAAGCTACTTAACCAGCTCTAGAACCAATGGTGTGTTAGCGATTTTGAATAGGATAGTATCGAACTAAAATCATTCGTTACCATCCTGCTTTAAGCTATTGATCTTGGTTTTACTAAGATTTTCAGTAGCACATGACAACAAGATATTAATATTGCATACAAGATGTCAGGCGGGACATTCTTTGTTTTAGATGAGCAGAATCAGCTTGTTTGTTATGCATAAAGCAGTTGATAAGAGATCAAATACAACTGTTGAATCCCTGGGTAAATGTTTTGAACCACTTCCCTTAATTCAGCCAGTGTCATGTTTTCTTGTTCGGCATGATAATCCGTTAAAGCGTCAAACAAAACAGGCTCGACAGACACTATTTTCAATCGACAAAATTCACGACCATCTTCGAAAGTAGACACAGTTACTACGGAATCAGGAACATAGTGCTTTTCAGCGTCATCACGCAAAGTAATGGTCTTTTTGCCAGATAGAATATCGGCCTCAAAGCGTTCAAAGAAAGTCATTGTGGTCGGTATCATTACTTAGTCCACCTTGTGAGCCAGTTTTTGTAACACTCGACTCACCGCCACAAAACCAAAGGTTGCGGTGACCACGGTACTGGCACCAAAACCCGTATCACAGTTCATCTTGGTTTCTGTATCCCCTTTTTGTCGAGATTCAGAAACGCTTCCATCCAATTGTGGGTATTTTATCTGTTCAAGGGAATAAACACATTCAATCTCAAAGCGTCGCTTGGTATTACGAGGAAAGTTATAATGGCGGCGCAGATAATTTCTCAACTTGGCCGCGAGCGGATCTTGTTCGGTGCGTGATAAATCCGCGATTTGGATTTGTGTTGGATCAATCTGTCCGCCCGCACCACCAACCGTAATGATTTTTCGCTTGTTACGTTTACACCAAGCCACCAGAGCCGCTTTTGGCTTAAGACTGTCAATGGCGTCAATAATGTAATCAAACGGCTCAGAGAGCAGCTCAGCAAGGTTGTCTGGGGTAATGAAGTCCTCTACACAAGTCACCTGACAGTCAGGGTTAATCAAGGCGATGCGTTCTTGCATGGCATCCACTTTGGCTTTACCAACGTTGCCCTCTAACGCATGAATTTGACGATTGGTATTGGTCACACACACATCATCCATATCGATCAAGGTAATACGACCAATACCGGAGCGTGCTAATGCCTCTGCCGCCCACGAGCCCACGCCGCCAATCCCGATGACACAAACGTGCGAGCGCTGGAACGCTTCATAAGCCAAATTGCCATACAAGCGGCGAATGCCACCAAATCGTTGTTCATCTGTCACTTTTCTCTCCAAACTTTTCTCTGTACGCTTTGTCTATCGCATGGACAATAGACCTGCGTGTCACGCTTATTCGGTGTATTCTACTCACTTATTTGTTTTTAATCAGGTGTCCTTATCCGCCATGAGCCAAGATGCGTTTGAACAACTCGGACTAACAGCACGAGAAACCTTGCTTTATCAAACCCTATTAAAATTAGGTCCATCATCGATTCGAGATATCGCGGAACACAGTGGTGTGAACCGTGGTAGTGCTTATGAATCCTTAAAGCAATTGCAAAGCAAAGGAGTTGTGAGCTACTTCCCCAAGGGGAAACGCCGCTTTTTCTCCGCGGAAAGTCCAGACATTTTACTTGATCTGGCTGAGGAAAAACGTCAACGTTTGGACAAAACCATTGAATCGTTAAAAAACACCATTATCCCAAATTTGCACCAGCAACAGCCGGACTATCACCAGACGAATGTGCGTTATTATGAAGGAGATGATGGCATTGAATGGGTTTTGCGGGACATTCTAAACGTAGTTTCCGAGCAGGATAACAAAGAATATTGTGTCTTTTCATCCAAACCCATAAGACCGTATTTGTATCGCCCTTTTCCAAATTATACCAAGCAACGAATTAAGCTGGGGATCAATGTAAAAGTTATCGCTTTAGGTGACGGTGGTGAAGATGCGGAGCTGTCCGAACGTAAATGGATTAAAACAGAAGGGGCGGTTGACGCCAGTTACATTGCTATTTATCCACCAAAATGTGCCATTATTTCCCTCGCCAGCAATAATTTTCCATCGGCCGTGGTACTGGAATCTCAGGACATAGCAAAGGCCCAACAGATCATTTTCGATACCTTATGGAAAATGCTATAACCCCATTTGGTTCGGCTTATAAGACATAAAAAAGTAAGACATAAAAAAAGCAGCCCAAGGGCTGCTTTTTTTGACGCTTACTCAACCATTTCGATTATTTATGATCACGAAACTGTTGAAGTGTACGCAGACGAGCAACGGCTTCTGCCAACTCAGCTGTCGCACGAGTGTAGTCAACATCAGGTTTTTGATTCGCTAAAAGCTCTTTAGCATGCGCCTGAGCTTTTAGTGCTGCCTCTTCGTCCAGATCATTGGCACGAGTGGCGGTGTTAGCCAAAACAGTAACGCGGTGTGGCTGAACTTCTAGGAAGCCGCCAGACACAAAGATAAACTCTTCATCACCGTTTTCTTTAACCACACGAACAGGACCTGGTTGCAGAGTCGTCAACAATGGCGCATGACCAGGCATAATGCCCAGATCGCCATAGCTGCCTGCAGCCACAAGAGACTGAACCGTACCGGAAAAGATCTCTTGCTCAGCGCTTACGATATCGCAGTGTACTGTGATAGCCATAAGTTGCCTCTCTTAGTCATGCTTAGCAAAAGTGCTCAAACAGCACTCTTGCTAGGCGTAATGGTTAAAGTTTCTTAGCTTTCTCGACCGCTTCGTCGATGCTACCAATCATGTAGAAGGCTTGCTCTGGAAGCTCATCGTACTCACCATCAAGAATGCCTTTAAAACCACGAATGGTTTCTTTCAAAGAAACATACTTACCAGGTGCGCCAGTGAAGACTTCTGCTACGAAGAAAGGCTGAGACAAGAAACGTTGGATTTTACGAGAACGGTTAACCGTTTGCTTATCTTCTTCAGATAACTCGTCCATACCCAAGATTGCAATGATGTCTTTTAGCTCTTTATAGCGTTGCAATACCATTTGAACACCACGTGCTACGTCATAATGTTCTTGACCGATAACCAATGGGTCAAGCTGACGAGAAGTACTATCAAGAGGATCAATCGCAGGGTAGATACCCAAAGCAGCGATATCACGAGACAATACAACAGTCGCGTCCAAGTGAGAGAAAGTCGTCGCTGGAGATGGGTCAGTCAAGTCATCGGCTGGTACGTATACCGCTTGTACCGATGTGATAGAACCCGTCTTAGTTGACGTAATACGCTCTTGTAGTACACCCATCTCTTCAGCAAGAGTTGGCTGGTAACCTACCGCAGATGGCATACGACCTAGCAAGGCAGATACTTCCGTACCAGCAAGCGTATAACGGTAGATGTTATCTACGAAGAAAAGTACGTCACGACCTTCGTCACGGAATTTCTCAGCCATCGTCAAACCAGTCAAAGCAACACGTAGACGGTTACCTGGTGGCTCGTTCATCTGACCGTATACTAGAGATACTTTATCGATTACGTTCGAATCCGTCATCTCATGGTAGAAGTCGTTACCCTCACGAGTACGCTCACCAACACCTGCGAATACAGAGTAACCGCTGTGCTCGATCGCGATGTTACGGATAAGTTCCATCATGTTTACGGTTTTACCTACACCGGCACCACCAAACAGACCAACTTTACCACCCTTCGCGAAAGGACATACAAGGTCGATTACCTTAATACCCGTTTCTAGTAGCTCATTACCAGATGCTTGCTCATCGTAAGAAGGAGCAGAACGGTGGATAGACCAACGTGCTTCTTCACCGATAGGGCCTTTTTCATCAATTGGGTTACCTAGAACGTCCATAATACGTCCTAGTGTTTGAGTACCAACTGGGACAGAAACAGGGTGACCAGTATTTGTTACTGGAAGGCCACGCTTCATGCCATCAGTGGAACCCATAGCGATGGTACGAACAATACCGTCGCCTAGCTGTTGTTGAACTTCCAACACCAACTCTTTACCCTCGATTGTGAGGGCGTCGTATACTTTTGGCACATTATCACGTGGGAATTCCACGTCGATAACCGCACCGATAATCTGTACGATTTGTCCGCTACTCATGTTCGGATCCTCTTAATACCTAATACCTTAAACCGCTGCCGCGCCGCTGACTATCTCAGAAATTTCCTGAGTAATCGCTGCTTGACGAGCCTTGTTGTACACCAGCTGTAATTCATCAATGATATCACCAGCATTGTCTGTTGCATTTTTCATCGCAAGCATACGAGCTGCTTGTTCACAGGCAATGTTCTCAACCACTGATTGATACACTTGAGATTCGATATAACGAACCAATAACTCGTTCAAAATTTCAACGGCTTCCGGCTCATAGATGTAATCCCAGTGGTGCTGTAACTCTGTATTCTCTTCCGCTTTTAATGGTAGAAGCTGCTCAACTGTTGGCTTCTGAGTCATGGTGTTCACGAACTCGTTAGAAACCACAAACAATTGATCAATCTGACCATCATCGAAAGCGTCCAACATTACCTTCACACTACCAACAAGATCGTCGGCCTTAGGCGCATCGCCTAAACCTGTGTGAGCTGCTGTGACATTTCCGCCGTAGTTGCGAAAAAATGAAACGGCTTTTGAGCCAATCGCACAGATATCAACTTCAACACCTGATTCAGCGAACTGTTTCATTTCTTTAATAGCAGCTTTAAACACGTTTACGTTTAAGCCACCACACAAACCACGGTCAGAAGAGATTACGATATAACCAACACGCTTCGCCTCACGCTCGGTAAGGTAACGGTGTTTATACTCAGGATTCGCGTTGGCCAAATGACCAACTACTTGGCGAATTCGTTCCGCATACGGACGAGAAGCGGCCATACGATCCTGAGCTTTACGCGTCTTACTCGCGGCCACTTTTTCCATGGCACGAGTAATTTTACGCGTATTGTTAATGCTCGAAATCTGAGTACGTATCTCTTTTCCGACTGCCATAATAGAACTGCCCTTGTGAGAATGTTATTTCACAAACTGCAAGAAGATGGTGACAAGGTTAACTTGTCACCAACCACATTACCAAGTTTGCGTCGCTTTAAACTTCTCGATTGCCGCTTTAAATGTCGCTTCAATCTCGCCGTTAAAATTGCCTGTTTTGTTAATGTCAGCCATTAGATCAGCGTGTTCGCTGTTCATGTAGCTCAACAAAGAACTTTCAAAACTGGCAATTTTGCTTGTATCAACATCTTCAAGGTAGCCATCATTAGCAGCGTAAAGAACCACACCCATATCAGCAACAGGCATTGGAGAGAACTGCTTTTGTTTCATCAGTTCTGTCACCTGTTTACCGTGTTCTAACTGCTTACGAGTTGCTTCGTCTAGGTCAGATGCGAACTGAGCGAATGCCGCCAATTCACGATACTGAGCCAAAGCAAGACGAATACCGCCACCAAGTTTCTTAACGATCTTAGTTTGCGCTGCACCACCAACACGAGAAACGGAAATACCGGCGTTCATCGCTGGACGAATACCAGAGTTGAACAAGCTCGTTTCAAGGAAAATCTGACCATCTGTGATGGAGATTACGTTAGTTGGTACGAAAGCCGATACGTCACCACCTTGTGTCTCGATGATAGGCAAAGCAGTCAAAGAACCTGTTTGGCCTTTTACTTCACCGTTAGTGAACTTCTCAACATAGTCTGCACTAACACGAGAAGCACGCTCAAGAAGACGAGAGTGAAGGTAGAATACGTCACCTGGGTAAGCTTCACGACCAGGTGGACGACGAAGTAGCAAAGAGATTTGACGGTAAGCCCAAGCTTGCTTGGTCAAATCATCATAAATAATCAGTGCGTCTTCACCGCGATCACGGAAGTATTCACCCATTGAACAACCAGTGTACGGCGCAAGGAACAACATAGACGCAGGATCAGAAGCACCAGCTGCAACAACAGTGGTATATTCCATCGCGCCAGCTTCTTCAAGCTTACGTACAACGTTGGCAATAGTAGATTGTTTTTGACCAATCGCAACGTACACACATTTAATGCCACTGTTTTTCTGAGCAATAATGGTGTCGATCGCCAAAGCCGTTTTACCGACCTGACGGTCACCGATGATCAACTCACGCTGACCACGACCTACCGGTACCATGGCATCAATTGCCTTGTAACCCGTTTGGATTGGTTGATCAACTGACTGACGGTCGATTACGCCAGGCGCAACTTTTTCAACTTTGTCAGTTAGTTTTGCGTCAACTGCGCCTTTGCCGTCAATAGGATTACCTAAAGCGTCAACAACGCGGCCTAGCAATTCAGGTCCTACTGGAACTTCCAGAATACGACCTGTACATTTTACTTTTTGACCTTCAACAAGGTCTTGGTAGTTACCCAATACAACCGCACCGACAGAGTCACGCTCTAGGTTCAAGGCCATACCGTAAACACCACCAGGGAATTCAATCATTTCCCCGTACATAACATCTGCCAGACCGTGGATCAGAACGATACCGTCTGCCACGCTGACAATTGTGCCCTCATTCTGGGCATCAGAAGAAACATCGAGGTTCTCGATGCGCTTCTTGATAATCTCGCTGATCTCAGATGGATTCAGTTGCTGCATGCTAAATTCCTCAACCCTGGTTTCGACTTAACGGAACACTAGGAGTTTATCGCCTCGGACAGTTTCGCTAATTTACCGCGTACTGAACCGTCGATGATTAAGTCACCGGTACGGATAACCACGCCACCAATTAGGCTTACGTCTGTTTCACTGGTTAAGTTGACAGTACGGTCCAACTTTTTACTCAATGAATCCGCTAATGCTTGTGTTTGCTCTGCTGATAAATCGAAAGCAGTTGTAAATTCAACATTTACGGCTTTCTCATAATTCAGTTTAAACAGAACAAAAAGTTCTGAAATAGCAGGAAGAAGCGCTAAACGCTTATTCTCAGCAAGGGCCAGCAAAAATGCTTTTCCTTGTTCTGTTGCTACTTCCGCACAAACATCCGCTAGAGCGTTTGCCTTTTCTTCCGCACTAAAAGCGGGATTTTCAAGAGCTTGACGAAGCTTAGGTTCGGTTGTCACAGCAGCCAATATGCTTAGCATATCCGCCCACTGTGCAATCTGGCCTTGCTCTTTCGCTACTTCAAAAGCCGCTTTGGCATACGGTCGCGCGACTGTTTTTAATTCAGCCATTAGACCCTCGCTTAAAGCTCTTTGGCGAGCTGTTCAACGATCTCGCTATGTGCTTTTTCGTCAATGGTGGCTCCCAAAATTTTCTCGGCGCCGGCAAATGCTAGAGCAGAAACCTGAGCACGCAATGCTTCTTTAGCACGCAATGCATCTTGCTCTATTTCAGCTTGAGCCGCTTCACGCAGACGTTTACCGTCAGCGATCACTTGCTCTTTTGCCTCGTCGATCATTTGGTTCGCACGTTTGTTGGCTTGTTCAATAATCTCGGCCGCGTTCTCTTTGCTATCACGTAAAATCTTATCGGCTTGTTCTTGGGCCAATTCTAGATCACGTGAGGCACGATTCGCTGCTTCCAAACCGTCTGCAATTTTCTTGCTACGCTCTTCAAGCGCAGCAATCACTGGTGGCCACACAAATTTCATGCAGAACCAGACGAAAATGGCAAACGAGATAGCTTGGCCTACAAGTGTGAGATTTAAATTCACGCTAATACCCTCGCTTTTAGTCGTTTAAAATTTATTTCTGCAAAGTTTTGCAGAATATTAACCAGCGACCAAAGCAACAAAAGGATTCGCGAACGTGAAGAACAATGCAATACCTACACCGATCATAGTTACGGCATCTAGAAGACCCGCTACGATGAACATTTTAACTTGTAGCATTGGAACCATCTCAGGTTGACGCGCAGCGCCTTCCAAGAATTTTCCACCTAAGATACCGAAACCAATCGCAGTACCTAGGGCACCTAGACCGATCAGAAGGGCTACAGCAATCGCAGTAAGACCAACTACAGTTTCCATTTTAACTCCTACATTTTCACAGTTTTAGATTTAAGGTTTAAAAAATTATTACTTTAAGAACACACTTTTAGTGATCTTCGTGCGCCATACTCAGGTAGACGATAGTCAACATCATAAAGATGAAAGCTTGAAGCACGATGACCAAAATATGGAAGATTGCCCATGGAACAGAGAGTGCCCACTGTAGACCCCATGGTAATAGAGCAATCAGAATGAAGATCAATTCACCAGCATACAAGTTACCAAATAGTCGTAACGCTAGTGATACAGGCTTCGCAAGCAGACCAACACCTTCTAACAACAAGTTGAAAGGAATCATCCACTTACCGAATGGTTGCAAGGTTAATTCGCCAACAAAACCACTGATGCCTTTTACTTTGATACTGTAAAACACAATCAATATAAAAACAGACAACGACATACCTAGAGTGGCATTCAAGTCCGTTGTTGGTACGAATTTAAAATAGACATGATGCGGATCCGCACCAAATACATTCACTCCGATAAACTGAGCAACAGCCGGTAAGAAATCCACCGGTACTAAGTCCATCAAGTTCAACAAGAACACCCACACAAAGATGGTTAACGCCAAAGGCGCTATCACTTTACTCTTTCCGTGGAAGGTTTCTTTCACGCTGCCATCAACAAACTCAACCATTAGCTCTACAAAATTTTGTAAACCTGTTGGTGTATCGGTCGACGCCTTTTTCGCTGCGATACGGAACAACCATAAAAACAATAGACCCAAAGCGACCGAAACGGCCAATGTGTCCACATGGATGGCCCAAAATCCCATCTCAGCGGCTTCTTTCGCACTATGAGCAAATCCCCATGTCCCATCAGGGTGTTGACCAAAGGTCAAGTTCTGAAGGTGGTGCTTTATATAAGATGCAGCACTTGGACTTTCAATCCCCATACTAATACCCACACTCTCTCAATGATTAAAATTCTTTTATACCCATTATTTTATGCGTTTCGCAATAAAATAGGGCTGAGCCAGTGACTCAATATAGCGATCCCAAAACCTGCGAAAAAAGCCCCCGCAGATAAGGGTTTTATCAGTAGAAAAACCAGCGACAACAAACACACTGTCATAGCCAATTTACTCGCTTCTCCACGATAAAATGTTCTGACCATCTCTTTCGCCGGCTGCGTGCCTTTTTTACCAAACATCCGCCATGCCATAAACATGCTCGGGATAATACTGGACAGAGCCCCTAAAAGAAAAGAGTACCCATACAGACCACCAGCAATCAAAAAAATTCCCAGCGCAGTAAAAATAGAAAGAAATAGTTGTAACAGCAAGAAACGTAATACCGCTTTCTTTTTTGCGCTAAGAATTTCACTTGCGCGACGCGGTTTTTGATTCCCCATTTCTAAACTCTCTATAGCGCACTACAAAAGTGCAACCAATGTGGCGATTTATAAAATTCGAGGCATTATAGGGGTAATAGCGACGGGGTTCAACTTAAAGTGATCGGCTAAATCACTTTAAAAGGCTCTGATATTAGCTACAAAAATACACATTTCTAATAAATCATCCTTTTTGCTCTAATAACTCGCTAATCAAGAGCTCCAAGTGTTCAGGGTTTCGATATTCGATGACTAATTTGCCCTTTCCTTTCGAACTTGGTTGAATTTTCACAGCCGCGTTAATTTTTTGACTAATGCGTTCAGCTTCTGCACTCAAATCAGGCAAAGCAGGCTTAGTGTCAGTCGAATGATCATTATTAACCTGATAGTTTTTCGCCAATCTTTCCGTTTCTCGAACCGACAAAGATTTGGTTACCACCTGTGACGCGGCTTGTATCTGCTTATCATGCTCTAATGGTAACAAAGCACGAGCATGTCCCATTTCAATGTCGCCATGCTCCAACAAACGTCTGACTTCTGGGGTCAAACCAAGCAAACGTAATAGATTGGCAACCGCGGAACGAGACTTACCGACAGTATCAGCCACTTCTTGTTGAGTTAAATGAAAGTCTTCAACCAAACGTTGGAGAGCTAGCGCTTCTTCTACTGGGTTTAAATCTTCTCGTTGAATGTTTTCAATCAACGCCAACACTACCGCATCGGCATCTTCCACATGACGTACGATGACAGGTACTTGTTCTAAACCAGCTAATTTTGCAGCACGCCAACGACGTTCACCAGCAATTATTTCATATTGATCTGGGCCGCTGCCACTAATAGGACGAACCACAATAGGCTGCATAATGCCTTGCGTGCGAATCGACGCTGCAAGATCTTCCAATTGTGCAGTATTCATGTCACGACGAGGTTGAAATTTCCCTTTGGATAGCCAATCAACAGGTAAATAAGTCAGCCCTTTAATTTGCTCATCTGCCGAGTCATTATCTATATCTTTGGTCACACTCGTCTGAGGTGCCAATAACGCATCTAAACCTCGACCTAGGCCTCTTTTTTTCATCGTCATTTCATTAACCTTAATTGCAATTAAAGCAGGTTTGATTTCAACCTAATTACGCCGCTGCTCGTTTACGAATAAATTCACCAGCGAGTGCCAAATACGCGATAGCACCACGAGACTGCTTTTCATAATGCAGTACAGGCAAACCATAGCTTGGTGACTCAGCCAATCGAATGTTTCTAGGAATCACAGTGTCATATACTTTATTGCCAAAGTATTTATGCAACTGTACCGACACATCGTGAGTCAAACTAGGACGAGGATCATACATGGTTCGTAAGATACCTTCGACCTCTAAAGAAGGGTTTAATGCTTGGGTAATGCGCTCGATGGTTTGTAACAATGCGGTTAGACCTTCCAGTGCATAGTATTCACATTGTACTGGAATCAATACCCCTTGCGATGCCGCCAAGGCATTAACCGTCAACATATTCAGGGCTGGCGGACAATCTAACAAAATGTAGTCGAAATCATTATCCACTTCATAAAGTCCAGCTCGCAAGCGAGTTTCCTTACTGGGCAAATCCAACAGAGCCACTTCTGCCCCAGTCAAATCGCCATTAGCAGGCAACACCCAGTAATCACCAGGAGAGCATTTTTTCATGACGTCTTTCACACCATGAGAGCCCACCAGCACATCATAGACACTGGTGTCTAATTCTTCTTTGCTGAGACCGCTGCCTGTTGTCGCGTTTCCTTGTGGGTCCAAATCAATAAGTAATACTCGACGCTTCATAGCCGTCAGCGAGGCTGCCAAGTTGACACACGTTGTCGTCTTGCCTACGCCACCTTTTTGATTTGTCACTGCGATGATTCTAGCCATGCTTTATCCTTTACGCGCCATTACAACCATGTGGCGCTCTGCCTGAACACTTGGCACAGAAAGAGGATCTATCGAAAGTACTTCTACCTCTTTCGGCAGTGCCGCTATTTCCTCATGAGGGTAAACACCCTTCATAGCTAAAAAGTTACCCGATTGTTTAGGAAGTGGCAAAGTCCAATTAATCATGTCTTGCAACGAGGCAAAGGCTCTCGAAATAACATGATCGTACTCACCTTGATGCGGATGTTTTTCAACTCGCTCATTGGCTACCGTGACGTTCGCCATGCCCAATTCCATTTTCACTTGAGTCAAAAAACGGGTTTTTTTGCCATTACTGTCCAACAAAGTGAACGCTTTATCAGGATAACATATAGCAAGCACCATACCAGGTAAACCAGGTCCGGTGCCCACATCGATGATTTTTTCACCTAAGATGTAAGGCAAGGTCGCCAAACTGTCGAGTAAATGCAATGAAATCATTTGCTCGACATCACGAATAGCGGTCAAATTATAGGCTTTATTCCATTTTTCCAACATCGCAAGATAACTTACAAGGCGTTGAATGGTGTCATCGGATAAAGCAGCGCCCATTTGTTGGGCGCCTGTTTGGATGGTATCAAAGTGCGTCACAATCGATCCGTTTAAATTGGCAAGTTTCGACTGCTGATTTTAGGCACTTTTCTTAGCAATGGCACGCTTTTTCAAATGAATTAGCAATAAGGACACCGCAGCAGGCGTCACACCTTGAATTCTGGACGCCGCAGCAAGACTTTCCGGACGCGCTTCGCTCAATTTTTGTTTGATCTCATTCGATAAACTTTCCATTTGGCTGTAATCCAAATCCGCAGGTAACGGCGTATTTTCTTGGCGACGTAAGCGCTCAATGTCTTCTGCCTGACGAGCGATGTAGCCCGCGTATTTCACGGTAATTTGAACTTGCTCTGAAACTTGTTCATCAACACTCTGCTCAGGACTGTTTTTTAGATTCGCAATGTCCTGATAAACAATGCCTGGACGTTTCAACAAATCCAATAAGCTGTATTCACGGCTGATTGGCGTTTCCAATTTAGGATTAATGGCCTCAGCTTCCGCTGAATTCGGCACAATCCAGCTGGATTTTAAGCGTTGTGTTTCTTGCTCAATGGCTTCACGTTTTTGACAGAAAGCCGCCCAACGAGCATCAGACACTAAGCCGATTTCCCGTCCTTTCTCAGTTAAACGCATGTCCGCATTGTCTTCACGTAGAATCAGGCGATATTCAGCACGACTGGTAAACATGCGATACGGTTCTTTGGTGCCCATGGTAATTAAATCGTCAACCAAAACTCCGAGGTAAGCTTCGTCTCGTCGAGGTGTCCAAGGGGCTTTTTCTTGTGCCAATAAAGCGGCATTTGCACCCGCTAATAAGCCCTGCGCGCCCGCTTCTTCATAGCCTGTCGTACCATTAATTTGACCGGCAAAGAACAGGCCTGGCATGTGTTTGGTTTCAAGCGAGTATTTTAAGCCTTGTGGATTAAAATAATCGTACTCAATGGCATAACCTGGTCGCGTTATATGCGCATTCTCCATGCCTTTCATTGAACGAACTAGCTCAATTTGTACATCGAATGGCAATGAAGTCGAAATACCATTTGGATACAATTCATGCGTCGTTAGTCCTTCCGGTTCAATGAAAATTTGATGGGAATTCTTGTCTGCAAAACGCACAATTTTATCTTCAATCGACGGGCAATAACGAGGACCAACCCCTTCAATCACCCCCGTATACATAGGAGAACGATCCATGCCGCTGCGAATAATATCGTGGGTACGCTCATTGGTATGCGTGATGAAGCATTCAATTTGACGAGGGTGTAGATCTCGACTTCCCATGTAGGACATCACCGGCGTGATGTCATCGCCAGGTTGTGGCTGCATTTGAGAAAAATCAACTGATCGCGCATCAATTCTAGGTGGTGTTCCGGTTTTTAGTCGATCCACTTGAAAAGGTAAAGCTCGCAGTTTTTCCGCCAAGCCAATGGAAGGAGGATCCCCTGCTCGACCACCAGCATGATTTTGTAAACCAATATGGATCACGCCACCAAGAAATGTCCCTGCGGTTAGCACAACCGTTTTACTGTTAAAACGAATACCGGTTTGAGTAACAACACCACGAGCTGCACCGTCTTCAACGATCAAGTCTTCAACAGATTGTTGAAATAACCAAAGATTCTCTTGGTTCTCGAGTTGGTGACGTATTGCGGCTTTGTACAAGATACGATCGGCTTGAGCGCGAGTAGCGCGTACAGCCGGACCTTTGCGGGAATTCAAGGTACGAAATTGAATACCCGCTTGATCTGTTGCCAATGCCATAGCACCGTCTAAAGCATCAATTTCTTTCACTAAGTGGGACTTCCCAATACCACCTATGGCTGGGTTACAGGACATCTGTCCTAAAGTTTCAATGTTGTGCGATAGCAGAAGGGTTTTTACCCCCATACGAGCAGCAGCCAAAGCGGCTTCAGTGCCGGCATGTCCGCCACCCACCACAATCACATCAAAGCGGCTTGGGAAATCCACGGGAACCTCGATATTACTAGTAAGTAGAATAAATGAATAAAAAACGATCAACTTCGGATAAGGGCGCCTAGTATAAAGGCTAATTTTGAAAAAGAAAGGGATGAACGTCCGCTTTATCCGGTCATCAATATTATTAAATAAAGAAGTATATATAGTGTTTTTTATTAATGTTATGTCTATATAGCAAGCAAAAATCTGTTAACAAACATTAAAAAACCTTTATTTTCATTAAGTTATGAACATAACAAGATGTGATAAAAGGGCTCTTATTCCTGTTATGTGGATAATCTATTCTTGTGTATAAATAGGCGAGTTATACAGAAAGGATTTTAGAGTTCTTTTTTATTAAAAACTGTGCAAAACTTTTTTTCAACCTATCACCAAAGTTATCAACAGTCATTTCAAAGCAATTTTGTTTTCATAACATTATGTTTATTAAGTAAAAAATATAATTTAACGTGGTTTTTTTTGAAAAAATATAAGAAAACAATCCACAGAAAGAAAGTGAAAATAAACTCAGAATTTTTATTTGAACGCGTTATTACTGTTGATAAATACAGTGTATTCATCTAATCGTTATAACGCTTTATACACATTTGAATTTAGTAGACGACTAGTCTATTTTAATAACATTGAATGGATAGGTTGGTGTCATGGTTGAACTGAAAACGAGGCGACCTCGTGGTCGACCCAAGAGCGAAGCATCCGTATCAGAAGATACTAAATTAGCGCTACTTCGGGCTGGCATGGCCATGCTGACGGAGAAAGGCTTTACGGTTAGCAGCATTGAGCCGATTCTGAAATCCGTAGGGGTGCCAAAAGGGTCTTTTTATCATTATTTTTCCAATAAAGAAGCGTTTGGTTTAGCTGTATTGAAGGCTTATCAACAATATTTTGAGAGTAAGCTTGATCACTTTCTGTTGAATGAAGAAATCCCCTACCAGCAACGGCTAGTAGAGTTTTCAAAAGATGCTTGTGAAGGCATGGTTCGGCACGACTTTAAACGCGGTTGTTTAGTGGGCAACCTTGAACAAGAGTCTGTGCTCTTGTCTGAAGTTTTCAATCAACAAATTCAAGCGTGTTATCAGAGCTGGCAAGACAAACTAGCGCAGTATTTATTGGCAGGACAAGCGGAAGGAGCATTCTCTTTTACAAACGATACCAATCAAATGGCACAAATTTTTTGGTTAGGTTGGGAAGGCGCAGTGCATCGAGCAAGATTATTAAAGTCATGTCAGCCATTGGAAAGCTACATGGCTTTTTATTTAGCAAATATCTTGAAGCCAGAGTAACTGGCGAGTAAACCAGATGGACATCATCTGGTTTTTTTAACTATTTAAATAGACGATCGGTCTAAAAGGAGTGATACATGTTTCAAAGTCTTTTTATCGAGCAAACTGAATCAGGTCAGCAGCAATGTACATTAACCAATTTAAGCGAAGATCAACTGCCTAATGGCGATGTGTTAGTGGATGTGCTTTACAGTACATTGAATTATAAAGACGCTTTGGCCATTACTGGAAAAGGTCGCATTGCTCGAAGCTACCCAATGGTACCCGGTATTGACCTAGTCGGACGTGTTATCGATTCTGAAAGTGATGGTTTTCAATCTGGAGAGTTGGTGTTACTGAATGGCTTTGGAGTGGGTGAAGCACACTGGGGAGGCTTATCTCAAAAAGCCCGTCTAAGGAGTGAATGGCTAATTCCATTACCTAAAAATATGACGCCTCAACAAGCTATGATGGTAGGAACCGCAGGTTATACTGCTATGTTGTCTGTCCTTGCGTTACAAAAACAGGGCGTATTGCCTGAATTCGGTGATATTTTAGTGACAGGGGCTAACGGTGGCGTGGGAAGCTTTGCAATTCGTTTATTAAGTCGCCTTGGTTACCGAGTGGTGGCTTCTACTGGACGAATGAGTCAAGAAACCTATTTAAAATCGTTAGGCGCAGCGGACATTATTGATCGAGCCAGTTTGTCAGAGAGCGGCAAACCTTTACAAAAAGAACGTTGGGCAGGTGTGGTGGACTGTGTTGGTAGTCATACTTTAGCGAATGCTTGTGCTTCTACCCAATATGGTGGTGTTGTGACCGCCTGCGGTTTGGCTCAAGGTATGGACTTTCCAGCGTCAGTCGCGCCTTTTATTCTTCGTGGTGTGCGTTTGATAGGCATCGACAGTGTCATGCGCCCTATTGCGGATCGTTTAGAAGCTTGGCAAGGTTTGAGTGAATTATTAGAAGACAGTGATTACCAAGAGATTTGCGAAGACATTCCGTTAGACCAAGCCATCGAAACGGCCTATAAATTGCTTGATGGAAAAGTACGTGGTCGCGTGTTGGTGAATCTGACCGAAGACTGATGAGTCATCTTGCTAATTAATAAGGATACCTATGAAAGTCATAATTGCACCGGATTCCTTCAAAGAAAGTCTCACGGCAATGCAGGTTGCCACTGCCATTGAAATGGGTTTTCGACAAACTTTCCCCCATGCTGAATACATCAAATTACCTATGGCGGATGGCGGTGAAGGAACCGTGCAATCTATGGTGGATGCGACACAAGGAGAAATGGTTTTTCTCGAAGTGACGGGACCTCTAGGCAAAAAAATCGAAGCACATTATGGCATTTTAGGAAGGTCTGATGAGCAATCAGTGGCAACGGCTGTAATTGAAATGGCGTCTGCGTCTGGATTGCATTTGGTGCCTCGATCTCAACGAGATCCTTACATCACCACAAGCTATGGTACTGGTGAACTGATCAAAGATGCTTTAGACCGTGGTATCAAGCACATTATTCTAGGCTTGGGCGGCAGTGCAACTAACGATGCAGGTTTAGGCATGGCACAAGCCTTGGGTATGCATTTTTTGGATGCTGCAGGTAAACCTTTAGGAGCTGGTGGTTTGGCCTTGATGGATCTTGAGACAGTGGATGTCAGCCAAAGTCACCCTAAATTGGTGCACTGTCAGATTGAAGTGGCTTGTGATGTGAGCAATCCTTTGTGTGGTGAAAATGGCGCATCAGCGATTTTTGGGCCACAAAAAGGCGCTAGCCAAGACATGATTAATAAATTGGATACTGCCCTCGGTCATTTTGCAGATGTGATGGTCAAATCCGGTTTTGCTGATCAACGTACTGTTGCTGGTGTTGGGGCGGCTGGCGGTATGGGTTTTGCTATGAAAACTTTGTTGAACGCGGAATTAAAACCAGGCATCGACATCGTCATGGATTGCGTTGGGTTTGCTGACAAAATAAAAGACGCGGATTTAGTGATTACCGGTGAAGGTCGCATTGATGGACAAACGGTGTTTGGTAAGACGCCTATGGGAGTGTTACTGCAAGCCAAAGCCGCAGATGTGCCGGTGATAGGTATCGCGGGTTGCTTTGGGGAAGATGCCGAGGCGATATTGGCTCACGGAATGACAGCCATTTTTCCGATTATTCCCGGCTTAGCAGAGTTGGATCAAGTGTTGGCAGACGCCGAACAGAATGTCACCGCCACAGCGCGTAATGTGGCGGCTTGTCTGCAATTAGGGAAGGCATTCTAGTACTATTTACCGATACAGAAAGAGCCAAAAATGCGTCCTAGCAAATCATCACTGGTGAACGCGCCAGTGATTTCGCTTAACGCTTGTTGGGCTTCTTTTAAGTCTTCGGCCAATAACTCCCCTGCACCATAACCGTGTAACTGTTCATGACCTGCTTCAAGGAAACGGTTGGCTTTATTTAAGGCTTCTAAGTGACGACGACGAGCAATAAAACCACCTTCGGTTGTACTGTCAAAGCCCATCACAGTTTTTAAATGATCTGTAAGGTGTTGAATCCCATCGCCCGTCTTGGCCGATAAGGAGATCACAGGCACACCTTGGTGCTCTTCTAAACCAATTTGCTCTGTCGTCAAATCCACTTTATTACGAATCACAGTAATGGCATTTTGGTTACCCAATTTGGCCATAAATTCTGGCCAAATTTCATTCGGGTCTTTGCTGTCGATGGATTGACTGTCTACCATCATCAAAATACGGTCGGCTTTTTGGATTTCATCCCATGCACGTTGAATACCGATACGCTCCACTTCATCTGGACTATCACGCAACCCCGCCGTATCAATAATGTGCAATGGCATGCCATCAAGGTGAATGTGTTCACGTAGCACATCACGCGTAGTCCCTTCAATATTGGTGACGATGGCGGATTCTTTACCAGATAACGCATTGAGTAAACTGGATTTACCTGCATTGGGTCGACCTGCAATGACCACATTCATACCTTCGCGAATTAAAGCGCCTTGGTTGGCTTCTTTTAGGACATCATCAAGTTTTGTTCGGATGCCTTTTAATTCACTGGCGACTTTGCCATCACCGATAAAATCAATTTCTTCTTCGGGAAAATCAATGGCCGCTTCCACGTAAATTCGCAAATGAATTAAGGCTTCAACTAATTCATCAACACGCTTAGAAAACGCACCTTGTAAGGAGCGTAACGCGCATTTTGCCGCTTGCTCAGAGGTACTGTCGATCAAATCGGCAATGGCTTCCGCTTGGGTTAAATCCATTTTATCGTTCATGAAAGCACGTTCTGAGAACTCTCCTGGACGCGCCAAACGAGCACCAAGATGCAAACAGTGACTAAGTAACATGTCCATAATGACTGGGCCGCCATGACCTTGTAGTTCAAATACATCTTCTCCTGTAAAGGAGTTTGGCCCTGGAAAGTAAATAGCTAAGCCCATGTCCAGTTGCTCGCCGTCAGCTTGTTTAAAAGGTACATAATGGGCATAACGTGGTTTTGGCTCAAAGCCTATGATGCGTTTGGCAATGGCAAGGCTGTTAGGGCCAGATAAACGAATGATGCCAACACCTCCTCGGCCAGGCGCGGTAGCTTGAGCGGCAATCGTGTCTTGGTCAGTGGTGTAATGAAAATCCGTCATAGTTAGGCTCTGTTATTTGTCAAAATTGGCTGAATGTTTATGCAAAAGAAATATAGCAAGTGAAACGTAAAAAGGCTTCCGTGTAGGAAGCCTTTTTATGTTTTTCAACAGGTCTTGTCCTAGTTTTCTTTCTCAATCCGTTTGGTAATCACGTACTGTTGAAGAATTGACAAGGTGTTGTTGGTAACCCAATACAATACAAGACCTGCAGGGAACCATAGGAAGAAGATCGAGAATGCCACTGGCATGATCTTCATAATACGCGCCTGCATTGGGTCTGGTGGCGTTGGATTCAATGATTGCTGAACAAACATACTGATGCCCATTAAGATTGGCAGGATGAAGTATGGGTCCATAACAGACAAGTCGTTAATCCAAAGAATGAATGGTGCTTGACGCAATTCAACTGATTCCATCAATACCCAGTATAAGGCCAAGAAAACCGGCATTTGTACTAGAATGGGCAAGCAGCCACCGAGAGGGTTAATCTTCTCTTTTTTGTACAATTCCATCATGGCTTGCGACATTTTCTGACGATCATCGCCATATTTGTCTTTCAATTTGGCAATTTCAGGACCAAATTTACGCATTTTTGCCATGGAACGGTAACTGGTCGCAGACAGCTTGAAGAAGATGGCTTTTACGACAACAACCACTAGGATAATGGCCACACCCCAGTTGATCACAAAAGATTGGATCAAGGTCAGTAGCCAAAACAACGGTTTTGCAAGCCACCATAACCAACCGTAATCAACGGTTAAGTCTAGGTTTTCTGCGGTTGCTTCAAGTTGACCCTGTAATTTAGGACCAACATAGAAAGTCGAACTCATTGTGCCTTGTTTGCCCGCTGGAATTTCCACTGCTGAGCCCGTAAAACCAATGATGTTATAACCATTGTTAGTACGTGCTTGTAGTGTGACTTTTTGACCCTGTTCAGGTACCCAAGCCGACACAAAATAATGCTGCAGTACGGCAACCCAACCCTGTGTGGTGGTGACTTTTACAGGCTCTTCTTCCATGTCAGAGAAAGAAATTTTGTTGTACTTAGTTTCTTCGTCAGAAATCGCACCACCAAGGTATGGCTGAAGACCCATACTCGTCGCTTTACTTGGGTCCGGAGAGTTATCACGCTTAATCTGGGCAAACAAATTACCGCGCCAAGTGTTCGCTGACGTGTTATCGACAGTAATAAGCTGACGAATACGGTAAGTCCCCTTCATGAAGCGGAAGGTTTTTGTGTATTTAACACCGTTTGCATCGGTGTAATACAGGTTTACATCCAGAGAATCTTTTCCGTCAGCTAATTGATAGGCGGTTTGTTCTGACTGGTATACTGGACGGCCTTCTGTCGAGGCATCAGGACCATTTCGTCCGATTAAACCACTTTGTGTGACATAGGTTCTGTCTGAACCATCTTCCAGGATAACAAACGGATCAGGTTGCCCTAATTCTTTTTTGTATTCCAATAAAGCGGCTTCCACTAAGTCACCGCCAACTGGGTTGATGGCCACACGTAATGTATCTGTGGTGACTTCAATCAACTTTCCTGGGGCGATGCTGCTGACGCTTTGAGGAATTTCGCTGCTGGCTTGCGCATCGTTTTGAGTTGCTAGAGGCAAATCATCATTTAATTGAGGGTTTGTCTCATTTTGAGATTGGGTGCTTTGAGCCACACTTTGGGTCGTTTGTTGACCGTAATCTTGGTTCCACTGTAAAAACAGTAGGTAGCCACTGATAAAAAGCGCGCCCCATAAAAAGTAACGTCTGAAATCCATGGTATTCAACTAATTTGTTTGGTTAGACAAAGTAGGTTCAGTGAACCTTTAGAAAAATCACGCGCTATTAAACCAGCCTTTGGCAGTTTTTTCAGCCTATTTCTGCTTAGAATGCGAGCGTTTTTTCATTTGGGAAGGGTTTTTTGCTTTTTTGGCCAATTGTGACCAAGCCTTATCCAGTCTTGGTCTTAACGATTTATTGTCAATGTCTTTAATGCCATTGCGTGCTAAGAAGACAATGTCTAGTCCTGTCGTCGTCAATTTGTGATGACGAAAAGACTCGCGTACCAAGCGTTTGATACGGTTTCGACCTACGGCGGTTTTATCGGTTTTTTTAGACACAATGAGACCTAACCGAGTTTGGTCATCGTTACGTTTATATGCCAATAAAAGGAATTCGCCAGCAAAGACTTTTGCAGAAGTGTCGTTAAAAACGGATTGATAATCCCCGGCATTCAGTAGCCTGACTTGCCGGGGAAAACAATAATCGGTCATCAGCGTGTTTATGCGCTTAGAGCCTTACGGCCGCGAGCACGACGACGAGCGATAACTTGACGTCCGCCTTTAGTTGCCATGCGAGCACGGAAACCGTGGTTACGTTTGCGTTTCAATACGCTAGGTTGAAAAGTTCTTTTCATTTTAGTTTCTCTCACTGAAGCAGTGTTTCAGTTTTGAGGGTTAGCGATCGCCAAGCCTCAGCATTTGATTGTCAAATCAGGGCGCGGATTTTAGAGCCTTTCTATAGTAAGTTCAATGCTTTGCTGACTTTTTATTGGTAAAAATTTAACCACAAAAGCATTAAAGTGGTTATACACAGCTTAATACAAAGAAAGTGGATAAGATTTTTTTAAAAATGGAAAAATATGCACAGGAAACGGTTTTTTAATAAAAATTTGTTTATAAAACATTGCATTAAAATTTATCAGCGCTGTGAAAAAAAGCAAAACAAAGTCTTATTTTTATGTGTATAACTAGTTGTTTTATACACATTGTCTATCTTTTATCTACTGCTGTGCATAACTCTTACTGTTATTAACAAATATCCGTTTATTTGGCGGAGAGGATTTTTTTATTTAATGTGTGGATAACTCAAGTTATCCAAGGTAAAATCCGCTTCTTGTCTGTCACTCAACCAGGGAGTACGTTTACAGTGTCTTTGGAGCATTGGAATCTGTGTCTGCAACGCTTGCAGAGTGAGTTTTCCACATCTCAGTTCAACACTTGGATTCGTCCACTTGAAGCCGAAATGCTGACCGGTGGTGAGCTGTGCTTAAGTGCGCCCAATCGATTTGTGTTGGATTGGGTGAGTAACAAGTATCAAACTCGTATTAAAGAGTTATTGTCTGAATTTGCCGGAGATGATCCTGCACCAGCGTTAAGCTTGGTAGTAAAATCACCAGGTTTTGCAACGGCGTCCCCAACTCCTCCTCCACCGCCACCAGTGCATCAGAATCCGCCAGTGAATTCGTTAAATACGAAAACCGTATCTGAATCGGGTTATCGTCCGGGTTTTGGATTAATGGATGACGAAGACGCTCCCCATGCGGATTTGGAATTTGAAGCGCCTTTAACCTTATCAACCGCTGGCTTAAAGGGTGATCCAGAACCATACGAACAAGGTCAATTGCCCCTCACACCGCCAAAGCGCAAGGTGCAAGTTGAAGGTGGTATTAACCATGGCGCGAACCTCAACAATTCTTTTACCTTTGATAACTTTGTCGAGGGTAAATCTAACCAGTTAGCTCATGCAGCTGCATTACAGGTAGCGGAGAATCCAGGTGGTGCGTATAACCCACTTTTTATCTACGGCGGTGTTGGCTTAGGTAAAACCCACTTAATGCAAGCCGTGGGAACGGAATTAATGCGCCATAACCCTAACGCCAAAGTAGTTTATCTTCATTCTGAGCGTTTTGTGGCGGACATGGTTAAAGCACTACAGCTTAACGCCATTAATGACTTCAAACGTTATTACCGCTCTGTGGATGCGTTATTGATCGATGATATTCAGTTTTTTGCCGGAAAAGATCGTACCCAAGAAGAATTCTTCCATACTTTCAATGCCTTATTAGAAGGCGGTCAACAAATGATCCTGACTTGTGATCGCTACCCGAAAGAAATCCAAGGGTTAGAAGATCGTTTGAAGTCGCGATTTGGTTGGGGTCTTACGGTCGCCATCGAACCTCCGGAGTTGGAAACTCGTGTGGCGATCTTAATGCGCAAAGCGGATGAAAGCGGTATTAAGCTTTCGTATGATTCGGCCTTCTTTATTGCGCAGAAGATTCGTTCTAATGTTCGAGAATTAGAAGGTGCGTTGAAGCGTGTTATTGCCAATTCACACTTTACTGGTCGAGCCATCACACCGGATTTTGTTCGCGAGTCATTAAAAGATCTTTTGGCCTTGCAAGATAAGCTAGTGAACATTGATAATATTCAGCGCATCGTAGCAGAATATTATAAAATCAAAATCAGTGATTTATTATCGAAACGCCGTAGTCGATCTGTGGCACGTCCACGACAAGTGGCCATGTCTCTTGCGAAAGAATTAACGAATCACAGCTTGCCAGAAATTGGCGACGCCTTTGGAGGTCGAGATCATACCACGGCGTTGCATGCGATTCGGAAGATTAAAGAGTTGCAAGATACGGATTCGGATATCCGTGAAGATTACAAACAATTGATGCGAATTCTGACCACCTAATGGTCTAAGACTTTGAGTTTACGAGGAAAATAATGAAATTTTCAGTCGTCCGCGAGACACTTCTCAAACCACTTCAACTAGTGGCTGGCGTTGTAGAACGCAAACAAACCATGCCGGTATTAGCCAATGTTTTGGTGGAAGTGAAAGACCAAATATTGACGTTAACGGGCTCCGATTTGGAAGTCGAATTGGTTGGTCATGTGCCACTCGATGAGTGCGAAGAAGGTCGTATTACGGTACCTGCTCGTAAATTGATGGACATTTGCAAGAGCCTGCCAGACAGCGCTGTAATTGAATTTACTTTAGATGAGCAAAAAGCGGTGATCCGTTCTGGACGTTCACGCTTTAGTTTGTCGACTTTGCCTGCAGATGAATTTCCGAATATTCAAGATATGCAGGGTGATCTGACCGTTGCCATTGCACAGAACAGTGTGCGTCGTTTGATTGATCGCACCGGGTTTGCTATGGCGAACCAAGATGTTCGTTATTATTTGAACGGCATGTTATTGGAAGTGGCGGATGGTCAATTACGCGTGGTGGCAACAGACGGTCACCGTTTGGCGACCGCGGTGGAAGACGCTCAAGTCAGTGGTGATTTGACGCAAGTAATCGTACCGCGTAAAGGGGTATTGGAGCTCAATCGTTTGTTGAGTGACACAGATGAAAGCGTAGAGTTGACCATAGGCTCGAACCACATTCGTGCCAAAGTGGCGGATTACGTGTTCACTTCAAAACTCGTGGACGGAAAATTCCCCGACTATCATCGCGTTATTCCACGTAATAACGAAAAAATCGTCATTGCTGACCGTTTGGAATTGCGTCAGGTGTTCTTACGAGCGTCTATCCTTTCCAATGAAAAATACCGTGGTGTCCGTTTGATTCTGTCCAATGGTATGTTGCAAGTGTTCGCGAACAACCCGGAACAAGAAGAAGCGGAAGAATCTGTGTTGGTTCAATACCAAGGCGACAATATGGAAGTAGGTTTCAACGTCGGTTACTTGTTGGACGTACTGGGCGTCGTGGACTCTCAAGAAGTACGTTTGTCACTGAACGACTCTAATTCCAGTGCCTTGATTGAAGAAGCACAAAGTCATGCTGCACAATATGTTGTGATGCCAATGCGCTTGTAATGGCGTATTGAACATCTAATGTTCGCGCCCGCTTGCGTCAGTAAGCGGGTCGTTCCTCTCCTTATCAAGGTTTAACGATTATGCCGCTGGTGCGTTTGGACATTTCTCATGTTCGCAACCTTTCTAGTGTGCGTTTTGAACCTTCGCCGCAAGTGAATCTCATTGTTGGAAAAAATGGCAGTGGTAAAACCTCGGTTTTAGAAGCCATCCATTTGTTATCTTTTGGCCGTTCTTTTCGCAGCCACAAACACAAAACCTACATACAACATGAAAATGAAGCCTGCTTGATCTTCGCTCAGCTTGCGCAAGCGGATGGTCGAAATACGCGTGTGGGACTGCAACGACATCGTGATGGTCAAATTGACGTAAGAATTCAAGGGCAAAGAGCACAGTCTGTTATTGAGTTGGCTGAGCGCTTGCCAGTGCAATTAATTAACCCAGATGCGTTTCGATTATTAGAGGGTTCTCCCAGTATAAGGCGACAATTTATCGACTGGGGTGCGTTTCATTTTGATCATGAGTTTATTTCTGCTTGGCGAGGCTGGCAAAAAGCATTAAAACAGCGGAATACCTTGCTCAGACGTGGTAAAATATCGGCTAGTTTGTTATCCGCTTTCGATCAAGAATTGATCCGACTGGGAGAGCAAGTCAATCTGTCGAGAAAAAAGTACGTTGAGAAGCTGACGCCACATTTTCACCGAGTATTATCTCAGCTTACGGATGAACTTAAGGTGGATCTGAATTTTTTCCAAGGTTGGGATGCGCAAAAAACATTACAAATGGCGGTTGAAGCCGGACGTGATCGAGACATTGAGCTGGGTTACACCCATACCGGCCCACAACGAGCGGACTTACGGGTGAAAACCGCGACGGGAGATGCTTTGGATACGCTTTCTCGTGGTCAACAAAAGCTGGTGGTATCGGCGTTGAAAATTGCCCAAGGGCAGTTGTTAATTGATATGGGTCGTCCCCTTGTGTTTTTAGTGGACGATTTACCGGCTGAACTGGATAGCCAACACAGACAAAAACTGTGTCAGTTGTTGGAATCTTTGAACAGTCAAATTTTTATTACCAGTGTTGAGCCTGACACAACGGATTTTACTTGGGCCGACAGCACAGACGTTCGTCAGTTTGTTATGCAGCAAGGCGAGTTGTCATTATTGAGCAAAGGTTTGCAGGAGAGTTAAATGAGTGAAAATAATTATGATTCGTCCAGTATCAAGGTGCTCAAAGGGCTTGATGCCGTTCGTAAACGTCCCGGAATGTATATTGGTGATACGGACGATGGCACGGGCTTACACCACATGGTCTTTGAAGTGGTCGATAATTCCATCGATGAAGCTTTAGCGGGTCACTGTGACACCATTACGGTGTTGATCCATCCAGACGAATCTATCTCTGTCTCGGATAACGGTCGTGGTATTCCTGTCGACATGCACGAAGAAGAAGGTGTATCGGCAGCCGAAGTTATCATGACAGTACTGCACGCTGGCGGTAAGTTTGACGATAACTCTTACAAGGTTTCGGGCGGTCTGCATGGTGTGGGTGTTTCGGTAGTAAACGCCCTATCGGAAAGTCTGACCTTGACCATTCGCAAAAATGGCAAAATCTATGAACAGAACTATGTTCATGGTGTACCTCAAGCGCCATTAGCTATCATTGGCGATACGGATGGTGCCGGTACAACGGTTCACTTTAAACCTTCTGCAGACACCTTTAGCAACATTTTATTTGTCTACGATATTCTAGCGAAGCGTTTACGAGAATTGTCTTTCTTGAACTCTGGTGTGGCGATTCACTTAAAAGATGAACGCAGTGGTAAAGAAGAATTCTTTAATTATGAAGGTGGCTTACGTTCTTTCGTTGAGCATTTGAACACCAACAAAACACCGATAAACGACATTTTCCACTTTATTTGTCAACGTGATGACCTAGAAGACGGTATCGCAGTGGAAGTGGCGTTACAGTGGAACGAAGGTTTCCAGGAAAACATCTACTGTTACACCAATAACATTCCACAACGCGACGGTGGTACTCACCTTGCTGGTTTCCGTGGCGCTTTGACTCGTACTTTGAACAACTTCATTGAGTCAGAAGGCTTAGCGAAGAAACAAAAAGTAGCGACAACAGGTGATGACTCCCGTGAAGGTTTGACCGCCATCGTGTCGGTGAAAGTACCGGATCCTAAGTTCTCCTCGCAAACCAAAGATAAATTGGTGTCTTCTGAGGTAAAAACCGCGGTTGAGCAAGAAATGGCAAAACGTTTCGCTGAATACCTGCTGGAAAAACCAACGGAAGCCAAAATCATTGTTAACAAGATGATTGATGCGGCGCGTGCTCGTGAAGCGGCGCGTCGTGCTCGTGATATGACTCGCCGTAAAGGTGCATTGGACATTGCTGGTTTGCCAGGTAAATTGGCAGATTGCCAAGAGAAAGACCCAGCTCTGTCTGAAATCTACCTAGTGGAGGGTGACTCTGCGGGTGGTTCTGCTAAGCAAGGTCGTGATCGTCGTACCCAAGCCATTTTGCCGCTCAAAGGTAAGATCTTGAACGTGGAAAAAGCCCGTTTTGACAAAATGCTGTCATCGGCGGAAGTTGGCACACTGATTACTGCATTGGGTTGTGGTATTGGTCGTGACGAGTTTAACGCCGATAAATTACGTTATCACAGCATCGTCATCATGACGGATGCGGACGTGGATGGTTCTCACATTCGAACCTTGCTACTGACTTTCTTCTTCCGTCAAATGCCTGAAATCATCGAACGAGGTCATATCTTCATTGCCCAACCACCTCTGTTTAAGATTAAACGTGGTAAGCAAGAGCAGTACATCAAAGATGAAGCCGCGCTTGATCAGCATTTGATTGAAGTGGCGTTGGACGGTGCTCATATGCACGTTAATGCAGACGCTCCGGGCATTCAAGGTGAGCCTTTGGCGAAGCTGGTGCGTGACTACATCCATATTGAAGAAGACGTTGATCGTTTGGCTCGTGTGTATCCTAAAGATGTCATGGGTAAACTTCTGTACTGTAAAGAATTGACTCAAGAGCACCTGAAAGACGAAGCAGCGGTGTCTGCTTGGGTGGAAGAAATTCGACTGCAAATGCCACAAGATGCGCGTACTGGCTTCCGTTTTGACTTTGCTGTTGAAAAAGATGAAGAACGCAGCCTTTACTTACCTGTTGTCGACATCATGTCTCACGGTGTATCGAATCGTTACCGTTTTGAAGCGGCTTTCTTTAATTCGCCTGAATACAAGCGCATTGTGGCCATGTCAGAAACCATTGCCGAGTTGTTTGGTGAAGAGTCTTACATCCAGCGTGGTGAACGCCGTCAGCCAGTCACTCAAATTGAAGAAATGAAAGCTTGGTTGATGAAAGAAGCCTCCCGTGGCATGACCATTCAACGTTATAAAGGTTTGGGAGAGATGAACCCAGATCAGCTATGGGAAACCACCATGGATCCTGATGCTCGCCGTATGTTGCGTGTGACTATAGACGATGCTGTGGCTGCGGATCAAATGTTCACGACCTTGATGGGTGATGAAGTGGAACCACGTCGTAACTTCATTCAAGACAATGCGCTTACCGTGGCTAACCTAGACGTGTAAGCCGTCTTTATAGCGATAAAACAATAAAGGCTAGACACACTGTCTAGCCTTTTTTTATGCCTAAAAAAGCTTACCTGCATAGATAGGCTGAATTTATTAGAGAGCGGCTTTGATACTGTCTTTGATTGACGTGGTTGGACGGCCAATCAAAGTACTTAGGTCTTTGCTGTCACTGAACAGCCCGCCCTTTGATGCACCCACATCGGAATTTGCCAATAAGCCAGCAAAAGCCTCTGGCAAGCCTACGCCAACCAGAACCTTAGTGTATTCTTCAACAGGCAAATCTTGATACACCACGCTTTTACCTGTCACTTCACTAATTGCGGCAGCGTACTCTGCTAGTGTAAAGGCGTCATCACCTGCCAATTCGTAAGTTTTGCCTGCTTGGTTGTCTGAGGTGATGACGATTGCAGCGGCTTCAGCATAATCTTGGCGTGCGGCTGTTGAGTATTTACCTTGTCCTGCGCTGCCGAGTACGGCACCATGTTCTAGCGCCATCGCTACGGAAGCCGTATAGTTTTCTGAGTACCAGCCATTACGAAGCATAACGAATGGGACACCGGATGCCACCAAAGCTTGTTCCGTTTGTACATGTTCTTCGGCTAAGGCCAATGGTGATTCTTGGGCGCGAATTATGCTGGTGTAAGCCAATAGTTCAACGTGAGCTTGCTTTGCCGCGTCAATCACATTTTTATGCTGAGGAAAGCGTTGGCCTATTTCACTTGAAGACACTAGTACCACGCGTTTAACGCCTTCGAACGCTGCGTTTAATGACGCTGGATCTGAATAATCTGCCTTACGAACGACCACACCTTGCTCAGCAAGCGTTTGTGCTTTTTCTGGAGAACGGACAGCTACCACGATTTGGTTGGCAGGTGTGCCACGTTTGATCAGATTGTTAACAATTAGGTTACCGAGTTGACCTGTTGCACCTGTGACTAAAATCATAATGTATCTCCTATTGAGTCATTTTTTAAACTTGATACAGAGCAGAATACATCACTAACAAACTTTTAGTAAGTACATACTAAAAGGTAAGTATTAGATTTATCATAATTATTTAATAAAATGATTCAAAGATGAGGTTTTTATATTATTAAGTAAGTACTCACTTATTTATTGGTACTTATAAAACCTTATTTTTCTTTGGCTTATTGGTTTTAGGACAAGAAGCACAGAAGTTACCCTCTTCTCTGCGAAAATGTAAACAACAGGTTTGCCTCACAAATTGAGGTCCTTGGCTTGTTTGATCGACTTGTAATCGCTGTAAGGCTTTCGTTGGTAGGGCTAAAACGTCTGCCCAGAGAAGAAATTCTGCTGTTAAATTGAAGTGATGGTGATTCTGTTGATCTTGTTGCTGCACATAACTCTGCAGATACAGCATGGTTTCAATCAGTTGATCAGCCAATAAGGCTTGATAAAGGATTGGACGACCACCCTGCTGGGCAATCAACTCTGACTGATAGGATTGGAATAATCTATGTAAGCCCTGACCTAGATGTTCAATCAATGCCTTATGTGAGCTTTGGTCGAGCCATTGATCGTCTGCCAGTTGATAACCGCAAACCATTTCCCCCACTTGTTTTTGTTTGATAGTGGCGATGTTACTTGGCACGGCGCGTAAGTGATAAACGCAGATTAGGGCCAAATAAATGGGTTGCCAGCAGAGTAATCCCCAGCTGCGAATACGCCAATAAGGCGCACCCGTTTCCGGATGCGCCTTATTGATCGTGTGATGAAGAGAAGCAATGAGTTCTGCCACGTCAGGCCAAGACTCGGGGGAATCCGATCGCGTCTTGGCTGCTTCTAGATGATGCGTTTGGCTAGGTCGTTGACCATCCAATACGGGAATCAAATGTCGAGCAGTGTGAAATAACTCATCTAGATAAGACTCCATCTAGTTTTTAACCTCATTAAAATTCATAACGCCCTGTTAGTTCAAAAGAACGGTCTGCTCCGAACCAGCAATTTGTTGTGCTGTAGCAACTGAAGTAGGTTTCATCAAGCAGATTTGAAATAGCCAATTGAATGCTTGCTCCTTTCCAGCTAGGTGACAGTTGCGCTAGATCATAGCCTACCGAAACATCCACAAGAGTATAGGATGGCATAGTATCTGAATTTGCAGCATCCATTTGCATATCGCCGACATAACGAATGCCTGCTCCTAAATTTGTTCCTACCAGTTTCCCGGACGTCGGTTTGTAAGACAGCCAAGTACTGACTTGTTTTTCGGGGATACGAATCGGTGTGTTACCTTGAAGACCGGAATTATCTTTAATGATTTCAACATCTTGTATATTAGCGGCGACTGATAGTTTGATTTCTTCTGTTAGAGCTTTATGGACTTCCAATTCAATACCGCGAGAACGAATTTCGCCTACTTGTATTTTGCGATAAACATCATCAGGATCCGTCGTTAGAATATCGTTTTTGGTGATCTCGTAGATAGCTAAGCTGGCATTGAAATCATTTGCGTTGTATTTCAAGCCCGTTTCCCATTGTGACGATGTTGTTGGGTCATAGTCCTTTCCAGAATTCCGAGTATCAATAATTGGCTCGAAACTTTGTGAGTAGCTGATAAAAGGGGATACACCGTTTTCGAATTCATACAATGCGCCTAGACGACCACTAAAATGAGTTTGGTCTATCTCTTTTGTTGCTGGACTTCCATAGTTATAACCGCTCTCTTCATACTTGTATTGATCATAACGACCACCAGCAATCAAAATGAGTTGATCAAAGCGCATTTGGTCTTGTAGATATAAACCTAATTGCGAGCTTTCGTAGTCATGATCACTATAATCAACAAAAGTTAAGTCGTTTGCCGTAAATTGATTATTGTCCGGGTTATATAGATCAATTGTTGGTACTGTTGTTGAATCGTACTGGTATTTAAAGTTTGACTTGGTTTGTAAGTAGTCAACACCTAAAAGAACATTATGTTCTACATTTCCTATGTCAAAGACACCAGAAAATTGGTTATCAATACTGATACTCTCAGACTCTTCATCCGTTATATAAGCGGTACGATTGGCTGTACGGTTATCTGACTGTAGACCTGTTGCATAGGCCATTTCTTGGTAAGATTCCGCAGTGGTAAAACGAGCATTTTGTAAAAAGCTCCAAGTGTCATTGATTTTATGATCAATCTTATAGCCTAAAATCAAAAACTCTCTATCGAACGTATTGAAATTTACATCACCTAGAAAAGTGTCGGAGTCCACTTTCCCATATTCATTATCGTAAATGCTTCCTACACCAGGTAGTACGCCAAAAGTGCCCATACTTGGGTCCTTTTGATAATACATATTGAGATTTACAAGCGTATCTTCACTGACCTTAATGTCTAATGAAGGTGCAATCATAATACGTTCTTCTGTAGTCGTGTTTGCTTGACCATCTTTATCACGGACAAGACCGATTAATCGATAATTAACGTCATCATTGATGGCTCCAGTTGAATCAAATGACGCTTCTTTTTTATTGTCACTACCGACTGATACTTCAATAGAGTTTTGGCTGATAGCTTGAGGGGTTTTGCTGATCATATTGACCATACCACCAGGAGGCATGCTGCCATACAAGGTAGAAGCTGGTCCTTTAAAGACTTCAATTTGGCTTACGGCACTGGCATCAATTTGGGCTTGTAAATTATTGCCGTTAGATAACAAAGGCAAACCATCGTAGTAAACTAAGGTGTTATCAAAACCACGAATGTTAAACAAATCTAAGCGTGTGATTGAGCCACCACGCAGTTCACTGTGAACGCCTGCTGTATATCGTACTGCTTCCGATAAGCTTTCTACCCCACGCTCTTCAAGTGTTTCTGATTCTATAATGCTGATGGCTTGTGGTGTTTCTTCTGTATCCAATTGGGTTTTGGTGGCCGTGTTACGATAGGTTTGGCCTTTTACTTCAATGGTGCTTAGGTCATTGGTATCGATGGTATCTTCCGCGATGGCTTGACCTGTCGCAACGGCGATTGCTAAGGCGATCAAAGTAGGTCGAAATGACTGAGTCGATTTCATTGTTGCTCCGAGAATAATGTTAGTCATGAGAATGACTCTCATTCTATTGATATCACCTTTGGAAAACTTAACGATTTGGTGCAAGTTATGACTCTTACCTTACTTTCTCTGTGTAATCGGTAGCCAATATTCCATATAACTGCTTGGATCGGCAGGATCATAGTGGGATTGATACATTTCCAGTTCAAAACCAGACACGCCGTTGTAATCAGAATCCGGTAGCCAATAAAACAGAAACCAGCGAACCGCTTCTTCAATGGCTTGAACCTTACCGTGAACGGGAATAACGGCGTATTCCTGAGCGGGCACGGTCAGTGTTGGGTAATTGTCAGGCAGCATGGTTTGTTCTGCATAGCTGGCCCAATAATGCATTTGTTCAGGGTGTTTGGCACAAAATTGCGTATCAATGACGCCAATTGGCTGTCCTTTTGAATTATCATCAGCTACTTCACTGTCGACTTTGCGCCATAATTCCCTGACCTTATGTTGAAAGTCTGGCTGGTTTGAAAAAGGTCCATAGATCCAATCAGATTGCGCCTTCAGTTGAAAAGCATCGCGGTTTTCGATGCGAATTTGGGTAAAGGCTTTTGGCGCTTCGACTCTATGATTAGCTTGTCGATATTGTAATGGAGTGCGTAAACCTTGGCGTATGCCGCGCTGACGATAGTCTCTTGGTGTGGTGTGGAACATTTGCTTAAAGGCGCGGGAAAAACTGATTTCCGAATCAAACCCACATTGCATCGCAATGTCTAAATGTCGTTGCTGGCTGGACAGAAGCAGTTCTGCAGCATGGCTAAGTCTTAGCTCTCGAGTGTACTGTGCCACCGTTAGTCCAGTGGCTTCACCAAAGACGCGTTGAAACTGCCAGCGTGACCAACAGCTTTTCTCGGCTAATTCGGCCACATGGATGGTTTCATCTAAATGGTCATGGATATAGTCGAGCACCTTTTCAATGCGATTCAACTTGTCTTGGTTTGTCATATGGGTATCTGGCACAACATCAAATAATAACTATTATCATCTAATTAAACGGCGCTGCCAATGACCTATGTTCAGTTGTTTAAAGTGTTTTGAAAAGCCCTAGGATTTAATCAGCTTGCATGATTAAATCCTGCAGATTGTGAACAATAATAACCTCATGTGAGTCATTGAAAGACGAGCAGATGAATACTTTTGGATGAGCAACGATGAAAGAACTTTCCCGTACAAGCTTGTATTGTGCAATGTTTATAGCGATTGGTGCCGTTGCCGGTTTGCTGGGGCCGAGCTTAATTTATTTAGCTGATCTGATTGATGCCTCGGTTGCAGAGATCTCTGTTGTGTTTACAGCACGCGCTATCGGCAATATTCTCGGCGCTTTGTTGGCGGGACGCATGTACGAACGCTGGCAAGGACATCATTACATCATGCTTATGTTGGGCATTATGATTGTCGCCTTGGTGTTGGTGCCCTTCTCAACCAGTTTAACAATGTTGATGGTGTTGTTCTTTTTGCTGGGCGCCACGGAAGTATCGGCTAACGCAGGCGGTAACATGATGATGATCTGGCTGCATAAGGAAAAAGTCGGTTCTTATGTGACGGTATTGCACCTTTGCCACAGTGCCGGCTCCATGTTAGCACCATTGATTTTGGTGTTTTCTGGATGGTTAGGACAAGATTACGGTGCGGGTTATTGGTTAGTTGCTATCTATGCTGTCTTCTTACCTTTGTTGTTATGGCGACAGCCTAGTCCAACGTTTGAAGCCAGAGCGCAAGAAGTAGTGCCAGAGACGAAACAGAAAGCCACTTTTTTGGCCTTTGTGACGGTGATTTTCCTCTATGTTGGTTTTGAAATTACCATTGCTGGCTGGATTAGTACCTATGCTGTGTTGTCTGGCGTAGAACAAAATGCGGCGGCCATTCTGGTTACCTGGTTCTTCGTCAGTATCTCTATTGGTCGTTTGGTCTCTGTCCCCTTATTGCGTTTTATCACCCCTCAACAAGGAGTGAACTTGCATTTGTGCATAGCAGTTTCTGGGGTCTTAGTCATGATGCTGACGGATGCTTCATTCGTGCTGGTGGCATTGTGGTTGGGACTGGGGTGTTCTGCTTTCTTTCCTATGGTGTTTTCATATGCCAATAGCATCATGGCGTTAAATGGTAAACGCACGGCCTTTGTGTTTGTGTGTTGTGGTTTAGGCGCCTTAGTCGCGCCAACGTTAACAGGCCCAATCATTGAACTGTTTAGTGTTGATGCTTTTCCCTATTTACTGGCGTGTTTGATCAGTATGATTGCTTTGAGTTGGTATCGTTTATCCAGAATGACAAGATAATGATTAAATCAGCCAGTATGTAAGTGCTTACATACTGGCTTTGTTGTTGTATTAATTAGTTGTATTTATGCAGTAGCGCAATGCTAAAGGCGGCTAAGTCTGTGTAAACTTCAAACGCAAAAGGAATGTCCTTGTACTGAGTTTGACGACCTTTTCCGGTTAGTACTAATACTGGCTGACAACCTCTGGCATGTCCTGCTTGTAAATCTCGTAATGAGTCCCCTACCATGACAGCTGGGATGTTGTTGAAGCTAACACCTAACTGAGCTTCTATCTTTTCGATCATGCCGCTTTTAGGCTTACGGCACAAGCAGTTGTCGTCTGGCCCATGGGGACAATACTCAATGCCTTGAATCGTCCCGCCTTCTGCAGCAATTAAGCTGGCCATTTTATTATGCATGGCTTGCAGAGTGGCTTCGTCATAGTAGCCTCGAGCGATGCCTGATTGATTGGTCACAACAAAAATTTGAAATCCTGCTTTTGATAACGCTGCGATGGATTTGATACTGCCTGGAATAGGCTGCCATTCGTCCACGGATTTTACATAGGCATCGGAGTCTTGGTTGATGACGCCGTCTCTATCTAACAGGATGATGGGTTTGATTTGTGGCATGAGTCTTCTCTTGCTAATGTTTTATGTGTTTTGCGCAATGTTGTCAAAGCGAGTCTGGCGGCATAGCTGACTAAGGTCATGCGGTGCTATCCCTATGTCCAGTCCTCTTTGTCCGCCACTCACATACACCTTAGGGTAAGCTTGAGCGGATTCATCGACACAGGTAATCAGTGCTTTCTTTTGTCCTATTGGGCTGATACCACCCACTAAGTAGCCTGTTATGCGTTCCGCTTCTTTGGCGTCAGCCATACGCAGTTTCTTAACGCCAAAGACACTGGCAGCGCGCTTTAAATTGAGTTGCCCTGTTACGGGAACAATGGCGACGAAAAATTGCTTTTCATCAGTAACCAATAACGTTTTGAACACGGTCGCTGGCGCTAAGTTAAGTTTGCTCGCGGCTTCTTCGCCAAAATTTTGGCAATGTGTATCATGTTGGTATTCATGCAATGTAAAAGAGATTTTGTGTTTTTTTAGCTGATCGATGGCGGGTGTCATGTCTGAGTCATCCTAATTGAATTCATCAAGTCACTATTTCTGCCAGAACATTGGCGTGAATAATACCAGTAAGGTAAAGACTTCCAAGCGGCCAAGCAGCATAGCAAAACACAACATCCATTTAGCTGGGTCGCCAATGCTGGTAAAGCTGCTGGCCACTTCGCCCAGTCCGGGACCTAGGTTATTTAAGGTGGCAGCCACGGCCGACCAAGCGGTTACTTGGTCCAAGCCCGTCGCCATTAGGCCTATCATCAAGATGACGTAAACCAATAAGTAAGCTGAGAAGAAACCCCATACTGCAGATACCACACGCTCTTGTACGGCTTTACCGCCCACCTTAACGGGAATCACTGCGTTAGGGTGGATTAAGCGTTGGATTTCACGTATGCCTTGTTTGAGGATCAATAGAATACGAATGACCTTCATACCACCACCGGTTGAGCTGGCGCAGCCACCAACAAACGAGGTCACGATAAGCAAGAAAGGCAAGAAATGCGGCCAAGTGGAAAAGTCTGAGGTACCGAAGCCCGATGTCGTCGCAATGGACACACTTTCAAACAAGGCATAACGCAATGAAGTAGTCCAATCAAAGGTAGCTGTCATGGCCAACACCAAGGTAGACAGTATCACGGTACTGCACAAGATGAGCAGGAAGAAGCGTGCCTCAGGATCTTTGAAGTAATGCCATACGCTTTTGTGTCGCCAAGCATAAAAGTGCAACGCAAAATTAAAGGCTGATACGATCATAAAGAAGGTACAAATCAGCTCGATGGCGACACTGTTGAAGTAACCGATACTGGCATCATGGGTTGAGAAACCGCCGATTGCCACGGTAGAAAAACTATGGCAAATAGCATCGAACAAACTCATGCCTGCAATCCAATAACCCAAAGCACAAACGGACGTTAACGTCGCGTAAATATACCATAAGGCTTTTGCTGTCTCTGCGATTCGCGGCGTGAGCTTAGTGTCTTTAACAGGCCCTGGGGTTTCCGCTCGATATAACTGCATACCACCAATGCCGAGCATTGGCATAATGGCGACTGCGAGAACGATGATACCCATGCCGCCTAACCAAGTAAGTAACTGACGATAAAACAGAATGGATTTGGGTAACACATCGATGCCCGTCAGAATGGTGGCACCGGTTGTGGTCAAACCAGATATGGATTCAAATAAGGCATCGGTAAAGGTTAAGTCTGGTGTTTCGGCAAGAAAGAAAGGTACAGAACCGAATAATCCCAATACCGACCAGAATAAGACGGTTACTAAGAAGCCATCACGAATTTTTAATTCCCCTCTTTCTTTGCGTACAGGGAACCAAAGCATAAAGCCGCCCATTAGGTTGATCCCCAATGCATACAAAAAGGCAGATAAAACGCCGTCGTCGTAAATAAGAGACACAATAATGGGTGGTATCAGCGACACACTGAACACCATGACCAATAATCCGATGACCCGTAAGATGACCTTAAAATGCATATCTATGTCCTAACATTCGGCTACTGGCTGAGATGCTAGTGCCGAACAATCGCTGTAATCTGGTGTTAATCTCAATAACTTTCATTTAACAGACCGTCATCAAAAGAAGGTCAATCCTACTTGGAAGAGTTGCTCAACCGCTGGTATCTGTTTTTTGTTTGTTACAAAGATAATGACGTGATCTTCTGCCTGAATCACCAATTCACTGGTGGCGACCATGACATCATCACCGCGTACGATTGCTCCAATGGTGGCCCCTTCAGGAAGATTGATATTAGCGATACTACGCCCGACCACTTTTGATGAACGATGGTCACCATGGGCCACGGCTTCTAGAGCTTCCGCAGCACCTTTACGCATAGAGTGAACATTCACCACATCACCACGACGAATATAACTTAACAACGAGCTAATGGTGGTGTGTTGTGGTGAGATGGCAATGTCGATCATGCCCTCTTGTACTATATCTACGTAGGCCGGGTTATTAATAATGGTCATGACAGTACGAACGCCCAACACTTTGGCCAACATAGAAGACATGATGTTGGCCTCATCGTTATTTGTCAGTGCGCAGAACACATCGGTGGATTCGATATTCTCTTCCAGTAACAATTCTTGTTTGGATGCATCTCCATTGAGTACTATCGTGTTGTCGAGAGTCTCCGATAGATAACGACAACGTTCTACATCGCGTTCAATAATTTTGACGCGATATTCTTTCTCCAAACTCTGTGCCAAACGTTCACCTATGTTACCGCCACCGGCAATAATGATGCGACGATAAGGTGTGTCCAATGGACGTAACTCACTCATGACATCCAGTACATCCCGTTGAGCGGTCAAAAAGAACACTTCATCATTTGCTCGAATATACGTATTGCCATCTGGTGAAATGGATTTTCCGTCACGATAAATGGCTGCGATTCGAGTTTGAATAGAAGGCATATGCTCTTTCAAATAGCTGATAGGCTGATCAATCAGAGGACCACCCTTTTCGGCTTTGACCACCACTAGTTGTACTTTGCCTTCAGCAAATTCCATTACCTGTAAAGCACCCGGGTAACGAATTAATCGGCTCAAATGCTTAGTCACTTCTTTTTCAGGACTGATGCGTACGTCCATTGGCAAAGCTTGATCGCTGAATAACTCGGGGTAGTTTGAATAAGCACTGGATCGAACCCGACCAATTTTGGTTGGTGTTTTAAACAGAGTGTGGGCAACCTGACAAGCCACCATATTAGTTTCATCTTGGTTACTAACAGCGATCAACATGTCTGCATCATTACAGCCTGCTTGATGAAGCACATCTGGGTGTGCCCCACTGCCTTCTACCGTTTGGATGTCGAGTCTGTCCTGCAGTTCTCTAAGGCGATTTAAATCGGTATCAATGACCGTAATGTCGTTATCTTCGCTTGCTAGATTCTCAGCCAGAGTCGCGCCAACCTGACCGGCTCCAATAATGATGATTTTCATACTTCGCCTTAGCAGAGCCTATCGATCGCCCTACTGTTTCTTGTTCAATTCAGTTTTATTAAGGTTGACTCGAACTTGTCCGAGAGTTTCGTTGTTAGACCATCAGAACGCCATTGACCTGCCTTACTCATCACTTGCTCTCTAGTACTACTTATTATTAACAAGTAAGTTTGAGATAATCGGCCTATTGCCCACGGCAAGTATAAGCTCATTGTCTAATGGGTAAAGTCTACCTACATAAGCAAGATTATTTAACTTGATCTGCCAAAATACTGATAATTATTTTTAGAGATCAATTATTTTCATTATAGAGGGGATTAATTCGCTTTGTTTAAAGTGATTTGAATCTGTTTCCATGAATATAAAAAACCTCTTAACTGTGTTTCACATGAAACACAGAGTCTCATGGAGTGAGGTTAAGAGGCTTTTTAAGTTACGATTTGCTGTTGATCGCTTTGTGTTTATAACCAACTCTAGGAAAGACTGAAGTTAAAAAATCGTATTTCTGCTTTCCTTAGCTCGTCTTAAGCGGACTTCTGTAGTAAGCAATAATAGAAACCATCGTTTCCATTTAGAGTCGGAAATAATTGCTTACCATGACTGACATCCCGCCCCCAATTGAGAGCTAAGTCTGCATTCAAATGATCTAAAGCCACTTCCTTAGCATCTACGTGTTCAGACAAAAATGCCGCTATTTGTTGTTCATTTTCTTCTGGCATTAAAGAGCACGTTGCGTAGAGCAAATGGCCTTTCGGCTTTAGTGTCGCCCATATCTCACTAAGAATGTTTTTCTGTATGTGTGTCAGCTCTTCAATGTCCGTAGGTTTACGATTGAGTTTAATATCTGGGTTGCGGCGAATAACCCCTGTAGCGGAACAAGGCACATCGAGAAGGATTTTGTCGTAGACTTGATTGTCCCACCAAGCGGTGACTTTGGAAGCGTCTGCACAAAGTAACTCGGCAGAATAACCAAGACGCTCTAGATTGGATTCGATCTTCTCAAGACGCCACTCTTCTAACTCAATGGCCGTTAGAGAGGGAAATTGACAGCTGCTCTTTTGATCTGCCATTTGACTGCTGGTCTTTTCACTTTGAGAAAAACTCATGCATTCTAGCAAGTGACCTGTTTTGCCTCCTGGTGCAGCGCAAGCATCAAGTAACCTTTCGCCCATGGTCGGCTTTAATATCTCACCAGCCAATTGCGCAGACTCATCTTGTACGCTGCAGAGGCCATCTTCAAAACCTGGTAATTGATTTACAGATACGGCTTTAGTTAGGTACAAAGAAGCTTTTGATAAACGACCAATTTTTGTTTCTATACCTAATTCACTTAATGTCGACTGGTATGTTTCACGTGAAACTCTATCCAGATTAACTCGAATGCACATTGGCGGATGAGCATTGCTGGCTTCAATTATCTGCTCAAAGTTTTCCGACCAATGTTTTTTATAACGCTTAACGAGCCATTTGGGGTGATTGAATTCAATCGAAGGCATTTGCTTAAGGTTATCGATAATCTCAATTTCTTCTCGTTGATAACGCCGTAAGACGGCATTAATGAGTTTGGTTGCCCAGTCCTTGTTAAGTTCTCGACAGGCCTCGACAGACTCATTTACTGCAGCATGATCTGGCGTTTTCATGTAGGACAATTGATATAGACCTAAAAGAAGGATCGTATAAAGATCTGTATCCTTCTCTTCAAAAGGATGCGCTAACAAGCTCAGAGCTATGCTGTTAAGTTTTGGGTATTGGCGACAAACGCCAAAGCAAAACTCTTTTAGCAGGGCTTGTTGGTCTGCGGCCAGCTGTCCCTGTAATCGGTTTAGCTGTGTGCTTAGGGAGCCCTGTTGAAGCAAGACATTGGTTAACACTTGTATCGCGACTTGGCGAGGAGTTTGTGTTGAGACTTGTTCTATTTGACTCATGATTGCGCTGCCTGTTCAGTGGAGCTGAATTGCTTACCAACCTCTATTGCGGTTTTGTGTTTGCCGTTTAGAGCATCTTGTACCTTCATGCGTTTACCTCCAGCAAACTGCAATTCAGTAATCAGTAATGCGCTGCCTTCACCAGTGCTAACAAGGACACCACTCTTATCGCTTTTCAGGATAGTGCCAGCAGTAAGTTGCTCTGTATTGGAGGTTAACATTGCGGACACTGACGATGAATTTAAGCTGCTTGCAGCATGAATTTTCATACTGCCCACTTGGCTATAAGTATAGGCTGCTGGCCAAGGTGACAATGCCCTTACTTGACGTGCAAGCAACACAGAAGTTTGAGACCAGTCAAGATTACCTTCTTGCTTGGTGAGTTTAGCCGCATAACACGTGCTGGCTTCGTCTTGGGGTTCAGGGGTTATCTCAGACACTTTCAGCCTTTCTAAGGCGTCAATCAGTGCCGTTCCCCCTAACGTGGCTAATCTATCATGCAGTGAAGCATAGGTTTCCGTAGTGCCAATTTCACATTCTGCTTTTAGCAGCATGTCGCCGGTATCGAGTCCAACGTCCATTTGCATAATGGTAATTCCTGTTAACTCATCTCCTGCGATAATAGCGCGATGAATTGGAGCTGCCCCACGCCAACGAGGCAGCAAGGAAGCGTGTACATTGATGCAACCCATTTTCGGTGTCTCTAGAATGTCCTTTGGCAAAATGATGCCATACGCGGCCACAATCATGATATCGGCATTTAGCTCAGCCAACTGCTTTTTATCGTCTTCTTGTTTGAAGTTAATGGGCTGGTAAACCGGGATGTTATGCTGAACCGCCAATTGCTTCACTGGGCTTTGCACCAGTTTCTGTCCTCGACCTGCAGGGCGATCTGGTTGGGTGTAAACACCCACTAACTCATATTGGTTCTGGTCTTTATGCGCAATCAAAGCCTGTAAACTGGCCGCTGCAAAATCGGGTGTTCCAGCAAAAACAATGCGAAGTTGTGAAGATGTCATGTGGATTCCTTAACGAAAAAATCAGGCCAGAGGCCTGATTTTGATAACGATTTACCGTGAAAATAATGCTCACGAAGTTCAAATGCTCTTTCTGTTTTCTATGTCGCAGGATAATAACTGGACGACAATGAATTTTGCTATTTTGCGTTTTTCTGAGCGAGTTTATGGGCTTTCTCGAGCTTGCTTTTAATGCGATTACGCTTAAGTGGCGATAAGTAATCAACAAACAATTTTCCATCTAGGTGGTCAATTTCGTGTTGTACACATACGGCCATAAGCTCATCAACATCCATTTCAAATGGTTTGCCATGTCGATCTAAGGCTTTCACTTTGACTCTTGCGGCACGATACAGGTGTTCATAAAAACCTGGAACGGATAAGCAACCCTCTTGAAATTCATTTGGCTCATCATCTAAAACATCAAATTCAGGATTGATAAAAATGATGGGTTGATTTCGTTCTTCAGAGTGATCCATCACAACCACTCGATAATGATAGTCTACTTGAGTCGCCGCTAAACCAACGCCATTTTCATCATACATGGTGTCTAACATGTCATCGATTTTAGTTTGCAACTCATCCGTAAAATCGCTAACAGGTTCCGCTACTTTGCGTAAGCGTGGGTCTGGGTATTCAAGTACAGGTAAAACCGCCATGATGTATTCCAATAATCTCTTCTAAATATGTTGGCAGGCAAAAGGAGAACAAAACGTGAAAGATTTAGTCTCCATGCGCTGCATAGGTTAATAGGTGTATTGTAACGCATGTAGTTGGATTGGGCAGTCTTCTCGTGGCGGTTTTTTACCCAATATGATTCAATGGGTTTGATAGTTGTGCTCTATTTTAATCATATAGAATCACCAAAATGCGACTTGGCAGGATGCCAATAGCAAATACTCGTTTTGCAAGGATGCGAAAAATGTCTAGCCCTTCCCTATTGAGCCAAGAAGATTGGCTTTGCTTGAGCTTTTTATCCGGTATTGGCCCTGCTCGTCTCTCTCGCCTATTCACCTATGTAATGCATATAGAAGTAGAGGATTCAAAACTCTCTGACGTGCACACTTTAGCATCGGATGATCCGCATGCTACTAGTCATCCGCCAGCTAAGCAAATTGACGACGTATTATCTTATGATGTTTTGAGATCTTTGAAATGGCCAGATGTCACCGCTCGTGAAGCCATGGCGTATTTAACAACAGGCAGCTTGAGCGATGTGCAAGAAAAGAAACGTCAGGACTCTCTTGCTTGGCTAGAGCAACAGAATCATCATCTTATTTTACCAACACATCCTGCCTACCCAGAGTCGTTAAAACAAATTAGTGTTGCCCCTGTGTTACTGTATGCAAAAGGAAGTTTAACAGCATTGAGCGTCCCTAAATTTGGCATTGTCGGTGCAAGACGCTGTTCAAGTTATGGACGGGACATGGCATTTCATCTGGCCTATGAATTGTCAGCGTTGGGCATTGCCATTGTTAGTGGTGGGGCAATGGGGATCGATACCGCAGCGCATCAAGGCGCATTAGCCTCTAACCAGACCCCTAGTGTTGCCGTGATGGGGACAGGACTCAAACATTTATACCCGCAAAAGAACGCCTTATTGTTTCAACAACTATTAGATCAGGGAGGTTTGCTAATAAGTGAATACCCACTAACAACAACACCAAAACCTAGCTTGTTTCCCCCAAGAAATCGAATCATAAGCGGTTTGAGCATGGGGGTACTGGTGGCTGAAGCGTCTCTCAAAAGTGGTTCACTGATCAGCGCCAGTTATGCGCTACAACAGAATCGAGAAGTGTTTGCCTTACCTGGTCGGATTAACGATATGAATTCAGCAGGCTGTCATCAGCTTATTCGTCAAGGCGCGACCCTGGTTCGTAACGTTCAAGACATTCTTGATGAGTGCCCTAATGACTGTTTGCCAATGAATAGGACGACGGAGCATGATGCGCCTACTGCCGAAGAAAGGCTGACACAGGCTTCTTCATCGGAGGCTTGTGCTGGACAGGCGGTTCTCTTCAAACAAGATAACAAGCCTAAGCAGATTCCAAAATCACTCTCATCAAATGCGAAACAGATCATTAACTGTATCGAGGATCAAGCAAGAGCAATGGACTTTGATGAATTGGCTCGTGCGACTAAGCTCAATGCAAGTGGGTTAATGCAAGCACTCATGGAATTAGAGTTGAATGCTTGCTTAGAAAATAAAGACGGTCGCTATGTGCGTATTTAGCTATGTGCGTATTTAATAGAGCAACACAGGGTCTTATTAGCAACGTATAAGCGGATACATATAGATAGAGTGTTTGTTAATCCATGCCACCAAAGATGTCTTGTTTTAACTGTTTGATGTCACGACGCTCTTTCTTATTTGGTTTATGATCTGCCATGATGCGACCACCAAAAGACTTGTGTTCCAATGCTCTTTTTTCCCGTTTCTCAATGGACTCTGGTGTTTCTTCATAAAGCAGCCTTGCTTCTGGCGCGCCTCTTCTTTGCCCACTAATGCTTTTGATTTCGACGACCTTCTCATCCCAGCCTATTCGAATGCCGATCAAAGCGCCGACTTCAACATTACGACTGGCTTTGCCCTTACTGCCATTGTATGTAATCTTACCACCGTCAATGGCGTCTTTACTGAGTGAGCGAGTTTTGAAGAATCGTGCCGCCCAAAGCCACTTATCTAAACGAACAGCTTGTAGTTCTGACTGTTTTTCTGTTTTACTCATAAGGAATACATTGACCTATATTGTTGTCATATTGAGGCTGTTATGCAGGACGTTAATCAACACCCCGTTTTTCAAGCGCTACAAAAAATAATACACGATGCAGCCACAGCGATCATGGAAATTTATCAACGTGCCGATTTAGGAATTCAACAGAAGTCGGACGATAGCCCTGTGACGGCGGCTGACTTAGCAGCTCACCGTGTGATTATTGCGGGTTTGCAAGTACTTACACCTGACATACCAATATTGTCTGAGGAAGAGACGGTTAAATTTGAAGAGCGCGTTAAATGGCCAAGCCTGTGGATCGTTGACCCTTTAGATGGCACCAAAGAGTTCATTAAGCGAAATGGTGAATTCAGCATTAACATTGCATTAGTGCAAGATGGCAAACCCATTGTTGGCATGGTGTATTTGCCAACCACATCAGAAGGTTACTTTGGCGTAACGGAACCTTGGCGAGACTTGCCGGTTGGCGCGATTAAATGGCATGACGACGTAGAACGAGAAGCGACGTATGAATCCATTAATGTCAGAGAGCCAAGAGAGCCTATTATTGTCATGACCAGTCGCAGTCATGGCCCTGCTCTGCCTATTGATTTAAAAGACACGCTAAAAGCCAATTATGAGCAAGTCAGAGAGTTGCCAAAAGGCAGTTCAATTAAGGGATGTCGCATTGCAGAAGGGATTGCAGATTTACACCTACGTCGTGGCCCCACCAGTGAATGGGATACGGCGGCGCAACAGGCGATTATTGAAGCATCGGGTGGTATGCTGGTGACGCCAGAAGGAAAACCATTTCGATACAATCAAAGAGAGACCTTATTAAACGGTCACTTCTTTGTTTCTGGCGATGAAATTGCTCCAATTATCATGCGCTGGTACGAAAACAAAGGCAATGAAACAGACTAGTTAATTCGGATTGTTGGTGAACTTCTATCTGATTCATAGTCCGCAGAAAGAATAAGATAAAAGCCATGTGTTTCACGTGAAACACATGGCTTTTATCTTATTGATCTTGTCTGTTTTATTTATAATAACGAGACATCATCGTCGCTATGTCGCTATGTCGCTATGTCGCTATGTCGCTATGTCGCTATGTCGCTATGTTGCTATGTCGCTATAAAGGTGATCATTCAAGCCATTTTCAATCTAGACACAATGCGTTCATGTGCCCGTTTCAAGAAGTCATTTTGTAATGGTTGACTGATGGAGCGTGCAATCGAAACGGTTCCGACTAACGAAACTACGGTTTCTTCCGCTAAGGCTTCCGCCTCAGGGTTACCTCTTTTTTTTAAAATGGTCGCCAAACGTTCCACCAAGGTGTCGAAACACGCTTGATATGCCTGCCTTACCTTTTCTTCTTTGTGGGCCGCATCCGTCACAAGAAATTCCAAAGGCGAAGGATGATCTTGATCTGTCTTGCTCCAACTTAAATAACGTGTCACGAGTGCCTTAAGATGAGTCTCTTTGCCTTCGGTTCGCTTGTCGTCTCGTGCCCAAAAAGCGTGAGAGGCTGCGAATTGCATGGCCGCTTCGTAAAGGCTACTCTTACCGGAAAAATGTGCGTAGAAAGCTCCGTGCGTCATATTGGCTTTTGACATAATTTGCGTTAACGTCACACGATCAAACCCTCTAGAGCAAAACAATTTTGCCGCCGCGACTAAAATACGTTGGCGAGTTTGCTCCTTGTGTTGCTGAGTATAAGGCATCTTGTTCCCTCCTTAATGTAGCCATCTTGCAGTAAAAATAAAATATTATCTTGATCATATTAAGTCTCACTCTAGCATGGGTAAGGTCATTTTGCAGAGATCAAATAAAACGATCAAAAATGCAAAACCACTTATTTGAAATGCCGAGGGTTAACTCATGTCGTCACAAGATCGAATCGTTATTACCGGAATGGGCTTGGTATCGCCACTGGGCGTTGGCGTCGAATCCGTTTGGAAAAGGCTGATTTCTGGTGAATCTGGTATTCGTGCTTTACCCGAGTCCATTGCCGCAAACTTATCAACTAAGATCGCTGGGCAAGTGCCGAGTATTACGGAGCAAGAGAATGGATTGAATGAATCCGACTATCTGTTACCAAAAGAAAGAAAAAGAGTAGATCTGTTTACATTGTTTGCTTTAGCGGCCGCTGATGAAGCGCTAAAACAGGCAAATTGGCTACCTGAGATGGAACAAGAAAAACAAGCGACGGCCACTGTGATTGGTACGGGCATAGGTGGCTTCCCCACCATTACGAAAGCCCATACAACATTACAGGAATCAGGACCAAAAAGAATATCTCCTTTTACAGTACCCGCCTTTCTGGCCAACCTTGCCGTAGGTAATGTGTCTCTAAAGTATGGTTTCAAAGGCCCTCTTGGTACACCTGTTACTGCGTGTGCTGCTGGTGCTCAGGCCATAGGAGATGCTATGCGTTTGCTGCGATTTGGTGAAGCTAAGGTAGCTTTAGCTGGCGGCACGGAAGCGTGTATTGATACTTTGTCATTGGCTAGTTTTGGTGCTTTGAAAGCACTCTCAACCAATAATGACAACCCAGAGCAAGCCTCAAAGCCCTTTGACTCTGAGCGAGATGGTTTTGTCATGGGGGAAGGTGCAGGTCTCATTGTTATGGAAACCCTAGAGCATGCTCTAGCCAGAGGTGCGACGCCACTGGTTGAGATTGTCGGTTACGGCACCAGTGCTGATGCTTACCATTTAACCTCAGGCCCTGAGAGCGGCGAAGGGGCTGCGCGTGCGATATCGGCCGCCTTGACCATGGCTAGTATCAGCGCTGACCAAATTGGCTATGTTAATGCCCATGCGACATCAACTCCTGTTGGTGATCGTGGTGAAATTAATGCGCTAAAAAGTATCTTTGGCGACTCTGTGAGCAAAGTGGCGGTCTCTTCTACTAAGTCCTCTATTGGGCACTTACTTGGCGCTGCGGGTGGTGTGGAAGCCATTTTCAGTGCGCAAAGTATTCTCACTGGTACGTTACCAGCGACACTGAATTTACATCAGCCGGAAGACAGCATCGCAGATATGGATTTGGTACCGTTGGTTTCACGTGACAAAAAAGTCGACTATGTTTTGTCTAATAGTTTTGGCTTTGGCGGGGTGAATGCTGCGATTATTTTAAAGCGGTTTGAGCAATAAAAATGGCTCATAGCCAGTAAAATACTAAAAGATAAAGCCATTAAAAAAGCGGCGCTGTTTTGATCACAGAGCCGCTTTTATTTTTTATTCGCCTAGAGTGACAGGAATACAATCGTCATCCCATGAGTTTATTCGGTAACCACATGACTAACTCTGGGAAACACATACAAATGATCAACACCAAGAGTTTGATAAGAACAAAGGGGGTTACGGATTTGTAGATGTCTAACATAGTGATGCCTGGTGGTGCGATGCCCTTCAAATAGAACAAAGCAAAACCATAAGGCGGTGTTTGTACGGCTATCTCAATGTTAAGAATCATCAAGATACCAAACCAAATAGGATCAAAACCCAACGAAACGGCAATTGGTGTGAAGATTGGCGCACACATTAAAACAATGATGAATTCATCAATAATGAAACCCAGCAATAACATGATTAGCTGGAACATAATGATGACCATCATTGGCGATAAACCAAGGTCTTGTGTGAAGCTGGCAACCATGTTCTGTACCCCCATCAAAAGATGGAAGTTACTGAAGACCGTAGCACCAAAAATGATCCACATGGCGACACTGACCAACAAGGCTGCTTGCATGCCAGCATTACGAACCATACGAGGTTTAAAACGCTTAAACAGTATGGCCAAACAAATGGCACCCACGACACCGATTGCGCCAGACTCTGTTGGCGTCGCAACACCCATGATAATACTGCCTAGCACTGCCACAATCAGTAGTAAGGACAACAGGCCATCACGTGCAGTGAACCATTTTTCTTTTAGCGTAGGTGGTACATCTGGGGCTTTATCCAAAGGAGCTTTGCTGTGATCCAGCTTACAAGCAATCACCACATAAGTGATTAGTAACACAATGGTGATTAAAGCCGGCACCAAGGCCGCTATGAACATGCGCCCTACTGAGTTTTGTGTCGCCGAAGCAAACATGATCATTGGGATGCTAGGGGGAATCAAAATTCCCAAACCACCACCTGCCATGATCACACCCAAGGCCAAACGTTTGTTGTAACCACGTTCTAGCATAGGGCGTAAAGCAATGCTGCCGGACGTCATAATACCGGCGCCGATGATACCAACCATGGCACCAATCATAGAGCATACGATAATAACGCTAATGGCTAATGAGCCACGTACTTTACCAATTAACATCTGACTGGCGTTAAACATAGCATCGCCGATACCAGAGCGTGTTAGTAGCTGGCCCATATAAATGTACAAAGGAATGGCCAACAAGATAAAGCTAAAGTGAGTTGCTTCTAGAGTGGTAGGAATCACATTAAAAAGGCCGTCACCCCATGTGATGTAACCTACCGCCATCGCGATACCGCCTAGGCCCAAACCAACTGGTGCACCCAGCGCGAAGGTGACAAGAATACAAAGTAATAAAACGCCGGTAAGCAGTTCGATACTAATCATGAGGCGTTTCCTCTACATTTCGAATGGAATCTGGAAGTAATGTCTTGCCAGTAATCAGATGAAAACCTTCTTCTAATAAATCACTGCTCAATTGCAGACCAAGCATAAAGCTGGCAACGGCCATCATGACCCAGTAATGGTGCATATGAGGTGCCCATTCACTTTGACGGCGATAGTTAAACTGTAAGGCTTCCTCGAATTTGCCGATACTCATTTTGCAGATAATGGCGACAAAGAAGATGGCGAGGCAGAAAGAAATAATATTGAACAAACTGCGCATACGTGGCGATACTTTGTTGTAAAGAATATCGACGTTGATGTGTGCTCGCTGCTGTTGCGCGTAGGCACCACCTAAAGCGGCAATATAACCGAAAATAAATAAGGATAAGTCGTATGCCCAGATGGTCGGTTTGTTTAGAAAGTAGCGTGAGAACACTTCGAAGGCTACCACAAACGCCAAAACCGGCATCAAATAAGATATGGATTTGCCGACAAAGGCCACCAGCGCATGAATGGTTAGGCAATAGCGCCTAATCGCTGTCTCTATCATTGTGTAATACCTTAAAAGGATGGGAAGGGTTGGTTGTGCGTTATGACAAATTATTAAAAACAAAGGAGACAATAAAATATGTCTCCTTTGTTTATTGTATCAATCCTTTGATGAAAAGCAGTATTAGTTCGCTTCTTTACGTAGTACTTCAATCAACTCAGCACTGTATTTGTCAGATTTAGCGTATTCATCCCACAAGCCAGCACCAGCAGCTTGCCAAGCAGCTTTATCTGCATCACTTGGTGCAGGACTCCACTGTAGGCCTTTCTCTTCCATTTCAGCTACCGCTTGAGATTCCCAAAGCTTAGACTTAGTCAACTGATCACGAGCGTGAACCGTTGTCGCTGCAGAAACAATCGCTTGTAGGTCTGGAGACAATTTGCTCCAAGCACTGCGGTTTACGATGATAGGTAACACCTGAGCGCCAGCTAGAGGAAGTGGGTACATGTATTTTGCTACTTCAACATGGTTACCGTCGCGGTGGTCGATCATGTTAGAACCGATAGAACCGTCGATTACACCAGTTGATAGTGACGTGTAGATTTCGCCCCAAGCTAGAGAAACAGGAGACGCGCCTAGATTACGAAGGAATTTACCGTAAGCACCTGGTGCACGGATCTTCAAACCTTGGAAATCTTCAATAGAGTTGATTGGTTTTTTGGTCAGTACATAAACAGCAGGTTGGATGTATGGGTCAAGCCAAACAAGACCTTGAGAACCGTAAGCTTCTTTAAGAATTGGTGCCCATCCCTTTTCTTGGAACAAGGTTGTCAATTCAGCAGCATCGTCTGTACCACCTGGTAGACCAATTTCTACGATACCCGCAGGAAGCTCACCAGCGTGCATAGATTGGAAAGGCGCGCCCATAGTGATTAGACCAGATTTAACCGCACCTAGGATACCGGTTGTACCAACGCCTTCACCAGAGTAAAGAACTTGGACCTTAATTCGGCCCTCAGACATAGTTTCAATGTTTTTCGCCAAGCTTTCGTATACTTCACCGAATGCACTACCACGGCTGTATAGGTTAGCGAAACGCCAGTTGTGGTCTGCTGCTTGAGCCGCGGTAGAAGCCACTGCTCCTAAGCCAAGCGCCACTGCTAACGAACTTGCGACCAAACGTTTTTTTGCTTTTTGAATCGTCTTTAACATGAACTACCTCATAAACAAAGTTTGCAGAAAAAGGTCATCAACCAGATGTTGTGACAACTTGTATTGGATACTTTCAAAAAGCCAACAGGCGTTAAAGCATACAAAATCCATCTAAAGTTTTGCCATCATCAAACTATTGAAAAATTAAAAAGCCTTTTAAAATCAGCTAACTATATAAAAAACCGCACCACAAAGATGCCTCAATGCATCAATATGGTGCGAGATAAGATTTATTTTAAGTCAATAATAACATGAGTAAATCTATTCTATCGCATTGAAAAATATGCATATTTTTTGCAAATTTTAAAACGAATAGCGAGACAATCGTTTCGATGTGTCGATGCCCTAAATTGGTGCTTGTTAAGTAATTAACTTTTGAGAATCAATCATTCAAGCCCATTAAGACAGTTCAAACCCCTGGATTTGTTTCGCCAATTGTTTTGTTTGTTGGTGAATATTATCGTTAGCAGATTGAATGGATTCTGTGGCAAAGTGATTTTCTTTGATCTCTTGGGCGATGATATCCATGTCTTGTGCCATTTGTGTCGTGGTTAACGCCACTTCTTGAATCGCTTGGCTGATTTCTTGGCTGTTTTTCATGGCGTCTAAGGTATTTTTCTCAATCTGATGTATGGTGGTGACCGCGTTCTCACCCTGATTCCGACTCTGCTCAACCTTCGATAAGCTTTGAACCATGGCTTCAATGACGGCTTGTGTCTCTCGCTGAATGTTCTCTACCTTGTTGGTAATGTCGCCAGACGCTTTTACGGTTTGCTCTGATAGCGCTTTGACCTCATCCGCAACTACGGCAAATCCTCGGCCGGCCTCACCCGCTCTGGCGGCTTCAATGGCAGCATTCAGAGCTAATAGGCTAGTTTGCTCAGCAACACCAACGATTAGCTCAATCACCACATCGATTTCTTTTGATAACGCCCCCAGTCGATCAACCCGATTATTAGTCTGCTGAATAGAGTCTGCTACATCACCAATGCTGGTCATGGCTTGCTCCATCGTCTTCGCACCATGACTGGCCGATTCATAAGCCAGTTGAGCGCCACTTTCCACCGCTTGTGTCATATTACGGACGGTGTCAGCTGTGGCTGAAATTTCTTCTGTCGAGGCCGCTAAAGTATGGCTACGATCACGAATGCGTTGACTGCCAGTAATTATGGTTTGAATGCCGGCATCTAACTCATCGGCGGTGACAATGAGGTGTTGATTACTGGACAGTAGATGGCCCACTAATTGATGCAACTCATTCGACATTTGATAAGAGGCGATGGAAAGCTGCTGGAATTCATCTGGTTTAGTGGTATTCACCTGAAAACGTTGCGAGGTGAGTTTGCCGTGTGCAACTTGCTTTAATACGTTTAATACAGAAAACAGATTCTGATTTAAGGAGCGCATAACGCCAATCAAGACAAAGCCAATACAGGCTGTCAGTAATAAACAAGCGATGATTAAAGAATTGCGTGCTTGCTGTGCTGTCTGTTTAGAGCGTTGTTGAGCTTGCAATAGTAGCGTGCCCTGTAAATAGTCGGCACTTTGATCCATTAATTCCGTAAAATCATGACTCAACTTAGCCAGTGCGATTTGTTGAGAGTCAATGGCCATTGCACGTTGAATAACAGGAGTTAAGGCGTCTTCATAAGTTTTAATAAAAGGGTTAAAAACATCCCCAAAGCCTATGTTATTAACGTTGTTTTTTAGTTGGTTAATGGCTTCAAACAAACTATTTCTATGACTTTCGTCTCGATAAGCTAGGAAGTTCTTTTCTTGGTTACGCACTTCTTTAAAACTGGCTGCAAAGCTTGCCAATGTGCTGAATTGCTCTTCTAGAACTTGCGCTGATTGATTTAGCACTCGCAACGCCCCGGATTTTTCGTCCAACCCTAAGGCTTCTAATTGTGTGAGTTGCTGGCCTAGCGCTTCAATATACTTCGGTAGAATGGCTTGGCTTTGTTCAAGGTATTGCGCGCCACGCTTTCCGACGAGATCTGCTTCGATATTAAACCCTGCTGCTGTATTTTGTTGAATATTGGCCAGTGTATTTCGAACTTGAGGTAGACTGTCTGTTGTGACGACCGACATGGTGCGTTCAAATTTTAACAATACTACTTCAGTGTTCTTTACTTGAGTGGTCAGTGCGCTTAATTGACTGGCATCGTCGGCGGCACTCGACATTTTTGCCAAGTTATATATGGCATAAGCGCCAAAACCAGCATAACCAATAGATACCATGATCACTATGGCGATGAGTTTCTGACGGACGGATAACGCGATCGACATATTAAGCTCCCTAGAATCGCTTTTTCAAATAGGCTATTTGTAAAATTAAAAAAGCCCGCCTACCCAAATAGATAGACAGGCCAAAAACAAATATGCTGGAAGGTCGAAATGAAAGATGCGATAGGCAAAAGTCCATTTCTAAGGTATAACCGAGCAAACACGTTACTTTCTCAGTAATCAGATTATTGAGATCATGAGAGTGTTCGACCTATATAACCTTAATCAAGCACTAAGTCGGATGAAAGTAGGATCAATCAATGTAAAGTTAGAGGATCAACGAACTTAGTTGCTAAAATTGCAAAGAATAAGGGATGTCAGTGTCTACCCTGTTAAGGTCAGAAGAAGGATAATTGACTCATAATAATGAATCACGAAGGCGAATGAGGCAGAGATGAGCGCAAAAAACTATTCACTAGGACAAGTTGGTGATTATGAAATCAAACAGCTTAAAGTATTCAAGACGGTAGTGGACTGTGGCGGCTTTTCTGCAGCGGAAACCTCATTAAACATTGGTCGATCAACCATTAGCTTGCATATTTCGAACCTAGAAGCTCGCTTGAACTTAGTATTGTGCAAACGTGGCCGAGGGGGATTTTCCCTGACCGAAGAAGGCATCATTATTTATGAGATGACAGAAAAACTTTTGGAATCTTTGGATGCGTTTCGAACCACAGTGAATAACTTGAATGCCAGTTTGACAGGCAAATTGCGCTTGGCTTTGTCAGATAAGGTGAGCTTGGATCCGCGTAGTCACTTTCCTGAATTAATCCAGCGTTTTGTCAGTGAAGCACCTGAAGTCTCCATCACCACTAATGTATCGTCCATGTCAAATATAGAAAGAATGATATTAAATGATGAAGCGGATATTGGTTTCATTCCTTATCATCGTAAGTTAGATGGTTTAGATTACGTGCATTTGTACAGCGACGACTGTCATCTGTATTGCGGTAAGCATCATCCATTAGCGAGTTTATCTGAAGTTAATCAAGTAGAACAAGCTGACGTCTACCCTGCGACTCATGCTGGTTTAAAGCCTCATGAAGCCGTGAGTGAGCAAATTTCTCATATGAACCTCACCGCCATATCTTATTTTTACGATAGTCGTTTAGCGCTCATTTTATCAGGCCAATACATAGGCTTTTTGCCTGAGCAATATGCTCAACCCTATGTAGACAAAGGTGACATTCTTGCGGTTGCACCTAACAGTAAGTCTTATACTTTAGGCGTCGCTGTGATTTGTAAGAAAACCACTCAACCGAATAAACCTCGCGAGTTATTCCTTCGAGTATTACATCAGACGGTAGAAGAACTCATCGTCGCACCTTATTAATGTCTAGCTGTGCGGTTGGGCAAAAAGATAACCATCGAAATCTGGAGCGTCTGTGTCTGAGAGCTTAAACAAGGTTTGTTTAACGTTTTCTAAATGCTGCCACATAGCCTGTCTTGCCCCCTCCGCATTCCGTTTACGCAGTTGAACGAGTACTTTTTTGTGATCCTCTAACCATTGGTCATGGTAAGACGTATCCTGTATGCGGGCATGAAGTTTTTTCCACATAGGGTTACCATCGCGCATATCCCATAAGCGCGTTGCAGTATCTAGAAGTACGGTGTTTTGTGTGGATTGTGCTATTAGCAAATGAAAGTCTCTGTCTGCATTATTGGCTTTTTCTACTGACTCCAACTCCGCGCTTTCTATTTCTAGTAGGTCTTGTAATGTTTGTAATTCTTGTTTTGTGATTACCAGCGCTGCACAAGCCGCGATGGAGCTTTCTATTTCTTGGCGTGCTTGTAAGAGTTCAAATGGACCCACATCTGACACCTTACTGTTTGCTTTTAAAGAAAGGTGGTTTTTTAAATAACTGCCAGAGCCTTTTCGAACTTCGATCAACTCTTCGATTTCCAGCATGATAAAAGCTTCTCTGACTAAGGTTCTGCTGACGCCAAATAGTTCCGCGTAGACGCGCTCCGTTGGCAATTTATCTCCAACTTTAATGTTCGATTTTGCTATCTCTTGTTTAATGCTTTCGCCAATTTCTCTGTAGAGTCGTTCTGCCATGGTGGATTCTTAGTGATTCTATATTGCCAATAATCTGGTATGCCATTTTTACGTAACTTGTATAAGAAGTCGATATTTTAATCAGCATAGACAAAGAATAAATCATATTGGTATGCCAATATTTTGTTTTCGCTTGTTTTAATCTATTTATTCAGTTATTTTTGTCCGATTATAGAAATTTGGTATGCCAAAAAAATAATAAGGTACCTTTATCCATGAAAATTCGATCAGCAAAAGTAATCGTGACTTGCCCTGGCCGCAATCTAGTTACATTAAAAATAGAGACTGACCAAGGTATTTACGGCATTGGCGACGCAACGCTTAATGGTCGTGAAAAATCCGTTGTTGCCTACCTTGAAGATCATGTTATCCCTACCCTAATAGGTAAAGACCCTCAGCGAATAGAAGATATTTGGCAGTATTTATATCGTGGCGCTTATTGGCGACGCGGTCCTGTTGGCATGACGGCTATTGCAGCCGTCGATGTGGCTTTGTGGGACATAAAGGCGAAATTAGCGGGAATGCCTTTGTACCAATTACTTGGCGGAAAAAGTCGTGAGAAAGTGATGGTCTATGGGCATGCTACAGGGTTAGATATTGATTCCTGCCTAGAAGAAGTTCGTAAGCATGTTGAGCTTGGTTATAAAGCCGTTCGAGTGCAATGTGGTATACCAGGTATACCAACTACCTATGGTGTTTCCAAAGAAGCAGGTAAACCTTATGAGCCTGCAGACTCTACTTTACCCTCTGAAAATGTTTGGTCGACGGAAAAATACCTTAATCATGTTCCCAAACTCTTTGCTGCTGTTCGCAAAGAGTTTGGGGAAGATCTACATATTCTGCATGATGTGCATCACCGCCTCACGCCAATTCAAGCGGCGCGTTTAGGCAAAGAAATCGAGAAGTTTCATTTATTTTGGTTAGAAGATTGTACGCCCGTTGAGAATCAGTCTTCCTATGAATTAATTCGTAAGCATACGACGACTCCCCTAGCGATTGGCGAAGTTTTCAATAGCTTGTCTGATTGCCAAGAGTTGATTCAAAATCAGCTCATCGATTATATCCGAGCAACCATTACCCATGCTGGTGGCATTACCAACGTACGCCGTATCGCTGATTTTGCTTCTATCTACCATGTCAAAACAGGCTTTCATGGTGCGACGGACCTTTCCCCTGTTTGTATGGGCGCAGCGCTGCATTTTGATACTTGGGTGCCTAACTTTGGGATTCAAGAACATATGCCACATACCAAGGAAACCGATTTAGTTTTTCCTCATGCTTATGAGTTTAAAGATGGCTTCTTTACGCCTGGTGACGTTCCTGGTCATGGTGTCGATATTGATGAAGAACTTGCCGCGAAATACCCTTATAAACCTGCTTATCTTCCGGTTAATCGCCTAGAAGATGGCACCTTGTGGAATTGGTAGAAAATTATGAAAGCGTTTCAAGTAGCGAATGTAAATGACTATGCCTTAATTGATATCAAACAGCCTGTTGCTGAAGCTGGAGAAGTATTAATTAAAACCGCCTTTGCGGGAATTTGCGGATCGGATCTGCATATTATTCACGGACAGAACCCTTTTGTTCAGTTTCCTCGAATTACGGGGCATGAGTTTTCGGGGGTTGTTTCCGCCGTTGGCGAAGGCGTCACCCATGTAAAAATTGGCGATAAAGTCTGTGTTGATCCAGTTATTAGCTGTGGTGAATGTTATGCCTGCCGTGCAGGCCGCTTTAATGTGTGCGCAAAATTACAAGTGTTTGGCGTTCATCGTAATGGCGGCTTTGGTGAGTTCACCAGTGCGCCAGCAAGCAACGTATTAGTGCTTCCGGACAATGTCACACTTGAGCAAGCGGCCTTAGTCGAGCCTTACTCTATTGCCACTAATGTGTTGTCTCGAATGGGGCCAATTCCAGGCGATACCTTGCTGGTTTATGGTGCTGGTGTGATTGGTTTGACCATAGTGCAAGTGGCGAAAGCGATGGGCATAGAGCGCATTATCGTGACGGACATTGTTGATGAGCGCTTAGAAACGGCGAAATCCCTTGGTGCGACGGATGTCATTAATAGTCGAGTAAATAAAGTTGAAGACTGTATCCTAGAATGGACAAATGGCGAAGGTGTGCCTTTAATTGCTGACGCTGCTTGCATTCCTGCTCTTTTACCTGAAATTCTCCGTATCGCTTGCCCTGCAGGACGTATTGGTTTGTTGGGCTTTAGTTCAACACCAAGTGACTTGGCTCAAATTGAAGTGATTAAGAAAGAACTGACGATTGTGGGCTCGCGCCTTAACAATCGTCGTTTTCCTCAAGTGCTTGAAATGATTGCATCAGGTCGTTTAGATCCTTTGGCATTAATTAGCCATCGGATTGCTTTAAACGACATTGGCGATGGTATTCAGCTAATGGAAAACCACCCTGAGCTTACTCGTAAAGTGCTTGTTGAAATGAGTAAGTAATTGATAACCCTAGAGTATAAATCTAATAATAAAAACGGAGTTCACCATGATTAAACCAATGTTAAAAGTCGCCGTCATGTCATCTATCTTGTTGGCTGGGCTATCTCAAGCTGCTGATGTTACGTTGAAGTTTGGCTACCCAGCTAACGAAGACAATATCTGGCATAAAGCGGCGTTGAAATTCAAAGAAGTCGCCGAAACAAAATCAAATGGTCGCATTGACGTTAAGCTTTACCCTAACGAGCAGTTAGGCAAAGAAATGGATGTTATTAATAGCATTCAGCTTGGTACTGCTGACATGACGATTACGGGTGAGTCTCTACAGAACTGGGCACCAAAAGCGGCGCTGATGGCGGTTCCTTATGCTTTTACCAGCTCTGAACAACTTACAAAAGCGGTAAATGGCGAAGTGGGTAAAGAAATCAGCGAACAGATTTCTGAACGTACAGGACTGAAACCGATTGCTTGGTTTGAACGTGGTCCTCGTCATTTAACCTCTAATCGTAAAATTCAATCTCCAAGTGATTTAGATGGCTTGAAACTGCGTGTACCTAATGTACCTCTGTTTGTAAAAACGTGGCAAGCACTAGGGGCAAAACCAATCCCAATGGCGTTTAGCGAAGTGTTTACCGCTTTGCAGCAGCATACAATTGATGGACAAGAAAATCCGCTTAGCTTGATCAATAGTGCGAGTTTCTACGAAGTTCAGAAGTATGTGAACTTAACTGGCCACGTTCGTAGTTGGATTTATGTGGTGATTGGCCAAGATAAGCTAAATAGCATGCCTGCTGATTTGCGTGACATCGTATTAGAGGCTGGTCAACAAATGCAACGCTATGAACATGGCATGTTTGCCGCGGATGAAGCGAAATTACGCTCTACTCTAGAAGCTCGTGGAATGGAATTTGTACAGCCAGATCTTGCTGCTTTTAAAGCGGCGGCCCAAAAAGCAGTACAAGAGGCTTTAACGCCTGAGCAGCTTGAGCTTTATAAAAAGATCTAAATTTCCATAGGTAAATCTAAATCCGTTTAAGACCGGACTGCCTATTTTCGTTTATATAGCGAAAATAGGCTTCTTTGGAGAGAAATACGATGAGTAGCTCATCTCAAACCAATAGCCCAAGAGGTTTTGTGAGCAAGCTGGAAAAGAGTATCCAGTGGTTGCTGCATATTATTGATTGGGTATTTTCTGTATTGGCTGTGTCGGCTCTATTAGCGATTGCTGCTGTGGTCATCTTGCAAGTTGTTTCACGCTTCTTGTTGCCCAGTTCCCCTATTTGGACAGAAGAGCTGTCTCGATATTTATTTGTTTATCTTATTGTTATGGGCTCAGGATTGGTGATTCGACATAACCGTCATGTGCGTTTGGAGTTATTTCAAGGCGCTTTGAATCGATTTTGGACAAAATTTTATCAGATTTTCTGTCACCTTTTGGCTGGTAGTTTTGCTATTTATATCCTGCCTTATGCTATTAAATACGCTCAAATAGGACGCTGGCAGACCTCTCCAGCTTTAGAGGTTCCTATGTACTGGGCATTCCTATCCGTGACTTTTTTCTTCGCGTTAACGGCCTTTTATAGCTTTATTAGTGTGCTGCTTGTTCTGCTTCAGCGTGATGACCAAGGAGTAGCTTCATAATGGAAGTCATTTTACTGTTTCTCGTATTCTTTCTGTTGTTGTTTGTTGGCGTGCCTATTGTGTTTTGCTTAGGTATTGCCTCGCTTACTTATTTAACGATGGCGGGTATTCCGCTAACCATAGTGCCTCAGCGTTTGTACGCTGGCATGGATTCCTTTGTTTTACTCTGTATTCCCGGCTTTATTTTGGCGGGGAATTTAATGAATGTCGGCAATATTACGGATTATATTATTCGTTTCAGCAATGCCTTGTTAGGCCATATTCGTGGTGGTCTCGGACTGGCGAATGTTGGCGGCTCAATGATCTTTGGCGGCATTTCCGGTACTGCTGTGGCGGACACAGCGAGCATTGGTGCTGTAATGATTCCAGGGATGGCTCGAAGTGGTTACGACAAACCCTTTGCTGCAGCCGTAACCGCGGCGTCATCAACCATTGGCCCGATTATTCCACCTAGTGTACCAATGATTATTGTTGGTTCTTTAAGTGGTATTTCCGTTGGCAAGATGTTCTTAGCCGGTGTTGTACCAGGTCTAATGCTAGGGCTGGCGATGATGGTAACGGCATATATTATTGCGGTGAAACGCCAATATCCTCGTGAAAAACGTGCAACGCTAAAAGAAATTTACGTCGTGGGGAAAGGGGCTTTTTGGGCTCTGTTGATGACCTTTATCATCCTGTACGGGATTATTGGCGGCCTATTCACGCCAACCGAAGCGTCTATTATGGCAAGCCTATATGCTTTTGTGGTCGGGATGTTTGTATATAAAGGCCTGACTTGGAAGAACTTACCAAAGTTGTTAGTAGACACCGTGCTTAGCTCAACTAGCTTGTTATTGTTGGTGGGCATGGCGAACTTATTTGGTTGGATTCTGACTAGCGAGCAAATTCCACAAATGCTAGCGAGTGCGATATTTAGCATTAGTGAGAACCCATTGGTAGTGATCCTAATCATCAATATCGTGTTGTTGATTGTCGGTGGTTTTATGGAAACCATCGCAGCATTGATTATTCTTTTTCCTACTTTACTAAAAGTAGCTGAAGGCATTGGTATGGATCCCATTCACTTTGGTGTGATGGCTGTCTTGAACCTGATTATCGGCTTAACAACACCGCCTGTTGGGGTGTGTTTATTTGTCGCGGCAGGGATCAGTGAGTTGCCAATGACTACCATTGTAAAAGCGATTTGGCCTTTCTTACTCTGTAACCTTGTTGTGCTTTTACTGGTTTCTTATGTTCCGGCTATCTCATTGTGGCTGCCTTCTTTGCTGGGTTAATTGGGTGATTTCATGACAAATATTCAACGTATAAATAGCCAAATTGAACCAAGCTTGCATGATGTTGGCATCGTTCACATTGGTTTAGGTGCATTTCATCGTGCTCACCAAGCTGTGTATCTAGAGCAAACACTTGCACTTCATGGTGGTGATTGGATGATCGCCAGTGCCAACATTCGATCTAATCATAAGTTGGTTGAGCAGATGCAGGCGGCTGGGCATCGTTATCATGTGGTGGAATATGCGGATACGAGCAACGCTAATCTAAGAGAAATTAAAGCGATTAAAAACACATTTTTCTGTGGTTCTGATGAAGGAAGAGAAGCGCTACTGTCAAAAATGACAGTGCCTGCTACCAAGATTGTCACCTTAACAATTACGGAAAAAGGCTATTACTTAGCGCCATCCACGGGCGAGTTGTTATTAGATGCGCAAGAAATTCAACATGATATGGCATATCCATCGCAACCTAAAACGGCTTTGGGCCTGATTCTTCAAGCATTGAAACAGCGCCGTGCGCAAGGCCTTGCAGCCTTTACTGTGCTGTCTTGTGACAATATGCCTCATAACGGTCTTCGAGCCAAAGGTGCGGTCGTGGCGCTAGCTAAAGTACAAGATGATGAATTTGCCCAATGGATTGAACAAAACGTCGCGTTTCCAAATTCCATGGTAGATCGCATTGTTCCTGCTGTTTCTGATCAAGACCTTGCGATGATAAAAGTGGACACTGGCATCAGTGAGCCTACCGTGGTGAAGTGCGAACAATTTAGCCAATGGGTAGTGGAAGATCATTTCCCTGCGGGTCGTCCACAATGGGAATCAGCTGGTGTGCAAATGGTTGAAGACGTGTCTAGTTATGAAATGATGAAGCTGAGAATGCTCAATGGCAGTCATTCATTATTGGCTTATTTGGGTACTATCGCAGGCTTCAAAACGGTCGCAGATGCCATGCAAGACAAGGATATTCGAGCCTTCCTTGAGCATTATATGATGCAAGAAGTCGCACCGACATTACCTAGTTTTAAGCATTCGGAACTAGCAACGTATTGCCAACAGTTATTATCTCGTTTTGAAAACGACAGCCTGCAGCATCAGCTTAAACAAATTGCGATGGATGGTAGTCAAAAACTGCCGCAACGTTGGTTAAGTGGTTTAACCGAATTACAGGGAAAACACCTTAAGGTACCAGCGATAGAGCTTGGTATTGCTGGCTGGATCACCTTTCTTTGTCATGCCGAACAGAATCAACAAAGTATCAATGATCCACTTGAAACGGAGTTATTCGCATTAGTGCGCCGTCATCGAAATGATGGGAGGCGTCTGATTCCTGCTTTGTTGCAGCGTAAGGATATCTTTCCCGCGACCTTGGCTCAGGACCAAGCGTTACTGACTCGTCTAGCGAGTGTAGCAGATGGCTTATTAGCTGGTACAAAAGTACAGAGCCTGATGCGTAGCGCTTTTCAGAATAAAGATAAGTAAGAGAATTTATTATGGAACATACATGGCGTTGGTTTGGAGTAAATGACTCCATAACCTTACAAGATATTCGTCAAGCCGGTGCAACTGGCATTGTTACAGCATTACATGACATACCCAATGGTGAAGTGTGGCCCGTTACGGCCATCCAAGCGGTGAAAGATAAGATTGAAGCAGCGGGTCTGCGTTGGTCCGTTGTGGAAAGTATTCCCGTTCATGAAGATATTAAGCAACGTACGGGTGAGTACCAAAAGTACATTGAAAACTACGGTAAGAGCATTCAAAACCTTGCAGCCTGTGGCATTCAAACCGTGTGCTATAACTTTATGCCGGTGCTTGATTGGACTCGAACGGATCTTACTTATGCCTTACCAGACGGTTCCCGAGCCTTGCGTTTTGATCAAACCGCTTTTGCGGCGTTTGATCTATTCATTTTACAGCGACCAAATAGCGAAAAAAGTTACAGTAAGACAGAAATAGCCGCAGCTCAAACTTATTTCTTAGCACTCAGTGACGAGAAAAAAGAGCAGTTAATAAATACCATATTGGCAGGACTTCCCGGCGCCGAAGAAAGCTATTCATTAGATAACTTTCGTGCTGCATTAGCGGCATACGATGATATTGATAAAGACGTATTAAGAGAGAATTTCGCCTACTTTTTAGAACATATTGTACCAATAGCGGAATCTTGTGGTGTTAGTTTAGCCGTTCACCCTGATGATCCACCGCGTCCAATTTTAGGTTTGCCTCGAATTGTTTCGACCAAGCAAGATGTTGAATGGTTAGTTGAGCGAATCCCTTCATCAGCCAATGGCATTACTTTCTGCACCGGATCCTATGGTGTGCGCGAAGATAACGACTTGTGCGACATGGCGACCACCTTTGCAGATCGAATTTACTTTACTCACTTGCGCTCGACTCAACGAGAAGAGACGTGGGGAAGTTTTCATGAAGCAGCGCATTTAGAAGGGAATACAGACATTTCGGATGTGATTCTGGTGTTATTGAAAGAAGAGCAACGTCGCCAACAAGCTGGCATAGACAAAGGTATTCCATTGCGCCCGGATCATGGTCATCAGATTATGGATGATTTACGCCGTGACGCTAAACCCGGTTACTCAGCTCTTGGTCGAATGAAGGGCTTAGCTGAAATCCGTGGTGTTGAATTTGCTCTGAAGAAATATGTCTTGAAAGGCGAATAGAGTCTTAGCCTTGTTATTATGGCCAAGGCAGCGGTTGATGAGTGTTTGTTTTAAGGATGCTCTCACCCTGCCCGCTACTTTCCTCTCTTAACCAATCGACAAAAGCTTCAATTCGAGCTCTGCGTGGGGAGCTCTTCGCGTAATAAGCATAAAACTCGATCTTTTCATTCAATGTTTTTGGGTGGGGTTGGACGAGTGTTCCTTCATCAAGCTCTTTTTGGACCATAAACTTCGGACATAAAAAGACGCCGTGGCCAGCTTTTACGGCGCTGATCCCCATGTACCAAGAATTCACTTCCGCCCAAAGAATGCTCTTGTTTCTGATAGGGCAAATTTCCAGTTCTTCAAACCAAGCTTTCCACTGATAAGATGAATCATCTACCTGAATCATCCAACACTTTAATAAATCAGTAGGTTGAAATAGGCCAATTCTGTCCGCTAATGATGGAGAGCAAACAGGAATAATGTCAGACGATATAAGTGTCCGCTTTACCGTGTCTTCTCTATCGACTATTAAATGTTTATTATCATCAATACCGACGTCTATTTTGCCCGCATGTATGTCTATTCGTTCGTCTGCTGAGAAGAGTTTTACTGTAATATCTTTTTGAAGATCTGAGAAACGCCACAGTCTTGGCATTAGCCATAGAGACACATAGCTTTGTAACCCCGAGACGAGCAAGGTTCCTTCCACTGGCTCGAGTTTGACGCTTTCTAATCCTTGACTAATGTGTTCGAAAGCTTGTGTGAGATGACTCGCCAACTCTTTACCTTGTACGGTTAGCCGCATGTCACGTCCCGAACGATAAAATAGCGGTACGCCTAGGTATTCTTCCAGTAAGCGAATTTGTTGACTGACTGCGGCCTGTGAAACATTCAGTTGCTCCGCGGCTTTGGTGTAACTTAGGGTCTGACTGGCAACGGAGAAATAATGACTGGCTTTAAGATGGGTCACTCTATGATTCATAGGCCTTAATCCATAAGATTTTCTAATCTTTCCCGTAAGAATATAACGTTCGTTTTTACCCGCTTTTGCCTCCAGAATAAAGTGATAATTCAATAGGAGGTGAGAGTATGTGGGTACTATTATTGTGGTTAAATCAAAAAATATTACTATTAAACAATAAGTTGAAAGAAAAAAGAGAAGAAAGGAAAAGGCGTGAAGAATTACGAGAAGTGCATTTAGAGAGCCGTAATTTGCCAGAGTATTTAAGAAAAGACTTAGGACTACCTCCTTATGATTCCTTTGATAAGCATGATCATTGAGAATATCGCCACGACATAAAAAAGCCACTTCCTAAGAAGTGGCTTGCTCTACTCACAACATGGAATGCAATAAGTTGAACGGAAGTCTTTAGATAAGTTCTTTAAAGCAGCGTTTGAAGATGTCCATACCTTCGTCGATGATGTTCATTTCGATAGTCAACGCTGGTAGGAAACGAATGACGTTACCACGAATACCACAAGACAGAAGAACCAAACCGTTTTCAGCAGCTTTCGCTGACAATTTTTTCGCTAACTCTGGGTATGGCTTGTTTACATCGCCATCGTGAACGAACTCTACCGCGATCATAGCGCCTGCATTACGCACATCACCAATGATGTTCGGGTAGGCTTGCTGCATTTCAGTTAGGTGTTTGACAAAGTGATCACCTACTTGCACGGCACGCTCGCACAGCTTCTCTTCTTCAATTACGTCAAATACTGCAAGGCCAGCCGCACAACCTACTGGAGAGCCTCCGTAAGTGCCGCCCAAACCACCAGGAATGGGTGCGTCCATGATATCCGCTTTACCCACTACCGCCGCAATTGGGAAACCGCCTGCGATGCCTTTTGCTGCCGTCATCAGATCCGCTTCGATACCGGCTTGTTCGTGGCAGAACATAGTTCCTGTACGAGCAAAACCGGCTTGGATTTCGTCAAGTATTAACAAAATACCGTGTTCGTCACATAGCGCACGAAGCTTCTGTAGGAAGCTGGCTGACGCCATATAGAAACCGCCTTCACCTTGCACTGGCTCAATGATAATGGCAGCTACGCGAGAAGGTTCGATGTCACAAGTGAAGCGCATTTGCAGGTCAGCAAGTGCTTGCTCTTCAGTGATGCCTAAGTAGTCATTTGGATAAGGCACGTGGAAGATATCGCTAGGGAATGGACCGAAACCAATTTTATAAGGGTTCACTTTACCTGTTAGGCCCATGGTCATATTGGTACGACCGTGGAAGCCACCATTGAACGCGATAATACCCGGACGGCCAGTATGAGCACGAGCAATCTTCACACAGTTTTCTACGGCTTCAGCACCTGTGGTTACAAAGATGGATTTCTTCGGCGTATTACCAGGCGCTGCTGCGTTTAGCTTTTCGGCCAACTCAACAGCAGATTCATAAGGGCTAACCATAACGCAAGTATGTGTGAAGCGCTCTAGCTGTGCTTGCACAGCGGCCTTTACTTTTGGGTGATTGTGACCCGTATTGACTACGGCAATACCAGCACCAAAATCAATGTGGCGTTTGCCTTCAACATCCCAAATTTCAGCGTTTACCGCTCGGTCAACATAGACTGGTGCCATGTTTCCTTGGCCACGTGCAATGGCTACTTCTTTGCGTTTTTGTAAATCAGCGTTTTTCATGTGTACTACCTTAGTTATGAAAGCCAGTAATGTCGCACTGGCTTTGCCTTAAAGTCTAAAATGGATGACCGTTATCACCCAGCAAACAAACGAGAGAGGGTTTAAGCTAAACCACCCATGCATAAATACTTAGTTTCAACGTATTCATCGATGCCATACTTAGAACCTTCGCGACCGCTACCAGACTCTTTTACACCACCGAATGGCGCAACTTCACTGGAAATTAAACCTTCATTGATGCCCACCATGCCGTATTCTAAAGCTTCAGAAACACGCCAGATTCGACCTAAGTTTTGGGAATAGAAATAAGAAGCCAAGCCAAATGGGGTATTGTTTGCCATGGCAACGGCTTCTTCTTCCGTCTTGAACTTAAACAATGGCGCAACTGGACCAAAAATTTCATTAGAGAAAATGTCCATGTCTTCGGTCACGCCCGTCAAGACGGTTGGTTCAAAGAATTGCGCCCCTGCAGCTTGTGCTACGGAACCACCAATCAACGCTCTGGCACCTTTCGTGACAGCATCTTCAACCAACTGCTCTACCTTGTTTACCGCCGCACCATTAATAAGAGGGCCAATGTTGACGCCTTCGGCGAAGCCATCACCGGTTTTAAAGCTGGAAACGCGCTGTGCTAGTTTTTCTGCGAAAGCATCGTAAACGCCTTCTTGAACAAGAATACGGTTAGCGCATACACAGGTTTGACCAGCATTACGGTATTTAGAATTGATGGCGCCTTCTACAGCGGCGTCAAGATCTGCATCATCAAACACGATGAAAGGCGCGTTACCACCTAATTCCATGGAAGTACGTTTCACGGTTTGCGCACATTGTGACAGCAACAACTTGCCGACTGGTGTTGAACCTGTGAAACTTAATTTACGCACAATTGGGTTGCCGGTCAGTACGCTGCCAATGTCTTTAGCGTTTTTACCCACCACTACGTTCAATACACCCGCTGGAATACCCGCTTGATGAGCCAACTCTGCCAAGGCAAGGGCACACAAAGGTGTTTCGTCCGAAGGTTTGATGACAATGGTACAACCGGCCGCTAATGCTGGACCGGCTTTACGAGTAATCATGGCAATAGGAAAGTTCCAAGGTGTAATCGCTGCAACCACACCGATACCTTGTTTAATTGTTAATACGCGACGATCGCTAGCGAAGGTCGGAATCACATCACCGTATAAGCGACGAGCTTCGTCAGCAAACCAATCAATAAAAGAAGCACCGTACGCCACTTCCCCTTTGGCTTCTGCAAAAGGTTTACCTTGTTCTAGGGTCATCAACTTGGCTAAATCATCTTGATTATCCAGAATCAGTTGATTCCAACGACGTAATAAGGTAGCGCGCTCTTTGGCGGTTAGTGCTTGCCATGCTTTTTGTGCTTTCTCAGCCGCTTCAACGGCTTGAGTGGTTTCCTCTGCACCAAGGTCAGCGACTTCAATAATGTGCTCACCGTTGGCTGGGTTTGTAATCGCAAAAGTGTTACCCGACTTGGCCGCAATCCATTTACCACCAACATAAGAGTGGCTTTTCAACAATTCAGGCTGAGAAAGTGTGACATTCATAATAGGCTCCAGACTTGGCTGTGGAGAAAAAATTCAGTACCTAATTAATTGTAACAAAAAGCGGTACTGGCAATGATCATTAACTATTTGTGATTATCGATAGTAGGCAAAGGCAAAGCGTTGAAAAATGAGAAGCTATCAATGCTTTGTTTGATGATGTTCAAACATAATACTCATCAGGAGGTATTGCTCTGGTATCACACTTGATAAGCTTGATGAGCATTCATAGTAAGATGGTCATACCAGCGGCTTGCCTAGCTTTGCTATACTATGCCGAGCGTTGATATGGTCAAAATGAGATTAGGGCTCTGTTTGCCGAAATCGAACGACTAGAATGGAAATGATGAGGTAATGAATTTGGCTCAAAAAAGAGCGGTGGTACGTCAAAGTCTACCGGATGTCATAGTGGCAGATTTACGTCAGCGAATTCTCTCGGGGGAATTAGAAGAAGGCGCTCTGATCCGTCAAGAATTGCTGGCCGAGGAATACGATGTCTCACGCATGCCGATCCGAGAGGCATTAAAGCGACTCGACGCCGAAGGTCTGTTGGTATTCAAAAATAATCGTGGCGCAACGGTAACCAAGCACTCTTTAGATGAAATTGCAGAAATCTTTGACATTCGCATTTTGCTCGAAATAGATTTATTTGCCCGTGCTATTCCCAATATGACAGCAGCACAATTTGCCGCCTGTGAAGACATACTCAAGCAAATGGATGCGTCTTACCTAACAGGTAACGTTGCGGATTGGGGGCCATTAAATTCTGACTACCATAGCAAACTATACGAAGCCGCTGGACGCCATTTAACGGAGCAAGTCCTTCAGCGAGTGACCTTGCAAGCCAATCGCTATGTCAGTATGCACATTGGAAAACTCAATAATCGAGATCACGCCAGTCAGGATCATTACGCGCTCTTGGAATGTGCAAAGCGAGGTGATGTTGAGGCCGGAACCCGTCTATTACGTGCTCATTTAGTGAATACTAAGCAACAAGTCATTGCCTGGATTGCTGAGCATAGACAGCAGAAAGAACAGATTTCTGCTTCTTAGCTTTTTAAACCGCCCTCTTTACTTTTTAAAGCCCGTCCGCAAACAGCGTATGGGCTTTTTTACATTAATTACCGCTTGTTTCTTATGTAACAATCCTTGAGAATGAATTGGATACAAAATACATATTGTCTTGTCTGAAACTTAGTGTGTGATGCTCAATGAGTCTGCACGACAGACAATAAAAAAGGTAATAGACAACAAAATGGAGCTCGCTTTATGACGTATTCACCTCACGGAAAACATCTTATTGCTGGTCAGTGGCATTCCTCATCGCAGGTATTTCAGTCTAGAGTGCTAACCGGCGAAGCGTTTTCTTTCTACAGTGCCGATGTTGAATTAGTCGAGCAGGCGGTTCAAGCCGCAGAGCAGGCGTTTAATGAGTATTGTCATTCCAGTCGTCAACAGCGAGCAAATTTCTTACGTGCCATTGCAGATGAAATTGAAGTTCGAGGCGATGAGATTACTCACATCGCAGCAGCCGAAACCGGTCTGCCGGACGCCCGTTTGATTGGCGAACGAGGACGTACCTGCGGGCAATTACGTTTATTTGCTGACCATATTTTGACTGGGGAATATTTGGATCGTCGTCATGATAAAGCGCTTCCTGACCGACAACCATTACCCAGAGCTGACTTAAAAATGATACAACGCCCAATCGGCCCTGTTGCGGTATTTGGGGCGTCCAACTTTCCTTTAGCTTTCTCTACAGCTGGTGGTGATACTGCTTCTGCGTTGGCGGCGGGATGTCCTGTGGTGGTGAAAGGTCATCCGGCTCACCCAGGTACAGCAGAGATCGTTGCGGAAGCCATTCTCGCTGCCATAGTACGATGTGATATGCCAATGGGTGTATTCAGCTTGTTGCAAGACAGCGGTGAGTCGTATGTGGTTGGTCAGAGCCTAGTTCAGCACCCTATGATAAAGGCTGTAGGTTTTACTGGATCATTACGTGCTGGACGGGCTTTGTTTGATCTCTGCGTGCAGCGTCCAGACCCCATCCCTTTTTTCGGGGAATTGGGATCGATTAATCCTATGTTCTTCTTACCGCACGCCGTGGCAGATCGAGGTAAATCATTGGCTCAAGGTTGGGCGGCTTCACTGACCATGGGGGCGGGGCAATTTTGTACAAATCCTGGTATTGCCGTAATGCTAGAAGACACAAAGAGTGACGAGTTTGTGTCTTCTATCGCGCAAGAATTAAAGACAGTATCCAGTCAAACTATGTTGACGGATGCCATTGCCGAGGGATATCGACAAGGTAAATCCCGTCTTGAAGCGTTGCAACTATTACAACCTATCTATTGTACGGATAGCTTGGAACGGCAGGCGTCACCAAACTTATATAAAGTTAATGCCGAAACTTGGCTGACTAATCCTGATCTAGCGGAAGAAGTGTTTGGTCCATTGGGTATTGTCGTCATGGCAAAAGACTTAACGGACATGCTGGCTGTAGCTCAATCATTAGAGGGTCAACTAACCTGTACCTTACATATGGATGAAGAAGATTACCCCAGTGCGCAGCGCTTAATGCCCATCTTGGAAAGAAAAGCAGGACGAGTATTGGCAAACGCGTTTCCTACAGGCGTAGAAGTGTGTGACAGCATGGTACACGGCGGTCCTTACCCTGCGTCGACCAATTTTGGGGCCACTTCTGTGGGAACCATGGCCATTCGTCGTTTTTTACGCCCAGTTTGCTACCAAGATATTCCTGATGCGTTATTGCCGGCTGAATTAACACATCTAGATTAGAACGTTGAGTATTCCCCCTTTTCTTAATTTTTTAGCTTCATAAGGTCGTCATACAAACTTTTGGGAATATCGACGGCCTTTCGGGCAAGGTTCTTTTGTTGTGCCGCTTGTCGTCGTTGCGACGGCAAGCGTGCTCCTTGATCCAGTACATCAGCAAATAAGCGTTCTGCTCTTTGTTGATTGCTGGCGCGTTGGCCGCCACTGAATAAATCAGGATCAAAGGCGATGATGATTTCCCCATGATAAGGCGCTTCTGGTTTGCCTTCGGCGAAGTCCATGCTCTCTTTACTGGTCAAATCATCAATCAAAGGCCCTGCCATCAGTTCAATCATCAGTGAAAGAGCGGATCCTTTGTGTCCGCCAAAGGTCAACATAGCGCCTTCCATTGCCGCTTCTGCATCCGTGGTGGGGTGACCGTCTTTATCGATGGCAACCCCTTCGGGTAAGGCTTTACCTGCTCGTCGATAGAGTTCGATTTCACCTCGAGCGAATTGGCTGGTGGCAAAGTCAAACGTGAAAGGGGCCTGACCGTCTCGTGGCCAGCTAAAGGCAAAAGGATTGGTACCAAGTAATCCTCGCGTTCCTCCGGTCGGGGCGACCCAGGCGTGACTGGGTAACATGGCCATGCCTGCCAGTCCGGCAGCAGAGAGCATCTCGACTTCCGGCCACAGGGCTGAGAAGTGAAAACATCGATTGATCGCTAAGGCGGCGATGCCATTGTGTTTGGCTTTGTCGATTAATCTTGGCATGGCCGCTTGCATGGCCAGAAGAGAAATGCCCTCTTGAGCATTGGCTCTTACAATCGCTGGGCCTGCGTCTTCAATGATAGGCTGAGCGGTACCACTGACTCGACCTGAGCGAATGCTTTCAATACACATGAATAAGCGAAATAAACCATGAGAGTGGCAATCACCAAGTTGGTTGGTGTAAATAATTTCTGTGATGGCGTCAGCATGATGGTCATTAAAGCCATGCAGAGTGAGTATGGACTTACTTAGGGATTTGACCTCAGTTAAGCTTAGAGTAACTTGCTCGCTCATAATGTCTCCAATGCTGTGTTGTTTTATGACGCTAGGTTCATCGTTTTCTGTTCATGGCTTTTTATTCAGAGAGTGTTTCACGTAAAACGTTTTGCCGAATAGGGTGATAAATCAATGCTGTTGGTTTGGTTGTGGAGCAATTCACAAACCAATTCTGCCGTGCCTGCGGATTGGGTGAGCCCCAAGTGGCCGTGGCCAAAGGCGTAAACCACTTGTCGAGTTCGGCTGGCGTAATCAATGACAGGTAAACTGTCTGGCATAGACGGACGAAAGCCCATCCATTGTTCTGGTGGTGTGTGTTGAGCTGATTTGTGTTGCGCTAAAGCCTTGTCTCGTTGAATAGGGTCAAGCTCAGGTAAGAAGCGTTTGGCTTTATCTAACAAATGCTGGGCTCTTTGATAATTCGGTGCCAGCGTTAACCCCGCTAATTCCACCGCGCCACCAACACGAATCTTATCTTGAACCTTGGTGACGACAAAACCATGATTGCTGAAAGTCAGGTGGGTTCTCAGCTTGAATGAACCGGCTGGCAAAGTCGTGTTGTACCCTCTTTCGGTCTCTAAAGGCAATCTATCACCTAATTGCGCGGCTAACGGTTTTGACCAAGCCCCTGCCGCAATGACCAATTGCTTGGATTTACGTTGTTGATCTTGACTGAGCAAAGATACACCCTCTTCTAGCAGGCGAATCTGATCCACACAGGCGGTTTCTATCTGACCTCCCAAAGCAACAAAAGCTTGCGCTAGATGCTCAGTCCAGACTTTGGGGTCCACCACGTTTTTCCATTCAGGAGTATAAGCGGCGTGAGTAAAGCGAGGATGAATGCCGGGTTGGATGTGAGCAATGGCGTCAGGGGATTCGAGCAATTCGAACACGACACCATGTTCTTGGCGTGTTTGCCAACTCGGTAGTGTTGCTTGAAACTCTTTTTCCCCTTCATAAAGTTGCAGCTGGCCTTCTCGACGAATGAGAATTTCCCCTTTGGTGGATTGAATTTGTCGCTCCAAGGCATCTTTGGAAAAACTCATGAGATTGGCTTGTGCAGCCAGTGCCGCAGCGTATTTGTCTTGCCCGCTGGCGCGCCAAAAACGCCATAACCAAGGCAGCAACTTGAGAACATAAGCGGGGCGAATAGATAACGGCCCTAGCGGATCGAGTAGCCATTTCGGAGCTTTGCGTAATATGCCTGGCGTGGCTAACGGAATCACATCGGCAAAGGCAAACGCACCGGCATTCCCTGCTGAGGTTTCGGCGGCAACGCCTTTAGTGTCCAACACCAATACCTTTTTGCCTGCTTGTTGCAAGCGCAAGGCACAACTGATGCCGATTATGCCCGCGCCTATGACGATTACGTCTGCGTCCTGCTCTTGATGGGTTAGCATGAGACACCGTGACGCAAAGGGTCATTGGCATTAATCATCATCTTGGCTTCACGGGTGATAAAGGCTTGGCCTGTGATGGATGGAATGACTTTCCCTTGGCTAGTACCTGTTTGGTAACTCAAGGTGTAACCGCTTCCTATGATACTTTCTTGGTAAATGTCTTCATTGGGTGCTAAACGTTGATCCGCGGCCAAACAAGCCAGCCGTGCGGAACTGCCCGTGCCGCAGGGAGAACGATCGTAAGCATTGTCTGGGCAGAGGACAAAGTTACGACTATGACCGTGTTCGGTAGCGGCTGGGCCATAAAAAACAATGTGGTCAATGATGCCGCCGTTCTCTCCTTCAATACCATTGGCATAGAGACTTTCTCGAACTTTTATGCCCACTTCGGTTAGAGTGCGGATGTTGTCGGGCAACACTGGAGTAGGACTTTCGTCGACAATGAAGAACCAATTGCCTCCATAGGCGATATCCCCAGTAACCGGACCAACGCCTTCAACATCTAATGTCACGGCTTTTTGAAAACGGTAACTTTCAATATTTTGTACTGTGACCGTATTTTTATCTTGGAGGGTGATTTCAACAATACCGACCGGCGTCTCTATTTTATGGGTACCGATACCAATACGGCCTAAATGAGCTAAGGTCGCAGCCAAGCCTATGGTGCCGTGACCGCACATGCCAATCACCGCAGCCGCATCAAAATATATTACGCCAGTCACGCAACTTGGGTCGGAGGGCTCTACTAATAACGCGCCCACCATGGCTTCTTGTCCATAAGGTTCAACCACTAAAGAACGATAGAAATCTTGATGTTCTGTGGCCAAACGCTGGGCTTTTTCGGCCAAGCTTCCTTCACCAAGGTCTGGCCCACCGGATAAGACCACGCGCGTGGGTTCCCCTTCTGTGTGACTATCTATGACGGTTAGCATTCCGTGACCTGCGTATTCGTTGCTTGAATAATAGAAAGTACATCATTCTGTTGAGACCAATCCGCAAACCATGCTTTGAACAAAGCATACTGTTGTTCACAGTAATGGCGCTGGGCATCACTGAGCTCATCGGTCTCATTAAAGTGTAATTGATACTCTGGTTCGCCGTTCAGTACCAGCAAATATTTGAAAAATAGCACCAGTTCAGGACCTTCATCAAAGCTGGCTAGTACGTGAAAGGCTTGTTCAAGCTCTTGTGCAAGCTTGCGGGCTTTGGTATCACCTTGTGCCGCTTTACGAGACAAATCTGCGAGCAGCAATACTTCTTTCGGTAAGGCGGTGCCTATGCCGGTAATAGCGCCAACCGCGCCACAGTTTACAAAACCATGAAACACAGCCGTATCCACTCCTACCATCAAGAGAACATCATCGTCTTGTGAGGTGATGTTTTCAGCGGCGTAGCGTAAATCGTCTGCGCCACCAAACTCCTTAAAGCCGACTAAATTAGAATGCTCAGCACGCAAAGAGAAAAACAAATCAGTACGAGTGGCAAAGCCGTACACGGGGCTGTTGTAGATGATGGCAGGTACATCCGGTGCGGCGGCCAAAATGGCTTTAAAATGATGGCGTTGAGCGGTAATGACTGAACCACGGGACAAGACGCGAGGAATCACCATTAAACCTGCCGCGCCGACTTTTTGTGCATGAGCCGCAAGCGTCACCGCTGACTTGGTATTGATCGCTCCTGTTCCGACGACCACAGGCACTCCAGCCGCGACCAGACGTTCAACCCCTTCCATACGTTCTGTGTCAGTCAATAAAGGCCAATCGCCCATAGAACCGCAATACACTACGGCAGACATGCCGGCCGCCATCATTTCCTTACCCTTTTTCACCAAGGCATCGAAATCAGGACTGCGATCTGGCTTACAAGGAGTCATTAATGCGGGCATGATGCCGTGGAAAACTGACGTATCAAGTTGAGTATTGGCCATCGTTCGTTACCTTTTCACAGAGAATAGAAGATTTTAGATGAAATGTATTTTGTATCCAAAATAGACTCAGTGCGAAAAATAGTCAATGGTTATTTGATTGGGTGGAAGTGTATTATTCTGTTTTGACCTTTAATTTAAAATGGATAAGGAGTCATTCAATGACTGCTAGAATTCAGATGTTCTTGTCGAATGAACAAACAAACATGCTTCAACTTGAGCAAATTTTTGATGTGTATAAGAAAGAAATAGCTCCTCTATTTCATTTTGATGAAACTCAACGTGAAAATTTTGTTATTAGTAAAGTGAGAGAACTTCAGCGTCATTTTGAAGATGAAGAAGACGCTTACGAGCATGCATGTGAGTTACTATTTATGAGAGAGAAAATGGGGTATCAGCATAGATGTTTTGTAGTTACTCAGCTTTATAGTGTATTTGAACAACAGGTTCTACAATGTTTTAGAGGTGAGGTAATGAGAGGGAACTTTGTGACTAGTAAAGACAAAACCGATAAGCCTGCTGGATCTCCTTATTCTTATTCTGAATTTAATGATAATGCTCAATATGCAATTAAGTGGTTAGAAAAAATAAAAAATTCTGATGAGGCTTGGTTTAGTGAAGAACACTATGATTGTATTGTTGAGCTGTCTAACTTGAATAATGCCATTAAGCATGGACTTGGCAAATCTTTTAATACACTAAAAGATAAATCATCCCATCTGATTAATACTCAAAAATTTGTGTTTGAAGAGCAGTCATACACTCCAAAAGACTTTGTAAATCGAGGCAATAAAGAATTTAAAACTCTGGCTCAGTCTACTCTTTTTGATGAGGTTTTTTTGTTAACGGATGAAAAGGTTGAGGCCTATAAAAATCTACTAGTGGATTTTTGGTATAAAAGTAGCGTACTTCTGAATGGTTTCCACATATCTATTTAAAAGCAGAGATAAGCTTTTTTAAGATGGTTACAATAAGTCTTAAAAAATAAACGATAAAGTTTTGACTGGAAGAGGTTTTTTGTCCTATTTAGATCAGTTCATGCAGCAGTGGAAAATGTATTTACAACAGCAGCTTTCCATATGTGGTATGAACTATATAGTCTCGGAGACTGGTGATGCTGCGGATATTAAGACGAATTCATTGGCGTATTTTGCTTGGTTGCGGACGAATTCGATTGAGCTTGTTGGGGTGGATGAATCAAGGGATGATGTCGCTTGGGTGATGCTGGAAAAGCAATTAAAAGCCTTTGCCGATAAAGCGGAGAAAGGCACGTTCGATCTTGTTTCGAAGCTGCACCTTGAAGAAGGCCAAATCCAGATTGTCCTCAATTTTAGTTATGATAACGAGCAACATATCTTCTATGTCAGTTGATAAGTATTTCGCACTAGCCCCTATATTCCATGACAAATACAAGTCGAAAAGCCGTTTGATCAAACGGCTTTTTCATTGTCTAAGCTATAGTCTTTAATCAAGCATTCTAAAGGAATATGCAGGCCTTTATTCAAGCTTCGGATCATGGTTAGACTTAAGCGCCTTTTCTTATTAAGTACTTCGCTGACACGGCTACGTTGACCTAGATACTCGATTAAATCGGTATCCTTTAAGTTCATTTGTTCCATGCGAAATTTGATGGCTTCTATTGGGTCGGGTGGATCGATAGCGTGATGCTTTTCCTCGTAGGCTTCAGCTAGCGCCCCTAAAATTTCCATTTCATCGCCTTCTGGCGTATTGGGCTTAGCTCCACGAAGGCTGCGCATGCGTAAAACAGCTGCGTCTAGATCATCATCATTTTTAATAGGTTTAATGTTCATATTGTTTCCTCTTAAAGTGAATCAATATCCACTTTGTCATATTGCTTGTGAGTGCCTACGAACAGTACATAACAGTGAGAGCACTCATAATCTATCTCAACAACTAAGCGGTATTTATTACCGTGGATATTGAAGATTACCTTGTTGTTTTTGACTATACTCGCATTACGATATTGTTCTTTTATGTCGTGTGGCGTCTTCCAAACTGCATGTTTTGCTTCATCGTGCCATGCTTTTAGTGGCTGTTCAGAATCCTGAAATTCTTTTTGCTCCCAAAATTCCCTTAGTGTTTTTTTGGTGAATATTCTCATTTGACTACTCTTCCATGTAAGTCCACTTCCCATTATGGGAAATGGACTTACATATAGCAAGACTTTTTCCCGTTTTGGGAAAAATGGAATGAAGTAATTTATGGAGATAGATTAGATAAAGTCTGAAAGTGTTATTTAACCTTTTTCGCTTTTTTGTTCGGCAAGTCTGTAATCGTCCCTGCGCCCAGTTCGGCGGCTAAGCCAACGGATTCATGCAGACTTGGGTGAGCATGAATGGTCAATGCAATGTCTTCTAAGGTGGCGCCAAATTCAATGGCGAGGGTCAGTTCACCGAGCAATTCACCAGCATGCGCCCCGACTATGCCTGCGCCCAATACCCGCTCGGTTGCCTCATCGTAAATGAGTTTGGTTTTGCCTTGAGTGATGCCAGAAGCAATGGCGCGACCACTGGCGCTCCATGGGAAAACGGCACTTTTTACTGGGATATTTTGTGCTTTCGCGGCGCTTTCGGTTAACCCTACCCAAGCCACTTCTGGGAAGGTATAAGCAATGGATGGAATTGCCAAAGGTTGGAAATCCACCTTATGCCCAGCAATGACTTCCGCTGCAATATGGCCTTGATGAGAGGCTTTATGGGCCAGCATAGGGCCGTGAGTCACATCGCCAATGGCGAAGATATTGGGTACAGAAGTTCTACATCTATCATCTATGATAACAAACCCTCTATCATCGATCTCCACACCTATGTCGGCAATACCAGCGTTTTTGCCATTAGGAGAACGACCTACTGCGACTAATACTGCATCCACTGCTAGCTGTCGTTCACCCGTTTGATCTTTCAGCTGCACCAGTAAAGACTCAGGTGTCGCTTGTATATCCGTTACTTGGGTTTTCGTTAGGAAGGTCATGCGGTCTTTGTTGGTTTGTTCGAAGACTCGAACCAGATCTTTATCTGCTCCTGTCATGATCTGATCACCCAGCTCTGCAACGGTAATTTTGGCCCCCAAAGCTTGATAAACCGTGGCCATCTCCAAGCCAATAATGCCGCCGCCTAATACCAACATGTGCTCGGGAATGCGCTCAAGTTGTAAGGCACTGGTGGCATCCAAAATACGTGGGTCGTCATAAGGAACAAAAGGCAAACGAATCGCTCTTGAGCCTACTGCAATGATGGCGTGTTTAAAGTTCAAAACCTCTGTGGAATCACTTTGTGCTTGATCTTGTTTGGTTATCTGAATCTGGTTGCGGGATAAAAAATGCCCTTCGCCATGAAAAATCTCAACGCCACGACCTTTTGCCATCAAGGCGAGATTGCCCGTGAGGGTGTCCACGGTTGATTGTCTATGGTGTCGAATGGCGTTTAAGTCGATTTGAGGTTTGGCATAAGTCACACCGTGAGCCTCTTCATCGGCCATACGAATTTTACCGGCCACATGCAGCAAAGCTTTGGAAGGAATACAGCCAACGTTTAAGCACACACCGCCAAGGGCCGCGTGACGTTCTATCATGGCTACCTTTAAACCCAAATCAGCAGCACGAAAGGCAGCCGCATAACCACCAGGGCCACTGCCAAGTACGATCAAATCAAATGTTTTCATAGGAAAGCACCTCTTTACCTATCAGTAGATAGATGCAATATAACTTGAGGATTTACGCTAGGTCAATAAAATACCTATCAGTTGATAGATGAGTTTGAGAGAGTGGAATGACAGCAGATAAAGTCGACACCAAAAGCAAAATCATGGATTTGGCGGAGCAACACATCATTGTTGGTGGTTATGGCGCCTTTAGTTTTCGTGATATTGCAGAGCAAATCGGCATTAAGAGTGCAAGTGTTCACTATCACTTTCGCACCAAGGGAGACTTGGTAAGCGCGGTGATGGAGCGTTATACAAATGAGTTTGCTTCACAATTGCCCGACCCTATGACGGATGAGTATGAGCCAAGCGCTATGGTGAATGGTTTTATTGATGGTTTTAAAGCCAAAGTGATCGATCAAAAACACATGAGTTTATGTACTATGCTGACGGCAGACAAACAAGTCTTACCTGAGGAAGTTAGTGGTAGCTTGGCGGCTTTTTATGAAGTGAAATTGCAATGGTTGCAGCAAGTGTTATCACGTTTGCCGAGTTTATCGGGTGATAATTCGGAAACAGCGGCAGTGCGTTTATTGGCATGCTTACACGGTGCTTCGGTTTTGGTTCAGGCAACTGGTAAGGAAGACTGCTTCGAACAAGTGGTGTCTGCGTGGCGTTGAGTACGCCACTTCATGTATCATACGGGCATTCAATGAGAAGCGAAGAATTTGATGAAATCTCCCGAAAAAGCTGACAATAAGCTCTATAACCCGACCTTTCAGTGGCGCTTCCTTCTCCCTCGTTTTTGGTTGACTTGGCTTGGGGTGGCTTTCACCTTTTTACTGGCGTTTGTGCCTGTGGCTTGGCGAGATGCGCTGGCCAGTTGGATTGCAGGACGCTTGCTAAATACCAAAAGCGGTGCATTAAAACGTGCTCGAATTAACCTAGCGGAGTGCTTTCCTGACAAGTCATTAGCTGAGCGAGAAGCTTTGCTGAAACACAGCTTTCAAGTGGCTGCGCAATTTTTTCTGGCCTACGGTGAACTCTTAATCCGTAGCAAGCGTCATAATCAACAGCGTTGTGTGATTCATGGTGAAGAGCATCTGTTTCCTCGATTAAAAGCTCAGCAAAATGTCGTTGCTTTGGTGCCGCACTGTTGGGCAATTGATTATGCTGGCGTGATGTTAACCGCTCATGGTTTTAATACAGTCGCTATGATTCGAGATCAGAAAAACCCTATTACTGACTGGTTGATTCACTTACAGCGTATTCAATATGGGGCGCGGGTTTATCATCGTGATGCGGGCATCAAACCCTATTTACAATCCATCAAACAAGGGTATTTAGGTTATTACCTACCGGATGAAGACTTAGGTCCGAAAAACTCGGTATTCGCGCCTTTTTTTGCCACAGAGAAAGCCACTATGAAGGGCTTAGGCAAGCTAGCAAAATTGTCTAATGCGGTGGTGGTACCCATGCTGCCTGCCTATGATGCACAAAGTAAAAAGTACCATCTGCACATATTACCGGCGTTAGAAAACTTCCCTACGGGTGATGAAAAAGCCGACGCAGAGCGAATGAACCAAACCTTAGAACAACTTATTTCAGCGCATCCTGAGCAATACATGTGGGTGTTGAATTTATTGCGTACGCGTCCTGATGGGTCGCGCTTGTATTAACCAAAAGTGATATTGCCAAACAAGATTGATCGTCGCTTTTGGGAAATGATTTTGGGGAGTAATTATGTCTGAGCACCACATGGCAAGCGTGACAGAGCAAGATATTGCCGCAGTGAAAGACTATCTTATGTCGTTACAAGATAGGATATGTACTGAGCTGGAAGCGTTGGAGCCCAATACGCGCTTTCATCAAGACGCTTGGGACAGACCCAATGGTGGCGGCGGAAGAACTCGAGTAATGGCTAATGGTGAGGTTATTGAGAAAGGCGGTGTTAACTTTTCCCATGTGATGGGCGATACACTTCCCCCTTCTGCAACGGAAGAACGTCCGGAATTAGCGGGTGGCCGTTTTGAAGCCATGGGGGTTTCCTTGGTGATTCACCCGAAGAACCCAATGGCACCCACCTCTCATGCTAATGTGCGTCTGTTTGTTGTTTACAAAGAAGGCATGGCGCCAGTTTGGTGGTTTGGTGGCGGTTTTGATCTGACACCTTATTATGGTTTTGATGAAGACTGTATCCAATGGCACCAAATGGCTCAGCAAGCGGTGGAACCTTTTGGTGAAGGTTATTATCAGCGATTTAAAAGCTGGTGCGATGACTATTTTTATCTAAAACATCGGGCTGAGCCTCGTGGTATTGGTGGTTTGTTTTACGATGACTTTAATGAAGGCAGCTTTGCCGATTGTTTTGCTATGATGCGCTCTGTCGGAGACGCATTTAGCCAAGCCTATTTACCGATTTTATCGCGCCGTAAAGACTTACCTTATACCGAGCAACAGCGAGATTTCCAACTGCATCGTCGTGGACGCTATGTGGAATTCAATCTGGTATTTGACCGAGGCACCCATTTTGGTCTGCAAAGTGGATTGGGCCGTACCGAATCCATATTGATGTCTTTGCCGCCAGAAGTGCGTTGGACCTATGAGTATCAAGTAGAGCCAAATAGCCCAGAAGCCAAATTGACGGAATATTATTTGACCTCAAGAAACTGGCTGGAAAATCTATAGAAGAACTGGCCAGCTCTGTTAAAACATTCATTGATAAGAGGAAGTGTTGTGGATCAATACGCCGTGGTAGGCAACCCCATCGCTCACAGTAAATCACCTGCGATTCATGCTGAATTTGCCCTGCAAACAAAGCAAAGCATGCAATACACCACTTTGCTTGGTGACGACGAGGGTTTCGAGCAGCAAGTACGCGATTTTTTCCAACAAGGCGGAAAAGGTTTGAACGTCACCGTTCCCTTTAAAGAGCGCGCTTATGCTATGTGTGATGTACTGAGCCAAAGAGCCAAACAAGCTGGTGCCGTGAATACCTTGTTAATGGCGAAAAATGGTGACCTTTTCGGCGACAATACCGACGGAATCGGCATGGTTCGTGACATTACAATCAACCATAAACAGAGTTTGAAGGACAAACGTATCTTGATTTTGGGTGCTGGTGGCGCCGTTCGTGGTGTGTTGGAGCCTGTATTGGATGAACAGCCCGCGTCCGTCACCATTGCCAATAGAACACTCGCCAAAGCGCAGCAATTGGCAGACCATTTTGATTGCTTAGCCTCCTCTTTTGAAGCGTTAGAAGGCTCGTTCGATGTCATCATCAACGGCACGTCAGCCAGTTTATCTGGGCAATTGCCGCCATTGAAAGACGAGCTGGTGGGCCAGCAAACTTGGTGTTATGACATGATGTATGGCAAACAACGCACTGTGTTTTTGCAATGGGCTCATGAACTGGGTGCGGCAGGTGCAGACGGTTTGGGCATGTTGGTTGGACAAGCCGCGGAAGCCTTTTATCTGTGGCGACAAACACGTCCTGATACTGCTTCCTTGGTCACGCGTTTACGTGAACAAATGGCGGATTAATTGATGAAAGCGCAGTGGTTTACTTCCGTTGAGGACATAGGGCAAGACCTTTGGAATAAAGCCATTGGGGAAACAAACTCCCCTTTTGCGCAGTTTGCTTTTCATCACGCCTTGGAAAAGAGCCAGAGTATTGGCGATGGCACAGGTTGGTATCCAGAGTATTTATTGGTCATGGATAACGATGACACCCCCCTCGCTATTGCTCCCACCTATTTGAAGACCCATTCCCAAGGGGAGTTTGTGTTTGATTGGGCCTGGGCGGATGCGTTTCAGCGTTATGGCTTTCGATATTACCCAAAACGAGTTTGGGCGGTGCCTTTCTCGCCTGTTACTGGAATTCGGCTCTTTTCTCATCTGGACCCAAAAGGTGAGGATGCGGCTTTTGTGCACCTGTATCAAACCGTTGCGGATGTCTTGACCCAAGCGAATCAACAAAGAGAGTTTTCCAGCTGGCATTTGCTCTTTACCAAACCTGAGCATGCGGCGGTATTGAGACAGGATGGCGAATACTTAGAACGAATTTCCTGTCAGTTTCATTGGTTTAACCGCAATTACCGAGACATGACGGATTATTTCGCTCACTTTTCTAGTCGCAAGCGGAAGGCTGCGCGCAAAGAAAGAGAAAAAGTCGCAGCACAAGGGGTGACGCTTAAGCGCAAGTTAGGCTCTGAGTTAAGCCCTGCCGACATTGACTTCTTTTACCTGTGTTATCAATCCACTTACGCGAAACGTGGTCAACAAGGGTATTTAACTCGAGACTTCTTTGCGCAATTGGCTGAAAACATGGGTGAACAAATTCTCTTAGTTCAGGCTTACCGTAAAGAAGAAACGGGAGAAAACGCCATTGCGGCGTCTTGGTGTTTCTTCGACGATCACTCTTTGTATGGCCGTTATTGGGGTTGTATGGAAGAAGTCGATTGCCTGCATTTTGAGGCTTGTTACTATCAAGGGATAGAATTCTGTTTGGAGAAAGGGTTACAACATTTTGATCCTGGCACCCAAGGGGAACACAAAATTGCCCGCGGATTTGAACCTGTGTTTAGCCACAGCATTCATCACATTGCCCATGAAGGCTTTCGTGACGCCATCGCTCGCTTTTGTGAAGAAGAAGCGCAAGCCGTGCGTGAGTACCATCAAGATACCCACGCGTTGTTGCCGTTTAAAGAGAGTTAATTCTCGGGGTATCAGGTTAGTCAAGTTCCATTCAATTGCTTTGTATTCATTAGCTTTATTCCGCCCCGCTGGGCGTGTTACTTTTGCCAAACGATGCAAAAGTAACCAAAAAATCTTTTGTCGGACTTTCAGCCCAAAACGTCTCATTGGCTTAGTTGAAGTAAGCTTTAGCACAACGATGCGTTACGTAAGGTATTGATGGGTTCTTTATGTGTTTTAGAATCTGGCTTTACTGTGTCTCGTGAGGAGATCATGGTCGTTCAATCAGGATTGAATCGAATATTTTTCGCTGAGGGTAAAGTGCCTCAAGTGATGACACCAAAGGCCTAAGTCTCTTCCCCTTTTAAAAGGGGAAGACGGAAGATGGGGTTTTGTCTTTTGTCTTGTATTGGCGGGATGAAACTCAAAGGGAGCAGGCCTTAAGCGATAAGCCCCCAACTTTTCTACTTAACTCAGCGCTGTATTTCAGTGATATAACTTTACCAAGGATGACACCATCTTCTTCATTTCTGCACGCAGTTCTACTGGGCCAATCACTTCCAGTTCCGCCCCAAAGCGTAAGAGTTCAGCACAACCGTGTACTGATTTGCCTACTGGAAATCTGGCTCGGTGCCAGCCTGATTCATCTTCGGGTTTTATCTTAGCGTTATTGATCACATAGGATGCACAAATAAAATCCATCATTTTTAAGCCAAGGGGAGTGATACGAACCTCAGCCATTATAGGAAACTGAATGGCTTCCACACGCCGTAAACTGGTTTGCCAGAATGCCATTAAGTTGAAGCCTTCTGGTCGTTCAAATGTGTCGGTGGATAGTGTTAATGTATCAATGCGAGATACTCGATAGGTTCGAATATCCTGTTCAACTTGCGCGATCAAATACCATTGTCCGCCTTTCAGGACGACGCCTAAAGGATTCGCTATTCGTTCACGCTTCCCTTTCCAACTCTCATAACTTATAGCAATCTGGTGTTGTTCTAATACAGCAGTCATCAGCTGAGGAAGTAGCTCGGCTTTTTCGTCATCCGAAAACCAACTTGGGGTGTCCAGTAAAAATCGACTTTGCAGACGCTCTGCCTGACTTCTAAAGGTATCTGGTAAGGCTGCTTTTAGCTTCAATTGCGCATTTTCCAGCGTCGCTTCCAAGCCCATCTTCTGAGCTGGGCCTGTTAATCCTGCTAAAAAGAGTGTTTCTGCTTCTTTCTCTGAGAGTCCGTTAAGATACGTTCGATAACCGTGTAAAAGTCGATAGCCGCCCTGTATGCCTTGTTCGCTGTAAACCGGCACCCCAATCGCACTTAATGCTTCTATGTCACGATATATGGTTCGAACAGAGGTTTCGCAAATATCGGCTAAAGCGCGAGCTGTCACTTTGTCATGAGTCTGCAAAGTCATTAACAGTTTTAGTATACGACTGGCTCGCATGGGACGCTCCTGTAAGGTGCTAATAAAGTGTGGTGTTTTTTATCAGTATAAATTAAATACCTGACAGAAGGTGTCAGGTTTCATCTCTAATATGGTTCATTCAGTCACCACTATTTCACCTAACATAGTTTGAGGTAATCAAGATGAATGGTATCCATAGCAAAGGCAGTATTACGCTTTATCATGCCCCACAAACCCGAGGCACTGGCGTTAGAGTATTACTGGAAGAGTTGGGCGTTCCTTACGACATGAATGTGCTTAATTTCAAAGCAGGAGAAAATCAGCAGCCAGATTTTTTGAAGATTAACCCTTTAGGGAAATTTCCAACACTTGTTCATAATGGCATTGTTGTTACTGAGCAAGTTGCCTGTTATCTGTATTTAGCTGATTTGTATCCCGAAAAGGGATTAGCACCTGCCTTGGATGACCCTAATCGTGGTGCGTATTTACGCTGGGTGGCTTATCAAGGGAGCAGTTTTGAACCGGCCGTGATTGATAAAGCTTTTAATCGTCCTGCCATTGAGCCTTCTCAGGCGCCTTATGGTCGTTACGATAAAATGCTGGATACGATATATGATCAAATTGCCAAAAGTCCCTATTTACTAGGAGAACATTTCTCAGCTGTGGATGTTCTTTGGGGAATCAGTCTGAAGTGGTGTCGTATGTTTGGACTCATTTCGACGAATCCGCTGGTGGACGCTTATATCGAACGTATTGTGTCCCGCCCCGCATTTGTTAAAGTCGAACAAGACGACCAAGCGTTGCTGCTTGAGTATTCGTAGTTATTTTTTAGTTAGGCAGGGCATGAATACAATAGATACTCACGCTCTGCTGTCGTTTAAGCAGCAAGATTAATCCTACTTTTGGTGGTGAATCTGGCTAACTTGCCGAATGCGTTCTGCGGGAAATTCGAGCTTCTCTATCAAATAGCGTTTCAGTGCGTCAGGGTAACTTTGTTCGTTTAGCGCCTCAGCCATGCAGTTTAACCACATGGCTTTCTCTTTGTCGGTGACCACTAAATGCGCGTGAGCTTGGGGTAAATGAATTTTACCGTAGGTTTTTGCATACAAGCGTTCACCGCCCATCCAACCCGACAAAAACGCCACCAGTTTGTAGATACTCAGCTGGGTGTCAGCAGGATGCATGTCAAACAAAGGGCGGTATGCTGGTGTGCTTTCCATAATCCGATAAAAACATCCAACCAAACGTTTTAAACCGTCTAATCCACCTACAGCCTGCAATGTCGCATCGCCTTCACCATAAGTAGGCTTCATTTGATCCGTCATTCGTTATTCTTCATCCGTCGATTTAGGAGCTTGTTTAGCCGCTTTTTCTTTATCCATTTTGATGGAATTGCGATAACCGCCAATGGCTGCCAATGCGCCAATGATCAAACTCATATAGAAAGGAATTTGAAACAACATGGTAATACTAATGAAGACACAGCCCACTGCTAAACCTTCAATGTAAGGCCTAAGTTTTTTCGCCATCATATTGGCTCTCCTGATAGATAAATAGAGATGAAAAGTTGGCGCCAGTTTAGCAAAATTCCGCGCACTTGTAGCTTGAATTGTGGAAAAAAGCACCAGTTATCCAATTTTTTAGAGAGAGTTATGGTGCGGGGTGGTCAGCGGGGGATATGTGGACAAGTAAACCAAAAGTGGAGGCAATGGGCAAAAAACAGGCCAATTTGTTCAAAAAAAGAGCAAGATAGGCGATTGATGACAGGTCGTGTGAATAACTGCTATGATTTTCCACAGTTTTTTGGAATCGAATTGACCTGAGCTGGTTGATTTTTATCCACAGAATCCCTTTTTCACATGTGAGAATCCTTTGTCCCAATTTTCTTTTGCCTCTTTATTGTCCGCGTGGCGTCTTAATATGGTGCTAAATAGGCGGATTTGGCACATGGCTTGGCCACCCATGGTGTCGAATATCACCACTCCTTTACTAGGTTTAGTCGACACAGCGGTGGTGGGACATTTAGGCACGGCCACTTATCTTGGTGCTGTCGCCATTGGGGCCAGCATTTTTAGCTTTCTATTTTGGGCGTTTGGTTTTTTACGCATGGGATCGACCGGCTTAACTGCACAAGCGTTAGGCCAAGAAGATTATCGGCGGGTGCGTGAACTCTTGTTGCAGTCCATTTTAATGGGATTGGTGATTGGTCTAATACTGATTCTATTTCGTGGTCCCATTCTTGATTTGGCTTTGCACCTCATGTCGCCCAGTGCGGAAGTGGCACCTTGGGCAAAAAGTTACAGCGAGATTCGTATTTACAGTGCGCCAGCTGTTTTAGCTGGCTATGCCTTAATGGGTTGGTTCTTTGGTGTGCAATACTCAAAAGGCCCATTATGGATGTTGCTGGTGATTAACCTGGTCAACATGGTATTGGATTACTTTGCCGTTTACGGTTTAGGCATGGCCAGTGATGGCGTCGCTTGGGCCACTGTGATTGCGCACTACGTTGGGGTGGTGTTCGCCTTATTCTTAGCATGGCGTAAGCTGCAAACCTTTGACGGACATGTGCCTTTATCGGCTTTGATTAAGTGGCGTGAATATGTGGCTCTGGTTCGAGTGAACCGGTATCTGTTCGTGCGCACCATTTTGTTGTTATTGGTGATGTTGTTTTTTACCTCTCAAGGGGCTCGTCAAGGGGACGCGATATTGGCGGCCAATGCAGTACTACTGATTTTTTTGATGATTATTTCCAATGCGTTAGACGGCTTTGCTTTTTCGGTGGAAGCCTTGTGCGGTGAATACTACGGCCGCAAGGATAAGACTAATTTTCAAAAGGTGATTCGCTTATCCACTTATTGGGCTCTGCTGGCTGCGTTGGTTTTGATGTTTATTTTTTGGCTATTTGGCGATCATATTATTCACTTATTGACCAGTGTAGAAAGTGTTCGAGCCGAAGCGAAACTGTACCTACCTTGGCTAATAACCTTCCCTCTGTTGGGTATTTGGTCCTTTATGTTGGATGGTGTTTTCATCGGTACCACCAGTGTCAAACAAATGCAGAACACCATGATTCTTTGTGTCCTCGGCGTGTTCTTTCCGGTTTGGTTTATCAGCCAAGGCTTAGGCAATCATGGGCTTTGGCTGAGCCAAGCGGCCCTCTTCATTGCCCGCGCCCTAACACTTTACATCTGCTACCGACAAAACCTACGTAAGGATGTTTGGTTTTCTAATTGATGTTTCAAAGCATAAAGGTTGAGTAAAGACCAAAGCCACAAACGGTGAGTAGTGCCCAACCGACAAATTGGAAAAACACAGGCGTTTCGGCTTTTTGGATACGGTTATGCAGCTTTTGGCCAAATACATGACCGAGTAGAGCGCAAGGCAGTAACCATAATTGGTGAATCAGTTGCAGGTCGATTCCAGCGATGATGAAAGATGCCATTTTAATGGTGACGAGAATGAACCAGAGTACAAACAGCGTATCGCGTAATTGATGACGTGGTACTTTGGTGGCAAACACGGAAACGATTAACGGCGCTCCGATTAATGAGGTGCCACTGACGTAACCGCCAAGCATCAGAAAGACGGTATCGAGAATTCGGTTGTTGGTGTAAAAAGGCTTGTTGAGAATATAAGACACAGCAAAGACGGCGACGATAACAAAAATTACGCCAGTGACTATGTTGCCCGGTAAGGTTAACAAGCCAAATACGCCGATTAATTTAGGCACTATCATGATACCAAGCGCTTTCTTTAAATAACCCCAAGCAATATTGCCCTGTACTTCTTGCGGTTCTTCGCCTCGTTCTGCTGCTTTAATCGCCTGCTGTTTGGTTACTTTTGAACCTTGCCATGCAATCCAGCTTGAAAATACCAAGAGGTGAATGGAAATAATGGGTAGGAAAAGTAACGGATCGTTTTCCACTAATAAGAGAAACGGTAAGGCGAGTACGGCGCCGCCAAATCCTAAGCCACTTCGAACAAAACCACTCCAAATAAAAATGACAGCAATGAGTGTGTATTGCCACCAAAGTAAATCGGCCATCTTACTTCCTTAACGTTGATTAATCGGCTTGTTCAAACCAAGCTTGTTGATGTAGAAAGAGAATCAGTTCATCCCTTAGTAATTGAGCTCTTGCCGACAAGCTACGCCGGTGTGGCCAGACAAGGTGAATCTCTCTCTTTTGTCCTCGCCATTCGGGTAATACTTGGATGAGTTCGCCCGCTTGAATGGCCTCATAGACCATGCTGGTGGGCATTAGAGTGATACCCGCACCGGCTTTCACCAGATTGAGGCTGACATTCATGTCGTTGCTCAGGTGTTGATGATTTTTTTGTAACGCGCAGATATTGCCATCTTGATGGATTAGACGCCAGTCAGAAAACATATTGGCGGCAATACTGGGGCATTCGATGATGTCTTCAACTCGGTTGGGTAAAGTAAAACTGGTGTTGGGCGAGGCGACGAGAATGGGTTCTATGAAGCCAAGCCGCTTTTGAATTAAAGACGAATCAGGCAATGGGCCGGAACGGATGGCTAAGTCAGCGCGGTTTTCATGCATGTCTTGAATGGCGTTGCTGAGCTCAATATTAAGTTGGATATTTGGGTGTTTTGAGGCGAAATGTTGCCAAAATGCATCTAAAGGTCCACTGCCTAAGTTTGTTGGCGCTAAGATTTTAACTTCACCTGATAAGCTGTGAAGGGTTTTATCGAGATTTGATATACGTTGATCAAGTGCGTCTATGAATTCCGCGCATTCCTGATAATAGTCTTCCCCTATCGGCGTTAGCTTAAGTCCTTTTGTGGAGCGGTGCAGCAGCTCACAGCCTAATGCCTGCTCTAATGCGCTAATCCGTCGAGAGACAGTCGCAATGGTCATGTTCAGGCTTTTCGCTGCCTGCGTTAGGCTGTGTTTATTGGCCGCGGTAATAAAGATTTTTAGGTCATCTAGCATTTTACATATTTGCAAATTTAGTTTTAATAAATGGCTATATTTACAAATATAGTAGTTTGCTAGAATGAGATCAAAGTTAAATGATGCAATGGTGCCATTCGGGGCAGACGAGTGGTCCAGTGCAAGGAGAGAAAAATGAAATTTCGTCTTTACTTCGCGTTGATCATGTCCTGTGTCTTATCATTTTTTATGTCAGGTTGGATTACGTTCGTTAACCTTGGATCACACCCAGAGTTTGTTCTTTTTTGGATGAAGGCTTGGAGTTTTGCTTGGCCGGCGGCGGCGACCATCTCTTTTTTATCGGCACCTGAAATTCAAAAGTTCAGTGCTTGGTTAGCGAAAAAAGTTTAAGTGATTTATAAACCAGCAAAAAGCACGCAAATTTCGCGTGCTTTTTTTATAGCCAGATAACATGTTTCATAAAGCCAATTAAAAGGCTTCGGGTGGTTTAGCTGGGGCAAAAATTTGTTGTTGAACAGGGTCTGTTTGCGGAGTCCCCCAAGATCGTTCCAAAGGAATAACCCCTGCCCAAACAGGCCAGTTATAATCTTCAGGTGCGTCAATTGGTGGCTCAGCACGGAATTTAACGGAGGCCTCTTCGATTTTGATGCGCACCACCCCGGTGGCTTTAATTTCAGTTTCATTCACTGGGCGCAGTGTTTCCCAACGGCCTGGGCTGACTTTGTCCAAGAAGAGTTTGAACTGACGTACCTTTTCGTCGTTATCTTCAACCCGTTCCGGTACGCCAAATAACGTGACAGAGCGGTAGTTTACAGAGTGATGCATGGCCGATCTTGCCATGACTAAGCCATCCAATAGACTGACGTTAATGCAAACTTTTTCGGGGTCATCGATGGGACCTTTAACGTTGCGAGCTTTAGAATGAGCGTGCCAATAGAAGTAATCCCCTTCACGCCAGTGACAAGTTGGTGTAACAAAAACTTGGCCATCCTTGGTTTGCCCCACATGACACATGAGTGCGCCATCAATAATATCGAGGGCTTGTTGTTTGTCATAAGAGGCGCGATTCGGCCCTCTTTTTACTTTGCTCAAAGGGGTTTCCAATGCCTGACTCATTTGATGTTCTCCTGAATATTCTGCTGACAGCGACTTGTGTATTGCCTGTTGATATATGAGACTTTAGTAAAGTCTGGCTTTTATAAAAATAGCCAGAATACAAATAAAAAAGCAGGCCAGATATCAAATGAAGTACGCTATTGCCAGTTTACGTATAGCCATAGAGGAACAGGGTGGCCCCTATTACCAGCAACTGATGGATCAGATTCAGCAAGGCATTGCGTCTGGCGAATTGACTGTTGGTGACAAGCTGCCGTCTTCAAGACTATTGGCGACGTCCCTAGGGGTGTCCAGAAGCACCACATCAAGAGCGTACGACCAATTAATAGCAGAAGGCATTTTGGTCAGTGAATTCAAACGCGGGGTCTTTGTGGCGCCACAAATGGCTTATCGAGCTGAGAGAAAAGCTGCTCTAAATGCAGATTCAATAGACGCTATGTATTCACCGTCTGGCTCGAAAGTGTCTGTGTCTTCTCCACAGAGTCAATACATGGGCTTTGATGCTGGCGTTGATGTTGAGGTCTTTCCCAGTAAAGAATGGGCTGCCAGTATGCGTCGAAGCTGGCTAAAACCGGATTATCAAGTGATGCAAGGTGGGTATCTTACGGGTTATCCCGCCCTCAAGGCGGCATTGGTGGACTATTTATACCGTGTTCGAGGATTGGAATGTCAAGCGGAGCAAATCCTGATCACGGCAGGTAATCGAGATTCTTTACAGCTCTTGCAGCATGCTTTGTCATCGAAGGACGAGAAAGCGATCAATTGGTGGTTAGAGGAACCAACCTATCCACCGATTAGGCAAGCAGTTGGGCAAACGTCAAACATGCAATCTATTAAAATTGATCAGGAAGGTCCGTGTTTTCCCGAGCCAAGTCAGGGAGAAAATATCGCTATCTTGACGCCAAATCGTCAATATCCACTTGGTACATCGATTAGCTCACAACGTCGCCAAAAGTGGCTGAAAACGTTACAAGAAACATCTTCTCCTTGGTGGGTGATTGAAGATGATTACGATAACGAATTTGTTTATCAAGGGCGAATGGAAGTGCCCTTTATGCAAAGTGCACAAGCTCATGAAGCTTCGAAGAATAAGGTGTTTTTTGTGGGCAGTTTTTCGAAAGTTTTGTTTCGAGGGCTTAGGTTAGGGTTTATTGTCGCCCCGATGGCTCATGTCACATTACTGGAACATGCCCAAACTAAAATCGGTATGTCAGCTTCCTTGCCAATGCAACCGGTTGTTGCAGATTTTTTGATCCAGGGCAACTTTAACCGACATTTAAATCGAATGCGTCGTCATTACCGGCTCAAAAGAGATATGCTTTTAGCATATTTGTCTGAGTATTTGTCGGCTTGGTTTGAGTGGAAGAAGCCAACCGGCGGCATGCATGTGATGATTGAGTTTAAAGCCGAGCTAAGCCGTTCTCACGATAGTCGACAAGCTCTCGACTGCGTTGTTGCGGAGCGTTTAAAGCAACAGGCGATTAGTCTGTCGCCCTTGTCTTTACATTATCAGCAGGCAAACAAGGCGAAGGTAGGATTTGTTTTGGGCTTTAGTGGTGTTGACGAATCGACCATGAAACACCTTTTGCTCACTATGCGCTCTGTATTGATCGCTATGTTTGAAAAGACAGACGAATGTTGACGAAGATGGTCTTATTCCGTGTTGGATGAGAATGTGGATTTTGTAAAAATTCGGTGAAGCAAGCCACAACAAAGGCTAAACTAGACTTTGTGTGATTGCTTGGTTTTTGGTATATTCCGCACACCGTAATTCGTGCTCAGTGTTGTAAACGCTGTCATTAAGAGCATGATGACATAGAAGTTGGATAATTAGATTGAGCCAGTTGTATGGCGTGTCATACCTTTAAAAGCTTAGTAAATATAAGGTTTTAAATGATTTTTTGTATCTGAGGCACGTCACAAAATTGACAGAAATGACGCTCTCTTTTTGTGCAAGTTGACTATAGTATTACTGGTTAGATGTGGGTCCGCTATGACCGATATCAACCTTTACTCGCCAAATATGGCCATTCGCTATCTTCGTGATTGCTTTGTGGGAAAGCAGTTAATCGAGTTGTGGCTCGATTCACGAAACGAATGTTGAGTACCTTTTTCAGATTTAGGTGATCCAAAAGAACTGTTGCTGCGTTAATTAACTTTAGCCTAGTAATGATTCTTATGCTGTTTTCAGTGTGGTGATCTTTACTGAAATACCCGGCTATGCCGGATTTTCGTTCTGTTACTTGATGGTCAAGTAGCAGTTTTGTGAACCTCGGGGTTAGAGGATGATTCTCTTGTTAACTCGTATCCTAAGTAAAGTCGCTTTGGCGCTAATGGTGGGCTTGCTCGCCGGTTGTCAGGGTGGTGTGCTCGATCCAAAAGGGCAGGTTGGTATTGAAGAGAAGCAACTAATTATTGTTGCTACTCTGTTAATGCTACTTGTAGTAATTCCTGTGATCTTCATGACATTGTATTTCGCTTGGAAATACCGTGAAGGCCGCGATGAAATTTACGAACCTAAGTGGTCACACTCCACTAAAATTGAAACTATTGTTTGGGCCATTCCAATCGTCATCGTCATCGTTCTTGGCGTGATTACTTGGAAGTCTACTCACGCTCTAGATCCTTATAAGCCTCTAGAACATGAGAAAGAGCATATCAACGTTCAAGTTGTTTCAATGAACTGGAAGTGGTTATTCATCTATCCAGATCTTGGAATTGCATCTGTGAACGAGCTTAGATTCCCAGCAAATGTTCCTGTCGCTTTCCAGATTTCGTCTGAAGGTACTATGAACTCATTCTTCATTCCGCAATTGGGTAGTCAGATTTACTCAATGGCAGGTATGGTGACGAAGCTGCACTTGATCGCGAATGAGCCAGGCACATATGACGGTATCTCTTCGAATTACAGTGGTGGTGGTTTCACTGGCATGAAGTTCAAGGCCATTGCCACAGAAACTGAAGCGGACTTTAACGCTTGGGTTGAAGGTGTGAAAGCCGAGTCAATTGCCGGATCAATTAATAATGGCATATTAGATCAAGCATCTTATGAGAAACTTGCTGAACACGATCTAGATGCTCATCATCACGAGCCGACTCCAGTTCAATACTACAATTCAATCAAATCCAGTGTTTTTATGGACAATGTTATGAAGTTCATGAAAGATCACGGCAAAGTTGAGTTGCTTAAAGGAACTGTTTTTGATTCCAAAATGATTCACGATAACTCAAGTCATGGTCACATGGATCATGGTGAGATGAATCACGAAGAAATGAACCACAGTGATATGAATCATGACGAGTCTGAACACTCATCTCATGATATGCATACGGAGGCTGATCAATAATGTCTGGTTTCTTAGGCAAACTCTCCATGGATGCAATTCCACATGACCCTATTGTCATCACCACTTTGTGTGTGGTTGCGGTAGTGGCTTGTTTGGTCGCATTCCTGGTTCTAAAAAATAATTTGTTGGGCGTTCTGTGGCGCGATTGGTTGACCTCTGTTGACCATAAGAAGCTTGGTATCATGTACATAGTACTGGCTTTGATCATGTTAATGCGTGGTTTTGCCGATGCCATTATGATGCGTTTGCAGCTTGCGCTAGCAACCAACGGTGACCCAGGTTATCTGCCACCGCATCACTATGACCAGATCTTTACTGCCCACGGTGTGATCATGATCATCTTTATGGCGATGCCGTTTATGATTGGTTTGATGAACATTGTTGTGCCATTACAGATCGGTGCTCGTGACGTTGCTTTCCCATTCTTGAACAACTTAAGTTTTTGGTTGGCAGCATCAGGTGCGATCTTGGTAAACATCTCTCTTGGTCTTGGTGAATTTGCTAAGACAGGTTGGGTGGCTTATCCGCCTCTCGCTGGATTGGAGTACAGTCCGGGTGTGGGGGTTGATTACTACATATGGGCATTGCAGATATCCGGTATTGGTACGACTTTGACAGCGGTTAACTTCTTAGCCACTGTGTTCAAAATGCGTGCTCCTGGTATGAAATTGATGGACATGCCGATCTTTACTTGGACCTGTACTTGGGCCAACATTTTGATCGCGGCTTCGTTCCCAATTTTGACAGCCGTGTTAGCCATGCTAACGCTAGACCGTTACCTAGACTTCCATTTCTTCACGAATGATGGTGGTGGTAACTCGATGATGTATATCAACCTGTTCTGGGCATGGGGTCACCCTGAGGTGTACATCCTAGTATTACCAGCGTTTGGTATCTTCTCGGAAATCGTCTCTACCTTTACAGGTAAGCGTCTGTTTGGTTACAAGTCCATGGTTTGGGCAACGGCATCGATCTCCATTCTTGGTTTCATCGTATGGTTGCACCACTTCTTTACCATGGGTTCAAGTGCCAACGTGAATGCCTTCTTCGGTATCATGACCATGATCATTGCCGTACCAACGGGCGTGAAATTGTTTAACTGGTTGTTCACTATGTACCGTGGTCGTCTTCGCATGACGGTTCCTGTGCTTTGGACATTAGGTTTCATGGTTACCTTCACGATTGGTGGTATGACAGGGGTTCTTCTCGCGGTTCCTGGTGCTGACTACGTATTGCACAACAGCTTGTTCTTGATTGCTCACTTCCACAACACCATCATTGGTGGTGCGGTGTTTGGTTACCTAGCGGGCTTTGCCTTCTGGTTCCCGAAAGCGATGGGCTTCCATTTGAACGTGAAATTAGGCAAAGCGGCATTCTGGTGCTGGTTGGTTGGCTTCTTCTTAGCCTTTATGCCTCTATACGTATTGGGCTTCTTGGGAATGACTCGTCGTCTGAACCACACAGATAACCCTGATTGGAACATTTGGTTGTACATTGCTCTAGTAGGTGCGTTTGTTATCTTCGCTGGTATTGCTTGTCAACTCCTACAGTTGTATGTCAGTTTCCGCGATCGTAAGCAGAACCTAGACACAACAGGTGATCCATGGAACGGTCATACTCTGGAATGGTCTACTGCGTCACCGCCACAGTACTACAACTTTGCTGAGCTACCTGTTGTGTCTGATATCGATGCATTCACCGATATGAAAGAAAAAGGTACTGCATACCAACGTAAAGAAAGTTATGCGCCAATCCATATGCCTAAGAACACATCTGCTGGCATCATTATGGGTGGTCTATTAACCGCGTTTGGTTTCGCTATGATCTGGCATATCTGGTGGTTAGCGATTGCAAGTCTGGTCGGCACTGTCGTTACTTTTATCGTTCGTGCTTACACGACAGATGTGGACTACTATGTTCAACCTGATGAAGTTGCTCAAATCGAAAATGAGCACCTAGACAACGTGGCTAAGGGGTAATCATGAGTACTGCAATGAATACGCACGATGCTCACGAAGCGGGTGCACACCACGACGAGCACCACGATACTGGTAGCAATACCGTATTTGGGTTCTGGTTATACTTGATGACGGACTGTTTGTTGTTCGCATCCATCTTTGCTACCTACGCTGTGCTCTTTATGAACACAGCTGGTGGGGTTTCTGGTAAAGATATTTTTGATCTTGAATTGATTCTTGCGGGTACCGCGGCGCTACTTTTCTCAAGTATCACCTATGGTTTCGCAATGATCAGTGCGCACCGTAAAAACAAAGCCGGTACATTAGGTTGGTTAGCCGTAACCTTCTTATTTGGTGCTTGCTTCATCGCGCTAGAGATTTACGAGTTCCATCACTTGATCGTAAATGGTCACGGTCCTCAGGCGAGTGCGTTCTTGTCAGCCTTCTTTACCCTAGTGGGTACTCACGGCTTACACGTAACTGCTGGTATGATTTGGATGGTGATCTTGATGATTGAAGTGGCGAAAACAGGTTTGACTGGCCGTGCGATTACTCGCATTAGTTGCCTAAGCTTGTTCTGGCACTTCCTAGATGTTGTTTGGATTTGTGTATTCACCGTTGTTTATCTGATGGGGGCGATCTAATGAGTGATCATTCTTCTGAAGCACATTCACACGGTAGCGTTAAGTCATATGTGATTGGTTTTGTTTGGTCTGTTATTTTGACTGGTATTCCATTCTGGATGGTTATGACGGAAGCGTTTGATAAAGGTCCAACTTACATCGCTGTAGTGGTATTGGCCATTATTCAGATCTTCGTTCACTTGAAGTACTTCCTTCATTTGGACTTCTCTGAGCAGGGCAAGTTGGATACTTATTCGTTTATCTTTTCCGCTGTCATCATTGTCATGGTTGTTGCGTTGTCCGTATGGATTATCTACGCATCCAACGCCATGATGATGTAAGCCGAGTTGATTGTGATGATGCGGAAATTAAACCGCGAAGGGAGCCCTAAAGATGTTTAAGCGTTATTTACAGGTCACTAAACCTGGCATCATTATGGGCAACCTTATATCTGTTGCGGGTGGCTTCTTTTTAGCCGCTCGTGGCGATATTGATTGGATGCTCATGCTCATGACGGTCATAGGACTATCATTGGTTGTAGCCTCTGGTTGTGCCATTAACAATTACATCGACCGTGATATTGATGCCAAAATGAAGCGTACACGCAATCGTGTGACGGTGAATGGTGAAATGTCAGGTAAAGCCGCCTTCTTTCACGGTGTAGTTTTAGGTGTAATTGGTTTTGCTTTGCTGGGGTATTTCACTAACTGGGTCGCAGTGGCTTTTGCTGTGTTTGGTTATGTGGTTTATGTTGGCTTGTATACTTTATATTTCAAGCGTAAGTCTGTTTACGGTACTTTCATTGGTAGTCTTTCTGGTGCTGTTCCTCCGGTAGTGGGATATTGTGCAGCAGCAGGCCAATTTGATGCTGGTGCGGCTATTTTGTTGACTATGTTCAGCATTTGGCAAATGCCACATTCTTATGCGATTGCGATTTTTCGTTTTGATGATTACAAGGCGGCTGGTATTCCGGTTTTGCCCGTGTCACAAGGCATTGCCAAAGCGAAGCGTCATATCATCTTACACATAGCGGCTTTTGCTGTTGTGGCGGCCTTATTACCGCTGGCGGGATACGTCGGAATTGGTTTTATGGTCGTGGCCTTGTCAACTAGCCTTTGGTGGTTAGCCATGGCGTTAAGAGGTTTTCGTGCTGACATTGATTTAAACGGTTGGGCACGACAAGTGTTCTTCTTTTCAATCATAACTGTGACAGCCTTGAGCGTGACGATGGCGATTGATTTTAATGAAGTATCACCAGATTTGCTGGTGTTATCGGCACATTAGATTTGATTGATTGAAAACGGGCTCATTTGAGCCCGTTTTTATTTTCCCCTTCCCTTAGTTGATAACTTCCCATTTCCAACGTTATTGGGTATTTTGAATACCACCTAAGTCGTTGTTTCGATATTAAACAAGCTGACGACGTTGATTGCTATTCCAATGAAGGATGGGGAAATGAAGAGGTTTTTGATCAGGTCTATCGCTTTAATGGCATTTGCCACGAGTTACCCCGCATCAGCAGATACGACGCAATGTCAGGCACTTAGATCGCAAGCCACAGATAAGCTCGAAATTAAAACCGCCATGTACGCTCCTACAGAACAAGTTCGAACGGCTTATTGTCAGGTTAAAGGTGTAGTGAATCGACGGATTGGTAAAGACGGCACCTTTTATACGACGCGTTTTGAACTGCGTTTACCTTATGGTTGGCAAGGACGTTTGGCGTACCAATTTGATACCGCTTTTGGTGGTGAGCTTGCTCCTGCTGTTGGTAACATCACCGGCTTAACCGTTAATCAATATGCGATCAATCAAGGGTTTGCGGTTGTCAGCTCAAATGAAGGTCATGATAATGACGCGTTTAAAAAAGCGGCTGGCGGCTTATCGAAACCCTTTTTGTTTGGACGTGATGCGACGGCGAGAGAAGAATTTGCCTACCAAGCGATGGCAAACATTATGCCCATCGCACAGGCTCTGGCTGAACAGTATTATGGGGCATCAGTGCAATATCGTTACGGCATTGGGCAAGCTAACGGTGGTCGAACTGCCATGGTGGCGGCGAGCCGTTTCCCAGAGATGTTTGATGGCTTATTGGTTGCTTCTCCTGGATTTAATGCGCCCAAAGCGGCTTTACAACACCCTTGGGATTATCAAGCATTACAATCTATTCAGTCAGACATTCGCTCCTCTTTTAGCGAGAGAGACTTAGAATACATTACACGTCGTCTTATCCAGCAATGTGATGACTTAGACGGGGTCAGTGATGATTTGATCTTTGCGATAGACGCTTGTCAGCAACGTTTTAAACCCACGGCTTTGGTCTGCAAGAGCGAGTTTGATCGGGACTGTTTGCCTATCGCGAAAATTGGTGCTCTAGTTCGAATGCATCAAGGTCCGCATAATGCTAAGAATCAAGCGCTTTATACTAGCTGGCCTTATGACACAGGTTTGCAATCGAACAATTGGCGCGGCTGGAAAATTGCCAGTAAATTAGACGCTTGGCAGCACATGCCGGCGAGTGTGGTCATCGGAGCGAGTGCGTTAGCCAATCTATACAGTACGCCTTATCAAGCCGTAAAAGGCGACATTTTTTCTTTAACAGACTTCCTACAATCGTTTGATTTTGATCGTGATGCCGGCAAAATCTTTGCAACGAACGGTGAGTTTACCGAATCCGCTGTGTCATTGATGACGCCCCCTGATGCCGTGAAGCCAACACTGACACAATTCAAGCAACATGGTGGTAAGTTGATTGTATTTCATGGTAACAGCGATCCGGTGTTTTCTGTTCAAGACACGGTACGTTGGTATGATTTTCTGGATTTCGCTTTGGCGGGCAAAGCAGCAGACTTTGTGCGTTTCTACCGGGTGCCGGGGATGCCACATCAACAAGGTGGTTTATCGGCCGATCAGTTTGATATGTTGCAACCCTTGGTAAATTGGGTGGAGCAACAGCGTCCTCCAAGGGAAGTGATTGCGGCCACACGAGCGAATAATCCAGAACTGACCTCAAGAATGGTGGGATTAAAGCGCCCTTTATGCCCTTACCCTAGTTATGCTCGTTATCGTCAGGGTGACTTACATTTGGCCAGTTCCTTTCAGTGTGTGGTGGCGAAATAAGCGGTTCTGTTTATCGTCCTCCTGCTACGTCAAGAAAGCTCCCTGTACAATAGCTGGCTTTCTCACTTAATAACCAGACAATGGCTTCTGCCACTTCATCTGCTTGTCCACCGCGTTGCATCGGAATGCTGGGGGCCAGTCGATCGACACGATTGGCCTCGCCGCCATCGGCATGCATTTCAGTATAGATAAAGCCTGGGCGAACCGTATTAATGCGGATCCCTTCTGCCGCTAATTCTTTCGCTAAACCTTTACTCATGGTGTCTAGTGCTCCTTTACTGGCTGCATAATCCACGTATTCGTTTGGCGCACCCATCACCGAGGCTAAGGATGACACGTTGACTATGCTGCCCCGTAAATGGTGTTGTCGCATTTGTTTGATGGCATGCTGACTGCACAACATAGGGCCAAAAACATTGGTCGTGAATACTCGCTGCCAACGTTCCAAAGAAAGTTCGCCGAAGCGTTGTTGCGTTTCTAAAATCCCCGCGTTGTTGACCAGCCCCCAGACAGGTCCCCAGTTTTCAATAATTTGATTAAACAGAGCAATGATACTTGCTTCATCATTCACATCTGCCTGTAACGCGTCTGCTTGTCCGCCATGTTGACGAATTTTTGTGACCAGTTGTTCAGCAAGCTGAGCTTCTTTTCGATAATTAATGATCACATGATAACCACGTTGAGCGGCTAGTTTAGCTGTGGCGGCGCCTATGCCACGGCTGGCACCAGTAATTAAAACGATGGGCTTGCTCATGAAGTACTCCTTGTGTTGTCTATGTCATTTTCACATTAAGCCAGAAGTTGTCCATGTAAAAAAGGAATCAACAAGGAGGGGGAGCCGTCATTAAGGAAGCATTTGATACATTGGTGGGCTATGATTGAATATAGTAAGCAATATATATAATAATTAATTCATATTAAATCGGTGAGTTTCATGCAATCTAAAAACATCAACTTTCTTATTACAGATGTATTACGCCTTATGCGTCGTGAATACCGCAAAAGTGATCTAGTCATGACGCTAATGCAGGCTCGCACTTTGTTATCTGTATCGCGAAATGAAGGCGTAAAACAGGTAACACTTGCGGAATTACTGGATATTCAGCCGATAACGTTAGCTCGTTTAATTGATCAGTTGGTATCTGATGGTTTGGTTGAACGTCGAGCTGATCCGAAGGATCGGCGTGCTAATGCTTTGTTCTTAACTGAAAAAGCCACACCTTGGTTGCTAGAAATAGACAAAGAAATCAATCGAGTTCGTGAAAAAGCGTTACAAGGATTAACGCCAGAGCAAATTGATGTGGCGATGGACGTTCTGACAAAAATGCATGAAAACCTTACCGATGACTGAACGCGATAAAAATACAGTGTGGAGATCTTAGGATAATGACTGAAGAAAAAGACCAATCTATTCGAAAAAAACCGACAGAGAAACCTTGGTTGCGTCGCATTTTACTGTTTGTCGTACCCTGTCTTGTGGTGTTAGGGTCAGCTACGGCTTACATGTTGGGTGGGCGCTATGTGGAAACGGATAATGCCTATGTTCAGTCAGACATTAATCGTATTAATACTGAAATATCTGGCCCAATCGAACAGGTGGCAGTAAAAGAAAATCAAACCGTTCATTCTGGGCAAGTGTTGTTCGTGATTGATGCAACGCCTTTTAAGTTGGCTGAAGCCAAAGCGAATGCGCAATTACAACAAGTGAAATTAGACATCTTAGAGCAGCAAGCAGCTTATCAGGAGAAGCAAGCTGAAATCGCACAGGCGGAAAATACCTATGCGTTCAATCAACGGGAAGAGCAACGCCAAGCTAACCTGTTAAAGCAAAAATTCATCTCAGATACTCAATTTGATCAAGCAAAGCAGGCGGCAGAGGTGAGTCGTTTGCAAGTCGCTACCTTGAAGAAAGATTTATATCGTTTAAAAGAAGCGTTGGGTGGAAACCCAACAGCGCCTCTAGAAGATCATCCTAGTTATCAGTCTGCCTTGGCGGCATTGAATCAGTCGCGTATTGATTTGAATCATGTAGAAGTGCGTGCACCTGTTTCTGGGGTGGTCGCGAAAGTACCGAATCAAGGTGAATACATGACAAAAGGTGCCACTGCGATGGTGCTAGTGGCGGATAAAGAAAAATGGATTGAAGCCAATTTCACAGAAAAAGACCTGACTCACGTGCAGGTAGGTCAAACGGTCGCAATCGAAGTGGATGCGTTTCCAGATACGACGCTACATGGCAAGGTGGAAAGCATCAGCCCAGCGACGGGGGCTGAGTTTTCAGTGATCCCAGCAGAGAATGCCACGGGTAACTGGGTGAAGATTGCTCAGCGTTTAGCGGTCAAAATTCAATTCGATCAGGGCCAAAGCATCCCCGAGCTGCGTACTGGCTTGAGTTCAACTGTGACCATAGATACAACTTATCATCGTCAATTGCTTGGCATGACTTTATAAAATGGAGTCATGCTAGTGCAACAGGATCTTGTCAAAAACAATCACACCAGTCGCATGATGATCACTATTTCCGTGATGTTAGCCACCATCATGCAAGCTTTAGACACTACCATTGCGAATGTTGCCTTGCCTTACATGAAGGGCACCATGGGGACGACTCAGGATCAAATCTCTTGGGTGCTGACGTCCTACATTGTGGCGGCGGCCATCTGTATGCCTTTGACTGGCGTTTTGTCTGCCAAAATGGGTCGTAAACGCGTATTCATGTGGTCCATTGTCGGCTTTACTTTGTCTTCCATTTTGTGTGGTGCCGCTCAGTCTCTTAACCAAATTGTCTTGTTTCGTCTCTTACAAGGGGTTTTCGGTGCCAGTTTAGTGCCCCTTTCACAGTCCGTTTTATTGGACGCCTACCCGAAAGAAAAGCATGGATCCGCCATGGCCATGTGGGGAATTGGTGTGATGGTCGGCCCCATTCTAGGACCTTATTTGGGTGGCTTATTAACAGAGTATTATAGCTGGCGTTGGGTTTTTTATATTAATGTGCCGTTTGGTATCTTGGCATGGTTAGGGTTAGCAGGGTTTCTACAAGAGTCTACATTGGATAAAAATCGTCGCTTTGATTTTTATGGTTTTGTGCTGCTAGGGGTCACCATTGGCAGTTTGCAAATGATGCTCGATCGAGGCGAATCTCAAAATTGGTTCGGCAGCTTGGAAATCATGATCGAAGGGGTGTTGGTATTGACTTGTGGCTATATGTTTTTGGTGCACATTTTTACACACCGTCAGCCTTTTATTGATCCGGCGATGTTTCGAGATCGCAACTTTAGTGTGGGCATGGTGTTTATTTTTATCGTGGGCGTGATTTTATTGGCGTCGATGACGTTACTTCCACCCTTTATGAGCTCGTTAATGGGGTATCCCGTAGTGGACATAGGAAGCATTTTGGCACCTCGTGGCTTTGGTACCATGGCGGCCATGATGATTGTAGGACGCTTGTCTAATAAGGTTGACCCTCGATTCTTTATCACGCTTGGTTTGCTGTTAATCACGTTTTCTATGTGGGAAATGACGTTGTTTACCGCGCAAGTTTCAGCATGGGACATTATCCGAACCGGTATCGTTCAAGGGGTTGGTTTAGGTTTTATCTTTGTTCCATTATCTACCATCAGTTTTGCAACCCTAGACTCTAAATATCGCAATGAAGGTACTTCCATGTTCAGTTTATTGCGTAACATTGGCAGCAGTATTGGTATTTCTGTGGTGACCACTTACTTAGCACAACGTATCCAGGTTAATCATGCAGCCTTTGCCGATTACATCAATCCTTTCAATCTAGGATTACATGTGGCGCAACAAGAAGGCGTTTACGACATTACTCACGTAACTGGGTTAGCTACCTTAAACGCTTTGGTTAATGAGCAAGCATCGACGCTAGCTTACTTACAAGATTTTAGGTTGATGATGTGGGTGACATTAGCGGCCTTACCATTAGTGCTGTTACTGAAAAGCGGGACGAAATCGACAACCCATTAATGGTTTTGTCTTAGCTTGGTGCTGGTATGCCTTGGCTTGCCAAGCTATTATGCGTGTTTTCAAGCAAATGCAGCGTTGGAGACAAGAGTGAGTCTATCTGAGCGACATTTTATTTTAGGCTATGGCAGCTTAATTAACGGTGAAAGTCGATCAAAAACCGGTGAGACTGGGCAAGTTTGGCCGGTTAAACTGCAGGGCTATGAGCGTCATTGGTCGGTCATGTCGTCCGAGTTTGGCATGAGCTCTGTGGCGGTTGTACTTGCCTCTCATGCAAGTTGTAATGGGGTTCTGGTCGAAGTGGCCTATGACCAATTTGCCTTATTTGATGAACGTGAGCAAGGTTATCGACGTCGTCAAATTCAAGCTGAGGCTCTAACGCCGTATCAGGATACCGATTTGCCAGAAGGCACTTATTGGATTTATTACACTGATCAAGTGGTACCGCCTCATGCGGACTGCCCCATTGCATTGAGTTATCTCGATGTGATTCTGTCTGGGTGCTTGGAACACAGTACGGATTTTGCTGACGATTTTTTATCATTTACACAAGGTTGGCATTACCCAGCGCTGAACGATCGACCTCAACCTCGCTATCCTAGAGTACAGCCAGACGTCATCACGGACAGTTTAAATCCGTTACTGGAATCTGTTACCACCTTATCTATTAAAGAGCTTTCTGTTACTTATGAATCTTAATTCAACTAGCCAATTATTGGCTCGCAACGAGGCCCAACTTGTTGGCAATGTTTTGTTTGCGAATCCCGAAGACACGTATCCGCAAACGTTAACAGGACAAGCTTCTGTGTACGCTTGGTGTCAATCTAAAACCCGTTATGACGCGCTGCATCAGCTTGGGTTCGCAGAAGACAATTTACTGTTCTCTGAACAATGGCCTGCCGATCATGAGGTCGAATTCGATCATGTGGTGATTTATCAACCCAAAGCCAAAGAGCTATTGGATTATCTATTGGCTTCGGTATTGCCGCATGTAAAAGAAGGCGGACAAGTTTGGTTAGTGGGGGATAATAAAAGCGGTGTAAAATCCTCTATAAAACGCCTAGAGCCGAATTTAGACGAAGTGGGTAAGGTAGACAGTGCGAAACATTGTTTGCTTTTCTCCGGCTACAAGCGTCGTCCAGTTAAGCCGTTTGTTTTTGCGGATTGGATACGGTCTTGGACATTAACGGTTGCGGGTCAGGAAATGACGTTGTGTAGCCTACCTGGGGTATTTGGTCATGGTAAATTGGATAAGGGAACCGAGATACTGCTAAATCAATTGCAGCAGCATCGCTTCATGAGTGATGTGAGTCAAGCTCGATTGTTAGACTTTGGTTGTGGCGACGGCATTATTAGCTTGTGGCTATATGGTCACACCAAAGCCAACGTCACAGCGTTAGATGACAGTGCTTTAGCGCTTAAGGCTACCGAGCTGACGTTTGCTGAAAATAACGCCAGTGAAGCGCTTACTTTGATTGCTTCCAATGGTCTTGCTAATGTGAAGGGACGTTTTAACTACGTGATTACTAATCCACCTTTTCATACGGGTGTGAGTACGGATTACAGCGTGGCTGAAAGCTTTTTTATTGGTGTCAAAAATCATTTGACGTTGAATGGTGAGTTGTTTGTGGTTGCCAATGATTTTTTACGTTACCCGCCTATTTTAGATGCCGCATTAGGCAGCCACACACGTTTATTTAGAGACAAAGGATTTGCGGTGTATCATGGCCGCCAAATGAAGAAAAAGTAACGCCGATAAACGGCTGGTTAGATTGTATCTTTTCTATAATGTTGATGGGTACAGTGGTGACGAATACGACAATCAAACCATAAGTGCTATGTGGTGAGCTTATGGTTGGTACAAACTGAACACATAATACCAAGCCATCAGGAGATGGCTTGGTATTTTTTTCGAATCATGAAAGCCATCAGACCGATGGGGAGTGTGTGAAATAGCAAGATCACTAAGCCAAGATCTAAAAACAAAAAGAAAGGACTGACTAATAAAGCACCGATGGCACTGGCGACCATTTTCATCAATGCGACGCTGCTAAATAAGGTTAAATGTAAACCTTTAGACTCAAGTTGAACGGAAGAGGTTAAACTGACTTCCGCTCCACCTTCGCCAATTCCCGCCAAGCATATAAAGACGATAGCCCAACTTAGTAGGGACTGCTGAAACGCCAATACAAAGCCACAGGACATGATCAGGCAGGATAGACAGAAGCCATTTTCTAATGACATTAAAGGTTTGTATTTTAGATAAAATCCCGCCTGACTCGCCCCAATGAATTTCCCAATGCCCCATGTCGACATTAAGAGCCCCATCGCATAGCTAATATTCTGCGGCGTAAGGTGTTGTGATAACACAGGGAACCCCACTTGTTGGGCTGCACAAGCGAAACTATTGCCTGCTGAAATGGCAAACAACCAGCCTAGGGAAGGTGATTTAAAAGGGCGATTAAACAGTCTAGCTGGTTGAACTGTTTGAATTTCTGGGGCTGTATGATCATCCGATATTGGTCGAATGGTCGAGAGTATTAGCAGGCTGAGAGCAACGCAGCAATACAAGATGATATTAACCATAAAGACGCCTTGGTAACCCCCAATTGACACGAATAAACCGATACTCAATCCAGCAATAACAGACGCGATGGCGGACATGGCGGTCAGCCAAGAATTAGTACTGATGTGCTTCGCTTTTTCAATCCAAAGCGGGATCTGGCTGTTTAATGTGATCATAAAACATGCATTACAAAATCCCCCTATTAAAGCAATCCAAGGTAAAACGCTAACTTGGTGTTGTGAAGGTAGAAGCACTAAGGCCAAGAGCAGAATGAGTCGCATGACGTTTAAGAGGCTCAAGGTATGCTTGTGTGGTTGCCTTGAAAAAAAGCTGACGAGACTTGCTAGGATTCCGCCAACAATGCTTGCGGCCATAAACAAGCTGAGCGTGAACACGTTTTGGCTGATGAAATAAACATAGCTGGACAATGAAATGAGATTCAACACCCCAGCAAAGTCAGACAACACGCGAGTGAAAATAAGCCATATTGTGGCACGTTGAATAAAGGACTGAGTCTGCTGAGCTTGTTCTAGTTTGTGGTTCATTGTGCCTATCCTTTGGCTAAAAAAATCGTCCAGATTTATCTCTTTGGTTATACGCTGTTTAAGCCTCTCTTATCAAACGGTTTGATCAAAAAAAAGCGCCCTTACGGACGCAAATACTCGGTGGGAGTTCAGTATTAAGCCAAGCTATAAAGCATGGCGAAATTCAATGCGTTGTTCTTCGATCGCATGACAGGCAATCAAATGACTGGTTTGATCTTCACGAAGTGCAGGTACTTCTTGCTGACAACGTTCATTCGCATGCTGACAACGACCATGAAAAGCACAGCCAGAAGGTGGGTTTAGTGGCGAAGGCAATTCACCTTGTAATTTGATACGTTGCCGACGCTTATCTGGAGACAATTGTGGCGTACTGGACAGTAGTGCTAACGTATATGGGTGTTTGGGGTTATTGAACAGCTCTTCTTTTGAACCTTGTTCAACGACCTTGCCTAGATACATTACCATCACGTTATCAGCAATGTGTTCAACCACAGATAAATCGTGGGAGATAAAGACATAGCTTAATCCCAGTTCCGTTTGCAGATCCATCATTAGGTTCAGCACTTGTGCTTGTACTGAAACATCCAGTGCGGAGACAGGTTCATCGGCGACAATGATACTTGGATCCAACATCAGGCCTCGAGCAATGGCAATACGCTGACGTTGCCCGCCAGAAAACATGTGCGGGTAACGATCATAATGTTCTGCTTTCAGCCCCACTTTTGCCATGATACTAAGAGCTTTGGCTTTACGCTCGGCTTTGGAAAGCTGACGGTTAATGACTAACGGTTCTTCTAAAATGCTGCCAATTTTTTTACGCGGGTTTAGGGATCCGTAAGGGTTCTGGAAGATGATTTGAATCTTCTGTCGTAATGTCGCTTGAGCGGATTTACTGAGGCTTAACAGGTCTTCTCCCAAATGTTCAAGGCGGCCTGACGTTGGTGTTTCTATCATGGTGAGCATGCGACCTAATGTCGATTTGCCACAACCAGACTCACCAACGATGGCCAGAGTCTTACCTTTTTCCAGTTGAAAACTGATGCCATCCACGGCTTTTACCACGGCATCGGGTTTAAAGACCCCTTGCTTCACATGATAATGCTGCTTCAGTTCTTGAGCGTCGAGAATTAAATGGTTACTACTCATGCAGCAGGTCTCCCTTCTGTATCTAACGGCGTATGGCATTTCACCTGACGATGAAGGTCGCCTTGGTTATCCGGTTCTACTTGACGACATTGCTCTGTGGCATAAGGACAGCGCGGACTTAACAAACAGCCCAGCGGTCTATCATATTGACCAGGCACCACCCCAGGTAACGCATCCAGTCGAGACTTGCCCGCCGCCGACTCAGGTAACGACGCCAGTAATGCTTGTGTGTAAGGGTGTCTTGGTGTTGAGAAGACCTCCACCGCGGGACCGGATTCGACGATTTGACCGGCGTACATCACAATCACGCGATCAGCCACTTCAGCAACCAGTGCCAGATCATGGGTAATTAAGACCAAGCCCATTTTTTGTTTACGCTGCAGCTCAATCAACAAGTCGATGATTTGAGCTTGAATGGTCACGTCTAATGCGGTGGTGGGTTCATCGGCAATTAACAACTTAGGGTTACAAGCAATCGCAATGGCGATCATCACCCGCTGACTCATGCCGCCGGATAGCTGGTGGGGATAATTGTCTAAACGGGACTCTGGGGCTGGAATCCCCACTTGTGTCAGCAACTCGATGGCTCGTACCTTAAGCACTTTTTTGCTGCCACCTTGGTGGGTCTTTAAGGCTTCAATGATTTGATAACCCACGGTAAAGCATGGGTTTAAGCTGGTCATTGGGTCTTGGAAAATCATCGCAATGTCTGAGCCGGTGAGCTTACGACGTTGCTTTTCCGGCATGGCCTGTAGGTCTTGTCCATTAAAAGACAGGCGTTCTGCGCTGACTTTTCCTGGGTAATCGATCAGTCCCATGATGGAAAGAGAGCTAACACTTTTTCCGGAGCCGGACTCACCTACTATGCCGAGCACTTCGCCTTCTTCAACTTGATAACTGATGTTATCAACGGCTTGGAATGGGCCAAATTTTACGCTTAAATTATTGAGTTCTAATAATGACATTTGGCCTCTCCTATTGCTTTAACTTAGGGTCAAGGGCGTCACGCAAGCCGTCGCCCATTAAGTTAAACGCCAGAACGGTAATGAGGATCATCAAGCCAGGAAAGGTGACGACCCACCAAGCACGCTGTACGAATTGCAGTGCATCGGACAGCATTGAGCCCCACTCTGGTGTGGGCGGTTGAGCGCCTAATCCTAGGAAACCCAAGGCCGCCATATCGAGAATGGCAGTGGAAAAACCCAATGTCGCTTGAACGATAAGGGGCGCCAAACAGTTTGGCAGAATACAAATAAACATCAGTCGAAGTGGTCCAGCTCCGATAACGCGCGAGGAGGTGACGTAGTCTTTTGACATTTCTGCCATGGTCGCCGCTCGAGTTAAACGAACATAATGCGGCAACGAGACAATGGAGATGGCTAATGCCGCATTGACGATGCTTGGCCCTAAGATAGCCACAATCGCAATCGCCAGTAGCAAGCTTGGCATGGCCAACATGATGTCGACAATGCGCATAATCATGGTGTCGATCATGCCTTTGAAGTAGCCAGCAATCAGTCCGAGCAATATCCCCATGATGAGTGATGCGGTCACAGCAACGATACCTACTGAGATAGACAAACGAGAGCCGTGAATTAAGCGAGACAGAATGTCTCGGCCCACATCATCTGTGCCTAAAATAAAGGACCAGTTACCACCTTGTAACCATGCTGGCGGTAGAAGGAGTGCATCACGATATTGTTGTGATGGAGAATGTGGTGCGACAAAATCGGCAAAAATGGCCATAAAACAAATCAGCACAATAAAGCTAAGGCCCGCCACAGCTCCTTTATTGGTACGGAAATAATGCCAAAACTCTTGCAGTGGTGTTTTTGGTATTGGCGCAGTAATGGTTTGAGAAGACATAAATCGGCGCCCTTTTATTTACTGTGTCTAATACGTGGATTAACAATGCCATAGGCAATGTCGACTAATAAATTCACTGTGATGATGATACAGGCCACAATTAAGATGCCACCTTGCACCACAGGGTAATCACGACGCCCGATGGACTCAATCAGCCATTTCCCGATGCCTGGCCAAGCAAATACAGTCTCGGTGAGGATGGCGCCGGACAACAAAATACCAACTTGCAGACCAATCACCGTTATCACAGGGATCAACGCATTACGTAAGGCGTGAATAATGATGACGCGCCAGGGAGCAATACCTTTGGCCCGCGCGGTACGAATGTAGTCTTCACTGAGCACTTCCAACATGGAGGAGCGTGTCATACGGGCGATCACTGCCATGGGAATGGTCCCTAGTACAATGCTGGGCAGAATTAAGTGCGCGACAGCGGAACGGAACGCCCCGACTTCATCGGAAAGTAATGCATCGATGAGCATGAATCCGGTCACATCATCGATCCAATAGACCACATCAATTCGTCCAGATACGGGAGTCCAGCCTAAGGTTACGGAAAAGACCAACATCAGCAGTAAAGCCCACCAGAAAATAGGCATAGAGTAACCGGTTAGGGAAAAAGTCATAACAGAGTGGTCTAATACCGTGCCTCGTTTAACCGCGGCAAAGATACCGGCAGGTAGACCCACTAAAATTGCGAAGATGGCGGCACAAAACGCCAACTCAATGGTGGCTGGAAAGAGGGTTAGAAACTCTTTCATGACCGGCTCTTTGGTGATTAAGGAATTGCCTAGGTCGCCTTGTAATACCCCACCAACATAGCGGAAATATTGGACATATAGAGGCTGATCAAAGCCTAGTTGAGCGCTTAACTCGGCATGTCGCTCTGCACTGACACCGCGTTCTCCAGCCATGACTTCAATAGGGTCACCAGGGATGAGACGGATCAGCGTGAAAGTCAGTAAGGTGATGCCGATAAAGGTTGGCACGACCAGACTTAAACGACGAAAAATAAATTGGAACATAATAGGACAGGCTCTCTCGGGGTACGAATTGATCGAGGACTCACTCGTTCAACAGAATGCCTACTTGCTGACTTTCTCTCATCAACAAGTAGGCATTATTTGTCCGAATTAGGACAATTTATTTGCTTACGTTATAGAAGTAATGACCACCTAGAGGGTCGATTTTGTACCCTTTAACGTCTTTGCTGATTGGCTCATAGACAACAGAGTGTGCCACCGTGATCCAAGGCGCTTCGCGCTTGAAGACCACTTGAGCTTGCTCGTAATCCTTAGTACGTTCAGCTTTGTCAGAGGTTTGCTTCGCCGCTAGTAATAGGTCGTTGAACTCTTCGTTACACCATTGCGCACGGTTTGAACCACCGACGCCATCACAACCTAGCAAAACGTATAGGAAGTTATCTGGGTCACCGTTGTCACCAGTCCAACCTAGTAGTACCGTGTCGTGCTCACCTTTCTTAGAACGGTTTAGGTATTCACCCCATTCGTAAGAAACGATTTCCGCCTTCACACCGACTTTAGACCAGTCTTCTTGCATGATTTCAGCCATACGACGCGCATTTGGATTGTATGGACGTTGTACCGGCATAGCCCAGATGTTAGTTGAGAAACCATCTGGATAACCCGCTTCGGCTAATAGTTTTTTCGCTTTAACAGGGTCATATGGGTAGTCCACGACATTGTTGTTGTAAGACCACATAGTGGGTGGAATTGGGTTTTTCGCCGCTTTACCTGCGCCTTGGAAAACCGCATCAATGATGGCGCTCTTGTCCGTTGCTAGGTTAAGGGCTTGGCGAACTCGAATGTCATCAAACGGTTTTTTCTGCGTATTAAACGCAAGATAACCAACGTTCAGACCTTCTTGACTCATTAGATTGATGTTTGGATCCTGATCCATTTGCTCAAGATCAGCAGGATTCGGGTACGGCATCACATCACATTCACCGGCTTTCAATTTCGCGTAGCGAACAGAAGCATCAGGTGTGATAGAGAAGACTAAGCGATCCACTTTGGCTTTGCCTTTCCAGTAATCTTTAAAGGCTGTGTAGCGAATCAAAGAGTCTTTTTGGTACTGAACTTTCTGGAATGGACCCGTTGCGACAGGGTTGATATCAAGTTGCTCCGGTGTGCCTTGCTTCATTAGATAATCAGCTTGTTCTTTCGAGAAGATAGACGCAAAGTCCATCGCCAAGTTGGCAATGAAAGGCGCTTCTGGCTGATTTAGAACAAATTTCACCGTGTAGTCATCTACTTTCACGATGTCTTTGATTAGGTCACCCATACCCATACCGTTGAAGTATTCGTATGAACCACCTGAAACAGTGTGATAAGGGTTGTTTTTGTTCCACTGACGGTCAAATGTGAAGATGACATCGTCTGCATTAAAGTCACGTGTTGGTTTGAACGATTTAGAAGAATGGAACTTCACACCCTTACGCAAATGGAAAGTGTACTCAAGGCCATCGGCAGAAACATCGTAGCTGGTCGCCAAGCCTGGCTCAGTTTCAGTGGTGCCAAGTTTGAATTCCATCAAACGGTTGAACATGTTTTTAGATGTTGCATCAAACGTCGTACCAGACGTGTAAAAAGCTGGGTTAAAGCCTTCAGGACTGCCTTCTGAGCAGTAAACCAAAGTAGTCGCCGCATGAGCAGTAGTACTAATGGCACCGGCGGTCATTAGCGCGAGCGTTAGTTTTGCTAGCCCTTTTTTCATTTGAACTCTCCATTAACATAATTATATTCGTGCTAAGCACGTGGGAAGTCGATATTCGTTACTTTTGTGATCAGGTGGGAAAGAGCCTTCTTATTGATAAAACAAGCCCCATTTAAACTCCAAGTTTAAATGGGGCTGTTCTGCCTCATCCTTGAGCCCCCTTTAGCCATATGACAGATCCGATGAACAGACTGTCAAAACAGCGTTGTTGAAGAGTACTGAAGCAATCAGCAATGACCAATCGAAATAACGATATGTCCTATACGTCTAATGAATAGAGATTTTCGATAACGAAGGTAAAGGCTTGTTATATCTGGCTTGAAGCACGAAAAAGCAAAAACTGAATGAGGCAAAAAAGTGCAAATTCATTTTCTCAGTTTAGAAAAGTGATGGGTTCAGGGAGGAAAAAAATGTGTAAAGAGACAGGGATTAGCGCGCTTTGCCAGAGAGACATGACCTCTCTGGCTCAAAAAGTATTAGGTAGTTTGGTCAAGTGCTTTGATTAAAACGGACGTGTCTTGGCGACCATGACCTGCATTGATCAGTTGCTGATATTTGTCGTCGACTTCTTGTGTCAGCGGTAAGCTCAGTCCCATTTTTTCCGCTTGCGCTAAACAAAGACCAAGATCCTTATGCATCCACTCAATGGCAAAACCAAAATCAAATTCATCCTTGGCCATGGTCTCTCCGCGATTTTCTAATTGCCAAGAGCCCGCCGCGCCGTGTTTGAGAGTATCGACCAAGGTTGCCATGTCCAATCCTGCTTGCTGGGCAAACCGAATGCCTTCAGAAAGTCCTGATAAAACACCTGCAATGAGAATTTGATTCACCATCTTGGCCACTTGGCCTTGACCCACATCCCCCATGAGGCTGGTGGCTTTGGCATAACAGTCTAATACAGGCTTGGCTTTTTCTAAATGAGCGAGTTCGCCCCCAATCATCACGGTTAATACCCCATTCTCGGCACCTGCCTGGCCTCCAGACACTGGTGCGTCCATAAAGTCATAACCTTTTTTATTGGCGGCATGTAGTAAGGTTTTTGCGACTTCAGCGGACGCGGTCGTATGATCAATGAATAAGGTGCCAGGTTTGGCGCATTGGAAAGCACCATTTTGCCCTAAGTAAACGTCTTTGAGATCCTCGTCGTTGCCAACACAGGTCAGCACAATGTCAGCATCTTTTGCCGCTACCGCAGGCGTTTCTGCATAGGATCCAGCAAAGCGATCACACCATAATTGCGCTTTTTCGACTGAGCGGTTGTAAACCACAACAGAATGACCTGCTTTACTTAAATGTCCGGCCATTGGGAACCCCATGGTACCGAGTCCGATAAAGCTAACCTTCATATTATGCGTCCTTTTTCTCTCAAGTGTGCTTTGTATCATACGTCGATCATTTTAAAAATTGAGGTACAAAATGCATTAAATTCCGACATACAGTTGGTTTTTCAGGGGGAACCCGGTTTATTTGAAGCAAAGAATTGGCACACAGCATCTTGTGGATAACTTTGTGAACGAAATGCAAGCATGGCCGATTATTTCATCTAAATCGAAAAAAGGCTGGATAATCGTGCATATTTTGTACAAATTTTCACTTTTCATAACAATCATTATTAGGACTGTTTTTTTGTCAAGATCTAACACCCCATTAATTTCTGCCAATTTTTAGATTCACTCGGAAGAAAAAAATGAGAGAGCGTTTATTTGATGTCTCTCAACTATCAAAAAAACGCTATAAATCCCTATAAAAACAGTATGTTATATTTAAAATCTGTCTTTTATTAATTCAAAAATGGCGTTAGCAAGTTGCTCATTTCCTTGTGTATCTAGGTGGACACCGTCGATATCACTGGGTTGTAACACACCTGCGGAGTTTAAGAAGAGACATTGATTCTGTGAGGTAATATCTTGGTAATGTTGATGAAAGTATTGGGATTTTTCAGTGGCGCCGCTAAAGCTTTCAGACATCGCGCCTTTTGGGGATAAAATATTTGGTGGTGCAATGATCAACAGGCTTGGACTAGGGAATCCATGATCACTTGGCATTCTTGACTTTGCGATCAACTTTTCCACGCCTTTTGCAGCTTCATAAGCACCCACATTGAAGTGACGCTTTAGATCATTGGTGCCCAGCATGATGATAAGAAGGTCGACAGGCCCGAAGGTCTCCAAAGCGGCTTGCAGATAGGTTAAGCCGTTTCGTCCTTCTAAAAAAGGATCGTTCCAAATGGTGGTTCGTCCGGGTAAACCAAAATTAATGACTTGGTGTTGAGAGCCGAGTAAGTGATTCAAAATAGATGGCCAGCGCAGACGTTTAGGGTAGCGACCACCATTTGGTATGCTGCCCCAAGTGAGAGAGTCGCCGTAACAGAGTATGGTTGCCATAATACGTTCCTTGCTCTTATTCTTAGTAGATTAAAGTGTAGCCAACCGCCGAGGGTTAGGAAACGACATTGATCAATAAATGGACAATTTCCTTTTTGTTAGGTGCGCTTGGATGAATAATAAAATCAATAATTCTTTTGAGGCAGACATGAACAGCACCCTTATTGATTCGGAAGCACAACTTAACTCGGCTTTCGCTCGTTTGAAATCATTGACTCGAACCAAACCGTATCCTTCTGAAGAGGCTAGACGGCAGTTATTGTTGAGCCTAAAAACAACCCTATTAGAGTATGAAGTCCCCTTGTTGGACGCGTTACAGCAAGACTTCGGCTGTCGCGCCCATGCTGAATCGCGTTTGATTGAGTTGGTGCCGCTATTGGGTGAAATCAAACATGCCTTAAAGCATTTACACAAATGGATGAAACCGAGTCGACGATCTTTGCATATGACCAGTTGGCCAGCCAGTGGCAAGGTGTTTTATCAACCTAAAGGGTTAGTGGGTGTGATCGCGCCTTGGAATTACCCTGTTTTGCTGTCTCTGGGGCCCATCGTTGGCGCCATCGCGGCAGGTAACCGAGTGATGTTGAAGGTGTCGGAGTTTTGCCCGGCGACCAATAAAGTATTACGCCAAATTTTACAAACCGCTTGCGGTGATGAGTGGGCTGAAGTGATAGAAGGTGAAGCGGACATTGCCAATCAATTTAGTCAATTGGCATTCGATCATTTGCTGTTTACGGGCTCGACCAACGTTGGCCGTATTGTGATGAAAAATGCCGCTCAGCACCTCACCCCTGTCACATTGGAATTGGGGGGCAAGTCACCTCTCTTGATCACGCCATCGGCGGACTTAGTGGATACTGCGAAAAAATTGGTCTTTGCTAAGCTTATTAATGCAGGGCAAACCTGCGTCGCACCGGATTACGTGTTGTGCCATGAGTCACAAAAAGCGGAGCTAATTGAACACCTTAAAAAGGTATTAGCTGATCAATATCCGCAAGGCATTGCCAGCCCAGATTACACCAGCATCATTAATGATCGACAGCTCTCACGTCTGCAAGGCTACCTAGAAGAAGCGCAAGCATCTGGGGTTCAATGCGACAACCTTCTACCACAAGGGCCAGATACCTTAGAAGGAAAGCTTGCATTGTATGTTTTGCATGAGGCTAAAGAAGAACTCGCGGTGATGCAGGATGAAATTTTTGGGCCGATATTACCGATACTCACTTATCAGACCATAGACGAAGGGTTTCAATACATACAGCAACGCCCTCGTCCTTTGGCCATGTATTTATTTACACAGCATAAAGAAGACGAACAACGTTGTGAGCAAAGCATCGCCAGCGGAGGGTTGGTGATCAACCATGCTTTGATTCACGTGGCTCAATCTGATTTGCCTTTTGGTGGCGTGGGAGACTCTGGCATGGGGGCCTATCATGCCGAAGAAGGCTTTCGAACCTTGTCACATAATAAAGCGGTGTTGCGTAAGTCTGGTGTGAATTTGGTCGCCCTGATTGCGCCTCCTTACGATCGATGGGTGCATCGCATTGTGGCGAAATTCTGGCCACATTTGTAACACGCAAATGCGTGTTTAAAAAGCCCCACGCACTTAACCGTCAGTGCTTGGGGCTTGGTCTAGGTTCCGGCCAAATACCTTCTGTGCAATGTCTACAAACATGGCGTGTGCTGGTCAATACAATACTTCAACGCCTTGATAGGTCAGGGTACTTAATAGCGCGGGAGCAGGTTGTTGGTCGGTAATGATACAATCATAGTCGCTCATCTTTCCCCATAAACAACGAGATTCAGTATCAAATTTTGTGCTGTCGATCACCAAAATACGATAATGACAATGTTCTACCAAGGCTTCTCTGGCCATGACTTCTTCGTCGGTGAAATCAAATAAATACCCTTGTTTATTGGTCGCCGCGACGGAAAAAATACCAATGTCGGCGCGATAGCGTTGGAAAAAGCGCATGGCATCACCGCCAATAACATCTTGGTCACGCATTCGTACTCGGCCGCCCGAAATCGTCAGCTCGCAATCTGGGTGTTCACATAAATTGCGTGCGGCATGCAAGTTGGTCGTCATCACTTGTAGGCCTTGAAAGGACGTCAGCTGACTCGCCACTTCCGCGACACTTGAACCACTGCCGAGAAAGATTGATTGATAATCCGCAATCTTGCTCACACACAGGTCGGCAATGTGTTTTTTGCCTGCGGCATGACGAATCCGCCGTTGGTCAAAACTGATATTTTCACGATGTGGAAATGGGATTACTTCGCCGTGACTGCGCAGTATGAGTCCTTTTTCCGCCAACAATCGAATGTCCGAGCGAATGGTTTGCACCGAAACCGAAAACTGGTCTGCGACGGCTTGTAATGTCTGTCTTCCTTGTAAATTCACCCATTGGACAATTTCATGATGTCGCTTATTCATAGGGCTGAGTCCTTTTCGTGGTTTTTTACGTGGCTTTTCGAAGCGAAAGAAGGTCGCCATTAAACGAAAATTTTTTGTCACTATAGTGTCAAATTGTGTCGGTATTGTTGCAGCTCACTTATCAAAAAGAGAGTTTCCCAATGACCGTTAAGAAGACTTTATTGATATGCGCAGCGGCACTTGCTTTTCCTCTTTCTGCGCAAGCTCAAGAGACGTTGACCCTGTATACCAGTCAGCCAAACAAAGACGCGCAAATGACAGTGGACGCTTTTGAAGCGGAAAATCCAGACATCAAAGTAGAATGGGTTCGTGACGGCACCACGAAGTTGATGACCAAATTACGCGCTGAATTGTCTTCCGGCGTGGTGAAACCTGATGTGCTGTTAATTGCCGACAGCGTGACCATGGAATCCATGGTGTCGGACGGTTATTTAGAATCCTACTTAAGTCCTAACCGCACACAATACGAAGACAGTTTGTACAGCGATAAGGGTTATTACTACGGTACAAAATTGATCACGACGGGCATTGTTCGTCATCAAAAAGCACCACAACATCCAACGGATTGGTCGGATCTGGCGAAGCCTGAATATAAAAACCAAGTGGCCATGCCTAGCCCTTTGTATTCTGGCGCGGCACTGATCCACCTTGCGACCTTAACGGATGACAAAACGCTAGGCTGGAATTACTACGAGCAATTGCACGCGAACCAAGTGAAAGCCCAAGGCGGCAACGGTGGTGTATTGAAAGCCGTTGCGTCAGGTACAAAACCGTATGGCGTGATTGTGGATTTCTTAGCCATTCGTGAAGCGGCGAAAGGCTCGCCGATCGAGTTTATTTTCCCTAAAACGGGCGTAAGCATGGTGACGGAACCGGTTGCCATTATGAAAGGCGCGAAAAATAAAGCGGCCGCGAAACGTTTTGTGGATTTTCTGTTGTCCAAAGACGGTCAGCAGTTGGTATTAGAGCAAGGGTATTTACCTGCTCGTGGTGATATCGGCGTCCCAGCGGGGTTTCCTAAGCGTGACGCGATTCGTTTGATGCCATTTGATGCGGCGAAGACGCTAGAAAACAATGAAGTGAATAAAGCTCGCTTTAGCAAGATCTTTGAAGGTTAAGCAAGATGACGCCTTCTTTGTTAAAAGCACGAGTTATGGATGGATTGACGATGGACAGCCAGCTTCGCTGGTTGTCCATTGGACTCTTCATTTTGATTGCGACCTTGAGCCTTGTGCCGAGTTTGCGGTTGCTGGTGGAAGCGCTAAGTCATGTTACCTTTTCGGCGTCATCGCCTTTGGCGGAAGTATTACGCAGTGAGCGTACTTGGATTGCCTTAAAAAACAGCTTTTATACGTCTGGTTTAGGCACCTTGATTGCCGTGATTCTAGGCGGCGGATTTGGCTTTATTGTTACTTTGACGAACATTCGTGGGCGCGCCATTTGGGTGTTCTGCTTTATGTTGCCGATGATGATTCCACCTCAAGTCACAGCATTGAGCTGGCTACAATTGTTTGGTCCGGCGAGTCCTATTTTAAACACCTTGGGCATTGCGCCTGCGTTGGGTAGCCCACAGCCGATGTATTCTGCAGAAGGCATTGCCTTGTTGTTGGGTATCCAAAGTGCGCCCTTGGTGTATCTCGCTCTTCGAACGCAACTGATTGCATTACCACAAGATTTATTGGAAGCCGCACAGCTGTCGAAAGCATCTCAGTGTCGAGTTTGGTTCGACATCATTGTGCCGTTATGTCGCAGTGCGATTATCGCGGGGGCGGCATTGGCGTTTGTTTCGTCGCTGGGTAATTTCGGTATTCCTGCGATGCTGGGTATCCCCGCCGGTTACATTGTTTTGCCTACCTTGATTTATCAGCAAATGGCGGGATTCGGTAACGATATGCTGAGCCAAGTGGCTGGGCTGTCGATGATCATCGCTTTGTTGGTGTTGGCGGGCATGCTTTTACAGCAATGGCTGCAGCAGCGTAGCCGTTATGCCTTACTGGGTCACACGGCGCAGTCGATTTCATTTCGCTTACAGCGCTGGCGTTTACCACTGGAAGTGCTGTTGGCCTTGATACTTTGTTTTATTTTAGTAGCACCTTTGTTTGCCTTGGTGGTGAGTTCGTTGGTGCCTGCTTTGGGCATGTCGCTGACGTCCGACACCATTACTTTGTCTGCGTTTTACGAGATGATCAGTCGCCAAGGCGTGACGTCACGAGCGTTTGAGAACAGTGTTTTCTTGGCCTTTTCCTGTGCTTTGGTTCTCATGTTGGTGTCCTTGCCTTTAGGCTATTTGTTGATGCGTTTGCCAATGCGCACCAGAGCCGTGATTGCCAGCTTGATCGAAGTGCCTTATGCCATCCCAGGGATTGTGTTGGCGATTGCCTTTATTTTGCTGTTTGCCAAACCCTTGCCCTTTATCCAAGTGAGCCTGTACGGCACCTTGGGCATTATCTTTTTGGCGTACCTTTCGTGTTTTTTGAGCGTGTGCTTGAAGCCAGTATTAAGCGCCATGTCCCAGTTAGATCCTGCGTTAGAAGAAGCTGCGCAACTGGCGGGCGCAAGGCCGCTGAAACGCTTAGTCGATATTATTCTGCCGCTCACGGCTCCCGCCTTTTTCGCGGGTGGGTTATTGGTGTTTCTCATCTCGATTAATGAGCTGACGGTGTCGGCTTTGCTGTGGAGTGCGGGAAACGAAACCTTAGGCGTACTGATTTTTAACCTCGATGAAAGTGGCGACAGTGTACTGGCTTCTGCCATTGCCGTGCTGGTGGTGTTGCTGGTTGCAGGGCTGATGAGCCTATTGAGCTTGTTTGCTTCCCGTCTGCCGAAAGGAGTGATTCCATGGCACGATTAATATTAGACAATCTACATAAATCTTTTCATGGCGATCCTGTTGTTAAAGGCTTGAGTTTGACCATTGAACCGGGCGAATTTGTCGCGTTGCTTGGCCCGAGCGGCTGTGGTAAATCGACTATTTTAAGAATGTTAGCGGGATTTGAAGCGGTTTCTGACGGACAAATCCTTCACGGAAGCGAGTGTCTTTCTAGTTCGAGACAGCATGTTCCGACGGAAGACAGAAACTTCGGCATGGTTTTTCAATCTTACGCGCTGTGGCCGCACATGAGCGTCAAAGACAATGTTGGTTATCCGCTTAAGGTGCAGAAGATCCCTGCCGCCGAGCGCAATCGACGCATCCAAGAAGCGTTAGAGATCGTTCAGCTTGAAGACTATGCCGATCGATTGCCAGCACAGCTCAGCGGCGGACAACGTCAGCGCGTGGCATTGGCGCGAAGTTTGGTGACCGAACCGGACGTGGTGTTGTTCGACGAACCATTGGCGAACTTAGATCGTCATTTACGTGCCACTATGGAAGAAACCTTCCGCGCGTTTCATAAGCGTACGGGCGCGACCATCGTTTATGTGACTCACGATCAATCCGAAGCCATGTCGTTGGCAGATCACATCGCGGTATTAAACAAAGGTCAACTTGTGCAATGGGGAACGCCACAGGAATTGTACGCCACGCCGAAGAACACTTGGTTGGCGAACTTTATCGGTCGAGGTTCCGTGTTAAGTGTAGAAGCGATTGCACCTCAGCAATACCTTAATAGCGCCGACTTACATCGTTTGATTGATGGCTATTCGCCACAAACAGTCTCCAGCAAGGTGTTGGTTCGACCACAAGATATTGCGTTTGTTGATGCAAGTGCCGATGTTGCGAATTCAAAACCGCTCGCCGTGACCGTTCGTAACTGTATTTTCCGGGGCGAGCGTTATGACATCGAGTTAAGGCTAAACGATGGTCAGACGTTATTGGCTTACAGCGATGTGCCGATGACGCTTGATAGCCAGCATCATGTGCGTCTAGGGCAGGCTTGGTCGCTTGAGAGTGAGTCATGAAAGTTTGCGTAGATATTCTCAGTGGTGCTGGCCGAAAAACCGCCGCGGCGATTTTGGTCACTTATCAAGCATCGCCTCATGCTCGAACACTGCGCTTTTTACTGGATGCTGGAGGCGCGTTAGAAGCGGACGAAGCCAAAGGTTGGACGCAACCCGCTCATTTAGATGCCATATTTATTTCCCACGATCATCAAGATCACATGGGCGGATTAGATGACGTAGACAGCAAGGTGCCAGTGTATGCGACCTTGTTGGTGCAGAAACAGCTACCGAGTCATCTGAATCTACAGACCTTGCCGGTGTGCGGCACGACCTTGGTTGAAGGCATTGAAGTCACCACAGGCTCCGCAGGGCATTCGTTTGGCGGCATTTGGCTACATCTCAACATTGGGAAGGGGGTGTTCTACAGCGGCGATTTCAGTCTGGAATCTACCTTGTATCCTTTCACTACGCCGCCGCAAGCCAGCATCGCCTTGCTCGATGCGTCCTATGGTTTGTACGACAATTCATTAGAGCAATGCAAAAGTGCCTTGGTGAATTTCCTTAGTGATGAGAGAGCGTTATTGATGCCAGTTCCACCAAGCGGACGCGCCTTAGAAATTGCCTGTTGGCTGACGTCGCTTGGTTTCGACGATTGGACATTAGGCGAAGATTGTTTGTCACCAGAGTCGGCTTTGGCCGCACCCATAGAAGGTATTTGTACCGAGGTCCGACCTATCTTAGAACGTATTAAGAGCCAGCCGTTTAACCCAAATGCCAAGGTGGTGTTATGCGGTGACCCTGATGGCATGAGTGGGGAGGCGGCAGTATTACTACAGCAGCCAGAGCGTTATTTACCCGTTTATACCGGACATCTTCCTGAACACGCCCGACAAGCCGTCAGCGAAGACAGGGCCCACTTTGAACGTTGGAATGTTCATCCGCGCAAGCGAGATCTCAAGCGTCTTGTTGATCATCTTGAGTGCGATCTGTGTTCACCCCTCTTTCACCAGATGAAAGACCTAAATGAATGGCGGCAGGCCCTTGGCCCAAGCGTTACTGCAGATGCTTATATTGAGTTAGAGTATATAGAGTTAGATTATGACCTTACTTTCTAAACCTTTTGTCTTTGCTCGTCATGCGCAAAGCGAGTTCAACGCCGCGTTTCGCATTGGTGGTTTTACCGACAGTCCATTGAGTGAAAAAGGTATTCAACAAGCCCAACAAGCGGCGCCGATACTGAGCGCTATTGAGTGGAGCGCGGTGATTACCAGCACACTACAACGCACTCAACAAACCGCATCTTACGCGGTGCCCAATCAAGTCATCCACCCTTACGAACAGCTTAAAGAGCGCAACTGGGGCGATCTAGAAGGTTGTCCGATTGAGCAGCAACTGGCCTATGAAATTACGCCGCCTAATGGCGAATCTTGGCATGACTTTGAAGCCCGTGTTATCAGCACGCTAAATACTATTTTAAGTGAACATGATTGGCCGTTAATCATTGCGCATTCGGGCGTGTACCGTGTGTTGAACAATGTGATTAATGGCACACCGTATTGCCCCAGAATTGGCAATGTGACCCCGATTTCTTTCGTTCCCAGCCAAGATGAAAACGGCTGGAATATCACCCCTTTTAAAGGAAGATTTTTATGACTCCAAACGCCGTTATTGTTGATTTAGATGGCACCCTTGCTGAATTCGATCACACTCAAGTTGCCCATTGGGTATTGGGCGCTGAAAAACATTGGGACCCGTTTTTTGAGCACATGAAACATGCGCCAGTGATCGAAAATGTGCTGCGATTGGTGAATATTCTTAAGCAACAAGGCCAGCATATTTTGATTTGCAGTGGTCGTCCTGAGTCCCACAAACAGCACTCGCTTGAATGGATTCAAAAACACCATATTCCGTGCGATGGCATATATTTACGTCCAGAAGGCGCCGATGCTGTGCCAGACGAAGAGGTGAAAAAAGCCTTGTTAGAGAAAATTCATAGTGATGGCTTCTCCCCTTGGTTGGTATTGGATGACCGCGACGCTGTGGTGCAGGGTTGGCGTAATTTGGGTCTGACGTGTTTACAGTGTGCGCCGGGGAATTTTTAATTAGAACGAAGAGCCAAGGAACATGGAATAAATAGCAGATTTTATCCTCATGGCTAGCCTTGTTATCTAGCTCGCGCTAGCATGTGGGACATTTTTTTGGAGCCTTACTTATGTTTCAACTTGTCCTTCTTAGTAATCAACAACACATCGATGTCGGCAACTTATCTCTTTCTGCCGAATTAATGGGCTTGCCGAAAGACCTTCCTATTCACGTGCAACAAACCTGTTTAATCGGCGGCAAGCAAACCGGTTCTCGTTTGATCACCTTAACCGTTGGTGATTCTGTGGTTCGTGTTGTGCCGACGCGCGGGATGGCGGTTCTTGATGTCGTGAGAAAAGATACGGCAGGAAAAGACGTACGATTTGGTTGGGATTCACCTGTTAAGGAAGTGGTTCATCCGAGTTTTATTAATCAAGAAGCGTCTGGCGGCATTGGTTGGTTAGATGGTTTTAACGAGATGATCGTGCGTTGTGGTTATCAGTGGGCAGGGCATCCCGGTCAAGACGGCGATGAGTTTTTAACATTGCACGGTCGTATTCAAAACACACCCGCAGACGAAGTGGTTTTAGAGGTCGAGCAAGTACCGCCTTATCGTGTGACTTTACGTGGTCGAGTCGATGAAAAGCGTTTTAAATTCACTAATTTTGAATTGCACACGGTTTTATCATTAACACCAGACGAACCTTATTTATTGGTTGAAGATACCTTGACCAACAAAGGTAGTTATCCTCGTGAATACCAAGCCATTTACCACAATAATTTTGCGCAACCGATTCTTGAGAATGGCGCGCAGTTACATGTTCCTATGGCGGAACTATCGCCTTTTAACGACTATGCAGCTGGTGGTTTGAACGATTGGAATCAGATGCCTGCACCAACGAAAGACTTTGATGAAATGGTGTTTAACATTCGTCCGATTAGTGATGTGAAAGGTTTTTCTCATGCTCTGTTACATAACGCCAATGCGAGCTGTGGCATAGAAGTCAGCTATCAAACGGACACCTTGCCAGTGCTTACCGTGTGGAAAAATACGGACACACTGGAACAAGGTTATGTGGTGGGAATCGAGCCTGGCACCAGTTTTGCTTATAACCGTGCTTATCAGCGACCACTTGGTTTAGTGCCGACCATCGAAGCCGGAGAATCAAAACAATTTATTGTTCGTTTTGGTCTATTCACAGATGAACAAGAAGTCGCTGAGAGTCGTTTACGCATTGAGGAATTGCAGGCTCAAACGTCTCCTCAAATCTCGTCTAAGCCGGTTGTGGTGTTGGATTAGATTGTTCTTTCAGGAAGCGGGTCCAATCCCCCGCTTCCATGTAGGGCGCATTGCCTAATGTTTGATTATAAATGTATATCCAGCCTTTACCGTAAGGGGTAAAAATCCGTTTACGAGTGTGAATAGATTGGCTTAATGCACTTTCATCGAAGCCCTGTAATTGGTCCAATTCGGCCAATAACTCATCGCTTACTTGATACCACTCCACGCGGATGCGCCCACTTTCGTCTAGAGTAGGGACAATGGCAGGGAAGTCCCCGAGATTGTGCATACGAAAGCCGGTGAGCCAACCCAAACCAATGCGTTTACAGTCGGCAATTAGGCCATGATCAGACAAGCCTTCGCGAAGGGTTCCATATACGGCAACGATGTGTGTAGACATGGTTGAATTCCATCTTTAGCTGTAAAAGCGCACAAAATGGCCTTATTACAGAGGAAATTCAAGCCACTGGAAACAGCTTTGCTGAAAAATTACCTTGCTATGACGCATCCTTGAAAAGGGGACGGAAAACCTTGCAGTGAGATACAAAAGGTAACTTAAGCGTGTGTCTTCTCGTGTTCAAGTAACCATTTTTTCCGTTCTAAACCACCGGCATAACCCACCAAACTGCCATCCTTACCAATGACCCTATGGCAAGGAATAACAATGGCAATGCGATTCATGCCATTGGCTCTAGCAACCGCTCGAACGGCCTTGGGATTATTCAGCTTAATGGCCTGTTCTTGATAACTGGCTGTTTGACCATATGGGATAGTCTGCAGCACTTGCCACACTTGGTTTTGAAATTCGGTGCCGGGGCTATGCAAAGGCACCGTAAAGTGCTGGCGTTGGCCCGCAAAATATTCCTCTAGTTCCGTTTTCAATTGGACGATGTGCTGATTCTCACCATTGATGATGGTGGTTTTGAGACGCCGCTGTAAGTCTTCAAATTCTGTTTCTAACATACGGCGATCAACGAACTCCAGAAGGCAAATGCCTTGGTCGGTAGCGCACACGAACATAGGGCCGATAGGGGTGGTCAGTCGGTCAATTAAAATCACAGATTGCTCCCGGTTTAGTGTGGGGGAATGACCCAACAGTTTTTTATAGGTGTAGCCAAAGCCGCTTAAGGAATCATAACCTGAATCCAAAGCCACATGCGTCGCTGTCTTGCCACTTTTTAGTTCGTGGTAAGCGAAGTTGATACGATACATGCGCTGAAAAGCTTGGAATGTCATGCTGTAATGCTGATTAAACCAGCGGCGGACAAAAATCGGTCGAATTCCTGCTTCTCGTAATTGCTGATCGGTAATCTTGGCTTTCGTGCAGTCTCTTACTAGATTCATCGCCGCTTCGACTTCTGGCGGTGCTTGTTGACTGTTTTCTGTTGGTCGGCAGACTTTACAAGGGCGAAATCCCGCGTCCATGGCGTCTTTAAAGTGAGTGTAAAAGTCCACATTTTCACGCTTGGGCTTGCGCGCACGACAGGTAGAAATGCAAAAAATAGACGTGGTTTTAACGCCAACGAAGAAGCAACCCACATAATTTGAGTCTCGCTCTATCAAAGCTTGGTAGTATTCGTCGGCTTGTTGACGGTCAGTGATTAGCATATTCAGGTGTCTCTTTGTCTCATTATGAGGAACAGAGTAGCGTTAATGTCAGAATGGGAACAACCGAAAATTGAACAAGTATTTTTATTAGGTTTAATCGTTTACAACACTATATGATAAGTGCCCTTTTGTAGTGCTCTTAAGGATGCAGCATGGACTACAGTGTGTTTACGATTAGTTTGTTAATTGGTACCGGATTTATAGCGGGCATTATTAATACCTTAGCGGGTGGTGCTTCTAACTTAACCTTGCCTGCTCTAATGGTAATGGGTATGCCGGCGGACATTGCCAATGCCACCAACCGTGTGGGTGTTTTTTTACAGAATGTCTCGGCCACCTTGGGTTTTCGCAAAGCCAAGAAACTGGATAATGCGGATATTCTACCAGTCATGATTCCCTCATTATTAGGTGGTGTGGTCGGTGCCTTTGTGGCCAGTTATGCGCCCGAAGTGTGGCTAAAACCCTTATTACTCAGTGCCATGATTGGCATGACTTTACTCATGATTATTCGACCTGCTTTGGTTGCACCACCAGAAGGCACAGTGCCGTTTAAAGTGTCACAAAAGCCAAGTGCTTGGGTCGCTTTGTTTGTTGCTGGTGTGTATGGCGGCTTTGTACAAGCGGGGGTGGGATTTATTCTAATTGCCGCTTTGGCGGGGACATTACGTTACGACCTTGTGCGTACAAATGCGTTAAAAATGGTGTGTACTCTGGGGTTCACGGCGTTGGCTCTGGGGGTCTTCATTTGGAATGATCAGATTTTATGGCTACCTGGTCTGATTCTAGCGTCAGGCACCATGTTGGGCTCTCACCTTGCCGTGAAGTTTGCTTTAAAGGCCAATCCCAATCATTTGAAATGGTTTCTCTTTGTGATGACGGTTTGTGGCAGTGTGGCCGCCTTAATGAGTTGATAAAAACACCGATCCTCAAAAAATAAAACGACGTTTCTTTTATTTATTTTTCTGCTAGTCTTAATCTCTGGCAAGGGTTATTTGTGCCTTTGTCAGTGCTGAATAATAACAATAAGACAGCAAGGCTTGAGGGCTTTGCGTAGCTGGAGAAAATCATGAATAGAAACCTGTTAGTCGCATCGTGTTTCACGGTGGGCTTAATCGCCGGATGTTCAACCCTAGATATAGGCTCTTCTCAACACAATATCAGTCAGCAAGCCATGCCGGCTGAATATGGTTGGGCTGGCGCAGAAGGCCCTTTATTAGGTGGTTCACAAGCCAGTGAACAGCATTTTTATACGGTAACCAATCGCAAAGAGTTGGTTGCAGCGTTAGCTGAATCAGGCGACTTGCCTAGCATTATTCAGATCCGTGGCACCATTAACCTTTCCTCTGATGATGCTGGGCGAGAGCTCACCGAAGAAGACTATCGTGTCGCACCCTATCGATTTGAGTTGTATCAAGCGGCTTATGCTCCAAGTGTTTGGAATATCAAACCGTTGGTCAAAGGACGTCCGAATCGTAAATTGTCAGGCCCACAAGAAGAAGCCAGACTAGCGTCGGCGGACCAACAAAAAGCACAGATTGTGGTAAAGATTCCGTCTAATACCAGTTTGATTGGTCTGGGAGACGATGCAAAAATCATCAAAGGCATGCTTCATTTAAGTGCTGGTGTCGAGAATGTCATCATTCGCAATATTCATTTTGAAGATGCCTTTGATTACTTCCCAGGATGGGATCCTGGTGATAGCTTTAAAATCGACCCCAGTTACCCTGGTTGTCAGGCTGAGTATGTGAATGCCAATGTCGGTCCACAGAAATGCCGTGGTGGCCGTTGGAATGCAGAATACGATTTGGTCTCTATCAGTGGCGCTAAGCGCATCTGGATAGACCATTGCACCTTTTCCGATGGCGATCGACCTGATGCCTTGTTTCCTCCTGTATACCCTTTCCCGCAGAATGAAATCACTCAGAAAGTCCAACATCATGACGGTTTAATCGACATTACCAATCAGGCAGATTTAGTAACGATATCAAATAGTTACTTCCATGATCATGATAAGGCTATGCTTATTGGAAACAGTGATAAAAAAACGTCTGACGATGGTTATTTACGAGTAACACTACATGGTAATTATTTTAAAAATGTGGGTCAGCGTATGCCAAGGGTGCGTTACGGACAAGTTCACAGTTATAACAATTACTTTGTTGGCGACGCTTCTGGGGATGGTCAGGGTGACAATAATTATGAGCGCCATGTGGATTCATTAAAGGCGAAACCTAAACACAATATCTTGCGTCAAGCATTGGGTGCGGGGAAACATTCTGCGATTTTCTCAGAAGCGAACGTATTTGACATTGCGAACGGTACGCCGGCGAATGCGATTGGCCATATGAAAGGAGACGTCGCATTTGATCGAGGCTCTATGTTCAACGGTCAGATGTTGGATATTATCGAAGAGGCGAACCAAGTCAGCGGTAAGTCTTTATCGAAAGACGTGGGTTGGCAACCAAGCTTGTATGGTCCTTCACCAGTTTTACCCGCCAGTGACGTTATTGAGTATGTCACGGCTAACGCTGGAGCCGGTAAGTTATAGGGTGCTTTAATCAAAAAAGGCATAACCGTCGATATGAAACGATCGACGGTTATGCCTTTTTTAAAGATCGACACGTTTTATCAGGTTTTTAGTTTCACTTACTCTAAATTACCATTGATAATTGGCGCTGACGCCAACTTCTCTACCTTGCTCATAGTTGGACTGAATGGCACTAGAACCTTGGTATGAATAACTGACATATTCTTTATCTGTCGCATTGTTTACAAAGACACGGTAACTGACATTTTTATACGTGTATTCCGCCGCGAGATCCAACAGAGTTATCGCAGATTGAGAAACTGTGTTTGCCTCATTGTAATACACTTTCGACGTGTAGCGAGTGTTTGCCATTAACTGTAAACCACTTTCTTCATGTTTATAGTCAACACCTAAAAGTACCGTTGTATCAGGCGTATACGTTAGATGGTTCCCCTCATAACTTCCATTTCCACGGCCAAATTCAGACTTACCAAAGGTACCACCAAGGTTGATACCGACTCCATTCCCAACCAACCAATTAAGATCAATCTCTAAGCCTCTACTGGTCGCGTCACCAAAATTGGTTAACACCTGGTTGGGTATACTGCCACTATAAAGTTGTACATCGCTCAATTTTATTTGATATAACGCACCACTAACATTGACTCGATTATTTAGTAGTTTAGTACGCCATCCTAACTCACCACTCCAAGATGTTTCTGTATCATAACCCGCACTATTGTCACCAAATGGTACTCGATTAAACCCCTTAGGACGATAACCTTCCGATAAAGAGACATACAATCGAGTGATATCGCTCACTTGCCAGCCTACTGATACCTTAGGTAAAAATTGGCTGTCTGTTAACTCTTCATTGTACGCAGCGATACCAAAAGAGGAATTGCCAGAGTAATCGGATGTCGTGTTTACTTGTTCTAGTCGACCGCCTGCAGTGATATCAACCTCACTGTTAATTGCATAACTTAACTGACCAAATGCAGCCACTGTATCTGTGTCTATTTCATTCGCGGCGCTATAGGCCATACCTTGAAACTCAAGACTTTCTAAGTAAATGCCAAGAAAAGAACTAAGGTTGTTACTATGCTTTGTTGCTAACTTTATTTCTTGTGAGGTAACAGTTTGATCTTCATTCCATAAACCGCCAATATACTGACGATCTACACGCCTATTTTGTAGGTGGCTTATGCTGGTTACTTTAACGTTTTCTTTTTCATAATTTACTGTGACGCCATAACTTTCTACTTTACGCTCTAGATCTGGAATATCCTGAGTTGTCGCCTTATTGTTATATTCATCAGCGCTTAGATACCACTCCTCATGAGAATCAAGTTCGTCATTAGAAAGTGATAAAACGGCATCCCAAGGTCCATCTTCCTGCACATAGTTTAGTTTCAAGCCTGCATTGACAGATCGGTTGCTATTAGCATCTTCTGTACCACTGGTTTGATGATCAACAAAACCATTTTCGTCTTCCGAGTAAAGCATTAGATCAGCGTAGAACTCATCACTTAACTCAACTGATAATGCTCCTTGCAAATACTGCTTCTGGTTTGAATACCCCAGTTCTATATTTGAATGAGATGCTTCATCTTTTGTAATAATATTAATCACACCACCCTGAGCGTTACTCCCGTATAAACTACCTTGAGAACCTTTTAAAAATTCGACTCTTTGCACATTAATTAATTTTTGAGTAATAAAAGCATTGTCTTGTTTGACACCATCTACCAATACATTAATCGTTGGTGAATAGAAATCCGGGGAATTTATCCCTCGAACAGAAGTACTGGCATAGGTTCGGTTCCCTCTTGTCTGAATAAGTAAACCTGGAAACACTTTTTCTAAATCTGCTACTTCCGTAACACCAGCCAAAGCTAATTCTTCAGCAGTCTTGACTAATATTGCACCGTCGACTTTTGACGCTGGCGTGTCTTGTTTTGTCGCATTCACTATGATGCTATCTAACTGTACAATGGTAGCAAATGACTGTTGGCCATATATAACCAATATAAGCCCCATGCTTTTTACCAACGTATTTACTTTTATATAACGAAACATCGATACAACACCTTCTTCTTATCTAATAAATGTAGTTTCTAGTCAGCTTCATCGAAGGACGCCGCAGTGATGTCCGATCGAATCGCTCGTAAGAAAAACCAACCAATCAACGCATTTGGCATAAATCTCACAAGTATATTTCTAAGGTTAAAACTCAATTTGGAGTCAGGAATAAACCAAGTTGCTAATTTTCGACTTCTTTCTTGTAGTCTCACTATTACAGGTCGGAGCCTCTTTTCATGATCTTCTAGGCCTTGATTTATGCCGTAACGTTGTAGTGATTTTGCAAGTAAGTAAGATGAGATCATTGTGATGCCTGCACCTTGACCAGATAACAGTGTTAAACAATGTGCAGAATCTCCAATCAGAACAACACGACCTTGTGACCATTTCGGCAAATCAATCATGACTAAACTGTCAAAAAATAACGGAGAGGCGTCATCGAGTGAGGAGATTTTTTTCTTAATTAAAGGGTGTGAATTAGAAAATTGAGCCTCGAGTTCGGCTCTTTTTGTTGATGGAGAGGTCATTACTGTGTTGCTGCTACTTTTCCAAAGGTACAGTCCTGCAGATTTATTGTCGCCAACTGGATAAATCTCAACAGTCCTTCCAGGCTCAGAAAAGGATTTAAAATGTTGAACCTGCTTTGCAACTTCGTCTGTCACGAAAGCGGCTACTTTATAGCCCAAATACTCACGGCTTTGATTGTCTTGTTTAGGAAATAGTATTTTTCGAACTTGAGAATTTACGCCATCCGCGCCAATGACCAAATCGGCAGTTATGATGTTGCCATCAGAAAGGCATACTTTTACATTGTCTGTATTATTCTCTAAATTCGTTATCAAACAGCTAAATTTAATGTCTATATTTTTCTTTTCGCTTGCTTTGATGTATAGCTCATTCACTAAATCTGTTCTAGACAACATCAATATTTTTAGGCTCCCCCAAATTTTCTCAATATTCAGTGAGAAAATTTTTCTACCTTTCGCATTGAAATACTCGTTGTGGTTAACTTGATAACGATATTGGTGTTTCTGCAAAGCCTCTAACATGCCCATTTTTTCAATTGCACTGTAACCCGGTCCAGACAAGCCCAACATATAACCACTTGCTCTTAAATCAGAGTTTTTTTCAATAACGATCACATTCCAACCTAATTCGCTTAACCACCATGCGCTACTCAGCCCAGCAACACCAGCACCAACAATGACGACTGTTTGATTGTTCATTTAAATAACTACCTTAAGAGTGGAAGAAGATTTGTTGAGTAATGGAAGTGCGACTAAAGCGCTAAAGCTGGTAAGAGCACAAAGTAAGAAGTAATTTTGATACCCCAAGTATTGAACTAAAGCGCCGCTGATAATGCCTGCTATTAAAGCAATTGCCGTGTCAACACCTTGTAGCAAACTAAAATCGACACCAGCCTGTTCAGGCGACGTTAATTTCATCAATAGGTTATAAAGGGCAACAAAACTGGCTGCGGCACAAGCGCTGCTTAACAATAATAAAGAGGAAGTTTGTAAGAACGTGAGTTCGGCTTTCTGGCTGAGATAGTAAAAGGCAAGATACATGCAAATTTGAACGGCTAATAAAGAAAGCAAGACAGACCAAGGGCCTTTTTGGGTTACCCATAACCCCGTTAGAAATACGGCGATCAAACTGGCTGCGACTCCTCCAATGCTACCAATAACCCCCAATTGAGTTAACGTAATACCATAGTCAATAAAGAACGGCATCGTCATCCCTTGTGCTAATCTCAAACCTAATTGAGCAATAACAATAATGAAGATTCCATATTGAACTTGCTTAGAAGCAAAGGTTTTTCCTAGACTCTGTTTTGCCGCCTTCTGCCCCAGTTCTTTAACCGATTGTTGTTGAAATAACACATAACAAAGCATCATCAGTAATAGAACTGCTATGGCATAAATAGCAAGTTTCCAGTTGTATCGGCCTACTAACAACAGAAATAGGCCTCCACCGACAACCGATCCTAAATAGCCCCCTCCAATCTGCATTACATTGACCCAGTTCTTATCTAAAGCATTACTTTCTTTAATAGCAAAACCATCCAAAGCCGTGTCAACGGTGGCGGAAAGCATCGCAATAATTGCGAGGCAGATAAAAATAAAATATAAGCCAACATCGGGGGTTGTAAGGGTTAGGAGTAGTAACGCCATAATGGCCATACTGTTAACCATTAGAAAGAGCCGCTTCGTTCTTCGGTCTTTCTTTTGTCTCCATGTTTCCAGTGGCACGGCCCAAATAAACTTAAAAATCCAAGGCAGCATTAGTAAATAAATAAAGCCTATTTGTATTGGTGGTATTCCTGATTGCCTGAATACAGCAGGCATTCCTTGAAAAGTTATTGCCCCTAGAATATTTTGAAAGCTATACAAAACACCAATGAATGCTAAGAAAGATACGTTAATGGAAAGAGGTTTTTGCATAATAGTCGCCACAGTTAATATGGTTGAGGATTATGCGAAGTGAAGAAAATGAAAACTAACACTTTTGGTTGAAAAACATCGCTTTCCGAACTTTATTGAAAACGATTCCTATTTGTATATAATTATTACATCAAGACTCTGGTGTTTTTATGGAAACAATTTATACGACAAACTCTCCTCCTGACCTACACAAGTCAATAGCGACTAAAATTACATCAGCAGGGATCATCACAGAGCAGATTGGTAATTACTTACAAATATCGACGTTAGACCTGCACTTAGAATCTTCCAAAGACATTCATGCGGAAGGGCCTCCGACATTTTGCATTGCAATATTTTTGGACGGTAAAGGGGAACTTTCTATTGATACTGGGGAAGTATTAACAATAAAGCCAGAGATGACGGTTGTCTTTCATTCTGCTGCTCCAGTCGTAGGGAGAACATTGTTCAAAAAGGATAGTCACATTCATTGTTTAGACATCCGCTTCAGCCTAGAATATATCTCAAGTTTTGGCATTGCGAACCTTGATCGACTAATCCCTATGTTTGAACAAAATCACAGTGTCGCAAAAGTCACTATGTTGGCCAAAAAAACTTCTTTTAAACTCAAAGAAATCTCCCAACAGATTTTTTACTGCGAGCTAGAGGGTATTCCTAGATCCCTATTTCTTCAAAGCAAGGCTCTCGAAGCCCTTTCACACGTTCTAACCACTTTTGACGATACTAAAACTCCATTGCAGTTAAGTAAATCCGACCATACTAAAATCCAAAGTGCTATTTCATTGATTGAACATCAATTTGATCAACCTTGGACAATAGCATCACTAGCATCGACAGTTGGTATTAATCAAAGCAAATTAAAACAAGGGTTTCATCTGGCGGTACAATCTACCGTACATCGTTATTTAGAAGAGATAAGACTGACTAACGCTAAGCATTTACTAGAACAAGGACATAAGGTTTTAGATGTGTGCTTGGCAACAGGTTACTCACACCCTAGTCATTTTTCAAAACGCTTTAAGCAGCGTTATCTAGTACTGCCTAGCAAATGGAACCAGAGTAAAAGCATTTGAAGCTACCTCTGGAGCAGGTTATGTTGGGTGCGGATGATTTAACAAGCACATAGGCCGAGGCCGGTTAGTAGGGCAAGATGAGTTTTAATCAAAAAAGGCATAACCGTCGATATGAAACGATCGACGGTTATGCCTTTTTGATTTAGGTTGAAGCAGAGAACTATGGAGCTTTATGCTAAAGCTTGCGTGGTCTGACGTCGTCGATTTAAGAAGACAGTCATCATTAACCCTAATATGGCGGTGGCGGCACCGGCTATAGATACCGCAGGTAAACCGAGTCCTGCACTGATCACCGCGCCACCAAGCGCTGCACCGACCGCATTACCCAGATTGAATGCGCCAATGTTCATAGCGGAGGCCAAATTAGGTGCCTCGCTGGCTTCCTGTACAACAAGGGATTGTAATGGTGGTACCACCGCAAAGCTGCCGACGCCCCAGAAAAAGATCAGCGGTGCGGTTATCCAAGCCGATGTCATGGAGATGGAGAAAAGCAGTAATAATACGGTGACGCTTACCAGAGATACAACTAACGTACCGTACAGAGATTTATCAGCAAAGCGTCCCCCCAATACATTCCCTACAGCTAACCCTACACCGTAGAGTACTAACATGGCGGTAACAAAGGTGGTGGATGCTAATGTTTCTTGCTGCAAAATCGGCACAATGTAAGTGAACACGGTAAACATCGAGCTGGCGCCAACCACGGTGAGCAATAATGCCGCGAGTACTGGACCGCGAGTTAATACACTCAGCTCATGACGTATGTTCGCTTTCTCCGTATTGGCCAGTGGCGGTAAGCTGAACCTCAGAGCAAGCATGGTAATCACACCAATAATAGAGATTCCAAAAAAGGCGACTCGCCAACCGATAGTGCTACCAATGTAGCTGGCCAAAGGCACACCGCCAATGGTGGCAAAGGTCAGGCCTGAAAACATGGCCGCGACCGCTCCTGCCCGTTTATTGGGAGGCACTATGCTGGTGGCGACCACAGCGCCAACCCCAAAGAAGGCACCATGATTGAACGAGGTGATAATGCGACCAATTAATAAGGTCGTATAGCTGTCTGCAAGTGCGCTGATTAAGTTACCCAAGGTAAAAATTGCCATGGATAACAGGAGTAAACGTCTGCGCGGTAGGTTGGCAAAAGCCAAGGTCATGATCGGCGCGCCGACCAATACGCCAAAAGCATATGCACTGATTAAAATGCCAGCGGTTGGGATGGAGACGCCTAGGTCATTTGCAATGGTTGGCAGCATGCCCATGGGCGAAAACTCTGTCACACCTATGCCAAATGCCCCAATGGCTAACGCCAATAAAGGTAAGTTCATTTTCATCTTAATTCCCGTTGATTTATGATTGTGAGGAATATAACTGGAGATACTTCCTTTGAATAGATAGGGTTTGTGTCAATCTCTTTTGCATTGGATTCATAAATGAAACAGTTGAAAGTCGATAAAACCACGGAAATGGAAACCTTCCTGAAGGTGGCAACCACAGGTAGCTTGAGTGCCGCTGGCAAACAAATGGGATTAACCCCTTCTGCGGTGAGTCGCATGATGACGCGATTGGAAACACGACTAGGTGTGCGACTCATTGTACGAACCACGCGTCATTTGCATTTGACCAGTGAGGGAGACGCCTACGCCTTGGCGGCACGACGCATTCTAAATGACCTTGAAGAAACCGAATCGGCCATTGCCAATCGAGCACGTCCGAGCGGCTTGCTGAAAATAAGTACCGCTGCCGCGCACAGTCGATTGACTATGGTTCCCTTATATCAGGAATTTTTAGAACGCTATCCAGACATTAAGCTAGAAATCGAAGTCAGTGATCTGATCAGTGACGTGGAAGGGGGGCACATCGATGTTGCGATTCGCTTTGGTCTGTTGCCCGATAGCAATTTGAGTGCCCGCCGTTTAGGGGAAACGGGGCGAACCATAGTGGCCACACCGAACTATCTTGCAAAGGCGGGCGTACCGCAAACTCCAGCCGACCTTGAGCAGCATAATTGTTTAGATTTTAGTTTTAATCGCCTAGAACCTGGTTGGCCAATGTGCGATGAGGGACGACACTATATTTTGCCCATTTCTGGCAATATGATTGCCAACAATGGTGACACCTTAGTGGAGCTTGCAATGCAGGATATTGGCATCACACGAGTGGGTAATTTTCACATTGAAAATGCCATTAAATCAGGTGAATTAATCCCCTTACTAGAAGGTTATAATCCTCAAGACAAGGAAGTGATTCATGCGGTTTTCATTGGCGGACAACACATGCCGGAGCGTGTGCGAGTCTTTATTGATTATCTGGTAGAGAAGCTGTCGTCTTAATGTCTGTTTTTTTACTGTTAAGAAAGCCATCCCGAAAAAGAGTAACACTGTGCAGGAAATGAAAGGTTCAGCACGTCGATATTCATGGGTTAAGGTCATTATATGAAAATTCGACACTTCAAAACCTCCGATGCAAAAGACATCGCGGATCTTTTTCATCGCTCAGTGCATGCAATCAGCACAAACGTTTATTCACCAGAACAGTTGGAAGCATGGTCACCCTCACCGCCAGATTACACCATGTGGACAGAACGGTTAGAAAGAATCAGACCGTTTGTGGCAACCATTGAGGGTGTTGTGATCGGCTTTATTGAGTTGGAGCCAGATGGCCATATAGATTGCCTATACGTTCACCCTGATTATCAAGGTCGAGGGGTGGCAAAGGCGCTTTTTCATTATGCGAAAAACGCCGCGATAGAGCATGGCTGTCAAACCATGTACGTGGAAGCGAGTAAAGTGGCTAAGGCTTTCTTCCTGAAAATGGGCTTTGAAATCCAAGCAGAAAACAGGGTGATCAAGAATCATCAAGCATTGATCAATTATTCGATGAGTGGGTCACTAACGTCCTAACCAAATCACTTTCAAACCTCTCCCGCATTCAGCAGCATGCCTTGTGTACTGGTGTCGAACAGTAAAACCCGGTTTAGATCCACAGATAATGAAATGTGCTCTTGGCGTTTTACGTGGGAGCGTAGGTCGAGTCTGGCTTTGGCGTCTTCGCCGCCGAGTTTGAAGAGGATCTCCTTATCGAAACCGAGGTTTTCCACTAGATCTACTTGTATGTCATTGAATTCAAATAGGTTATCGCTGGGTGATGATAAGGCACTGTCTTCAAAAAAGTCAGGACGAATGCCGACGAGTACGGTGTCGTGAGCGCTGAGTGAGTGCATGTCGACATTGGCGATTTTTGCCGCAGGAATACGGTATTGATCGAATACGAGCTCTTCACCTTCTAGTTTGGCTTCGATCAAATTCATCGCAGGAGAACCAATAAAGGTGGCGACAAAGGTGTTGGTGGGTTGCAGGTAAATGTCCATCGGCGTGCCGACTTGTTCAACAATCCCGTCGCGCATGACAACCACTCGATCGCCCAGCGTCATGGCTTCTATTTGGTCATGGGTCACGTAAATTGCTGTCATGTTGTATTGATGCTGGATTCGAGCGATTTCGGTACGCATGTGGTGGCGCAGCTTGGCGTCTAGGTTGGAAAGCGGTTCGTCAAACAGGTATACGTCAGCATCACGCGCCAACGCTCTGCCCATAGCCACCCGTTGGCGTTGTCCGCCAGACAAGTCGGCCGGTTTGCGGTCTAAATATTCATTGAGCTTGAGCATTTCCGACACGTCGGTGAGTCTCTGTTTAATGGTTGCGGCATCGGCACCGGATTTTTTCAAACCAAACACAATGTTTTCTCGCACCGACATGTGCGGGTACAACGCATAGTTTTGAAATACCATGGCGATGTTGCGCTTATGAGGCGGCAAATCGTTAATGGCACGGTCACCGATTTGGATTTCCCCCTGGGTGATGTCTTCCAGCCCTGCAACCATGCGCAAAGTGGTGCTTTTCCCGCAGCCACTTGGGCCAACTAGCACGACGAACTCACCGTCTTTTACGTCTAAATTTAGGTTTTTTACTATGGGTAAATTGCCATAGGATTTGTTGATGTTTCTTAAAATCACAGAGCTCATTGTCAGTTCCTTTCTAATTTTGGTATGACGTAACCGATGCCGTTCTGCATACATTTTTGTCTCTCAGTGGTTCTCAACTCCTCCCCCTGCTAAGGGGGAGGGAATCGTTAGCCTTTCACGCCGCCATCGGTTAAACCGCCGGACAAATGTTTATTCGCTAACATGAAGCAAATTACTACAGGCAATAGGGTCAGCATGGAGGCGGCCATGATGCGGTCCCAGATAGCGTTTTTAGAGGTAAACAGGGTTTGTAATGCCAGTGGCAAGGTTTGGAAATCTTGATACTGTTTTAAAAACACCGAGGCGAATAAATACTCGTTCCATGCGATGACAAAACAGTAGATAAACACGGTAAACAACATGGGTTTGGATAAGGGCATGATAATGCGCCAGAAGGCTTCTACCCTCGAACAACCGTCCATCATGGCGGCTTCTTCCAGTGAAAAAGGAATGGTGCGGAAATAGTTACCGAGCATGTACATGGCGACGGGTAAGGTTTGAATCAGATAGATTAAAAACAAACTGAAAATCGTGCCGCCTGCGCTGGACGCCAATCCTACGTTAACGCTCATTTGGTAGAGTGGCACCATCAGCAAGACGCCCCCCACCATATAAACAAAGAGTACGCCATTGGCCATTAGAGATTGGGCAGGGAAGCGCAAACGGGCAATGGCATACGCCGCAAGGGATGCCAAGAAGGTTGAGCAAACCCCTGTGATAAAAGAGATCACAAAGGTATTCAGCATATAACGTCCGAATGGGAAGACATCCTCACCTGAACTGAATTTAGCCAGTAGCATTTGTTTCTTTTCTGCTGACAAGGCTGGATTGTCCAGTAAACGTTGGATGCTGGCGGGCACATCCACTTCTTTTGGCGGCATTAAACCAAGCAATTCCTTATAAGCGTCCAAGTGCAATATCCGTGGAATGAGCGAGGGATTCCCCCAATCAATCGGGTGTTTCAGGGACGTTGACAGAATCTGCAAAAAGGGAAACACGCAGAAGATCACTAAGGCGAGTACTAACGCATACAAAATCACGGATTGAAGGGGCGTGCGTTTATTCATCATGAGTCGTCTCCTACCACTTGAGTACTTTGCGAACGTACAGCCAAATTAAGCCAACCAAGACCAGCAATTGAATTACGGAAATAGCGGCTGCTGCGCCTTGATCGACGATGCCTGCGAAGGCTTGGTAATAGGTGAAAATCGGTAAGGTCTCGACATTTGGGGCGAGTAAATACACGTCTTCAAAGCGATTTAAGTTCCAGATAACACGTAATAAAACCACGGTAGCAATGACGAACCTCAACTCGGGTAAGGTGACATGCCAAAATCGTCCCCACGGGTTTTGACCATCTATGGCGGCGGCTTCGTATAAGTCTTTCGGTACGCTTTGCAGCTTGGCTAAGAAAAGCAAATAGGCAATGGGGAAGTGTTTCCAGATATCGAATAAGATCACCACGAACAGAGCTGAATCAGGGTTGCCGATTAGGTTTTCCCTTTCGTTGGTTAGGTGCAATACATCCACTACTACATGGTTATAAATGCCGTTTACGGGATCAAAAATGAATTGCCAGCCAAACACCACGCTGATCACCGGCGCGAAGTAAGGCAATAGAATTAAGCCTCTGGCCAGATTGCGAAAACGAAAGGTCTGGTTCATCAGAATGGCTGCCGCCAATCCTAATACGGTGGTGCCGATGACGGTGCCAATGAGGTAAATAACAGACACGCCAACCGAATGGTAATAGCGTGGATTCCCCAGCAACTCCGTATAGTTATCCAATCCGACAAAGGTTTTACTGCCATTGAGCTGCACATCGAAAAAACTTAGGTACAGATTGAATAAAATGGGGTAGATCACCAACAGACCTATGATACCGACCGCTGGAGCAACCAGTTTTAGTCCCAATCTAGATTCATTTTTTATTAAGACAGAAGACATACTTGCTTCCCTTTTTTATATTTGACCCCACCCTAGCCCTCCCCTTAACAAGGGGAGGGAACTGGAATTTCCTAGACCTACTCCGTCCTTGGCTAGAAGAGGTTAAAAAATTAACAACCCCATCCTAACCTTCCCCTTGAAGATAAGGGGAAGGAATAACAACCTCATCCTAACCTTCCTCTTGAAGATAAGAGGAAGGAATAACAACAGCCAGCTCCTCTCCCTTCCTTAAGGGGAAGGAATAACAACCCAACCTAACTTTCCTCTTGAAGATAAGAGGAAGGAATAACAACAGTCTGCTCCTCCCCCTGCTAAGGGGGAGGCTGGGAGGGGGTCTATTGTCTATTCACCCATGATGGTTTTCATTTCCGCCTCTGCACTGTCCAGTGCGACTTGCGGATCTTGTCCTTCAATGGTCACGTCATAGATCATGCGTGGGATCACTGACTTCGCAAAGATGGCGCCTGCAGCCGGGAAGGTTTTGCCTTTGACGACGGAGAAAGAACGAATGTCATCAAACCCTGACACGATCTGCTTCATTTTGTCTGCACCGTAGAGTTTGAAGACACCGTTTGGATCGTCTAAATAAGCTGGGTCTTCGGCAATGCCTTTTAGCATAGGGTTCATACCACCTGGCGCCATGTGCAAGAAGGTGATGTAGCTGGCAGGATCGTACATAAACTCAATGAAGTCTTTAGTGGCTTGTGTGTCGTCAGCGTTGTTGGTTTTCAATGCGACAAGGCCAGACAAGGTACCGTAAGAGGCTGCGCTTTTATGGGAAATGATGGGCGCAAAGGCGGTGTTTTTGACCAGTTCTGGATCGAAGGTGCCACCGCTTAACTCTTTGAAGTTTTCGGAGGATAAGGAGCCTTTGGCGACTTCTGCAAGGGCCAAATCATCCATAATATAGGTGGAATAGAAGAACATCCCCATTTTACCTTGTAGGTAATAATCTCGGGCGCGCCAATTTTGTGGCCCCGGAGGATTATACTGGGCGAGGTCTTTATAATATTGGATGGTTTCTAGGGTCGCAGGGCTGTTGAATACTAAATTACCTTCAGCATCGAATTCGGCGGCATTATTGGACAGGGCTAATTGTGTGAACACTTGCTCTGTGTAGCTATCTTGCTTGGTGCCAACTAAGATGCCGTATTGATTATTGGCTTTATCGGTCAGGGCTTTGGCTGCGGTTGCGATGTTCTCCCAAGTATTAGGCGCAGCGAGTCCTTTTTCATCAAACCAGTCTTTGCGGTACCAAATGCCTTGAATCCAGCCATGATACGGCAAACCATAGTATTGTCCTTGTGGAGACGTCAGGGTGGTTAGGGCACCGGTATGGAAGCGACCTTTACCGATGTCATTAATAACGCTTTGGTGAGTTTGTGTGTCGACAATGCCCTCTTCTCCTAATGCCATGATGATTTCAGAGTTCACTTCGATTAATTGTGGTGTGGTCCCTGCTGCAACAGCCGCCGCCATTTGCGTGGCCATTTCGTTTTCGTCTACGCCCACCACCTTGACGGTGACACCATCGTTTAAGGCTTCAAAAGTGCTGGCCAAGAGCTCAATGGTTTGCAGTCGATCTGATTGGGTTTGGGCTGTCCAAAATTCGACCGTAGCCGCATTGGATAATGGGCTTATTAATACGCCACTGAGCAGAATGGAACTGGCGATCGTCAGTGATTGATTCATTGTCGTTTCCTCATGTTATTTTTATACGAGTTTTCCGAACGTTTTTGGGCTTAAAAGCCTGTCTTCACCACTCCGGGTGCTAGCACGACCTGTAACTCTTTTACAGGAGTTCCCTTGATGCGCGACACCATCATCTTGGCAAGTTGCTCACCAATGTGTCCCGGTGGCGCTTGCTGAATGCTGGTGATCCCCATACTGGCGGTCAGCTCATCGGCAGGGGTATCACACCCTATTACACTCACCGGCTCTGTTTTGTGGTTGGGCTGGGTGTGGTGTAAGCGCGTTACCGCTAATGCGGCACTGCGAGCGCTGGTACTGGTAAGGCAAATCAGCGCACTGATGTTTGGATGCTGGATCAAGAACTCGGCACAGGCGAGATAACTTTCTTCCTCATCAAAGCCAACTTCTAGACAGTGTTCGGGAGCGATCGTTAGTCCAAGCTGAGTCGCGGCGTCTTGAATACCACGGCGTCTCTCGTGGGCAAAAAAATAGCGCTCGCTGACCGATATCACGCCAATGTGGCGATGACCTTGCTCGAAGAGACGGGTGAGACTTAACTGGCCGACTTGGTAATTATCCAAATCCAACCAAGCAAACTGCGTCGCCCGTTCGGTGCGTCCATAACACACAAAAGGCACGTTAAGCTTGAGTAAACGATGGACTTTGGGGTCGTTGACCCGAGTGCGAAGGAGCAAGAAACCGTCTTGATCGCCGGCTTTAACAAGGCGTTCAAATTCACTCAATTCCTGTTTGCCAGTGTCGATTGCGACCACTTGTAACAAATAGCCTTCCGCTTGCAGAGCGTGTCGCGTTCCAGCAAGCACCTTCGAAAGAATGGTGTCGAGATATTGCATGTCTTGGTTTGGCATAATGGCGGTGATCACACGCTTTGATTGCACCCAATGTGCCGCATCCGCGCCTTTTAATTGGTAACCCTGTCGTGCGGCCTCTTCTAACACACGTTTTTTGGTTCTCGGGCTAATGTCTGGGTAATCGTTTAGTGCTCGTGACACGGTGGATACCGACAAATCCAATTGGGTAGCTATCTCTTTAATCGACATAAATAACACACTGCACCATTCTTGTTTTTACACTGTCCATCATTCAGAGCAATTTTAAAAGCTCTAATCGTGCATTTTGTGACCAGCAAGAACTGACGTTAAGACCGAAAATGTTTCGATGCAATGTTTAATTTTCGCACTAAATTTGGGCGCTTTGCTGAGGATTCTGTTGATTAAAGCGAGGCAGGCGCCAAGAAGGATTTTTCTTTTTAAAACAAGGATAAAATATGTAACGTTTGTTTTCACTGCGTTGAAAAGACTAACGACTAAACTTATTATCGGTTGCCTAAACGGAACAAATTTTTCAGCTTCATGTAATGAATTCAATATAAGGTAGCCGTTATGGCGAGTAAGCAAAAAGCACTTGATGTCTTGTTTAATGACCCGTCGATCTCGGCTGCACTAGCAAGAGTAAATGTTTTCGTCATTAATCATTATTCAGGCGGACGAGATGTGAGTGCCTCGTTAATACCAGATGAAGATTTTGCGGCACAAGCATCATACGACCCATTAATGTGGCTGGAATATGTTCACCCCGATGATCGAGAGGTTACTCGGCAAGCATGGAATAACATTGTGCAGGGAGAAAGTGATGTTTTTGAAGGAGAGTACCGTTTCTTAGTGGATGGCAAATACCGTTGGATTGCTAATAAAGGGACGGTGGTCACTCGGTCTGAAGATGGTATGCCGGAATTCTATATAGGCGCAGATCGAGACATCACGGAAGAGCGTCGACTGCGTGATTTGTTGCAAGCAGAAAAAGAGCGTCTTGCCCAGCTGGTGATCAAAGATGACTTCTTGAACATTCCCAATCGGCGTTTTCTTGAAACCAAACAGTCGCAGTTTTTTATTGCTGATGGTCGTACCCCGATGGCGGTGTTGGTGCTGGACATCGATAACTTCAAACAGTTAAATACCGATTTGACCCACCACGGTGGTGATGAGGTGCTGCAAACCTTTGTTCGTCATGTTTCAACTTGCCTTCAGTCTACGGATATATTGGCCCGTTATGGTGGTGATGAGTTTGTCCTAGTCATGCCGAAGACGACGCTAGACTATGCTCAGGCAAAGGCTCAGAGTATTCTGGATGCGGTGAATAGCATTGACCTTAGCGCAATGGGAGAAAACCTGTCTATCTCTGTGAGTATTGGTTTGGTACATGGCTTGCCTGAAGTGACACAAGACTTTTGGACGTATTTTGAAGAAGCCGATGCACAACTTTTATTAGCAAAAGAGCTTGGCAAAGAGCAAATTCAGTCCAAAGTATTGGATTAATAACTACTTCGACTATCTGTCAGCTATCGTGAAATGACAGATGAGTGCTATTTTGAGGGATTGGCTCGAGATGGTCGCTTAAACTCTTGCCTCGCCCGATCAATTTCCTTTCTCATAAAGCACTCTTCTGTGTTGTCGTTGATGAGTCCCATTGATTGCATGAAGGTGTAAAAAAGCATTGAGATTAGGTTAAAAAACAACCACACTGTATTCAAATGGATACGAATTGTTTTATGTATGATATTAAACTCACGGATGAGTTCAACCTTTGGCTGCGTCGGCTAAAAGATCACTCAACTAGGATTCATTTAGCCCGCCGCCTAGAAAAGGCGTCACGTGGTTTACTTGGCGATGTTAAGCCTGTAGGCGATGGCTTGTATGAAATGAGAGAGCATTTTGGACCAGGTTGGAGAATGTATTACGTTCAACGCGGGACGACTTTGATCATAATGTTGGCTGGTGGCGATAAATCGACGCAAAGCAGAGACATAGAATTGGCTAAACAGCGAGCCACAAAACTGGATGAGACGACATGACTTCAATAAAAGAATTAACCAACTTTGATATGGCTGAGCAACTTCGTACCGACGAAGATATTGCTGCTTATTTATCTATGGTGCTTGAGGATGGTGATACCGATGAGCTTATTCATGCTCTTGGTCATATTGCCAAAGCACGAGGCATGACGCAGATAGCCAAAGACAGTGGGCTTGGACGTGAAAGTCTTTACAAAGCCCTCAGATCAGGTTCTCGGCCGCAATTTGATACGATAGTAAAAGTGCTTAAATCTATTAATTTTGATTTGAAAGCCGTGATTCATACGCAAAAATGATTACATCGGCTTCGGTTGGGTGTGATTTCACGGTCGCTTAAACTCTCGCCTCGCCCGATCAATTTCTTCTCGCATAAAACAGTTTTCCGCATGGTCGTTAATGAGTCCCATAGATTGCATGAAGGCGTACAGGGTGGTTGGGCCAACAAATTGCCAGCCACGCTTTTTTAGCTCCTTAGCAAGTGCGATGGACTCAGGGCAAGTGGTTTGGGTTTCGGGCGGCGGCAGGGTGTTTTCGTCGGGTTCGTAGCGCCAGATAAACGCGGCTAACGAGCCTTCTTGTTCAATCATTTCTAAGGCGCGTTGGGCGTTGTTAATCACCGCGAGGATTTTGCGTTGATTCCGCACTATGCCTTCATTGTTGAGTAATTCGGTTATTTCTTTTTCGCCAAACTGTGCCACTTTATGAAAATCAAAGCCATGAAAAGCGAGTCGGAAATGTTCTCGCTTGGTCAGAATGGTTCGCCAACTCAAGCCGGATTGAAAGGTCTCTAAACAGAGTTTTTCAAATAATCGTCGGTCGTCGTCTACAGGAAAGCCCCATTCTGTGTCGTGGTATTCAGGAAAGTCGGGCGCTGAATCTGCCCAGCCACAGCGTTTTATGATTTCTTTAGGTGTCATGGGGTAACCGTTTCAATAGACAGACGACTCGCTCTATTTCTGTAAAGCCAAGTTGTTTATGAAGGTTTATGCTTTTTTCATTGGTTATTGGCGCGTCGCTGCCTAGTTCATGAAAGCCTTCCTCTATCGACCAGTTTTCGGCCGTTTTAATGAGTGCTTTGCCAATGCCTTGTCCTTGGTAGTTTGGGGAGACAAACAAGGCTTCAATGTAAGGTGTGGTCTGTTGGTGGCTGCCAGGAATGTTATCGCGAAGATTTAGTTCAATAAAACCAATGATGTCTTGGCGGGTATCATCCACTGCAATGAACACTTCTTTTACATTAGGATTGGCGCCTAGAAAAAAGTCATTTACTTCTTGTTGGCTGATGTCTTTGATTTCAGGGAGAAATGCTATTCTCAGTGCTGACCAAGCGAACGCGTCGCGAGATTGAATTTTGCGTATCCTCATGTCTCCTCCCTAACTCTCAATCACATGCAAAGCACGGTATTCGTCATAAGCAAATTGGTCGGTCATACCGCTGATGTAGTCTTGGATAAGACGACAGCGGAAATACAGCTCCCAAGCGTTATCGCTTAGGTTACTGAGTTCTGCTTCAAATCCTTGTTTAAATTCGGATAATTGTGACATGGCCTTTTGATAAGCGGCTAATTGGCGTCCGGAAAGCTTGTTGCAAAGACGAGTTTGATAAAGTGGTGTGTGGCCTTTTTGGTTGATGATGTTTTCAAAGCTTATCCGGTCAAGTTGTAACAAAGGCAGGTAGATATCCAACAGACCAGCAATAATGCGATAGCCTTGCAGCTCTTGCTTCTGCACTTCTTCAGAACAAAATACGTGCTTAAAGGCGACGGCTTTTAGTGTGTCCAAGATCGCATGAACTAGACTGCCATCTTCAAGTAAGGCTTGGTTGTAGGAGCCATGGAAAATGTCTTCGATGTGTTCAATAAATTGTTCGCTGGCATACTGCACCGATTTTGTGTTGATCGCGACTCTGAATTGCACGAAAAAATCACTGATGATGTTGGTTCGTTTGTATTGCCATAGACTTTTTTCGATTAAGTCTGACATTTGTGTTGCATTGTCTACAGTGATCTTAGGGTATTTTCCTTGATTGCTTATGATGATTTGGAACTCTTCTTTTAATCTGAGTAACAGCTCATCAAATTTTAAAATGCCCTTCTCAACCGCATCTTCTATGTCTGCTATACAGTAAGAAATGTCGTCAGCGGCTTCCATCACGTAAGCAAAGGGAGAGCGATGATGGTTTCGAGTATTTAAAGTGTCGTTAATGGTCTCCACTATGGGCGCTTCACTTAGATAAAAGCCGACCTTTTTTTGCAAATAATGTTTGTCATCTTCTTTCGCAGGCTTCGCTTGGTCACCGCGACGAGTGTATTTTAGGATGCCGGATAATTGCGAATACGTCAGATTTAACGTCTGCAAAGAATGGACAATCCTAAGAGCCTGAGCATTTCCTTCGAAGTGGCACAGATCGGTTTTTAATCCAGTGAGATTGGCGTCGCTGTCTGTAATGTCATCACGTTGAAATAAGGTGGTGATTCGTTCCTCAAACCATTGGTTAATAGCCGCTTCGCCAAAATGCCCAAATGAAGGATTGCCGACGTCATGCATTAAACAAGACATTTCCACCAAGGACTCAAACTGTCGCTCTAAGCCGGTTAGACCATAAGAGGCGAGTTGCTCCTGAGAAAGGCTTTTAAAGATGGTTTGGCTAATGAAGCGTCCCACTTGCTGTACTTCCATGGAGTGGGTTAAGCGACTGCGAACCGCAGCGTTACGTTCTAATGGAAAGACTTGCGTCTTTTGTTGTAGGCGACGAATGGCGGCGGAGTTGATGATGCGACCACGATCACTTTCAAACACAGCCAGATCTCTTCTTTCTGTGTCTTGTGAAGCCCCAGAATACATTCTATGTGGGCGAATTTTTACTCTAAAATCGATGTCCATGTTAAGTAACGTCTCCCCAGCAGTGAATCATGATAGTAGCGATATTTTGCTTAAAAAGTCATGTGAAAATATCGACCTTATGGTCTATTTTATTGATTGGACTATAAAAAACGCGTTTATGCATGTGAGCCCAGACTCAGGTGGGTGGCCTGCCGACATATTTTTGTCACATTAGTGTCATTAAGTTGTTGTCTAGTTGGATTAAAGTGAAGAAGACTATTTAAAGGTAAAAGATGTTATGCCTTCGGCTATGAATTTGTCCGCTTTACAAGAACATGTGTATTTCCTTCTAAATGAAGTGGAGACACATTGTCAGCTGGTTACTCAATTTTATACTTCTTGCTCAACTGATGTTTTGCCCCGCATCCGCCGTCGCCGTGGGTATGTGCAAACGCTGCGTGAAAAAATTGATTTAGAAGCGGCGAGTCTGTTGCAACGACGCAAAACCAAAGGACGTTTTTATTCCCGCGTCAGTGCGATGCGCTCGCTAGCGGTGGCGTTAGATGCCTTGACCCAGCACTGTTTTGATTGTGTGCTAGAAGGAACATTGGATAAACCCTATGAGCACCCTTCCGCTGCGGCCTGCATCAAGCTCATGAAGAAAGTAAAGCGAAGTCTCGATATAGTGAAGTTCGGTTTAGAGCAGGAGCCGCGTCGTACGGGCATTAAGCTAGGTCGACGCAGTCAAAAATTACTAGCGAATTATGCGGCTTTGCAAGCAAATACCCTGAAAGTGAAATTGACCTTAGGGGATGACGAGCTAAGGGCGTCGATTCTTAGTAATGTTTGCTTAAAGCGTCTGATCGAACAACTTAGTGTAGTCGCGGATGCACTTATTAAATCCGACCTTGGCCAAGTGGCCAGCTTACAAAACTACCCGCATTTATTGGACAGTGCTGCCAATCTCAATTACGACCTCAGTGATTTAAAGGTGCGTCGTTTGGCATTAACTCGTTCAGGTAGCGCCATTGCCGCGATTTCTCACAAAGACCAACGTGGTCAAGAAGTACTGGCCGTGTATAAAGAAGGCGAACGCAGCAAAATTGAAGAAGAAGTGGCGGGCGTGAATCACTGGCGTGACATTGATCCTAAGCTAGCGCCTAGTGTATTAGCGCAAGCCAATGAGGCTGGAGAGCAATCCTCGTTACTGATTGAACACATTCCAGGGAAAACATTAGAAACCTTGCTTCTAGGAGAAGACGAAGCGGCGTTATCGGAAGCGTTAAAGAAACTGTTTAAAACCCTCAATCAAACTTGGAAAGCCACTCTGACGGAAGAATCCTGCTCAGCTCAATTTATGGCGCAGCTAAGTAAACGAATTGGCGACAGCCGTAAGGTGCATCCAGAGTTTTTTAAACAAGAGGCTCATATTTGTCAGCACCTTATGCCGGGCTTTGATGCGCTGGTGGCCGATGTATCCTTGCTAGAGCAGGATTGGCAGGTGCCTTTTTGTGTTCTCACTCATGGAGACTTTAACGTCGACAACCTGATTTACGACGGCTTGGAGAAACGCATTTATTTCATTGATCTGCATCGGGCGAGCTATTTCGATTATGTTCAAGATTTGTCTGTGCTGATGGTGTCGATTTACCGTTTGCAGGTGCTCAGTGGCGCCACCCGAAAACGCATGATGGAAAGTGCGAAAGAAGTCTATCGCTTTGGTCGTCGTTTTGCTAAACAGCATCATGATGACACTTTTGAGGTTCGCATGGCGGCGGGATTGGCTCGCTCCTTTGCGACCTCAACGCGCTTTATCTTTGATAAAAAATTGGCGACACGCATGCATCTAAGGTCGCGCTACTTATTGGAAAAACTGGCCAAACTGACGCCAGAAGACGCTGAAAAATTCACTTTACCGTTAAAGGATCTTTATTTTGAGTAAACCTAAAGTTGGGGTGATTGGTATCCCGGGAAAATGGTCCACAGAAGTCTTAGCTGACCGTCTAGAGGCCCAAACTGAGTTTCGTGCCGTGATCGATATGAATCAGGTTGAATTATGCTTGGACAGCCAAAGGTTGATGTATCAAGGGTTGGATCTGACCACGCTAGATGGTTTGATCATCAAGAAGATCAGTGAAGTGTATTCTCCAGCAACGGAAGATCGTCTGCGCTTGCTGTCTTACGCGGAGCAAGCGGGTGTGCGTTTGTTTAGTCCAACCCAGAGTGTGGGCAATTTGATTAATCGTTTGGCAGGCACCTTAGCGTTACAGCATGGACAGATTCCGATGCCAAAAACGCGCGTTACCGAAAATCTTGAACTCGCTTTTGCGACGGTAAGAGCGTTTGGTTCAGCCATCTTGAAGCCGCTCTATTCTACCAAAGCCCGCGGTATGATTATGCTGACGCAAGAAGACAGTGATGAGTTTGTGCGGAACGCATTAGAAGAATATCGCCAGATTCAGTCCATTTATTATATTCAACAGACGGTGAATCTGGATGGACGTGATTTGGGTATGGTGTTCGTCGGAGGCGAGTATGTTTGCACCTATGCTCGTGTCGGTAATAAGGATTCTTGGAATACGACGATTAACAGCGGTGGTCGCTATGAAGGCTTTGAGCCGGATGCTGAACTGATTGAATTGGGGCGCAAAGCACAAGCTTGTTATGACTTAAGTTTCACTACCGTGGACATTGCTTTGACGGACCAAGGCCCGGTGGTGTTTGAAGTATCGGCGTTTGGTGGTTTCAAAGGCGCGTTGGAAGGGTGCGGAGTGGACGCTGCTCAAATATACGCGGATTACGTGTTAAAAGAGGTTGCTAAGTCATGATTCAGAACATTTTAGACCTGACGCAGGTAGAAACGCATTTCAGCACTTGTTTACATCAAACTCAGTTTCAATTTGCGCAGTTGCAAGTCAGGTTTCATGCCACGGAACGAGGTTTGATTGAAGACCTGACTGAGTATTACAAAAGCTATTTACACGAAACTCAAGCTGCCACCTCAATTATCGATGTGTACGTGATGGAGCAAGCGCCTGCTGGGGATGAATTGGCTTGGTTGGAAGTCCCTCGTGAAGTAGGCAAGCAAGGTCGAAAAGAAGGTTACTTGGATGTGCCGGGCGGTCGTTGGATTAAGAAGTTCAAAACGGGTATGTCTTTCTTACAACGTCCAGATCAGCTGGTGGCGGTTGGTCCATGTGCTGCGAACTTAGCGCAAATTATTAATTTCATTAACAATCAGTTTTTAAATCACTTCTTACGTCAAGATTTTACCCTTGGACATGCCTCAGCGTTCAGTGTGCAAGGTCAGGTGACGGCCATTGCGGCGGGTTCTGGCGGAGGGAAGTCGACCTTGATGTTACGCTGTCTTGAAAAAAGCACGCGTGACTTTTTAACCAATGACCGTATCTTGCTTAAACGTGTTGGCAGCGGCACAGAAACCATTGGCTTGGCTAAGTTGCCTAGGGTTAATCCGGGGACATTATTGTATTCAGATCGCTTGCGCCATATCTTGCCAGCGGCTCGCCAACAGGCTTTATCTTCTATGCCGACTTCGGAACTTTGGTCACTGGAAGAAAAATACGACGTACAAATTGAAGACGATTACGGTGCTAATCGTGTCCAATTAACCGGTCAACTGGTGAACCTGATTATGCTGGATTGGTCTTTGGATAGCCCGGAAGAGACGCGATTAGAGCAAGTTGACTTGTCTCAAGAGCCAGATGTGATTGAAGGGCTACGCAAACGTCCAGGGCCTTTCTATCAGGATAATCAAGGTGTATTTGCAGACCTAAATGCCATTGATTCGACTGCTCATTATGTCGATCAGTTAGCCAATGTGGCGGTATATCGTTTGACCGGAAAAATCGATTTTGATTTGGGTTATCAATTGATTGGTCAGTTGGCGACAGCATAAAGGTTTTCAGGCCAAGTATTACCTGCTTAATAGGAACAAGGATGTTCAAAAAATAGTCGCTCGTCACCAAATTGTCATAAAACTTTAGCATAATCCGGCCTTCTGTTTGACGCTCATGGATTGTGCTAGAGTGATTTTAACGGTGCTGTAATACGATTCATCTACTAAGGTAAGAGATACCATGCTTAACCCTATTCCTGCTATTAAGCCCCATTCACATCACACTGAGATCATTGCTCGGTTACCGACAGAATGGGCATCTTGGCCTAGGGACAAAAGCTCGGTTAATAATCATGTACTAAGTGTCGAAGAAACCCCTTCTCATTACACCAAACACAAATTACGTTGGCCAAAACGTCCTGTGGTGTTTATATCAGACCCTCATGCGGATGCGATGGCATTTGAAGCATCGCTGATTGCAGCGGGTGTTGCAGAGCGTAAGAAAAAGTCTGATCTGGGCCATTTATCCTTGACCAAAAAAGGCAAGCAGTCTGAGATCATCATTGGTGGTGACTGTTTAGATAAAGGCCCAAGTAACTTGGATTTACTACGCAGTGTTCAGCAACTGTATCGTCTTAAAGCGCGGGTGACCTTGTTAGCGGGTAATCATGATTTGCGATTGTTGATGGGTCTGCTGGCGTTGGCTCGTAAAAAAGATGTGGGCAATCAGCATTTGTTCGTTCGTATGGGCAAGAAAGTCGTGCCGTTATTCAGAGAAGTGTTTGATCAATATTTGGTGGATACCAAATGGGATAAGAAAATTCCTGATGAAGACACTTGTCGTAAGCGTTTATTTCCTGGTGAAGCTTGGTTTAAAGAATTTCCATTTCATGCCGCCGGCTTTTTGACCGCAGAAGGAATTGACCGCGAAGTGCGTAAAATGGAGTCGAAAAATGAAAGCTTTGAAAAACACTGCCATGCGTCAGGGTTAAGCCTTCGTCAAGTTTATGCGGCTTCCCTAAAATGCCAGCAATTGTTTCTGCATAAGAAAGGCGAGTTTAATTGGTTTTTCCGTAAGATGGAGCTGGTTGCCCAGCGCGGGTCTTTCCTGTTTTTGCATGCGGGTTTGGATGACAATATGGGCCAAATGCTATTAAAAAGTGGGCCGAAATATGCGAACAAAGCGTTTCATCGTAATCTCAAACGTCGCGATTTATTTGGCTTCTATTACAGCTCGATTGCTAATACGTTTCGTACCAAATATCGTGATGCCGATTTACCTTTGACCTATCGTGGGGTGAAGGCCATTCATAAATCGGGGATTCATGTGGTGGTGCAAGGCCACGTCAACCGTCAAGAAGGCCAGCGTATTACTATTAAAAAAGGTCTGGTTCACGTGGAGGCTGACATTACGTTAGACTCTCATTCTCGTAAGGTGGAAGGTTTAACGGATTATGGGATTGGTGCCACGTTAATTGACAAAAGCACGGGCATTGTCGGACTGAGTTGTGATTACCCGACAGCCAAAGTGATGACAGCAAAAGAGCTAGAAGGCATTTATCAAGAAGGTCAAAGTGAAGGGAAAGATTATGAAATCAAAAACTGAGTTCAAATATGAAGCCTTGCTGGAGCCTGATGATATTCAAGATGTGCTGAAAGCCCTTTCAAAGGGCCTAAGTAAGGGCAAACTGACCTTCAGTGATGAAAAAGAAGGCACGTTAGCGATCGAGCCAAAAGGGTTACTGCGTTTAAAAGTCACCGCCTCGGATGACGAAGATAGTCAACAGTTTGAAGTCAAAGTTCGCTGGGAAAAGCACCCTAAGCGCTTGAATAAAAATGCTCCTGAAATTACCTCATAAGTCTTACATTGCGAACGCTTTATACTAATATGACAGAGGCCGCCTATTGGTTGATAAACCTCAGGCGGCGCCTGAAATCTAACTCATTGAATGCCCGTCATCTCGTAAAGTGACGTTTTTATTCCCATAGCCGATACGAGTAAAGGATTACCTTTGAGCAAACCCTCGCCCGCCAAAAAGTCATTGGTTGCGCCGCCAGCTTCGCTCACCATGATGAGACCCGCTAAACAGTCCCATGAGTTGATATGAGGTTCGTAGTAGCCAATTAAGCGACCTGCAGCGACATAGGCCAGCATGAGAGCGCCTGAGCCATTACGGATGAACATACCGCCCTTGTTTAACAGCTTATCGATGAAGTTCACGCACAAGGTCGCAGGAACTCTATGCGAGGTGCCTAAGCCCATCACGCCTTCTTGTACCGAATTCACGGTTAGTGTTGTGACTTTTTTGTCGTTTACAAAACAGCCTTGACCAGCCGCCGCACTAAATAGCTCGTTGCTGTTTGGATCAAAGATCAGACCGCAGGCAATTTTGTCGTTCACCATGAGCGCGATAGAAATACACCAAGAATGCATACCATTGAGGAAACATGCGGTGCCATCAATAGGGTCAATCACCCACAAATACTGGTTGTCGCCTTTGGTAATGCCTTGTTCTTCACCAAGAAAGCCATCTTGTGGAAAGTGTTCTTGTAAGCTTTCGATGATCGTCACTTCCACATTACGGTCAGCGATACTGACTACGTCTTGTGGTTCCATTTTGGTTTCAACGATTAACTTTTCTCGATTTCGAAAATATTCTAACGCTTGAGCACCAGCGATTTTAATCACCTTCTCGGCTTGGTTAAATCGGTCGAGAGCCGCTTGATCTATTAGGTTATGAGCTAAAAACATGAGTTGTACTCCACTCTAAGCCGTCTTAACTAATGCAAGACCGCGATTTGAAAACGCAATAGACACATCGGAACCGACGGGAATTGCTTGTTCAACACGATAGTCGACGACGAATAAACTACCGACTTCGGAATCAACATCGTATTGCATTTGGTTGCCTAAATAAGTGGCTCGCTTAATGGTGCCAATGAGCCCTTTGGACTGTTGGTCTCGCATGGATAAACGCACGGAACTTGGGTGCACTGCTAACAGTACACGGCCTTTGCTAAAATCCCGTTGTGGTAAAGAGCAGCGCAGTGCGCCGACGGCAACGTCTGCGGTCTGTCCGTCGGTGGCAATGATGTCCGCCTCGATAAGGTTGGCATCACCAATAAAGTCGGCAATAAAGCTTGAAGCTGGCGCTTCGTAGAGTTCACGCGGACTGCCTTCTTGGGCAATGACTGAGCGATTCATTACGATAATGCGATCTGAAACCGCGAGGGCTTCTTCTTGATCGTGAGTCACATAAACAGCGGTTAAACCGATTTTCTGCTGAAGTTCACGGATTTCTTCTCGAACATGGCGACGTAATTTGGCATCTAGGTTTGATAGCGGTTCGTCTAGTAGCAGCACTTCAGGTTCTAGAACCAAGGCGCGTGCCACAGCGACACGTTGTTGCTGCCCACCGGATAACTCACTTGGGTAACGTTGTCCGTAACCTGCTAAGCCAACAAGTTCTAACCCTTCTTCGCTCTTTTCCTTGGCTTCGATTTTATTGACCCCACTGGCGTTTAGGCCATAGGCGACGTTTTCGGCCACCGTCATGTGCGGAAACAAGGCATAGGATTGAAATACCATGCTGACATCTCGATCTGTTGCTGGAAGATGCGTTACGTCTTTATTGCCTATCATAATACGGCCGGAAGTGGGGTGTTCTAATCCTGCGAGCATGCGTAGCGTGGTGGTTTTACCACAGCCACTTGGTCCTAATAAGGTGACAAGGTTACCCGGTTCAATCGTGAACGATACGTTATCGATGGCAGTGACATTGCCAAAGGTTTTAATGACGTTTTCGAAGCTCACCGAGCCTGGTTTGTAGTGGAGACTCATGCGTGTTTCTCCTTAAGAGAAGGGCTTGAAGTAGCCGATGATTTGGAAGAATGAGAAATCGAATCTGTGCGTCGTAGGCGGCGTTGCCCAACAAATAAATTAATAGCGATAATGGCCGTCAACATGACTAAAATCAGCACGCTACAGTAAGCGATTGCAATGCCGTATTCGCCGTTTTCCACTAAGCCTATGATGTAAGAGGTCGCCATATTGTGATCGGCGCTGACAAGAAAGATCACTGCGCTGACAGACGTAATGGCACGCACAAAGCTGTACACCAACGCCGCAATGATAGCCGGACGTAGTAGTGGCAGTATGACGCGTCGAAAGGTCATTAGGCTGTTTGCACCTAACGTCAGCGAAGCTTCGTCTAAGCTCTTGTCTAACTGACTCATAGCAGCAATACCGCCACGTACACCAACGGGCATATTACGGAAAACAAAACAGATGATCAGAATCACGCCAGTCCCCGTCAGCTCTAGAGGAGGTACGTTAAAGGCAAGAATATAGCTGATGCCAATGACGGTGCCGGGAATCGCAAAACTCAACATGGTGCCGAATTCAAAGGCGTTTTTCCATTTGAACTGCTGTCGAACTAATAAGTAAGCTGTGAGCAAGCCAACGATGGCGGTGAATGGCGCGGCGATGGCAGAAATGCTCAGCGTCGTCCACAGTGAATCCCATGCTGCGCCTTCCCAGATCACACCAAACTCACCCCAACCGACAGAAAAGGCGTCTTGGTAATGTTGCAAGGTAAAGCTGTTGTCGTAACCCCAGTTTTGTACAAAACCACCAAACATGATCATGCCGTAAATGACGATGGTTAATGCAGCCCAAGGTAAGGCGGTCATGTAGCAGGCTAATTTCATCCCTTGGTTTAAGCCCATGTAAGCACCAGAATCCGCTTTCCCTGTGACCGTGGTATAGGACTTTTTGCCGATCCAATGACGTTGAAGGAAAAAAGCACTCAAAGTAAAGAACAGCAAGAGTATGGCTAGTACCGCGGCATAACCTTGGTCATTTTGAGCACCGACAATGGCGAAAAATATCTCGGTTGAAAGCACGTCAAAGTCGCCACCCAGTACCATTGGGTTACCAAAGTCAGCCAAGCTTTCAATGAAGGCCAACAAAAATGCATTGGCTAAGCCGGGACGCATCAAGGGCAGTGACACCTTGATAAAGGTGCGCCAACGATCTGCTCGCAAAGTTTGGGACGCTTCTTCCATCGAAGGACTAACGCCTTCCACCACACCGATCAATACCAAAAAGGAAATCGGTGTAAAAGACAGTACTTGAGCCAGCAACACACCAGGCATACCGTAAAGCCAGCGCCCTGGTTCAATATTAAATACATCGGCGAAGAACTGGGTCACCACGCCAGAGCGTCCAAATAGTAGAATTAACGCTAAGCCAATAACAAATGGAGGCGTAATAATAGGCAATACTGTGAGCAGGCGTAAGGACCTTTTCCAGCGAAAGCCTGTGCGGGTAACGACCAGAGCAAAGGATAAACCGAGCAAGGTTGTTAATGTTGCAGTCAGAGTTGCCAGCGTTAGGGAATTCCACGCAGTGCCGCAAGCGTAGCCGCCGCTGAGACAGGACAAGGACCAAATATTATCGCTAAAGAACTTACCGAAAAACGCCGTTGGCGCAAACATGCCGTCATTGTTCATGAAGGCGCTGATTAATACTTGGCTGACAGGAAAAAAGACAAATAAGCCAACCAGCGCGACGATCAAACCAATACTGCCTGCGACAAAGACATCACCTTTCAAAAAGCCTGTGGCAGCTAGTCCAGTGGTTAGCAGTATTAGGAAGGACAAACCACACAGCATGGCACCGTAGCCAAAACCATATTGTTGGTATGCTAGTTCGCCAAATAAGGACTCCAGCCCCGCAAATTGCCAACCACTAACGCCAATGGCGAAGCCTTGGCCCATCATATAAATCAAGCCAAACGCACCTGAATAGATTAAATAGCGGCTATATCTAGGATCATTCTTTGTTAGAGGAACCAGGCGTAAAGGCGCAACTAAAGGCAAAGCCAATGGCAGCAACCAAAGCTTATCGCCGAGCAAGCCTTGCAGAATCGCAGGGGCATAATATAAATCAGTAGGATAACCGTCGGTTAACCAGACAAATGACCAAAAGCCATCTTCGAGCAAATACCACGGCATCAGCAAAAAGCCGATCCAGCCGAGCAACAGCCACGGAATAAAAGAGTGTTTCACGATCGATACTCCAAACAGTAACGTGAGTCTCTGCTGGGAGCTAAGGCCCAGCAGATCTCAGGAAAAACAAGGTTTGTCTGAATGATTAACGTGGCAGGGATTTAATCTCATTATCCCAACGTTGCAGCAAATGTTGGCGCGTGTCCGCAGAGCCGTACTTGGCAAAGTCGTAATCGATCAGTTTTAGAGTATCGAAGTCTGGCGCGCCTGGTGGCGTTGTCGCAGACTTATTGGATGGTACTTGGTAAGCATTGGCCTTTTCTGCCATGGTTTGAATATCTGGGCGTAAGGCAAACTCGGCCCAAACTTTGGCTTCTTTTAGATGGCGAGCACCTTTGACGATACTCATTGAACCTACTTCATAGCCAGTGCCTTCACAAGGTGCGACGGCCTTGACTGGGTAGCCTTTTTTCACTTGTTTTACGATGTCGTGAATAAAAGTAATACCGATAGCTGTCTCGCCATTGGACGCCGCTTTAATCGGTGCCGAGCCGGACTTTGTATATTGGTTAATGTTTTTATGCAGTTGAGCAAGGAAGTCAAAAGCTTGATCCTCTCCCATCATTTGTACAAAGGTTGCTAGAGCCGTGTACGAAGTTCCAGATGAGTTTGGGTTGGCAATTTGCACTTCTCCTTTGTACATCGGCTTGGCTAGATCTTTCCAGCATTGTGGTGCTGGTAATCCTTTGGATTTCAGAATGTCTTCATTGTAGCCAAAGCCCAGCGCGCCAGCATAAACACCAACGGTACGGTAGCCCGAGACTTTAGCTTGATTCTGAGCCCAATCTCGTAGATTTGGAAGGGCTTTGGGCTTGTAAATTTGAGTGAGTTTTTCCGCTGCGGCTTGTAGGTGTGGGTCGCCTGTTCCGCCCCACCAAATATCAATTTTGGGATTTTTAGCTTCGGCACGCAGCTGCGCGTAGGCCTCGCCAGAGCTCTTACGAATAAGAGAGACATCAATACCTGTTTCTGCTTCAAAGCTTGTTTCCATCAAGCTACACCAATCGGTATCTGTGGAACAAAGAACATTTAGCTTGCCTTTTGCCATCGCAGGTGCGGCGCTGAAGGTCGCTGCAGTTGCGATAGCAAGGCTAAGGATATATGGAGAGTTTTTCATTTTTATATTGCCTCCTGATGTTTTTAATAGTTGTGCATACGTATGAACAACTAGGTAAGCATACTAGGCAAATCTTAATAGTGAAAGGTGATTTTCAAAAATAAAACGATTTGGAATAAAAATTCTATTCAGGTCAATAGGTAATAAGATGCCCCATGTATTTAATTTGCTTTATGGGGGGAATTACGTCTCTTAGTGTGCAGCTAGAGTAGAACGGTAGATAAGTTCCGCAGTGATCGTCTGCTTTTTTAGAGCAGATGAAGGGTATTTCAATCGATTAAGCAAGGTTTGTACACTGGCTTTTGCCATGTCAGCGGCTGGCTGTCTAATAGTCGTAAGGTCATAAGATTGGTAGCGTGCGAGTGCAACGTCATCGCAGCCAATAATGCCAATAGACATTAGTTCACTGGTGGATAGTCGTTTCTTTGCCGCATCCAAGAAGCCACAGGCAATATGATCCATACAGAAAAAGAGACCGTCAGCTGGGTTTGTCGCGTTCAGTATTTGCTCGGCAACGTGATAACCTCCGTCGTAATTACCTGTATCACAAAAGACTTCATTTGCATGAATCTGTCCGTTTTGAAGATAAGGCTGTAGATGATTTAAAAAGCCTTTTACGCGCATGATGCTGCTGAAACTTGGGTTTTTGGCGCGCACTACGATAAGCTGTTTTTTTCCCGCTTTAATTAAGGCTTTTGCAGCCATTTCTCCAGCCGTTGCATTGTCTAGATTGACAATGTCTGCATCGTCGGAGTGCTCTGTTCGATTAACTAGCACCACAGGTGTTCCATGCTTGATAAAGGCTTTACCTATCTTCTCACTGGGGGTTCCTGAGGTGATAATGACGCCGCTGAGTTGATATTGCATCAAGCTATGTAAGTCTTCATCTATGGTTTCTCGGTTGGACACGTCCATTACCATAGGGCGTAACCCACTGTTTTGTACTTCGATGATCAGCTTATGTAGGAATTCAGAACGAAAGGGGTCTTCCAATCCCGCTGTGACAAGACCGACAAGATCACTACGCTTTTTAATCATGGTTTGCGCAGCTTTATTGATTTGATAGCCAAGCTGTTCAGCGGCGGCAAAAACACGCTGCCGAGTCGCCACAGAAATTCGACTATTCGAGTCGAAGCTACGTGAAACAGTAGATTGAGATACGCCAGCTAGGGCCGCGACATCAGCAGATGTGGCTGTATGTTTAGTCATGAATTTGCTCTGTTCAATGGTCAATGTCGTTCTTTTATTTACTTTCGTAGTTTACATGACTTAGTTTCAATGTTCGTATTTAAGAATACGAAGTACTAGTTTGAAGTCAAAGTTCGCTGGGAAAAGCACCCTAAGCGCTTGAATAAAAATGCTCCTGAAATTAGTTAGAAAGAAGGTGTTAAGCGTTAAAGCATATTAACTAATTGTTCTATTTGAATTAGTCGGCTCTCTTTTATCTGAGAGACATTTCCCTGTTTTATTCCTCTGTTTATTTTGATTGACTTCAGTCATATTCATTAGCATATTGTGTGGAATGTTTAATTTTATAAACTAGCCTGATGGTTAGGGACCGTCAATCTTTAGCTGTGGTTGTACGAGTTATTATTCCTATAATAATAAAAAGGGACAATACTATGAACATCTGTAAGCGGGGCCTTATTGTTATTTGTTTGTTGTTTTCACCTGTTTTCGTATCAGCTAATGGGTCAGTGAATGAGATAAACTCTTGCCTGGCGCTCACGGAGTTTCTCGATGAAAAAATTGCACTTGAAGTAGAGGTGTATTCTCAATCGCAAATCGACGATATGCGCAAAGGCTTAAACCTCTATGCATACTATTTGAAGCATACGGTTATTAAGACCAAACTATTGGATATGTACGCAGGCAATAAAGTTCAGGCGCAACTGATGTGGAATCTTTTCTATCGTCAAAAAAACACCTTTATCAAGCACCTCAGTCAGCACTATAGTGTTAACAAAATTTCGAGTGATTATTCTGTGGCGTTGAGAAAATGTTTAGTCAAAGCCAAACCTGAACATTCACAAGTTGCGCAGCCTATTGCGAATACTTTAATCCTGATGGGAAAATGACGCTATCTTCACTAGGATGCATCGGTTCGAGTGACCAAATTTACGGTGCTTAAAAGATGCTGTTCATTGAGGTAGCTTAGCAGTTCTTTATTGACGTCATGTTGTAGACCTTTTACCCCTTGGTTGCCAAAAATCCTATTTATCTCAATTACATACGGCGTAGACCCAACCATAGCGATGTCAAAACCAGCGTGATTGATGCCAAGGTGCTGAGCCAAATAGCACACTAAGTCTTGCGCTTCTTTTGGGATCAAGGCAATTTCAACTTGCCCACCTTGGCTGATATTGTTGTGAAACCCTCTTTCCGATTGTAAACGCCAATAGCCATTAACGATTCTATCGCCCACCCAAATGATGCGCATGTCTCTGTCGATCGGTAGATATTCTTGAACATAAAGAACCTCTGTGACCGCCACATAAGCTTTCCAATCTGCATAAGTTTCAATCAAAAAGACCCCATTACCCATGCTACTACGGGGAATTTTAGCCACAAAAGGAGTGAATTTGTCTTGCCATATTTTTTCAGCTTCGTACGGCGTATTAGCCGCAATCAACGTCTCTGGATGATGTTGTGGTGTGACGGCTTGGAAGGTCCGTGTCATTTCCACCTTGTCGTGTCCAATTTGATAAGAGGCAATGCTTGGAAAAATCCTCTTTTTAAGCCCATGGATTAAGGCATTTAATTGCCAATACTGTGGAAACAAGAGCCAATCCGCTTGTTTGATTTCTTCTAAATGATCGTACATGGCATCGGGTTTTATGTAGCGAACATTCGGTAAGTGGAGCGTTCTTAACGCGTCGAAAGAGATGATGTTCATAGAGACTGTTTAATGGCAAAAGAGATCGCGATTGTGGGGCTAAATGAGATAAAAAGAAACAAAAATTTAGCCCCTAAAAAAGGTCAAAAAAACCACCCTTCGCGAGGCGCATATTTCAAAAAAATACCCAATCAAATCAGCAATATACCTGCGCTAATAACGATGAAAACTGGGTAATATAAATTGCCTACCATATCTAATTGACTGTATTTAATCACCATGATCAAGCCTTCTAATGACAGAGCGACGCAAACCGTACCAATAAACCGAGGCAAAGTCCGTCTCAGCAACACAATGAGGTCGTGCTCATTGCCACTGCCATACTCTTTGTTAAGGAAGGTGCGAACAAGTCCTCTTGCCTCAGCATGTGGATAAAAGCCTGTTATTCGAGGCGAGCACCGAATGTGAATAGTTGGCCTATTGTCGAGGTGCTCAACAAAGGATACAGGCTTTTAGACCTTGCCCTGCGGGTCTTTCAGAGAAAACGTCCAACTGCGTTGCGACTCTTTGAAAGGTACCTACATTCCTTCAGAGTCGCGCCTTATTTGACGATTTCTCTGAAAGACTGAGTCTTAGTAGACTTATTCGCACCTTCCTTAATGACCATAGCCAGTTCGAATACTGCAATGGCGATGATGTTGGCGTTGATAATATTGATGAATACTTGAGTTAAGCTCTGACCTTGCAAAAAATGCTGAATGGCTGAAGCAAAGCTTGAGATGACCACTAAACCGGATAATGAAAAGAAAATGGTCGCGAAGGTTTTTTGTACATTGATGTCATGATGTATTTCCTATGTCTAGTTCAAACAACAATAGGGGCTTTTCATAGAATACACAGGGTTGGATGTAGGTTACCGCAGAGCTTCCTTGTTAATGACGCTCTGCGGGCAATCTTGACACTTTACTTTCTAGGGCAAGTGCAAACCGGCCTATCGAGTTTTTACTTTAGATCGGTTCAACGGGCGGGATCGGCTTACGTCGTGAGTGACGTAGGCGGCGAATGGAGTCAAAAATTAACATGGCCAAAGCCGACCAGATTAAAACAAAGGTAATGAGTTTATCTGTGCTGAGCGGTTCGTCATACACAAATACCGCAAGGATAAACATGCCTGTTGGACCAATGTATTGCATGAAGCCTAACGTCGTCATGCTGACACGGTTTGCAGCGGCGGCAAAGCACATCAATGGCACCATAGTCACGGGTCCTGAGATAAACAATAACCAATTTACTGAGGCAGTATTTTCCAGTAAATTTGCGGTTGGGGATGGGCTAAGAATCAGGTAAATGATGGCAATGGGCAGCATGAAACTGGTTTCGATGGCCATACCGGTAAAGCTGTCGACCGCGGCTTTTTTGCGTATTAGGCCATAGATGCCGAATGTGACGGCTAAGACGAGCGCTACCCATGGTAGAGAGCCAAATTGGAACACCTCAAACACTACGGCACAAAAGCACAAGACAACGGCGATTTTTCTAATGGGGTCCAGTTTCTCTTTGAAAAATATGACTCCTAACAGAATGCTGATCAAAGGATTGATGTAATAACCTAAGCTGGCGCTGAGCATTTGATTATTTTGTACTGCCCAGATAAAGGTTCCCCAATTCAAGCCAATTAATAAGGTGGAAGCGAGCATCGACAGGATGATTTTTTTCGATGTCAAAGCGGTTTTGAGTGCTTTGCTGTATCTCAGTAGGAAGATCAGTACAAAGACCAAAATACAGGACCAAATAACGCGATGAGCAAGGATTTCTTGCGCTGGAACAAACGACATTTCTTTAAAATAAATAGGCGCAATGGCCCAAAGAAAGAACGCCGTGAAGGCAAGCATGAGTCCGCTTTTTGAAGATGTTGGCATATTGATATTCCAAATCCTTATTAATAGAGAGGCGAGTGTAGCGGAATATGAAGCACTTCCCTAGTCTTGAAAGTTGTATTTTGTGAATTCCTCCTATAAAGCATGAAATAGTCAGAGCTTTCCTTAATCATAGCGAAGCTATATTGCCTATCTAGAGTGATAAGGTTAAAGTTGGTAGGTAAATTTCATAAACATCGAACTTCGGGGCGGGGCGAAATTCCCCACCGGCGGTGAATTTGAAAGTGATGAGCTTTCAAACAGCCCGCGAGCGCTTGAATGCCATTAATGGGCTTTTAAGGTCAGCAGATCTGGTGTGATTCCAGAGCCGACGGTTACAGTCCGGATGATAGAAGATCGACCAAGGCAAAAGAACCTCCTTAATAGGAGGGTTTTGTGCTGTTGCGTGCTTGCTGGGCGTGCAACTTGGTGTAGTCCGTTTCATCACCCCTGTGCATCTTATTTTTTGGAGAAAGCAAAGATGGCAGGAACATTTTTTATCATGATCGCGTGCTTCACGTGGGCATTGGATACCTTGATTCGTTACCCTTTACTGGGCGCGGGTTATAGCACTCTGCAAATTGTTCTAATTGAACACCTTACGCTGGTTATTTTTATTGCACCCATGTTGTGGCGCTATCGTCATGTCTATCGGCATTTGTCGCGGGTGAGCTTATCTTGTTTGTTTTTTATTGGTGGTGTTGGCTCTGCTATTGGTACGTTGGCCTTTACCGAGGCCTTTCAATACCTAAATCCAACTGTAGTGATCTTATTGCAAAAGCTGCAACCAATTGTGGCTATTATGCTGGCGTTTTGGTTTCTCAAAGAGCGAATTGAAGGGCAGTTTGTGCAGTGGGCGATGGTCATTTTACTTGGCAGTTTTGTAATGATGTGGCCAGACTTACGCCATTTGGACGATGCTCAATGGCATTACTCAAATGATAGTTTGAGCATCATAAAGGGTTACGGATTTACCCTCATTGCTGTCGTGGCTTGGGGTGCTGCAACCGTATGTGGTAAGTATTTATCCCATAAAAATGTGCCAGCGAATGCCATTATGTCAGGGCGCTTTGTGGCCGGTTTATTGGTGTTGGCTCCCTTGGCGTTAGTACAAACAGAGACCTTAGTGAGTATGCAGCTCTCAGATTTAGGCCTGGCGATTCTAATGGCCTTGTTAAGCGGTTTTATCGGCATGTGGTTCTATTACCAAGGCCTAAAAACTGTTCCTGCACAACTTGCCACCTTAGCCGAGCTGTCTTTTCCTGTCTTCGCCGCCGCCATCAATTGGCTATTCCTTGATATGGGTTTAACCGCTTATCAAATCATCGGTGGCTTGATGTTAATTTTGGGCAACATTGGCTTACGTATGAAAGAGCTGCGTAAGACGGAGTTGAACGCAGTTTCCCAAAGAGTCTAAGTGACGTAGCCAAGTGTGGACGACGTACTCAGTCGTGTGAGAAGTATGTCGTCGATAACTTACCTTTCCTTATTTTTTGCAATAATGAGCTAGCCTCATCTGACTTTTTTTTCTAGCTTTGAACTAAAATAGTGCGGTAAATGTTGCCTAAAGGGTCAATTATTTTCAATTTGCCCAGATTCTGTTTATAGGAAATCGAATGTCAAAGATCCAATCCCCCATTACCGTATCGAAAACTCAGTGGTTAGAGGTCATTTTGTTGTGGGTGGCAGGGGTGTCGGCTGCGATGCAGTTTGCCAAGTTTTCCGTATCCTTTGATGCCTTGTTGGCACACTATCAACAAGGTGCAACCTTAACAGGGATGTCGCTTTCTGTGGTGGGTATTGCTGGACTGATCTTTGGTGTATCAGCTGGCATGATCGCCAGTCGCTTTGGCTACTTGAGAGTACTAGTCGGGGCGCTCCTATTAGGTGGAGTCTTGTCGTTTGTCCAATCGACGTTGCCGCCTTTCAATGTGTTATTGGTGACCCGCTTGCTCGAAGGCTTTTCTCAGTTGGGTGTTGTGGTCGCCGCGCCCACTTTAATTGCGAAATTAAGCGCTCCTAAACATAAGTCTTTAACGATGGGGATTTGGGGTACCTTTTTTGGTGTGGCATTTGCCGTGTGCGGTGGCTTAGGTAAGAACATTTTAGATACTCATGGACTGAGTGCAGTGTTCTTAAATCACGGATTTTTGATCACTGGCATGGGCTTGATTTTATTATTAATTTTGAAAAATAATCCCGTATTGGTTCTGCCACCTGTGGCACTGAATCAAGGCAGTGTACTGGCACAAATGTTACGCATCTATCAGAATCCAAGAGCGCTGTTACCAAGCTTGGTCTTTTTGTTTTATACCTGCACTCTAGTGTCCGTTTTAACTTATGTGCCAAGTCTCATTGAAGACAAAACCTTGCATAAAAGCATGTTGGTGATTCTTCCCTTGTTAAGCACGGGGGGCACCTTTCTCGCTGGGGCCATTGCTCAGTATTTGATGCGACCACAACGGGTGGCTTTCATGGCTTATCTTGGTGTGGCATTGGCTAGCGTTAGTTTGTTGGCTGCAGCACATACACCGTGGTTGTTTGCGATTTTACTTGGGGCAATGGTGTTGTGCTTAGGGATGATTCCTGGTGCATCACTGGCGATGATTCCAACATTGGCGCGTAATCCAGCGGAGCAAGCTCAAGGGTATGGGCTGCTGGCTCAGTTTGGTAATCTAGGGGCGACCATTGGACCGCCAAGTTATGCGGCTTTAATGACTGTATTTGGTTTACCTGGCATTGTTGGCTTGGTGCTTTTAGTCTGCGTTTTTGGGGTGTTGTTCTGTCTGTTGGCCAATCGAATCAACGCAAGCGTCTAATCTTTCTCTATTAAGAGAGCCTTACTGCCATGGCAAGGATCGTCTGTCTTTGTCATGGCGAATCAAGCGTTCATTTCCTTTTCTCATTGTTTTTCTATTATTCTGTAAGAATGGTCAGCCTTAGTCAGTCTAATCTGTTAATAATAGAATCAAATTAACGACCTTAATCGGGTGTTGTGGGGTTATGAATGAAGAAAATAGGTTTATTGGTGCTCATTGCCTTATTGGCGGCAGGCTTCTTTTATTTTGATTTGCACCAGTTGTTAACACTGTCTGGCTTAAAATCTGGTTTGGTACAGTTTGAAGAATGGCGCAGTGCCAGCCCGATTCTAGTGGGCGGCGTTTTTCTATTAATGTATGTGTTAGTCACAGCGCTTTCTTTGCCCGGCGCCGCCATCATGACGTTAGCAGCGGGTGCCTTATTTGGCTTAGGCTGGGGGCTGTTGATTGTGTCTTTTGCCAGTTCCATCGGTGCGACGCTGGCTTTTTTAGTATCCCGATACTTGTTGCAGGAGATGGTGCAATCCAAGTTTGGTGATCGTCTTGCGGCGATTAACCAAGGTATTGAAAAAGAGGGCGCGTTTTATCTTTTTACCCTACGTTTGGTGCCAGTTTTCCCTTTCTTCTTAATTAATTTATTGATGGGTTTAACACGTATCCGTGCGTTGACCTTTTTCTGGGTGAGCCAGTTAGGCATGTTTGCGGGGACTCTGGTGTATGTGAACGCAGGCACGCAATTGGGTCAAATTGACAGTCTATCCGGTATTTTATCGCCTTCATTGTTGTTGTCATTTGTGCTTTTGGGTGTGTTTCCTTTGGTTGCCAAAAAGAGCTTGAATTGGTTAAAAGGGCGACGAGTTTACGCGGGCTACTCTAAGCCAAAGACATTTGACCAAAATATGATTGTCATTGGTGCGGGTGCGGGTGGATTGGTAAGTGCTTACATTGCGGCTGCGGTTAAGGCGAAAGTGACGTTGATTGAAGCCCACAAAATGGGCGGCGATTGCTTAAATTATGGTTGTATTCCGAGTAAGGCATTGATCAAAAGCGCGAAGGTAGCAAACCAAATTCGTCATGCTGAGCACTATGGTTTGCAGAGCAGTGAACCAAGCTTTTCGTTTAAACAGGTGATGGCGCGAGTTCAAGATGTAGTGCGCCAAGTGGAACCTCATGACAGTGTGGAGCGTTACACTGAGCTAGGGGTGAATGTGGTTCAAGGTTATGCCAAGTTAATTGACCCTTGGACAGTCGAAATTCAGTTAAACGAGGGCGGTACGCAACGCATGACCGCGCGCAGTATTGTGTTAGCAACTGGGGCTCGACCATTTGTTCCTAAATTAGAAGGCCTTGAAGAGGTTGGGTATTTGACCAGTGATACCTTGTGGGAAGCTTTATCTAAGCGCGATACACCTCCTAAGCGATTGGTGATTCTTGGTGGTGGCCCAATTGGTTGTGAGTTGGCGCAAAGTTTTGCCAGACTCGGGTCTGAAGTGATTCAAATTGAGCGTTCTCAACGTTTAATGGCACGAGAAGATGAAGAGGTCTCTGATCTAGCGGAAGCTTCTTTACGTCAAGATGGCGTGTCGGTTCTGACGTCTCACACGGCGTTGCGTTGTCAGCGTGATGGCGATGTGAAGCGCATTGTCGTGGCGCATGAAGGGGAAGAGCGAGCAATTGAATTTGACGAGCTGATTTGTGCGGTGGGTCGTGAAGCCAGATTAGAAGGCTATGGTTTAGAAAACCTGGGCATCGAAACCAAAGGCACCATTGTCACCAACGATTATTTAGAAACCCTGTACCCAAATATATATGCCGCAGGTGACGTGGCGGGCCCCTATCAATTTACTCATGTGGCGGCGCATCAAGCTTGGTATGCAGCAGTCAATGCCTTGTTCGGTTCGTTAAAACGCTTTCGAGTGGATTACCGAGTTATCCCTTGGACGACTTTCATTGACCCAGAAGTGGCGCGTGTAGGTCTAAGTGAGCAGGAAGCGAAGGCCAAAGGTGTGGCCTACGAAGTGGTGCGTTATGGTTTAGATGATTTAGATCGTGCCATTGCCGATGGGGCGCGTACGGGTTTTGTGAAGGTTTTGACGGTGCCTGGTAAAGACAAAATTTTGGGTGTTACCATTGTTGGTGAGCACGCAGGTGATTTGTTGGCGGAATTTGTCTTAGCCATGAAACACGGTCTTGGATTGAATAAAATTTTGGGCACCATTCACACTTATCCTACTTGGGCGGAAGCCAATAAATATGCTGCTGGAGAATGGAAACGTGCGCATGCTCCAGCCAAAATATTGAGCTGGCTTGAGAAATACCATAGCTGGCGTCGAGGCTAGGCTAATGAAAATTTGGTTGTTGATGGCATCGATCCTGTTTGGTTTCTTCAGTCAGACGCTTAGCGCGGCAGAAGATGGTTTTGACCATAAGGAATGGGATCAACTGCTCAAACTGCATGTGAGGGTGTTACAGGGCGGACAAGCGACACAGGTCGATTATCCGGGTTTTGCTGAACACCAAGTGAGTCTAAGCGCTTACTTGGATCGTTTGTCTGATGTGTCACGTTCACGCTTTGACGCTTGGTCAAGTGAGGAGCAGTTGGCGTTCTTAATCAATGCTTATAATGCTTGGACGGTCGCTTTAATTCTGACGGAATGGCCTGATCTTGAGTCGATTAAAGATCTTGGAAGCCTCTTCCGTTCGCCTTGGTCAAAAGACATCGCGCCTCTTCTGGGTGACACGGTTTCTTTGGATGACATTGAGCATAAGATGATTCGTGACTCGGATCGTTACCAAGATCCACGTATTCATTTTGCGGTCAATTGTGCCAGCATTGGCTGCCCGGCGTTACGGGCTGAAGCCTATCAGGGGCAAACATTAGAGACTCAACTCAATGAACAAACTCGCCTATTTTTATCTGATGTTAGTCGTAATCGACTAGAAAAGGGGGAGTTGAAACTCTCGTCAATCTTCAAATGGTACAAACAAGATTTCGAGAAAGGTTGGTCAGGTTATGCTTCTTTAGCATCGTTTTTGTTGGATTATGCTGCTGAATTGTCATTAGACGCACAGGCCATTCAGGCCTTGAAAAATGGCGATCTGGATATCGTCTATCTAGATTATGATTGGGGTTTGAATGTAACACCTTGATAATACATCTTTTAGATCTTATCTAGACGTAAAAGATCGCATCATTTCCCAGAATAAATTAACTTGGAAGCGATGGGTTTGTTGTCTCAGTCGTACCATGTAAATGGGCACATGATTGCGTGATATGAAATTGTCGACTTCAATAGGGACTAACTGCCCGTTTTCTAATTCAGCAAGAATCATGTGCTTTGGCATCCTCGCCCAACCCATACCATTTAGCAGCAAGCTTTTTTTAACCTGAAAATCGTTCACGTACCAACGTTTCCCTGTGGTTAATACGTGTCTGTGTCCATGGCTGGAACCATCGCTGGCGGTATTAATAACGAGGAGCTGTGGAATGGATTGCAGAGACGTTTGTTTTACCTTGTTGGTGGTGAGGTTAAGCTGTTCAAGCAGACTTGAGCTCATCACCGTAATCATTTCCATTTTATAGAGTTCGAGAAACGAATGACGGTCATCTAAGCCATATCTTGGGCCAATGGAAATGTCACATTTGCCTTTGGCGAGTTTATCTTGCAAGCCGTATAAATGATCTGTTGTGATATCTATGTCGACGTCAGCGTTGTGTTGCTGAAAGGCTTTAACTCGCTCTATACAGTTTTGGTCCAGGCTCATCTGGCTTAAACAAAGGTGCAGTGGTGGCGTTGCGACACCTTTTGCCAAGTCGTGTCCCAAGGAATCCAATTGCGTTACCTGTGACATGAGTTTTTTGCATTGTCTGAAAAAAGCATGCCCCTCCGCAGTTAAGCCGGGGCGGTAACTGTTGCGATCAAACAAGGTAATGTCATATTGGCTTTCCAGAGCTTTAATGGCCGCACTAACACTCGGCTGGGTTTTATGGATGGCTTCAGCCGCAGAACGAAAACTGCCAGTTTCTACCACTGCAATAAAGGCTTTAATTTGATCGATTTTCATAGACTCACCAAGATGATCAGCTTTTCATATCATTATAATAGTAAAACGAAATTATTTATTTTTCATTTTTTGTCTTATCATAATCCCATTAAAGACAGATTAGATCAGATGTGTAGGAGGTTTATATGGACACATCCATAGCGGTATTATTCCTCGCCGGATTAATAACCGGTTTTTCAAAATTTTCGGTTGGTGGTATGGGGCTTTTAGTGCTGCCGATTGTCATGATTGCATTCCCAGGTCCAGAAGCATTAGGGGTATTATTACCTTTGTACATCCTTACGGATTTGATGGCGGTATCGAGTTATAAAAGTAAGATCGCGTGGTCAGTGTTGGCGCGATTTTTACCCTTGGCGTTTATTGGTGTCATCATCGCCAGTCATTTTTTGGCCAGCATTAATGCGGATCAGTTTATTGGTTTTCTAGGTTTCACTATCATTGCAATGATTGCCTTAGGCTTGTATTTGGATGTGCGACCCGCATCTTTTATGCGTCGCCCATGGGCAGCTTATTCTATGGGTTTTTTTGGTGGAGTCGTGAGTATGATTGCTAACGCGGCGGGACCATTGTTTAGCTTATTTCTACTAGAGCAAAAACTCGATAAAAATACCTATGTAAGTACAAGAGCTTGGGCTTTCTTCATTATCAATTTATTGAAACTGCCTCTCTACATTGGATTGGGCTTGCTTACGGTTAACAGTGCTGAAACCAGTTTGTATGCGATTCCAGGTTTATTAGTCGGGTCTTTCATTGGCTATCAATTTCTCAAAAAGGTGCAGCCAACTCAGTTCAAATGGTTAATTCGAATCATGTCTACCGTTGCGGCGTTTAAGCTGTTTCTCTTTACTTAGTTTTTGATTTAGTACAAAAACCATACAAAAAAGCCTCCTTCTTTGCTTGTATTGAAAAGGGGGTTGCGTATTACTTGTAGGAATCGTGATCCTTGGATTTAGATCACACGAGTGTACACATGGTATTTGTTATGACGCACCCTGAAAATGAGTTGTTTCGTCTGGAGACTTTGGTCGATTCCTCACCCATTCCTGCTTTTTGGTCCAGTATTGATAGTGGTTCAATTGAATACATTAACTCAGCTTTCCACCGTTTATTTGGATTTGTTTTAGCCGATCTTTCTGACGTCCGTGCTTGGTACTATCTTGCTTCAGGTCAGTCTGATTTTTATTCTCAGGTCATAGAGCCATGGTTGGATGAAACCGACTTACCCTATTCCATTCGAGACATTCAAGTAAAGCTACTTGATAAGCAAGGTGCGGCTTGTCACGTCAATTTGTGCTTTTCAATCGTTGGCCATAAGCGACTCTGGTACTTCAATGACGTTACCAATTACTGTGTTGCTGAGCAGCGCTTGAGTGCTCGCAGTAATATGCTAGAACGGGTGGCAAAAAGTTCTGCTTTGATTGATACCTTACATATGCTGGTACGCCAAATTCAATATGAAATACCACAAGCGATTTGCAGTGTTTTGTTATTTGATTCACAGACGCAATGCTTAAAAATGGGAGCCGCACCGAATTTACCTGAAGCCTATAACCAAGCGATAGATGGGGTAAAGATTGGCTTAAATGTTGGTTCTTGTGGAACGGCGGCGTTTTTGCGTCAGCGGGTCATAGTGGAAGATGTGTTTTGTCACCCATATTGGGCTAGGTTCCATGGTTTAGCGACGTTAGCGGGAATTTCCGCTTGTTGGTCAGATCCCATTATTTCTTCAAAGGGCTCTCTGTTGGGGACCTTTGCTATCTATAAGACCATGCCATCTACTCCCTCTAGTAAAGAGCTGGAACTCATACATTTTGCTAGTAACTTAGCAAGCATTGCCATTGAAAACTTTCGGGCACAAGAAGAGCTTGAGCGACGAGCGTATTACGATCATCTGACTGGGTTGGTAAATCGAGGCTATTTCTTCGAATTGTGTGAGCAAGCTTTGAGTCTCGCACTCACGACTTCTTCACCGATCGCTTTGATCATGCTCGATGTGGATCACTTTAAACAGGTGAATGACTTATATGGTCACAAAAGTGGTGATTTAGTACTGCAGGCTCTAGCAGAGAGTGGTCGTAGCGTATTGGCCGAAGAGGAAGTGCTTGCACGTATTGGTGGTGAGGAATTTATTGTATTGTTACCAGCCGCGACGCAAGCTGAAGCGATACAAAAAGCCGAGCGTTTAAGAGTGAAAATGGAGCGCAGTATGGTGCTCAATGGTGACAATCAAAAAATTTATTTTACGGTTTCTATTGGTGTGGCTTATAAAGCGACAGGTCAATGTTCCGTTGACGAAATGTTAAGTTGTGCAGACAAAGCGCTCTATCAATCCAAGGCTGCGGGTCGTAATTGTGTCTCAGTACTGGAGTGTCAAAGTCAGGAAATGTTGTTTTAGCCGCGTTAATGAATCAGATTTAACCTCCCTTCTTGTTATTTTCACCGTGCATTAATTCATTGATCTAGAAGCTTAATTTTTTAGATTGATGAGTTTAAATCGGCAGTTTTTCCTCTATTGGATAGCTATTTGATCATTTTTTATTCAAAAAATGCTTTCGATTTTATTATCTTAGGTATATATTAAAATATCTGTTCAATAATAATAAAAAGGTGTTTCTATATGGATGTTAAAATTATATCTTGTGTAGTTTTATCAGGATTGGTGTGTGTATCAGCTCATGCGACAAGCATTAATATGAGGCACGAGATTGTGCCTGAGTATGATGATCAGGCGGCCAGTCATTCAGATCGTATTGAAGTCAGCCATCGTTTTTCCAATGGCATTGGCTTTGGTGTTGAGGCGAAATGGAAGAGTAATAACGAACATGCTTTTGGAGAGCTATCAGGTAACGGTCAGCAGAGCAATATCAGCTATCGTATGAAGTTATCTGACGCTGTTACTTTTACTCCTCAATATAAATGGGAATCAGGTTCGAACAAATTAAGCCATCAGTTTAATTTTAGTTTTGGTTACAAGGTAAGCAGTGATTGGTCTGTTGGTTTTAGACATCGCTATAATTACGAAACCAAAGTGGGTTATGACAATTCTCATTATAACCGTTGGACTTTTTCAGCCGGTTATAAAGGTGTTGAGAATTGGTCTCTAAGTTCTGCGATAGACTACACATTTAATCCAGAAGCCTCAGGACCTCGTTGGGAAGATAAGTCGTCTTGGTTTTCCGATGTGAACTTTAAAGGTGAATATACGGGACTCAAGAATGGCTGGAATCCGTTTGTGGAATTTGGCTTGAAGCCTTATAAGTCTGGTGAGACTTATCGTTTTAATGGCGAAGAAGTTAGCGCAAATGATAAATGGCGTCCTCGCTATCGTTTAGGCCTTAAATACAGTTATTAATCCCCTTGAATAACGACTAAGGCATTATTCTCCTTTATATTCAAAGGCCTATTTCGATGAAATAGGCCTTTTTTCATCATCTCGCAGGGTTTGCCAAGCTAAAATTTGGTTGAATCTGTGTTAATTTCTTTGCTAGGAAATTAAGCAGCACACCGTACATTGGCACGAATAAACCTAAGCTAATGATCAACTTAAAAGTAAAGTCTACCATAGCGATTTCAGGCCAATGGGTGGCCATGAAGTCATCTGGACTGCGATAGAAAGCGATGCCAAAAAAAGCCAACGTATCCAGTCCGTTTCCGACCAAGGTTGAAGCCATTGGTGCAACCCACCATTGTTTCAATTGGCGCAGTCGATTAAAAACCTGAATGTCTAACGCCTGACCAAGTAAATAAGCCATCAAGCTGGCAAAGGCAATGCGCGCCACGAAAGTGTCGAAATTTAATAAAGCGGCGAAGCCTTGGAATGCCCCTTGGGCAAAGAGAACAGACAGCACGTAGGAAATGATCAGGGATGGAATCATGACCGTAAAAATGATGCGACGGGCAAGCTGAGCACCAAAAATCCTAACGGTTAAATCGGTAGCCACGAAGATTAAAGGGAAGGTAAATGCGCCCCAAGTGGTATGGAAGCCAAATAGGGTAAACGGAATCTGTACTAGATAGTTGCTTGATGCAATGACCAGTAAATGGAACATGGCGAGGTAGCCTAGGGCTTTGCCCTGCTGCTCGGGGGTAAATGTGCTCATATTGTACCTTTTTCGTTTTATTGGGGTGAGGGAACCCAAATCGGTTAAGAATGAATTGACTTAATGGTCAATACGAATTGACCCAGCGGTCAAATACGAGGCGCGATTATAGCGAAGTGTCGTCAGAGTGCAATCTTTTGTTTAAAAAACACACAGCTTAAATAGACTCAGAGTACCAGCAACTACCTCGTAACGCAGTTTGCGTTACGAGGTAGTTGCTCTGTATAGGAAATCGCTGAGAGGCTTAGGCAGATGGATTACGTCGTTGGTATTCGTTCTGAATGAGTTGCTCAACCATTTCATTGATTTTTAACTCATTCTCTTCCGCTAGGGCATTCAGCTTTTGCTTTGTATTTTGTGTCATGCTGATGCTGTAAGGTTTTTTACCATTCGATTTTTCGCGGAATTTCTTCTGGCTCCACGCCTTTTTCATCTTATCAATTAGTAAGGCTTTGCGGTCTTGGTTGTTCGATAAATCAATTGTCGCAATAACAATGTCTCGTTTCTCACTGTCTTTATGGCTGGTCCAAGCAAGTGGAAGTGGACGAGTTTTTACATTCTGCAGATACGAATAGGCCCATTGCCATTGAGCAACATTATTGTCTTCCAGCCAAGACGTAACAGAGGAGTCTTCTTCAATTTCAAACCACATGCTTTTTAGGGAATCGAGCAGATCCTGTTGCTGCTTTGCGTCTAGTTCACTATGATAAAACGCATTCAAGATGTCTGTGTGGCGATCTGCGTTACTGTCTTTTTCGATTAAAAAAGGCTGGCTTGAAAGGCGTTTAAGCGAGCGATGGATGCCTTGATCTGCGTATTCTTGATCTTTGTCTAAGGTGTGTTTTTTTAAGTAACACCAAAGCCAATGGCATAAGCGGCTATCGAGTTTGTCTATCCAGCGAAAATAACTGTGCGGCAGTTGAGTCGCAGCAAAGGCTGTGGTCATTTGCGTTGCAAAGTTCTTAGGGGCTTTCTTTTTACGGATCAGTAAATCTAGCTCGGTATTGATGTTTTTAATTCGCTCTTCTACCGTTCTTCCTTGAAGGTTTTTGGTGGCAGTGCTGCGAATTTGCTGAACCAAATAGTCAGCGTAGAAGGTGCATTCACGGTCTGAGTTGGCTTCTAAGATTTCAACATCAACATTACTTCTGAACATCGTTATTCCTTTCGCCTTATAATCGGCTCTCATTCTTTTCTACATGGTAGCATCGATCGTAAGTTTTATGTAATTAAATGTGTATCAGTAGATAATTAGATACTGCAACGTACGCTATCACGGCCAGACTGTTTGGCTTCGTACAGATTACTGTCCGCAATATTGAACACTTCTTGTCGTGTTTTGGCTAGGTTTGAGAAGCCAATACCAATGCTAACTGTTATGCCAGATACATCATCCAATGATAACTGACTAATTCCAAGTCGTAATTGTTCCGCCAATGCTAACACTTCTTGGGGGTTACGGTTCAATGTTAAGACCACAAACTCTTCGCCTCCCCAGCGGCCAATGACGTCTTCTGGACGGATGGCTCGATTTAATTTAGCGGCAACTTTGGCGAGGACTTTATCGCCCATCGCATGACCAAACTGATCGTTTACTTGTTTAAAATAATCAATGTCTATAATCATCAGAGCATATCGTTGAGAGTCTTTTTCAATCTGATCAATGCCCAATTCATCAAAGACTCTTTCTATGCCCCTACGGTTCAAAATACCTGTCAGTAAGTCTACATAAGCATAATTTTCCAGCAGGTTAATACGTGAATTGGCCTGTGCCGCTTTTACTCTTAATCTTACAACCGTCCATAGCAAAACAATGTAAACAATATGAGCAACTGCGATATTCAATACCACGCCCATCGTATCTTCCAATCCATGATTTTGAATGAGTACCACATAGTGACCAATGAGAGTGGCAGCTAAGACGATTATAGTGGTAGATGCAGCACGTTTTACTTCTAGAAATAAGTAAGCGATGACGTAATTGAGTCCTAGCCATTGTGCTGCGTTAGAAAACAAGGCATTACTGCCGATGTGATGCCAAATGCTGGTGCTGATTAGGTAGCCTGCCACGATCAGGTAGGTCAGCAAATGGAGATTATTTTGATGTGAATGAGAAGCGTAGCGGCTAGCCACATAAATCACTGCGAAAGAACCAATGCAAATAGGGTAGGCGGTTGCATCATATTGAGAAATGATGCCACTGCTTTCATCAATTAACCAAACCAGCATAAAGCTAACACAAGCCAGTAACAGCAAGCGTCGAAACACCTTCGGCTCCATAATAGGCGGGTGTCGTACTGTTGGTGGTTTGTTGCAATGGCTCATTTAATCAGTTTGCTCGTGTGGTGATTCAGGTTACATAAAATAATATTTTATCGGGCTTTTTGGCATTGTGTATCTGTTTTCATACGGTTTAATGTTAAACCCCCTGTTCATAGCATACTGAAACCTTATGACGATTAAAGCCCGATTGCTCATTGCCGCGTTACTGGTATTTATCCCCGTTGGGTTTCTGGCTTGGACTTCCATGAGAGTGGTCGTGGAAGATATCGTTGTCAGTTGGATAGAACGTTATGCTGAAAAGCAGTTACGATTCGATAAAGTAAGAACCTTACTGCCTCTCATTCAAGAGGTAAAGCTCTCTCAAGATTTTGCACAGCTGGTTCCGTTAAAAGAGTGGGCTAAGAATCCTGATAATCTCTTGTTAAAACAACAAGCATTTAAAGCAACAGAACAATTTCGCCCCTACTTTTCTGACCGTTCTTATTTCATTGCGTTAACCAAAAACGATCGTTACTACTACAGCGATGAGCAAGTTAGTCGCAAAGGCGAAGTGATGACTAAACATGATTTTTATCGGTACACTTTAGATCCAAATAAAGCCTCTGATGCTTGGTTTTACAGTCTCGTTGAAAAGCAACTTGATATCCATTTGAATGTGAATCCAGATGTTGAGTTAGGGGTCATAAAACTTTGGAGTGATATTTTGATTCGCGATGGTGAGCAAATACTCGGAGTGGTGGGTACTGGACTGAATTTAAAAGATTTTTTGAGACAAATGGTCGAAAAGCAAGATATTTATTCAGCCATTGTTTTTACCAATTATAAAGGGGCAATCCAGTTATACCAACAGGCATCCTTGATTGATTACGCCTCAATTACAAAGCAAACCTTGGATAAAAAACAAGTTTTTCACTTATTAGATGATGACGATTCTCAACAGAGCTTAAAACGTCACTACGCGGCCGCCAAACAAGATCCGAATCAAGTGCAAATGACGTTTGTTTATCGCCATGGTGTTCGTCAACTTGCCAGCGTAATCTATATTCCAGAGATTGATTGGTATCAGGTTAATTTTATCGACATTGATCGCTTTCTACCGCTCGAAGAGTTTTTAAATATCTTAATCATTTCATTGATTAGTTTAGCTTGTTCATTGGCATTGTTTTATATAATGATTTCCTTTGTGGTCACTCGTCCACTCAAAGTGTTAGATACATCAATCCAAACGTTGGCTCAACATCATCAAGTTAAGCCATGTGGGCGCTTTGCTGGTGCGGAAATTAAGCGTTTAGTACAACAGTACCAGAAAATGTCTAAAGCCTTGCTTGATCAACAGAATAAGTTAGAGCAAAAAGTAGCCACTCGAACCGCTGAATTAGAGCGCTTGTCATCTTGTGATGTGTTAACGGGTTTGCTCAACCGTCGTGGTTTTAATGAGCAAATGAATCTCTATATGACGGAATGGGAAGTTCATAATGAGAGTTTCGGTCTAATCAACATTGATGTGAACCAATTTAAATCCATCAATGATCGATTTGGTCATTTGGCTGGCGACGAGGTATTACAGGAGATTGCCAGCCATCTTTCCACGTTAGTTGGCGGCATGGGGATAGTGGGACGCTGGGGCGGCGATGAATTTTTGATTTTAGCAAAAGTAGCAGATGGAAAATTAGAATCAATTTGGCACAGTTTACAGACCTCTAAAACGCCACTCTCGGTTGTGCTTCAAGGGCAATTAGAAGAAATTCAATTTAGTTTCGGTCAGAGTATTATTCAACCTGGCGAATCATTGGAAAAATTACTTCTTCGGGCAGACAAGGCCATGTATGAGATGAAGTTTCCAACACAAAGCACCTAGTCTCCAAGGTGACGTCATTTGATCCTAAAGTGGTGGCAAACCTATCGATAAGACTCAAGTCGCTAGCCCCAATCCTAAATAGCCGCCACCAATATCAATTCAGTAAATAGCGTGCAAACGATTGAAATCCCACTACTTAGCCACACTAACTAGCTATCTTTGATATCAAACATATTCTTTTGGAGACCAACATGAGTACCGAGAATCCGCTTTTTAACTCAGTCAAACTGGGTGATTTAGAACTACCGAACCGTTTTGCCATGGCACCGTTAACTCGTTGTCGTGCCCCAGAACATCAGCCGAACGAGCTGATGGCAGAATACTATTCACAGCGTGCTGCAACTGGCTTAGTGATTACGGAGTGTACTATGGTCAGTGAAGGTACGTCGGCGTTCGGTAACGATCCCGGTGTTTATTCGGCTGAACAAGTTCAAGGCTGGAAGCTGACAACCGAAGCGGTTCACAAAGCCGATGGTCGTATTTTTATGCAGATCTGGCATGCGGGCCGTGCTGCGCACCCTCTATTGAATGGTGGTAAAGAAGCGGTGGCACCAAGCGCTATTGCCATTGAAGGCGATACTCACACCCCTGAAGGTAAAAAAGCTTACACAGTGCCAAGAGCTCTTACGAAAGCGGAAATTGCAGACATAGTGCAAGACTTCAAACAGGCTGCGATCAATGCCAAAGAAGCCGGTTTTGATGGCGTGGAAGTGCATGCGGCTAATGGCTATTTGATTGATCAATTCTTAAGAGACAGTGCCAACCAGCGTGATGATGAATACGGTGGTTCCTTTGAAAATCGTGCGCGTTTCTTGATGGAAGTCTTGGATGCGGTAACGGATGTGATGGGCAGCGGTCGTGTAGGTGTGCGTTTATCGCCTTTGAACAGCTTCCAAAGTATGAAAGACAGTGACCCTGTTGGTTTGGTGACCTACCTTGCTAAAGCATTGAATCGTTACAATTTGGCTTACTTACACTTGATGCGTGCGGATTTCTTTGGTCTACAGCAAGCGGATGTTGTGCCTGCTGTGCGTGAGGTGTACGAAGGTCACTTGATGGTGAACATGGGCTACACTCCAGAAGAAGCAACACAAGTCATTGCTGACAAGCAGGCGGACAGTGTGGCCTTTGGTACGGGGATTTTGGCGAATCCAGATTTTGTTTCTCGTGTTAAGCAAGGCGCAGAATTGAACCAACCGAATCCTGATACTTTCTACACACCCGGTGCGGAAGGTTATACAGATTACCCAAGCTTACAAGCAAGTTAATTCGGCTAGTAAACTAGTTTGCAAGTGAAAGCCAAGGCCAAGTGTCTTGGCTTTTTTTTGCCTCAATTTAGGCATTTATAGCATATTGTAAAAGAAAGGTTGACCCTGCTTGTGTCGGTCTTTTAACGTATCGCTTATCACTATTTTTTTAAGGCTGTCATCGTGACTTTGACTTCTAAATTGCCGCAAGTTGGCACCACCATTTTTACGCAAATGTCGTCCCTTGCGGCGCAATATGGCGCGATTAATTTGTCACAGGGTTTTCCCGATTTTTCGGCAGACCAAACATTATTGGAGCGAGCTTCTCACGCTATCTTGCATGGTAATAATCAGTATGCCCCAATGACAGGCTTGCCTGTATTGCGCGAAGCGATTCAAGGCCTTATTGCTCGCCATTACAATCGTCAGGTCAATGCCGATACTGAAATCACAGTCACCAGTGGCGCATCGGAAGCCATTTTTGATGGTATTACTGCCTTAGTGAATGCGGGTGATGAAGTCATCCTATTTGACCCAGCTTATGATCTCTATGAGCCAGCGGTTTCATTAGCAGGAGGGGCATGTAAGCGTGTGGTGTTGAAAGCACCAGACTTTCGACCGGATTGGTCTGAGTTTGCTTCATTGATAACAGATAAAACTCGTTTGGTGATAATCAATACGCCACATAACCCCACTGGAACCTGTTGGCAAGATGACGACTTAGAACAACTTTGGCAAGCGATAAAAGACAGAGACATTTATGTCTTATCCGACGAAGTGTACGAGTTTATTCACTATCAAACTCAAAGTGTGAGTGTGCATCGTCACCATCAATTGGCTGAACGTAGTATGGTGGTGTCGTCTTTTGGTAAAAGCTTCCATTTAACGGGTTGGAAAGTGGGTTATGTGGTAGCTCCAGAAGCCATCACCCGCGAACTGAGAAAGCTGCATCAATACATCACTTTCAGTACTGCTACACCACTACAGCACGCGATTGGCGAGCATTTACTGAGTACTCCAACAGCCAGTGCTGAACTATCGCCCTTCTATCAAGCCAAACGTGATGTCTTGCGTGAGTCCTTGGCTTCCAGTCGTTTTCGCCTGCTACCTTGCCAAGGCACCTATTTCCAATTATTGGATTACAGCGAGATTAGCGACCTAGACGATGTGGCGTTTTGCCAGTACTTGGTGAAAGAGGTTGGCGTCGCCGCCATTCCTGTCAGTGTTTTCTATCAGAACCCACCAACAGAACAACGGCTCATTCGTTTATGTTTTGCTAAAGATGAAACGACTTTGCTCGCTGCCGCGCAGAAATTGGCACGGCTTTAAAGCACCACTGCGTTAGCTTGGCATGGCGTCAAAGCAAGGCGCCTGGTTAAGGTTATCATCCCAGTTGCCCTTGCTGCCCATGAATATATTGGCTTGGGCTTTTATGTCTAAATCGGAATCTAGGCTACCAGCGGGCACCACAACCAAACCGCGAGCTTTGGCATCAATTGGCACATTGGAACCGCAAGTTTGGCAAAAAGCACGTGCAAAGTTACTGTCTGGATGACGATAAAAGTGTATGTTGTCTGCGCCGCTTACCCATGTTAATTCCGCACCCGGCGCAAACAAGTTCGCACAGTGTGAGGTGCCTGAGGTTTTGCGGCAACGACTACAATGACACAAGAAAAACTTCTTAAATTCTCCTATTAGCTTATAACTCACCTGCCCACATAAACAAGAACCAGTATGATGCTGTGACATCAGCTCCTCCGCTTTTTATTATGACGTTGTCGGACTTTCTTTATAACAAATTTACGCCTTAGCGAAAGGTATTTTTCTCGATAAGGTGAAGGTGACGAATAATAAAGCAATCAACGAGCAACAGGTCATGCCCAGCACCATAGGCAAAGGTGTTTTGTCCATAAATGGGCTTAAAACGGCAATAAAAATGGGGCCAATGGCGATTTGCATCGTACCTAATAAAGCTGATGCAGTGCCAGCAATACGGCCGTGGTTTTCCATGGCAAGAATCGAGGTGGTGGGTATCACTAAGCCGACTCCTGCACTGGCGATCAGATAACATCCCATAAACAAATACAAAGAATCGAAGCCAATCAGATATAGGCTGCTCATACAACACATAGCAATAGCACCAATCCACTTACCAGCCCTAATCACACTTTCAATGCCATAACGTGAGCATAGGCGACCATTAAATTGAGCGGCGAAGAAAAAGCACATGGCGTTTAACCCAAAGGCTAAACCGTACTGGGTTTCATTGAGGCCATAATGTTCGATCAGTACAAAAGGTGAGTTGGCCAGATAAATAAAGAAATTGGCCAATGCGAAACTACCGGCAAACACCAACCCCATGTAGTGATTGTCTTTTAACAGGGTCATATAGGCTTTTAAGCTGCTGCCTTGTGAGCGAGTGTGGTGGCGCTCTTCTAAAGACTGACTTTCGCGTAACCCAAATTGAATCAATAACAAGCCCAGACCGGCACAAATGGCGACCAAAACAAAAATGCCACGCCAATCTGTGAAGGTCAGAATGGTACTACCAACCAGAGGCGCGAGAATCGGAGAAACCCCGAATACCAGCATGAGCAAAGACATCAATTTTGTCGCCATCACCCCAGTATACATGTCGCGAACAATGGCCCGAGCAATGACGACACCGGCGGCAGCCCCGATACCTTGCAAGAAACGATAGACGATTAACTCATCTAAAGACGAAGCAAAAATACAGCCAAGTGTGGCGAGAAAGAAAATCCCCATACCAATGAACAAGGGAGGCTTTCGACCAAATTTATCTGACAACGGCCCATAGAAAAGTTGTGACACACTCTGCGCAATGAGAAAAACCGTCAAACTGAATTGCACCTCAGCCACCCCTACCGTGAAAAACTGACTGATTTGCGGCAAGGCAGGTAGATACATATCAATGGCAAAGGGGCCAATCGCTGACAACAAGCCTAAAATGATGGCGATTTTATAGAATCCTACTTGGCGGTCTGAGGTATACATTTTCGTTCCCATGAAAATTGAAAGGTCGCTATTGTACTCTGCTTTTGAGACGAATAAACAGTGGCAGATTAGGTCTGTGATGGTCAAAAGCAGGTTTCAATTTTATGCAGTAAAGATGCAACCTCAGTGCAACCTAATCGGTACGGTTGTTTTTTCATTCTCCATCCTCAACCATAGAAAACGTTAGAGATTGAATTCGAAACGCAAAAAGGAGGAAAACATGCAAACCCAAACGACACAGAGCAAACACATTGCCGATATTATTCAAGTCATGCAGGGTGGTATTGAGTTCTACCAAGAAGCGAAAGACAAACTTCAAGGCGCGCGCTATCAAGCTTTTTTTAATCGTATGATAGACGCCAAACGCGAAGCCGTTGATGACCTTCAGCCCTTTGCTATTGCCGAACAAGGCCATGCCGAGTTGGATACGGATAATCTAGTAAAAGCCCGTCAAACTTACACCAAGTTGATGGCAAAATTATCGGACAACAAAGCCTTTACTTATGTTGATCAACTGGAAGAAGTGGAAGACAAGGTGCTGGATGAAGTTGACACGGCCTTGGAAAAACCACAACCACAAAACTGTGAAGTGACTTTGCAACGAGTCAAAGTACGTATGAAAGAGTGCCATGATGAAATGAAAGCCCTGCAAACGGCAGAGCAACACTAATTCATTCGTAGATATAACAAAAAGCCTGTCCTTCGAATCACGATGTGAACTGACCCCATAAAGTTGGACTCTGTTCTAAGCGGCTTTCAAGGCCTGATTTCGATACGCTATCGGACTCAGG